>JAWKQQ010000016.1:0-124181 GCA_041390065.1 Candidatus Krumholzibacteriia bacterium
CTACACGGCCAACTTCAACTCATGCCGCCGATTACGCCCCAGCGCCGGCGTCGTCACCTCCTTCCAGTAGTACTCCCGCCAACGCCCCGTGATCGCCACCCGGCTCGGCACCAGCCGCCGCACCAGGATCTCCTCCACCGTCAGCGCCCGACCGAACAGCCCCACCAGCATCGCCGCCGTAGCCCGGCAACGACGCTCCCAACGCAGCTTCACGTAGTTCCGCCACACCAGGAAGATCGCCAGCCGGTACGCCGACACCGCACGCCGCTTCGACGCCGCGATCGTCTCCCGCTTGTGGTTCGAGCTGCACTGTCGGATCAGCAGATCCAGATAGTTGATCTCCCAGAGCGGATTCTGGACGTTCCGGTGCTCCCGCGAGCTGGTCACCTGATGATCGACGATCACTCCGGCCAGCGTGCGGATCGCCCACGGATAAGCCCGGTGGTCGTCGCTGCGGACGATGATCTCGAGCGCGTCGGCGGCGACGATCCGCAGCAACTCCGCCATGTCCTTGCGCACGGCCTGCGGGTCGGGCCGGCCGTACCGCGCCTCGAGCTCCGCGCGACGCCCGCGCTGACGGTCGGTCATCCGGCCCTTGCGCCGCAACGGGCTGTCGGTGAACGACAGGAAGAAGCTGGTCTGGGTGTCGACAGCCAGGTGGTGATGGAACGGGTGGTACTGGCTGAACTCGAAGGATTCGAAGCCGTCGACGGCGACCTCCTTGCGAGGCGCGAGGTCGCGGACAGCCTGCAGGTGGAACAGCAGGCAGTGGCGGCCGAGGCGTTCGACCTGCCGGTCGATGGTGGGCGGGGAGACCCGCAGGTCCCGGGCGATCTGCCGGTTGGCCATGCAGCCGACGACCTTGGTCATCAGCTGGGGCAGGATGTCGGGGCGTTTGAGCCAGTAGTCGGGGCTGAAGGACTGACTACTGAAGGTGACACGGCAGTGCCGGCAACGGTACCGGCGGATACGGGTGTTCTTGGCCCGGTTGGGGTGGTAGCCGTGGCGGACGTAGCGCCAGCCCGGGGGCGGGCCGGAGTCTACGTCGCCGTGGAAGTGGCAACCGGGATTGGGACAGTACGGTGGACTCCAGTGACGGTCGTCCGGGGCGAAGGCGGTCATGGGGGCCGACGAGGCAAGCTCCGGACCCGTCAACAATCTCGGTGGTACAACCCATGTCTTACGCGAAGGGCGTGATGTTGGGCAGGGCCCCGCCGAAGGCGATCCGATGCACCTCGAAGGTGTCGGGCACATCGGGCCCGCCGTCGTCGTTGTGATCCTGCTCGCCGTAGGTGTAATCCACCGCGAGGACGCTCTGGCCGTCGCCGCTCACCTGCACCTCGATGTCGACGGTGTCGCTGAGGTGGCCGTCCGCCAGAGCGACCGGCAGAGCTCGAGGTTGAGGTCGGCCAGATCGACATGGTCGACGGGGCTCAGGTGGAACTTCACCTCGAGGCTCACCGCGCCCCCGGGCTCGGCCTGCAGATACGTGCTGACCCGGCTGTCGTCGTACTCCGAGCGCAGGACGTGGGCGTCGAGGGATCCGAGGAACAGGCGGCGACGATCACGGCGAGGGGTACGGCGAACCGGAGCGCGGACCAGGAGCGAGGGGACGC
Source organism: Candidatus Krumholzibacteriia bacterium (assembly GCA_041390065.1). GTDB lineage: Bacteria > Krumholzibacteriota > Krumholzibacteriia > LZORAL124-64-63 > LZORAL124-64-63 > Glo-17. The sequence continues at coordinate 1,617 of JAWKQQ010000016.1, forward strand.
GGGCATGGCACGACCTCTGCGCTGGGGCCGAAGGCAGCAGGGGATGATATGAAAAGAGACTATCGGAACCGGGGAAGGTGTTCAACGGCCGGGACGCAGAAAGCCCGACGCCACCCTGCGGCGGCGCCGGGCCCACGAACGACGCGGCCGGCTCAGGACGCCGTCACCGGCTTCGCCTCGCGTTCCGGCAGGTCGTGCTCCGCCTTCACCGACCACCCCGTCTTCAGGCCCACGACGAAGTAGCCCAGAGCGACGGTGCCGACGGCGAAGATCGTGTCGCCGATCACCCGCAGCCACCGCAGCGTCTGCAGGTAGTCCTGCTGCATGAACTCCGCCGAGCGCGCGTACCACAGGCCCTTGTTCACGCTGGCCACCGTCTGGGCCAGGCCCACGGGCAGCACGCTGATCAGGACCATCAGCAAGAGCCCCACGTTGATCGACCAGAACGCGAATCCGATGACGCCGTCCTTCCAGACGCGGCGCGCCGCCAGGCCCTTGAGCGCGAACAGCATCAGGCCGATGCCCAGCATGCCGTATACGCCGAACAGGGCGGTGTGGCCGTGCACGGGCGTGGTGTTCAGGCCCTGCATGTAGTAGAGCGCGATGGGCGGATTGATGAGGAAGCCGAAGATGCCCGCGCCCAACAGGTTCCAGAACGCGACCGCGACGAAGCAGTAGATGGGCCACCGGTAGGCCTTGATCCAGGCCGTGGCCCGGCTCAGGCGCAGGTTGTGGTAGACCTCGAAGCCCAGCAGCACCAGGGGCACCACCTCGAGCGCCGAGAACGTCGCGCCGAGGGCCAGGATGGCCGTAGGCGTGCCCGTGAAGTAGAGGTGATGGAAGGTGCCGATGATGCCGCCGGCTAGGAACACGTTGGTGGAGAAGAGGGCGGCCGCCGTGGCGAGCCTGAGGCGCACCAGGCCCAGGCGCACGAACAGGAAGGCGATCACCACGGTCGCGAACACCTCGAAGAAGCCCTCCACCCACAGGTGCACCACCCACCAGCGCCAGTACTCGGCCATCGCGAGGTTGGTCTGGCGGCCCCACATCAGGCCGGCGCCGTAGAAGCCGGCGATCGCCACGCAGGAGATCACCAGCAGGGTGAGCAGCGAGCGGCTCTCGTCCTTCTTGCGCAGCGCCGGCATGAGCGCGCGCAGCATGAGCACGAGCCACAGGAGCAGGCCCACCAGCAGCAGGATCTGCCAGAGCCGGCCCAGGTCGACGTACTCGTAGCCCTGGTGGCCGAACCAGAAGTTGGGCAGCAGGTCGAGCTTCTGCATGATGCCCAGCCACTCGCCCGCGAGCGAGCCGCCGACCACCACGATCAGGGCGCCGAACAGCACGTTGACGCCAAGGCGCTGGAAGCGGGGCTCCTGACCGGACACGGCCGGTCCGATGAACAGGCCGGTGGCCAGCCACGAGGTGGCGATCCAGAAGATGCCCAGCTGCACGTGCCAGGTCCGGGAGATGCTGTAGGGCAGGACGCTGGCCAGGTCGAGGCCGTAGAAGCCGTTGCCCTCGACGCCGTAGTGGGCGGTGACCACGCCCGCCAGCACCTGCACCACGAACAGGGCGCAGACGATCCAGAAGTACTTCAGCGTCGCCTGCATCGACGGCGTGGGCCTCAGCGCGGTCAACGGGTCGTTGCCGGGCAGCGTGGCCGGGTCCAGCTCGTGGTCGCGGTTGGTGGCGTAGTACCAGCCGAGCAGGGCGACGCCTGCCAGCAGCAGCACCACCGAGAAGCCGGTCCACAGGATGAGGCTGCCGGTGGGACGGTTGCCCACCAGCTCGTCGGCGGGCCAGTTGTTGCTGTAGGTGATGTCCTGGCCGGGGCGCTGGGTCACGCACGACCAGGCCGCCCAGAAGAAGAACGCGGCCAGATCCGCGCGCCGCTCCGGCGTGTCGACCGTGGGGGTGCGCATGGCGTAGGCCTCGCGCAACCGGGCGAACTCGGGATCGTCGCCGAAGAGGCGCTCGTAGTAGCGGGCCACCGTGCGCACCGCGGTGGCCCGGTCGGCGCCCAGGGTCAGCGTGCCGGTGGCCGGGTCGTAGGTGTTGGTACGCATCTCGGCGCGCAGCCGGGCCTCGATGCCGGCGAGCTGATCGCGGGGCAGGGCGTCGGCCGCGGCCTGGTACTCGCGGCTTGCGTACTGGCCGCGCAGGTGCTCGGCCTCGCGGTGCAGCCAGTCGGCCGACCAGTCGGGCGCCACGTACGCGCCATGACCCCAGACCGAGCCCAGTTCCTGGCCGCCGGTGGACTGCCAGACGTTCTGGCCGTCGCGGATCTGCTGGCCGGTGAACAGCACAAGGCCGGTGGCGTCCGCCACGCGGTCGGGCACGGGCGGCGCCTGGCGGTAGATCTCGCGGCCGAAGAAGCCCAGGACCGAGAACGAGATCACCACCACCGCGGCGAACGTGAGCCACAGCTTGCGGTTATTCATGGTCGTGCCTTTCAGCGGCCGGCGGCCGCGTTGAGGAGACTCGCTTCCAGCGCCACCGCGCGGGGGTGCAGGATGTTGTTCTCCTTGTGGATGTGTTCGTGGAGGTCGCGCTCGAGGTCGGCCAGGTCGCGCAGCAGCGCGCGGTAGGTGGGGCAGGCGTCGGCCGGCGGCGTGTAGCCGCCGGTCCAGACGCGGAGGTTGCGCAGGGCCTCGCCGGCGTTGTCGTGCTCGAATTCCATGACGCCGATCGGGTTGGTCACCGAGCCGCAGTGGTTGCCATCGAGGCTGCGGGTGGCGGCCATGGACTGGATCAGCGGGAAGAGGACCCGCTCCTCCTTCAGCAGGTGGTCCGACAGCTCGTTGCGCAGCGCCTGGAACTGCCGCGACACCGCCGCGAGCTCGGGGTGGTTCTCGCCGTGGGCGCGCAGGACCGTGATCATCAGGTCCGAGATCCGGGGCAGGGCCTGCCGCAGGTAGTCGTGGTGACGGGATACGATGTGGTCGACCAGCGTGCTCAGGTCGGCCTGCCGCCAGTCGACCGCGGGCTCGTCCGCGCCTTCCGGCCGGCCCGCCGCGAGGGCCCGCAGGACAGAGTCGGGGTCCTGGCCGGCGGCCCGGGCGGCGTCGGCGAGCGAGCGCTGGCCGCCGCAGCAGAAGTCGATGCCCAGCGAGTCCAGGATCGGGATGAGCGCCGGCTGGCTTGCGGCCAGATCGCCGACGCCGGTGGCGAGGTTGATGACCATGGCATGCCTCCTGATCGAGATCGTGGCCTTTCAGAAAACCTGGACGTCCAGGTATCTAAATAATCGTCGACATAAACCTGGACGTCAAGGTCCTTTTTGGCGATCTTGATCCCGCAACCTCGTCGCCGAAAGGACTCCGGATGATGATCTCCCAGACGGCCGAATACGCCCTGCGGGCCATGGTCTGGCTGGCGTCCCGTCCCGAACAGGCTCACGGCACGCCGCAGATCGCCCGGGCGTCGCAGGTGCCGCCGGGCTACCTGTCGAAGGTGCTGCAGAAGCTCGCCCGGGCCGGCCTGGTCGCCTCGACGCCCGGCCGGAGCGGCGGATTCCGGATCACCCGCCCGGCCACGGAGATCTCGGTGCTCGACGTGGTCAACGCCGTGGATCCCGTCCAGCGTATCCACACCTGCCCGCTCGGTCTGCGGAGCCACGGCACCGTGCTGTGCCCGTTGCACCGGCGACTCGACGACGCGGCCGCGGCCATGGAGACGGCGTTCGCCGGGTCGACGCTCGCCGAGCTGCTGCGGGAGGACACGACGTCGCCGCCGCTGTGCGACGCGTAGCGGGATCCTGCCGATCCGGGGCCAGATCGGCGGTTGGCAGACCGGGCCGTTGACGCTACCGTGCGTCCCGAGCGGACGCGATCCCCGCCAACGCTGGAGCGAGACGGTGCCGAAGAAGTACTACGTCGTGTGGCAGGGCCGGCAGCCGGGCATCTTCGACGACTGGGACGCCTGCAAGCGGCAGGTCGACCAGTTCGCGGGCGCGAAGTACCGGTCCTTCAAGACGCGGTCGGAGGCCGAGGCGGCGTTCCGGCGCGGCCGCGACGCGGCGCCCGCCAAGCCCGGACGGACGCCGGGCAGGCCGGCGGGCAAGGGGCCGCGCACCTGGTCGGCCGCGGAGGTCGACGGCCTCGACGCGCGCACCAAGATCTTCACCGACGGCGGCTGCGAGCCCAATCCGGGCGAGGCGGCCTCCGGCGTGGCCGTGTACCGCGACGGCATGGTCGACGAGCTGTGGTACGGCCTGTATCAGCCCAGGGGAACCAACAACTCGGCCGAGCTCCACGCCCTCCACCAGGCGCTGCTGATCGCCGAGAAGGACGTCGCGCAGAAGAGCTCGGTCGCCATCTTCTGCGACTCCACCTACTCGATCCAGTGCATCACCCGTTGGGCGTTCAACTGGGAGAAGCGGGGCTGGAAGAAGCCGGATGGCGAGATCAAGAACCTCGAGCTGATCCAGGCGGTGTTCGCGCTCTACAAGCGGCTCAAGGGGTCGGTCGAGGTGCTGCACGTCAACGGCCACGTGGGCGTCGAGGGCAACGAGCTGGCCGACCGCATGTCGATCCATGGGATCGACACCAGGGAGACGGAGTTCCGGCGGTTCCAGACCACGGCGGACATCGCGGCCGTGCTGGCCATGCGCAAGGGCTGACGACGCCTGGGTCCCAGCCTGGCGATTCTCACCCGTCGTCATGTCATTGGATCGGCTCTCGCGCCGGCGCAAGCGCGGCCAGCGCGTCGTAGTACGCCCGCCACCCCCGCTCCTGCTCGGGCGTCGTCACCCGGCAGGCGGCCTCCGCCACGGCCAGCAGCCGGCCGGAGTCGGACTCGAGCCGGGACGCTAGATCCACCACCTCGACCAGCAGCGGGCACTCGTGATCGGCGTCGGCGGCGATCCGGGCCAGGCCGACGTAGACCGAGGTCCCGGAGCTGTGGTTGATGGCGAGGTCGGCGCAGCGCTCGATCACCTCGAGGTTGTGCTCGGCGCGCAGGAGGTGGCCGCCGCACTCGACCAGCGGCACCTGATGGTGGTCGGTGTGGAGCAACTGGCCGCCGAGGTGGCCGAGGGCGGCCTGCTTGTCGCCGCACCGCGGGACGGACAGCATCATGAGCATCACGACCACGGAGATCGCGGCGATGGGCCAGATGAATCCACGATGCTTCAAATTCCCCTCCTTGCCTCCGGGCTCCATTGACGCACCCGGAGCCGCGATGCTAACCTGCGCCGCATCGCTCGACAACCCGCACCGGACCGGAGCCCATGACGTCGACCATCAACCTGCAGAGATGGTGGGGCGACCGCGACCTCGACGCGGGCCGCTGCGGACGCTGGCAGATCGGCCCCGCCGAGTTCTGGCTCGCGCGCGGCGACCATGAGTGGCGCTTCGGCATCAAGCCGGGCGACGACGCCCACGAGAGCGACGTCGACTACGCCGAGGCCGACCTGGGCCACCTCGTGGACGACGACACGCCCACCCTGCGCCTGGGCTTCCGCAAGACCAGCGGCAACCTGCGCCTGACGCCGCTGCTGGCCGACCGGCCGGTGGTGGTGCGGCCGGCGCAGCCGATCGCCCTGCCGCCCCAGCAGGAGCTGGTGCTCTACTTCAGCAGCCCCCTGTGGCTGCAGGTGGAGGTGGGCGACCCGCTGGTGGAATTCCTGCAGACGTCGCTCCAGCGACCGTCCGATACCTGGTTCGGCGCCAACACCCGTGAAGGGGAGCTCTGCTACTCCCTGCGCACGAGCGCCCGCTCGCAGATCGCCGATGTGCCGGCGCGGCCGCACCGCGCGGTCACCGAGGTCCACGTCGTCAACCACGCCGACACCTTGCTGCCCATCGATCGGATCCGGGTGCCCCTGCCGACGATGTCGCTGTTCGCCGGCGCCTCGGGTCAGCTCTGGACCCAGGTGATCACCTTCGAGCGCCACGACGACGAGGCGCACGCCGAGCTGACCCTGGGCGCCGGGCCGCCCGTCCATGCCTCGGCCGAAGCACTGGTGTCTGGCCCGCGCCTGGAACCGCCGCGCGGGGGGCTCTTCCGGACCTTCGGCAGCCTGATCGGAGGTCGCTGACATGCCCCGCTGGCTGAATCTCGGACTGGGCGGCCTGGTGACCACCGAGCGCCTGGTGATGCTCGCGCACGCGGCGGTCGTCCTCTTCCTGGGCTGGCTGTTGGCCCGCTCGCTGTCGGCGGCCGTGGCGCGGGTCATGCGCAGCCGCACCACGCCGCAGTCGGTCATGCTCATCCGGCGGATGGTGTACTACCCGATCCTCGTGCTCGCACTGATGGGCGCGCTCAACGAGCTGGGCTTCCACCTCGGGGTGCTGCTCGGCGCGGCGGGGGTGCTCACCGTCGCGATCGGCTTCGCGTCGCAGACGTCGGCCAGCAACCTGATCAGCGGGCTGTTCCTCATCGCCGAGCGGCCGTTCGTCGTCGGTGACGTCGTCCAGGTCGAGGACGTGACGGGCGAGGTGCTGAGCATCGATCTGCTGTCGGTGAAGCTGCGCACCTTCGACAACCTCTACGTGCGCGTGCCCAACGAGACCATCATCAAGACGCGGGTGACCAACACCACGCACTTCCCGATCCGCCGCTTCGACATGCAGGTGGGCGTGGCCTACAAGGAGGACCTCGCGAAGGTGCGCGCCATCCTCGAGGACGTGGCCGACCGCAACCCGCTGGTGCTCACCGAGCCGGCGCCGCTGTTCATCTTCCAGGGGTTCGGCGAGAGCTCGCTGGACATGCAGTTCTCGGTCTGGGCGAAGCGCGAGACCTGGCTCGAGATGCGCAACCAGATGCACCTGCAGGTCAAGGCCGCGTTCGACGCCGCAGGGGTCGAGATCCCCTTCCCCCACCGCACCTTCTACACCGGCAGCCAGTGCGAGCCGTTGCCGGTGCGGATGGTGGGCGCGACGGAACAGGCGGCGGTCGTCGCGACGGAGCCGGCGCCATCCGCGTCGGGCGGCGACGCGGAGTCGGGGCCGGCCTGATCGACGCTCAGCAGCGGAACCCGTGCCCCAGGCCGAGGCCCGGCCGCTCGGACGCCAGCAGCCAGCCGTCGCGCAGGGTGACGGTGCCGGCCGTGGGGTCGTCGCGCAGGTCGAGGTGGCCGTCGAGGTCGGCGTAGTGGACGTTGCGGCGGGCGAGCGCGTACTGCAGGCCGGCGGCGATGCCGAGGGCGGCCTCGTCCATGCAGCCGACCATCACCTCCAGGCCGGCGGACAGCGCGACCGCGTCGATCTTCAGGGCCTGGCTGAGGCCGCCCACCTTCATCAGCTTCACGTTCACCATGTCGGCCAGGTCGCGGCGCGCGAGCTTGAACGCGTCGCGCAGGGACATCAGGCTCTCATCGGCCATGATGGGCAGGTGGGCGGCGGCCGTCACGCTGCCCAGTTGCTCGAGCTCCTCGCGGGGGGTCGGCTGCTCGATCAGCTCCAGGCGGGCCGCGCGCACCGCTTCCACGAAGCGCAGCGTCTGCTCCACGGTGAAGCCCTGGTTGGCGTCGAAGCGCAGCTCGACCCCCGTGCCCACCACCTCGCGCAGCTTGAGCACCCGCTCGGCGTCGGCGTCGGGGTCGACGCCGCCCTTGATCTTCAGGCAGCGGAAGCCCTGGTCGAGGTAGTGGCGGGCGCGGGCCACCGACTCGTCGAGCGGCATGATGCCCAGGGTCACGCTCGTGCGGATGCGGGTGCGGTAGCCGCCGAACAGGCGCCACAGGGGCAGGCCGGCGGTCTGGCCGACGAGGTCCCAGAGGGCCATGTCGACCGCCGCGAGGGCCGACGGCCGGCTGGCGAGCCGGGCGCCCAGCTTGTCGAGCAGGACGGCGGGCCGCAGCGGGTCCTGGCCAGCCAGGAGGTCGGCCACCTCGCCCTGCAGGATGTCCAGGGTGGCCTCGGGGGTCTCGCCGGTCACCGGCTCGTCCGGCGCGGCGCAGCCCCAGCCGACGTATCGGCCGGTGTCCAGGCGCAGCAGGATGTTGGACGCCCGGGTGACCGTCTCGTACGCGATGGTGTAGGGCTCGGCCAGCGGCATGTCCACGCGCCAGGCCTCGACCGCGGTGATCTTCATCTCAGTACCGCCGTTGATGGATCTCGTCGAGGGAGAGGCCCTTGAGGTCCTCCACGAACTCCACGAGGTTGCGGACCATGACCTCCCACATGCGGCGGCCCTTGTCGGCGTTCGCCACCGTGGGGTCGCCCATCACCCCGGTGGGGGAGATGCGCATGGTGTAGGCGTTCCAGCCGACGGCGCGCTGGTTGGTGAAGTCGAGGAAGCGGCTGGAGAACCGCGGCACCGAGGGCCGGGCGCGCTCGAGGTGCACGAGATCGGGGCGCAGGGCGAGGGTCGTGCTGGTCTCGATCTCGCCGGCGTGGACGTCGTTGTCGGTGCTCGCCAGGGCGCTGACGTCCACGTCGCTGGTCTCGCCCGACTCCACGCAGGTGAAGATGCGGGCGTCGCGGTTGATCATCTGGGCGGCGAAGGCGAGGGCCGGGCCGTTGCCGCCGTGCCCGTTGATGATCACCAGCTTGGTGGCGCCGCAGCGCGCGGCGCCCATGCCCACGTCGTAGATGAGCTGGGCCATCGTCTCGTTGCGCACCGAGAGGGTGCCGGCGAAGTCCTCGTGGTGGTAGGACACTCCGTAGGGGATGAGCGGCAGCACGAGCGGCTTGGGGTCGCTGCAGGCGGCGGCCACCTGGCGCGCGAGCCAGTCGGCGTCGAAGGCGTCGACGTCCAGCGGCAGGTGCGGGCCGTGCTGCTCGATGGCGCCCACGGGCAGCAGCACGACGTCGGTCTCGCGGAACCGTTGCTCGGCCTCCGGCCAGGTGAGCTCGGCCAGGAGCCAGGGCTGCTTGCCCTCGAGCGGCGCGGCGCCGCGGCCGCGGGTCTCGAACGGCGAGGGCATCGGGAACTCGGGTTCGGCGAACGGGTCGCACGCCAGCCACACGCGGCCGTTGCGCTTGACGGCGCCGCGGGCGTGCTCGAGGTACAGGCGCAGCACGGGTCCGCGCAGGTCGCTGGGCATGGTGTTCAGCGGCGCGTGGTCCTTGTCCAGGCGCACCTGGAGCACCTCGGGATGGGCCGGCGCCGGCGGCTCGTCGCCGCGCCAGAGGCCGCGCTCCTGCAGCAGCAGGATCATCTGCTCGGTGCACGCCGCCTCCTGCTTGACGCTCTGGGTTTGCAGGGCCGTCAGGCCGGCGTCGATCTGCGCGGCGGTGTAGCCGCAGCGGCGGGGGTCGGCGCCCAGGGCCGAGAGCATGCCCACGATGCGGCGGCACTTCTCGCACTTGCCGCAGGGCAGGATGCGCTCGGACGCCTCGTCCTTGTGCGCGGCGTGGCAGGACACCTGGTGCTCCTGCAGGTCGGGATAGCGCTCGACCAGGATCTGCTCGATGAGCAGCTCGGAGAGATGGCGCAGCAGCGAGAACTGGTGCACCCGCCAGCCCTTGCGCTGGAAGAAGCGGCTGAGCGCCACGTCGAACCAGCGGCTCTGGTCGTAGAGGCCGTCGTAGTGGGTGAGGCCCTTGTGGCGGGCGCGGATACTGGTGTCGTACTCGTCGCCGATCACCAGGCGGTCGATGCCGCGCTTGCGCAGCAGGGGGAGCGCGCCGAAGAGGAACACCGCGACGGTCCACAGGCGCACCGGGTAGATGTCGGCCCGTACGCGGTTGAAATCGGCGCGCACGAAGGGCAGCTGGCGCAGCATCCAGTTGAAGACCCGGTCGCAGTCGGTCCACACGCGGCCGGTGTGGGGTACGTGCTGCTGGAAGTGGCGGTAGGCGTTGAGGGCGGTGAACCAGTGCCGGCCCGATTCGTTGACGAAGACGGGGTGGGTCTCGACGGCCAGCTCGTCGAGCAGGCCGAAGCTCAGGAGGCTGTCCTTGCCTCCGCTCGAGAGCACGGCGCAGGCGCCGCGGCCCTGGCCCCAGGCCGGCTGCGGGGCGTCCGCCGTCACGGCGTCGGGAAACACCAGCGGCGCGCACGGCACCTCGTCGCCCTTGACCACCGGCAGCTCGGCGGCGGGACCGACCAGGAAGGGGTTGGGTTTGAGGAACTTGTTGACGTAGATCTCGCGGGCCGTGTTGGCGGCCATGTCGGCGAGGAAGCGGCGGTCGCGCTCGTCCAGCGGTCCGTGCAGCACCAGTTCGCCGCAGAACAGGCCGTAGTTCAGGGCCACCTGCGCGAGGATGAGCGCGGCCAGGTTGCGGGCGTGGGGATCGGCGGGGTCGAAGACGTCCTCGTCCCAGCTGTAGGACAGGGTGACGGAGTCGGAACCCTCGGCGCGTTCCACGGTGTAGGGCGCGCTGATGCGGCGCTTCTCGACGGTGGCCGGGCCCACCACCAGGCGGGTCCAGACGCGCAACGGGGCGAGCGCGGTGCGTGGCGTCACGGCCGGCCTCCCCGCGCGGCCAGGCGCAGCGGCTCGAGCACCTCGATCAGGGCGGCCGCGCCGTCGAGCAGCACGTCGCAGGCGGGCAGGCCGGTGGCGGCGGTGATCGCGCGGCACGCCCCGGGCACCTCGGCCAGCGGCAGGTTCTCGTGGTTGAGGGTCACGGCCACCACCGGCCGGCCGGAGACCAGCTCGACCGCCTTGATCTGCGTCGGCAGGTCGTGCATGGCGTAGCCCGGGAAGCCGTCGTACTCCGCGCGCGCCGGCGCGTGCTGCATGATCACGGCATGGGGCCGGCCGGCGGCCAGCAGCTCGAAGCCGCCAGGGTAGGCGGGGTTCATGAGGCTGCCCTGGCCCTCGAGCACCAGCACCTCGGCGTCCGTGTCCTGCCAGCATCGCCAGACGGCGTGCTCGATCTCGCCGGACACGAAGTCGTTGATGAGGGAGTCGAGGATGATCGACGCACGCGCGCCCTGCAGCCACGCGGTCTGGCCCGTGCCCACCAGTTCGGCGCGGCGGCCGGCCTTGCGCCAGGCGTCCACCAGCAGCCAGGCCGTCGTGCGCTTGCCCACCGCCGAGTCGGTGCCCAGGACGGCCACGCGGAACGACGGCACCTGCTCGATGCGCCCATCGAAGAAGTGCAGCCGGTCGCGATCCGGCGTGCGGCGCACGTCGTGGATGCGGACGCCGTGGTCGCGGGCCAGGGCGGCCAGCTCGGGGTCGTCGCCCAGGAAATCGTGCAGGCCGCTGACCACGTGCAGGCCGGCGCGGAGCGCGTCCATGACCGCGCCGCGGGCCGCCGCCGGCAGCCGTCCGCCGTCCGGCGCGAGGCCCACGACGAAGTGGGTGGCGGGGCCGCCGTGGGCGGTCGCCACGGCGAGGGCCGTCGCGAGGTCGGCCACCATGGGGATGCCGCAGGCACGGCCGTCGAGCACCTCGCCGGCGTCGCGGCCGGCCCAGGTGGCGTCGACGACGGCGGCGACGACATAGCGCTCGCTGCGCCGCACCAGCCCGTGCGCCGTCTTGCCGTTGGTGGTGTTGAAGGCGCCCTGGCAGTAGACCACGGCGCGCCCCTCGGGCCACTGGCTCATGTCACTTCCTTCCCGTGAGGATGGCGACGTAGCGGTCGCCGGGCAGGGGCTCCTGCTGGTGCCGGGCCAGCAGCACGAGGAGGCCGGCCGTGCTCGCCGGCAGCACGTTGAGACCCTCCTGCTCGCGGAGCATGCGCGCGCCGTCGAGCATGGCCTTGTCGGTGGCGTCGGCCGCCCAGCCGTCCGTCAGCCGCACGGCGTGCAGGGCCTGGTCGCCGTCGATGGAATGCCAGTTGATGAGCGGCTCGTTGACCACGGTCTCCTTGATCCGCTCGGGCGGCAGGTCGGCGCACCGGGGCAGGTTCTTGCGCCAGGCGATCACGATCGGGTTCTTGCCGTGCGACGACCCGCACACCATGCGCGGGATGCGCGACGTCTTGCCGCGCCGGTAGAGGCTGACGAACCCGTGATGGATGCCCGCGAGCGTGGTGCCGTTGGAGACCGGCACGGCCACGGCGGCGGGCGCGTCGCGCAGCTCGTCGTAGATCTCGTAGGCGATCTCGCCGTAGGCGCGCAGCTGCAGCAGGGTGTTGGCGCCGCCGGGGTTGGCGTCGTAGATGTCGTCGCGCGCGGCCCGCTCCTGGGACACCAGCACCGCGCGCTCGTAGTCGCCGGGCACGCGCACGATCTCCGCGCCCAGCTCCACCATCTCCTTCTCGCGGTTGGTGTGGTAGCCGGTCGGGATGTAGACGATGCAGCCGAGGCCCGACATGCGCGCGGCCATCGCCGTGGCCACGCCGTAGTTGCCGCAGGTGGCCACCGTCACGGCGTCGAAGCCGCGACGCATGGCGTCCAGGGCCTGGGCGAAGGCGATGCGGTCCTTCTGGGTGCCGCTGGGGTTGCTGCCCTCGAACTTCAGGAAGATCTGCCGCATGCCATGCGAGCGCTCGATGTTGCGCGCGCGGGCGATGGTGGTGTCGCCCACCTCGCTCTCGAAGACGTCCTCGAACGCGGCGAGGCGCGCGTCCAGGTCGCAGAGCGGATCGCTGGCCACCTTGTGCTGGCTGCCGTAGCTGGCGGAGAGGTCGTGCCCTTCGGAGGAGACGCCGTCGAGCAGGGAGAACCCGGGGCCGGCCGGCGGTTTCTGGTCGTCGTTCATGCACCGCTCCTTTCGAGGCTCCCGCCGATCATCCGGGCCGCGGCGGCCGAATGATTAGGGGAATCGACCCCGCGCGCAACCGGAATCGCGCGGCCGCGGCCGCACCTAGCGCGCCAGCAGGACCCCGGTGTAGGCGACGTAGCAGGCGAGCAGGCCGGCCCCCGCCGCGCGGCCCAGGCCGCCCCGCCAGCGTAGCAGGCCGGCCAGGAGCACCGCCAGGGCGAGCATCGCCGCCAGGTCGAACCGGCCGACGCCGCCGAGGGCCAGCGGCCGGACGAGCGCGGTGCCGCCGAGGATGCCCAGGATGTTGAACAGGTTGCTGCCCACGATGTTGCCGACGGCGATGTCGCCCTGCCCGCGCAACGACGCCAGCAGCGAGGTGACCAGCTCGGGCAGGCTGGTGCCCACGGCCACGATCGTCAGGCCGATGGCCGCCTGGCTGACGCCCAGGGCGGTGGCCAGGTCCACGGCCACGCGCACGAGGAGCTGGCCGCCGCCGATCAGGAGCCCGAGGCCGGCCACGGTGAACGTCAGGCCCAGCGCCAGGCCGGGCAGGCGGGTCGGGGCCGCGGCCGCGAGCTCGTCGCGCACCGGACGGGCCTCCCGCCTCGCGAGGTGGAACGTGGACACGACGTAGAGGAAGAGGCCGGCCAGCAGCAGTCCGCCCTCCAGCCGGCCGGCCCGGCCGTTGCCGAGCACGAGCAACGCCAGCACCGAGGCGCCCACCATCAGCGGGGCGTCGAGCCGCACGAGCTTGGCCTGCACCGCGAGCGGCCGCGCGAGGGCCGCCAGGCCGAGGATGAGGGCGATGTTGGCGATGTTCGAGCCCACGACGTTGCCCACGCTGATGTCCGCGGCGCCGGCCAGCGCCGCGTTCAACGAGACCACCAGCTCGGGCGCGCTGGTGCCGAAGGCGACGACCGTCAGGCCGATCGCCAGGGGCGAGACGCCCAGCCGCGACGCCAGGGCGATGGCGCCCCGCAGCAGGAGCTCGCCGCCGCCGAAGAGCAGGGCGAGGGAGGCCAGGAGCTGGAGCAGGAGGAGCATCGTGGCCGACTCCGTGGTTGTGCCACCGGATGTGGTGGCGGCGGGCGCGGCCGGCCTTCCGGCGGAGCGCGGATTTGACCTGCCGCTCGTCCCGATGCTACCGTCCCGGAGCCGAATCAACAAGCAACCAGGAGTACCATCCGCATGCGTCGGGGCCTGGGCATGGTCGCGGTCCTGTTGTTCGCGGTGCTCGTGCCGGTCTCCCCGGCGCGCGCGCGTGACGATCTGTCCCGGCTCACCGAGCACATCCGGCGCCACCTCGAGGGGCAGGATCCGGCGCGCCTGCTGGTCGACGGCGACCGCCTGCTCAGCGCCGAGGCGTTGCCGGGGTTCTACGAGCGGCGGGGATTCGCGCCGGCCTGGTCCGACGGCCACGATCTCGCGGCGGCGGCCGACTCGGTGCTCGCGGTCGTCGCCGAGCTCCAGACCGACGGCCTGCGCCCGGAGGACTACGGCCTGGCGCATCTGCGGCGGCTGCGGGCCGACCTCGCCGACGGCCCGGCGGGACGGCCGCGTCTGGCCTGCCTGCTGGATCTCGATCTGCTGCTGACCGACGCCTGGCTGCTCGCGGGATCGCACCTGCTGTCCGGCCGGATCAACCCCGAGACGATCGATCCCGAGTGGTTCGTCCGTCGTCGCGACGGCGACCTCGCGGCCGCGCTGGAGCGTGCGCTCGCGGAGGGGCGGCCGGCGGCGGCGCTGCGGGCCTTCCGCCCGCCGCAGCCGGGTTACGCGCGCCTGCGCGCCGCCCTCGCCGACTACCGGGAGCTGCGGCGTATCGGCGGCTGGTCACCCGTGCCGCCGGGCCCCACCCTGCATCCCGGCGACCAGGGTCCCCGGGTGGCCGCGCTGCAGGCACGGCTGGCCGTGACCGGCGACGATCAGGGGCCGGCGACCGCGATCCTCGACGCCGGGCTCGAGGCCGCGGTGAAGCACTTCCAGGCGCGCCACGGCCTCGAGGTCGACGGCACGGTGGGGCCGGCCACCCTGGCGGCGCTCGCCGTCCCGGTGAGCGAGCGCATCGAGCAGCTGAAGGCCAACCTCGAGCGCTGGCGCTGGCTGCCCCAGGACCTGGGAACCACCTACGTGCTCGTGAACATCGCCGCCCAGCAGCTGAGCGTCTGGCACAGTGGGCGGCAGGAGCTGGAGATGGCGGTCATCGTGGGGCGCTCGTTCCGCCGGACTCCGGTCTTCTCCGGACGGATGACCTACCTCGTGCTCAGCCCCGCCTGGGAGGTGCCGCCGAGCCTGGCCGTGCAGGACAAGCTGCCCGAGCTGCAAGCCGATCCCGGACGCCTGGCCGACCTCGGCTTCCAGGCCTTCGCGGGCTGGGAGGCCGACGCTCCGGAGATCGACCTGCGGTCCGTCGACTGGACCAGGGTCACACCCGAGACCTTCGGCTACCGGTTGCGCCAGAAGCCGGGCCCGCAGAACGCGCTCGGCCGGGTCAAGTTCATGTTCCCCAACCGCTACAGCGTGTACCTGCACGATACCCCGTCGCGGGAGCTGTTCCGTCGCGCCAGCCGGGCGTTCAGCTCGGGCTGCATCCGGATCGAGGATCCCGAGGCCCTGGCGGTGAAGCTGCTCGCCGACCAGCCTGCGTGGACCCCGGAGGCGATCCGCGAGGCCATGCAGGCGGGCGTCGAGCGCACCGTCGCCCTGAAGCAACCCGTGTCCGTGCACCTGCTCTACTGGACGGCCTGGGTGGCCGACGACGGCCAGGTGTGCTTCCGTGACGACGTCTACCATCGCGACGCGCCGCTGCAGGCCGCCCTGGCGAGCGCCGCACCGGAGGAGCCATGAGCTGCCGGACGCACGCGCCGTTTTTCGGGTTCGTCGGCCTGATCGCCCTGGTCCTGCCGGCGGCCTGGCCGGCCGCGGCCTTCGAGGATGGCCGGGCCAGCTTCCGCGTGCGCTGCCAGGACGAGTCGAACCGGCTGTCGGTCACCATGGCGGTGGTCATGCCCGGCGAGTCGCTCGAACTGGAGGTCGTCGACGCCGGGCCGGCGGACACCTTCCGGCTCATCGCGCCGCGCGGTCACGTGGTCGAGCAGGCGGCGCGGCGCTGGGTCTGGACCGCGCCGGATCATGGCCTGGTGCCGCTGCGGATCGTCCGCGACGGCGCCGAAGAGACGATCACCGTCAACGCCTTCGTGCTCGTGCCGCGGCACCGGGTGCAGGCGGACGGCGACCTCGACGGCTACCGCATCGGCCACTACCCGCAGGAGGCCCTGCGCGGCCTCGCCATCTACGAGCCGCCGCGAGGCTTCATCGAGGTGACGCCGGAGAACGCCGACACGCGGGTCGGCCCGCACTTCACGCTGCGCCAGTTCCTCTGCAAGCAGGACGCCGACTGGCCGCGCTTCGTGGTCCTGCGCCCGCGCCTGGTGATCAAGCTCGAGTACCTGCTCAGGCGCGTCAACGCCGCCGGCCACCCGTGCGAGACGTTCGAGATCATGAGCGGCTACCGCACGCCCTGGTACAACCACGCCATCGGCAACGTGAAGTACAGCCGCCACATCTATGGCGGCGCGGCCGACATCTACATCGATCAGGATCCCCGCGACGGCGAGATGGACGACCTCGACGGGGACGGCAAGGTCGACGTCCGCGACGCCGCCGTCCTCTACGCGCTGGTGGACGGCGAGTACGGCAAACCCGGGTACGCCTCCCTCATCGGCGGTCTGGGGCAGTACCGGCGGACCGCCAGCCACGGTCCGTTCGTGCACGTCGACGTGCGCGGGCGACGCGCGCGGTGGGGCGACTGAGCCGGTCGCTATCCCGCCTGCTTCGCGGCCACGTCCTTGAGCTTGTCGTTGGCCATGATCGCCAGCTCCACGCGCCGGTTCTGCGCGCGGCCCTCGGCGGTCGCGTTGTCGGCGATGGGCTGCGACTCGCCATAGCCCATGATGGTGAAGCGCGTGGTGCTCACCTGGAGCGCGGCGAGCTGGTTGGCCACGGCCTGGGCCCGCTGCTGGGACAGGGTGAGGTTGAACTCCTCGCTGCCGGTGGCGTCTGTGTGGCCCTCGATCAGGATGTCGGTATCGGGGTACTTCTGCAGGATGGTGGCCAGGTGCTCCAGGTTGGCCCGGGCCGGCGCCTGCACGCCCGCGCTGCCGACCTCGAACAGGAGGCCCGAGTCGAAGGTCACCTTGATCCCTTCGCCCACGCGGGTGACGGTGGCGCCCTCGAGGTCTTCGCTCCATCTCGGCCGCCTGCTTGTCCATGTAGTGACCGATATGGAACGCCGGCCGCGCCGCCACGAAGGCGCCCAGGATGGCGCCCATCGCGGTAGCCGGTGGCGCCTCCGATGGCCGCCCCGGCGGCCGCCCCGGCGCCGGCGCACGCCGATCCATGGCGCCTTCTCCTGGTTGTTCATGCTTGCGCAGCCGATCGCGCCGAGGGCGAGAGGTGAAGATCAGGACGATGGCGATGACGTTCCTCATGGTCGGGGCTCTCCTGGGTTGGTCGGGTCGGCAGGGGTCGGTGTCGCTCTGCGTCGTGTGCAATCGACGCTCGTCGTTCAAGGAAAGTCACATCGCCGTTTCGGCAACCTGCGGATCGTCTCCTCACCCTCGGCGAGGGTGGTCCAGGGCCCTGGCTAGCCGAGCGGTCTCGACGACGCAGACGGCGAGATCGAACGCCGGCAGGACGGACCCGACGCGACCCGTTCCGGCGGTGACCCGGGCGTTCTGTTCCTATCTTGGGAAGGCGCCACCCACCAGAATCGAAGTTTCCGCTGACCCCGAACCGGAGGCGTTCTCACCGTGAACCAACGCACGACGACCATGCTCGCGCTGGCGACCCTGCTGGCCCTGGCCGCCGCGCCCGTGGCCCTCGCCACCTCCCCCTTCACCGCCCCCGACCTCCTGCGCACCCGCCTGGTGACCGAGGCCCGCGTGAGCGCCGACGGCGCCACCGTGGCCTACGTGCTGTCCGTGCCCCGCGACCCCTTCAGCGAGGACGACGGCCCGGCCTGGGCCGAGCTGCACGTGGCGGGACCCGAGCCGGGGCGCGACCGCGCCTTCGTGGCCGGCGACGTGTCGGTCGGCACGCTGGCCTTCACGCCCGACGGCCGGGGCATCGCCTTCCTGAGCAAGCGCGCCGGCGACGAGCAGAAGGCGCTCTACGTCATCCCCCTCGATGGGGGCGAGGCCCGGCGGGTGCTGAGCCATCCCTCCGGCGTGAGCGAATACAGCTTCGCGCCCGACGGCGCGCAGGTGGCCTTCCTGGCCAAGGAACCCGCGGACGAGACCCGCGAGAAGCTCGCGAAGAAGGGCTTCAAGGCCGAGGCCTACGAGGAGCAGCCTCGCTTCACGCGGGTCTTCGTGGCGCGGCTGGGCGACGACGGCATGGCCGAGGACCCGCGCCGGCTCGACCTCGACGGCTCGGCCTCCCTGCTGCGATGGAGCCCCGACGGCGCCCACCTGGTGGTGGCCCTGGCGCCCACGCCCAGTGTCGACGACGGCCTCATGCAGCGCGTCCTGCACACCGTGCGCCCCGACGACGGCGCCGTGATCGGCCGCATCGAGACGAAGGGGAAGCTTGGCGGCGTCGTCTGGTCGCCCGACGGCCGGCGCCTGGCGCTGCTGGCGGGCGCCGACCAGCACGACCCCGCCAACAGCCGCCTCATGGTGGCGCCGGCGGCCGGCGGCGAACCCCGCGATCTGCGGCCCGGCTGGGAGGGCGACGCCGAGGCCGTCGCCTGGCAGGATGACGACACGCTGCTCTACGTCGCCCACGAGGGTCTGCAGACCCTGCGCGTGCGCCAGGACCTCGGCGGCCAGCCGAGCACCGTCGTGGGTCCCGGCGGCCCGGCCCTGCGCTCGCTCGACCTCGCGGCCGACGGCGAGCGCGCCGTCCTCACCGGCGACTCGGCGACCAACCCGCGCGAGGCCTACGTCTGGCGCCGTGGCCAGGACCGCGTCGAGCGGCTCACCGACAGCAACCCCTGGCTGGCCGACCGCCGGCTGGCGAAGCAGGAGGCCGTGCGGTACACCGCCCGCGACGGGGTGGAGATCGACGCGCTGCTCATCCATCCCCTCGACGGCGTGCCCGAGGGTGGCGCGCCCTTGATCGTCATCGCCCACGGCGGTCCCGAGGCGCACTTCTCCGACGGCTGGCTCACGCGCTACGTCTCGCCCGGCCAGGCGCTGGCGGCCCGCGGCTTCGCCGTCGTCTACCCCAACTACCGCGGCAGCACCGGTCGGGGCGTGGCGTTCGCCATGGCCGGCCAGGGAGACTACGCCGGCGGCGAGTTCAACGATCTGGTCGACGCGGTCGAGTACCTCGCCGCGCAGGGCCTCGTGGACCGCGGCCGCGTCGGCATCACCGGCGGCAGCTACGGCGGCTTCGCCTCGGCCTGGGCGGCCACGGCGCTGAGCGAGCACTTCAAGGCCAGCGTCATGTTCGTGGGTGTGAGCGACAACGTCTCCAAGTTCGGCACCACCGACATCCCCAACGAGATGCACCTGGTGCATGCCCGCAGCTGGCCCTGGGAGAGGTGGGACTTCTACCGCGAGCGCAGCCCCATCTACCACGCTCAGAATCACCGCACGCCGCTGTTGATCCTCCACGGCAAGGAGGACCCGCGGGTGCATCCGAGCCAGTCGCTCATCATGTACCGCTACCTCAAGACGCTCGACCAGGCGCCCGTGCGGCTGGTGTGGTATCCGGGCGAGGGCCACGGCAACGTCAAGGCCGCCGCGCGCCTGGACTACGCCATGCGGCTGCTGCGCTGGATGGAGCACTACGTGACGGGACCGGGCGGAGAGATGCCACCGGTCGACCTGCCGGACGTGGTGCGCGAGGTGATGGGGGACCCGAGCGACGGCTAGCCCCGGTGGACGCGGCGACGACGGCGGCCCGGCTCCATCGTGCAAGCCGGGCCGCTCGCCGTTGCCGGTCAGCTGCCTCCCGAGCCGATCCCCGGCCCGCTCGGCGTCAGCGCGAACGCCCACTCCGTGCCGGCGTCGTACTCGTCGAGGCGCCGCCACCCGTTGGTGGCCTTGGCGTACACCCGCAGGATCTCCGCGAACGCGGCCTGCTTGCAGGGGCCGAGCAGGTCGCCGGGGGCGAAGGCGGCGTGGAAGTTGCCGTGGTCGTCGCCGGTCCAGGCCCCGGCCGCCGGCGCCGCGACCTCGTCGGCGATGTTCTGGATCACATTGGCGCCGCGCCGGATCCAGTAATGGAACGTGGCCCGATCGGTCGGCGGGGCGCCGAAGTCGGTGTGCGGCTGCAGGGCATGGAAGTCGAGGCTCACGAGGTCGCCCGTGGCGAACTTCAGGAACCCGCAGTCGGGGTCGGCGCCGACCCCGCCGATGCTCGGCGCGTCGATCACCGCCTCGCACCGCCGGTTGTCCAGGTGCAGCGAGAACACGAAGCCGCCGTCCTGGATCTCGCCGGCCAGGGGCAGCCGGGTGTCGCCCGCGCCGGTGGTCAGCACGATGAACCGGAACGTGCCCGCGCCGGGCAGCACGAGGTTGCCGGCCTGGTCGTGGACCTCGAGCTTGAAGTGGTAGAGGCCCAGGGCGTTGGCCAGGCCGCCGGGCAGGCTGGTGGAGTCGAGGCTGGCGCTGTAGATGTCGTTGCCCACCGCCTCGATCGGCCACTGCCAGACGTGGTTCGGCGGCGCCAGGGCCTGCAGCTCGGCCGGCTGCGGCCGGAACTCGTACATGGTGAGCCCGCCGACGCCCTTGGGCCCCAGCGTGTACACCGGGAAGGTGGGCGGCTGGGCCGGGTTGGCCTGATCGAAGTCGGCATAGTGGCGGCCGACGGACTGGGCCACCGGCATGGCGAACTCCGTCCAGACGGGATCGCCGCTGCCGTCGACGTCGCCGTCCTTGTTGTAGAGCCAGCGGTAGTAGCGCAGGCCGACCTTGGGGATGTCGGCCGAATGGCTCACGCGCATGCCCAGGGTGCCGCCGAAGGGCGCACCGGTGGCCGTCACGTGGCCGCTGCCGTCGCTGAAGTCGTAGCCCACGAGGCCGTCGGCGCCGATCGAATCGATGAGGATGCCGCCGATGCGGTTGATGAGCACCCAGGTGCCGACGCCCGGCGGCGGGGTCACCGGCTCGGGGGGCTCGCACACCATGGCCGCCGGATCGTGGGTGACCAGGGTGACCTCCGTGCCGCACGGGTAGTTCCAGTGGGTGTGGCAGCGCATGCCGGGGTCGTACAGCCAGTGCAGCGACCCGCCGGTCCACTGGACGGCGCGGAAGTAGAGGTCCGGATGATCGCCGAAGCACGGGTAGGTGATGGTGGTTTCGAAGGCGCCGCGATCGTCGGTGCAGGCGAAGGCGATCAGGTCGCGGCTGAACCAGCGCATGAACCAGGGCCAGCCGCACAGCCAGCGGATGATCAGGTCGGCGTGCTCGATGTAGACCTGGCGCAGCTGGCTGGCCGAGCTCGCCAGAGCCACGGGCTCGAAGATGGCCGTGTTCTCGGCGAGGGCGACGGTCTCTGGAGCCGCCGCGCGCCGGGCGAACGGCGGCACGGGTCCGGGCGGCGGCGGTCCCACGGGCGGGCCGACCGGCGGCCACGGGACCTCCCGCAGCAGCTCGTCGCGGATCCGGTAGATGTCGAGGTCGGGCAGGCGGGCGATGACGTACGGCAGCGCGTCGACCTCGTAGATCAGCACGCAGGCATGGCAGACGCCCCAGTCCTGCACGGTGCCGTCGGGCATGGGCACTTGCTTGACGAGGCGGCCGCGCACCACGCAGTGGCAGGTGAGCCAGTGCTGCCAGTCCACGGGGAAGATCGCGATCTGGTAGGGCGGCAGGTCGGGGGCGAGCCGGATGGTGCGCTCGACGGCGTGCAGCCGGCGCAGGGAGCCGAGGGTGGGCTGGGCGGGTGGCAGCAGGTTGGCGTTGCGCAGCACGGCATGGCGCCAGTCGTCCTGGCGGTTTGCGGCGGGGTCGACGTCGGCCAGGTCGGGACCGATCAGGAGCCGGATCTGGCGGCCGGCCAGGTCGGCCGGCAACTTCAGAGCGGCCGACCCCTTGGCGACATCCTTGAAGCGGGCGGCGGCGAGGAACTGGCCGCGGGTGTCGTATGCATAGGCGACCACGCCGGGCAGCGCGTCGTCGTCGGTGTCGCGCAGGGTCAGCTCGACGGTGAGCGTCAGGCGTTGCTTGGCATCCTTCATGGACTTCTCCCTTCGAAGAGGCCCCGCTTGCCGTCCGGAGACGCATGCATGCGCGCCGGACGTGGTCGGCCACGTGGCGGGAGGATCGTCCAAGTACTGGCCCGGTTGGTGTCGGTCGCGGGTGGGCGGGCGAGGGCGCCGTGGATGGGCGATGCCCCGGTGCGGACATGGGCGGGGCGACGTCCGGCGATCGTATCAGGCGCGCGGGGCGGGAGCAACGGGAAACAAGACAATCAGGGTAAAGATTGGTCTGATCCGACCTGAGGAGAGGCACCGTCCACCGCGGTCACCTGCGCTCGTTGCCGCGCTTGAAATTGCCCGTCACCTTGGCCAGGGCCAGTTGCTGCTTCGCATCGTTGAGCTCGTGGAGGCGCTGCAGGAGCGACTCGGCGCGTTTGCCCTTGAGAACCATCACCTCGCGCCCTTGCCAGGCGATGAGGACCTTGCCGTCCTTGGTGGTGCGGAAGGAGAACGGCCGGTCGCCGTCGGTCATGCTCATGATCATCCGATCGCGTGGGGTGCAGGGGCCGGTGCGTTCCCATGAAGATACGAGGAGGGGCGAACGCTCGCGCGTCCGCCCCTGAACTCGTACGTGGGTCCACATTGGTCCGCGGTTCACCGCAAGGTGATGGAACGCACCCTGAACTGGCGTTACCAGCCCCAGTGGTGTCCGTGGCCGTGGCCGTGATGCCCGCCGTTGTGATCGTCGTCGTCGTTGCCGCCGCCGCCGTTGCCGTAATCCCCGAACACGCCGAGCTGCATGGGGATCACGGTCAGCGTGGGAGCCTGGTAGTCCTTCGCCATGATCTGGCATCTCCCTCTTGAACGTGAACACGTAGACTCCTAGACCGGACATATATGATAAACTATCTCGCGCGAATCAGCATCCAATATCTTAAAAAAACAACAAGAAATATCTTGCATCAACTCTGGCGAACATTTTTGATCTCTGGAGCCCGGCGATATAAGCCATTTGAAATCAATATCTTCGTATTCCGCGTGCCCGCGTGGTCTCATCGAGACTATTTGTCGTATCGATGCAAGTTTTGTCTTCATGGGAGCCCTCCCCGGGCGCGCTTCTGCCGCCGTCGCCCGCCGGGATCGTCTCGTGTGGTTTCCTGCTCCACGACCGCAACTCGAGCAGGACCCGCTTGCATTGGGTTCTGCCTCGCGAATTGTGCTTGGTTGCAACAGCACGGCCCGGGCTCTCTCAGCCCTGGCCTCAGTACGCGTACGTCAACTCGTGCCGCCGATTGCGCCCCAGCACCGGCGTCTCGATCAGCCGGTCGTAGTACGCCGCCCAGCGGGGCGGCAGCTCGATCCGCGTCCGGAACAGCCGCTCCCTCAGGAGCTCCGGACACCGGCAACGGCGCGTCCAGCAACCCCTTCAGCATCGCCGGCGTCGACCGTCCGCCCAGCTCCCACCGCTGCTTCATGCAGTTCTTCCACACCGCGAACACCGCCAGACGATCCGACGACCCCTGCCGGCGCTTCGACCAGGCCAGCGTCTCCCGCGTGTGGTTCGCGCTGCTGTGCCGCAGGAACCGGTCCAGCGAGTTGATCTCGAACATCTCGTTGTGACGGTCCCGCCGTCGCCGTGAATCCGTCGTCCGGTGCTCGACCCTCACAGGCCAGGTGCCGCAGCGCCCGCCGATACGCCTGGTGCTTGTCCGTCCGCAGGGTCGCCGTCGTGGCCCCGGCCAGCGACACCTCCAGCACCTCCCGCATGGCATGTTCGACGGCCCTGGGATCGGGCCGCCCCAGCCGGGCCTCCAGTTCCTGCCGACGCTGCTTCTGCCGCGGGGTCATCCGACCCGACGCCTCAGGGGCGCGTCGGCGAAGTGCAGGATGAGCTGGTGCCCTGCTCGACGGCGATCAGGTGCTCGAAGGGGAAGAACTGGCTGAACTCGAAGGATTCGAGGCCGTCGGCGACGATGTCATCTGGCGGGGACGCCTCCCTGAGGAGGTGTCGATGGAAGAGGAGGCAGTGGCGTCCGAGTCGGGCGAGCTGGTGGTCGACGGTGGCCGGGGCGCAGCCGAGAGCCCGGGCGATCTGGCGGTTGGCCATGCCGTTGGTGGTGAGCTTGAAGATCCAGGGCAGGAGGTCGGGTCGTTTGAGCCAGTAGGTGGTCTTGAATGTCTGTCGGGAGAAGGACTTGCGGCAGTGCAAGCACTGGTAGCGCTGGACGGTGTAGGGTGGACGGAGGCGCCGGTAGTGGCCGGCCTTGCGGAACTGCCAGGCGGCCGGTTGACGGTGGAAGGGGCAATGCGGATTGGGGCAGTGGGGTGGTTGCCACGGCCTGGAGGTCTGGGTTCGAGTGCTCATGCCGGGGACAGGGCAAGGCTCGGGCCCGGCACATTCTCCGAGGCAGAACCCTCGCATTGCGCGGCCGCACCGGATCGCTGACCCTACTCCGCGTTCATCACCCGTGCGACCAGCCGCGCCACCGTCCGGCGCGGCAGCCAGCGCACCGCGCCGATCAGCAGCCGATTGCGGACGCCATGCACGGCGACGGCGCGGCCGGCCAGCATGGCCCCGTAGCCGAAGACGGCCACGTCGCGGGCGCAGGCGGCCCCGGACCGGAACATGCGCTTGCCGGCCGCCTGGGCCTGCTCGGCGAACTCGGTGACCGTGGCGCCCGGGCAGAGGGCGGTCACGCTCACGCCGGTGCCGGCGAGTTCGACGGCCAGCGCCTCGCTCAGCGACAGCACGTAAGCCTTGGTGGCGAAGTACGTCGCCTGGGTCGGCCCGGGCATGAAGGCGGCCGTGGAGGCCACGTTGAGCACGCGGCCCGGCCCCGGGCGACCATCGCGGGCAGGCAGGCCCGGGTGAGCTCCGTCAGGGCCATCACGTTCAGCTCGATCATGGCGTGGTGCCTCTCGGCCGGGATCTCGTCGAACCGGCCCAGCCCGCCGAAGCCGGCATTGTTGATGAGCACGTCGATCTCCAGGCCATGGTCGGTCACGTCGCGGTGCAGGCTCGCGGCGCCGCCCGGCGCAGCCAGGTCGCAGGCGAGCACGGTGACGGCGACCGCGTGCCGGTCGCGCAGCTCGGCGGCCAGCGCGTCGAGGCGGTCGCGGCGCCGGGCGACGAGGATCAGGTTGCCGCCGCGGCGGGCGTGCTCGCGGGCCAGCTCGCGGCCGATGCCGCTGGAGGCGCCGGTGATCAGGGCGGTGGGGGTCATGGCTGGCTCCTGCCGGCGCCGGGCGGTCGGGCCGATGCGGCGGCGCCGTGGTGAAGGTGACGGCGGTGACGCGAGCCCGGCGGAGGCCTCGCCAGACCGCGGGTCGCCCGACATCATGGAGAGTCGCAGGTCGCGCGCCATGCGTCCACGGCGATCCGGGCTGGAAGTCGGCCGGCTGATCCCGTATTCTCGACAGGGTGGCTCAGCCTGTCCGTGACGACCTCATGCCATGATTCGATCCCGTCCGACTTCGACCCCGCGAGGATCCGCATGCGCCCATTCGCGTTGCTCCTGGCCCTGCTCCTGGGCGTGCCGCTGCTCGCCACCGAGGCGCCGCCGCCCGACGAGGCCACCAGCGAGCAGGCGGTCTTCACCGTCAAGGAGAAGGACGGGCGGTACGTGGCCCGGGCCGAGGTCACGCTCACCATCGATTTCCTCAGCGAGCGCTCGACCCACGAGGTCGTCGTGCCGATCGGCGAGGATCCCTACGGCAAGGTCGACGAGGTCAAGGCCCGCCTCAACGGCGAGAAGTTCGACCACCGGGTCGACCTCCGCTATCCCCAGATGCGGGACGTGTTCTTCAACGAGCAGCGGGTGTGGCTGGTGGCTCCCGCGCCCGGCGCGATCAAGGTCGGCGACCACCTCACCGTCACCTACGAGGTGACCTACGACGACCTCGCCTATCTGCCCCTGTTCGACGTGCCGAACGATGACCTGCTCACCTCCTACGAGCTGCGGTTCGAGCATCCGGCGAACGTCCGGGTCGATTTCGACGCCTTCGTGGCCGACGACCGCCTGCCGCTGACGGTCTCGCGCGACGAGCCCGAGGTCACCGTGCTGCGGGTCGACAGCCTGGCCCGCCGTGCCCGCCTGCCCTACTTCGACTTCAACGACCAGCATGCGCTGATCCTGGCCTCGCTCGCCGACCACGACGAGCCGCTCACGCCCAACGCGCCGATCGCCTTCTGCCGCTGGTACCTCGCCCAGCTCGACACCGTGGACGCCACCGTGCCCGACTCGCTGGCCGCCGACCTCGCCGCGCCCCTGGCCGCCGCCGTCGAGCCGCTGGCGAAGCTGGAGGCGATCCACGACTTCGTGCGCCGCAACATCCGCTACGTCCACGAGGCCGCCACCGGCCACCGCTTCATCCCGTCGGCGCCGGCCCGGGTGCTGGCTAACCGCTACGGCGATTGCAAGGACCGCGCCTTCCTGGTGCAGGCGCTGGCCCGCCGCGAGGGCCTCGAGGTCAAGCTCGCTCTGGTCTCCAGCCGTCCGCACGTGGCCTTCGACGCCGGCACCTGCGTGTTCATGTTCAACCATGTGATCGACGCCTACGCGACCGGGCAGGGCTGGCTGCTCTTCGATCCCACCGGCCGCCACGTGCCGTTCGGCGAGCTGCCCGAACCGGTGGTCGGACGCGAGGCCCTGGTGATCGACGCCGACGCGCCCGAGCAGTTCACCATCGCCGCGCCGTCGGACACCCTCGAGCTCGACGTCGTGGTCACCGCCGACCTCGACACCCCGGCCGCGGGCGAGGCCGTCTGCACCCTGCGCGGCGCCACCTTCCAGGCGGCCGACGAGATCCTCGCCCAGGCTCGCGATCCGCTGGGCCGCCAGAACGCCCTCGACCAGCTGCTCGCGGGGGGACTCTACAAGATCAAGCTCGAGGACTACGAGGTCACCGAATCGGCGCCCGAGCACCTGGTCATAAAGGCCCGGGCCGACCTGAGCCGCTTCCTGGTGGCGTCGCCGGGAAGCTTCTACCTGCCCCGCATCCCGTTCGCCGGCGTCTCGCGCGACGCCCTCGAGCGAGCCGACGACGACCTGCCCCTGCACCTGCCGGGGCGCCTGGCCCGCCGTCTGCGCCTGCAGCTGCACGCGCCCGGCCTGGTGGCGGTGGCCGACACCACCCGCCTGGGCGCGGCCGATCTGGCCAGCTACACCGCCGCCCTCACCCCGGACGCCGCGGGCAGCTACGTGCTGGAATACACCCTGCGACGCCAGGGGAAGGTCTTCGCCGGATCCGCCAAGACGCGCTACCTCGAGTTCTGCCGCCAGTACCTCGGCGCCAAGAACAACCTGTTCACCCTCAAGCGTGGGAGTTCCTGAGATGAACCGAGTTCGCCTGCTCGGGCTGATCGTCCTGCTGGGCGTGATGTCGTTGGTGTCGGCGTGCACCTCGTCGCAGCGCCTCAATTTCCTGACCGTCCCGGGCGACGAGATCGCTCCCGAAGATCGTCCGGACGTGGCCGCGTACCAGCAGAAATACGGCCGTTACGACGGCGTCTACCTGTTCTACGAGAGCACGCACGAGCACTCGGGCAACCGCGAGAAGGATTTCCTGGACCGCGCCAAGTGGACCTATACGCGCATCATCCGCGAGCGCTACCTCATCTTCGACCCCACCAACACCGAGCTGACGAGCTACCGCGTCTACGGCCGGCCCGACCAGATCTACGTGCGCCTCGTCGCGCCCGACGGCAGCCTGCGCACCTATGGGGTCGACGACCTCAAGACCGAGCGCGACGAGGACGGCGACCTGCGCTTCGTGCTCGTGTTCCCCGACGTGGTGCCCGGCACCCTGGTGGACCTCGGCTGGGAGCGCGAGTGGCGCTTCGGCTACACGCCGCCGCCGCTGGAGCACGACATCTCGCTGCAGTTCCGCTATCCGTGCGAGCGGGCCACCTTCACCTATGCCTACCCCGACTGGTGGACCCTCGACATCAAGCGCATCCGCGAGGGCTACGACGTGCCCCTGGAGGTCACCAACGACGTCCAGAACAAGAAGATCACGCTGCACTACGAGGCGACCGACATCCCGGCTCTCGAGGACGAGCCCTTCTCGCCCTACTTCAAGGAGATGGCCGACTACCTCGAGTTCCAGGTGGCCAAGCTGGACATGGCCGGCGGCCACCTCGACCGCGCGGACACCTGGCAGGAACTGGCCGACGAATTCCAGCGCCGGGTCCTCAAGCGCGGCGCCAAGCACACCGACGACATGGTCGAGAAGGCCGCGGCGATCACCGCGGACTGCACGACGGACCTCGCGCGCGCCCGCGCCATCCTCCGCTACGTGCGCGACGAGATCACCGTCGGCGCCGAGCACCACGACGGCGATTACAAGAAGGTGATCGCCGAAGGGTCGGGCACCATCTTCGAGGTGGTGGGCCTGACGCAGGTGCTGCTGGAGGCCGCGGGCATCGAGGCGTACATGCTGTTCGCCCACTCGGCCGACGACGGCTGGTTCGATCCCGAATACATCGCCCTCGGCCAGTTCCGGTATCCCGCGGTGCGGGCGGTGATCGACGGCGAGGACTACGTGCTCTTCCCCTACCTGAAGCACCTGCCCCTCGAGCACACGCCGCTCTGGCTGCAGGGTCAGATGGCGCTCATCATCGCGTCGGGCGAGGAGGCCTCGAGCTGGGACGAGGGCCGCGTCTACGACCCCGGCGACGCCATGATCTGGCGGGTGCCCGAGGGCAGCCGGGCCGGCAACGTCTCCCGTTCGCGCTTCGACCTCGACGTGGCCGCCGACGGCCTGCTGACCGTCACGGAGACCCGCATCCTCGACGGCGACGCCGCCTTCCTCATGCGCAACCGCTTCGACGATCTCGACCTGCAGGAGACCGACGACGCGATCAAGGAGCTGCTCACCTATTCCGACGGCGAGGTGACCCTCGAACGCTACGAGCTCCGTCATCTGGAGGAGCCCGAGCAGCCTCTGGAGATCGTCATGCACTACACGATCGACAACCTGGTGATGGTGACCCCCGAGGAGGTGATCCTGCAGACGGGCGGCCTGCTGTCGCCGCTGTCGGCCGTCGACGTCAAGCTCGATCCCGACCGGCGCCAGAACCCCATCCGGATCGCGTTCGAGGAGGAGCACGACAAGGAGATCACCGTCCACTATCCCGAGAGCTGGCAGGTGAGCACGGGCCTCGAGGACGTCGAGTTCACCAACGAGTTCGGCAGCCTGCAGGTGGGCTACGCGCACGAGCCGGGCCTCGTGACGATCACCCAGACCGTGAAGCTGCACCGCGCGTCGGCCGACGAGACGCACTACCCGCAGCTGCTCGAGCTGATCGGCGAGCGTACCCGGTTGCACGTGCCGGCCATCGTCTTCACGGTGGTGGGCGCAACCTGATCGGGATGGTGGCGTAGAACTCGGCGGGCCGGCACGGCGCCGGCCCGTCCGTCATATCCGAAAGGACCCGGTATGCTCCGCACGTGCGGATGTTGCGCGATGCTGACCCTGGCCGCCCTGGCCGCGGCGCAGTCGCCCCAGCTCGAGGTACTCCAGACCGTCGACGGCGGCGACCTCGCCATGCTCTACCGGCCGGAGGCGATCGCCTTCGGTCCGGACGGCACCAGCTACGTGCTCAACGCCGGCGACGGTCAGGTGATCCAGTTCGACGCCGACTGGCAGCAGGTGCGCACGTTCGGCCACGAAGGCGAGGGGCCCGGCGAGTTCCTCAACCCCACCGGCATGATCATCCGCGACGGGCGGCTCTGGGTGTTCGAGATGCTGCGGGCGACCGTGTTCAGCCTCGCCGGCGAGTACGAGCGGACGCTCACCGGCCGGCTCGAGATGCACGAGCCGATCAGCACCGACCGCGGCATCCTCGTGCGGCTGGGATCCAGCGACCGCCTCGCCGCGCTGCTCGACGACCAGCTCGAACTGCTGACCAAGCTCGGGCCCGAGTGCCCCACCGGGGATTTCATGGCCTCCTACCAGGCCTGCGGGTTCGTGCACGTGCTCCCGCACCCCGACTTCCTCGCCCTCCTGCTGAACCCCTTCGACGGCCACCTCTGGGCGCTCGACCGCGACGGCGCGGTGGCGCGGGATCTGGACCTCGTCGGCGCTTCGGGCCAATCGCGGGTCAGCAAGCCCGACGACGGCGGCAACGTCTCGATGAGGTTCACGCTGGTCATCGCCACGGGTGGCGTCGACCGTGCGGGGCGGTTCTGGACCCTGCCCATGGTCACGGGCGAGGACGACCCGGACGCGCCGCAGGTGATCGTGGTCCGCGATCGCCGGCTCGCGCCCATCGCCGAGTTCACCCTGCCCGACGACGTGCACGCGTTCCGGATCGACCAGGCGCCGGACGGCCACCTCATCCTTCTCGACGGGGGCGCGTCGCTGCTGCATGTCTGCGCGTATCCGGCGGAGCTGGGCGACGACTGAGACGGCCACTCGCCGGTCACGACAAGGCGCCCGCGGTCGCTCCGCGGGCGCCTCGTCACGTCGGCGGGCCGGTCGCGGGCGGCTAGCCGGCCTTGTGGGTGGCCGGCTTGGCCTCGGCGGCCTTGCAAGCCCCGGCGCACCTGGCCTTGCATTGCTCGGTGCAGGCGCCGGCCTTGGTCGCATCGGCCTTGGCGGCGTCGGCCTTGCAGGCCTCGGCAGCCTCGGCCTTGCACTGCTCGGAGCACGCCTTGGTCGGTTGCTTGTCGTCGGCCATGGCGAACCCAGCCGTGAGGAAGGATAGCAGGAGGGCGGCGCCAACGGCCGCCATGAGCTTGCGGTTGATCATGATCGGGTCTCCTGATCTTGGAATGATGGTGGTGCGGGCGCCATGCCAGGCCCGCGCGAGCCGGTGATCAGGCGACCCGCCAGGGTGGGGGTACCGGAGGCTGCAGGGGGCGCGAACGCTCGACCTGGCCGCAGGGGCACAACGTGCCCAGCAGGGCCAGATCGGGTTCCAGTGACGGTCGGCTCGCGGCGAAGAGCACCATGCCGCCGAGGCTGAAGCACTGGCTGCACCGCGAGGTCTTGCCGACCGGACAGTGGCCGTCGGCGGCGCGGCCGCTGCAAGCCCGGTGGCAGCAAGGAGCGTCATCGCCCGTGGGGTCCGCAGGGTGCTCGAGGCTGCAGGCGGAGGCGGCCGCCGGGGCAGGGACCTCGCGGACGATGACGACGACGGTGCGGGAGGCGTCCGTCGCCGCGTCGCCCGCCGGCCACAGCCCGAGCCACAGCGCGAATGCGCCGAGGACGATCCGGATGGTGACGGCGACGCGATGGCGCAAGACGTAACTCCGGAACGGGGACCGTTCGGCTCGTCGGATTGGACCGTTGCTGGAACGCAACGGACCGTGTCGAGTTCCCGGATATCGACGTTCAATACGTACCAACAGTTGTGCCGCGAAGATTACGGCTGGGGTGGTTGGGCCCGAAACGGTGTCCGTTATATTAGATAATGTGCCAAATTATTACATATTGATCGATGAGTGTCGACGATTCTCGGCCAGCCGAAATCTTCGTGGAAGAACCGAGGGCCAGCACAATGGCGACGGATGTGGTAAGATATCGCGAGCGAATCCGACCCCCGACCCGGAGCCGACCCGTGACGCGGTTTCTGCTAGCTGCCCTCCTGGCCGCCCTGGCGGCCTCCGGCGCCGTCGCCGAGCCTGGTGCGACGCGCGTACCCCTGGGCATCCTCGTCACCAACTGGGACTGCGACCCCTGTGCGCCGGCCAACCAGGCCCTTGACGCCTGGTATCCCGGCGTCGGCGACCGCTTCGCCCTCATCCGTGTGCATTGCTGGTGGCCCGGCCCCTACGACCCCATCTACCGCGACAACGTCGAGCAGTCGGAGTATCTGATCTACGACACGCCCAACGGACCGGACTCGGCGCCTCACCTGTGGGTCGACAACCTCGTCAACGGCGGCACCTACGCCGAGCTGATGGTGGGCTACCTCGAGGACCGCGCCCTGGTGCCGGCGCCGCTGGCGATCGGTCTGGACTGGGACGCCGCGACCGAGGTGCTGACCGCCACCGTCGACGTGCTCGACCCGTTGCCGCCGGGAGAGTACCGGCTCTTCGTCGCCGTCACCGAGGACCCGGTGGCCGCTCAGGGCAGCAACGGCGAGCCGTTCCACAACCAGGCGTTCCGTCACCTGTACCCGAGCGTCGGCGGCAGGCTGGTGGCGCCGGAAGCGGGCCAGCAGGTGCTCGCCGTGTCCGCGCCGCTGTCCGCTCGCTGGAACCACGACCAGCTGCGCCTGACGGCCTACGTGCAGAGCCGTGACACGGGCGAGGTGCAGAACGCGGCCACCATCAGGCTGTCCGACCTGGTGACGGCCGCGGCGCCGGACCTGGCGCCGGCCGGACTGGACCTCGCGGCCTTCCCGAACCCGTTCAACCCCCTGACCCATCTCCGCTTCGACCTGCCGACCGCAACCCGGGTCACGCTGCGGATCCACGATCTCCGGGGCCGGGCGGTCCGGACGCTCGTGGACTCCGACCAGGCCGCAGGGAGGCATGACGTGGCCTGGGACGGCCGCGACCGACAAGGCGGCTTGCTGCCCTCGGGCGTCTATCTGGTGCAGCTGCGCGTGGGCGGCACGGTGGCCAGCCGCAAGCTGACCCTCACCAGATGACCGACGTACCCGTCGCCGACGGGGTCCCGCATGGCGATCCAGCGTAACGATCCCTGAGCCGGCTTCAACGTCCTCGTGTCCATCGACGGACTCGGCGATCCCGACGAGGTGAAGGCCGGGTTCTGCGAGGTCTCGGGGCTCGGCGTCTCGGTCGAGCCCATCGGGTAGCGGCGAGGTCGATGCCGCGGATTGACGCCGGACCGACGGTTGCCGTAGCCTGCGGGCCGGAGGTCCACCACGATGACCAGCCCGCAGGGCGCTCCTCGCCGATCCCGGCTGAAGGGGCTCCAGATCATCCATGAGGACCGCGACCTGCTCGTGGTCTGCAAGGAGCCCGGCCTGCTCACCATGAGCTACCACCGGGATCAGAACGCGACGGCCGAGCGCCTGCTCACCCGCTATCTGCGCAAGGGCAGCAACCGGACCTGGATCAACGCGTTCACCGTCCACCGCCTCGATCGCGACACGTCGGGCGTCATGGTCTTCGCCAAGACCGCGGCCGTGCAGCAGCAACTCAAGGCGGACTGGGCGCAGGTCGAGAAGCGGTACACGGCCGTCGTGCACGGCCGCCTGGCCGCGAGTTCCGGCGTGCTCTCCGGCTATCTGGCCGAGGATGCCGATCAGTTCGTCCATGCGACCGCCGACGAGAAGGCCGGCAAGTGGGCCGAGACCCACTACCGGGTGGTCAAGGAGACGCCCCGCCACAGCCTCCTGGATCTCACCCTGCGGACCGGTCGCAAGAACCAGATCCGCGTCCAGCTCGCCGACCTCGGCTGCCCCGTGGTGGGCGACCGCAAGTACGGCCGGCCGGGCGACCGCGCCCCGCGCCTGGCGTTGCACGCCCGCTACCTGGCGTTCCGGCACCCGCATACCGGCCGACAACTGGCGTTCGAGGCGCCGGTGCCCGAGGTGATCCTCCGGCTCGTGGGCGAGGCCTGAGCCGAGCTCCGCTGAAACCTTGCTCTCACGACAGCGTAAGCCTCGACGTTGCGCGTTCCCCGACGCAGCCGAGAGGACGATCATGGTTCTGCGACGACCGGCCTGCCTCGGGTCCGCCCTGGTTTGCCTCGTGTCCCTGACGGGCCTCGCCGCCGCCTTCACGCCGGTCTTCCACCCCGAGCTGCACATCACGCCCACGCGGGCGCGGATCATCGTGGACGGCGTCCTGGCCGACGGGGAGTGGCGCGACGCCGTGGTGGCCGACAACTTCGCCGAGCACAGCCCCGGCGATCAGGTCGAGCCGCCGGTCCAGACCCGGGTGCTCGTGACCTACGACGCCGACAACCTCTACGTCGCCTTCATCTGCGACGACGATCCGGCCGGCGTGCGCGCGTCCTTCTGCAAACGCGATCAGATCTTCTCCGACGACAACGTGTTCGTCTGCCTCGATCCCTACGGCGACGGAGCCGTCGGTTACGAGATCGCCGCCAACCCCCACGGCATCCAGGGCGACCTCTTCTTCTCCGCCAACGGCGGCGAGGACATGAGCTACGACCTGATCTACCACACGGCCGGCCGCATCACCGACGAGGGCTGGCTCGTGGAGATGGCGATCCCGTTCCGCAGCCTGCGATTCCCGGACCGGCCGGAGCACGTCTGGCGGGTGGACTTCTGGCGCAACCGTCCGCGCGAGGTGAGGTACCAGATGTCCTGGGCCGCCTACGATCGAGACGAGTCCTGCTGGCCTTGCCAGTGGGGCACGCTGCACGGTCTCGCCGACCTGCAGCCGCCCCGAGGTTTGGAACTGCTGCCGGCGGTCGTGGGTCAGCAGGCCGGTGAGCGGCGACCAGACGGCACGTTCCGGGATGGCGACGTCCTGATCCGCGGATCGTTCTCCGCCCGGTATGGCCTGGCCACCAACGTGACGGCCGAGGCCACCGTGCGGCCCGACTTCAGCCAGGTCGAATCGGACGCCGCCCAGATCGACGTCAACAGCAAGTTCGCCCTCTTCTATCCCGAGAAGCGGCCGTTCTTCATGGAGGGCAGCGACCTCTTCGCCACCTGGTTCAACGCCGTCTACACCCGATCGATCAACGATCCCCGGGTGGCCGGCAAGGTCACCGGCCGCGCGGGCAAGACCAGCTTCGCCGTGCTCTCGGCCCTCGACCGCGCGACGGCCATCATCCTGCCCTTCGAGGAGCACAGCCGGGTCGTCCAGAACGGCGAGAGCGTGTCCTCGATCGTGCGGGTGAAGCAGGAACTGGGAGACCAGGCCTGGGTGGGCGTCGTGGCGACCGACCGCCGCTACCGCGGCGGCGGCTCGGGCTCGCTGGTGGGCCTCGACAGCCGCCTGCGTCTGAACCGCAACTACACCGTGGAACTGCAATATCTGCGCAGCATCACCGACGAGCCCGACTCACCCGCCCTCAGTGCGGGGTTCGCCGACCATCGCTTCGACGGAGGCCACCACACCGAGGCGCTCGACGGCGAGTCGTACGGGGGATACGGCCTGTACGCCAGCCTGGAGCGCGACGGCCGCAACTGGTCGGTCGATCTGGACTTCTGGGACCGCAGCCCCACCTTCCGGGCGGAGAACGGCTTCGAGACCGCGAACGATCAGCGGCAAGGGGCCGCCAACGCGAGCTACCTTTTCCGGTGTGAAGAGAGCACGTGGCTCGAGTGGGTCCAGCCCAGCGTGTACGCCTTCCGGGCCTGGAACCACGACGGCCGCAAGAAGGAGGACGCGGCCCAGGTCATCGTGGAGGCGCGTCTGCGTCGGGCCCAGATCGGCCTGCACGCCTACGGTCAGGTCGCCTCGGAGGTGTTCCAGGGCACGGAGTACCCCGATCTCTGGATGCTGCACAACTGCTTCCGCACGACTCCCGGCGAGCGCATCTCCTTCGGCGGCAACGTCAATCACGGAGACCGCGTCTTCTACAGCGGCCGCACAACCGGGCGGCAGACCGACTACGGGCTCTGGCTGGACCTGCGTCCGTGGGATCGCCTGCTGGTGGAGACGACGTACAGCCATTCCCACAGCCGGTCGCTGGACGGTGGCGAGACGTTCTTCGACGGCTACGTCACCCGCACGCGGCTGAGCCTGCAGCTGACGCGTGAACTGTCCGCTCGCCTCATCCTGCAGTACAACGATTTCAACGAGGTCTGGGAGGCCGATCCGCTGGTGTCGTATCAGCTGGATCCGTTCTCGATCTTCTACGCGGGCTCGACGCGCGACTACGACCTGTTCAGCCCCAACGCCACGGATGAGGCCACCTGGCAGCTGGCCCGTCGCCAGTACTTCGTGAAATTCCAATACCTGTTCCGGGTCTGAGCCGTATCGTGAGGATCCCGGCCCGGCCCCGCACCGATGGCGGGGCCGGGCCCGGTCGTCAACGCGTCAGGACGACCTTGCGCGACGAGCTGTCGCCGCCGGCCTCCACGCGGACGAGGTAGACGCCCGACGGAGCGGCCTGCCCGGCGGCGCCGCGGCCGTCCCACCGCAGGGTGTGGTGTCCCGCCTCGAAGCGGCCGGCAGCCAGCGTCGTCACGCGGTGGCCGGCGACGTCGATGATCTCCACCTGGACCCGCTCCGGGCGCCTCAGGGCGAAGGTCACCGAGAGGCGCGGGTTGGCCGGATTGGGCCAGGCGTCCTCGATCAGCACCACGTGTGCCTCCGCCGCGGTCGCCGGGTCGGTCCCGGGTGCGGCCACCGGCTCGCGCGGGCAGGCCTGCGCCGTCACCCAGGTGTCCAGGGGGCAGGCGTTGACCAGGACGAGGCGGTCGCCGTCGGCATGGACCTCGCGGGGTTGCTCGCCGTCGACCCAGCCCAGCACGCCGCCCGAACCGCCTGCGAACACCTCGACCACCGCCCAGCCCCGGTCCGCGACCGCGGCATAGAGCTGCGTGCCCAGGGCGAGGTCGACGATCGATCCGCCCAGATCCAGCTCGGTCTGCAGCGAGGGGTTGTCCGGATCGCTGACCTCGTAGACGAGCAGCCGGCCGTCGAGCCCGCCCACCACGAGTTGGGAGCCGTCGCAGCAGACCGACCGCGGGGTGCAGCCGGGCAGGAGGGAGGCCACCTCGCTCAGCGACCCGTCGCCGGCGACCGCCACGATGCGGACATCGTCATTGGTGGCCACGTAGACGCGGTCGCCGTGGCCCTGCAGGTCTTTGATGCCCCCCAGCGGGAGCACCGAGACGGGCACCGGAGCGCCGGGGTCGCCGATGTCCCAGGACCCGAGGTCGAGGCCTTGCCTGCCCACCAGATAGCCGCCGGCCAGGTCTTCCATGGCGCAGCCGCCGGGGATCGCTCCCACGTCGGTCAGGTCGTCGCCGATCTCCAGGATCCGGTTGTCGGCGTACAGGTAGTTGCCGCCCACGAAGAGCAGACGCGAGCAGTTGCCGCCGTAGGGTTGCGCCCAGGTCACCACCGGCTCATGGGGCTGGCCGTTGGCGACGTCCCAGACCATGATG
Source organism: Candidatus Krumholzibacteriia bacterium (assembly GCA_041390065.1). GTDB lineage: Bacteria > Krumholzibacteriota > Krumholzibacteriia > LZORAL124-64-63 > LZORAL124-64-63 > Glo-17. Next base: position 38,334 of record JAWKQQ010000016.1, read on the forward strand.
GCGATGTAGCTCTCGTCACCGGGGCTGCAGCCGCCCTCGTGGTGGATCGAGGTCGCGAGCCGGTCGCCCGCGAGCGCGGCCACCTCGCCCGCCACCCGGTACGGCGGGAAGACGGCGTCGAGGGGATCCGGATGGCCCGGCGCCAGCATGGGCGCGGCCACCACGGCCAGGCCGGCCTCGCCGCAAGCGACGAGCAGGTGGCCGTCGCCCCAGGTCAGATCCCGGGGCTCGGCCGGCAGCGGGAGCGACGACAGCGGCTCGGCGCTGCTGTCGTCGTCGCACCGCTTCACGTCCAGGCGCAGGTCGTCCCAGAAGCAATCGGGGCACCACGGATCCTGGGGGCCCGATTCGTGGACGGCCGCCGCGGCGACGTCGCCGATGCACACGGCGGCCATGGCCTCGCGGCCGCGGATCAGCCTCGCTCCGGGGACGGGATGGGCGGGATCAGTGCAATCGAAGGCCCTCAGGTCGGTGAATCGGTAGTTGTAGTCGGCCTCCCCGTCGTACCAGGACGACTCGTGCACCACGAACACGCCGCCCGGGCCGGCGCAGACGTCGTGATAACGGTCCATCCAGCCCCAGCCCGTTCCGTCGGAGACGTAAGCGCCCAGGACCGTCGGCAGTACCGGATCGGTGAGGTCGACCACGTAGAAGGCGCCGAAGTCGTGCTCCAGATGACCGATCCCCACGACGAAGGCCCGGTCGTCCAGCACGGCGACGGCCCGGTTGCCGTCCGCCAGCGGCACCTGCGCACCGGCCACCGGCGCCAGGGGGTCGGCCAGATCGACGACCTGCAAACCGCCCGCCGCCAGCACGAGGTAGGCGACGTCGTCGGCGACGCAGAGGTCGTTGGCGTCGGCGAGTCCGCCGACCTCGCCCAGCGCCGCGGGGGCCAGGGGATCGGCCAGGTCGAATACGGTCAGTTGTCCCTCGCCTCCGAGCACGTAGAGCGCGGCCGTGCCCACGGCCAAAGATCGCGCGCCGCCGACGGAGATCAGGTCGCCGGCCTGCGGCGCCGACGGCACCGTCCAGTCCACCACGACAAAACCGAGATCCTCCACCAGCACGTACGCCGCGCCCCGTAGCGTGGCGACCTCCACGGCATCTCCCGCCGTCAGCGGCAGGGTCGCCAGCAGTTGCGGCTGGTCGGTGTAGTCGACGCACTCCTGAGCCAGCGCGTCCGGGTGCAGCCCGAACCCGATCGCGCAGCAGATGAACGCAGCGGCACCGAGCACGGCGCGCTCGGTCCAGGTTCCGAGAGTCTTCATGACGGATCCCCCCGATCGCGAGACTACCGATCCCCATCAGAGTTCCCCGGAGTCTACCACGTCTCCGAACGCCGCCGCGACTCTAACGGTAGAACGCGCCGCGCCGGGATGTTGGCGAAGCACATCCCGGCGCGGCGCGTTCTACCGTTAGGGAGATCCCACGATCAGGGTATACTCCCACACCGTCATCTGGGCCACGGTGTGCTGGAACTTCCGCGCCGTCTCCCGGATCACGAACTCCACGTCCCGCGGCTTGCCCACCGGCGTGAAGCGGTCCTTCAGCGCCGCGTGCAGGCCATCGAGCGTGGTGACGTTCTCGCCGTCCACCTTCTTGCCGCCCAGCCACTTGGCCTGCGGCGTGAACTCCTCGAGCCAGGTGTAGGGCGACGTGATCACCAGCAGCCCGCCGGGGTTCAGCCGCTCGTGGACGCGCGCCAGGAAGCGGGTCGGCTCGTAGAGGCGGTCGATCAGGTTGGCCGCGAGCACCAGGTCGTAGCCCTTGAACTGGGGCTTGAGGTTGTGGGCGTCACCTTGCCAGAACTCCACACGCTCGCGCACCTGATCCAGGCCCAGGTCGGTCAGCACGACCTCATGGAAGCTCATGATCTCGCCCTCCTCGCGGATGGCGTAGCGGGTGTAGCCCTTCTCCTGCAGCTCGTGGCCGATGCGGATGAACCGCGCCGAGAAGTCGATGCCCGTGACATGCGCGAAGGTGCGCGCGAGCTCGAACGACGCGCGGCCGGTGGCGCAGCCCAGGTCCAGGGCCCGTTCCCGCGACCGGCCCCGCACCAGCTCGGCGCAGATCCCGGCCAGGCGCACGTTGTAGTTGGTGACGCCGAAGTACTCGCGGCCGTAATGGAACTCGCAGTACTGGGCCACCAGCTCGTCGGTCTCGTAGACGTCCTCGCGGAGCACGACGGGAGCATCGGAGACGATGTAGCGGAAGCCCGCGTGCTGGTAGAAATGGCGGCGGAAGGCGTAGCGGCTGTCGCGCGTGGCCTCGTTGCCGGTGGAGATCCAGGAGCCGCCCTTGATCAGGTTGTGCTTGGTGTCGAAGGTGGGCGTCGAGAAGTCGTCGTAGAGCTCGTGCACCGCGAAGCCCGGGAAGCCCATGATGGGTGTCTCGGTGTGCTGCCAGACGTTGCCCATGACGTCGCCGAAGCCGCCCTGCATGTGGTCGGTCACCGGCACCGACGACGCGTAGCGCGCGAGGTTGATGTTGCCGGGCTCCCGCCTCCAGTCGGGCTGGTCGGGCAGCTCGACGTGGTCGACGAGCCGGTACCACTCCTCCTCGGTCGGCAGCCTGACCGGCCGGCCGGTCCGGGCGGCCAGCCAGTTGCAGAAGGCCTTGGCCTCGAGCTGGTTGACCTCAACCGGCCAGTTCCAGGGCATGGGCACCTCCTGCACCATGCAGCGCAGGCGCCAGCCGCCGTCCGCGCCCTTGACCCAGAAGCGGGGCGCGTCGGCCCCGGCGTACTCGCGCCAGCTCCAGCCCTCCTCGGTCCACCAGCGAGGTTCGCGGTAGCCGCCGGCGTCGATGAACGCGCGGAACTCGCCGTTGCTGACGAGGTACTTCGCGGCCGCGAAGCCCTTGATGCTTGCCTCGAGACGGCCGTACTCGTTGTCCCAGCCGTAGAGGCCGTTCTCGCGCTCCTTGCCCAGCACGACGCGTCCGCCGGGCACCGGCAGCAGCTCGTTGTCGGGAGCCGGTCCGCGGTCGGGACACACCGGCCAGTCCTGATGCTCGCGCAGGGCTCGAGCGGCAGCTGGCGGATGAGCACGCTGCTGGTCTCCAGATGGATGCGCTCGTGCTCGATGCCCATCATGACGACCCAGAACGGCGACTGCCAGGTGATGGGCAGGCTCAGGGGCATGTCGGTGATGAGCCGGTCGACCATGGCCCTGACCTTGCGGCGGTAGGCGTACACCTCGGCCACCGGCGGCCAGTCGTAGTTGCGCTCGTCGAGGTCGTCCCAGCTCATCTCGTCGACGCCGATGGCGAACATGGACTCCAGGCGCGGGTCGATGCGGTCGGCCAGCTTGGCGAGCACGAGCTTGTTGACGAAGAACGTCGCGGTGTGGCCCAGGTAGAAGATGAGCGGGTGCCGCAGCGGGTCGGCCCGGCGGTAGTAGGCCTCGTCCGCGGCCATCACCTCGAACAGCTTCTCGTAGATGTCGAAGGTGTCGTGGAAGTAGCGGCGGATCTCCTCGCGCTTCTCCTCGGCCGTGCCGGTGTCGAGGAGAGGTGTGCGGGCGGGCGTGGGGGTGAGCGACATCGTCGGATCCTCCGGAGCGAACTGGTGGCGAACCTCGTTCCAACGGACATGATAGCCGGGACGCGGAGAACCGCAGCCGGAGGCGGGGGATGTCCCGGGCGGCCCGCCGTCCCGATCGTGGTGAACACGGCCGGTCAGGTGTGCTACGCTGGCGGAGCCTCGTCGGACCGCCCGCCACCCGTGGCGGTCGCGGAGCGCCCACGGGGGCCCTGAACGGAGCGGATGCCATGGCCGTACCCGAACCTCCCGACCACGACCCGCCGGACGAGCCGACCGTCTCCTCGGAGCCGCCGGCCCGGCCCGACGACGGGGCCACAATCGTCGCCGACACCACCCCTCGGGGCCTCGGCTGGATCGCCGGCTACCGCATCATCCGCAAGCTCGGCGAGGGCGGCATGGGCGTCGTCTACGAGGCGGAGCAGCCGGAGCCGCGCCGCCGCGTCGCCCTCAAGGTGATGCGGGGCGGGGCCGCGGTGGACCCGCACCTCGTTCACCTGTTCGAGCGGGAGGTGCGCACCCTGGCGCTGCTGAAGCATCCGGGGATCGCCGCCATCCACGACGCCGGCCGCACCGAGGAGGGCCAGCGCTTCTTCGCGATGGAGCTCGTGACCGGGGTGCCCCTCGACGAGTTCCTCCGTGCGAACCCGCTGACCGGCGGCGACGTCCGCGGCCGGCTCCGCCGGCGCCTCGAACTGTTCCGGAAGATCTGCGAGGCGATCAACTACGCCCACCAGCGGGGCGTGATCCACCGGGACCTCAAGCCTTCGAACATCCACGTCGTGTCGCTCGGCGACGACGCGGACCCGGGGCGTACGGCCGCGGTCAAGATCCTCGACTTCGGCCTCGCCCGGATCACCGACGCCGAGAGCCAGGCCGCCACGATCATGACCGCCGTGGGCCAGATCCAGGGCACGCTGTCCTACATGAGTCCCGAGCAGGCGCGGGGGCTGGCCGACGCGATCGACCTGCGCACCGACGTCTACGCCCTCGGCGTGATCCTCTACCAGTTCCTGACCGACGAGCTCCCCTACGCGGTCAGCCGGTCGGCGATCCACGAGGCGGTGCGGGTGATCTGCGAGGAGGCGCCGACCCGGCCCAGCACCCACGTCCGCCAGGTCCGCGGCGACCTGGAGACCATCGTCCTCAAGGCGCTCGCCAAGGAGCCCGAGCGCCCGGTACCGAGCGCGCTGATGCTCGGCGAGGACGTCGGCCGGTACCTCGACGACTTCCCCATCCTGGCGCGGCCGCCGAGCGCGGGCTACCAGCTGCGCAAGATGATGGTGCGGCACAAGGGGCCGTTCGCCTTCGCGGGGATGCTGGTGATCCTGCTGGTGGGGTTCGCGGTGACGATGTCGGCGATGTTCGACATCCAGCGGCGGGAGCGTCTGCGGGCCGACGCCGCCCGCGAGGAGGCCGTCCTCGAGGCCAACAAGTCGACCCGGGTCACCACCTTCCTGCAGCAGATGCTGGCCTCGGTGGACCCCGACCAGGCCCGAGGGCGCGAGGTCACCGTCCGCGACGTGCTCGACGAATCGTCCCGGCGGCTGGAGAGCGGACTGGCCGATCAGCCCGAGGTCCGCGCCGCCATCCACGCGACGATCGGCAACACCTACCGGGCGCTGGGGCTCTACAGCGAGGCCGAGCCCCATCTGGTCGAGGCCCTGGCGATCAACCGCGACGCCGGCGCCGACAGCGGCGCGATCGCCGTGAACCTCGGCGACCTCGGCTCGCTGCGCTGGGAGGAGGGCGACTACGAGGCCGCCGAGCCGCTCTTCCGCAGCTCGCTCGCCATGACCCGCGCCCGCCGCGGCGAGCGCAACCTCGCCGTGGCCGCGAGCCTCAACAACTACGGCCTGCTCCTGAAGAGCCGTGGCCGCTACGCCGAGGCCGAATCGCTCTACCGCGCGTCCCTCGACGTGCGCCGGGAGCTGCTGGAACCGGACGACCCCGACATCGCCGTGAGCCTCGCGAACCTCGGCTCGCTGCTGCGGTCGCAGGGGAAGTACGCCGAGGCCGAGGCGCTCGGCCGGGAGTGCCTCGCCATCCGCCGCCGGATCCTGCCGCCCGATCACCCCGACCTCGCCCTCGGCCTCAACACGCTGGCGAGCGTCCTGATGGCGGAGGAGAAGTACGCGGAGGCGGAGTCGACCTTCACCGAAGCTCTGGCGCTCGGTCGGAAGGTCTTCGGCGACGCCCACCTGTTCGTCGCCTCGACGCTCAACAACCTGGGCCTCGTGCGGATGCGCCTCGGCGACCTCGACGCGGCCGAGGCCGCGTACCGCGAGGCGCTCGCCACCTACCACGCAATCGTCGGCGGCGACCATCCCGCGTACGCCTCGAGCCTGAACAACCTCGCGAGCCTGCTGCAGGCCCGGGGCAAGCTCACGGAGGCCGAGCAGCTCTACGCCGAGACCCTCGCCCTGCGCCGCCGGATCCTGGGCGACGAGCATCCGGAGGTGGCCAACAGCCTGAACAACCTCGCGCTCGTCCACCAGGAGCAAGGACGCCTCGCCGAGGCCGAGGCGGGATTCCGCGAGGCGCTCGCCATGCGCCGGCGCCTCCTGGGCGACGATCATCCGCGGGTGGCCGGCTCCCTGGTGGGCCTGGCCACCGTGCTGATCGACCGGCGGCAAGCCGCCGCGGCCGAACCGCCGCTGCGCGAGGCGCTCGCGATCCTCTCGGCGAAGGGGCCCAACGGGTCCTGGCTGCGGCCCTACGCCGAGGCCACCCTCGGCCATTGCGTCGCGCTGCAGCAGCGTCCGGCGGAGGCGGAGTCGCTGCTCGTCGACGGCACCCGCGGGCTGCTCGACGCCGCGGGCACGCCCGCGCCGCGCAAGCGCGAGGCGCTCGGCCACGTCATCGCGTTCTACGACGGGATCGGGCGGCCCGAGGCGGCGCAGGAGTTCCGCACCCGGCTCGCGGAACTCCCGCCGACCCCCTGAGCTCACCGCAGCAACGTCACCTTCCGTACGGCGCGCTCGCCGCCCGCCTGGAGCCGCACGTAGTAGATGCCCGACGGCACCCCCTGGCCCCGGTCGTCGCGGCCGTCCCAGACGACCACGCTCTCGCCCGGCGGCGCGGTGCCGGCGAACAGCTCGCGCACCCTGCGCCCGGCGACGTCGTAGATCGCGACCGTGGCCGGCATGCCCCGCGGCAGCGCGTAGGCGATCTCGGTCTCGTGGACGAACGGGTTCGGCGTGCAGCGGCCGAAGCGCGGGCCGACCGGCAGCGGCGCCCCCGGATCGACCCCGGTCGGCGGCTCCCGCCGCACCATGCCCGTGATCGTGTGGGCGTGGCCGCGGTCGTTGACGCCGATGATCTGGATCAGGTAGTGGCCGAGGTCGGGCAGGGCGACGGGGACCACATGCGCGGGCCCCGGCGGCAGGGGACCGGCGTAGACGAGGTCGCCCGGATAGCCGGACGCGACCTGGAACTGGCGCCGCGCCAGCAGCACCGAGCTGCCCAGGAACGCGGTGCCGCCGCCGCCGGATCCGGAGACGTCGTAGAGCATGCCGGTGGCGGTGTCGAGATCGGCGTACTGCAGGGAGCCCGTCCAGGGATCGCGGAATTCCAGCTCGCAGCGGCCGTTCTGGATCGTGTGGGCGACGCCGTTGAGGGTCACGGCGTGGGCGCCGCCCGCGGGCCAGTAGAGGCCCAGCAGCACGTCGTTGCAGCGCTGCAGGCCGTCGCGGATCCGCAGCCAGTCGTCCCGGGTCCAGGTCGAGGCGCCCGACTCGGAGAAGTGCCGATGGGCCTGGACGATGTAGTTGTTGCCGCGCGTGGCCACCCACTCCCGGATCCCGTTGATCCAGCTCGAGAGGGGGGTGCCGACCGTGTCGACGTTGGTCCGCATCATGGTGGCCAGCCCGAGGAGCAGCGCCTCGGAGGAGAGCCCGCCGGTGATGTCGGCGTCGCCGTTGGCGGCGAAGTATTCCAGGCACTGGCCGGTCGCGGCCGGCGCGCAGCTCGTCGGCGAGTGCAGGTGCTGATCGATGCCGGGGATGCCCTTGTGGAAGTAGTCGCTGGTCGGGTAGCGGTAGACGTACACGTCCTCGATGGTCGCGTCGCCGGGATCGACCTCCACGCCGAGCGTATCGTTGCTCACGACGACGATGTCCTCGATGTCGGCGTTCATGTCGTCGGGAGGCAGGGCGTCGTATTCGAAGGCGGGCGACTCCAGGCGCACCACCGCCTTGCCGGGCACGTAGACGTTGACCGCGAAGTGGATCGTCTCCGGGGGCGGCACGAAATCCGGCACCACCCAGTCGACGCTCCAGCCGTCGCCCATGGGCACGGACGCGCCGTAGGTGTCGAGCACGGGCTCGCCGCCGTCGGTGTCCGATCCGACCGCATGCCACAGGGTGCCGTTGAGCGAGTAGGCGAAGCGGACCTCGGTGACCACCGGGAACTCGTCCGGGGGCAGGTCGACGGACAGATGGAGGGCCCGGCCGGTCGGTCCGACGTAGTCGTGCCAGGGCTCGGGACCGATGAGGTCGCCGATACGCAGGAAGGCGCCGGGCGGGCAGGGGCTCGGGTCGCAGGCCGAAAGGTCCGGGTACCAGTCGCCGCCGAGCAGGCCGCATGCGGCCTCGGTGAGCACGGAGCATTCGCCGGAGACGCAGCACGCGGCCACCGGATCGCCGGGCGCACCGGCCCGGATCCGCGAGATGTACCAGCCGCGGTAGGTCACGTCGCTGTCGGAACCGAAGTCGAACTCGAGCTGGATCTCGTAGCCGCTGAAGCTCGAGAGGTCGAAGCAGTCGGTGCGCCACTGGGGATCGACGTGCCCGGTCCAGGCCGGCTCGCCGTCGAGGCACTCGGTGTAGGGGCCGTCGGGCGAGAGCTCCGCCGTCGTGTAGCCGCCGATCGGCTCGATGACCTGGGGCGGTCCGCCGCCGAATCGCACCCGGACGTTGCCGCCGTCGCGCCCGTCCTCGGCCTCGAGCACGTGCTGGACCTCCAGCAGGTAGCTGGTGTCGTCGACGTAGAGGTAGGGCGAGACCAGGGCGTCGCCCGCCCCGTTCGGATAGCTCCCGTTCAGGATCGTGCCCCACATGTAGCCCGGCGACCCGGGAGCCTGGCTGGCGTAGCCGAACTGCCAGGCCGCTTCCGTGTTCTCGTCGCAGGCGAAGGTGGTGAATCCCTGCGGGCCGGCCCCGAAGTTCCAGTCGACCGCGACGGTGGCGAGCTGGCAACCGTCGCGCGAACCATCCGCACGGCCGGCGGGGGGCCTGGCCTGGCTCGGGGCGGCGCAGATCAACGCGAGCAAGCAGAGCAGCCTGGCACGGATCGTCATCGGGCGCCTCCTCGTGGCAGGATGGTGAAGCGGGCCCGATCGACCGCGGTGGCCGCGTTGCCGGCTCGCGCCGGCGGCAGCCAGGGTCCGATCGCGCGGCGAGGCCGGGCCGGCCAGGTGCACCGCGCCGACTCTAACACGAATGAGATCCTGCTTTCACCAGGAGACTTGGCTGCGGACGCAACGCGGGGGCCCCGGAGGACCCCCGCGCCGACGTCATGAACCTGGACACCGCCCGGAACTCAAGCCTGTTCGGAGACCAGCTCCCCATCCCAGGTCTCGGTCTGGACCCCGCGCCGCGCCAGCTCCGCCATCAGCTTCTGCGCCGGCACCACCAGCTCCTGCGGGTGGGCGCCCGGAGCCTTGATGTCCCCGCGGGCCAGCATCTGCGCGATGATCGACACCGGATAGCCGGTCATGCGGGCCATGGCCGAGAGCGCGTGACGCTTGTCGTTCTTGTCGATGATGCGGATGCTGCGCTGCAGGCGGCGGGCCGGCCCATCGGGGCCGGCGGCGACCGTACCGTCGGCCTCGATCAGCACGAGCACCACGTCGTCGCCCTCGGTGGGCAGCGTGCGCTCGAGCATGGTCTCGAGGATCTCGCGCGGCTTGAACGTCGCCTGGCCGAATTCCACGTCGGCCGAGCTGAACATCCCCAGGCTGTACAGCATCCGCAGGTGGTCGCAATGGCCTCGGTAGCGGATGGTCTTGTAGTCGAGGTGGTTCACGTGACCGGCGAGGGTGCGCGGCAGGGTCGACGTGCCGCCGCTGGTCTGGAAGGCCTCCAGTTCGCCGTACGGCGCGGGGAAGTGCAGCACCTCGAGCTCCGACAGCGAGGGGACGGTGCGCGCGCGCCCGTCGCGGATCACCAGCGCCGGTTCGATGTACTCGTTCAGCAGACCCGCCACCGAGAACTCGAGCTGGTAGTTCAGCGGCGGCCGCGGGTACTGCGGCAGGCCGCCGGCGCGCAGGCGCAGCGAGTCGCAGCTGTCGAACTGGGTGGCGAGGTGGTAGCCCAGGATGCTCGTGAGCCCGGGGGAGAGGCCGCAGTCAGGCACGATCGTGACGCCGCGTTCGCGGGCCTTCGCGTCGAGGGCGAGCTCCTTGGCCACGACATCGTTGTTGCCGCCGAGGTCGACGAAGTGAGCGCCGCCCTCGATGGCGGCCTCGGCCAGGCCGAGGTTGTGCCAGTAGGTGACCGCGCTGATCACCACGTCGGCCGCCGCGATGAGCGGCGCGAGGAACTCGGTGTCGTCGGCGTCGCCCTGGAGGCACTTCAGGCGGGGGTCGGTGAAGCGCGGACCGAGGCGGCCGACCGCGCGCTCCCGGATGTCCACCACCGTGACCTCGCCGGTGTCCGGCGCGTGCTCGAGGAGATCGAAGGCGATGGCGGTGCCCTGGATACCGGCGCCAAGCAGCAAGTACTTCATGAGGACCCTTTCTCTCTCGCGTCTGGTGCGGTTCTCGAAGACCGTGGCGACACCAGGCCAATGGAGCCGCCAGTTCAATTATGATGATGTATCGAATCTATATTATTCGTATCATTCCCCGTTTTGGTCGCCTATCTGTTTAGTGCTAAACAGGATCTTGTCGCTCGCCTGGCTGGCTCCATGTCGCCTCCCGCGGCTCCCGGAGCCACCGGCCCAGGCGGCAGGACACAGGTAAAGCTAGCATTTATGTGAGGATATTCCAGCAGAATTTGTTCTTGGCATCCTCGGCGCTGGAGATTACCTTGCCGCAGTTCTGTTCAGCGGAGAGGCGATATCCGACCGTTGGCGGATGTTTTCGCGCCTTATTCGTTATTTAATTAACAAATGCCGGGTTTCCGTCAACACCGGCGCGTCCGCGGAGGACATCATGGCTCCCGGGAACCCCCTCAAGATCGCCACGCAGGGCTGCAACTGCGAGGAGATGACCGAGGATCAGAAGTACGCCCGCCTCGACGAGATCCTCGATCTGTACCGGAGCGAACCCGGTAGCCTGATCAACTGCCTCTACGTGGCGCAGACGATCTTCGGCTACCTGTCCGACGCGGTGCTGAAGCACGTCGCCGAATACCTCGACGTGCCGGCGGCCCGCGTGGCCGGCGTCGCCTCGTTCTACTCCTATTTCACCCGCCAGCCGCGCGGCAAGCACGTCATCAAGGTCTGCCTCGGCACCGCCTGCTACGTCCGCGGCGGCAAGCAGATCATGGAGACGCTGGTGCGCGATCTCGGCATCAAGGCCGGCGAGACGACCCCCGACGGCGAGTTCACCCTCGCGGTCGTTCGCTGCGTCGGCGCCTGCGCCCTCGCTCCCGTGGTGCTCGCCGACGAGGATACCCATCGCCGGGTGCGCGCCGCCAGGATCTCCGACATCATCGCGGCCTATCGCAAGCCGTCCACGCCGGTCCGGGAGGCTGTCTGATGTCCCGCATCACGTCCGCAGACGATCTGCGCAGGATCCGTGAGGATCTGGCCGCCGAGGTCCTGTCCCGCCGTGTCGGGGGCGACTCGCCCTGGTTCCAGATCCTGGTGTGCGGCGAGACCGGCTGCGTCTCGTCGGGCTGCCTCGCCGTCCAGACCGCTCTGAAGGAGGAGATCGCCCGCCACGCCGGGCTCGCCGACCGCGTGCGCGTGGTCCAGACCGGCTGCATCGGCAGCTGCGAGCTGGGGCCGGTCGCCGTGGTCTATCCCGAGGGCATCCTCTACACCGAGCTGACCCCCGCCGACATCCCGACGATCGTCGAGCGCCATGTGCTGGGCGGCGAGATCGTCACGGAGAAGGTGTACGCCGACCCCACCACGGGCGAGCGCATCCCCGTGATCGACGACATCCCCTTCTTCAAGCGCCAGGTGAAGTTCGCCCGCAAGTGGGCCGGCATCATCGACCCCGAGAACCTCGACGAGTACATCGCGACCGGCGGCTACGAGGCGTTGCTCGACGCTGTCCTCGACCAGTCGCCCGAGCACGTGCTGCAGCAGATCAAGGATTCCGGTCTGCGCGGACGCGGGGGCGGCGGCTTCCCGACCGGCGTGAAGTGGGAGCTGACGGCGCGGGCGGCGAGCAAGGACGGCCGCAAGTTCGTCGTCTGCAACGCCGACGAGGGCGACCCCGGCGCCTTCATGGACCGCAGCCAGCTCGAGGGCCTGCCGCACAGCGTGCTCGAGGGCATGGCGATCTGCGGCTACGCCGTCGGCGCCAGCCACGGCTACATCTACTGCCGCGCCGAGTACCCGCTGGCGATCGACCGGCTCGAGCTCGCCATCGCGCAGGCGCGCGAGGCCGGCCTCCTGGGCCCCGACATCGCCGGCAGCGGCTTCGGCTTCGACATCGAGGTCCGCATGGGGGCCGGCGCATTCGTCTGCGGCGAGGAGACCGCCCTGATCGCGTCGATCGAGGGCAAGCGCGGCGAGCCCATGCCCAAGCCGCCGTTCCCGGCGAACGAGGGCGTCTGGGGTTGCCCCACCGTGGTGAACAACGTGGAAACCTACGGCAACGTCCCGCGCATCCTCAGCGAGGGCGCCACGGCCTACGCCCGGCTCGGCACCGACACCAGCAAGGGCACCAAGATCTTCGCGCTGGCCGGCGCGGTGAAGAACGTCGGCCTCGTGGAGGTGCCCATGGGCATCACCCTCGGCGACATCATCTACGACATCGGCGGCGGCATCCTCGACGACAAGGAGTTCAAGGCCGCCCAGATCGGCGGTCCCTCGGGCGGTTGCCTGCCGCGCCACCTGCTGAACGTCAAGGTCGACTACGAGAGCCTCAAGGAAGTCGGCGCCATGATGGGCTCCGGCGGCCTGATCGTCATGAACGAGGACACCTGCATGGTGGATCTCGCCAAGTACTTCATGGAGTTCATCCAGGAGGAGAGTTGCGGCAAGTGTCCGCCGTGCCGCATCGGGACGCGACGCATGCTGCAGATCCTCGAGCGCATCACCAGCGGCCGCGGCCGGGACGGCGACATCGAGGAGCTCATCGCCCTGGGCGAGGACATCCGGCGCACCTCGGTCTGCGGGCTCGGCCAGACCGCGCCCAACCCCGTGCTCTCGACCATCGCGAACTTCCGCGAGGAGTACGAGGAGCACATCCACCTGAAGAAGTGCCGCGCCGGCGTCTGCGGCGACCTGGTGTACGCGCCGTGCCAGAACGCCTGCCCCGCGGGCGTGAACGTGCCGGCGTTCGTGAACCTGGCCGCCGAGGGCCGCTACCGCGAGGCGCTCGAGGCGCACCTGGACCGCAACCCGTTCCCGATGGCCTGCGGCATGGTCTGCACCCACAGCTGCGAGGACAAGTGCCGACGGGCGAGCATGGACGCCCCGGTCGCCGTGCGGGAGATCAAGCGGTTCATGACCCAGATGGGTGGCCACAACGGCGCGTACCCGATGCCGCCGGTCATGAAGCGGCCCGGCGACGAGGTCAAGAGCATCGGCATCATCGGCGGCGGCCCCGCGGGCCTCACCGCCGCCTACTTCCTGCGCCGCCTGGGCCACAGCGTGATGGTCTACGAGATGCAGGACGAGCTGGGCGGCATGATGCGCTACGGCATTCCCGAGTACCGCTACCCGAAGGACGTGCTCGACCAGGAGATCCGCAACATCCTGGACATGGGCGTCGGGCACCGGCTGAACTGCCGGATCGGCCGCGACGTCACGCTCGCCGAGCTGCGCAAGAAGCACGACGGCATCGTGGTGGCGATCGGCGGCTGGCGCGGCGTGTCGCTGGGCATCGCGAACGAGGACGCCGACGGCGTCCAGGCCGGGATCGATTTCCTGTGGCTCGTGGCCCACGGCGACCTCAAACGCCTGCGCGGCAAGGTCATCGTCATCGGCGGCGGCAACACGGCCATCGATTGCGCGCGCACCGCGCTGCGGCTCGGGGCCAGCGATGTCATGGTGGCCTATCGGCGCACCATCGACCAGATGCCGGCCGAGGAAGAGGAGATCGCCGAGCTCCTGGACGAGGGCATCACGATCAAGGAGCTCACCGACATCGACGAGATCCTGGTGGACGACCGCGGCTGCGTCCGCGGCATCCGCGCCCGGATGCAGGAGCTGGGCAACTTCGACAGCTCCGGCCGCCGCCGCCCGCAGCCTCGGGCCGGCGCGGATGGCGAGGTCGTCTTCGAGTGCGAGCACCTGCTCACGGCCATCAGCCAGAACGTCGACCTGGAGTTCGCGCCCGAACTCGCGCTGAACCGCAACGGCACGCTGAAGATCGACCGCTACACGTTCCAGACCAGCGACCCGCGGATCTGGGGCTCGGGCGACGTGCTCAGCCTGGCCAACCTGCCGGTCGCGATCGGCCACGGCGAGGAGGTGGCCGTCTCGATCGAGAGGACGCTCAACCCCGACGTGATCAAGAGCTTCCCCTGGCGCGTGGTCAAGAGTCCGGATGTCGCCTACGACCCGGACGCCGAGCCCGTGACCTACGGACGCGTCCAGACCGAGTACTCCAGCGTCCAGGACCGCATCACCAACTTCCTGCTGGTCAATCGGGGCGTGAACTGGGACGAGGCGATCCGCAAGGAGGCGCGCCGGTGCCTGCGTTGTGATTACCGCGAAGCCTGCAACGAGGAGAGCGTGAGGTCATGAGCGACACCGTCAAGCTGAAGATCGACCACATGGACGTCGAGGTGCCGCGGGGCACGACCGTCCTCGAGGCCGCGCGCAAGCTCGGCCTGAAGATCCCCACCCTCTGCCACCTCGAGGGCGTGCACCAGCAGGGGGTCTGCCGCGTGTGCGTGGTCGAGCTCGAGGGCCGGCCCAACCTGCTGGCGAGCTGCGTCCTGAAGGCCGACAACGGCATGCGGGTGCGCACGAACTCGATGCGGGTGCTGCGCGCGCGCAACACCGTGTTCGAGCTGATGCTTTCCGACCACCACAAGGACTGCCTCAGCTGCGAACGGAACACCGACTGCGAGCTGCAGGAACTGGCCATGCACCTGGGTGTCGACGCCGCGCGCTTCGCGGAGGACCTCAGCACGCCCCGGGTCCTGGACATCTCCAGCCAGTCGCTGGTGCGCGACAGCGGCAAGTGCATCCTCTGCCGCCGCTGCGTGTCCGTATGCGAGCAGGTGCAGACCGTGGGCACGATCGGCGTGCAGGATCGCGGCAGCGCCTCGACCGTGGCGCCGGCCTTCGTCGGCCTGGGCGACGCCGTCTGCGTGAACTGCGGGCAGTGCGCCGCGGTCTGTCCGGTCAACGCCATCTTCGAGCGCGAGCACGTGCACGGCGTGGAGGCGGCGATCGTCGACCCGACCAAGCACGTGGTGGTGCAGACCGCGCCCGCCATCCGGGCCGCCATCGGCGAGACCATGGGCATGCCCGCCGGCAGCCTGGTGACCGGCAAGCTGGTGACCGCGCTGAAGATGATGGGCTTCGACGCCGTCTTCGACACCAACTGGAGCGCCGACCTCACGATCCTCGAGGAAGGCATGGAGCTGCTGGGCCGCCTCAAGCGCACGCTGGCCGATGGTGACGCGTCGGTGGCCCTGCCGATGATGACGAGCTGCTCGCCCGGCTGGGTGAAGTTCCTCGAGCACTTCTATCCGCAGCTGACGCCCAACCTGTCGACCGCCAAGTCTCCGCAGCAGATGATGGGCACCATCATCAAGACGTACTACGCGCAGAACCTGGGCCTCCTGCCCGAGGACATCGTGGTGGTGTCGGTGATGCCGTGCACGGCCAAGAAGTTCGAGGCCGGCCGGCCGGAGATGACCGACAGCGGTGTGCGCGACGTCGACTACGTGATCACGACCCGCGAGCTGGGGCGCATGATCCGCAAGAACGGCTTCGACTTCGAGAACCTGCCCGACGGGGTGTTCGATGATCCGCTGGGTCGGTCTTCGGGCGCCGCCGACATCTTCGCCAACAGCGGTGGCGTGATGGAAGCCGCGCTGCGGACGGTGTACGAGGTGGTCACCGGCCGCGAGCTGCCCTTCGAGAATCTGCACGTCACCGACCTGATGGATATCAAGGGCGTCCGCGAGATCGAGGTCGCCTTCGCCGACGTCCGCGAGGACTACCGCTGGCTCGAGGGCGTGACGGCGCGCCTGGCGGCGACCAGCGGACTCGGCAATGCGCGCGGCCTGATGGACAAGGTGGCCGCCGGCGAGGGCGGTTATCACTTCATCGAGGTGATGGGCTGTCCGGGCGGCTGCATCGGCGGCGGCGGTCAGCCGCGGATGACCACGGATGCGGTGCGGAGGGCGCGCTTCGCGGCCATCTGCGCCGAGGACGAGGGCAAGCCGATACGGAAGTCGCACGAGAATCCCATGATCAAGCAGATCTACGACGACTTCCTCGGCGAGCCCAACAGCCACAAGGCCCACGAGCTGCTGCACACCCACTACGTGCAACGGAGCCGGTACTAGGCGCGAGCCGGTCGGTCCAGTCGGGCGGCCGCCGCGATCCAGCGATCGCGGCGGCCGCGGGCGTGCCGGGGTGCCGGCGATAGGCCGGCACGTCCCTGGGAATGCCGCCGGAATCGTGCTACCCTCTGCGACGTTCGATCTGCAACGCGGAGGGATCCTGGTGGTGACCAGAAAGCTGCTGCAGGAGATCGCCGGCCAGTACCACGGCGACCTCGGGGGTATCCATGGCGTCTCGCACTGGGCGCGGGTGCTTGAGAACGGACGCCGGCTGGCGGCCGGCACCGCGGCCGATCCGCGGGTCTGCGACCTCTTCGCCGTCTTCCACGACGCCTGCCGCCGCAACGACGGCGTCGACCATGGCCATGGCCGGCGCGGCGCCGAGCTTGCCCGCCGCTGGCGCGGGATCCTCTTCGAGCTCGACGATCAGGCCATGGCCCTGCTCGCCGACGCCTGCGAGCGCCACACCGACGGCGTGACCGCCGCCCCGCTGACGGTCCAGATCTGCTGGGACGCCGATCGGCTCGACCTGTTGCGGTGCGGTATCCGGCCGCGGCCCGAGAAGCTGGCCACGGCGGCGGCCCGGCAGCCGGCGCTGCTCCGGTGGGCGTGCGAGAGGGCGGCCGCGCACGCAGACGGCGAGATCCTCACGACCCGCTGGCGTCCCTGGCTCGACGGGGCGCGCTGACATGCCCCTCGCGGTGCTCGGCCCCTACCTCGCCGCCTGCATCCTGCTCACGATCGCGCCCGGCCCGGACAACGTGCTCGTCGTGTCCCTGGGCCTCTCGCGCGGCCGCCGCCCTGCCGTGCTCGCGGCCTGGGGCATGGTGTCGGGCGTGCTGGTCCACACCACGGCCGCGGCCCTGGGCCTGAGCGCCGTGCTGGCCGCCAGCCCGCTCGCGTTCCGGGCGGTGCAGATCGCCGGCGCCGGTTACCTGCTGTGGCTGGCGGTGCGCATCCTGCGCGAGCGCGGCCACGGCCCGCAGGCCGGCGCCGACCGCGCGCCCGTCGGCCACTGGGCCCTCTACCGCCGCGGCTTCCTCATGAACGTCCTCAACCCCAAGGTGGCCCTGTTCTTCCTCGCCTTCCTGCCCCAGTTCGTGAGCGCCGACCGCGTCTGGCCGGTGTGGCTGCAGATGGTGGTGCTGGGCCTGGTGTTCATGGTCCAGGCGGGCCTCATCTTCACGGCGTTCGGCCTGTTCGCCGGCACCCTCGGCGACGTGCTCACCCGCCGACCTTGGGTCCAGACCCTGTTCGACTGGCTCACGGCCGCGGTGTTCGCCGGCCTGGGCGTGGCCCTGGCGCTGGGGTGGTAGCCGACCCATCCGGCTGGCGTTATCCTGCCCCCGTTGATCGTCGTCGCTCGATTCGGTCGTCCCGGAGGTCCTTCATGCGCCGCCACATCCGTCGCCCCCTGGTCTGGTTGCCCGTGCTGCTCTTCGTGGCCGCCTGCGCCACGGTGCCCCTCACCGGCCGCCGGCAGCTGAGCATCATCCCGTCCGGCCAGCTGCAGTCCATGAGCTACAGCCAGTACCAGGAGGTGCTGCAGACGAGCCAGCTGAGCACCGACCGCGAGGCCACCGCCATGATCAAGCGCGTCGGGGCCCGGATCCAGGCCGCGGTCGAGCAGTACATGGCGCAGCAGGGACTCTCCAACCAGCTGGACGGCTACGCCTGGGAGTTCAACCTCATCCAGAGCGACGAGGTGAACGCCTGGTGCATGCCCGGCGGCAAGGTCGCGTTCTACACCGGGATCCTGCCCATCTGCCGGGACGACGCCGGCGTCGCCGTGGTCATGGGCCACGAGGTGGCCCACGCCATCGCCGGCCACGGCGGCGAGCGGATGAGCCAGGGGCTGCTCGCCCAGTTCGGCGGCATGGCCCTCGACCAGGCGCTCGCCAGCAAGCCCGAACAGACCCGCCAGCTCGCCATGACCGCGTTCGCCGTCGGCGCCCAGTTCGGTGCGCTCCTGCCCTACAGCCGGCTGCAGGAGAGCGAGGCCGACCATATGGGCCTGGTCTTCATGGCCATGGCCGGCTACGACCCGCGCACGGCGCCGGCGTTCTGGGAACGCATGGCGGCCAGCGGCGGTCAGGCGCCACCCGAGTTCATGAGCACGCATCCCAGCGACGCCACCCGCATCCGCAAGCTGAACGAGGCCATGCCGGAGGCGCTGAGCTACTACCGGCCGTGAGCGTCCGGCGATCGGGCTGGGCCGCGAAGGGGTCGCGGCCTATCCCCATATGCCGGCGAACTCGTCGACCTTGAATCCCACCGAATGACGGGTGCCGTCGGTCACGATGGGCCGCTTGCACAGCCTGCCGTTCTGCGCGAGCAGGTCGATGGCCTCGGCCTCGGTCAGCGCCGCCAGCCGGTCCTTGATGGCCAGCTCGCGGTACTGTCCGCCCGATGTGTTGAACAGCCGCTTGAGACCGAACTGCTTCGCCAGGGCCCGGAGCAGCGTCTTCGGCGGCGGCTGCTCGGTGATGTCGATGAACGTGTAGCTCAGGCCGTGGCCGTCGAGCCACTTCAGGGCGTTGCGGCAGGTGCTGCACTTCAGGTAGCCGTAGACCGTGATCACGGGCGGTCGCCTCCGGTTCGGGTTTCCGGCCGACGATACACCGGTTGCCATTGCCTTGCATCTGCAGGTTGGCATAGGATGCGGGGGAATCGAATCCGACGCCATCATACGGGCGCGAACCCATTCCCGGAGGAACGACGATGCACGCCAAGAGTGTGGTCCTGCTCAACGAGGCCGTGGGCGACGAGCTGTCCGCGGTGCACCAGTACATGTACTGGCACTTCCACTGCGACGATCAGGGCTTCGACCTGCTGGCCGGCCTGTTCAAGCGCACGGCCATCGAGGAGATGATCCACATCGAGAAGCTGGCCGACCGCATCCTCTTCCTCAAGGGCGATGTCGAGATGGTGGCCGCCGACCCGGTGCAGAAGGTGACCGACGTGGGCAAGATGCTCGAGGCGGCCGCCGCCATGGAAGAGAAGAGCGCCCAGGACTACAACCGCATGGCCATGGAGTGCGCCCAGAACGCGGACAGCCAGTCCAAGCAGCTGTTCGAGGAGCTGGTGGCCGACGAGGAGCGCCACTTCGACCAGTACGATACCGAGCTGGACAACCTCGCCCGCTTCGGCAAGGACTACCTGGCGCTGCAGAGCATGGAGCGCGCGCGGACGCGGGGGGCGCAGACGCCGGCGGAATGACCCCGCCGGCGGTCGGTGGCGACGACGAGGCCGGGCCCGATCGAGCCCGGCCTTCTGCCGCTGTCGGCCGCCCGAGGTTCAGCGGTCCCGGGCGTTCTCGTCCGTCCGACCGCTCCGATAGAGCCCGACCAGCCGCTGCACGCGTCCGCGATCGTCCCGCTCGAAGCGCAACCGGAACCAGTCGAGGCCCTCGACGCCGAAGGTGTCGTCACCCATGGCGCGCAGGACCAGGGGGTCGCGCCCGTCGCGCTGGTAGATCAGGAGATCGTCTTCTCGCCGGATCTGACGCGGACCGTACCGGCCCACGAGCTGGTCCAGGTCGCGGGTGCTCATCGACACCGGCGCGAGGTCGGCCTTCAGGCCGTCGCGAGCCCAGGTCAGCTCGTAGCGCTGGCCCTCGTCGTCGCAGTCCTCGGCGAGGTCTTCCAGGGCCTGCAGATAGGCCGTGGTGAAGGCGTCTGCGCTGGCACAGGCCAGGTGCGGCTCGATCCCCGTGCCCTCCCAGTTGGTGCCGGTGATGGGGTTGACGGCGCGGCCGAACGGGAGGGACATGGTCACGTGGTACGCGCCGAAATCGAAGAAATGGCGATCCACGGGATGCGCGCCGCCGCCGGTGGTCTCGCCGACGATGGTCGCGCGTTCGAGGTTCTTCAGGTTGTAGGTGAACTCCTCGGCCGCCGAGAAGGTCCGACCGCTGGTGAGCACGTAGACCAGGGCGTCGGGATTCCGCACGCCGGGGACGAAGGGCAGGGTCCAGAACTGCTGCATGTCGTCGGTGGCGCGCACGTAGAAGCTGTTGAGGTGGGTGCCCGGCTCCACCAGGTAGCTGGTCAGCAGCTGGATCATGCTGGGCGAGCCGCCGCCGTTCTCGGTCAGGTCGATGATGATGGCATCGCAACCCGAGAGGAAGGTCATGGCCGCGCTGGCCGTGGGGCCGGCCTCGGGGGCGCCGCTGAACCCGTCGAGCTTGAGGTAGCCGACGTTGCCGGCCATCCGTTCGACCTTCACGAACCCGAAGTTGTCGCGGCGGGCCTCCTCGAGGCGATGTTGCCGGGCTAGGGCGGGATCCTCCAGCTCGCCCGGCGGCGGGGGTTCCGCGATGCCCACGCGCAGGTGCAGGTCGTGGCTGATGGTGCGGAGATCCTCGGTGAGCCGGTCGGCGAACGCTGCGGGATCGGCGAAGTCGTCGTATTCGCCGCGGGCGAAGCGTCGGCGCACGTCGGCCACCATGGCGGTGGCCACGTCGGGGAAGACATACACCGTGTCCAGAGCGGCAGTCACCGAATCGACGATGGCGGCGCGGGTGTCCCGATCGAGATCCGGGAAGGCGGGGCGGCGCTGCTGGGCCAGGGCGGGCAGTCCCAACAGCAGCGTGAGGGCGATGATGACGAGGCGCTTCATGATGGTCACTCCTGTTCGGGGTCGAGGGCGAGCACCATGGCATGGGTGCATCGCTGGTAGCCGTGGTCGGGGAAGGGATGACGACGGGTCCGCCGGAAGCCCAGGGACCGATAGAGGTGGCCGGCGGCGCGCAGTTGGGGGCTGGTGCGCAGCCACAGGCGGTCCGCGCCGGCCTCGCGGGCGCGTGCGATGACCGATCGGGCCAGCCGGCGTCCCAAGCCGCGGCGTTGCCAGGCCGGGTCGACGGCCATCTTGGCCAGTTCCCAGGTGCCGGGGGCGTGGCATATGAGGGCGCAGGTGCCGGCCACCTGCCCGTCGACCAGCGCGAAGACGACGGCGCCGCCGCGTCGGATGATGCGGCCGTTGGGGTCGTCGAGCAGACGGCGGTCGTCGGGTTCGATGGTGAAATGCTCGGAGAGCCAGGCCTCGTTGAGGCGTCGGAAATGCTTCTTGTAGGCGGGCCGGTATTCGACGATGGCCACGGGGTCGACGGCGTCCAGTGCGAGGCGGCGCCGGACGCGGCGGGCCATGGACTCGGCCGCCAGGGCGTTCTCGAGGCGCGAGAGTCCGGCCAGCAGGTCGATGTCGGCCTCCCGCAGGAGGTCGCGGTTGGCGGCGCGGATCTGCTGCCAGGTCGTCTCGAGGCGGTTGCAGAGCAGCCGGCCTTTCCGGGTCAGCGCCAGCTTGCGGCGGCGGCCGTCGGCCGGGTCGCTGCGATCGGCCAGCAGGTTTCCGGCGATCATCTGGCGGGCGGTCTGCGAGACCGCCTGGTGCGTGAGGCCGAGCCGGGCGGCAAGTTCCGTCACCGACAGGGAGTCGACCGGCCGCAGCACGGTCAGCACGGGAAACCAGCGGGCCTCGAAGTCGACGCCGAGGTCGCGGTAGATGCTCGAGACATCGGCCTGCAGCGTGTCGGCCAGCCGCCGCAGGCGCGAGGCGAGGGCCAGTTCGCCCAGGTCGCGGATCAGGTCCATGGTCACCTCCGTGGAATCGTTGACGCAAACTATGCGCAAGTGGTTGCATAAAAATGCAGACAAGGCCGGCGCGAACGCCGCGGCGCCGTTGACGCCGCGTTCGCGGAACCCTAACGTCGACGGCGGCGTTGAAGCCGTCGACTGCTGCGAGAGCGGGGAGCGCAGCGGTCGTGCCGACAGCCCCGCCCGTCACGGCCGGTTGAACGAGGTTCCATGCATCGCCACAGGAAGCTTCTGCCGGGTCTGCTGGCCCTGTTGATCGTCGTCGGCGCCACGGCCGCCGACCTTCCCGCCGACGAGATGGGTTTCGAGAAGGCCGGCGATCCCCTGGCCGGCTGGGGTGGCAGCCCGCCCGAGACCATCGCCCGCGACACCGAGACGGTCCTGGCCGGTCACGGTTCAGCACGCATCCGGCGGGATGCCGCGTCGTCCGGACACTTCACCGCCGTCTCCCGCGCCCTGGATGCCGACTTCGGCGGGCGGACCATCGAGCTGCGTGGGTTCCTGAGGACTGCGGACGTCACCGGCTGGGCCGGCCTCTGGATGCGCCAGGACGGAGACGAGGGCGTGCTGGAGTTCGACAACATGCAGCGGCGCAACGTCACCGGTACCACCGACTGGGCCGAGTACGCCGTCGCACTGCCTCTGGATCCCGGTGCCAGGCGCATCCACATCGGATTCCTCATGTCCGGTGAAGGCACGACCTGGGCCGACAGCTTGCGGGTCCTCGTCGACGGCAGACCGCTGGACCAGGCCCCGGGCCGCGAGCGCACGGTCCTCGACCGGGACACCGAGTTCGACGACTCGTCCAGCGTCCCGCTCCTGTTCACCCTGACGGCGGACCAGGCCGATCATGTCGCTCTGCTCGGCCGCGTCTGGGGCTTCCTCAAGTATCACCACCCCGCGGTGGCCTCGGGCGAGTTCCACTGGGACTACGAGCTGTTCCGCATCCTGCCCCGGGTCCTCGACGCCGCCGATCTGCCGGCGTGCCAGGCGGCCCTGGTGCGGTGGATCGATCGGATCGGCCTGCCGCCCGTCTGCGAGATCTGCCCCGAGTACCCGGATCAGGCCCATCTCGTCGCCCCGGTGGGCTGGCTGCACGACGAGGACCTCCTCGGCGCCGATCTCGCCGCCCGCCTGCAGGCCGTCTACGAGAGCCGCGCTGCCGGCTTCGAGCAGTTCTACGTCTCCCAGTCGGTGAATGTCGGCAACCCGATCTTCCAACACGAGTCCGACCGCCCCCGCGGGCGCCTGCCCGACGCCGGCTACCGGATTCTGGCCGTGATGCGCTACTGGAACATGATCGAATACTGGTTTCCATATCGGGACCTCGCAGATCAGCCCTGGCCGCAGGTTCTGAGGGAGGCCCTGCCGCGGGTGGTCGGCGCCTGGGACCGCGACCAGTACCAGCTCGAGATGATGGCCCTGATCGCCCGCGTCCGCGACACCCATGCCAACCTCTGGAGCGCCCAGGATCTGCGGCCGCCGCGGGGGGACGCCGCCTGGCCGGTGGTCTTCCGCATGGTCGAGGGACGGCCCACGGTGGTGGCGTTCTCGGACCCGGACGCGGGCCCGGGGTGCGGGTTCGAGATCGGCGACGCGGTGCTGGCTTGCGACGGCCAGCTGTTCGACGAGCTTGCGGCGGCCTGGGCGCCTTATTACTGCGCATCCAACCGCACCATCCTGTTGCGCGACATCGCCCGCACCCTGCCCCGAGGTCCGGCCGGCCCCGGCAACGTGACCGTCGAGCGTGCAGGCCGGACCCTGGAGCTGTCCGTGGAACGCGTGGCCGGCCTCGAGCCGCCCCGCCTGCCTCACGACCGACCTGGCGACACCTTCCAGTTGCTCTCGCCCGAGGTGGCCTACATCAAGCTCTCCAGCGTCGCCATTGCCGACGTCCCGTCCTACATCGCCCGCGCCCAGGGCACCCGCGGCCTGGTCGTCGACATCCGCAACTATCCATCGGAATTCATGGTGTTCTCGCTGGCGCCGCAGCTCCTGGACGAGCCCACCGAGTTCGCCCGCTTCACCGCGGGCGACCTGGCCAACCCGGGCGTCTTCCGCTTCGGCCCGCCGGTCGCCCTGCAGCCGGCCGAGCCGGGCTACCCGGGCCAGGTCGCCATCCTGGTGGACGAGTCGTCCATCAGCCAGGCCGAGTACACGGCCATGGCGATGCGCTGCGGGCCGCGCGCCGTGGTGGTGGGCAGCACGACGGCCGGCGCCGACGGCAACGTCTCGCGTATCGCGCTGCCCGGCGGCCTGTCGACCATCATCAGCGGCATCGGAGTGTTCTACCCCGACAACACGCCGACGCAGCAGGTGGGGATCCTGCCGGACATCGAGGCGTGGCCCACGGTGGCGGGAATCAAGGCCGGGCGTGACGAGGTCCTGGAGGCGGCCATCCGGCACCTGCTGGGCGTGGAGGCCGACGAGGCGGCCATCGCGGCCATGGCCCGCCGGCCGGCCGACTAGCTCAGCTCGCTCACCAGTTGCGTCATCGTCTGGTGGGCGTCGCCGAACAGCATGCGCGTGTTCTCTTGGTAGAACAGCGGGTTGTCCACGCCCGCGTAGCCGGCGGCGCGGCCGCGCCCGAGCATCACAACCCGTGCGGCCTTCCACCTCGAGCACCAGCATGCCCGCGATGGGACTCCGGGGGTCGGTCTGAGCGCTAGTTGACGTTGTCGTTGGCGCCGATCACGAGCACGACGTCGGTGGCGGGGAATCGTCGTTGATCCTCGTCCATCTCGTGCACGATGTCGTAGGGGACGCTGGCCTCGGCCAGGGCACGTTCATGTGCCCGGGCAGGCGAAGCCGGCCACCGGGTGGATGGCGAAGCGGACGTCGATCTTGCGCCGCCGCAACAGGAGGTCAGTCCTCGCGGACGGCGTGCTGCGCGCGTGCGACGGCCATGCCGTAACCGGGCGCGATGATCACCCGGCGGAGCGTCGAGCAGCTCGCGCGCCTTGTCTGGCTCACGGTAGATCTCCTGCGCACTCGCCGGCGGCCTCGCCGTCGCCGGCGGCAGCCGCGGCGCCGCCCCGGTGCCGAACCCGCCAGCGCACCACGTACCCAGATGCTGCGGTTCATGGCCCGGCACATGATGTAGCTGAGGATCGCGCCGCTCGAGCCCCACGAGGGCGCCGGTCGATCAGCGCGTCGTTGGCCAGCATGAAGCCGGCGGCGGCGGCCGTCCAGCCGCTGTAGCTGTTCAGCAGCGACACCACCACCGGCATGTCGGCGCCGCCGATGGCGAGCACGAGATGGGCGCCGAGCAGGAGCGCGATCGCCGCCGCGGCGATCAGCATCACGAGGGGCGAGCCGCCGGTCTGGCCCACGAACAGCACCGCCAGCACCCCGCTCGCGAGCACCCCGACCAGGTTGAGGGCGTGCCGGCCTGGCAGCAGCAAGGGCTTGCCGCCCACGATCCCGCGCAGCTTGGCGAAGGCCACGAGCGACCCCGTGAACGTCACGGCGCCGATCCACACCGCGACGAACAGCTCGGTGTGGTGGATCACCCGGCCGAGGTCGGTCTGCCCGTGCTCGCCGAACCAGCTGCCGAATCCCACCAGCACCGCGGCCGCGCCCACGAAGCTGTGGAGCAGGGCCACCATCTCGGGCATGGCGGTCATCGCCACGCGCGTGGCCATGACCGTGCCCACGGCCGCGCCCACCAGGGCGACGATCGCCACGTAGACCAGGCTGCTGCTGCTGACGCCCTCGGCCGACACGGTGGCCACCAGGGCGATCGCCATGCCGACCATGCCGAGCCAGTTGCCGCGCCGCGCGGTCTGCTGGCTCCCCAGGCCCTTGAGGCTGAGGATGAACAGCACGCTGGCCGCGAGGTAGGGGATCGAGAGGAGGACCTGGTTCACGGCACTAGTCCTTGCGGAACATGCGCAGCATGCGCTGGGTGACGAGGAAGCCGCCGGCCACGTTGATCATGGCCAGCAGGATGGCGACGAGGCCGAACACGGCCACCGGCTCGATGGAGCCGTCGGTCCGCCAGAGCGGCTGGCTGCCCTGCTGCAGGCCGCCCAGGATGATGATGCCGCTGATGGCGTTGGTGACGGCCATGAGCGGAGTGTGCAGGGCCGGGGTCACGTTCCAGATCACGTGCCAGCCCACGAAGCAGGCCATGACGAACACCGTCAGGTGCTGCACGAAGGCCTGGGCCTCGTCGCCGGTGGCCTGGCCGGGACCGCCGAACCGCCAGCGCAGCAGCACCCACGCCGCGGCAATCAAGAGGCCGACGCACGGCACCCAGCCGCGGCTGCGGGGACGTTCGGTCGCCGGCGTGGCGGCGGATTCCGGCTCGGTCGCCGGCGGCGGCGGCGGCGCGGCCGGCGCCGGTGGCGGCCAGGTCACCGCGCCGGCGTGGGTGACGGCCATGCCGCGGGTGATCTCGTCGTCGAGGTCGATGGCGAGGTCCCTGCCCCCGAGGTGCTTCACGAGGTTCACCATGACGTTGGCGTAGAGGGTGCTCGCGGTGCCGGCCATGCGGCTGGCGAGGTCGGTGTAGCCGAGGATGGTGACGCCGTTGTCGGTGACCACGGCCTCGTCGGCCACGGTGAGGTCGCAGTTGCCGCCCATCTCCGCGGCCAGATCCACCACCACCGAGCCCCGCTTCATGGTCTGCACCATGTCGCGCAGCCAGAGCTTCGGCGCGGGCTTGCCCGGGATCAGGGCCGTGGTGATCACGACGTCCACCTCGCGGGCCTGCTCGCGGAAGAGGGCGTACTCGGCCTCGATGAACTCCTTGCTCATCTCCTTGGCGTACCCGCCGCCACCCTCGCCGGACTCCGCGATGTCCACGGTGAGGAACTCGCCGCCCAGGCTCTGCACCTGCTCTCGGCACGCCTCGCGCGTGTCGAAGGCGCGCACGACGGCGCCCAGTTTGCGGGCGGCGCCCACGGCCGCCAGGCCGGCCACGCCGGCGCCGATCACCAGCACCCTGGTCGGGGGTACGCTGCCGGCGGCGGTGGTCTGGCCGCCGAGGAAGCGGCCGAAGGCGAGGGCGGCCTCCATCACCGCACGGTAGCCGGCGATGTTGGCCATCGCGCTGAGCGTGTCCATGGACTGGGCGCGCGTGATCCTGGGCACGGCGTCGAGCGCGAGGGCGGTGACGCCGCGGGCTGCCAGCTTCCGGAGCAGGTCGGCGCTGACGGCCGGTTGCAGGTAGCAGGCGAGGATCGTGCCGCCGGAAAGCCAGCCGGTCTCGTCATCGTCGGGCGGCCGGACCTTCAGGACCACCTGGGCGGTGCGCCAGACGGTCTCGCGGTCGCTCTCGATCCGGGCGCCCTGGTCGCGATACGCCTGGTCGGTGAAGCCGGCGGCCTGGCCGGCGCCGGCCTCGACCACCACCTCGTGGCCCAGCTTGATCAGCCGGGCCACCGAGTCGGCCGTCGCGGCGACGCGGCGCTCGCGGGATGAGCGTTCGCGGGGGATGGCGATGCGCACGGTGACGGTCCCTTCGCCTCGAGCGGGAGCATATCGAAAGAAGACAATCTATGTGCGAGTGCGAGATCGACCACCCGCGGCGCCGGAGGTCGACGTCCACACCCGCAGGTGGCATGATGGCCCGGTCCGGTCCGACCCGAACCCGGGAGCTCGCCCTGCGCCGTTGCCTGTTCGCCCTGGCCGTCCTGTCGCTCGTGACCAGCGTCGCCGCCGCCGCGATCCCGCCCGCCGTCTGGCTCGCGCACGCCGAGCACGATCTCGGGCGCTTCTGGCTCGATCCCCGGTACCAGGGCGACCCCGTCGGCTCGTTCCCGACCTTCATCTGCGGGGACGGCCGCGTCTGGGATCCGGCCGACCCGTGTCCCTCCCTGGCCGACGCGCCGGAGTGGATCGCCAGCGAACTGGGCCGCCAGGACCTCCGCATGGTCAGCCGCCAGACCTACACCTACGGCGTCATCTTCCACCTCTCCGGCAACCCCGAAGCCCTCGCGCTCGCCCGCGCCGGCGCCCGCTAGCTCATCGACACCGCCTTCGACCCCGCCACCGGCTCGGTGGCGACCTACCTCGAGGACGGCCGGCCCGGCCCCGCGCCCGAGGCCCGCACCACCCAGAGCCTGGCCTACGCGCTGCTCGGCCCCGGCTTCCTCTACTACCTCACCGGCGACCCCGAGCTGCTGGACTTCATCGTGGCGGTGAAGGACCACATCTTCAGCCGGTACTGGTCGGACGAACGTCAGGAACTCCGCTGGGCCAACGCCGCCACGGGCGACGACAGCCGCGACCGCCGCGAACTCGTCGCCCAGCTCGACCAGATCAACGCCTACCTGCTCCTTCTGGCGCCGTTGCTGCCGGATCCGGACCAGCGCGACGCCTGGCGCGGCGACCTCCGTCGCCTCGCCGACGTGATCCTGCGCGACGACCACGATCCGGCGCGCCATCGCTTCCACGGCTACCTCCACGATCCCCGTGGCCGGCAATGGGGCGAGCGGCACAACGATTTCGGCCACACCGGCAAGGCCTACTGGATGCTCGAACGCACCGGCAGGTTGCTCGGCGACCAGGCCATGGTCGACCTGGCGCGCGCGGGCCTCGCCGACGTGCTGTCGGCCGCCCTGGTGCCGTGCCACCTCCGCGGCGCGCCGCCCTGGCAACGGACCGCGATGGCTCGCGCCGCCGCGGCCGACAGCACCTACTGGGTGTGGTCCAACCAGCCCGACGGCCTCGGCATCGCCTGGTGGGAGTGGGCGGAGCTGGACCAGGCCGCCATGACCCTCGCGCTCGACCAGCCGCGCTGGCTCGCGGCGCTCGATCTCACCCTGCCGGTCTGGTTCGCGACCATGGTCGACCCCGCGACCGGAGCCGTGGTCGCCTTCCCCGGCGCGGGCGGCGGTCCCCTGGCCCACCAGTGGCAGAACGGCTACCACGCGGCCGAGCATGCGCTGGTCGGATACATCACCGCCGCCATGGTCGGCGGCGAGTCCTGGCGGCTCTACTACGCGCCGGTCAACGACCGCCATCCGTTGCGCGCCTACTTCTTCGAGGCCGAGCTCGAACACCGGCGGCTCCAGGACGGCCGCGTCGAGGCGTGGTTCCACCGTTGAGAATGGGGATCCACCGGTAAGACGGATCGGATCCGGCCAATAGCGCTTCCTGATTGGCTCTGGCTGGGCCCCGGGGGTTCCGTCGTCGCCGGGAGATCGGCGACACCGCTCCTGCACCATCGCCATCACGAGGCGCGCGTCCCCGATCGCCCGACGGACCCGGAACGGCCTCGTCACCCCCGGCGCCCCGCAAGCGCATCGAGAAACGCCGGCCGCGTGGTCGGCATCGCCGGAGGTCCTCCATGCAAACCCAGCGCGGTCTCGCTTTCGACCAGCTGAGCCGTCTGCTCCTGATCGCCCTGTGCATCCTGAGCAGCGGCGCCTTCGCCCAGCAGATCGATACGTCCTATCCCGACAAGCTGTTCGGCGGTCGGTATTCCTTCATCCTCAGCAACGACGCGATCATGGTCCGCCTGGCCACCCCGGCCGGCCGCACGTTCGACCGCGCCGACCTCGACCAGCTCACCATCGCCGCCGGCCTCGAGGTCGTACGCGACGAGGCCCTGGACAACCTCGGCGTGGCCGTCGTGCGTCCCCGCGCCGGCCTGTCCACGGCGGCCGCGCTGTCCACCCTCGCGGCCGCGCCCACCGTCGCCCGCGCCTACCCGGTGCTCATCAACGCCGACGGCACCCCCCGCTACTTCGTGCCCGACCAGGTGGTGGTGCAGTTCCGTCAGGACGTGGCCGAGGACCTGATGCTGGCGCAGATCGCCCAGCTCGGCTCCGAGGTCGTGGTCGACCACTGGACGCCCGGCTTCTACACCGTGTCCGTGCCCGACGGCCGCGACGTCTTCGACCAGGTGCGGGCCTTCATCGCCCTGGCCGACGTCCGCTTCGCCGAGCTGAGCACGATCTCCTTCGACGACGCCGCCTTCGTGCCCAACGACCCGCTCTACACCGCGCAGTGGGCCCTGAACAACGCCGGGGGCGGCGGCTTCACCGCCGACGCCGATGCCGACGTCCAGGAGGCCTGGGATCTGGAGCGCGGCGACCCGGGCGTCATCATCGCCGTCATCGACAGCGGCGTGGACTGGGATCATCCCGACCTGCAGCCCAACATCCTGCAGAACCTCGGCGAGGACGCCGACGGCGACGGCCAGACCATGGTCTGGAACGGTGTGAACTGGGTCGCCGACCCCGGCGATCTCAACGGCGTCGACGACGACGGCAACGGCCGCGTCGACGACGTCTTCGGCTGGGACTTCGCCGACAACGACAACGACCCCAACCCCAACACCGCGCTCGCCCAGCACGGTCACGGCACCTGCTGCGCGGGCCTGGCCGCCGGCGTGGGCAACAACGCCCAGGGCATCTCGGGCGTGGCGCCCAACTGCCGCATCCTGCCCCTGCGCGTCAACCTCACCAGCGGCATGAACCAGAACCGCGCCGATGCCATCAATTACGCCGTCGCCCAGGCGCCCAACTATGACGCCATGATCCTCACCTGTTCCTGGATCGCGAGCAGCGGCAGCACCATCTCCATCCAGAACGCCGTCAACGCCGCGCGTGCGGCCGACGTGCTGCCGATGTTCGCGGCGGGCAACAGCAACGCCGCGGTGCTGTTCCCGGCGAACCTGGCCTCGGCCATGGCCGTGGCCGCCACCAGCCCCTGCGACGAGCGCAAGAGTCCCACGAGCTGCGACGGCGAGACCTGGTGGGGCAGCTGCTTCGGCGCCGGCCTCAGCCTCGGCGCGCCCGGCGTCCTCATGCAGACCACCGACGTGATCGGCGGCGGCTACACCGGCGGCTCGTACGTGGCCACCTTCAACGGCACGTCGTCGGCCACGCCGTTCGCGGCCGGCTGCGCGGCGCTCGTGCAGTCCAAGGCGGTCGAGCTGTTCGGGGCGCCGCTGTCCGCCAACGACCTGCAGTCGCTCCTCGAGGATTCCGCCGACCAGGTGGGTGGCTACGCCTACCCCGGCGGCATCTCCGATCAGCTCGGCCATGGCCGCATCAACGCGTACGCGGCCCTGAACCTGCTGATGCTCGGGCCGGTGCTGGAGATCCTGCCGCCGCCGGTGGACCTCGCCCTGTCCATCGACCGCTCGTTCTCCATGGTGGGCGACCCCATCGCCGCGGCCGAGAACGCGGCGGCCCAGGTGGTGCGCCTGCTGGACGTCGGCGACCGCATCGCCGTCACCAGCTACAGCGGCGGCGCCGATCCCGGTGGCCTGCCCGGCTGGCCGGCCTGGACCGATTTCCCCACCACCACCATCGGCAGCGAGGCCGACAAGGACGCGGCGATCGCCACCATCGAGACGGGCGGCGACGTCTACAACCTGACCGCCATCGGCGAGGGCCTCAAGCGGGCGCGCAACGAGCTCTACGCTGCCGTGCCCGCCCAGTACCCCCAGTCGATCATCCTGCTGTCCGACGGCAACAACACCTTCGGGCCCGACCCCCTGACGCTGCTGCCGCTGTCGGCGCCCCAGCCCAGGGTCTACACCATCGGCTTCGGACCGTTCGCCGACGAGCCCACGCTGCAGGGCCTGGCCCTGGGCACCGGCGGCCAGTACTACTTCGCCGGCGGCACCGGCAGCAAGAGCGCGGGCGGCACCCTGCCCATCATCCAGACCTACCAGATGTCGCTCATGGCGGCCACCGAGCGCGAGAACCTCGACTGGATCCGCGGGCAGATCCGCGACCAGGGCCAGGATCGCCACGTCTTCCAGGTGGACACCTCGTGCGACCAGATCCTCATCAGCCTGTTGTGGGGCCAGTACGATCCCGAGGCGTTCCGACTCCTCCTGCGCAGCCCGTCGGGCGAGATCTTCGACATGGGCCGTCCCGAGTGGCTGGGCGACGCGACCGTGTCCGCCTACCGCATCGACCACCCCGAACCCGGGGAGTGGCTCGCGCAGGTCGACCGCGTGGGCGGCGGCCAGGGCAGCGGCAACTATCACCTCAACCTGGCCGGCTCGTCGCGGCTGCAGACCCAGCTCGCCCTGATCCCGCGCGGCTGGGGCCAGCCGCTGGGCATCGAGCTGCGCATCATCCAGCTCGCCGGCCAGCTCGGCGTCGTGCCCATCCGCGGCGCCAGCGTGCCGTGCTTCGTCACCTACCCCAACGGCGAGATCGCCCAGCTCTCGCTCAACGACAACGGCCAGGACGGCGACCTCGCGCCCGACGACGGCGTCTACTCCGCCACCCTGTTCAACACCTCCGACAGCGGCGCCTACACGGTGGAGACCACGGCCTACGGCCAGACCCTCGCGGGCGACCCGTTCACGCGCTACGACCTGGCCACCGCCGTCCTCACGCGCGAGCAGGAGCTGGGGCCCGTGCGGGTCGATCTGCCCAGCGCCACCGGCCTGCCCGCGGCGCAGCTCGAGCTGCCCATCGTGATCTCGCCGCTGCTCGATCCCTACGGCGTGCAGTCGCTGGAGGTGGGCTTCGCGTTCGACCCCGGCGTGGTGCGCGTGCTCGGCCTCGGAGACCTGCAGGGCACCCTCCTGCAGCAGTGGCAGGTGGACCTCGACGACCAGGGACAGCAGGTGGTCCTGCGGGGCGACGGCGCGCCGCTCACGGGCCAGGGCATCCTGGCGCGCATCAAGGTGGCCCTGGTGGGCGAGCTGGGCGACATGACGCCGCTGGCCCTGACCGCGCTCACGGTCAAGGACGGCAATGGCAACCTCGTGCCGGCCACGGGCGCCGACGGCTCGGTGTCCGTGCAGACGAGCCTCGACGACCTGGTGCCGTTGCCCCTGCCGCTGCCGGCGGGCTGGAGCCTGCGCTCCCTGCCGGTGCAGATCGCCGCCGGCACCTCGCTGCCCGACCAGCTCCCGCAGCTCGACGATCTCCTGGCCTGGCGGAACGGCGCCTACCAGACCGACGAGGCGCCGCTCGGCGGCGTCGGGATCTGGCTCGACAACGGCGGTCCCGCCACCACGGCCCAGGTGTTCGGCGTGCCCATGGGACGCTACGAGCAGCTGCTGCCGGCGGGCTGGTCGCTCATCGGCGGCCTGGCCGACGGCGAGGCCGTGCCGCAGGTCGAGCCCGCGGCCGCGCTGGGCGGCCTGCTCGGGCACCGTGCCGACCGCGGCTACGTGCCGGTCGACGCCATCGCGGCCGGCGAGGGCGTGTGGATCAACCTGCGCGAGCCGGCCAGCCTGGTGGTGTCCATGGATGCCGGCAAGCGGGCCCGCGGCGGCGACAAGTCGCTGGCCCAGGCCGAGCTCACCCTCTCCGGCCAGGCGATCGCCGGCGTGCCGGGCGTGGCCAACGTGATGGTGGGAGCCGGCGCGGCCACCGCGAGCTCGCTGCCGTACCCGCCCGCGCCGCCGGTCTACGCCGCGCTCATCCGCCTGCTCGACGGCGGCGACTCCGGCCTGCCCCTCTACCGCGACCTCCGCGCCGATCCCGACGGCCAGGTGTGGTATCTCGAGCTGCAGCCCGGCGGCAACGTCAACGGCTCGGGCAGCACCCTGAGCTGGTCGCCCGCGGCCCTGATCGCCATCGCCGATCTGCCGTGGGTCCTGCACGAGGGCCTGGGCACGGGCGGCCCGGTGGTGGTGGCCGACATGCGCGACACCGGCACCTTCGCGGTGGCCGGCGCGGCGACCCGCGAGTTCACCATCGTGCTCGGCGGCGCCACCGCCGTGGGCGACGAGACGCTCCCGCTGGCCTTCGCCCTGGCGGGCAACTTCCCCAACCCGTTCAACCCCCAGACCACCCTCCGCTACGACGTGCCCCGCACCGGCCACGTGCGCATCGACGTGTACGACGTGCGCGGCCTGCTCGTCCGGCGTCTGGTGGACCGCGAGGTCGCCCCCGGCCGCCACAGCGTGGTCTGGGACGGCCGCGACCAGCAGGGCCGCGGCGTGCCGAGCGGCGTGTACTTCTCGCACCTGAACGCCGGGGACGTGCGGCAGACCGGCAGGATGGTGTTGCTGAAGTAGTCCCGCTCTCGCCCGGACGACAGCCCGGTTGTCGAACCTGCCAGGGTTCGGCAGCCGGGCTGCTCGCGGTGCGGCGTCGCGGCGGCCGTCGGGGTCAGGCCGGTACCGGCGGCCGCCGCCACACGAGCCACCCCTGCTTCAGCCAGCGCGGCCGGAGCACCGCGTCGAAACCCTGGCCCGCGAGGTGGGCGGCCGCCGCGGCGAAGTGCTGGCGCGCGCCCCACACCGACAGGGGCCGCGTCTCCAGGGCCGCCCGCTGCCACGCGGTCAGGAACGCGTGCACCGGTTCGCCGGGGACGTTGCGGTGGATGAAGGCCTTTGGCAGACGGGCCGGCACCAGGTCAGGCTCGAAGCCTCGCCGCAGGTTGAGGCCGAGCACCAGGGCTTCCAGTTCCCACGGCGCCTCGCCCGTCTCCGGGCGGCGCACCAGGCACGCCGTCCAGGTGCGGCCCAGCGGCCCGCTCGTGCCGTCGATCAACAGGCCACCGGGCAGGAGCTGCGACGTCAGCAGCGTCCAGGCCGGCACCACCTCGGACTCGTCGTACTGCCGCAGGACGTTGAAGGCGCGCACCAGGCGTACCTGCTCGCCGTCCTGCAGGGGCAGGTTGAAGCCGCCGAGGCGGAAGCCGGTGGCGGCATCGGCGTGGGGCAGGGCGCTCGCCACGCGGCCGGGTTCGATCTCCACGCCCAGCACCGGCAGGCCCGGCACGTGGGCGCGCAGGCGGTCGGCCCATTCGAGGGTGGTGTGGGGCTCGGCGCCGTAGCCGAGATCCACGCACATGGCGCCCGCGAAACCGGCGGTGCGGCGGGTCAACAGGGCGGGGTCGTAGTGCACGAGGAAGTGGTCGCTGCCGCGCAGGCGGTTGCGGGCCGTCTTGCCCCGGGTGATGCGACCGACGGGGCGCGCGTGCGAGCGGGCGGGCAGATCGGGGGTCATGGTCTCGACTCGTGGTGCGGGATCGAAGCGGATCGGTCCCGTCAAGATCGCGCACCACGGTTCGAACGCAAGCGGGCGGTCACTCGGGCTTGCGTAGGACCACGGTCATCTGCCGGGGCACCCTCGGCCAGCTGCAGGCCTCGAGGCCCGCCTCGCGGCACAGGCCGTACTCCCACAGGAACACGTCGCGGTCGACATGGCCGCGGGGCTCGGACAGCACGAGCCGGCCGCCGGAACGCAGCGCGCGGGCGACCTCGCCCAGCATCCGCTCGGGGTCGGCGGCCTCGTGCACCACGTTGTACGCCAGCGCCAGGTCGACGGTGCCGGCCAGGTGGTTGACCAGCAGGGAGTCTCGCCGGCACGCGCGCGTCTCGATCCGGGCCCGCAGGCCCCGGTCGGCGGCCCGTCGCTCCAGGTGTTGCAGCATGCGTTCCTGGCAGTCGACGGCGATCACCCGGCCGGTCGGGCCCGTCAACTCGGCCGCGGGCAGGGTGTGGAAGCCCATGCCGGGGCCCACCTCGAGCACGGTCTCGCCCGGGCCGATCAAGGGCCGCAGGAGCGCGTGCGGGTTCTGGACCAGGCGCCGCAGCGGCACGAGCTGCAGGTAGCCCAACCACCAGGGCATGAGGTGCGGACGATGCCGGTATCCGTTCGGCAGTGGGAAGGTCTGGGTGGCGGGCATGTCAGGCTCCTCGGCAAGGGGGCGACGGTTGCAGCACGCTCGGCGGTGCTTGCTGGACAGGGCCGTGGTCCGGGCGCAGCCACGATCGACAAGATCCCGCGGAATTGCGGGACGACCCCGCGCCGATGAACGGCTTCGCCCGGGCCGCGGCCCTGCGCCCGGATGGTTGCAGGGCCCGTGCCGTCGTGTGTGGATGACGCAACTGATTGCATGAATAATGGTTGCGATTTCTGCGGCCGACATCGGGGGGCCGTCCAGCCACGGATACCGTGGCCCCTGGGCACAGGTGTGACGATCCGGCACGGTTGCTCCGGGGGCGGTGTCGCGGCCAGGTGCACGAGTCGGCGGTTGGCCGCGCGGCCGTCGTCGACTACGTTCCAGGGCAGCCCGGCGGCCGGCGCCGGCGTCGCCGCACACCCCGTCTCGAAGGAAGCCGCCCCGTCATGCGCCTGCTCCTGCTCAGCGACGTGCACCTCGAGTTCGCCGGCTACACGCCGACGTCGGACGGATACGATGCCGTCGTCCTGGCCGGCGACACGAGCTCGGGCCTCGACGGCATCGCCTGGGCGGCCGGCTCGTTCGGGGGCCGGCCGGTGGCCTACGTGCCGGGCAACCACGAGTACTACGGCGACGCCTACCCGCGCCACCTCGCCGCGCTCCGGCGGGCGGCGGCCGGCACCTGCGTGCACGTCCTCGACCGCGGCGTCCTCGATCTCGGCCCGGTGCGCATCCTGGGCTGCACGCTCTGGACCGATTTCCAGCTCAACGGCAGTCCGCGCGTCTCGCGCCGGTTCGCCGTCGAATCCATGTGGGACTACCGGGAGATCCGGATCTCGCCGCGGCTACGGCACCTGGAGCCGCGCGACACGGTCCGCTGGCACCGGCGGTCGCGGGCCTGGCTCGCGGCCGAGCTGGCGGGGTCCGCGGTCGCGACCGTCGTGGCCACCCACCACGCGCCGAGCCCGCGGTCGGTCTCCGCCGCGCTCGCCGACCGTCCCTACAGCCCGGCCTACGCCTCGGACCTCACCCCGCTCCTGGCCGCCGGCGGGCCGGCGCTCTGGGTGCATGGCCACACGCACCGGCGCCAGGACTACCGGATCGGTGCGACCCGGGTGATCTGCAACCCGCGCGGCTATCCGGGCCAGGACACCGGCTTCGATCCGGGTCTGA
This sequence comes from Candidatus Krumholzibacteriia bacterium, assembly GCA_041390065.1. Lineage (GTDB taxonomy): Bacteria > Krumholzibacteriota > Krumholzibacteriia > LZORAL124-64-63 > LZORAL124-64-63 > Glo-17. The sequence goes on from JAWKQQ010000016.1 coordinate 74,867, forward strand.
TCCTGGAGCTGTGACGCCGGACCCGGGCCGCCCAGCGGAAGGCCGGAACGCGAAGCAGGCCGGAGTCGACGACCCCGGCCTGCCTGCGCGTAGGCTGGATGCGTGGCGCGCCTAGAGCTTGGCCGCCACCGCCGCCGCCATGTCGGTCGTCGTCGACGTGCCGCCCATGTCGTAGGTGCGCACCTTGCCCTCGGCGATCACCGCGGCCACCGCGTTCTCCAACCTCTCGGCCATCGCGCTCTCGCCCAGGTAGTCGAGCATCATCTTGGCCGACAGGATCATGGCGATCGGGTTGACCTTGTTCATGCCGACGTACTTGGGGGCCGAGCCGTGGCTCGGCTCGAAGATGGCGACTTCCTTGCCGATGTTGCCGGAGCAGGCGAAGCCCAGGCCGCCCACCAGCTGGGCGCAGAGGTCCGAGACGATGTCGCCGAACATGTTGCTCGCCACCAGCACGCCGTAGTCCTGGGGATTCTTCACCAGCCACATGCACATGGCGTCGATGTTGGTCTCCCACAGCTCGATGCCGGGGTAGTCCTTGGCGATCTTCCGCGCCTCGCGCACCATCAGGCCGCTGGTCTCGCGCACCACGTTGGGCTTCTCGACCACGGTCACCGACTTGTAGCCGAACTTCTTGGCGTACTCGAACGCGTCGCGCACGATGTTCTGGCAGCCGGCGCGGGTGAAGATGCGCAGCGAGATGGCGATGTCGTCGTTGTCCACCTCGGCCAGGCGCTTCATCTGGGCGGGGTGGGTCTCGGTCAGCTTGTCGCGCACGTCCTGGGGCAGCGGGTGGTACTCGACGCCCATGTAGAGGCCCTCGGTGTTCTGGCGGAAGACCACCAGGTCGAGGTCATCGCGGTAGTTCAGAGGGTTGCCCGGATAGGCCTTGCAGGGCCGCAGGTTGGTCTGCAGGTCGAAGGTCTGGCGCAGGCGTACGATGGGGCTGCGGTAGACGTGGCCCTTGCCCTTCAGCTCGGGCATCAGCTCGGCCTCGGCCTCCTCCTTGGGCTTGGAGGTGATGGCGCCGAACAGGGCGGCGTCCACGGACCGGAGCATCTCGATGGTGCGGTCGGGCAGCGGGTTGGCCTCGGTGCGCCAGATCTCCCAGCCGATGTCGCCGTGGATGTACTCGGCATCGAAGCCCAGCTTGTCGAGCACGACCTTGGTCGCATCCATCACGTCGACGCCCACGCCATCGCCGGGCATCCAGCCGATCTTGTACTTCGCCATGATTCCGAGTCCTCCAGAGGGGGCCGCGGGCCTGGTTGGCCCCGCGCGCGGGCGGGGCGGGAGCATGCGAGCTTGGCGGCAAAGATAGGATTCCGGATCGGGGGATCCAAGGGAATCCGGCGGAAAAACCGCCGCGCCCCCGGAAGGGCGCGGCGGCGGCGGCTGGCTCGGCTCAGCTACGCTCGGTCAATCGAAGAGAGCCTTGATCTGGCTCAGGCTCACGTCCTCGACGGCGAACTCGTCGTTGATGTATCCCGCTCCGCGGCGCACGGGATCAGGATGTCTGGGTTCAGGCCGTCGGCGAACCCGGGGGTCGGCGGGTCGAAGCTCGACGGCGAGGCCGGGCCAAGGTCGATCACGATCCAGGAGCCGCTCTCGGCGAGCAACCAGTCCAGGGTGCACACCACCACCCACCCGTCGGGGCCCACGGGCAGCGGCGTCTGGAAGCCGACGAGCTGGTTGCTCGGCGCCCCGAAATTGGTCCAGCCGTTGGGGCCGGCCGCGTTGAGCAGGAAGAGCGTCCCGCCGTCGGAGACGATGGCGCACTCGTAGGCCGCGATGAGCGAAGATTCGGCGGTCTGGACGTAGATGTACGAGGTGAAGGGCCCGGTCCCGAAGATCAGGTTGTTGATGAGCATGGTGTCGTCGAACGTGATGCCGATCGTGCTCTGCGACAGGGCGGGGACGGCGAGCAGCAGGACCAGGGCGAGCGCGAGCGATGTCTTCATGGCGACCTCCTCCGGCGCGGAGCGGGGGCGAATGTTGAGGGTGACCATTCAATAAGGATAAGGAGTCGGGAGGCCGATGGAAAGCCTCGAACGATCCGCAGTACCCGCGCGGAGATCGGCAGGTTACTATCCGGCCATGCGTGTCGCCCTCATCGAGACCCACGCCCTGCCGGGCATGTGGAAGTACGACCTCGGCCTCGGCCGTGCCCTCGAGGCGCTGGGCGACGAGGTCGTCGTGTTCTCGGCCGCGTGCTTCCCGGCCGGCGAGACGACCCGCGGCGGCGTCTGGCGCGGCTTTCCCGACCTCCGCCACCAGCCCAACCTGCTGGTCAAGGGCCTGCGCTACACCGCGGCCACCCTGCGCATGCTGGCGGCCGTGCGCGGGGGCGGGTTCGACGTCGTGCACTGGCAGCACTTCAACGTGTTGCCGCCGCTCGAGGCGTTCACCGCCCGGGCCCTGGGGCCGCTACGCCCGCGCCTGGTGATCACCGTCCACGACATCGATGCCTGGGACGCCGTCAAGGGCGGCTCGCCCGCGCTTCTGCGCCGCACGTTCGCCAGCGCCGCGCGCCTCATCGTCCACCACGAGGCCAACCGCCCGCAGCTCGCCGCCCGCGGCGGCGTGCCGGAGTCGCGGATCCGCGTGGTTCCCCACGGCAGCTACGACGTCTTCCGCCGGGCCGACCTCGGCCGCGCGGCCGCCCGCGACCAGCTGGGCCTGCCGCCGGACGCGCCGCTGGTGCTGTTCTTCGGGGAGATCCGCGCCGAGAAGAACCTCGACGGGCTGGTGCGCGCCATGGCCGTGGTCCGCGACCGGATCCCCGACGCCCGACTGCTGGCCGCGGGCAAGATCCGCCACGTCGACCCGGCCGCGATCATCGCGGAGATCGACCGGCTGGGCCTGCGCGAGGCGGTGGATTTCCGTCCGGTCTACGTCGACGACGCCCACGTCGACGCCCATTTCGCCGCGGCCGACGTCGTGGCCCTGCCCTACCGGGACATCACGCAGAGCGGCGTCGTGTTCCAGGCCATGACCGCAGGCGTGCCCGTGGTCGCCACCGACACCGGCGCCCTCGGCCACACCGTGCGCGAGGCGGGCTGCGGGCTGGTGGTGCCGCCGGGCGACGAGCGGGCCCTCGCCGATGCCCTGGTCGGCGTGCTGGGCGATCCGGCCGGCGCGGCCGAGCTGGGCCGGCGCGGGCGGGCGGCCGCGGCCACGGTCTACAGCTGGGACGCCTGCGCCAGGCTGACGCGCGAGGTGTACCGGGAACTGGCGGGTCCCTGACCACGGCCGACCGCGCTCGCGCCCGTTCCCGTCAACCTTCCGCGCGGTCCTTGGCGTGCTTCCAGTGCACCACCTCGGGGTACTTCGCGGCCGTCCCCGCCGGCTCCTTCTCCAGCAGCTGGAGCGCCGCGGTCTCGAACGCGGTCTGCATCGGGTCCTGCGGCGCGAGACGGGTCTCGAGCGTGGCGCCGGCCTGGATCGCGACCGACGGCGCGGCGGGCCGGTCGTCGCGCGGCACCTGGCGGGTGAGGGCGTCGGCGACGCTGGCCAGACCCTGCGCCGCGCGCTCGGTCACCGGCCGCGAGTACTTGCCCTGGTGCCCGAACAGCTCGCCCAGGAGCTGCAGCGGCGCGCTGTGGTCCATGGGCTTGTGGCAGACCGAGCCCGGCTCCACCAGCGGCGAGACGATGAGGGCGGGCACGCGCACGCCCGTGGTCTCGAACGTGTGGGGCGGGGTGCCGGTCGTGGTGTAGGGGATGCGCAGGGGCGGCACGTGGTCCCAGAAGCCGCCGTGCTCGTCGTAGCTGACGATCAGCACCGTCCGCCGCCAGCGATCGGCGTTGGCCGACACCGCCTCGTAGACGCGGCGCAGGAACTCCTCGCCGAAGCCCACGGGCAACGGCGCGTGGTTGTCGTTGGGCTGGTCGGGCCCGATATGGGGCGCCGACTCGTACGACGGCTCGACGATGATCACCTGCGGGAACGTCGCGTCGGCCTCGTCGAGGCAGTCGTGCAGCAGGAACTCGATGTCGCGGAACCGGGAGCTCAGGACGTGGCGCCAGGCGCGCGGGTAGAGGGCGAAGAACGACAGGCCGTCGTGGTAGACGCGCCAGCGGACCTGGCGCCGCTCGAGCCAGTCGAGCAGGATGGTGTCGACGCTGATCAAGGTCTGATTCTCGTGGTAGGGCGTGAAGCCGCAGAGCGCGAACGTCTTGTTGGGCTGGGTCGCGGCCGGCAACGGGCAGAACCAGCGGTCGCAGACGGTGAAGTTCTGCGCCAGGAAGCTGTGGATCGGCACGAGCCGTTCGGGGAAGAAGCCCAGCGGATCGGGCCGAGCGCCCGGGTCGTAGCCCGGATCGGTCAGGCGGGCATGCTTGACGAACGACTCCACGAACCCGGACATCGTGTGCCGCTTGGTGACCTTGCTGTAGGCCAGCTGCGCGGCCACCTCCTGCCACTCGTGGGGCAGGTCGAATCCGAGCCGGTTGTCGACGCGGTGCTTGAACGGGTAGTAGGTGTCGCCGCCCATCAGGTTCTCGTAGGCCTCCTGCCGCACCGGCGGCACCAGGCCGTCCGCCTCGGGCAGGATCCGATCGTAGCTGAGGTGACCGAGCATGTGGTCGAAGGAGCGGTTCTCCATCATCACGTAGACGACGGTGTCGATGCGGTCGCGGATCGAGGGCATGGGTGCTCCTTAGGGGCGGCAGCGGATATCGACCCGAACGCGCAAGCGGTCCGGGAGCGGCTCGACGGCAGCCGTCCGCAGGATCCAGGCTCCGGCGAGCGGCAGGCCGGCGAGGGCGGACGAGGGCACACCGTCGTCGGCGAGGCTGTCCTGCCGCCCGGCGTGCTCGACGGTGATCTCACGCCCCGACGCCGAGGCCAGCGTCTCGATCTCGAAGCCGTCCCACTTGGCGTCGACCTCGCCGGCGGCGACGAGCGAGCCATCGGGCGCCAGGTCGGTGCGGAAGACGACGTCCCGGGTGAACTGCTCGGGGATCTGCAAGACGGCGACCTGGCGCACAGCCTCCTTGCCGCGACGCTCGACCACCAGCAGGAAGGTGAGCGTGTCGGCGGGGACGTCGGCGAGCTGGCCGGCGGACTCGGCGCTCATGGCCGGATCGACGCGGACCTCCAGGCGCGCATCGCCCACGACATCCCAGTCCACGTGCACGGCCTCGGGGCCGCAGAGGACCACGGGCTGGACGTCGAAGGATCGGATCTTGGGCCCTCCGCAACCGGAGGCGAAGGCCAGCAGCAGGACGAGCGCGACGAATCGCGAGAGCGAGGTTCGCATGGGGCCTCCGCGCAGCTGATGGTGGCGGCCGTCGCGCGGCGGCGGCCGGACCGGAACCGGGGCGGAGCATCATCCGGGAGCGAGCCGATGGGGCCGAGTCTGTGGGCTCCGCCGATGCTGGACATCCTGGGTGATCGAGGGTCGCGGGTCAATAGAGGACAAGAGCAATCCGCTAAAGATTCGCGCAGGCGATCCGGGGTTCCCACCGCGCGCCCGCCGGGTTACATTCCGGTGGCCATCTGACCTCGACCCCCATGGTGCTGCCGGAGGTGCCGGGCCAGTGATCGCCTACCTCACCCACACGTACCCCAACTACAGCACCACGTTCACCCGCGCCGAGCTCGACCGCCTCGACGTCGTGCCCTGGTCGCTGCGGCGGCCGCCCGCCGGCTTCCTCACCGCCGAGCTCGGGAGCGAGGTCGCCCGCACCCGCTACGTTCGCCCGGTGCCGTTCGGCCGCCTCCTGCTCGCCAACCTCCGCGCCGCGCTCGGCTGAACGCGGGCCGCTGGTGGCGCACCATCATCGAACTCACGCTCGCCGCCGGACCCAATCCCGTCGAGATGGCCAAGACCAAGCTGCACGTGCTCGAGGCCGTGGCCTGGGGCGAGCAACTGGCGAAGCGGCGGCTACCGGCTCGTGCACGTGCAGTTCGCCGACACCGCGGCCACCTTCGGCTGCGTCGTGCAGCGGGTGCACGGGATCCCCTACACCGTGGCCGTGCACGCCCACGACATCTTCATGCGGCGCTTCTCGCCCGCGCTCGGCCGCCGACGCATCGGCGAGGCCGCGGCCATCCGCGTGATCAGCGAGTTCAACCGCACCTGGCTCGCCGAGCACCTCGGGCTCGACCCGGCCCGCTGCGAGGTCATCCGCTGCGGCGTCGACGCGGCCGCCTTCGCGCACTCGGGCCCGGCCGCGAGCGAGCCGCCGCGGCTGCTGGCCGTCGGTCGTCTCGTGGACTACAAGGGTTTCGCCGACCTGCTTGCCGCCTGCCGCCACCTGCGTGACCGCGGCCTCGGGTTCCGTTGCCGCATCGTCGGCAGCGGGCCCGAGGAACCGGCGCTGCGCCGCCAACTCGCCCGGCTCGAACTCGAGGACACGGTGGAGCTGGCCGGCGTCGTTCCCCATGCGGCGATGGCCGCGGAGTTCGCCGCCGCCACGGTCTTCGTGCTGCCTTGCCGAGTGGGCCGCGGGGGCGAGATGGACGGGATCCCGGTGGCCATGATGGAGGCCATGGCGCGTGGTCTGCCGGTGGTCTCGACCCGTCTGACCGGCATCCCCGAACTGGTGCGTGACGGCGAGAACGGCCTTCTCGTCGCGCCCGAGGCTCCCGACGCCCTGGCCGAGGCGCTCGCGCGTCTGCTGGACGACCCAGCCCTGCGTCGCCGCCTCGGGGACCAGGCCCGGGCGGCCGTCGTCTCCGGCTACGACCTCGACGCCAACACGGCCGCCCTGCAACGTCTCCTCGAACGGATCGCCGGCGACTGATCCCCGTCCGGGTCTTGATTTGCAGAATTCCCTGAATCAAGGGCGCCGGCCGTTCAGTCGATGTCCTCGACTGTCGTCGGCGCCCGAGCGCCCAGGCACCATCTCCGGCAACGAAGGACAGTCGCCCATGCCCTCCTTGCAAGACCTCATCGCCACCGCCCCAGGGGTGAGCGCCCGACCGGATTCGGTGGCCGCGCTCATGGACGTGATCGACGATCCCCTGGTGGCGGCCAGCACGCTGCTGCCCGTCATCGAGCGCGATCCCGGTCTGACGGCCGGCCTGCTCAAGCTCTGCAACTCCTCGCTCTACAACCTCAAGCGCATCATCGGCACGCCGCGCGAGGCGCTGGTGATGGTCGGCAACGTCGCGTTCGCCCGGCTCTGCTTCACGCTCAGCCTCGAACCGGCCCTGCAACGGGAGTTGCCTGGATACCAGCTCGACCTCGGCGGCCTCTGGCAGCACAGCCTGGCCACGGCCTACGGGTCGTCGTTCCTCGTGAGCGGCATGGGCCGGCGCGATCTTTCCGACCGCGCGTTCACCGCCGGCCTGCTGCACGACATCGGCAAGCTGGTGCTCGACCAGGCCCTGGTCGGTGGCGGCGATCCTCTCGCGCCCACGCCCGGGGAATCGCGCGGCTGCGACCTCGAGCGACGCCGCACGGGCTACGACCACGCCGAGGCCGGCGCCGCGCTGCTCGACAGCTGGAACCTGCCCGAGGAGATCGTGGCCGCCGTGCGCTGGCACCACGAAGCGGACAGCGCCGGCGACCACCAGCGTCTGGCCCACGCCGTCGAGGTGGCCGATCGGGTCAGCCACATCGCGGTGAAGCTGCACGCGGGGTCGCAGGCGGTCGAGGACTGGGTGAGCCGCACATTCGACGGCGCGGCTTTCGCCAAGCAGAGCGTCAGGAATCTGGCGGAGATCCTGGCTACGAAGCACCAGAACATCCTGGCGCTGGCCATGAACCCACGGATCTGAGTCGCCCTCTAGGTTCTTCCGCGAAGATTTCGGCTGATCTGATTGTCCGAAATAGGCCTCGATTGTGTGGTGATATTCGTCGGCATTATTGATCGATCGTCATTCACGGATGGCCGGTTCCAGCCCAATCGGCGGTAGCCGAAATCTTCGCGGCACAACTCACGGGCTGACACGGGGCGGGCGGGGAACTAACCTGGTGAGGCTGCGCCACGGTAGGATCCGCGAAAGGCCCGCCCCCGATGCCCGACCTCTCCACCTTGCTCGTGGCCGTCGCCCTGTCCATGGACGCCTGCGCCGTGGCCGTCGGCGCCCGCGCCTCGGGCCGGGCGTCCGGAGGCCGGGCTCTGTTCCGCCTGAGCTTCCACTTCGGCCTCTTCCAGGCGCTCATGCCCCTGATCGGGTGGCTGATGGGCCGCCTCGTCGCCGAGCGGGTGGCGGCGGTGGACCACTGGGTGGCGTTCGCGATCCTGGGGTTGATCGGCGGGCGCATGATCCGCTCGGGTCGTGCGGCCGACGACCACCGGCCGACGCACGATCCGTCCCGCGGCGCCACGCTGGTGATGCTCAGCGTCGCGACCAGCATCGACGCCCTCGCGGTGGGGTTCGGCCTGGCCATGCTCGGCGTGGAGATCTGGCTGCCGGCCGTGACCATCGGCGTGGTGACGGCGGTGCTGGTGGTGGTCGCGTCGCGGCTGGGGGACCGCCTGAGCGAGCGGTTCGGGCCCCGGGCCGAGATCGTTGGGGGGGTCATCCTGATCCTGGTCGGCCTGCGGATCTTGGTGGGCAGCCTGCTGGGCTGACGGCCGGACCCGCGGTGGCGAGACCGGCCGTCGCGCTGCGGCGGGCGTTGCAGACGGCCGGGGCGGGCACGGTGGTGATGAGACTCTGGCCGGTCGACGATCGGGCCATGCGGGCCTGGATGCACGACCTCCACGCCGCCCGCTCCACCCGCGGCGAAGCGGCGCCGGCGGCGTTCCGCTCGGCGAGCCTGGCGCAGCTCGCGAGCCGGCGAGGTTCAGCGGGTCTGCTGCAACCGCACCGGCCGTTCGAGCATGCGGCCGAGCATCTCCTGCCGCAACTCCTGGATCTCGGGCGCCCGGGCGGCGAGGCGGTTGCGGGCGTCGAGGCGGTAGGTGAGCGACACGGCCATGACCGCGAACAGGGCCGGCACCAGCAGCGGCACCAGCTGGCGGCGGCGGTGGATGCTGAGCAGGTTGCAACAGCCCACGGCGCCCGACGCGAGGACCACGCAGAAGCCGAGGCTGGCGAGGTACAGATGGGTCACGTTGAGCCAATCCGACCCAGGGCTCTGCGCGCTCAGCGGGATCAGCGTGATGTAGGTCCAGGCGATGAAGAAGCGCAACGGCCGGCTGCCGAACACCACGCCGAAGATGCTGAAGCTCAGCACGTAGATCGTCAGCACCGTCTGGATCACCGCGCGAGCCCGGTAGACGCCCTGGACGAGGTCGCCCGCCTCGCGCAGCAGGGAGCTCTCCTGCAGCGGGAAGAGCATCAGGTTCAGGTAGCGGAACACGTTGACCGCGGACTTCAGCGTGTAGACGAGCGGTCCGTCGCTGGCCACGCCGACGGTCGGCATCCGGAACCCGTAGCGGCTCTGGCCGATCTGGAATAGCAGGCCGAGGAGCAGGAAGATCAGCAGGTCGTTGGAGAACACGGGCCGCCGGTTGCGCACGTGGTAGAAGAACGCCTTGTAGGCCACCAGGCAGCCCAGCAGGGACAGCGTCGAGGCCTTGGTCAGGCCGGTCAGGCTGTAGATCGCCAGGCCCAGCAGGAAGTAGGGCGACCAGAGGCGGCCGTCGCGCCGGAAATCGTTGCGGATGAACAGGTAGAGCACCAGCAGGTGCAGGCCCGCGAGCAGCAGGCTCTCCTGGCCGGCGATGCTCAGCAGGTTCCGACCGAAGCTGCCGACGCCCAGGGCGAACATCGCCGCCGCGAGCAGCGCGAGGCGGGGTCGGTAGAACAGCATGTTCACCAGCATGTAGACCACGAACGCGTTGAGCGCATGCAGCACCAGGCTGACGGCCACGTAGTAGCCGAACTCCACGCCGAAGAGCCGGTACTCCGCCAGGAAGATCTGCTGCAGGAGAGGTTGGCTGAACCAGGCGCCGACGTGTTGGAACATGGCCCAGGGGGCGGGCGCGAGCTTGTGGGCGTCGAGCAGGATCTCGAAGTCGACGGGCGACCACAGGTCCCCCGTGCAGAGCCGTCCGAACACGCCGAAGACCAGCACGAGCAGGCCCAGGAACACGGGGCCGTGCGTGGTCAGCGAGCGGAAGGGTCTGGGCAACGAGACGGGCAAGGGCCGACCTCTCGGGGATGCAACGGGACCGCCGTTCGTGCTAAGGTGCCATCGCGGTCGCCGCCCGTCCAGCGCGGACTGCCGCGCCGGGGACCGCTCGACCGCCTGAGGCCGTGGGCCGCGCGAGATTGATGATGATTTGATTCATCAGTTGCGGTATCATACCTTGGTGCTCGTTCCGTCGTACGATCCATCTGCCCTGGAGTCACCATGGCCAAGCTGCTGTCCGTCCTGCTCGTCTCGTTCCTCGCCGCGATCCCGGTCCTGGCCGATCCTCAGCCGGGCTACTACGATTCGGTCGACGTCTCCAGCCTGGCGGCCCTGCGCACCACGCTGCATCAGGTCATCGACGGGCACCAGCGGTACCCCTACACGGCCAGCAGCACCGACACCTGGGACATCCTCAACCAGGCCGACGAGGATCCGCTGGACTCCAGCCACATCCTCGACCTCTACCGCAACCGCACCCTCGTCAAGTACTCCGGCGGCAACGACTACTACAACCGCGAGCACACCTGGCCCAACAGCTACGGCTTCCCGGACGACAACTCGAACAACTACCCCTACACCGACTGCCACCACCTGATGCTCTGCGACATCAGCTACAACAGCTTCCGGGGCAGCAACATCTTCGACGACTGCACCGGCGGCTGCAGCTCCTACGTCACCGACTCGCACGATGGCGTCAGCGGCGTCAACTACCGGGCCGCGCGCACCCCGATCGACATCTGGGAGACCTGGGACGGCCGCAAGGGCGACGTCGCGCGCGCCATGTTCTACATGGACGTCCGCTACGAGGGCGACGCGGGCAGCGAGCCCGACCTCATCCTCACCGACGACCCCTACCTCATCCTGGCCAGCCAGACCGGCAACAACGAGCCGGTCGCGTACATGGGCCTGCTGTCGACCCTCGTCGCCTGGCACGAGGCCGACCCGGTGGACGACAAGGAGCGCCGGCGCAACGACGTGGTCGAGCAGTACCAGCACAACCGCAACCCGTTCGTCGACCATCCCGAGTGGGTGGACCTGCTGTTCGGCGACGGCTTCACGCCCGTTTACGAGGTGCCGACGGCCGCCGTGGCGCTGCTCGGCGCGGCTCCCAATCCGTTCAACCCCGCCACCAGCATCGCCTTCACCCTGGCCGAGCCCGGGCGGGCCGACCTGCTCGTCTACGGCCTCGACGGCAAGCTGGTGCGCACGCTCGCCAGCGGCCCCTGCAGCGCTGGACGGCACGACGTCACCTGGCGCGGCCGCGACGATCTGGGCCGCGAGGTGCCCAGCGGAGCCTACGTGGTGCGGCTGCGCAGCGCCGGTCGGACGGCGTCCACCAAGGTGATGCTGCTGGAGTAGCGGCCGATTCGGATACGCACAATCTTTATCATTTCTGCGAATCCGCTTTCATCGCGGAGGGCGTCGTGGTACCCTCGTGAAACAGGGCGGATCGCGATCCCGTATGACGAGTCCGCAGATGATGCGTGGACCCCGGATCTGGAGGACGTCGACCGAACCCCACACCACGCGACCCACACCGCGATCCGTCCCGAGCTGACGCTCCTCCGGTCCGAGACCCGGGTTCCCCGCTGCGACCCGTGCGCCCGGTCCGCCGGCGACGCCTCCGAGGAGGAGCGATCATGTCAGCCAGGATCTACAGTGTCGATTATTACTACGCCACGGTCGACAACCGGCCGGGACAGGGATGCAAGTTCCTGAAGCTGATGGCGTCCGGCGAGGTGAACCTGCTGGCCTTCAACGCGTTCCCGGTGAGCGCCGACCGCACCCAGCTGGTGATCTATCCCCAGAACGCCATGTGGCTCGCCGAGCTGGCCCGTCGCCACAGCCTGGTCCTGCACGGTCCGCACCACGCGTTCATGGTGCAGGGCGACGACGAGCTCGGCGCCCTCGTCGACATCCACGACAAGCTCTGCGAGGCCGAGATCAACGTGTCCAGCAGCACCGGTCTGACCGACGGCCGCGGACGCTACCGGTACCTGATGCACGTGTCGCCGGAGGACTACGACCGCGCCCTCGCCGTCCTCGGCGTCGACCAGGGGCTGCAGCGCTGGTCGGACTTCCAGCTGAAGCAGTACAAGCGCTTCCGGGCCAACGCGTAGGCCTCGTTCCTGCCGAAGCGCCAGGGTCGGTCCGCCGCGGCCCTGGCGCCGGGCGGAGGCGCGGGCTACCATGGCCCCACCATGACCGATCTTCCCGACATCCACCATCGCGATCCCGGCACCGGCCGCGTCGACGATCCCGAGGCGCATGCCCAGGCCGTGCGGGGCATGTTCGCGCGCATCAGCGGCGTCTACGATCTGATGAACCACCTGCTGTCGCTGAACCTCGACCGGCGCTGGCGCCGGCGGGTGGCCTCCCGGCTGGATCCGGACACCGACCTGCTGCTCGATCTGTGCGCCGGGACGGGCGACCTCGGCCTGGCCTGCCTGGCCGCCGGTCGGGCCCGCCGGGTGGCGGCCGTGGATTTCGTGCCCGAGATGCTCGCCGGCATCGCCGGCAAGCGGAATGCCCATGCGGTCGGCCCGGTCGCGGGCGACGGCCTCAGCCTGCCGGTGCGCGACCTCAGCGTCGACGCCGTGGTGGCCGGGTTCGGGGTGCGTAACCTGGCCGATCCGGTGGCCGGGGTGGCCGAGATGAAGCGGGTGCTGCGCCCCGGCGGCCAGGTGCTGGTGCTGGAGTTCTTCCGGGCCGATCCTTCCGCCCGCGGCCAGGACCGCGGGCCCGCGGCGCCGGTGCGCTGGCTCCTGAGCCGGGCCGTGCCCGCCGTCGGGAGTCTGGTCGCCCGCGACCATGCGGCCTACAGCTATCTTCCCGGCAGCATGGACCGCTTCCTGACCACGCTCAGGTACCAGGAGGTCCTGCGCGAGGCGGGGTTCGTCGACGTGTTCGTCGAACGGATGACGTTCGGGATCGCCCACCTGGTCGGGGGACGGCTGCCGCGCTAGTCCCGCCAGAAGATGTGGAACCCGTACTCCGACTCCACGACCGGGGAGACCTCGCCCGGCTGCAGGTTGAAGACCGCCTGCTCGGCCGCCGGCGAGAGCATCCCCGGCTCCACCCAGCCCAGTTCGCCGCATTGCTCGCTGTTCTGTCCGTCGTCCGAGAACTGGGCCGCCAGGTCGCAGAGGTCGCCCTTGCCCTCGGCCAGCTTGCGGCGCAGGGCGTAGGCCACGCGCCGGGCCTCGTCGCGGTCGCGGGTGACGTGGCTGTCGGCCAGCACGGCGTCGCGGTAGGCCACGAGCAGGTGGTGCACGTTGACCCGCCGCACGGGTTCGCGGCGGACGATGTGGAAGCCGTGGGACGTCTCCACCGGGCCGCCGATCTCGCCGACCGCGAGGGCGGTCACCGCCGCCTCGAGGTGCGGTTCCATGTCGCCGAGGTGGAAGATGCCGAGGTAGCCGGCGTTGCGTTGGGCGGTGGGGTCGTCGCTGTAACGACGGGCCATCTCCGCGAGGTCGCCGCGGCCGGTGCGCAGGAGCACGGCGATGCGCCGGGCGCGTTCGAGGGCCTCCTCGCGAGTGCGGCTGAGCCCGCTGGGTTGGTCGACCACGCCGTCGAAGGCCACCAGGATGTGGCTGAGCGCCACGCTGGGCCCGTCAGCCGGCGGAGGCGTGGCTGCGGCGGTGTCGCCCCGATCGCGGCATCCGCCGAGCATCAGCAGCAACCCGCCGAGCGCCAGGACGGCGCCCACGAGGTGGCGGGCAGATCGCGGATGGAGCGCGGGCGGCTTCACGGTGGCTCCTGGTTCAGGCTGCGGCTGGATCGGTGCGCATGCCTTGAAACCGGAGCGGACGGTGCGAGTTCCCGGAGCGCGGCGGGCCGCCGTCTCACTCCAGGCCGGTGAACCGGGGCTGGTCGGTGGCGGCCAGGATGCGCTTGGCCAGGATGTGGTAGATCTGAAGCTCCCAGTTCACCATGCCGGCCCGGCCGTGCAGCTGGCGCAGGTAGGTCATGAACTTGCGCAGCTCGAAATCGCTGTAGCCGACGGCCTGCATGGCGGCCGCGAGGTGCGCGTACATGGTCTCGAGCTCGTGCTGGGTCGGCAGCCGGGTCGACCGGTGCGGGTGGGCGACGGCCATCTCCGGGCGCGGCGGCGGGGCGCCGGCGCCGGCGCCGATGCCCACCCAGTCCTCCTTGCCCTGCACCGCGAGCCAGGCCTTGCGCACCTCCCAGCTGTAGAGCATCACCGCCTGCGCGAGGTTCAAGGACGGCTGGCTCTCGTCCGTCGGCACCATGCTCAGGTAGCGGCAGAGGTCGACCTCGTCGTTGGTCAGGCCGGTGCGCTCGGTGCCGAAGAGCAGCGCCACCTTGCCCTCGCGCGCGTGCTCGACCAGGCGGCGTGCGAGCTGGTGGGGCGGCATCAGGGCCGACTTGCGCAGCTGCCGGCGCCGGGCCGTGGTGCCGCAGATGACCACGCAATCGGCCACGGCCTCGTCCATGGTCTGGCAGATCCCGGCGTTCTCGAGGACATCGAGAGCGCCGTGGGCGAGGGACTGGGCGGTGCGGCCCTTGGGGTTCAACGGATCGACGAGGCGCAGGGTCGACAGGCCCATCGTCTTCATCGCGCGGCAGGTCGCCCCGATGTTCGAGGGCTCGGTGGTGTGGCTGAGCACGACCACGATGTTGGCGGGATCCGGCGGCGCGGACGAGCCGACCGGCGAGATCTCGGGGTGCTCGTCGCTCGGGTCGAGTTCGGGATGCCGCGGATCGGTCATGGTGACGGCGTCAGCCCTGCCGGCGCAGCAGCGCCAGGGTTTCCACGTGGGCAGTCTGCGGGAACATGGGGAGCGGCATGATCCGCTCGAGGACGTAGCCGGCGGCCACGAGCGCGCCGGTGTCCCGGGCCAGGGTGGCCGGGTCGCAGCTCATCGACAGCACGGTGGCCGGGCGCAGCTCGCACAGGGCGGCCAGGGCGTCCTTGCCCAGGCCGGTGCGGGGCGGATCGGCCACGACGCAGGCGTCGGCCCAGTTGACGGCGCCGCGGACGTCGGGATCGGCCAGGGCCTTGACCACGTCGGCCTGCACGACCCGGCCACGACCGTCGTCCAGCAGGCCGGCCCGCCGCAGGTTCTCCTGGGCGTCGCTCATGGCGCTGGCGTCGGCCTCGATGCCCAGCAAGCGCAGGTGGCGATCGGCCAGGGCCAGCAGGAAGAGGCCCACGCCGCAGTAGAGGTCGACGAGGTCGGTGCCCTCCGGATGGACGTCCTCGAGCCATCGCCGCGCCGTCGCCGTGGCAAGCTCGGCAGCGGCCAGGTTGCCCTGGAAGAAGCTCTGGTGCGAGACCCGGTACTTATGGTCGGCGACCTGCATGACGAGGTAGCCGCGGCCCCAGACCGGCCGGTTGTTCAGCAGCACGCCCTGCAGGCCGGGCGCGGGCGACTCGTCGCCGTGGCTCTCCATGAACTTGCGCAGCACGCGCAGGCGCGGCGGCGGGCCGTACAGCGACAGCAGCCAGCCGCCGCGGCCGTCGAGCCGGACGACGATCTGCTCCATCGGCGGCAGCATCCGCAGCCAGGGTAGGACGGTCTCGGTGAAGGGTTCGGCCATCACCAGGCAGGTGTCCAGCGGCACCACCGCGTGCGACTGGCGCTCCCGCAGGCCGTAACGGCCGGTGGGGTGAGCCGAGAGACGCAGCCGGTTCCGGTAGCCGAGGCTGGCGAGCGTCGGCGTCGGCGCCAGCAGCGCGTCGACCTCCAGGCGGCCGAGCCGACGGAAGCAGTCGAGCAGGATCTCGCGTCGTGCGGCCTCCTGGGCCGCGTCGTCCAGATGCTGGAGATCGCAACCGCCGCAGCGCTCGGCGTGCGGGCAGGGCGGCTGGCGGCGGCCGGGGCCCGGGCTGAGGACCTCGAGCAGCTCGGCTTCCAGGAAGTTCCGGGAATCCTTGATGACCCGCGCGCGCACCTGATCGCCGACGGCGGTGTCGGGCACGAAGACCGCGCGGCCATCCAGCCGGGCCAGGCCGCGGCCGCCGGTGACCAGCTTCTCGATGGTGAGGTGCAGCTCGGGGCTGACGGGTTCGCTCATGGGCACGTGGCTCTCGGGTCGGATGGTCGCCGGCCGGCGTCGATGACGGTTCCTGAGCGAACCTTAACCGTTGCGCGGGCCCGCGCCCACGAAATCCGGCGGCTTGCCAGCGGAAAGGAGGTCGGGCATGATCCGTGCATTCGCCGTCCCGGAGGTCTCCCGCCGTGATCCGTCGGCTCGTCATCGTGCTCACGGTCCTGCTGCTGGCCGGCTGCAGCCCCAAGCGGGTCCTGCGGCAGCCGGAGGCGTGGCCGCCGCCGGAGAGGCCGGTGCACGCGGCGCCGCGGCAGGCGCCGCCCACGGTTCCGCCGCGGTCGCAGACCGCGCCGCCCCGCGACCTCACCGACCCCGACGGCGCGCTGGAGGTCGGCCTCGAGGTGGCGGAACTGGCCCTCACGCAGCTCGGCCGGCCGTACCGCTGGGGCGGCCACTCGCCCGAGCGCGGGTTCGACTGCAGCGGCCTGGTGCACTGGTGCTACGGCTGCCTGGGGATCGACCTGCCGCGGGTCGTCCGGGATCAGCGACGGGCCGGCCAGCCCGTGGCCGCGGCCAGCCTGCAGCCCGGCGACCTCCTGTTCTTCGCCATCGAGGGCGACCGGATCTCCCACGTGGGCCTCTACCTGGGCGACGGCGAGTTCGTTCACGCCCCCCGGGCCGGCCGCCGGGTCCGCCGCGATTCGCTCGACGATCCCTACTGGCGCGAGCGCTGGAGCGACTCCCGCCGGGTGGCCGCCGAATGACCCGGCACGGTGTCCGGACCGGCCAGATCTTCCGCCCGACCGGCCACCGGCGGCCGGGCTCCCTCCGTCGCTGAACCCCGTAAATACCACATTCACAGAGCGTTGGTCGTGGATGCCCCTGGTCCGGCCGCCATCAGCTGGCTGGCACGTCGCTTGCGTGATCGCCGCCACCACGATTGTCCGCCGGTCCGCGCCGTTCGCCCGACGCGGGCGGCCTAGATGGCATACCGCGTGAGCCGAGGTGCTGAATGACGACCACGGATCTGCAATCCCAGCTGGAAGATGTTGCCCAGAGCCTGGTGATGTTCGACCGCAATTGCGCCCTCGCCGAGCTCGGCAGCGTGCGGGACCGGTTGCGGATCCTCGCCGAGGATCTGCGCACCTTCGGCCACGACGCGATCGCGGTCGCGGCCGAGAGCGCGGCGGCGATCGCGGCCGGCTGCGTCGCCGAGGGCCGCTTCACCGAGACGGTGGTGGAGGTCCTCAGCCAGGCGATCGACGGGCTGCAGGAGAGCCTGGGCGACATGGGCTTCGAGCCGCCCGCGGCGGCCGCGCCGGAGTCCGCGGCGGAGCCGGCGGCGGCCGCGCCGGACGCCGAGGCGCAGGACGCTGCGCCCGCCGGCCTGGAGCTCTCGAGCTTCGTCGACGACGCGATCGTCGCCGAGTTCATCGGCCGCCAGGGCGACGCGATCGGCGACGTGCAGAACATGGTGCTGGGCTTCGACGCCGACGTGCCGGACGACGCGGTGGCAGGGCTGAAGCGCTGGTTCCATACCCTCAAGGGCGAGTCCGGCCTGCTGGGGCTCGACGCGTTGGCCGAGCTCTGCCACGTGGCCGAGGACATGATCCAGTCCGAATCGCCCCAGGCCTGCGTCGACCGCCTGCTCGAGGTCTTCGACTGGATGCAGGCGTGCTTCGATTTCCTGGCCAAGAAGGGCCCGGCGCCGGTGTCGACCGAGGCGCTGCTGGTGCGGCTCCGCGAGCCCGCTGCGAGCCCATCGGTGGACGTCGCGAAGGCCGACGATCCGGTGGCCGCCGAGACCGAGACCGAGACCGAGGCCGAGATCGAGGCCGAATCCGAGTCCGGGGCGGAGCCCGACGTCGCCGACGAGCCCGAATCAGGACCCGAACCGGATCCCGAGCCCGAACCGGATCCGGAGCCCATGGCGGACGCCGAAGCCGAGGCCGTCGCGGTGGAGCTGCCCGAGGTGGTGCTGCCCGACTACACCGGCAAGAACCTGCTCGAGGCCGACGTCGGCCTGCTGCAGGACTTCATCGGCGAGGCGACCGAGCACCTCGACGCTTCCGAGGCGCATCTGTTGACCATCGAGGCCGACCCCCACGAGAGCGAGGCCCTCAACGCCGTCTTCCGGGGCTTCCACACGATCAAGGGGCTGGCGGGCTTCGCCGAGCTCGATGCGATCCAGGAGCTCGCGCACAAGGCGGAGAACCTCCTGGACATGGGCCGCAAGGGCGACCTGGAGCTGCGCGGCGTGTACATGGATCTGGTGTTCGAGTCCGTGGATCTGATGAAGCGTCTGGTGGAGGGCGTGACCGTGGCTCTGGCCACCACCGGCCACCAGGCGGAGGTGCCCGAGCTGTCCAACCTCGTGGCGCGGCTGATCCTCGCGACCAGGAAGGATGCGGTACCCGTGCCGCCGCCGGCGGCGCCGCCCGCAGCCAAGCCGACGCCGGCCGCGCCGGCCGGCAAGTCCGGCTTCGTGCCGCTGGGCAACCTGAAGGCCAAGGCCGCGCCCGCGACGCCAGCGGCCGGCAAGTCGGGCTTCGTGCCGCTGGCCAACATGAAGGCCAAGGCGCAGCCCGCGTCGGCGCCTGCGTCGGCGCCTGCGCCCCGACCCGCGTCGACGGCCGAGGCGGCGCCCCGTCCGACGTCGACCGGTGCGGCGGCGGCGGCCGTCAAGGTCAAGGAAGCCGTGCGCGTGGACGCCGACCGGCTCGACCGCCTGGTGGAGACCATCGGCGAGCTGGTGATCGCCGAGTCGATGGTCAGCCAGAATCCCGAGGTGCGCCAGAACATGTCGGTGAAGCTGGCCAAGGACCTCGACCACCTCGACAAGATCTCCCGCGAGCTGCAGGAGATCGGCATGAGCCTGCGGATGGTGCCGGTGCGGCCGGTGTTCCAGAAGATGGCCCGCCTGGTGCGCGACCTCGCCAAGAAGACGGGCCGTAAGGTCGACTTCGTGATGAGCGGCGAGGACACCGAGCTCGACAAGAACGTCGTCGACAAGATCGGCGATCCGCTGGTGCACATGGTGCGCAACGCGGTCGACCACGGGCTCGAGCCCACGGCCGAGGAGCGCGTGGCGGCGGGCAAGTCGGACACCGGACGCATCGAGCTGCGCGCCTACCACAAGGGCGGCAACATCTGCATCGAGGTGGTGGACGACGGCCGGGGCCTGCCCAGGGACAAGATCCTGCAGAAGGCCATCGAGCGCGGGCTGGTCCGCGAGGGCGACCAGCTCAGCGACCGCGACATCCACAACCTCATCTTCGAGCCCGGCTTCTCCACCGCCCAGAAGGTGACCGACATCTCGGGCCGCGGCGTGGGCATGGACGTGGTCCGCCGCAACATCGAGGAGTTGCGGGGCACCTGCGACATCTCGTCCGAACCCGGCCGGGGTTCGGTGTTCAGCATCAAGCTGCCGCTCACCCTGGCGATCATCGAGGGCATGGTGGTCAGCTGCGGTCCGGAGCACTACATCGTGCCGACGCTCAGCGTGGTGCGCCTGATCCGTCCGTCGGCCGCCGACCTCTTCAAGGTGTTCGACCGGGGCGAGATGATGACCCTGGAATCCGAACACATCCCCCTGTTCCGCCTGGGCCAGCTCTTCGGCATCGCCACGGCCAAGACCGATCCCGAATCGGCGGTGGTCGTCGTGGTGGAGGACGAGGGACGCCGGATCGGCATCCTGGCCGACGACCTGCTCGGCCAGCAGTCCATCGTCATCAAGAGCCTGGGCCAGAGCATGCAGGACACCGACGGCGTCGCCGGCGGCGCCATCATGTCCAACGGCAACGTGGCCCTCATCCTCGACGTGGCCGGCCTGGCCCGGGTCGCCAACCACACCATCACGTCCGTCGACGCAGCGGACGCAGCACCCGAGCAGAGCGCCTGACGGCGTTCCGCAGACGATCCGAAACTGGAGGTCAACCGCATGTCCACCGATACCCTGGCCGCCACCCTGGCCAAGCCTGGCAAGTACCTCTCGTTCGTGCTCGGGCGCGAGGAATACGGCGTCGAGATCCTGAAGGTGCAGGAGATCATCGGCATCATGGACGTCACGCGCGTGCCGCGGACGCCGAGCTTCGTGCGGGGCGTCATCAACCTGCGCGGCCGCGTGATCCCGGTGGTGGATCTGCGCGGCAAGTTCAAGATGCGGGCCGCCAGCGACACCGAGAAGACCTGCATCATCGTCGTCCAGGTCACCCAGGGCGACCTCACCGTCACCATGGGCGTGATCGTGGACGAGGTGAGCGAGGTGCTGAGCTTCCAGCAGGAGCAGATCGAGGCGGCCCCCGCCTTCGGCGGCGGGATGGACGAGGCCGAGTACATCATCGGCATGGGCAAGCTGGGCAAGAAGGTGGTGATCCTGCTTGACGTCGACCGCGTGCTCAAGGGGGACGAGCTGGAAGCCATCGCCCTGACCGCCAAGTAGACCCCCGCCCGCCGCGGCGCGCCCGCGGCATCGTGATCGGAGCCCGACGTGTCCAATTTGTTGCTGCAACGGCGACAGGCACAGCCCGATGTCAAGACGGTCACCGTCGACATCTCGGATATGAAGCTGTCCGAGAGCCCGGACGAGATCCTGGTGACCTACTCGTTGGGGTCCTGTGTCGGCCTCGCCCTCTACGACAAGGTCATCAAGGTGGGCGGCCTCATCCACTGCATGCTGCCGCTGTCGAAGATCGACGCCGAGAAGGCCGCCGTCCGGCCCTACATGTTCGTCGACACGGGGGTCACCCTGCTGTTGACCGAGCTCTTCCGCCGGGGCGCCCAGCGGCAGAACCTGGTGGCCAAGGTGGCCGGAGCGGGGTCGCCGCTCGGCAAGGAGGAGACCTTCCGCATCGGCCAGCGCAACTACACGATCCTGCGCAAGCTGCTGTGGAAGAACAACATCCTGATCGAGGCCGAAGATATCGGCGGGTCCAAGGCCCGCACCATGTACGTGTACATGCTTGACGGCCTGGTGACCGTCAAGAGCGAGGGGAAAGAGGTGCCGCTATGAGCCGTCGCGATGAGATCCTCTCCCAGGTGGCCACGGTACCGTCCCTGCCGGCGGTCGTCTGCGAGCTCCAGAAGTACCTGAGCGACCCCGAGGTGAACTTCACCAAGCTGTCACGGGTCATCGAATGCGATCCGGGGCTGACGGCCAACGTTCTGCAGCTCGCCAACTCCGCCTACTTCGGCTGGCAGGGCAACATCGGCTCGGTGCGCGACGCCATCAGCCGCCTGGGCACCAAGCGCATCTTCCAGATGGTGCTGTGCATGTCCGTGGCGCCGCTGGTACGCCGGCCGATCCGCGGCTACGAGCTCGAGGCCGACAAGCTGTGGGAGCACAGCGTGGCCGTGGCCATCTGCAGCGAGAAGATCGCCGCCCGCCGCTGTGCCTCCGCCCAGCCCCACGCCTTCACCGTCGGCCTGCTCCACGACGTGGGCAAGCTGCTGCTCGGCACGTTCGTCGACGTCGACGACGCGCCCATCAAGGAGCTCGTCGACACCGACGGCCTGACCTTCAACGAGGCCGAACGCATGGTCCTCGGGGTGGACCACGCCGAGGTGGGCGCGCACCTGCTGCGGTCGTGGAACCTGCCGGCGGAGGTGATCGACGCCACCCGCTGGCACCACGAGCCGGCGGGGACCGGACCGGACAATCAGGGCCTGGTCGACGTGGTGCACGTGTCGGACGTCATCTGCCTCAACTGCGGCTGGGGCATGGGCGCCGACGGCCTGCAGTACCGGCTCGACGAGGACGCCGCCACGCGCCTCAAGCTCAAATCCAACGACGCCCAGGAAGCTGCCGCCCAGGTGCTCATCGGCCTGGAAGAGCTGCTCAAGGTGTTCTCGACTCAAGCCAAGGGAGAGCGCGATGGCGTTCAACATCCTGCTCGTTGACGATTCTCTGACGGTCCGGGCGGTGATCGCCAAGGCCCTGCAGCTGGCCGGCGTCGACATCGGCAACCTGTACGAGGCCGAGAACGGCGCCGAGGCCCTGAAGGTGCTCGACCAGGAATGGGTCGACCTCGTCTTCGCCGACATCAGCATGCCCGTGATGACCGGCGAGGAGCTCGTCGAGAGGCTGCACGAGAGCGGCGCGATCAAGGACCTGCCGGTGGTGATCGTATCCTCGGCCGGCAATGAGCCGCGCATCAAGCGCCTCAGGGAGCTCGGGATCCGCGACTACATCCACAAGCCGTTCACGCCGGAGCAGATCCGCGAGGTCGTGGACAAGGTGATGGGGGTGACGAGCCATGACTGAGCAGATGCGAGATGCCGTGCAGGAGACCTTCGTCGAGGTGGTCGAGAAGCTCACCTTCATGTTCGGCGAACGGGCCGCGATCGCCGACGTGGCCGTGGGGACCGAGCCCTGGGCCGAGGCCCGCATGTCGTTCACCGGCGACGTCAAGGGCAGCCTGGCGGTGATCGTGCCCCAGGAGCTCCAGCCCGAGATCGCCTCGAACATCCTGGGTCTCGATTCCGAGCTCATGGCCAGGCCCGAGGTGCTCGACGACGCCCTGCGCGAGATGCTCAACGTGGTCTGCGGCCACGTGATCCGCACCCTCGCCGGGCCCAGCTGCAGCTTCGATCTGGTGACGCCCGAGAACGTGGTGCTGTCCGGGGCGGACCTGCAGGCGCTCTTGGAGGATCCCGACACGTCGGCCTACCTGCTGGACGACGAGCCCATCCTGATGAACCTCAAGTTCGAGCGGAGCTGACATGATCCGTGTCCTCATCGTCGACGATTCGCCGGTCGTGCGCGGCCTGTTCCGCGAGGGCCTCGCGAGCGACCCCGAGATCGAGGTCGTGGGCGAGGCTCCCGATCCCTACGTGGCCCGGGACCTCATCGTCCAGCTGAAGCCGGACGTGATCACCCTCGACATCGAGATGCCGCGCATGGATGGCCTGACGTTCCTCGGCAAGCTGATGAAGCACTTTCCGCTGCCGGTGGTCGTGTGCTCCTCGCTCACCCGCGAGGGCAGCCAGAAGGCCATGGACGCGCTGTCCCTGCAGGCCGTCGAGGTCATGAGCAAGAACCAGGCAGCCGGGAGGGCCATGGTGACCGATCTCATCCGCAAGGTGAAGGCGGCCGCGGCGTCGCGGGTCGACCACCGCCGACCCATGCCGCGGGCGGAGGCCGCCGCGACGGCGAGCCTGGCCGGACCGACCGGAAAGGTCTGCCGCGGCATCATCGCCATCGGCTCGAGCACCGGCGGCCCGGAGGCCCTGTCGCGGGTGCTGTCGCCGCTGCCGGTCCAGGTGCCGGGCATCGTGATCGTGCAGCACATGCCGCCCCTGTTCACCGCCTCGCTGGCCGAACGGCTCGACCGGCTGTCGCACATCGAGGTGCGCGAGGCGCGCCAGGGCGACGCGATCACGCCGGGCCTGGCGCTCGTCGCGCCCGGCGACCGCCACCTCCTGGTGGCCGGCGGCCCCGGCCGCTACCGCGTGGAACTGCGTGACGGCCCGAAGGTGGGCCTGCACAAGCCTGCCGTCGACGTCATGTTCCGCTCCCTGGTCAAGACCGCGGGCCGCGATGCGATCGCCGTCATCCTCACCGGCATGGGCGCCGACGGCGCACGCGGCATGGTGGAGCTCCGACAGGCCGGCGCCTGGACCATCGCGCAGGACGAGAAGAGCTGCGTGGTCTACGGCATGCCGCGGGAGGCGGCGCGGCAGGGCGGCGCCGAGGAAGTCGTGAGCCTCGACGACATCCCGCGCCACCTGGTGACCGCGCTCACCCGCCGCCCGCAGCCCGTGGCCTGATTCCCGACGCCGGGCGCAAGCTGGATGAAGACCCCGCCTGGCCAGGCGGGGTCTTCATCGTACCCGGACGGCTGCGGCGAGCGGCTCGTGCCGGCCCTGCCGGCGCGTCACCGCGCCAGCAGGGTGAGCGTGCCGGGTCCGAAGGCGGTCATGCCGCTGAGGTCCACGCGGGCGCGGGGGCTGTAGACCCAGGCCTCGGGCGCGTCGGGCGCGGGCGGCACGTAGGCCGCGGCGTCGGTCGGCGTCACGTGTGGGTTGAGGTCGATGCGGTTGAGCTGGCCCCGCAGGTTGTTGAAGATCTCGCTCAGGCCGTCGAGCACCGACTCGGACACCTGCCCGGTCTTGTACATCTCCATGAGCGAGGTCTGGGGCATCATGATCAGCCCGCCGCCGATGTAGAGCGCGGCCGCGAGGTCGACCAGGAACGCGCCCTGGATCTCGCCGTCGCCGCCCTTGAGCCAGCAGACGTAGCTTCCGTAGCTGGTACGGGTGAGGTCAGGACCCTGGCCCGGAGCCAGGGGCGGCCGGTCGCCGATGAACATCGTCAGCAGATCGAGGACGGCCTTGGGTTCGGGGAGCGTGAGCGTCACGGCTAACCTTCCTGCCAGATGATGATCACATGGACAACGATCCCGTTGGGGCCGTTGAGGCTCTGCGACAGGCCATGCAGGCCCGAGGCGAAGAAATCGATGCAGCCGCGTCCTTCCATGAACAGCGGCAGACCGATCTGGACAGCCTGGCCCGCGGCGAGCCGGCTGGCCTTGAACACTCCGGCCGCCACGTTGGCGATCTCGCCGATGCCGTCGGCGAGGTCCTCCATCTCGGGCGTCTCGGAGTCCTCCATGGCGAACAGGATCCGCGTGAGCTTCTGACAGCTCTCGCGGTCGCCCATGACCGCCAGGTTCCAGCCACCGCCCTCGGCGGTGGTGAGGGCGATGTTGCTGCCGTAGTCGACGGCAGCTTCGCGCGGGTCGCTGGGATTGGTCTCGATCTCCAGCTTCACGCCCATCTGCACCTCGCAGGTGTTGACCACCGCGGCGGTCGCCTCCTGCAGCACGTTGACCGGCAGATGCGCCGTCGCGTCGGCAGCCTGCGTCGTCTGCGTTGACATGGAAACTATGCCTCCCGGTTTCACGCCGCTCTGCCAGATGAGCACGACCTGGAGCACCGTGTCATCTGGGCCGGCCAGATGTTGGGACATCGCGTTGACGCCCTTGGAAAAGAAGCGCAGCCAGGTGCTTCCCCGCAGGAACAGCGGCAGGCCGAGTTGGTAGCGCTCGCCCTTGACGTCCCGGAGCGCCTTCCACATGCCGGCGGCCACGTTGGGAATCTCGTTGAGCGCGTCGGCGGTATCGGCGAGGTTCGGATCCTCGTCCTCGGGGATCTGGAACATCCAGCGGGCGAGCTGCGCCGCGGTCAGATCGTTGCAGACCACGGCATAGGTGAAATTGGCGCATTCGCCCGTCAGGGCGATGGTGGCGCCGATGGTGACGTCGTCGCAGGCCGGACTGCAGGGCGTGCCCAGCAGGTCGAAGCGCTGGCCCATCTGGCGCTCGAAGGTGGCCTGGGCCGCCTCCACCGCGTCGTGGAGCGCATCGAGCTTGACCATCAAGTCCTGCTGCTGCTCGGGCGTGATGGTGGCCGTGGCGTTCATGCTCACACGAACGCTCCCAGCACCTGTCCCATGTCCTCGGCGGTGAACGGCTTGGCGAGCAGGAACAGCGCGCCGGCCTCCGTGGCCGCCTCCACCATCTCCGCGGTGCTCTCGGAGGTGACGAAGCCGAACGGGATCTCGATGCCCTCGGCGTTCAGGTTCTGCAGGAACTCGATGCCGGTCATCTCCGGCATGTGCCAGTCGGAGAGGATGAGGTCGGGCTTCTCCGCCTTGGTGACCTCGAGGGCCTCGCGTCCGTTCTCGGCCTCGACGATCTCGTGGCCCTCGTAACCGGCCTGGCGGATGGTGCGCGAGACGATGCGGCGCATCGCTCGGCTGTCGTCCACGACCAGGATCTTCATATCCATGTCCTCCGTGTCGGGATGCGCGGGGCACGGCCACCAACCCCGCGACGGTGGTCGGTCCGTTCTCATGATGGTGCATCGGCTGTCCGCACGGAGGATTGAGCAAAATCTGAACCAGCCTCGCGGCCGCGGCCGCGGGCGATCGGAGCGACGGGAGCGACGTCCGGCCGGGGCTTCAGGCGGCAGATCCTGCCGGGGGCACGGTCCGGATCACGCCGCCGGCGTTGACCACCAACTTGGTGGCCAGCGCCAGGGCCTCGGCGACGGCGTCGGGGAGGTCCATGGCTGCCGAGAGGCCCAGCAGGTCGTCGGCCCGGGCGTGTAGCGCCGGGCGCGGCGAGCGGATGCTGCAGCAGTCGCGGTAGGGCAGGATGGAGGTGTCGAAGGCGCCGATCTCGCGGGAGAATCCGGTGATCATCTCCTTGTCCAGCCCCACCAGCGGCCGCAGCACGGGCAGCGCGAGGTCCGGACCGATGGCGGCCAGGTTGGGCAGGGTCTGGCTGGCCACCTGGCCCAGGCTGTCGCCCGTCACCAGGGCCAGGCAGTCCTCGCGGCGGGCCAGCACATGGGCGGCCTTCAGCATGAAGCGGCGGAACATCAGCATGTCGAAGCTGTCGGGCACGTGTTCCATGGCGCGCACCTCGTACGGCACCACCGGCACCATCCAGAGCGTCAGCGGCACCGGCGACCACGCGGCCAGGATCCGCGCGAGGCCGATGATCTTCTCCGGGTCGGCCTCCCGCAGGTTGCGGCCGCTGTGGACGTGGACGAGGACCGGCCGGCAGCCGCGCCGCATGATCATCCAGGCGGCGACCGGCGAGTCGATGCCACCCGACAGCAGGCAACAGACGCGTCCGCTGGAGCCCGGCGGCAACCCGCCGGGACCGGGCGTCTGGGCGGTGAACACCATGATGGACTCGCGCAGCACCCGCACGTACACGGTGAAATCGGGACCGCTCATCCGGGCCGGCAACTGCAGGGCCGCGCCCACGTGGTGGCCCACCTCGCGGCTGATGACCTGCGAATCGAGGGGATACGTGCGGTCGCTGCGGCGGGTGTCCACCTTGAAGGTGGCGGCCGCGCCGACGTCGCGTCGGGCCAGGGCCGCGGCGATGGCGCTGAGCCGCGCGAGGTCGTCCTCGGGCGTGGTCCGTTCGACCGCCACGGCGGGTGCGATCCAACGGATGCCGAAGACCCGGCGCAGCTTGGCCAGGCAGGCCTCGGCCCGCTCGGGGTCGCCCAGCCGGACGAGGTAGCGGCTCTCCACGTGGTTGACGTTCGTCACCGGTTCGCCCGCGAGGGCCTGGCGGATGGCGTTCAGGAGCCGCCGCTGGAACAGCGGGCGGTTCTTGCCCTTCAGGGCGATCTCCGAGTAGGTGCAGACCAGGACGGACACGGCCGGGATCAACGTGGGAGCCTTTCTGGCGGGGCGGCGCGGTCGCCGGGAGACGTCCGCGGGTCGACCCGAGAAGTAACGCGACCGGCTGCCAGGCGCAAGCTCCCGGTCACGCCGCCGGCTGGATTCCCGGCGCCCGGCGGGCTATTCTTGGGTGGCGAGACAACGGCGGCCCACGCCCGGCCGGCTTCGTCCGCACCGTGAGCCCGGGGGTTCGACCCCACCCCGGCACCCGATCCAGGTCCTGGTTTGCCCCCGGCGGACCATGGGCTATGATGGCGTCATGAAGAACCTCTGCCTGCCCTGCCGGCGCCTGACCGGTCGCGGCCGCCTGTTGCCCGCCCTGGTCTGGCTCGTGCTGGCCGGGGTCGCCGCGGGCCAGCCGTCGCGCGAACTCCGGCTCGAACGCGTCGAGATCGTTCCCGGCGACACCGCCACCACGGCCCTGGTGCAGCGGTCGATTCCCCTCCGGCCCGGCGATCTTGTGGACGGCGCCCTCCTGGCGGCCGTGCGCCAGGATCTGGAGCGCTCCGGCTACTTCCGGGACGTGGCGCTCTACACGTCGCGGGGCGAGCAGCCCGGCGGCATCGTGCTGCACGTCGAGGTGTCGCTCGACCGCAAGGTCCGGTTCCTCACCGGTTTCGGCTACGAGCCGCTCGACGGCTGGTACCTCAACTTCATCGGCGCGCGGGTCCTGAACCGGCCGCGTCCGGGTTCGGAGCTGCGGCTGGCGCTGCGCGACGGCTACTTCGTGGGCGGCATCTACCTCAGCGGGCGGTTCGCCGCCGGGACGCACCCCGACGACGCGATGCTCCTGGATCTGCACATCCAGACGCAGGCCTGGTTCGCCTACGACCAGCGTGAAGCCTGGAAGCAGGACATCGACTCGTCGGTGCTGCGGGTGGGCCGGCAGGTGCCCCTGGGCGGCGACGTGCGGCTGGTCGGCTGGCTGGGCGTACGCACCGTCGATCCGGCAAACGAGTTGACCGCCTACTACGACGACGACGAGCGTCGGCGCCCGGCATCCGACCTCGTCGCCGCCCGGTTCGACCGGGCCCACTTCGTGCACGCGCGGTTCGAGGTCAGCCGCGATCGGCGACCCGCCGTGCGCCCGTGGCTGGCGGGCGAATGGCTGGGCTCGCGCCTCGAACTCGGCCAGCAGTTCGACGGCCGCCATTTCGCCACCCTCGAGCTCGACGGCCGGCGCACCCTGCCCGTGGGGCCCCACCAGAGCCTGGCCGGCCGCCTGCGCCTGGCCCATGCCACCGAGCGCACCCCCTACTACGACCGCTTCCGCTTCGGCGGCGTGTCCACGGTGCGCGGCTACGACGTCGCCTTCCTCAGCGGCCCGCTGGGTGCGAGCGACCTCGTGCTGGCCAACCTCGAGTACCGCGCGGCCATCCTCGATGTGGCCGCGCCCACGCCGCGTCTCAGCGGCGTGCTCTTCGTCGACACGGGCCAATCCTGGGATATCCACGGCCGCTCTCTCGGCTGGGTGGCGAGCGCCGGGCTCGGCTTCCGCCTGCGCCTGCCCTGGGTGCAGCTCGTGGGGGTGGAGGTCGGCTACCCGCTGGTCGACGTGGGCGACATCGCGCCGTTCGGCGTGAACATGGCCCTGGGATGGTCGTACTGACCATGCGACGCGTGCGCCTCGGCATCGCGAGCCTCCTCCTGTCGGCCTGCGGCTGGGCCGTGACCGGCCTGGCCGCCGATCCGGCGGCCGCGGTCACCGGCACGGCCGTGTACAGCCGCGACGATTGGCTCTACGCCGACCTCGCGCTGCGTGACGTCATCGACTCCCGGACCCGCAGCACCATCGACAGCGGCCTCAGCGGCGTCTGCGCCTACGAGGTCACGCTGCTCGACAGCGGCTCGCAGGTGGTCGTCCGCCGGCGTTGGGCGCTCCATCTCGAACACGACCTCTGGGACGACCAGTACCTCGTGCGCGGTCCCGAGGGCGAGCACCTGCTCGCGAGCCTGGCGGCCATGGATTCGCTGTGTTCATCCATCGACGGGCTCCGCCTGACCCCGCTCGGCCGCCTCGATCTCGACGGCGTCTACCGCCTGCAGGTGACCGTGGAGGTGCAACCCCTGGCGGCCGAGGATCAGGATCGCCTCGCGCGCTACGTCAGCCGGCGTGGCGACCGCAACCGCGAGGAGCTGGACCTCGACCTCGGCTCGCTCTTCGGCCGCCTCTTCACCGGCGGCCGCGGCGGCACCACGGCCGTGGATTTCACCGGGCCCGACTTCCGGCCCCGCGCGCTGGAGCACCGGCCATGAGCGTGCGCTGGCGCCTGGTGCTGCTGATGCTCTTCGCCACCGGGGTGCCGGTGCTCACCGGCGTGGTGGTCACCCGCCGGCTGGTGAGCGAGACGCTCGACGTCGGCCTCAGCCCGCAGCTCGACGCCGCCCTCGAGGCCGGCGTCCGCCAGGCCCGCGACACGTACCGCGACGAGCGGGCCGCCGTCGGCGCGCTGGCGGAGCGGCTGGCCGACATGTGGTCGGCGGCCGCCGGGCGCGAGCGCTTCGCGCTCCAGGCGGCGCCGCTCCTGCGAGATGACGAGCGGGTGGTCGTGCACCTGGCCGGCGAGGAGCCCTGGGTGCTGCAGGCCGGCCGGCTGCCGGTCACGACCGGCGACGCACCGGGCCACGCGGCGCCGGCGGTGGTGAACGCCACCGGCGACCTGGGTGCCGGCGGCCTGGTGGAGGTCACGCGCCCGGTGCCCGCGGCGTGGCGTGAGGACGCCACCCTCCTCGCGGGTCAGCTGCAGATGGTGCGCGGCCTGCGGGTGCAGCAGGCCGAGCTGGAGCGTATGTACGCCATCCGCTTCCTCGCGATCTTCCTGCTGGCGCTGGCCATCGGCCTGGGCCTCGCGTGGTGGTTGAGCAACGGGATCACCGAACCCGTGCGGCGCCTGGTCGACGGCACCGACGCCGTGGCCGAGGGCCGATGGGACGTGCAGGTCCCCGTCGGCGGCGGGGGCGAGCTGGGCCGGCTCACCGAACGCTTCAACACCATGGTGCGCACCCTCGAGCTGCAGAGCCGCCGGCTCGTCGACCTCGAGAAGATGGAGGGGTGGCGCGAGATGGCGCGCGCCCTCGCCCACGAGGTGAAGAACCCGTTGACGCCCATCCAGCTGACCGTCGAGGAGATCCGCGCCCGCTGCCCCGACACCGATCCGCAATATGCCGCCCTGGTGGACGAGTGCACGCGCATCGTGATCGAGGAGGTGGAGAGCCTGCGCACCGTGGTGGCCCGGTTCCGCGAGTTCTCGCGGCCGGTGGCGCTCGCGTTGCAGCCCACCGCGCTCGGCCCCCTGGTGCGCGACGTGGCCGCCCTGCAGCGCGACCTGCGCGTCGAGGCCGACGTGTCCGACGAGCTCGAACCGCTGCCGGTCGACCCCGACCGCCTGCGCCAGGTACTCATGAACCTGGCCACCAACGCCCGCGAGGCGACCCGCGAGGTGGCGCAGCCGCGGCTCGCGATGGCGCTCCGGGCCACCGGCACCGCCGCCGTGATCACCGTCGAAGACAACGGTCCGGGCGTGCCCCCGGACCAGCGCGAGCGGATCTTCGAGCCCTACCGCAGCGGCAAGGCGGGCGGCCTGGGCCTGGGTCTGGCCCTGGTCAAGGGCATCGTGCTGGCCCACGGCGGCGACATCGCCGTGGACGCGGGCCGCTGGGGTGGCGCCCGCTTCACCATCACCCTGCCGCGAACCGCGGCCGTCCGACGGGAGCCCGACCATGCCTGACCGCATCCTCGTGGTGGACGACGAGACCAACATCATCACCGCCATCCGCACCATCCTCACCGGCGAGGGTTACACGGTGGAGGGAGCCGGTTCGGGCGAACAGGCCCTGGTCATGGCCACGGCCTCGCCGTTCGACGCCGTGTTCCTGGACATCGAGCTGCCCGGCATCGACGGCCTCGAGACGCTCAGCCGCCTGCGCGCCGCCCACCCCCACCTGCCCGTCGTGATGGTGTCGGGCAACGCGACGGTGGAGCGGGCCGTGGAGGCCACCCGCCGCGGCGCCCTCGACTTCATGGAGAAGCCGTTCTCGCGCAGCCGCCTGCTGCTCATGACGCGCAACGCGATGGAGATCAACAAGCTGCGGCGTGACAACGAGCGCCTCCGCGGCGATCCGCTGGGCCGGATCGTCGGCGAGAGCCGGCCGATGGCGAAGCTGCGCGACGACGTGCGGCGCATCGGTCCCACCGAGGCGCGGGTGCTGATCCGCGGCGAGAGCGGCACGGGCAAGGAGCTGGTGGCGCGCGCCCTGCACGACCTCAGCCCGCGCGCCCGCCGACCGTTCGTCAAGCTCAACTGCGCGGCCATCCCGCACGACCTCATCGAGGCCGAGCTGTTCGGCAACGTCAGGGGCGTACACCGGCGCCGTCGCCGCCCGCGAGGGCCGCTTCGCCGCGGCCGACGGCGGCACCTTGTTCCTGGACGAGATCGGCGACATGAGCCTCGACGCCCAGGCCAAGGTGCTGCGCGTGCTGCAGGAGGGCGAGTTCGAGCCGGTGGGCAGCACGCAGACCCGCAAGGTGGACGTGCGCGTGCTGGCTGCCACCCACAAGGACCTGCGCCAGGGCGCCGCCGAGGGCTGGTTCCGCGAGGACCTCTACTACCGGCTCGAGGTGGTGCCGGTCGTCGTGCCGCCGCTGCGCGAACGCGGCGGCGACGTCGTGCTCCTGCTCGAGTCGTTCCTGCGGCACTTCGCCGACCAGCACGGCGTCACCCCGCCCACCCTGCACCCGGCGGCCGCCAAGCTGCTCGAGGGCTACCCCTGGCCCGGCAACGTTCGCGAGCTGATGAACGTGGCCGAACGCCTGGTGATCCTGCGCCACGGCCTGGAGGTCGTGCGCGAGGACCTGCCGGACACCGTGCGCGATCCGGGCGCCCGCCCGGCCGGTGGCGCGACGGCCGCCGCGTCCGTCGGCGGAGGCCTGCCATACGCCGACCTGCCCCTGCGGGAGGCCAAGGACGCCCTCGAACGCGACCTCATCACCGAGGCCCTCACGCGGCACCAGGGCAACGTGACCCGGGCCGCTCGCGACCTGGGCCTCGAGCGCACCAACCTGCACAAGCGCATCCGCGCCCTCGGCCTGCGCGACGACGAGGAGGACACGCCGTGATCACGCCGCGTCTGGCGGTCCTGACCGCGATCATCGGCCTGGTGGCCACCGTGGCGGCGGCCGCGTGGCCCGGCCGGCCCGGGCCGGACACCGGCCGGAACTTCTACCTGCTGGCCGGCGCCGAGTCGCTGGATTACCGCCTGGATCCCCGCGGCGCCGATGGCTTCGCGGCCGCCGGCCTGGACCTCGAACGCGCCGACGGCCAGGGCGTCCTCGGCGTCGGCTGGGTGTTCGCCTACCCGGTGCGCCTGGATCTCACCCTCGCCGGCGGCCAGGCCCTGGTAAGCCGGCCGGGAGTCGATTGCGCGATCGTGCGGATCGGCGCCGACCTCCACCTGGCCGTCTACGAGACCCGGGCGGTCTCCTGCGAGGGCACGCTCACGCTCGCCCTGCACGCCATCGGCTACAGGGGCTTGCCGAACGACGAGTTCCTGCCCGGCGGCGAGGTCGGCCTGGGCGCCACCGTACGGCTCGGTCTGGTCGGCCCGTTCGGCCTCATGACCACCTACCGGTGGGAGCAGACCCGTTTCCAGCGGACCAACGTCGAGCTGGATGACGGCAGCGTCCTGCGCGTGCACCCCACCGCCGCCTTCCACAGCGTGCGGGTCGTGTTGACCTGGGACCTCTGAGCGAAGGAGACGCCATGCAGGCAGGATTCATCGGCCTCGGCAACCTGGGCGGCGCGATGGTGGCGCGGCTCGTGGACGTGGGCGTGAGCCTGACGGTCTGGAACCGCACGGCCGAGCGGGCCCGTCAGACGGGCCTGTCCGTGGCGGCCAGCCCGGCGGCCCTGATCTCCCAGGCGCCGGCGGTGCTGCTCTGCCTGGCCGACAGCGACGCCGTGGAGGTGGTGCTGCGCGGCCAGCAGGGCCTGCTCGCCGGCGCTTGCACCGGCAAGCTGATCATCGACCTGACCACCAACCACCCGGCGCCCGTGCGGCTCTTCCACGAGCTCTGCCGTCAGAAGGGCGCCCGCTACGTCGAGGCGCCGGTCGCCGGCAGCGTGGTGCCCGCGCGCGCCGGCAAGCTGGTGGCCATGCTGAGCGGAGCGCCCGCCGATCTGGCCGCGGCCCGACCCTACGTCGATCACCTGGCGGCCGTGGTGCACGAGCTGGGCGCGGCGGGCCAGGCCACCCGCATGAAGCTGGTCAACAACCTCTGCCTGGGCACCATCATGGCCGTGGTGGCCGAGGCCCTGGCCACGGCCGAGGCGGCGGGGATCTCACGCGAACAGGCCCTCGAGGTGCTGGGCACCGGCGGCGGCAAGTCGCTCGTGCTGGACGCCAAGCGGCAGAAGCTGCTGGATGCGGACTGGTCGCCCCACTTCTCGGTCGGCATGATCGCCAAGGATCTGCATTGCCTGCAGGACCTGGCGCGGGAGCTGGAGCGGCCGCAGCACCTGGCCGGCGTGGTCAAGGAGCAGTACATGCGGCTGGTGAAGGACGGTCGCGCCGACGATGACTTCGCGGCGGTGTACGACGTCTTCCGGTGAGACGGCGCCGCGGCCGCCGCGCCGCGCTAATCAACCTCGCGCAGGAACGAGTCCACCACCGCCACGAACGCCTCCGGCTGATCGATGAACGGCCAGTGCCCGCTGGGCGCGACCTCGGCCACGGCGACGCCGGCCTCGGCCAGCAGGCGCCGCGACTCCGCGCACGCCCCGCCGGGGGCGCCGGCCACGTACAGCAGCGGGCAACGCAGGGCGGCCCGCCGCCGCGCCAGATCCCGCCGCTCGGACCAGGCCACCAGCTCCTGGCTGTGGCGGTGGAAGGTGGCCGGATGGGCCAGGCGCAGGCTGGCGTAGTAGCCGCGTTGGGCGGGATCGTCCACGCCGGCCGCATGGACGGCGTCGCGCAGCGCATCGAACCCGCCGGCCTCGAAGCTCGCCAGATCCTGCCGTGCCGCCTGGCCGCTGAAGGTGCAGTCGCCCACGCTGGTGTTGCCGTCGATGTCGACCACGCCGCGCACCAGGCCCGGATGCCGTTCGGCCACGAGCAGGGCCACCACGCCGCCGAGGCTGTGGCCGGCCACCGCCACGGGGCCGCGGGCGAGGTCGGCTGCCAGGTCGGCCAGGAGGTCGGCCGTCTCGGCCAGACCCGCCACCGTGCCGGGCCAGGCGGTGCGGCCGTAGCCGGGCAGGTCGGGCGCCAGATGACGCCGGCGGGACAGGGTGGGGTGGTCGAGCACGCCCTCGAAGCACAGGCCGGACTCGCCCAGGCCGTGGATCCAGAGCACCGTGGGCGCGTCGGCATCGCCGCCGAACTCGCGCAGGAACACCCCGTGATGCATACCGTGCCGCATGTGCGCTCCTCGTTGATCGGTTTCCGCGGGGCTGGTAAGGTCGCTCCAGATTAGGCCACGCGCCCACCCCGCGCCAGGACCACCTGACCGATGAAGAGGTCTTCCATGCGACGATTCCTCGCCTGCTGCCTCCTGGCCGCCCTGGTGGCGACCGCGACCTCGGTGTGCGCCGATCCGCGCGCTCCCCGACCCATGCTCGACTACCGCACGCAGACGCCCTGGCTGCCCGAGACGCCGGGCGTCACCAGCGGCGCCCTCGGCGGCTTCCTGAATCCCGCGACCGCGTCGACGACCTTCAAGGGCCGGCCTGAGCTGGCCTACTGGTTCTCCGTCGGCGACGACTGGCGCGGCAAGCCCGACGACGCCCACGCCGCCTTCGACAACTGGGGCCTGGCCACCAGCGGCTGGTTCGCGGCCGGCGTCAACTCCCACACCTTCCTGCGGCCCGGCGGCGGCCTGGGGCGCGTCTACGACTGGCAGCTCGGCCTGTCGGGCGGCGATCGGACCTCGCGCCTCGGCCTGGCCTACCGCTGGGCCACCGGCGCCAACGAGGAGATCGGACGTGAGGACGCCCTGGTCCTGGGCTGGCTCCTGCGGCCGGGTCGGGGCGTGTCGCTGGGTCTGAGCCACACCAACTCCGTGGAGTCGAACCATCACCAGACCGTGTTCGACCTGGGCCTGCGGCCGCTCGGCAGCGACCGCCTCACCGTCTTCGGCGACTTCACGCTCGACGACGGCGAGAACCTCGGCGGCGGCTACTGGGGCGCCGGCCTCACGATCCAGCCGGTGACCGGGGTCATGCTCGGCGGCCGCGTCTACGACGACCCCTATACCGATCAGCTCACCGTGGGCGTCAACCTGGGGTTCGCGTTGGGCGACGACGCCACCCACCTCGTGGGCGCCTTCGACGACGACCACGACGCCGCCTACGTCGTCGGCCGCACCAATCCGCCGTACC
Source organism: Candidatus Krumholzibacteriia bacterium (assembly GCA_041390065.1). Lineage (GTDB taxonomy): Bacteria > Krumholzibacteriota > Krumholzibacteriia > LZORAL124-64-63 > LZORAL124-64-63 > Glo-17. The sequence goes on from JAWKQQ010000016.1 coordinate 110,511, forward strand.
GCAACCTGGTGGACACCGTGACCCCGCCCTGGGAGCGTCGCACCGTGCGCTACGCTCCGTTGAACCTCGAGAACCGCTACCTCACCTACCAGAAGTACCAGTACTTCGACGACCGCCGCGTGGCCTGGCTCGATCTGGCGGCCTACCTCGACGCCGTCGAACGCGATCCGGCGATCGACGGCCTGGTGATCGACCTGCGCGACTTCACCGCCCGGCCGTCCTTGACCTGGGAGCTGCGCCAGCGCCTGCAGCGCCTGCGCGACCAGGGCAAGGAGGTGGTCGCGATCACCAACCGCGTGGACCTCATGATGTACTACCTCGCCTCGGTGGCCGACCACCTCGTCATGGATCCCGAGGCCGAGCTCGTGATGCAGGGCTTCGCGGCCGGCCGCTCCTACTTCGCCGACATGCTCGCCAAGCTGGGCATCGGCTTCCAGGAGCTGCGCTACTTCAAGTACAAGTCGGCCGCCGAGGTGGGCAGCCGCATGGACATGTCCGAGGGCCAGCGCGAGCAGATCCAGCGCGTGGTCGACGTGATCTACGAGGAGGTGCGGGCCGACATCGGACGCAGCCGCAACCTCACCCCGGCCGCGTTCGACGCCATCGTCGACGACGAGATCGCGCTCAATCCGCGGGTGGCCCGCGACCGCGGCCTCATCGACCAGGTGGGGCGCCGCCGCGACGTGATCGACTGGCTGCGCCGCGAGCGCGGCGCCGTGCTCGCCGGCCCCAGCCCGCGCTACGCGCCGCACGCCTACCCCGAGGCCAGCTGGGGCGAGCCGCCGCACATCGCGGTCGTCTACGCGGTGGGTGGCTGCGCCATGGACTCCGGCATCCGGGGCCGCGCCACCGGCCGCTACCTCGAGGACCTGGCCCGCGATCCGTCCGTGAAGGCCGTGGTGCTGCGCGCCGACTCGCCGGGCGGCGATCCGTTGCCCAGCGACCTGGTCGCCGCCGGCCTGTCGCGCTGCCGGGAGGCGGGCAAGCCGGTGATCGTCAGCCAGGGCGACGTGGCCGCCTCGGGCGGCTACTGGATCAGCATGAACGGCGAGGAGATCCTGACCACGCCGCTGACCATCACCGGCAGCATCGGCGTCATCGGCGCCTGGATCTACGACGACGGTGCGGCCGCGAAGCTTGGCATCGCCTACGACGGCGTCCGCCGCGGCGACCACGCCGACCTGCTCCGCCAGGTCACCGTCCCCGAGCTCGGTATCGGCCTGCCTCACCGCGCCCTCGACGCCGGCGAGCTGGAGCTCGCCCGGACCTACATCCTCGAGGCCTACGACGACTTCGTGGCCGCCGTGGCCCGGGGTCGCGACCTGCCCGAGGACCGGGTGCGCGAGCTCGCCCAGGGACGCGTCTGGATGGGCGGCGATGCGATCGACCGCGGCCTCTGCGACCGGTTCGGCGGCCTCACCGCGGCCCTCGACCTGGCGCGGGAGCGGGCCGGCCTCGCGCCCGATGCCGAGGTCGCGTACACCGAGTACCCGCCGCGTCGCCTCTTCAACCTGGAGGGGCTGTTCGGCAGCTCGCCCCTCGGGCGGCTGCCCTTCCACCGGCTGGGTCTGGACCGCCTGGCCGCCGCGGCGCCGGACTGGCAGACCTTCGCTGGGCCGCCCGTCGGCCACGCAGCCGCGCCCCTGGCGACGGTGGACTACGCGCGCTGGTACCTGGAGACGGTCGGCCGCGAACGGGGTCGGCCGGTGGTGGCCCTGCCGCCCGAGGATCTGCCGGCGGGCTGGCTGGCGCCGGAATAGGCTGGCGGCGACGGCGTTGCGCACGACCGCCCGTTCCGTGTCGCGGAACGGGCGGTTCGTTTGCGGGGCTGCAGGATCAGCCCAGCGCCTCGCTCAACCAGCGCCGGGTCAGATAGAGCCCGATGGCGCCGGCCAGGATGGAGATGAAGTAGGCGGCGAACGGACCGAGCAGGCTGCCGAGCTTCCAGCCTACCCCGCTGGCCACCGACGCGGCCAGATATCCGACGAGACGTTGCATCGTGCACCTCCCGGGAGCGCTAACCGGCCTCGCAGCAGGAAGCAGGCCAGGGCAGGCTCAAGCCACGCCAGGCGTGGCCGATGATCGGACTGATCGGGAAATCGCCTGCCACGTCGCCATCCGGAGGACTGACCATGGGTCGCGTATTCCATCTCAGCATCAAGATGCGGATCCTCGTGCTGCCGCTCGTCTGCCTGGTCGGCCTGGCGGCCCTGCAGGCGTTCAACCTGATCCAGACCAGCGCGCTCATGCACGGCAAGCTGGCGCCGCTCTTCGAGGCGCAGCTCGTCGACTCGCACAAGCAGACGCTCAAGTGCACCGTGGATGCGATGGCGCGGGGCATCGAGGCCAAGCTCACGCCGGGAATGTCGGCGGACGAGACGGCGGCCCTCGTGGTGCGGGAAACCGACGCCCCCCGGTTCTACGACGACCAGTCGGGCTACTTCTTCTCGTACACGCTGGACGGGACCCGGGTCAACGTGCCCACGAACAAGGACGGCAACGGCAAGAACTTCTGGGACCTGACGGACAAGAAGGGGACCAAGCTGATCCAGGACCTCACGCGGGCCGCCCAGGCCGGCGGCGGCTTCGTCACCTACTACTTCGAGAAGCCCGGCAAGGGCGTCCAGCCCAAGCTCAGCTACGCGCGCCTGATCGCGGGCACGAAGATCTTCATCGGCGCGGGAGTCTACATCGACAACGTCGAGGAGGAGAAGGCCGCACTCAACACCATGATGAACGACGCCAGCCGCGCCGGCACCATGCGGAGTCTCGGCATCTTCGGCGTCCTGCTGCTCCTGACCGTGGGCGTCTCGCTGGCGGTCTCGCGCAGCATCAGCGGACCGGTGGAGCGTGCCGTGGCCGATCTGACCGCCGGCGCCGAGCACGTGACCGCGGCCGCCCGCGAGATCTCCGAGACCTCCGACCACCTGGCTCAGAGCGCGACCACCCAGGCGGCCGGCCTGCAGGAGACGGCCTCGAGCCTGGAGGAGATCGCGACCATGACCGCCCGCAGCGCCGAGAACGCCGAGGCCGCCCGCGGCCTGGCGCGCGAGGCGCGGCGGCGCGCCGAGGTGGGCGGCGAGGCTCTGCAGCAGATGAACGCCGCGATCGGCGAGATCCGGACCTCGGCCGACGAGACCGCCACGATCATCAAGGTGATCGACGAGATCGCGTTCCAGACCAACCTGCTCGCCCTGAACGCCGCGGTGGAGGCCGCGCGGGCCGGCGAGGCCGGCAAGGGCTTCGCCGTGGTGGCCGAGGAAGTGCGCAACCTGGCCCAGCGGTCTGCCGAGGCGGCCCGCGAGACGTCGGCCATGATCGAGCGTTCGGTGGCCAAGGCCGGCCAGGGCGTGGAGATCACCGCCCGGGTCACCCAGGCGTTGACCCAGGTGGTCGAGGGCGTGGTCAAGACCGACGACCTCGTCGGCAGCATCGCCGAGAACACCCGGGGCCAGAGCGAGAGCATCTCCCAGCTGAACGTGGCCGTCGGCCAGATCGACCAGATGACCCAGCACAACGCCGCCAACGCCGAGGAGAGCGCCGGCGCGAGCCGCGAGCTCCAGTCGCAGGCGGAGGTGGTGCGGCGGGTGGTCCGCGACCTGGCGTGTCTGGTCGAGGGCGGCGAGCCGACCGGCTGGTCGCACGCCGACACGACCGCGGTCGAGGGGCTGATCGATTCGGTCCGCGGCCGCCAGCGGGTCTAGACGGGCCACCGACGGGCAGCGACGGGCGCCCCCGCCACACGGGGCGAGGGCGCCCGTTCATGGGGCGATCGGCCGGATCGGCGTCCGCCGACGGATCAGTGGCGCCCCTGGCAGGACCGACAGACGCCGCGCAGGATCAGGTTGTAGCCCTCGACCAGGTGATGCTCCATGTACGAGCCGATGAAATCGTCGAGCAGGGGCAACATGGTGTCGAGGTCCCGCAGGCCGCCGCACTGACGGCACTGGAAGTGCAGATGCGGTTCCATGCGGCCATCGAAACGCGACTCGGCGCCCTCGGCGCCGCACAGGCGCACGCAATGCCCGGTCTCCTGCAGGATGTCGAGGTTGCGGTACACCGTCCCGAGGCTGATCCGAGGCAGGTGCTCCTTCACGCGCTCGTAGAGGATGGCCGCGGTGGGGTGGTCGTGGTTCCGGCAGAGTTCTTCCAGCACCACCTGGCGCTGGCGGGTGTTTCGGCGCTGGCACGTGGTCATGGGCGAGACCTCCCCCTTCGGGTGATGATTCTTCATCATCATTATCGTCAAGCTGCGCCCCTTCGTCAACGCCGTTGACCTGGGAGGCAGAGACGCAGCGACCCCCCGCGCGGGCGGGGGGTCGCTGATGCTGCCCGGGGCAGCCGGATCAGGCGGGAAGTGGGACTAGAACTTCTTCCACAGACCCAGCGACACCGAGTAGGGGCTCTCGCCGGCGGCGAAGGTGGGAACGCTGTCGCCCCAGCCGTTGCCACCCAGGCCCATGGCCGCGTCGTCGCCATTCATGATCATGGCGAACTGGATGTACACGGTCACGTCCTTGCCGTAGTTGCGATCCACGCCGAAGGTCGCCAGGGCGTAGTCGTCGTTATCGACGTCGGTGTTGGGGTCGGCCATGTAGTAGCCGCCCTTGATGTCGTACTCGGGGCTCGCGTGGAACATGACCTCGCCGCCGATGGTCTGCTGCGACAGGTCCTTGATGCCCGCGGCGTTGCTGACGGTCTGGAACAGGGCCGAGATGCCGAACTGGTCGGCCGAGTACTTGCCGGCCACGCGGATCGCGGAGGCAGCCTCGGGGTCGGCCACGGCGTAGTTGCCCTTGGTGTTGGTCTGAAGGCCGCGCCGAGGAAGATATCCTCGTCGTTGTAGGCCGCCATGACGCTCATCACGTTCGCCGCCTCATCGGCGCCGATCGCGTTCTGGTCGTAGCGGTACATGGCCTGGCCCATGAACTTCTCCATCTTCGGAGTCGAGTACATGATGATGTTGGTGTAGCGCTTGTCCCAGCCCATGGTCGTGGTCCGGAAGTCGCCCACGGTGTCGTAGAAGAAGGTCGCCTTGCGGCCCAGGGTCTTCATCGGGGTGTCGTGGATACCGATGAGCCAGCTGCCCCAGGTACCCTTCATGCCGAGGAAGCTGTTGCGGTTGGACAGGACGCCGCCGCTGTTGGACAGGTCCATGGCCTGCTCGAACTGCCAGATCAGGGTGTAGTTCTCGGCCAGCTCCTGGGAGCCCTTGACGCCGAAGCGGGACGTGTTGCTGGACAGCGTCAACTGGCTGTTCTCGCTGTCGTTGTTCATCTGCGTGGACATGTGCAACTTGCCGTAGACGGTGTACTCCATGTCACCGGCCATGGCCATGGTGGCAAACACGACCACCATGAGGATGGGAAGCAGCTTCTTGCTCAACTTGGAACCTCCTTGCAGTCCTCCGTTGGTGTCCCGCGGCTCATCGTACCGATGCGCCCCGGGACCGTGACCCCATGGTGGGATCAACTCTCGTTGGACACGTGATGACGTCCGTGTCGCACGATCTCGCCGTTGACCATGTAAATCGCGTCTTCGGCGATATTGGTCGCCAGGTCGGCGATCCGCTCCAGGTGCTTGCACACCATCATGATCGAGAGCAGGTCCTCGATGCGACCGGGGTCTCGATGCATGGCTTCTCGCAAGGCCTGGGTCATCTCCCGGTAATCGTTGTCCACCTCATCGTCCGACGCCAGCACGGCGCGGGCGCCGGCGACATTCATCTCGACCACGGCATCCAGGCTCCGCCGGAGCATGGATTGCGCGTTCTCCGCCATTCTGGGGAGCTTGCGCGCACTGTCAACAGGATCTTTACCCGAAAGTTGACGAGAATGTTCACCAATACTGACCGCGAGGTCGCCGATCCGCTCGAGATCGTTGTTGATCTTGAGCACCGAGACGACGAACCGCAAATCGATGGCGACGGGCTGGTGCAGGGCCAGCACCTTCAGGCACTCCTCCTCGAAGTCGACCTTCCATGAGGTCGATCTCGAGGTCGCGGCCTCGATCTACCGATCAGCCGCGTCTCGCCCGACAGCACCGCCTTCATGGCTGTGCGGAGGTTCTCCTCCACCGCCGCGCTCAGCATGAACAGCGATTTCTTCAGCCGCGTGAACGCGTGGGTCAAGTGCGCGTGCATGGTCTTCCTCCTGAAGGGCCGGCGAACCCGGACCTGCGTCGCCCGGTCATCCCTGACGGGCCACCGCATGGCGCAGCAAGGTAAGCCGTAGCACACCAGATTGCAATCTGGCAATAGGCGATCAAAGCGATTGGTGATCTCCGGTCGGCCGCCGTCGGGGCAGCGTGATGGTGAACTTGGCTCCCTCGCCGAGGGTGCTGTCCACCCGGACCTCGCCACCGTGGGCGTGGGCGATGTGCTTGACGATGGCCAGACCGAGGCCGGTGCCGCCGAGGTCGCGGCTGCGGGCCTTGTCGACCCGGTAGAAGCGCTCGAAGAGCCGCGGCAGGTGCTCGGGGGCGATGCCGCGGCCGCTGTCGCGCACGCTGATGACGATCCGGTCGGCCTCGGTGGCCGCGGCGACGACGATCTCGTCGGCGTCGCCGCTGTACTTGATGGCGTTGTCCACCAGGTTGACGAGGGCCTGCTCGATGAGCGGCGCGTTGACGGCCGCCGTGAGGTCCGGCGGGCAGTCGATCCGCACGGCGGGCAGCTCGACGGCGACGCGGGCCGTGGCCACGTTGACGGCCTCCTGGAGGACGTCCGCCAGCGGCGTGTTCTCCCGCACCAGGTCGCTCGCGGTGCCATTCTGCTCCAGGCGCGACAGCGACAGCAGGTCGTCGATGATGGCCTGCAGACGGTCGGCCTGCCGGTTGATGATGCCCAGGAAACGGGCGGTCACCGTCGGGTCGGCCGGCGGCTCGGTCGCCAGGGTCTCGGCGAATCCCTTGATCGAGGTGATGGGCGTGCGCAGCTCGTGCGACACGTTGGCCACGAAGTCGCGCCGCAGCGATTCCAGGCGGCGGATCCGTGTCACGTCGTTGAGCACCAGGAGGGCTCCCAGGCGCTCCTTCTTGGGCCCGCGCAGGCCCGTGGCGTGCACCTGCAGGTGGCGCTCGCCGTCCCGGCGCAGGATGATCTCTCCCTCGACCGGGTCGCCGCTGGCGAGGGCGGCGCGGCCGAGGGCGATGAGGTCGGGGTTGCGCAGGACCTCGTGCAGGGTCCGGCCCACGGCCTTCTGGGGATCCGTGGCGAGCAGCCGGGCGCCGGCCTGGTTCATGCCGAGGATGACCTCGTCGCGGTCGATCGCCACCACGCTCTCGACCATGCTCGACAGCACGGCCTCCTGCTCCTTGCGCTGGCTCTCGATGACGCTGATCCGGTCCTGCAGCTGGACGGCCATGGCGTTGAAGGCCTCGGCGAGAGCGCCGATCTCCTCGCTGTCGGGAACCAGGGAGAGACGCGTGCCGAGGTCGCCGCCGGCCAGGCGCTCGGCGCCGGCCTTCATCGCACGCAGCGGAATCGAGATGCGGCGGGCGAGCACGTAGGAGAGGAGCGCCGCGGCCACCGCCAGCATGAGTCCGCCGAGGGCGATGCGCTGCTGCACGACCACCAGGGCTCGGTCGATCGAGGCCAGCGAGTGCGACGTGCGCAGCACTCCCACCAGCTTGCCGTCCTGGAGCAGCGGCACGGCCACGTACATGCGTCGGTGGCCCAGGGTGGCGCTGTACCGCTCGGACGAGCCCACCTCGCCGGCGAGCGCGGCCTGCACCTCCGGCCGGTCGGCGTGGTTGCTCATCTCGGCGGGATTCTCGCGGGTGTCGCCGATCACCCGCCCGTCGGGCAGGATGACGGTGATCCGCGTATCGGTGGCCTGGCCGCGCACCCGGCAGACGCGATGGACCTCGGCCTCGCGGCCGTCGCGAACCAGCGGCATCATCTCGGCCGTGAGCAGGCGTGCGCGGGCGGTGAGGTCGCGGCTAGTCTGCGAATAGAAGAAGCCGCGGAAGCGACTGGGACGTAGCCGGTGATCACCACCAGGCAAAGCACGCCTACGCCCAGGAACGCAGGAAGATGTGCCACAGCAGGCTTTTTCGATGCATGTCACTCGCCGAGCTTGTAGCCCACGCCGCGGACGGTGGAGATGTGCCGGGCGGCGTCGCCGAGTTTCTTGCGCAGGCTGGCGACCTGCACGTCCACCGAGCGGCCCGTCACCGGGTAATCTTCGCCGTGCACGGCACGGACGATCTGTGTGCGGCTGAAGACCCAGCCGGGGCGTGAGGCGAGGAACTGGAGGATGCGGAACTCCGTGTGCGTCAGGGGCACCAGCTCGTCGTCCACGTGAACCTGGAACCGTCCGGGGTGGATGCGGATCTCCGCGAACGCCACGGCGCCCTCGGCGTCGGGCGCGAGGTCGCCGGCGCGCCGGAGCACGGCGGCCACCCGGGCCGACAGCACCTTGGGGCTGAACGGCTTGGTGATGTAGTCGTCGGCGCCGGCCTCGAACCCCGCGATCACATCTTCCTCCGAACCCTTGGCGGTGAGGATGATCACCGGTACACTCTCGGTGGCGTCGTCGCCCTTGAGCCGCCGGCAGACCTCGAGCCCGTCGAGCCCCGGCAGCATGAGGTCCAGGACGATGAGCGAGGGCCGGTGCTCGCGGACGATCTCGAGCCCCTCCTCGCCCCGGTCGGTGATGTCGACGCGGTACCCGGCTTGCTGCAGGGTATACTCCAGGAGTTCCTGGATGCATCCGCATCGTCCTCCACGATGAGGATGAAATCATCGATACGGCAGCCGTCTCCTCGTTGGCGCTCGTGCACCGGTTCCCGGTTCTCGCTTCAGGTGCTGGGGCACCAGGCACGCGCCAGTATATGAAGAGATTGCGGGAGTCATGTTAGCATTGTGTTACCGGCGTGTAAATCGCGCCACCGTGAACACGCAGAGAGGCGGGGAGGTCGCCATGCGCACCCTGTTGAGCCTGATGCTCGTGGCGGCCTGTGGCCACCTGGCGGCGGCCGCGGAACTGACCACGCCCTGGGATGCGACTCCCTCGGCGACCACGCCTCGCTACGCCGAGACCGTCGCCTGGTGCCGGCAACTGGCCGACGCTCACCCGACCGTCGCCCTGACCACGTTCGGCCGCAGCCCCGAGGAGCGTGACCTGCCCCTGGTGATCTGGGATGCGGACGGACTGCGGGACCCCGCGGCCGTGCATGCGGCCGGCCGCACGGTCGTGCTGATCCAGGCCTGCATCCACGCGGGCGAGAGCTGCGGCAAGGACGCCGGGATGACCCTCGTGCGCGACCTGGCCGAACTGGGCGGTCCCGCCGACCTCTGCGTGCTCTTCATCCCCATCTTCAACGTCGACGGCCACGAGCGCTTCGGTCCGTACAATCGGGTCAACCAGAACGGTCCCCGCGAGATGGGCTGGCGGGTGACCGCCCAGAACCTGAACCTCAACCGGGACTTCCTCAAGGCCGACGCGCCCGAGATGCGGGCGTGGCTGGCGCTCTGGAACGCCTGGAGCCCTCATTTCCTGGTCGACATCCACTCCACCGACGGCGCCGACTACCAGTACGCGATCTCCTACGGCCTCGAGCTGCACGGCAACCTCGATGCGGGCCTCACCGGCTGGCTCACCGGTTACCTCGGCGCCATGGAGGCGGCCATGGCCGCCGACGGTCTGCCGCTGGTGCCGTACGTCTCGTTCCGCCGCTGGCACGACCCCGCAGCGGCCTGGAGAGCTGGGTGGCCGGACCCCGCTTCAGCCAGGGCTACGCCGCGGTGCGCAACCGGCCCGGCCTGCTCATCGAGACCCACATGCTCAAGCCCTACCCCGTGCGGGTGGCGGCGACCCGGGCGCTGCTCGACCACACCCTGGCCTACTCGCGGCCGGCGGGCCCGAACTGCAGGCCCTGGCCGCGGCCGCCGATCGCCATGCCACGTCGTCGGAGTTCCGGGCCGCGCCGCCGCTGCTGCGCTGGGCGCAGCAGGCCACGGACGTCTCCCATCCGATCCCTTCCTGGGAATACCTACGAGGCGGTCGCCAGCGAACTGAGCGGCGGCGAGTGGTTCCGCTACCACCCTGACCGGCCCGATACCTTCCCGATCGACGTCTTCGACGAGCCCGCGGTGGCCGCCGCGGCCGACGCCGAGGTCACCCTCGTGCCGCCGGCGTGGACGGAGTGGTCGAGCGCCTGGGCCTGCACGGCCTGCAGCTCGCGCGGCTCACCGGGCCGGTCGACCTGGAGGTCGACGGCTGGCGCCTGGAGGAACGTGCGCATGGCAAGGAAGCAGCCCTACGAGGGGCGCCATCCGGTCACCTACCGGGCGGTCCGCGAGCGCGCACGGCGGCGTTTCCTGCCGGAACATGGGTGGTGGACACCGCCCAGCCGGCGGTCCGCGCGGCGGTGCACCTGCTGGAACCCGAGGGCCCGGACGCGCTGCTGCGCCAAGCTTCGACGCCGTGCTCACCCGGGCGGAATACCGTGGAGGACTACGTCATCGAGCGCCTGATGGCCGAGATGGCGGCGTCCGACCCCGCCCTCCTGCGGGACAGCCTGGACGCCAGGGCCGCCGACCCGCAGTTCGCCGCCGATCCCGGCGCCATCCGCGACTGGTTCTACCGCCGCACGCCATACTACGACTCGCGAGCATCTGCTCCATCCGGTGGTTGCGATCCGCAACCGTAGCCAGGTCAACGGTTTGCCAAGATCTCGTGAATATTGACGAGGTTTTTACACCCGCCTAACATACCGCGCCTACCGTGTCGAGAGTTCACGCTCGATTGAACGAGCGTTCCAGATTCCCGATCCGGAAAGGAATGAGTGCCATGAAGATGCGCTTGCTCGGTATCGTGCTGGTCCTGGCCTGCAGTGTGGCGTGGGGCCAGGTGTCGCATCGACCCCGACCTGCCGTCGTACGGCAAGACCAAGGGCGTTTCGGGTTCCATCATATATCGGCTCGGATACCATGAACAACCTCATGGCTCTGTGGTCCGAGGATTTCCGGCGGCATGTACCCCAGCGTCCAGGTGGAGATCGAGGGCAAGGGCTCGAGCACGGCGCCCCCGGCGCTCATCGAGGGCACGAGCAACTTCGGTCCGATGAGCCGCCCGATGAAGTCCAAGGAGCAGGACGCGTTCGTCGCCAAGTTCGGCTACGAGGCCGTCCAGCTGCGTTCGAGCATCGACATGCTGGCCGTGTTCGTCCACAAGGACAACCCGATCAAGGGCCTGACGTTCGAGCAGCTGTCGGCGATCTTCGCCAAGAACCCCACCATGGAGATCCGCACCTGGGGCGACCTCGGCCTGACCGGCGAGTGGGCCAACAAGCCCATCAGCCTCTACGGCCGCAACAGCGCCAGCGGCACCTACGGCTTCTTCAAGGAGCACGCGCTGGGCAAGCTGGATTACAAGGACTCCGTCAAGGAGCAGGCCGGTTCGAGCGCCGTGATCCAGGGCGTGGCCCGCGACAAGTACGGCATCGGCTACAGCGGCATCGGCTACAAGACCGCCGACGTGCGGGCGAAAGCCCTGAGCGACAGCGGCGCCAACCCGACGTTCGTCGAGGCCGTGGCCGCCAACGCCTACACCGGCGAGTATCCGCTGGCCCGTTTCTCTACCTGACGGTAAACTACAAGCCCGGCAGCCAGCTCGATCCCATGCGCCGCGAGTTCATCAAGTACGTGTTCTCCAAGGACGGGCAGATGAACGTGGTCAAGGACGGCTACTATCCCGTGACTGCCGCCATCGCCCGCGAGGATTCGAGCGGGTCGGCATCGCTTCGGTTTCTAGTTGCACGCTGGGACCCAGCTTCCAGGGTCGGTCCGGCAACGCTGGGCCGACCCACCGCCACGTCAGGACCACGGCCGGAAGAGCGCCTGAGATGAACCGCCAGACCGACCAGTCCCCGGGTTCCGTGTTCACCGGCCGCCAGCGCATGCGGACGCCCAAGCGCTCGGTGCTGGTGGCCGACCGCGTGGCTCGCTGGGTGATCGCGCTCGGCGGCATCGGCAGCATCATCGCCGTGTCCCTGGTCGGCCTGTTCCTGTTCTACGTCGTGCTGCCCCTCTTCCTGCCGGCCCACGTGGATGCCCGCTCGGAGTACTCGGACCGCAGCAGCGCGGCGCGCGTGGTGCACGTCGGACTCAACGAGTACGGCACGATGACCTGGGCGCTGCATCGCGACGGGTCGGTCGACGTCCGGCGCCTCAGCGACGGCCACGTGGTCCGCAGCCTCGTGGTGCCGGATGCCGACCGGCTCACCAGCTGGTCGTTCGGCATCACCGACGACCACTGCACCCTCGGCTACGCCGACGGCTCGATCCGTTACGGCACCCTCGGCTTCGCCACCGAGTTCGTGTCCCTGGAGTCGGCGCCGGCCGCGCTGGCGACCCTCGCCGTCGGACAGGCCGCCCCCTACCGGGACGGCGTGGTCGAACGCACCCCCGAGAACCAGCTGCGCTACCAGTACCTGGTGCTGGACCTCAGCGATCCGTTGCCGCTGGCGCCCGCGGCGATCGCCGAGGTCGACGAGGCGGTCTCGGGCCGGGGCGTGGTGTTCGCCGCGCTCGACGCGACCGGCGCGGTGCACGTGCGCCAGCTGCGCGAGCGGCGCAACCTGCTGACCGGCCAGACCACCCGCACGCTGGTCGGCAAGAGCCTCGACCTGGCCGCCGAGGGCCTGCTGGGCGACAGCGGGATCAATCCCACGTACCTCTTCCTGACGGGCCAGGGAGACAACGCGCTCCTGATCTGGCCCAACGGGCGGACCCTCCGCCTCGACGTCCGCGACGCCACGGCGCCCGAGCTGGCCGAGGAGACCGACCTGCTGCCCGAGAGGGGCCGCCGGATCAGCGCGGTCACCTGGCAGATCGGCAAGACCTCGCTGGTCGTGGGCGACGACGCCGGCCACATCCGGGTCTGGTTCCGGGTGGCCGACCGGCGCGACGAGACCACCGACGGCCTGGCCCTCGCCCTGGCCCATGACCTCGCGCCCCAGGGTTCGGTGGCCACCACCCTGGCCTCGTCGGCCCGCGCGCGCACCATGGCGGCCGGCTTCGCCGACGGCACGGTGGCCCTTTACCACGTCACCAGCGATCAGCTGCTGGCCACCCTGAAGACCGACGGCGACGGCGAGCCCGTGGAGTTCGTGTCGATCAGCCCGCGCGACGACCTCCTGTTCACGCTGGCCGCGGGGGACGCCAGGATCTGGACCATCCACGCGCCGCATCCGGAGATCAACTGGAAGACCCTCATGGGCAAGGTCTGGTACGAGGGCTACAGCGAGCCGACCTACGTCTGGCAGTCGTCGGCGTCCACCGACAGCTTCGAGCCCAAGTACAGTCTGGTGCCGCTCATCTTCGGCACCATCAAGGCTACCTTCTACTCCCTGCTGTTCGGGTTGCCGCTGGCCTGGGCGGCGGCCATCTACACGTCGGAGTTCCTGCACCCCCGCACGAAGGCCAAGATCAAGCCGGTGATCGAGCTGATGGCGAGCCTGCCGTCGGTCGTGCTGGGCTTCCTGGCCGCCCTGGTCTTCGCGCCGTTCCTCGAGAAGCTGGTGCCGCAGACCCTGACCGCGTTCGTGACCGTGCCCTTCTGCTTCCTGCTCGGTGCCCAGCTCTGGCAGCTCCTGCCGCGTGAGCGCGCGCTGCACTGGTCGCGGTTCAAGTTCCCGCTGATGTTCCTGGGGCTGCCGGCCGGG
>JAWKQQ010000017.1:0-110964 GCA_041390065.1 Candidatus Krumholzibacteriia bacterium
GCCGGCTTTTTGGGATTCGCTCCACCTCACGGTATCGCTGCCCATTGTACCGACCATTGTAGCACGTGTGTAGCCCTGGACGTAAGGGCCATGATGACTTGACGTCGTCCCCACCCTCCTCCGGTTTGTCACCGGCAGTCTCTCCAGAGTCCCCAGCATTACCTGATGGCAACTGAAGACAGGGGTTGCGCTCGTTGCAGGACTTAACCTAACATTTCACGACACGAGCTGACGACAGCCATGCAGCACCTGTACAGGAGTCCGAAGAAGGACGTATTTCTACGCCTGTCCCCTGCATGTCAAGCCCAGGTAAGGTTCTTCGCGTTGCATCGAATTAAACCACATGCTCCACCGCTTGTGCGGGCCCCCGTCAATTCCTTTGAGTTTCAACCTTGCGATCGTACTCCCCAGGTGGGGCACTTAATGCGTTAGCTGCGGCACTGAAGGGGTAGACTCCTCCAACACCTAGTGCCCATCGTTTACGGCTAGGACTACCAGGGTATCTAATCCTGTTCGCTCCCCTAGCTTTCGTGCATGAGCGTCAGTACCGGGCCAGATGGCTGCCTTCGCCATCGGTGTTCCTCCTGATATTTACGCATTTCACCGCTACACCAGGAATTCCACCATCCTCTCCCGGACTCAAGCCAGGCAGTTTCAGAGGCCGTTTGACGGTTGAGCCGTCATATTTCACCCCTGACTTACTAGGCCGCCTGCGCACCCTTTATACCCAGTGAATCCGAACAACGCTTGCACCCTCCGTATTACCGCGGCTGCTGGCACGGAGTTAGCCGGTGCTTCCTCTGATGGTACCGTCAAGCTTCGCGGTTATTCGCCGCGAAGTTTTCTTCCCAATCTGACAGAGCTTTACAATCCATAGGACCTTCATCGCTCACGCGGCGTCGCTCGGTCAGGCTTTCGCCCATTGCCGAAGCTTCTCGACTGCTGCCTCCCGTAGGAGTCTGGGCCGTATCTCAGTCCCAGTGTGGCCGGACACCCTCTCAGGCCGGCTACCCATCGTCGCCTTGGTAGGCCGTTACCCTACCAACAAGCTAATGGGACGCGGGACCATCCTTCTGCGGCAGCTTCCAAGGAGAGGCCACCTTTCTTCCCAGGGCCATGCGACCCCGGGGACGTATGCGGTATTAGCAGGCCGTTAGGCCTGTTATCCCCCACAAAAGGGCAGGTTTCCCACGCGTTACTCACCCGTTCGCCACTATACTCACCCCCCGAAGGGAGCTTTCCCGTTCGACTTGCATGCCTAATCCACGCCGCCAGTGTTCGTTCTGAGCCAGGATCAAACTCTCCGTTGTCAATAAAACTATTGAGCAACAGGAATCTTCCTGTGCTATTTGCGTTTCGCAAGGCCTCTGTCCCGGACCCGGCCCCCGCAAGCGGCGGCAGAGCCCGACCAGAGGCTCGAAATTCACGTTCGGGCCATCGCACGCTATTCCGTTGTCAAAGATCGGGACCGCAGGTCTTGCCGACGGTCTTTTCCGCGCCGAGAGTCTTTTGCGTCCCTCGGGGGCGGTCGCTGAATCTAGTCGAGAGCTTCGTCGGTGTCAACCAAGAAGTTGAACTTTTTTTCGAAGCCCTTCCGCCGCAACCCCCGTGGGTTTCTGGCGGTGCTGCCGGGCGGGTCCGGAACCGGAAAGTGACCGTCCGTGTTCGCGTCGGCAACGGAGGCGCAATCTATGCGTAACTCCCGGTAGTGTCAAAGAGAAATCTGCAAGCGGCCGAAAAAAACTCTCACACCCCGTTTGCCTGGCTTTGACGCGGGTCCGGTGATCTCTAAGGTACCCCTGCACGGACGCGAGACCTCGCCGGGAAAGGCATGCCCATGATCAATCCGCTCACCCTGACCATCCCCGCCGCTGGGTCCGGCGGCTCCTGGCGGCCTTCCTGCTGGGCGTCTTGGCCGCGGTCGGGCTGTCGCTGGTGGCGGTCGATCGCCTGTCCCGGGATCTGCCGGCCCTCGACCGGCTGCGGAACATCCAGCCCTCGGAGAAGACGGTCATCCTGGCCGCCAACGGCGACACGCTGCAGGAGTTCTACACCCAGAACCGCACGGTCGTGCCCCTGGAGCGGATCCCCCAGCACTCAAGGACGCCGTGGTCTCGATCGAGGACCGTCGCTTCTACGACCACTACGGCATCGACATGAAGCGGGTGGTGAAGATCGTCCTGGACAACGTGCTCGGGCGGGGGCGGCCCGGCGCCAGCACCCTGACGATGCAGCTGGCGCGCAACCTGTTCCTGACCTTCGAGAAGACCCTGTCCCGCAAGGCCCGGGAGATGATCCTCGCCGTGCAGATCGAGCAGATCTACACCAAGGACGAGATCCTGGCCATGTACCTCAACCAGATCTACCTGGGCAAGGGCACCTACGGGGTGCAGGCGGCGTCGCGGTTGTTCTTCGGCAAGGACGTCTGGTCGCTCTCGCCCGGCGAATCGGCCATGATCGCCGGCATGATCCAGCTGCCGGAACGCTACTCGCCCTTCACGCCCTCGACGCGGCCTATCGGCGCCGCACGACCGTCCTGCAGTCCATGGTCCTGGCGGGCAAGCTCACCGCCGAGCAGGCGCGCGAGATCGACGCGGTGCCCGTCGAGGTCGTCGATCCCGAACGCTCCCGCGAGAGGCCGGTTTCGCCGCCTACTACGTCGAGGAGGTCCGCAAGTACCTCGAGCAGACCTATGGCGCCGACCGCCTCTACACCGACGGCCTGCGCGTCTGGACGACCCTCGAGCCCCGTTACCAGCGCTGGCTCGAGGCCGCGGCCGCCGAGCACATGGCCGTCCTCGAGGACGAGTTCGACTATCCCATGACCAAGGCCCGCTACGACAGCCTGACCGCCATTGGCGAGGCGCCCGAAGCGGTCGCATACCTGCAGTGCGCCGGCCTGTTGCAGGACGTGCGCACCGGGGCGATCCTCGCGATGATGGGTGGGCGCGACTTCGCCGACAGCCGCTGGAACAACGCGTGGCAGGCCTTGCGGCAGCCCGGCTCGATCTTCAAACCGTTCGTCTACCTGACGGCGCTGCAGCAGGGCTACAACCCGGCCAGCATCCTGCTCGACACCCCGTTCGTGCTCGACACCGGCACCAGCCTCTGGCGCCCCAAGAACTTCTCCGGGCGCTTCCAGGGGCCGGTCACGCTGCGGTATGCCCTGAGCCGGTCGATCAACGCGCCCACGGCCAAGCTCTACCTCGACTTCGGACTCGAGCCCGTGCTCGAGAACGTCCGACGCCTCGGCTTCACCTCCGAGCTGCCCCACGTGCCGGCGCTGTTCCTCGGTGCCGGGGAGGTGACCCTGCGGGAGGTGGTGGGCGCATATTCCACGTTCGCCAATCATGGCGTCCGGGTCGATCAGCACCTGGTCACCCGCGTGGAGACCCTCGACGGCGAGGTGCTCGAACAGACCCGCATCCGCCAGTATGAGGTGCTCGACCCGGCCGAGGCCTACCTCATGACCAACCTCCTGGAGACCACGCTCAAGGAAGGCACGGGCCGCGGGGCGCGCTGGCGCGGCTTCACCAAGACCGGCGCCGGCAAGACCGGCACCACCAACGAGAGCACCAACGCCTGGTTCTGCGGGTACACGCCGAGCTTCTGCACCGGCATCTGGGTGGGGTTCGCCGATCCGCACCCGATGGGACGCACCGCCACCGGCGCGCACCAGGCCCTGCCCATCTGGGCGAAGTTCATGGGGCAGGTGACCGACGAGCACGGCGACGAGGCGTTCGTGCGGCCGCCCGCCATCACCGAGGAACGGGTCTGCCTCGTCTCGGGCCTCATCGCCACGGCCGCCTGCGATTCCACGGCCACCGAGGTGTTCCTGCCCGGAAGCATGCCGCAGGCGGTGTGCGATGTGCATGGAGCCGGAGTCCATGACGGGCGCGGGATCGACCGCGGATTCAACACCCTCGATCGGTCCGCCGAGGACGATTTCTAGACGTTCGGACCCGGCACGCGGTCGAGGATCAACGGCCTGGGCGCGACGACCTCCGGCCTCACCAGCACGGCCGCCAGCAGCCGACGTCGCGCACGGTCGCGGCCCGCGGGCGAACCGCCCCGCAGACGGGCCAGCGGCTGACCGGCCGCGACCTGGCAGCCCGTCCTGACCAGCCAGTCGATGCCCGCGGCGTGGTCGATGCGATCCTCGACCTCGAGCCGGGCGCCGCCCAGGTCGGCCAGGGCCAGGCCGACCGCCCGGGCATCGACGACCTCCAGCCAGCCGGCACCCGGCACCGCCACCTCCTCGGCCACCGGCGCCACCGCGAGTCCGAGATCGGGATCGTCGTACCGCAGGCGACCGCCCTGGGCGTCGATCCAGCGTTCGAGGCACGCCCAGGCGCGCCCGTCGTCCCACGCCGCCCGTACCCGCGCGAGCGCGGCCTCGCGGTCGCCCTCGAGGCCGGCCGTGTGCACCATCGACGCCGTCAGATCCTCGGTGATCGCGACCAGATCGGGCGGCGCGGTCCGTCGCCCATCCGGGCGCAGGGCCTGGAAGGCCTCCAGCGTCTCCGTGGCGTGGCCCACGGCCACGCCGAGGGGCTGGCTCATGTCCGTGAAGCTGACGGCCATGCGGCGCCCATAGGCCTCCCCCACGGCCACCAGGGCGGCGGCCAGTTCGCGGGCGCGCTCGAGGTCGGTCATGAAGGCGCCGCTGCCGCACTTCAGGTCGATGACGATGGTCTGGGGACCGGCGGCCAGCTTCTTCGACATGATCGACGCCGTGATGAGCGGCACGCAATCGACGGTCGCCGTGACGTCCCGCAGGGCGTAGATGCGCCCGTCGGCCGGCGCGATGTCGCCGCTCTGGCCGACGATGGCGCAGCCGGCGTCGCGGACGACGTCGAGGAACGCAGCGTTGGCGAGGTGGATGCGGTAGCCCGGAATGGCCTCGAGCTTGTCGAGCGTGCCGCCGGTGTGCCCGAGGCCGCGGCCCGAGAGCATCGGCACCCGCAGACCGCACGCGGCCGCCAGGGGCGCGAGCAGGAGCGACACCTTGTCGCCGACGCCGCCGGTGGAATGCTTGTCGGCGGTGGGCCCGCCGAGGTCGGAGGTGTCGAGCTGGCTGCCGGAGGCGCGCATGCACTCGGTGAGGTCGGCGATCTCGCGCGGGGTCATCCCCCGGAACCACACCGCCATGAGAAAGGCGGCCATCTGGTAGCGCGGCACCACATCCGCGGTGAACCCATCGACCAGGCTGGCGATCTGGTCGGTCGACAGCTCGCGCCCGTGCTTCTTGGCCTCGATGATCTCCAGGACGTCCATGGTGCTCCCGTGTCCCGATGGCCCGGCCATCGCGCTCGTTTGCGGCCCGTGATCTCCCTGCCGCCGCTAGGGGGCCAGGATCGCGGTGCCGTGGCTGGTCGCCAGGCGGCACGCTCCGGCCGCCAGCATCGCCTCCGCCGTGATCCGATCCCGGATCCCTCCGGCGGCGACCACCCCCACGGACGGGCCCACCGCATCGCGCAGGAGGCGGACGTCGTCGAGGGTGGCGTCGCCGCCCGCGAAGCCCGTGCCGGTCTGGACGTAGTCCGCTCCGGCGTCGACGGCGATCCGGCAGGCGAGTTCCTTCTGCGGGTCGGCCAGCAGGCCGCACTCCACGATCACCTTCAACGTCGCCAAACCCATGGTCTCGCGTCGGACGGCGGCGACGTCGCGGAAGACCGCCGCCGGCGCACCCTCGCGGAGGGCGCCGATGGGGATGACCATGTCCACCTCGGCAGCCCCGAGCTGCACGCAACGCCGGGCCTCGAGGGCCTTGATCTCGGTGTCGCTGGCGCCGAGCGGGAAGCCGACCACCGAACACAGCAGCACGGCCGAGTCCTGGAGCTTCTGGGCGCCGAACGACACGAACCGGGGGTTGACGCAGACGGCGCCGAAGCCGTGGCGCAGCGCCGCGCGGCAGGCGCCGTCCACCTCGTCGCGGCCCGCGTCGGGGCGCAGCAGCGTGTGGATGAGGCAGGCGGCGAGGTCGTCCGGGGTGCGCGCCGACGCCGGCTCGACGTCGGCGCGCCGGGCGCCGGGGCCCGCATAGGCGCGCAGGAAGACTTCCTCGCGGCGGGCGTTGCCGCCGATGGTCCAGCCGTCGCTCATGGAGTCTCCGTTCCGGGTCGCGGGGTCCGCGAGCCGGGGAAATCGCTGAAGGCGTGAGGCATCAGCTCCCGGACCGTCGTGCGGATGATCGGCCCGTCGGCGCCCTGCGCGCCGGCCAGGATGACGTCCAGGTCGGGGGCGAACTCGAGCAGCACCTGGCGGCACGCGCCGCAGGGAGGGGTCGGCAGGTCCGGATCGGCCACGATGGCGATGGCGGTGAAGCGGCGTCGGCCCTCGGCGATCGCCCGCGCGACGGCGGACCGCTCGGCGCAGATCGACAGGCCGAAGCTGGCGTTCTCGACGTTGGTGCCGGTGATGACGGCGCCGTCGTCGCAGCGCAGCGCCGCGCCCACCCGGAAGCGGGAGTACGGCGAGTAGCTCCGTTCGCGGACGCGGCGGGCCGCCTCGATGAGGTCGCGTTCCAGATCGGTCATGGCGACGCCTTTCCGGGGAGGATCTCGCCGAGGAAACTGCTGCCGACGGCCCCTCGCGGGAGGCCGAAGAACTCCCGGACCGTGGCGCCGAGGTCGGCGAAGCTGCCGCGCACGCCGAGGTCGCAGCCCAGGTCCCGGCCGCCGAGGACGGCGAGGAGCGGCACCTCCTCCCGCGAGTGGTCGGTGCTCGGCGTCGTGGGATCGTTGCCGTGGTCGGCCGTGATGAGCAGGAGGTCGCCCGCCGCGAGCCGGGGCAGGAAGCCCGCCAGCCACGCATCGAAGCGGCGCAGCCCGTCGGCCATGCCGGCGGGGTCGTTGCGGTGACCCCAGAGCATGTCGAAATCCACGAGGTTGAGCATCAGGAAGCCCGGGTCGGCGAGGGCCTGATAGCCCTCCTCGAGTAAACGCATCCCCTCGGCGTTGTCGCGGCTCTTGACCGTCGCGTCGATGCCGACTCCGGCGAACAGGTAGTATATCTTGCCGATGGTCTGCACCCGCACGCCGTGGTACCGCAACGCGTTGAGCACCAGGCCCGGGCCCGGAGCGACGGAGAAATCGTGGCGGTCCGCGGTACGCGTGTAGCGCCCGCTCGATCCCTGGAACGGGCGGGCGATGACCCGGCTCACCTCGTGCGGCGGAACCAGCAGCTCGCGTGCGACCTCGCAGACCCGGTAGAGCTCGGCGAGCGGGATGACGTCCACGTGGGCGGCGATCTGGAAGACCGAGTCGGCCGACGTGTAGACGATGAGCTTGCCGGTGCGGACGTGCTCGTCGCCCAGCTCGTCGATGATGGCGGTGCCGCTGGCGGCCTTGTTGCCCAGCCAGCCATGGCCGGTACGGGCGCTGAACGCGGCCATGAGATCGGCCGGGAACCCGTCGGGATAGGTCGGGAACGGCCGCTCGGTGATCAGGCCCATGAGCTCCCAGTGACCGGTGGTCGAGTCCTTGCCCGCCGAACGCTCCCGCAGCCGGCCGAAGGCGGCGCGCGGCCGCGCGGCCGGCGCCACGCCCGCGACGTCGTGCAGGTTGCCGAGGCCGAGGGCGGCGAGGGTGGGCAGCGTCAGGCCACCTTGCTGGCGCGCCAGGTTGCCCAGGGTGTCGCTGCCGGCGTCGCCGTAACGGTCGGCATCCGGGGCCCGGCCGACGCCGACGCCGTCGAGGATGATGAGGTTGGCGCGCGCCATGGTCGCTCCCGGCGGACGGGGTGAACGAGGGTCGAACCCCGGAGAGTAGTGGGTCGGCCGGCCGCCGTCAACGCGGCGAACCGTCGCTTGCCAGCCGCCGGCGGTACGCTACTATCGTGCCCATGTGCGCCGACCTCTTCCACCCCGGTTCCGACGAAGCCGCCGCCGACGCCCTCGCGGGCGCCGACGCCGACGCGTCCCGACCGCTGGCCGATCGCCTGCGACCGGTCCGCCTCGAGGAGATGGTGGGCCACACCAGGCTCCTCGCGCCCGACGGCCCCTTCCGCCCGCTCATCGAGGGCGACCGCCTGCCGTCGCTGCTGTTCTGGGGTCCCCCGGGCTGCGGCAAGACGACCCTGGCCAGGCTGGTGGCGCAGCACACGTCGGCCCGTTTCCTGGAGTACAGCGCGGTGCGGGTCGGCAGCAAGGAGCTGAAGGCGGTGATGACCGAGTCCGAGCGCCTCGCCCGGGCCACTGGCCGCCGCACGGTGCTGTTCCTCGATGAGATCCATCGCTTCAACAAGGCGCAGCAGGACACGCTGCTGCCCTGGGTCGAGCGCGGCGACATCACCCTGATCGGCGCCACGACCGAGAATCCGAGCTTCGAGATCAACGCGGCGCTCCTGTCGCGCATGCGCCTGTTCGTGCTCGAACCGCTGGGCACGGGCGACGTGCGCGACCTGCTCCGCGCGCCCTCGCCCGCCATGACGGCCTCGCCGACCGCGACGTCGTCCTCACCGAGCGGGCCCTCACGGCCCTGGCGGAGCTGTCCGAGGGCGACGCGCGGCAGGCCCTGGGCTTGCTCGACGCCGTCACGGCCGCCGTGCAGGAGCGGCGCCGCCACGGCGATCCGGAGCTGCCGGCGGCCATCGACATCGACCAGCTCGACCAGCTCATCCAGCACCGCGCCGTGCGCTACGACCGGTCCGGCGAGGAGCATTTCAACCTCATCAGCGCCCTGCACAAGAGCCTGCGCAACAGCGACGCCCAGGCCGGGGTCTACTGGCTCGGCCGGATGCTCGCGGGCGGCGAAGACCCCCTCTACATCGCGCGCCGGCTGGTGCGATTCGCGAGCGAGGATGTCGGCCTGGCCGATCCGCAGGCCCTCACCCAGGCCCTGGCCGCCCGCGACGCCGTGCACTTCCTCGGGATGCCCGAGGGCGGCCTGGCCCTCAATCAGGCGGCGGTCTACCTGGCCCTCGCCCCCAAGAGCAACGCGATCTACACCGCGGCCAGGGCGGTGGACAGAAGGTCGCCCGGGCACAATCCCCGTCCCCCTGCATCTGCGCAACGCGTCCACCCGCACCATGAAGGACCTGGGGTACGGCCGGGACTACGAGTATGCCCACGACACGCAGGACGGCGTGGCGGCCATGCGCTGCCTGCCGGAGGCCTGGCGGACCGCCGCTTCTATCAGCCCCGCGGCAAGGGCTGGGAACGCGTTGCTAGCCCGCCTCGAACGCATCGAGGCCTGGCACCGGGACCACGCCCAGCGGGCCGAGCGGAACGATCCGCCGGCCGGAGGAGATTCATGAAACGCATCGGAGTGTTGACCGGTGGTGGCGACGCCGCGGGAATGAACGCGGCCATCCGCGCGACGGTGCGCACGGTCTGGCACCACGGCGGCGAGGCGATCGGCATCCGCCGCGGCTGGCAGGGCCTGGTGGAAGCGGACGCCGACGTCATGGGGCCGGGTTCGGTGAGCGGGATCCTGCACCTCGGCGGCACGATCCTGCGCACGTTCCGCTACCCCGAATTCGCCACCGACGAGGGCGACGGGGCGATGGCCAAGGCGCTGAAGAAGCTGAAGCTCGACGGCCTGGTGGTGATCGGCGGCGACGGCAGCTTCCGCGGCGCGGACAAGCTGCTGAAGCAGTTCGAGCTGCCGGTGGTCGGCGTGCCTGCCACCATCGACAACGACATCCCCGGCACCGATCGCAGCATCGGCTACGACACGGCCCTGAACATCGCCGTCGACGCCGTCGACAAGATCAAGGACACCGCCTCGAGCCACGGCCGCATCTTCGTCATCGAGGTCATGGGGCGCGACTACGGCCTGCTGGCCGCCCAGGTGGCCATGGCCACCGGCGCCGAGGAGACCCTGGTGCCGGAGCTCAAGTACGACGTCAACACCATCTGCCACAACATCGAGGAGGCCTACCAGAAGGGCAAGTACCACGCCCTGATCATCGTGGCCGAGGGGGCGGGCCGGGCGAGCCAGATCACCTACGAGATCAACAGCCGCCTCAACCGGCCGGTCCGCATGGTGGTGCTCGGGCACATCCAGCGCGGCGGCGCGCCGAGCGCCTTCGATCGCATCCTCGCCACGCGCATCGCCAACCACGCGACCGAGCTGCTGCTGTCCGGCAAGCACGGCGTGGCGGTCGGGATCGTGGCCAACAAGTTCAAGACGAGCCCGCTGGCCAAGAAGGGCGGCGCGGACAAGGCCATCGTGCTGCAGAACTGGGAGCTGGCGCAGCTGCTTGGATGAGTCGGCGGTTGCCGGCATACGCGAGCCCCCGCCATCGGCGGGGGCTCGCGTGTATTCCGCAACCGGGTCGGCGCCGGTCTAGAACTCGGAGTGGTAACCCTCGACGAACGCGTTGGCGTACTTGAACCAGTTCAGGCGCAGGGTGCCGACCACGTGGCCGATCACCTCGTGCTCCTCCTTGCGGGCCGCGTAATCCTCGACCCAGCTCGCCGGCGACACCGAGCCGAGCAGCGGCAGGTCCTTGGCGATCAGCAGGTCGAGCATGTAGTGGGCGCCGGGCGCCAGGTCGACGATCTGCCACGAGCCCATGGGCAGCACGACGTAGTACGCCATGTTGTCCTCGTTGGGGTTGGCCCGCTCCTCCTCGGTGAGGTCGTGGCGAGGCACCTTCACCAGGCGGTCGAATCCGGTCTGGAACCGCAGCAGGGGGTCGCCCTCGTTCTCGGGCAGCAGGATGGTGAGGGTCTTGCGGTCCTTCCAGCTGGCCGGCGTCATGTCGTTGCCGGGCTCGGTGAGGTCCACCGCGCCGGCGCGCAGCAGCTTGGGCAGCACGTAGCCCTGGGGCGCCTTGAGGCTGTCGGCCTCGATGACGCCGTTGCGCTTGATGCGCTCGAGCACCAGGTGGGTGGGCTGCGGGCTGAACGTCTGCTTGACGCCGAGGAGCGTGCCGGCCAGGCGCGGGGCCAGCGTCTCGAGGTCCCGGGCGACGAAGAAGTAGAGCTGGTTGCCGTCGCGCACGATGCCGATGTCGCCTTCGACGTAGTCGAACTCGGGGGCGTCGATCTCGAAATCGAACAGGCCGTACTCCACCATCTCACCCTTGGCGTTCTCGTACTTGGTGTGGATGGTGTCCTTCACCGTCCCCTTCATGATGGCGTTCAGGGAGGCGTACTGGTAGGGGTCGACCACGACTTCCTCGCCGCAGCCCAGCAGGCCCACGAGGACCAGGCTCGCCAGCGATAGCACAAACAAGGACGTCCAGCAACGCGACACCTTCATGGACTCTAACCTCCCTTGGGGGACTCGGAACGCGACGCCCCGAGGCGCCGCCCAGACTCGCATGCAGCGGAATGTAAGACTCATGGCGCAGCCCCGTCAACACGTACGCGTGAGCAGCGGGGGCCACTGGCATGAAATTGGGGCCTCGGCCTGGAAAAAGCAAATGCCGATGCCCGCGCGGACAGGCCGCTCAGGCGCCGCGTTGGCGGACCAGAGCGGGCAAAAGGCGCACCTTCGCGAGGACGTCGCCCTGCGTGGACAGCGTCCCGTCCCAGAGCGCGTTGAAGATCGCCCAGTGGCCCGGGGTGACCACGCCGGCGGGCGCGAACAGGCGCAGGAATCCGGCCCGCCGCTCCCCCGCGCTGAGGTGCGGCAGACCGAGCCGCTGCAGGCGGCCGTCGATGCCGATCAGCCACGCCTCCTGGAACGCCTCGACGAGCGACGGCGGCACCTCCGCCGGTATCAGTCGCCCGGCGATGACGTCGCCGGCGAGCATGAACTGCTGGTAGAGGAAACGCTGGGCGTTCGGCAACGAGAACTCGGCCTCCGCCGGCGGCGTCTCCGCCCCGGGGATCGGCCCGAGGCGCCACTCGCTGCCGATGACCGCGAGGTGGCCGTGTCCCGGGCGATCGGTGAGCACCTGGTCGGGATGCAGCCAGAGCCGCAGCCGCCAGCCCACGGGTCCTTCGCGCAGACGCAGCCAGGTCCGGTCGTCGGCCGCCAGGGCGTCGGCCACCAGCTCGCATTCGGCGAGCTCCAGCGGGGGTTCCAGCCGCTCCAGCGCCGTCTCCGCCGCACCGACGAGCAACGAGGCAAGCGGCCAGTCGGCCGGTACGACGCTCACGCGGCAGGGCCCGCCGGCGCTCATACGGCGATCAGCGAGGCGCCGCCGACGGGCTGCAGCCGGCAGAGGAAGTGGCGCAACGCAGCCGGCTGCCACACGACCTCGAGGCCGCGCAGACGCTCGCCGAGGTCACGCACCCGGGCGCAGGCGTCGGCCACGTAGTCGAGCTGCGTGTGGCTGTAGACCCGGCGGGGAATGGCCAGCCGCACGAGTTCCATCTCCGGCGACACCATGTCGCCGGTGTCCGGATCGACGTGCTCGAACATCAGGCTGCCGATCTCGCAGGCGCGCACGCCGGCCTCGAGGTAGAGGGCGGCGGCGAAGCTCACGCCCGGGAACAGGTTGGGCGGGATGTGCGGCAGCATGGCCTTGGCGTCGAGGTAGATGGCGTGGCCGCCGGCCGGCCGCAGGTAGGGCACGCCGTGTCCGTCGAGCCGGGCGCCGATGCGCTGGACCTGCTCGATGCGGTAGGTCAGGTACTCCTCGTCGACGACCTCGCGCAGGCCCTCGGCGATCGCCGCCAGGTCACGGCCCGCGAGGCCGCCGTAGGTGGGGAACCCCTCCTGGATGATCAGGCGCGCCGCCAGGCACTGGGCCACCCTGTCGTCGTTCAACGCGATGAAGCCGCCGATGTTCACCAGCGCGTCCTTCTTGGCGCTCATCGTGCAGCCGTCGGCATGGCTGAAGAACTCGCGGGCGATGTCCTCGATGCTGCGATCGCCCTGCCCCGCCTCGCGCCGCTTGATGAACCAGGCGTTCTCGGCGAACCGCGCGCAGTCGAGGTACAGCTTCACGCCGTGCGATTCGCAGACCCGGCGTACCGCCTTGACGTTGGCCAGGCTCACGGGCTGGCCGCCGCCGCTGTTGTTGGTGATGGTGAGCATCACGAAGGGGATGCGGTCGCCGTACCGGGTGAACGCCGCCTCCAGCTTGGCGAGCGACATGTCGCCCTTGAACGGCGCCTCGAGGTTCGGGTCCAGGCCCTCGTCGCACACGCAATCCAGGGCCACCGCCCCGCGGAATTCCACGTTGGCGCGCGTGGTGTCGAAGTGGATGTTGTTGGGCACGACGTGCTGCTCGTGCACGAGCACGCCGAAGAGCAGGTTCTCGGCGGCACGGCCCTGGTGGCAGGGGATCACGTGGCGGTAGCCGGTGAGGTCGCGGACGGTGCGCTCGAAGTCGTCCCAGCTGCGGCTCTGGGCGTAGGCCTCGTCGCCGGTCATCATGGCCGCCCATTGCCGGTCGCTCATGGCCGACGTGCCGCTGTCGGTGAGCAGGTCGATGTAGATGGCCGACGACGCGATCTTGAACACGTTGTACTCGGCGGCTTCGAGCAGACGCTGGCGCTGCTCGCGTGGCACGCGGTGGATACGCTCGACCACCTTGACGCGGTACGGCTCGAAGGGCAGTTCGTGGTCCATGGCAGCTCCTGGTGTCGGCAGGCGGGAACGGGCGCGCGCGGACAGGCTCGGCGACCGGATGCCTGGAAACTAGCAGCCGGAACGGACGGAGACAAGCCGCGCCCGGGTCATGCCTCCCCGTCGCCCGGCAACGGCGACCGCTCCTGGTAGAGCACCAGGATGCGATCGGTGGCCTGGCCGAGGGCGTGGCGGTGCACCAGGGCCGGTTCGGAGCCGAAGCAGACGTAGGCCAGCGACTCGGCCGGACCCGCCGCCGGCGCGTCGGCGATCGCGAGGATGGCGGTCGCACCCACCGGCTGCAGATCCTGGCGGCCGACGGCCGCGCCCACGGCGTGCCGCCAGAGCCGCCACATGTCCGGCGGCAGGCAACCGGCCGGCGACGTCCCGGGGCCCTCGCACCAGGCCGCCACGCGTCGCCGCGCCACCGCCGAGCTGCCGGCGGCCTCGCCCCAGGGCGACCGTCGCCAGCGGTCGAGCAGTTCGCCCGCCCGGTCGAGGTCCGCCTCGGGCCGCGTCCGCAGCCAGCCGGCCCAGCGGCCGGCCTGGTCCGGTCCGGTGAGATCGGGCAGGAGCGGTCGCCCGGCCGCCTCGGCACCGGGGCCGCCCGGCCATTCGCCGTGTCGCAGGCGGTGGGCGTCGGCCATCACCGCCACCGCCTCCAGGATGCCGGGCAGCATCAGGGCCGCCAGGTCGCGTCGGCGCACCGCCGACCAACCGCGGTCGGACAGGGCCCGCGCCAGGAGCGCGACGTCCTCGGCATGGGGAGCGAGCACGAGCACGTGGTCGCCGAGCTGGCCGGACGACCTGGCAGCGGTGACAGAGGCGGCGCACTCGACGATGGTCCCGGCACGCCTGACGTTGACCTGTCCCCGCTCGCGCCGGTGCGGACGCGTGTCCCGGCCGGGCGCCGCGGCGAACATCTGGGTCACCTCCCACGGCAGCCGCGCCGGCAGCATCGGGATGCGCAGGCGCCGCACGTCGGCCTCTCGCGGGGTGGCGACGAACAGGTCTTCCCAGGTCTCCCCGGGTGCGGCCAGATCCGGGTCGACGGTCATCAGCAGCCCCGGCTCCCGTCCCGTGTCCTGGAGCTTGTAGCGGAGGCCGCTCGGCAGGCGCTGGGCCTCCAGGAGCACGACGGGCCGCCGCTCGGCGGGGGCCCGGGGAGCGATGGCGGCCTCGGTGGCCTCGGCAGCCACGTGCAGGTCGGGCCGCCAGTCCGGCCGGCAGGCGCGGGCCAGCAGGTGGACCCGCATGGCCGTCTCCGGATCGGGGCACCAGATCTCGGCCGCGCGTCCGGCCGCCGACGCCTCCAGCGACATCAGCAGGGCCTGCAGCCGTCCCGTGCCCAGCGCGCCGGCCAGCACGAGGGTCCGTTGGCGCGGCGCCGCGACGAACGTCCGCACCTCGGCGACGACCCCGTCGAGCGGATCCTGGGAGCCCTTCCGCCACCAGCGCCGCGTCCCGCCCACCGCCGTCGGTCGCGACGGTTCGACCAGGGTGCCACCCGGCGGCGTGGCGGCCAGCCGGTCGCGCCAGACCGCCGCGGCCGTGGCCTGCTGACGCAGGAGGTCGGCGACGGCGTCGACGCCCACGCCGCCGGCCGGCTCCCGCGCGGCGCGGACGTCCTCGACGTCCACCACCATGCCGTCCAGGCCCGGGCTCACGGCCCAGAACCCGAGCTCCTGACCGAGCACCAGCCAGGGCCAGACGTCCTCGGGATGCGCGACGCGCAGCAGGTAGCCCGTGTCGACCCGCGAGGCGTCGCGCAGGAGGTCGTCGCACCACAGGGAGAAGCGATCGAGCAGCGCGGCGAGGCCGTCGGCCAGCGGCGCGACCGGCCCGAGGCGACCGATCCGCCGCCGGGCGTCGAACCAGGCACCGTCGAGCTGGTCGTGGATCACGACCGGCGCCCCGGGCACGGCCGCCCGCCAGCCGGCATCGGCCACCAGGGTGAGCAGGCGGTCGAGCTGGCCGGACAGCGGATGGCCCTGCGCGCCGGCCCGCGGCCAGGCCACGAGCGCGGCCACGCCGGGCGCCAGGCCGCCGTGCAGGGAGGTGACCACCGACTGCAGATGGGACGCCAGGCCACCCAGCTGAAGCTCCATGTCACGGGCCGACGCATGCACGCGCACCGAGCACGGGCGGGCCGTCGCCGCGGCGGCCGCACCGGGCGGCGTATCCAGCCGCGCCGCCCACTGCATCTGGCCGAGGTGGCGGCGGACGGCGGCCTCGCCGAGGCCGCTGAGCCAGGCGAGCGACCACGTCGTCACCGACGTCGGCGCCGGTCCGCCGGCGCCGGGGGCCACTGCGGCCAGGGCGTCGGGGTCGCCGAGAACCCCGAGCAGGTGGTCGACGCCGGCCGGTGCGGCCTTGACCGCCAGGTGCCGCAGATCGGCCTGGTCGTACAGCAGCACGAGCTCGGACGGTTCCCGACGGGGCCCCCGCGGCAGCAGGCGCTCCTCCGCGTCGGGCGGCGACAGCAGCACGGCCGGGCTGCCCGACCCGCGGGCTCCCGCCTCCGTCGGCCGGAGCCGCCAGCGGCGGCCGTCGCCGAGGGTGATGTCCAGGAGATCGTGCGGGTCTGCCCGTCCGCCGGCGGCCAGGGCCTCGCGGCGGACGGCGGCCAGCTCGGCCGCCGTGCCCCAGATGTCCAGCGGGACGTCGCGTCCCAGGTCGGCCTGGCCGAGCAGGAGCCGGCCTCGGGCGGCCGCGCCCGCCACCGGATCCCCATCCGCACACGGATGCCCGAGATCCTGGCCGCACGCCCCGCAGACCAGCCCCTCCGCCTCGCCGGGCGCGTGCTCTCCGCACTGCGGGCAGGTGCGTGGGGTGAGCGGCACCGAGCCCCGGCGCACCGCGGTCCAGCCGGCGGGACCCGACGGATTCGCGTGGACCTCGCCGCCGAGTTGCCGGCCGAGGAAAGCCAGCCAGGCCGGCGACAGCGGCCCGCCGACCAGATCGACGCGGCCGATCCTGCAGCGGCCCAACCAGCCCAGGACCGCGGCGCCCGCATGGTTCCCGAGGTCGGCTCCCGGCAGGAGGGCATCCAGCTCCAGGAGCAGCACGGCATCGAGGGTACCGGGATCGAAGCCATGGCGCAGCGCGGCGAGCAGGTCGGCCGGGCGTGCCCAGGCCAGCGGTCCAGGCGCTCGGTCCGGTTCGTCGCCGATCAGCGCCGGCAGCGGTGAACGCATGGCGGCCACGAGCGCCGCCAGCCCCGGCGGCGGCGCCTCGGCGATCACCAGCGCCCGTACGGCCGGGCGGCCGCTCTCCCACTCGTCGAGGCAGGTCGCGGCCAGCTGCGGCCAGAGGAGATCGGCGCCACCGGTGTGCAGATGCCGGCCCTCGAGCACGAGCGGCGGCGCGGCCACGAGCGGCGGGCCGTCCCAGCCGGGCAGAAGCCCCGGCACGCAGCCGCGGTCGCGATACCACTGGCGGACCGCCGCCGCCAGGGCCGCGCGTGGCGGTCCGGCCGGCGGCATCAGCTCGCAGCTCTCGGCGGCACCGTCGCCGACGAGCGCGGCGGCCGGCGTGGCCTGGTCGGCGACCAACCACCGCCACCAGCGGGCGTCGAGCACGTCGACCACGGCGGCGCCGGAGGCCTGCAGGACGGCCATCTCGAGCGCGGCCTGCCGGCGCAGCTGCGCGGTCCGCGCGGCGCGTTCCTGATCGGCACGCGCCCAGTGATCGGCCTGCGTCGAGGCCACCGGCGCGACCGGTTCGAGGGCGAGAGACGCCAGCTGGGGAACCACCAGTTGCCGACCGCAATCGGCGGTGGGATCGGCGAGCGGCTGCCAGGCGACCGGCCCGAGATCGCCGGCCGCCGCCGCCATCCAGAACCGTCGCTCGAGGTCGGCCGCCGGCAGGAGCACGGAGGTTCGGGGTTCGGCCGCGAGCAGGTGCTGGAGCACGGCTGCGGCATGGGCGCCGGGATCCGCCGAACCCGCCGGCAGCGGCAGGTTCGCGGCCAGGCGCAGGCGGGGCCGCCGGCCGCCGCCGAGGTCGGCGTGGTAGGGCCGGCCGTAGGACGCCAGCGCCTCGTCGAACCAGGCCGCCAGGTCGGTCGGGAACGCGCCGCGGCCGACCAGCACCGAGAGGTGGCGCCGGCCCCTGGTGGCGAGCACCTGGTGGTGCAGGACCGGCACCTCGCCCGCGCCGGCGCCGAGTTGCCAGTGGACCGCGGCGCCGTCGAGGAACACCCAGCTGGCCTCGCTTCCGTCGTAGACGCCCCAGAGCAGGTCGAGCTTCGCCGCCTCCCGCGGCAGGTCCGCCGCGAGCCCGACCACCAGCCCGGAGCGCCGGGCCCGCTGAGCATACTGCGCGCCCCAGCCGTCACCGTCGGCCGTCGGCGATTCCGTCTGGAGATCGGCGATGGCCGCGGCGTAGGCGTCGTCGAACGGACAGGCCCCCGCGTGTCGACGGCGCCGCGAACGGTGGTCGAGCAGGTCGCCGTTGTGGGTCTCCACCAGGCGCAGCCAGTGGCAGACCGCGAGCAGGCCGTCCTGCTCGCGGTCGTCCCGCAGGAAGCGGTCGAGCCGGCCCAGCGCCGATCCGAGGTGATGGACCCGGCCGTGCCCGGGAACGAGCGTCACCGGTCCGAAGCTCTCTCGGGCGAGCTGGCCGAGTCCGTCCAGGCGCGCAGGCCGGTCCAGGACGATCCGCCAGCGGCGGTCGTCCTCGCTCCAGGCCCGCATCACGGCGGCGGGCTCGGCGCCCGAGACCACCGCCACGTCCTGGCCGCCGAGTTCGGGCCGCGAGATCGCGGGCTCCCTGGCCTCGCCGCGGGCCGCCAGCGGATCGGGCCGCGTCCAGAGCAGGGGCAGCGTCCAGGCCGCGAACCCGGCGTCGACCGCGGCCTTGTCCGGCGCGCCGAGGACCGCGGCCGCATGGAGGAACGCGGCCGCCGGGTGGCCGCGCCGACCGAGCTCGCCGAGGCCCGCCCGCAACGCCGGGTCGGCCTCCTCGATGCGGTGCAGGATGGCGAGCCAGAGCAGTCCGGCCTCGATGGCTCCGGCGTACGGCGCCTGTTCGGGCTGCAGCTCTCCGTCGAGGCCGGGCGGCGTCAGCTCGACGAGGCCGAGATCAGGCCGCCAGTCCTGGCGCCAGGGTCCGCTGCGCGCGAGGGCGAGGCCGCGGCCGATCTCCTCGGTCCATCCCTCGGCCGGCAGCAGGGGCTCCAGCATGACCTCCAGCAGCGGCAGCAGCACCCGCCCCGGCGCGTGCCCGCCAGCGGCCGCGACGAACGTCGCCGGACACTGGTGTCCAGGCCAGACCACGCGATCTCCGGCCGCCCGCAGCCGGGCCAGCAACGGTTCGACCGCCGTACCCGGCCGCCAGCACAGCACATCCCTCGGGCACGGGCCCCACCACGCCACCAGGCGTACGCAACCGTCCTCCGCGACCGCGCCGGAATACCAGGTCCGGGCGGGATCGGCCACGGGCGCGCGGTAGTCGATGACCGCGAGGGCGGCGGTCAGCCGCACAGCGAGCTGGTCGGAGCCGTCGCGCGGCAGGCCCAGCGCCAGCGTCCGTGCGGTGTGGGCGGCCGGGATGTCCAGGCGTCGACGGTCGCAGCCGGCCAGCAACTCCAGCCGCCGCAGACGCGACCACCGGCGCCGGTCGGCCGGCTGGTCGTCGCGGTCGCAGGCTTCCCAGCGCACGAGGATGGCGGCGGGGTCGACGAGGTCGCGGTCTGCCAGTCGGGCCGCCAGCCAGCGCCGTCGGTTCTCCAGCGCCGGCTCGGGCAGGGGCTCGGGCTCGTGATCGAGCCACTCCAGCAGGCGCACGGTCCAGGCGCGGCGTGGCGCGTCGGGCAGCGGCTCCAGGTGTCTGAGCGCGAGATCGGCGAGGCCCACGCGCAGGTCGGCAGCGAGTTCGGCGGCGTCCGGAACCAGGTCGAGGTCGGGCAGGCGGCCGACCACCGGCGCGAGTTCGAGCAGCGGGGGCAGGAGGTCCGCCACCGTCAGGGGACAGTTCACGAGACGGCTGTCCACGCTCAGGAACAGGGCTTCCTCGAGCGCGCGCGCGGTGGCTTCGGGATGGTCGCCGGGCCCGAGGTCGAGACGCCCGCGGACCATGACGGCGAGGTCCCGCGCGGCGGTCGCGAACGCGGCGGTGAAAGCCGCGTCGCGGGCCTGCCAGCGGCCCGTCGCATCCGGTCGCGGCTGGCCGCGGAGCCGCCGCCAGGCTTGCCCGAGCCCGTCGGGCAGGCGCTCGGTGAGGACGATGCGGCCGCCCGAGCGCGCGCGGAGGGCCACGGCCGCGTGGTACGACGTCTCGGCCGCCCGCAGGCGGCCCTCGGCGAGGTCCTGCTCGGCGCGTTGCAACAGTTGCCAGTAGTTCATGGGCCGGGCGCCTCCTGCGATCCGGCATGGTGCGAGGCTGGATGCGGAGGACTGTAGCGGACCCGGACGCCGACGGCCAGCGGTTTCGCTCAACCGACCCCGGGGAAGTGTCGGAGCACGAGGCCTCGCCCCTCGGCGAGCACGTCGAGCGTCACCACGTCGAGGCGGAGGTCGCCCGGAGCGCCGTGCTCCTGGCGCCAGCTGCAGGCCAGGCGCCGCAGACGCCGGAGCTGCCCGGAGGTGATCGCCTCGGCTGCGCGCCCGTAGCTGCCGGGTCCCCGGGCCTTGACCTCGACGAAGACCGTCAGCGCACGCCGCCGCACGACGAGGTCGAGCTCGCCGCCGCCGCGGCGCCAGCGCCGCGCCAGGCAGCGGTAGCCGTGCACCTCGAAGAAGGCGCACGCGAGGTCCTCGCCGAGGCGACCGAGGTCGGAGGATCGCATCGCGGCTGCACGTTCCGGGAGGATGGTGACGCGGTCGGTCTAGCAGGGATCGTTCCAGAGGCGACCCTGGGCGAGCTCCGCCACCGGGCGGTAGCTGCGGCGATGCAGGGTGCATGGCCCGAGTCGGTGCAGCGCCTCGCGGTGAACCGCCGCGCCGTAGCCTTTGTGGGCGGCGAACCCGTAGCCGGGAAAGCGCCGGTCCCAGGCCACCATGATCCGGTCGCGCAGCACCTTGGCCACCACCGAGGCCGCGGCCACGGCCGCGCTCGTGCCGTCGCCCTTGATCAGGGGGCGAGCCTCGCACGCGACGTCCGGCACCTGCAGACCGTCGACGAGCACCAGGTCCGGCCGCACCGCCAGCTTGACGACCGCGCGGGCCATCGCGGCCAGGGTGGCGGCGAGCACGTTGAGGCGGTCGACCGTCGCGGCGTCGACGGCGCACGCGCCCCAGGCCACCGCGCCGGTCCGGATCTCGGTGAAGAGCTGATCGCGGCGCTCGGGCGAGAGCCGCTTGGAGTCGTCCAGGCCGGCGGGCGCCCAGCCGGCGGGCAGCAGCACGGCGGCGGCCACCACCGGCCCCGCCCAGCAGCCGCGGCCCGCCTCATCGACGCCGGCGAGACGGAGTGCCCCCTGACGGGAGCACTCCGCATCGAACGCCAGGAGTCGGTCGACCCGGTCGGCCACGGCGCTACTTGCGCCGCGCCTCGCGGATGCGGGCCTTGCGGCCGCTCTTATCGCGCAGGTAGTACAGCTTGGCGCGACGGATGCGCCCCCGCTTGACCACCGTGATGCCGCCGAGGTTCGGGCTCTCGACGGGGAAGATGCGCTCGACCGCCACGCCGCTGGTGAGCTTGCGGACGGTGATCGACTTCTCCTGGCCGGTGCCCTGCATGGCGATGACGGCGCCCTCGAAGTTCTGCAGGCGCTCCTTGCCGCCTTCCTTGATGCGCACGGCGACGCGGATGGTGTCGCCGATGTTGAACTCGGGGAGATCCTCCCGGAGTCCCTCGTAGCGCAGGGTGTCGATGACGTTGCTCATGGCTGCCTCCGTATGGGGGGTCCGCCGCGGCGGACCCGGGTCGACCGCTCCGTCGCCGGAGCGGCACGTTGAAGAATCGTCTCTAGCGTCCTCGGGCGACGCCGTCGAGCTGCTCGTCGAGCAGATCGGGACGGCGCTCGCGGGTGCGGCGTCGGGATTCCTCGCGCCGCCACTGTTCGATGTTGGCATGGTGCCCGGAGAGCAGGACCTCCGGGACCGTGAGGTCCCGGTAGACCGGCGGCTTGGTGTACCACGGACAGTCGAGCCCGCCGTCGCGCTCGGCGGTGAAGCTGTCGCTGTCGGCCGAGGCCGCGTCGTGGAGCACGCCCTCGATGCGGCGGACCAGGGCATCGACGATCACCAGCGCGGGCAGCTCGCCGCCCGACAGCACGTAGTCGCCGATCGACACCTCGCGCATGGCGAGGAGCTGCTGCGCCCGCTCGTCCACGCCCTTGTAGTGCCCGCAGACGAGGATGATCTCGCCCGCGTCCCGCGCCGCGGCGAGCAGCTCGAGCGTGAGCCGTTCGTCCAGCCGCTCGCCCTGGGGCGAGGTGAGCAGGACGGGGCTCGCGGCCGAACCGCGCACCGCTTCGACCGCCTCGACGACGCACGGCGCCATCATGATCATGCCGGCGCCGCCGCCGTACGGCGTGTCGTCCACCGTGCGGTGCTTGTCCACGGCGAAGTCGCGGATGTCGGTGACCGAGTAGCGGACCTGGCCCTGCTTCTCGGCCCGGCCCAGGATGCTCGTCTCGAGCACCGCCCGCACCATCTCCGGGAACAGCGTCAGCACCTTGACCTCAAGCATCGAACAACCCCTCCGGCGCATGGACCACCAGGGGTCCGCTGAGGGCGTCGTCGCGCTCGAGGATGGGCTCGACCGCCGGGATCATGACCTCGCGACCATCGCGCTCGGTGACGAGCAGGACCTGCGTGGCGTAGCGCCGCACCTCCTGCACCGTGCCCAGCAGCTCGCCGGCGGGGTCGCGCAGCTCGCGATCCAGATAGCGGAACGGCAGGCCGTCGGCCGGGCGGGGAAAGTCGGGCCGCGCGTAGGCGGCCCGCGAGAATCCCAGCTGGCGTCCGATCTGCCGCTCGGCCGTGTCCCGGTCGTCGCAGTGCTGCGGCTTGACCGCCACGCAGGTGCCGGCCGGACGCGCCTTCTCCAGCACCGCCGGGGTCCCGTCGTCCCAGACGAGGAACCCGGAGGTGAGCAGGGGCGCGTGGAAGTCGAGCAGCGGGTAGAGCTTCACCTCTCCCCGCAGCCCCACGGCCTTGACCACGTCGGCGATGGGCACGAAATCGTCCATGGCTCAGTCGTCCGCGATCTCCAGCTGGAAGTGCCGGCCGGCCCGCGCGCTGAATGCCGCGAGCAGGGTGCGGATCGCCCGCGCCGTCTGGCCGTTCTTGCCGATGAACTGGCCCTGGTCGTCCGGGTGCAGGCGGAGGCGCACGATGTCCTGATCCCCGTCCGCCACCAGGTCGATCCGCACGTCGTCCGGATGCTCGACCAGGTTGACCGCGAGGTAGGACATCAGGTCCAGAGCACGCTCCTGGGCCGCGTTGAGCTGCCGCCCGTCACTCACTGGTCTCGCCTTCCGCCGGAGCCGCCTCGGCCGCCGCGGCCTTGGCGATGTCGTCGCGACGCTTGGTCTCCTCGGCGAGCAGCTGACGCTGCCGGTCGCGCACGGCCGCGGCCTCGCGCTCGATGCGGGCCTGCTGGCCGGGCTTCCAGGCCGCCATGCGGGACTCGACCTCGTCGGCCGCGAGCCCCTGCTTGACCAGGCTGAACTTGTAGAGGACGCCCTCGCGCTTGAGCAGCGAGCGGGCGGTGTCGCGCATCTCGGCGCCCTTCTGGAGCCACTCCACGCAATCGTCGATGCGCAGATCGACCTCGTGGGGCTCCACGAACGGGTTGTAGTAGCCGAGGTTCGCCAGGTAGGCCCCGTCGCGCCGGGCGCGGCTGTCGACCACGACCAGGCGATAGAACGGACGCTTCTTCTTCCCCATGCGGGTCAGTCGGATGGTAGCTGCCAAGGTATCAGCCTCCCTCTCGGGTGGTGTCGCCACGGGCCCCATGCCCGCAGCGTACGTGGGCGGCTCTCGCGAGCCGCATCCCGGCCGCAGCCGGGGTCGACCGGCCGCAGCCGGTCGGTGGTCGGACGCGCCGACCTAGCGCGAACCGCCGCCGAGGACCTTCTGGCCGAACTCCTGCAGGCCACCGGCGGCGTTGATCTGGTTCATCATGCGCCGCATGTCCCGGTACTGCTTGAGCAGCTTGTTGACCTGCGAGACGTTCGTCCCGCTGCCCCTGGCGATCCGCTTGCGCCGCGAGCCGTTGATCAGATCAGGCTTGCGGCGTTCCTGTGGCGTCATGGAGTTGATGATCGCCTCCACGCGCGCGAACTGTTCGTCGTCGACATCGACCTTGTCGAGCGCGCCGCCGCCCATGCCGGGCAGCAGCTTCATCAGGCCCTTGAACGAGCCCATGCGCTTGATCTGCTTGATCTGGCGCTGGAAGTCCTCGAGGGAGAACTCGCCGCGCGTGAAGCGGTCGGCCAGATCCTGCGCCTCGCCCATGTCCATCCGGCTCTCGGCCTGCTCGATGAGCGTGAGCACGTCGCCCATGCCGAGGATGCGGCTGGCCATGCGGTCGGGGTGGAAGACCTCGAGGTCGTCGAGCTTCTCGCCCACGCCCACGAGCTTGACCGGCTTGCCGGTGATCTCCTTGACGGAGAGGGCGGCGCCGCCGCGGGCGTCGCCGTCGAGCTTGGTGAGCACGACGCCATCGTAACCCACCCGCTGGACGAACTGCTCGGCGATGTTGACGGCTTCCTGGCCGGTCATCGCATCGAGGACGAGGAGCTTCTCGTCCATGGCGACGGCCTTCTCGATGTCGTTGAGCTCGCCGAGCAGCGTGTCGTCGATGTGCAGGCGTCCGGCGGTGTCGACGATCAACACGTCGCAATTGTTGTCGCGGGCCTTGCGCTGGCCCAGCTTGACGATCTGCGGCGCCGACTTCTTCACCCGGTCGGTGTGGATGGGCACATCGATCTGGCGGGCGATGGTCTCGAGCTGGTCGATGGCGGCCGGACGGTAGATGTCGGCCGCGACGAGCAGCGGCCGGCGGCCCTGGGCCTTGAGCTGCTTGGCGAGCTTGCCGCAGAACGTGGTCTTGCCCGAGCCCTGCAGGCCCATGACCATGACCGTGGCCATGCCCTTCTCGGGCAGGTTGAGCGGCGCGGTCTCGCCGCCGAGGAGGTTCTTCAGCTCCTCGTGGACGATCTTGACGACCTGCTGCGCGGGGTTCAGCCCCTCCAGCACCTCCTGCCCCAGCGCCTGCTCCCGGACGCGCGCGACCAGGCCCTTGGCCACCTGGTAGTTGACGTCGGCCTCGAGCAGCGCCATGCGCACCTCGCGCAGGGCTTCCTTGATGTTGTCCTCGCTCAGGGTGGCCTGGCCCGCCAGCTTGCGCATGGCCCCTTCGAGGCGCTTGGTGAGGTCCTGGAACACGCTGTTTCACTCCGTGAGCCGTGTCGGGCGCACCGAACCGCACGGATGCGCTCCGGTCTTCAGCCTGAAGCCGGGCGGCAAGCATCCGCGCCAAGTCTCTGTCGCGACTTCATTTGCCGAACAACAGCAAAGCGCGGGGCGGGCCGTCGGGCCCACCCCTCGTCGTTCGACGGACGGGGAATATAGCAGAAAGGCCCGCCGCGGGCAAGGAAACGGGCGATCCGGCGCTCGCCGGGTCAGCGACCCCGCAAACGGGCGGCCGCCGCGCCGCGGTCGGCGGCCCGGCAGAACCAGGATCCCGAGACGAGGATGTCGGCGCCCGCCTGCCGGCAGGCGGCCGCGGTCTCGTCGTTGATGCCGCCGTCGACGCTGATGGCGTACGCGTGACCGGCCTGGTCACGGAGGGCCGCGAGGCGCGCGATCTTCGCGATCCCCGACGGATCGAAGCTCTGGCCGCCGAACCCCGGCTGCACCGTCATCACCAGCACCAGGTCGACCTGGTCGAGGTACGGCTCGATGGCCGCGAGCGGCGTGCCCGGATTCAGGGTGAGGCCGCGCCGCAGGCCGAGTCCGCCGATCCGCTCGAGGGTCTCCGCCACCGGGCTCGCGGCCTCCACGTGGATCGTGAGGGCGTCGACGCCGGCCTCGGCGAACGGCTCGAGGTACCGGTGGGGGTCGGTCATCATGAGGTGGGCATCGAGCACCAGATCGGTGCAGCGGCGGACGGCCGCGCAGATGAACGGCCCGAACGTGAGGTTGGGCACGAAGTGGGCATCCATGACGTCGAGGTGCAGGAGGTCGACTCCGGCCTGCTCCATGGATGCGACCTCGCCGCGCAGTTCGGCGAAATCGGCCGACAGGAGCGACGGCGCCACCGCCACCGCCGCGTCAGGGTGACGAAGCCACCAGCTCAATGCGTTCTCCCTCGCGGATGCGGGCCCCGGGGGCAGGCGTCTGGCGTAGGACCAGGTTCGGCGCGCTGCGGTCGGTGCGTTCGTAGACGATGGGCGCCAGCACGCAGCCGGCGTCGGCGATCTTGCGCTGGGCCAGGTAGATGGGTGCGCCACGCAGGTCGGGCACGCAGAGCAGACGCGGTGGCGCCGGCTCGGCCACCACCAGATCGACCGGCCGCCCCTTGCGCAGCTCGCGGCCGGCGGGCGGATTCTGGAACACGACGGTCGCGGCCGTCACGTCGTCGCGGGTGAGCCGGCTGACGCGGCCGAGCCGGAAATTCTCCCGCTGCAGGGTGATCTCCGCCTGCCGGAACGAGAGTCCGGCGAGGTCGGGGACCCCGCCTGCGGGCGGCCCGCTGCTCGTGACCACCCGCACGCGGCGGCCGCTGCGGATCGGGCTGCCGGCCGCCGGCGTCTGCTCGAGGATCATCCCCGCCGGCACCGAGGCGTGGGCGCGGCTGCGCGACTCGACGACCGTCAGACCGT
The DNA here is from genome assembly GCA_041390065.1 of Candidatus Krumholzibacteriia bacterium. Lineage (GTDB taxonomy): Bacteria > Krumholzibacteriota > Krumholzibacteriia > LZORAL124-64-63 > LZORAL124-64-63 > Glo-17. The sequence goes on from JAWKQQ010000017.1 coordinate 26,256, forward strand.
GCGGGCCGAGCACCAGCCGGGCACCCTCGGTGGTCATCCCGCGGACGTCCGGCGTGTTGACCACCGTGTTGCGATGCACGATGCGCGGCAGCACCGTGAAGTTCACCGCGACCACCAGCACGCCGGCGATCACCACCAGGCCGGCCAGCAGCAGCAGGAATTCCCAGACACGCATGCCGTCGCGCGGTCGCGTCATGCTCGAGCCTCCGCGGGGGTGCGGCGCCGCAGGCGGGCCGCGAAGAAGCCATCGGTCCCGTGGAGCCACGGCAGCCAGGCCCGTTGCCAGGTGCCGTCGGGATCAGGGTCGGCGACGAGTTCGGGACGGGCCGCCAGCAGCGCGGCCAGGACGTCCTCGTTCTCCTCGGGCTCCAGGGAGCAGGTGGCATAGTACAGGCTGCCCCCGTCGACCAGCAAGTCCGCAGCCGCGGCCGCCAGCGCGCCGAGCCGCTCGCCGTTGCGCTGCAGGGTCTCCGGCGCGAGGCGCCAGCGTCCTTCCGGATGGTGCCGCCCCACCCCCGTGCCCGAGCAAGGGCCGTCCAGGAGCACGGCGCCGCACGACCGCGGGCGCAGCGGCGCCCGCATCCCGTCGCCGGCAAGCAGGGCGGTATGGCGCCAGGCGAGGCGCCGGGCGTTGGCCCGCAGGCGACGCAGTCGCCGCGGCCGCAGGTCCATGGCCACCAGGAGCTGCGTCCCGGGCAGCCAGGCTCGCAGGTGCGCCGCCTTGCCGCCGGGCGCGGCGCAGAGGTCCACCACCGGCGCATCCATGCCTTGCAGATCGGCACCATCGCGGCATAGCCAGTCGAGCGCGGCCTGGGCGCCGGCGTCCTGCACCAGGAGATCGGGGCGGCCGTCGAGGAGGTCGGCCAGGGCCGCCTGCGAGGGCCGCCCCACCAGGCTCAGCGCCCGCGGCGCCGCCGCGACCGGCGTGACCGCCCAGCCCGCGGCCTCGACGTGGCGCCGGGCCTGGTCGACGTCGTCGCCCGGCAGCACGTGCAGGGTCACCGGCGCCGGCGTGTTGGCGTGCGCGAGCAAACAGTCGACCGCATCGCGCCCATACCGGGCGAGCCAGCGTTCGACGAGCCAGCGAGGATGGGACCACCAGCGGGCCAGTTCGCCCGCCGGGTCCTCGGGCGCGGCGAACAGGGGCCGCACCGCGTCCAGCGGCGCGGTGTCCCGGGCCTCGAGGTGACGGACCACCGACTGCAGCACGGCGTTGGCGTAGCCCAGCTGCCGGGTCTTGCCCTCGGCGCGCAGCAACTCTCCCGCCTGGTGCACGGCGGCGTAGGCTGGCACGCGGTCGTGGGTGAGCAGCTCGTGCAGCGCGAGCGCCAGGACGGCGTTGACCACCGGGTCGGGATCGGCGCCCCGGCGGCTGAACGTCGCCACCAGATGCGCGTAGCGATCACGGAACTGGACCACGCCGCGCACCAGCTCCTCGGCGATCCGCGCGCCCTCCGCGTGGGCGAGGCGGGTGCGCAGGCCGGCGAGCTGGTGATCCAGATCGTGGCCCGCCCCCACCTGGACGATCGCACGGACGGCGGCCCGGCGCCGGAGATCGACGCTCACGAGGTGAACACCTGACCCACCTCCACCGGGCAGCCGCGCAGGAACTCGCCCACCGCGAGCATGCGCCGGCCCGGCGCCTGCAGGGCGAGCAAGCGCACGCAACCGCCGCCGCAGGCGACGGTGATGCCGGCCTCTTCGACGCCCAGGACCGTGCCGGGCGCCGCGCCAGGCGTGTGCAGGCCCACCGGCTCGGCCCGCCCGATCTTCAGCAGCTTGTCGCCCAGGTAGCTGGTGGTGCCGGGAAACGGATCGAGGGCCCGGATCTGGTTGTGGACGGTGACCGCGTCGCGATCCCAGCGAACGGGTGAGAGGCTGCGGGTCAACCGCGGCGCGTACACCACGCCCACCTCGCCCTGCGGCTGAGGCGCGAGGGCGCCGGCCGCGAGCGCGGCCAGCGAGGCCACGAGCCGCTCGGCGCCGAGGTGGCCGAGCCGCTCGAGCAGTTCGCCCCCGGTCTCGCGGGCCAGCACCGGCACCGTCTGGACGTCGAGCAGGGGACCGGTGTCGACCCCCTCGTCCATGCGTATGACGGACACGCCGGTCCAGGCATCGCCGTGTAGCAGGGTCTGCTGGACCGGCGACATGCCTCGCCAGCGCGGCAGCAGGCTGAAGTGGACGTTGAGGCAGCCGTGGCGCGGCATGGAGAGCAGCGGCTCGCGCAGGATGTGACCGAAGGCCACGACCACCGCGGCGTCCGGCGCCGCTGCGGCCACGGCGTCGTGCATCCTCTGCCGCGCCGCGCGGCCGCGATCCTGGGTCAGCACCCGCAACCCCGCCGCCTCGGCCGCCGCCTTCACGGCCGTCGGACCGAGCTTGCGGCCGCGGCCCACCGGCCGGTCGGGTTGCGTGACGACCAGCGGCACCGCGTGCCCGGCGTCCAGCACCGCCTCGAGGCAAGGCACGGCGAACTCCGGCGAACCCATGAAGACGATGTTCACGCCGATGATCCTTCCGGCGGCCGCCGCAGCCGCCGCAGGCGGCCGGCCAGCCACCAGCGTCGCCAGCGCGGCAGGTGATCGATGAACAGGACGCCGTCGAGATGGTCGAGCTCGTGCTGGATCACCCGCGACAGGATGCCCTCGTCGCGCAGGGTGCGGGTGCCGCCATCCGGCTCGCGGTACCTCACCGCCACGCCGCGCGGGCGCAGCAGCGTGAGGTAGAGGCCGGGAAACGAGAGGCAGCCTTCCTCGAACGGGATCGGCGGTCCGAAGGTCTCGTCGAGCTCCGGATTGACGAGCACCAGCGAGCGCCCCGACTCCGGGTCGCTGACCGCCACGACTCGCCGCAGATCGCCGAGCTGGGGCGCCGCCAGACCGATCCCCCGGTGATCGCGCATGCCCGCCAGCAGCCGTGCGGGAAGGTCGCCGAGATCCTCGTCCGGGGCCACCGGTCGGGCCGGCCGACGCAGGCGCGGATCGCCGTGGATCAGGATCGTCAGGGCCGCCGGCGCGCCCGCGGTCATCGCTAGTCCTTCTTCTTGACCACGCCTCCGACGGCGTTCTTGGCGATCTCCACCTTCACGCCCTCGGCGATGACGGCCACGATCCGATCCTCGTGCACGTCCTTGACGGTGGCGAACAGGCCGCCGTTGGTGACGATGCGGTCGCCGCCCTTCAGGGCCTCGATCATCTCGCGGCGCTGCCGCTGCTGCTTCTGCTGCGGCCTGATGATCATGAAGTACATGATGGCGAAGATCACGCCCATCATGCCGAACATGTAGAGCGGGCTGCCGCCGCCCTGCTGGCCGCCCTCGGTGGCGGGCGCGGCCATGGCCAGGATCATCGCTGTCGTCACGTGAGGCTCCTTATCGTCGGACGCGGGATCGGACGGGAACGGACCGGGTCGGATCGAGAACGGCGGACGCCGGTTCGCGATGACCGGCCCTCGCCTATAATGGGCTGCTGGCCGCCGGGCGGCAACCGGGAATCAGCGGCCGCGGCCGCCGGGTGCGCGGCGCGCCACCGCGTCGAGCCGCCGGGCCTCGCCGGCGTTCCAGCGGTCGCACACCTCGCGCGCGAAGGCCACCAGACGGCCCTCGCCGATGGCCTGACGGATGCCGCGCATGAGTTCCTGGTAGAACCAGAGGTTATGCTGCGTGGCCAGCATCGGGCCGAGCAGCTCGCGCGCCTGGAAGAGGTGCCGGAGGTAGGCCCGGCTGTGGCGGCGGCACACCGGGCACGGGCAACCGGGGTCGATGGGGCGGTCGTCGCGCTCGCAGTCGCGGTTCTTGACCACCAGCCGGCCGTCCCAGGTCAGCAGCGAGCCGGTGCGCGCCATGCGGGTGGGCAGTACGCAATCGAACATGTCGACGCCCGCCACGACGGCCGTGACGATGTCGTCGGGATAGCCCACGCCCATGAGGTAGCGGGGCCGCGCATCCGGCAGCAGCTCGGCGGCCATCGCGGCCATGGCGTGCAGCTCGGCCTTCGGCTCGCCCACCGAGAGGCCGCCGATCGCGTAGCCCGGCAGGTCGAGGTCCGTGAGCATGGCGGCGTGACGCCGCCGCTCCGCGGGCAAGGTGCCGCCCTGCATGATGCCGAAGAGGACGCGCTCGTGGTCGGCCTCGCGGCGCCGGCCGCCGGGGCCCACGGCGGCCACGCAGCGCTCGAGCCAGCGCTGGGTCCGGTCGACCGCCGCGGCGACCTCGGCGGCCGCGGCGCCCGCGCGCACGCACTGGTCGAACGCCATGATGATGTCGGCCCCGAGGCCGAGCTGGATCTCCATGCTCCGTTCCGGCGTGAAGCGCAGGCGGGTGCCGTCGAGGTGCGAGCGGAAGCTCACGCCGTCCTCGTCCACCTTGACCAGGTCGGTCAGCGAGAACACCTGGAAGCCGGCGCTGTCGGTGAGCATGGCGCCGGACCAGCCGAGGAACCGGTGCAGGCCGCCGCGCTCGGCGACGAGTTCGTGGCCCGGTCGCAGGTGCAGGTGGTAGGTGTTGCCCAGGATGAGCCGCGCGCCCGTGGCCTCCACCTGCTCGAAGGTTACCGCCTTGACCGCGCCGGCGGTGCCGACGGGCATGAAGACCGGCGTGTCGACGTCGCCGTGAGGCGTGTGCAGGGTGCCGAGGCGAGCCCGGCAGTGGGGGTCGGCGGTGCCGACGGTGAAGCCGAACGGCCGCGCCAGGAACTCGTTCGTCACGGCACGGCCTCCTCGGGCAGCAGGATCATCGCATCGCCGTAGCTGAAGAAGCGCAGGCCGGCCTCGATCGCCTGCCGGTAGGCCTCGCGCCAGAGCCGGTCGCCGCCGAAGGCCGCCACCAGCCGCAGCAGGCTCGACCCCGGCAGATGGAAGTTCGTGATGAGGGCGTCGGCCGCCGTGATGCGGTCGGGCGGCTGCAGGAACAGCCGCGTGGTGCCGCGGACGCGCCAGCCCTCGGCGGTGCCGACGGCGCGGCCGGCGAACACCGGCCGCGGGTCGGGGTCGCCGTCGAACGAGCGCTCCGTGCCCGCGACCGCGGGATCGGGCAGGCCCAGGCCGGCCACCGTCGCGAGCACCCGCAAGCTGGTGGTGCCGACCGCGACCACGCGGCCGCCCCGCCGTCGGCAACGCGCCACGCTGGCCCAAGTCTGGTCGGGCAGCTCGAACGCCTCGGGATGCAGGCGGCCCTCGCGGATCTGCGCCTCGCTCGGCGGCTGGAACGTGCCCGGGCCCACGTGCAGCGTGACCCGGGCGAGGCCGACGCCGCGATCGGCCAGCCGCGCGAGCAGCGGGGGATCGAAATGCAGACCCGCCGTCGGCGCGGCCACCGAGCCGGTGCCGTCGCGGTCCAGGCGTGCGTTGACGGTCTGGTAGCGGCCGCGGTCGCGGCGGCGACGCCGCACGGCGTCCGGATGCTCGGGGTCGCGCTTGATGTACGGCGGGAGCGGGACCGAGCCGTGAGCCTCGGCCAGGGCGACGAGGTCGCCGTCGTCAGGGGCGGCCACCACGACCTCGCCGGTATCCAGGCGCCCGGTCACGGTCACGTGCACCGACGCCGCTTGACCCTGCTCGTCGTGGAGCTCGAGGTCCTGGCCGACCTTGAGCCGCCGCGCCGGCCGGGCCATCGCCTCCCAGCGCGCCGGCGCCGGGCCGTGGGGGCGGACCAGCAGGAGTTCCACGCGCCCCCCCGTGTCGGTCCGTCGGCACCGCAACCGCGCCGGCAGCACACGGCTGTCGTTGACCACGAGCAGATCGTCGGACCGCAGGAGCGTGACCACCTCGGCGAAGGACGTGATGCCCAGCACCTCGCCCCCGCGCCGGGCGATCAGCAGGCGCGACGCGGTTCGCTCCGGCGGCGGATCCTGGGCCACGAGCGCGGGCGGCAGCGGGAACGTGTAGGGGTCGCGATCGGGCATCTCAGAGTAGCTCGCCTTGCGTCCCGCCGGCGCCGGCCGGCGGCTCGAGGCCGAGGTGTTCCCAGCCGCGCGCGGTGACCTCGCGGCCGCGCGCGGTACGCTTCAGCAGGCCGGACTGGATGAGGTACGGCTCGACGGTGTCCTCGAGCGTATCGAGCTCTTCGCCGAGCGAGACCGCCAGGTTCTGGATGCCCACCGGTCCGCCCTGGAAATGCCGGCAGATCACCTCGAGGAAGCGCCGGTCGAGCGGCTCGAGTCCGAGGGCGTCGACGCCGAGCAGCGCGAGGCCGCGCGCGGCCGCCTCGCGGTCGATCACCGACGCGCCGGCCACCTGGGCGAAGTCGCGTACGCGCCGCAGCAGACGGTTGGCGGTCCGCGGCGTGCCGCGGCTGCGGCGGGCGATCTCCATCGCGCCGTCCTGATCCAGGGCCAGCTCGAGCAGGCCCGCCGACCTCGCGATGATCCGCGCCAGCTCCTCGGGCGGATAGAAGCCGAGGTGGCAGACGATGCCGAACCGGCTGCGCATGGCGGGCGTGATGAGGCCCGCACGGGTGGTCGCACCGATGAGGGTGAAGGGGTCGAGCTGGAGGTTGAAGTGGCGCGCGCCGGGCCCCTTGTCGATGATCAGTTCCACGCGCCAGTCCTCCATGGCCGGGTACAGGTGCTCCTCGATCACGCGGCTGAGGCGGTGGATCTCGTCGATGAAGATGGCGCGGCGGTCGCTCTGCTCGGTCAGCAGCGCCACGAGTTCGGCGCTGTTCTGGAAGGCCGGGCCGCTGGTCAGGCGCAGTTCCAGGCCCATCTCACCGGCCAGGATCTGGGCCAGGGTGGTCTTGCCAAGGCCGGGCGGCCCGTAGAGCAGCACGTGGTCGAGGACCTCGCCGCGCTGCCGGGCCGCCTGCACGAAGACCCGCAGGTTCTCCTTGATCTTGTCCTGGCCCACGAACTCATCGAGGCTGCGCGGTCGCAGGCTGCGGTCGAGTTCGCGGTCGTCGCCCTGCTCGGCGGGGTCGGTCCAGCGCGGCTCATCCATGATGCGTCCCTTCCTCGGCCATGCCGACTACCTCCCTGGCGTCCCGAGGCCCCCGAGGGCCGCCCGGACCCACGACTGTACGTCGGCGGCCACCTCCGGGCGCGCCTCGCGGGCCGCCGCCAGCAGGGCCTCGGCGCGCACCAGCGGCAGGCCCATCGCCTCCAGCACGTCGAGCGCCTCGCCGAAACCGCCGGCCGCGCGCGGCGAGCCGCCGCCCGCGGCGCCCGCCGCGTCGCCCGACGCCAGGCTCGGCGGAACCCGCTGCCCCAGCTCGACCACGAGCCGCGCGGCGCTCTTCTTGCCGATCCCGGGCAACCGCGCCAGGCCCTTCTCGTCGCCCGTGGCGAGATAGCGCGCGATCACCGTCGGCTCGGCTCCCGACAGCATGCCGAGGGCCACCTTGGGCCCGATGCCGGAGACCGTCACCAGCAGCCGGAACATCGCCCGCTCGTCGAGCGTCGGGAAGCCGTACAGCGTCCAGCCGTCCTCCCGCACCGACAGATGGGTCCAGAGCTTGACCCGTTCGCCGACCGCCGGCAGTTGCTGCGCGCCGTGGTCCGAGAGCAGGAGGTCGAGTCCCACGCCGCCGCCGGCGACGGCGACCAGCGCCTCCCGCCCCCCGTGCACGAGGACCCCGTCGACGAAGGCGATCATCCCCGACCTCCCTGGGTGCGTAGACGGCCCTGGTACGCCAGCGCCACCGCCAGAGCGTCGCTCTGGTCGAGTCCGCAGCGCCCTTGCAGGCCCAGCAGACGGAGCACCATGAACCGCACCTGTTCCTTGCCGGCCTGCCCGTTGCCGGTCAGGGCCTTCTTGATCTCGCCCGGCGCGTACTCGTTCACCGGGAGCCCCGCCCGGGCGCCGGCGAGCAGCGCCGCGCCGCGCGCGTGTCCGAGCACCAGCGAACTGCGGGCGTTGCGGGCGTTGAACAGCGACTCCACCACCATGACCTGCGGCGCGTGCTCGGCGATCACCGCGGCGAGCTGATCGTGGATCGCCAGCAGACGCAGCGGCAGCGCCAGATCGCGGCCCGGCCGGATGACGCCGCTGGCGACGTGCCTGAGCACGGGGGACGCCTGCACCACGCCCCAGCCGGTGGCGTGGGAGCCCGGATCGATCCCGATGATGCGGATGCCGTCGGTCATGGTCACCGTAAAAAAAGGCCGGGGGGCGCTCCAGGCCCCCCGGCGTGAAGCTGGCCGCTCAGGAGTCTAGCTTGGCCATCAACTCCTCGTCGATGTCGAAGTTGGCCGACACCCGCGACACGTCGTCGAGATCGTCGAGCATGTTCACCAGCCGCAGCACGCCCGCGGCCTCCTGCTCGTCGGTGATCTTGACCTCGGTGCTGGCCTCCATCACCACCTCGGCGCTCCGCACCGGCAGGCCGGCGTCGCCGAGCGCCGTGCTCACCGCGTGCAGATCCTCGAGAGCGGTCGTCACGACCACCGCCCCCGCAGCGGCCTCGACGTCCTCGGCGCCGCATTCGATGGCCAGGTCCATGACCTGCTCGACGTCCACCGTCTCGTCCTCGCCGCCGACCACGATCATGCCCTTGCGGGTGAAGAGGTAGGAAACGCACCCGGTGGAGCCGAGCTTGCCGTTGTACTTGGTGAACACGTGGCGCACCTCGGCCGCCGTCCGGTTCTTGTTATCGGTCTGCGTCTCCACCAGCAACGCCACCCCGCCGGGGCCGTAACCCTCGTAGTTGATCTCCTCGTAGGTGACCCCCTCGAGGTCGCCGGTCCCGCGCTTGATGGCCTTCTCGACGGTGTCGTTGGGCATGTTGTTGGACCGCGCCGTCAGCACGGCCGCCCGCAGGCGCGGGTTGGCCTCGGGATCGCCGCCGCCCTCGCGCGCCGCGATCGTGACCTCGCGAATGAGCCGCGTCCACACCCGCGCGCGCTTGGAATCCTGCGCCGCCTTGCGGTGCTTGATGTTCGCCCATTTCGAATGTCCCGACACGGACGGCCTCCTACTCGCTCTTGTGGCGGCTGGCCTGGAAGGCCTCCATCAGCCGCTTCTGCACGTCACCGGGAACCTCCGCGTAGTGCGAGTGCTCCATGGTGAACGTCCCGGTGCCCTGGGTCATGGCCCGCAGGGTGATGGCGTACTGGTAGAGCTCGTCTTCCGGCACCAGCGCCGAGACCACCTGGTAGGGACCGTCGGCCTCGCTGCCCTGGATGGAGCCGCGGCGGGTGGAGATGTCGCCCATGACGTCGCCCATGTAGTCCTTGGGCACCACGATCCGCACGTTCATGATCGGCTCGAGGATCGTCGGCCGCACCTCGCTGGCTTTCTCCTCGATCGCCTTCTGCAGCGCGATGCGCGCCGCGGTCTTGAAGGCCGCCTCGCTGGAGTCGACGTTGTGGTAGCTGCCGAAGAAGAGCGACACCTTGATGTCGACCATCTCGTAGCCCGCGATCAGGCCGTCGACCAGGGTCTCCCGGCAGCCCTTCTCCACGGCCGGGATGAACTTGTTGGGCACCACGCCGCCGACGATCGCATCGATGAACTCGAAGCCGGCGCCGCGCTCGTTGGCCTCGATGCGCAGGTGCACGTCACCGAACTGGCCGCGGCCGCCCGTCTGCTTCTTGTGCCGCCCCTGGACCTCGGTCTTGCCCCGCACCGTCTCCTTGAAGGCCACGCGCGGCCGCGACTTCTCGACATCCACGCCGGTGCCCTTCTTGAGCTTCTCCAGGATGTAACCCGTGTGCATGTCGCCCTGGGTGATGAGCACGGTCTGCGACAGGTGGGACTGGTGGTCGAGCACGAAGGTCGGGTCTTCCTCGTGGATCTTGTTGAGGCCGGCCGACATCTTGTCCTCATCGCCCGACGTGGCCGGGCGGATGGCCTCGCCGTGGGTCGGCACCGGGTAGGGGATCGGCTTCAGCCCGAAATCACCCTTGGCCGTCAGCGTCGTTCCCGTGTGGGTGGCCTTGAGCTTCGCCGCGACGACGATATCGCCGGCCTGCACCGTGTCGAGCTTCTCCTTGGCCTTGCCGACGACCACGGACATCTGGCCGAGCCGCTCGCTCTGGTTCGTGTTCGTGGTGAGGTTGTCGCCGCTCGTGGCCTGGCCGCTGAAGACCCGCAGCCAAACCACGTCGCCACCCTGGGCTTCGTACTGCTTCTTGAACCCGTAGAGCAACGCGGGGCCGTCGGGACTGCAGGCGAAGGTCGCTTCCTTGCCGTCGTCGTCCAGACCGACGACCTCGGTGCGCGTGGCCGCGCTCGGCAGCAGGTCCACCGCACTGCCGAGCAGGGCCTCGACGCCGACCTCGGAGTCGGCCGCGGTGGCCAGCACCGGGTAGAGCGTGCCGGCGGCGATGCCCGCCTTCAGGCCGCGCAGCAACTCGGCGTCGGTGAGGGTCATCTCCTCCAGGTACTTCTCCATGAGCTCGTCGACAGCCTCGGCCGCCGGATCGAGCAGCGCCTCGCGGGCCTCCTGCGCCGCATCCTGCAAGTCGGCCGGGATCGGTTGCTCGGTGGTCTTGCCGTCCTCCGTGACGTAAGCCTTCATCTTGACGAGGTCGACGACGCCGCGGAAGCCCTCCTTGGCGCCGATCGGCAGCTGCAACGCAACCGCGTTGACGCCGACTCGCTCACGGATGCTCTCCAGGCTCGCCTCCCAGTCGGCGTGCTCCTTGTTCATCCGGTTGATGACGATGAGTCGCGGCATGGCGTGGGCGCGGAGCAGATGCCAGAGGCTGTCGGACGCGACCTCGAAGCCGCCGTCAGCCTTCACGACGAACAGAGCACCCTCGACGACCCCCAGGCTGGCGTAGACATCGCCCCGGAAATCCGCGACACCGGGGGTGTCGATGATGTTGATCTTGCAGCCGCCCTTCTCGACCGCGGCCATGGCGGCCGTCATCGTCTGCTTGCGCTCGACCTCCTCGTCGAGGAAGTCGAACACCGAGCTGCCGTCGTCCACGTTGCCGCGTCGGCCCACCTTGCCGGTGACATGCAGCATCGCATCGGCCAGCGACGTCTTGCCGACCCCGTGGGGCGCGATGAGTGCGATGTTGCGGATCTTATCCATGGCATAGCTCTTCAAGGTGGTCCTCCCGGGTCGGTCGGCTTGGTTGGACGTGGGCATACTCGACGGCTCCGGACAGGGCGCGATCCCCCGACCGAAGCCGTATCCCTGACTTTGCAGAGGAGAGGAATATTAGTCGGCCGCCAGAGCCGTGTCAACACGCCCGCCTGGGCCTGCCCCTTGTCCCGGACAGGCCCGTTTCCTACATTCAGGGCAAGCGGTTAGCCTGGCAATTCCGGCTGGACACCCCGCCGGGCAACCATTACCGTTAGTCAGCGTCCAGACCGGCCCCCGACGTCCTTCCCGCCGCCGAAGCCCCGCGGCGCGACGATCGGACCGGTTCCGGCCCCCACTTCACCGTCGAGGTGCCCTGCATGAAATCGAGGCTCTTCCAGGCTCTGTTCTGCGTGTTCGCCATGGCGATCACCGTCGCCGCGATGGCGCAGGAGGCCTCCGCACCCGCCGACCCCCTCGACTCCGAGGGCGAGATCGAGGAGACCTGGGACACGTACAAGGTCAAGGCCTACACGATCCAGGTTTACGGCGGCATGTTCAGCGGCGACCGCTACCTCGACCTCCCCGTCATGGGTCAGCAGACCCAGGTCGAGGAAGGTACCCAGCGCGTCATGAGTTACGACGGTACGTGGTGGGATCTGGACGAGCTGAACTACAACATCTATGACGGCCCGATCAAGACCATCGAGGATGGTTCCACGGCCGGCCTGCGGGTCGGCACCTACCTCGCCGACAACTTCCACATGGATCTCTCCCTCTCCTTCACCAAGACCGAGGCCGTCCTCACCATGGTGAACAAGGAGGACCGGAACAACCTGTTCCGCGAGGAGATCGACCGCGATCCCGACGTCCAGATCCTGCGCGGCTCCTTGAAGATGATGTACGACCTCGACAGCTTCGACCTGCTCGGCGTCAGCCCCTACCTCGGGTTCGGCTTCGGCGGGGTGATCACCCGCTACTCGAACCTCGAAGACGTCGGCGGCCTGTTCCTCGTCGGCACCGCCGGCCTACGACGCGAGATCGTGGGCTCCACCTCCGCGTTCGTGCAGTTCGACATGACGACCTACGCCATGAGCCGCGACGAGTTGAACTACTCGAAGACCGTGACGTTCACGGACATCGCAGCCGGCCTGTCGTTCTTCGTCGACGTGGTCCCGGCGGACGTCCGAAGCCGGCACGCCGCCGACCTCGCCGAACGCCGGCGACGCTGAAGGTTGCGCCACCCAGATTGTTGTCGACCCCCGCGGCCTCGGCCGCGTATTGTGCCTACACGGCCAACTTCAACTCATGCCGCCGATTACGCCCCAGCGCCGGCGTCGTCACCTCCTTCCAGTAGTACTCCCGCCAACGCCCCGTGATCGCCACCCGGCTCGGCACCAGCCGCCGCACCAGGATCTCCTCCACCGTCAGCGCCCGACCGAACAGCCCCACCAGCATCGCCGCCGTAGCCCGGCAACGACGCTCCCAACGCAGCTTCACGTAGTTCCGCCACACCAGGAAGATCGCCAGCCGGTACGCCGACACCGCACGCCGCTTCGACGCCGCGATCGTCTCCCGCTTGTGGTTCGAGCTGCACTGTCGGATCAGCAGATCCAGATAGTTGATCTCCCAGAGCGGATTCTGGACGTTCCGGTGCTCCCGCGAGCTGGTCACCTGATGATCGACGATCACTCCGGCCAGCGTGCGGATCGCCCACGGATAAGCCCGGTGGTCGTCGCTGCGGACGATGATCTCGATCGCGTCGGCGGCGACGATCCGCAGCAACTCCGCCATGTCCTTGCGCACGGCCTGCGGGTCGGGCCGGCCGTACCGCGCCTCGAGCTCCGCGCGACGCCCGCGCTGACGGTCGGTCATCCGGCCCTTGCGCCGCAACGGGCTGTCGGTGAACGACAGGAAGAAGCTGGTCTGGGTGTCGACAGCCAGGTGGTGATGGAACGGGTGGTACTGGCTGAACTCGAAGGATTCGAAGCCGTCGACGGCGACCTCCTTGCGAGGCGCGAGGTCGCGGACAGCCTGCAGGTGGAACAGCAGGCAGTGGCGGCCGAGGCGTTCGACCTGCCGGTCGATGGTGGGCGGGGAGACCCGCAGGTCCCGGCGATCTGCCGGTTGGCCATGCAGCCGACGACCTTGGTCATCAGCTGGGGCAGGATGTCGGGGCGTTTGAGCCAGTAGTCGGGGCTGAAGGACTGACTACTGAAGGTGACACGGCAATGCCGGCAACGGTACCGGCGGATACGGGTGTTCTTGGCCCGGTTGGGGTGGTAGCCGTGGCGGACGTAGCGCCAGCCCGGGGGCGGGCCGGAGTCTACGTCGCCGTGGAAGTGGCAACCGGGATTGGGACAGTACGGTGGACTCCAGTGACGGTCGTCCGGGGCGAAGGCGTTCATGGGGGCCGACGAGGCAAGCTCCGGACCCGTCAACAATCTCGGTGGTACAACTGAAGCCGCCCGGGTCGAAACCCGGGCGGCTTACCCAGTCTGGGTATCCAACTCGAAAGCCGGATCCCAACGACTCCCCACCTACTTGGCGGTCGTCGTCTTCTTCGCGGCCGTGGTCTTCTTCACAGCCTTCTTGGCCGGCTTCTTGGTCACCTTCTTCTTGGCAACCTTCTTCACGGCCTTCTTGGCCACCTTCTTCTTGGCCACCTTCTTCTTGGCGACCTTCTTCTTGGCGACCTTCTTGGCCACCTTCTTGGCGACCTTCTTGGCCACCTTCTTCTTGGCCACCTTCTTCTTGGCGACCTTCTTCTTGGCCACCTTCTTCTTCGCCACCTTCTTCTTGGCAGCCTTCTTGGTCGCCTTCTTCGTGGTCTTCTTGGCGACCTTGCCGGCCGCAGCCGCGAGCAGGGTTCTCTCCTCCATCCTTGGACCTCACTTGTCTGAGAATTCCTCCCGCTACGAACCTGCACCCGTGGTCGCAGCGGATTTTCCATGCTTGCAGCAGCGAGGCTGCTGATCGCATTCGCATTATCTGGAGCACTTAAAAATACTGTCAAGGGTGTTTATCTCGATTCGTTCAAAAAAAATCCACCCGTCGCGCCTCCGTCAGGCGGACGGGAGTGGCGGACGTTGCGCGCGGGTGGCGACACGTCGCCGCTTCCGGTTGGTCGACGCGATTCGCGCCGCTCACCGACGAGACGCCTGGCGGCTGGTTCAGCGCGTCACCGGTGGGAGCGGGATGCGCGCAGCGGCCACGGCGCCACCGCCGTGCCTCGCGAATCGTCAAGGCTGGCAAGGGAATTCGCGCGACGAGCGCTTCGTCGCGACGCGTGCGGCCGGCACGGATCGACGTCGCGGAGTCGGTGGCCGCTGCCCCGCACCGCGCCTCATCGACCGACCGCCTCGCGTCCATCCGACCAAGCTCGCGATCGCTCCGTCGACCAAGTTGCGCGTCTCGAAGCGATCCGGATCTTGATGGTCTCGCGAGATGCGAAACGTGCCCGCGCGGTTCCGGCAGGGTTCGCGATCGGCGAACCTGACGACTCGCGCGGTGACTGACATCCGGCCTCCACGAAAGCGGCGGGCCTTCCAGGAGAAGACCCGCCGTTCGATCGTTGGTGCCCGGGGCGGGATTCGAACCCGCACGGCTTGTGGCCACTACCCCCTCAAGATAGCGTGTCTACCAATTTCACCACCCGGGCACTGCATCCTCTTACTTGCCGCCGCCGTCGGTCTGGCCACCGGTCGTCTCGCCACCGCCACCGGCCGGCGGCGTCGCCGGCGTCTGATCGGTCGCGGCCGGGATCTCGATGGGCGCGGCGGCGGGGACCTGCGTCCCGAGTTCGCCGCCCTGCTGGGCGCGCTCGAGCACGCTGTCCGAACGGGCGACCCGCGAGCCGGACATCATGAACAGCATGAGCGAGGTGACCATGAAACCGATGCCGCACCAGATGGTGAGTTTGTGCAGCAGCGTGGTCACGCCCCGCGAGCCGAGCAGCTGCTGGGGGGCACCGCCACCGCCGCCGAAGGCACCGGCCAGGCCGCCGCCCTTGCTCGACTGCAGGAGGACCGCCACGCAGAGCACGAGGCTCACCAGGATGTGGATGATCACGAAGAGCGTGTACATGGTTCGCCTTTCAGGGCGCCAGCCATCGGGACGGCCGTCCGCCGAAGCATAAAAAGCCCTCGCCCACCCGGCGGTGGCCAAGGGGTGGGTAAGTTAATACGCCCCACCCCGGACTGTCAACTCGCCGGCGGCCGTTTTTCAGCCGCCGATTCAGGCGTCGCTGAGGGCCGCCACGCCCGGCAACTCGCTGCCCGCCATGAACTCCAGGGACGCACCGCCGCCCGTCGAGACGTGGGTGACGCCGTCGGCGAGGCCGAGCTGGTTGAGCGCAGCCACGCTGTCGCCGCCACCGACCACGCTGAGGGCGCCGTGGCCGGTCGCGGCCACGATGGCCTCGCCGACCGCCCGGGTGCCCGCGGCGAAGCGGTCGATCTCGAAGACCCCCATCGGGCCGTTCCAGAACAGAGCCCGCGAACCGGCGATGACCTCACGGAAGCGGGTCATCGTATCGGGCCGATGTCGAGTCCCTGCCAGCCGTCCGGGATGTCGGTGGCGAGCACGGTCTTCACGTCGCCGCTGGCGCTGAAGTCCGTGGAGACCGTGATGTCCGTGGGCAGCACCAGCTCGCCGCGGCTGGACTTCGCCTGCTCGAGGATCGCCGCCGCGACCTCCAGGCTCGGCGCGTCGAGCAGGCTGTCGCCGATGTTCAGGCCCATGACCTTGAAGAAGGTGAACACCATTCCGCCGCCGAGCAGCAGGTGATCGACCTGGTCGAGCAGATGGCGGATGATGTCGACCTTGCTGTCCACCTTGGCGCCGCCGAGGACGGCCGTGAACGGGCGCTTCGGTTCACGCAGCAAGGCGCCGAGGTGGTCGAGTTCCTTCTGCATGAGCAGGCCGGCATAGCGATACTCGAACTGCTCGGCGGCGCCGACGGTCGAGGCATGCGCCCGATGGGCCGCGCCGAAGGCATCATTGACGTAGACGTCGCCGAGCCGGGCGAGCGCCCGGGCGAAGGCGACGTCGTTCTGCGTCTCGCCGGGATTGAACCGCAGGTTCTCCAGCAGCAGCACCTCGCCGGGGCGCAGGGCTTGCGCCTTGGCCTGCGCGTCCGGGCCGACGGTATCGGCGGCGAACTTCACGGGCTCGGCGATGAGTTCGGCCAACCGATCGGCCACCGGACGCAGCGAATACTCGGGCTTGATCTCGCCCTTGGGTCGCCCGAGATGGCTCATCAGGATCACGCCCGCGCCGCCATCGAGGAGTTGCCGCAAGCTGGGCAGGGCCGCCCGGATCCGGGTGTCGTCGGTCACGGCACGGTTGGCGTCCAGCGGGACGTTGAAGTCGACCCGCATGAGCACCTTGCGGCCCTTGGGGTCGAGTTGCGCCAGGGTGGCCTTGTTCATGGTTCCTCCGGGATCAGGCCGGCGGTCGGTTCTCGGGCCGACGGCGGCGGTGGATGACATCGGGGTTCGCGCGACAGATTGCGGCCGTTGTCTGACCGTGTCAAGCCCCCGCCCCGGGCCCCAGGCGTCGGGCCTGGCCGAGCGCGGCGCACGCGGCGACGGTCCAGCCGGCATCCGCCAGGACGGCGGCGGCGGCGGCCAAGGTGGCGCCGGTCGTGGCCAGGTCGTCGAGCAGGATCAGACACCCGTCCTGCGGGCGACGTGGCGTCCGGCAGGCGAACACGCCGCTCACGTTGGCGCGCCGCGCCGGGCCCTCCGTGGCGCAGCTTGCCTGCTGGCGCGTGGCGCGGCGGCGCTCGAGGACGTCGGTGCGGATCGGCAGCCCCGCCGCCTGTCCGGCCAGGCAAGCCAGCTGCACCACCTGGTCGAAGCCACGTTCGCGACGCCGGCGCCGGTGCAACGGCACCGGTACGAGCACGGGGTCGGCGAGGTCGGCGGCCACGACCGTGAGCAACGGGGCGAGCCAGGCACCCAGCGGGAGGCCCAGGCCGCGGATACCCCGGTACTTCCAGGCGCCGACGGCCGCAGCCAGCTCGGCCGATGCGGCGAGCGGCGACCACAGCGGCAGGCCCGCCACCTCGCCCGCGAGCCGTCCGCCGCCGCGGATCTCGAAGCACGGACGGCAGACGTGAGGGGAATCCCAGGGCCGCAGACCCGGTGCCCGGGACCCCGTCGCCGCGAACCACGGCACATCACCGCGGTCCGCGCCGCAGAAGACGCAGGCCTCGGGGGCCAGCGCGTCGAGGACCGTCGTCAGCAACGACCACAGCATGAGCACGGCCTGCCGCGGGCAGGCGCCGGGGAGGAAGGGACGCGGGTCAGGCGGCGGCCGGTCGCCGCGCCGCCCGTACCAGCAGGCCCAGGCCGAGGACGATCAGGGCCAGGCTGAGCCACTGGTTGTTGCTCCAGCCGAACATCAGCCGCTGGGACGCCTCGTAGTAGCGGCTGAAGTCGACCGCGAAGCGCTGCACGCCATAGAGGACCAGGAACCGGCCGATGGTCTCCCCCGGACGGTGGCTCTGCCGCTCCCAGAGCAGCAGCAGGGCGAAGATGAGGAAACCGCCTGCCGAACCGTAGAGCTGCGACGGATGCACCGCGAGGTCGCCGAAGCGCAGGCTGGCCGGCGCGTCGTGCGGAAAATGCACCGCCCACGGCAGGTCGCACGGCTTGCCGTAACAGCAGCCGGCCAGGAAGCAGCCGATGCGCGTGATGCCGATACCCAGCGCCACCGACGGCACCATGACGTCGGCCGTGGTCAGGAACGCGAGCTTCCGGCGTCGGCAGAAGATCACCGACGCCAGGCCCGCGCCCAGGATGCCGCCGTAGAGGGTCAAGCCGCCCTCGTTGATGAGCACGACGCGGTGCCATTGCCCCGCGAACTCCGACAGGTGCGTCAGCACGTACGCCAGCCGCACGCCCACCAGGCTGGAGATCAGGATCACGAAGCTGAGGTCGTAGACGTCCTCCACCTTCATCCCGGCCGACCGCCCGCGGCGCGCGGCGATCCAGATGCCCACCGCGAAGCTGATCGCCAGCATCAGGCCGTAGCTCTTCAGGGGACCGAGGATCACCGGATGCACGGGAATCTCCTAGTCGTCGTAGCGGTGGACGCTCAGGTTGAGCAGCAGGCCGACCATGAGCGACGAGGCCAGCAGGTTCGAGCCGCCGTAGCTGATCAACGGCAGCGGCAACCCGGTGACCGGCAACAGGCCGGTGGTGATGGCCACGTTGACCACCACGTGGAACGTGAAGTAAGAGGCGACGCCGATCGCGAGCAGGCTGGCGAACGGCCGCCGCACCTCGGTGGCCACGTCGACCGCGCGCAGCACCAGCAACAGGAAGAGCACCAGCAAGGTTCCCGCCCCGAGCAGGCCCAGTTCCTCGCCCGCCACCGAGAACACGAAGTCGCTGTGCCGCTCGGGCAGGAACGCCAGCCCCTTCTGAGTGCCCTGCAGGTAGTGGGTCCCGAAGAGTCCGCCCGAGCCGATGGCGACCTTGGACTGGATGGCCTGATAGGCGGTGCCGAACTCGTCACGCGACGGGTCGAAGAAGGAGATGATCCGGTCCTGCTGGTAGGGCTCGAGGCGCGCCCAGACCAGCGGAATGCCCAGGCCGGCGGCGATGTTGGCGCCGAGGATCAGGCCGCTCGCGCCCACGCTCCCGCGCAGGAGATACAGGATCCCCATCAGCACGAGCAGGTATCCGGCCCAGGGCCATGGCTGCTCCAGGATCCGTTCGGAGTAAAACATGATGACGGCGCTCGCGGATGCGGACAGGGCGGTCAGGAGCAGGAGCGTCGAGATGCCGTACCAGAAGATCATGCCCAGCCAGACGGCCATGAACACGAGGCTGGTGCCGAGATCCGGCTCACGCAGCACCAGCACCGCCGGCACCAGCGCGAGCACCAGCGAGCCCAGGGTCGCCGTGATGCGCGACCCGCCCTCGGTCCGGCGGCCGAGCCAGGTGGCCAGCAGCAGCACCATAGCCACCTTGCCGAACTCCGACGGCTGCAGCCGCATCGGGCCGACGGCTAGCCACCGCCGCGACCCGGCCACCTCCGGCCCGATCAGCATCACCATCGCCAGCAGCACCAGCACCACGAGATAGATCGGCCAGGACATGTTCTCGAGGTAGCGCAGCGGCAACCGGCTGACGACGATGAGGGTGCCCCAGGAGAGCACCACCCAGATCACCTGGCGCCAGAACACGGTCTTCGGCACGTCCACCCGCATGCGGGCGTAGCTGCCCACCAGCGGCTCGGTGACCGACCAGAGCAGGGCCAGGCTGAACACGACCAGCAGCGCATAGATCACGGTGACCCGCCGGTCGCCGCGAGGCCAGAGCAAGCCGAACAGCCTGATCACGAGCCACCTCCCCGCTCGGACCGACGTGCATCGCGCCAGAGGAAGTACTCGTGCAACCAGGCGCCGGCGACCGGAGCGGCCTCGGCGCCACCGTGCCCGGCGTTCTCGAGGATCACCGCCACGGCCACCTCCGGCGCCGCCGCCGGCGCGTAGCACATGAACCAGGCATGGTCCTCGCCGTGCGGATTCTGGGCGGTCCCGGTCTTGCCCGCCACGGCGACCCCCGCCAGACGCGCCGCGCCGCCCGTACCCTCGTCCACCACCTGGCGCAGCGCCCGCCTGATCCAGGCCATGTGCGAGGGTGTGAACGGCAGGTTGGTGGCGGGCAGGGCCGGCTGTTGCCCGAGCACGAAGGTCGGGCTCGGGACGTGGCCGTCGGCCGCGATCCGCGCGGCCAGCAGCGCCATCTGCAGCGGGGTCACCAGGATCTCCCCCTGGCCGATCGCGTTGTTGAGCATGACGCCACGGGTCCAGCCGCCGCGCCCCATCCGCTGGTCGTACCAGGCGTCGGTGGGGATGTTGCCCGCGGCCTCGCCGGGGTAGATGCCGGTCAGCCGCTGACCGAGGCCGAACACGGCGGCGGTCTCGGCGAGGTCGGCGAGCTGCAGCCGCAATCCGAGCTGGTAGTAGAACACGTCGCAGGAATGAGCAAGGGCGTCGGCGTGATCGAGGACCCCGTGGCCGGAGGCCTTCCAGCAGCGGAACCAGCGGTTGCCGAACTGATAGCCGCCGAGGCACGGCTCGAGCACGCTGGCGGTGTCGATCACGCCTCGCCGCAGGCCCGCCAGGCTGGTGACCGCCTTGTAGAGCGAGCCCGGCGGATAGGTGGCCTGGACCAGCCGGTTGAAGAACGGCTTGGCCGGATCCTCGCTCAGCTCGCGCCACTGGGCCATGCTGATGGCGCCGGTCATGATGTTGGCGTCGAACGAAGGCAGGCTGACGGCCGCCAGGACCTCGCCCGACGGGACGGCGATCGCCACGCCACACCCCCGCCGGCCGGCCATCAGGCTGTCCATCGCGACCTGCAGCGGCAAGGCCAGCGTCAGCGCCACGTCCCGGCCCGGCTGCACCGCCCGGAGCCAGACCGACTCGCGCCCCACGATGCGGCCGGTGGCGTTGACCTCCTCCAGCTTGATGCCGGTGCGCCCGCGCAACCGCTCCTCGAACGCCGCCTCGACGCCCTGCTTGCCGATGTAGTCGCCGCTGCGGTAGTCCAGGTCGGGGTCGGCCTCGTTGATGTCGTCGTTGTCGACCTCGCCGGTGTATCCGATGACATGAGCCAGCAGCGCGCCCTGCAGGTAGCGGCGCCGCCAGCGCGACTCCACCCGCACGCCGGGCAGCCGCGAGCGACGCTCCTCGACGGTGGTCAACCGACCCATGTCAGCGCCCCGGACGAGCACGGCGCGGCCCCGGCCGCCGCGCTGGGCGGCCTGGGCCTGCAGGTCGGCCAGGGTCTCGGCGGGCGGCAGATCGAACCAGGCGAAGAGTTGCGCCAGCACCGAGTCGGGCTCGCCGCCCGAGAACTGGCTCGCGGCCACGGTGATGTCCGAATGGAACGTGTTGTCGGCCAGCGGCACCCCGTCTCGATCGGTGATGCGACCGCGCGGGGCCGGGACGCGGAACTGGACCTGGCGGTTCTTGAGGGCGCGGCCGCGGTAGTAGTCGTGCTGCACCACCGTGAGCACCACGAGGTTGACCATCAGGATCCCGAACAGCAGGAATGCCAGCAGCCGGAACAGGCGTCCCCGCACGACCTGCGCCTGCCGGAACTCCATCTCAGTCCTCCCGGCGCAGGATGCCCAGCAGGTCCGCCAGCCGGATGAGCGGCCAGCCGACCAGCGCGGTGTAGACCGCCGTCGGCAGGGCCTCACGCAACCAGGGCCCCAGGAACGCCTCGCTCTGCTGGCGGCTCTGCACCATGAGGAAGACCGTGTCGTGGCTGAGGCTGGCGGCGACCAGCAGGCTGAGCTCCACCAGCGGCATGCCGTAGACCAGGCGACCACGCGTGCGCCCCAGCACCCAGCCCATGAGCGATTTGCAGAACGCGTGCAGACCGAGCAGGGTCGGCACGGCGAGATCCTGGACCAGCCCCAGGGCGAACCCCCCGAGCGCGCCGGCGCGGGCGCCCTCGGCCATGGCCAGGATCACGACCGCGATCACGGTGAAGTCGGGTCCCACGCCCCTGATCGTGATCACCGGAGCGATGAGCGCCTCGCCCACGAAGGCGAGCACGATCCAGGCGACGGTCGTGCGGATGAAATGCCTCACGGCGCCGTCCCTCCAGCCGGGTCCAGCACCTCGGCGCCGACCACGTAGACGGTCTCGTTGCGCCGGAAGTCGGCCCGCGGCGCGATCTCGATCACCTTGAAGACCTGGTCGCTGGGCGCCGAGACGTGGCTCACCGTCCCGACCCGCAGACCGCGGGGCACCGGGCCGAAGTAGCCGGCGTCGGGCCCGTCGCGCACCTCGCCGAGGCCCGACGTGATCACCGCATCACCGGGCAGCACGTCCTCGTCGCGCCCCACGAGCTCGACGACGAACCGACCCGCCCGCGGTCGTAGCACCCCCACCAGGCCGGTGCGCTCGAATTCGACGCCGATGGCCAGATCCGGCGCGGTGAGCAGCTCGACCCAGGCCGCACGCTCATCGATGATGGTGTGCAGGCGGCCGATGAGCCCGTCGGACGTGATGACCGGCAGTTCCGGCTGCCAGCGCAGGGGCCGCAGGCTGCGGATCTGGATCATGGTGGCCAGGCGCGCCCGTTCCCGGGCCACCACCTCGCACGGCTCGACGGGTCCGATGAAACCCGGCGGCACGGCGGGTCCGGCGCCACGCTCGGCGTCCTGGTACGCCCGCTGGCTCGCCGCCAGTCGGGCCTTGAGGGCCTCCACCTCGGCGCTGAGGCTCTCGTTCTCCGCCTTCACCCGGAGCACATCCTCGGCATAATTGCGAGCATCGAGCCACGGGTTGACGGTGACCTGCGAGAGGACGTGGGCCACCTTGATCTGCGTGCGGTCGGGCAGCATGAGCAGCACCAGCGCCACCAGGACGCAGAACACGCCGACGGTGGTGTCGGTCCGGACGCCCGAGGAGGTGGTACGCGTCATGGCGTGGTCGCGGCTCCTTCCGCACGCGGACGGCTAGCGCATGATGACGGGCCGGTACTTCTCGAAGTCGTCGAGGATCTTGCCGGTGCCCAGCACCACGCAGAACAGGGGGTCATCCATCAGGTTGATGGGAAGATCGGTCTGCTCCCGCAGCAGTTCCGGCAGACCCTTGAGCAGGGCGCCGCCGCCGGTCATCACGATGCCGCGGTCCTTGATGTCGGCGGCCAGCTCGGGCGGCGTCTGCTCGAGGGCGTGCTTGAGCGCGTCGACGATCGCCTGCACCGGCTCGGCGAGGGCCTCGCGGATCTCCGCCGAACTGATGGTCATGGTGCGCGGCACGCCGGAGACCTGATAGAGACCCTTGACCTCCATCTCCATCTCGTCGCCGGCCTTGTGCGCCGAGCCGATGGTCTTCTTGATCATCTCGGCGGTCTGGTCGCCGATCAGGAGGTTGTGGTTCTTCTTGATGTAGGTGACGACCGCCTCGTCCATCTCGTCGCCGCCGACGCGGATCGACGTGTCGCAGACGATGCCGTTGAGCGCGATGACGGCGATCTCGGTGGTGCCGCCGCCGATGTCGATGATCATGTTGCCCGACGGCTGGTCGACCGGCAGGCCGACGCCGATGGCCGCGGCCACGGGCTCGGCCACGAGGTAGACCTCCCGCGCGCCGGCGTGCTTGGCCGAGTCGCGCACCGCCCGCTTCTCCACCTCGGTGATGCCGGACGGCACGCAGATGATGATGCGCGGCGCCACGAAGTGGCGCTTCTTCTGCGCCTGCTTGATGAACTCCCGCAGCATGTACTCGCAGACCTCGAAGTCGGCGATCACGCCGTCCTTCAGGGGCCGGATGGCCGCGATCGAGTCCGGCGTCTTGCCGAGCATGGCCTTGGCCCGCGCGCCGACGGCATAGACCTTGTCGGTCGCCTTCTCGACGGCAACCACCGAGGGCTCGTTGAGCACGATGCCCTTGCCCTTGATGTAGACCAGGGTGTTGGCGGTCCCGAGGTCGATGGCGATGTCGTTGGTGAACATGCCCTGCAGGCGTTTCAGCATGGTCTCGTTCCTTCGAGGTCGCGCGGGGCTACCCGGCCCCGGGCCAGCCGTACTCCCTGATGCTGACCAGATCGTCGTCGCCGACGACGAGGTGGTCGAGCAGTTCGATCCCCAGCAGGCGCCCGCAGCGGGCCAGCCTCCGGGTCAGTTCCAGATCATCACCGCTGGGCTGCGGGCAGCCCGAGGGGTGATTGTGGGCGACGACCACCGCCGCCGCCTGCAGAGCCACCGCCGGCCGGAACACCTCGCGCGGATGCACGAGCGAGGCGTCCAGCGTCCCGATCGAGACCGTCCTGACCGCGAGCACGCGGTGCCGGGCATCGAGGTAGATGCCCAGGACGTGCTCGCGGTCCAGGCCGCCGAGCTCCCGCCGGAGCAGCGCGGCGAGGTCGTCCGGACCGCGGACCCGCAACCGATCGGGCGGGCCTGGCTGCGCCAGCCGCCGCCCGAGCTCGCGGGCCGCCGCGAACCGCACCGCCCGCACCGGACCCAGGCCCGGCACCAGTTGCAGCACCTCGGCCGGCATGCGGGCCAGGCTGCCGGGATCCGGGAACCGTTCAAGCAAGGCCCGCGCCACCCGGCGGGCCGGCTCCGCGCCCCCGGGTCCCAGGACGAGGGTCACCAGATCGGCCAGCTCGAGGTGGTGGGGACCGTATCGCAGGAGCCGCTCACGCACGGAGCCCGAGCCGACCGGCACCCGGAGCCGCCGCCGGTCTGCCACAGGATCCGGCGTATTGTGTAACGTCTTGTCTGCCAAGAAAATAGCCTCACCCGCGGCAGGGAGAAAGTAACAGACGCCCGGTTCGGTAGCAACCATTTTCGCGCCCAAACCAGCGATTCCCGCACGAAATCGCGAGGTCCGACGTCCCGTGCTTGTCGAGCGGGCCACCGTCCCCTATCCTGCCTGGCAACCCCCCGGCTCGTGAGGAGTGCCGTGACGCAGCTGATCGGTCCGATCGTCGTCCGCAAGTACGGTGGCAGCAGCCTGGCCGATATCGACCGTTTGCGCGCCGTCGCCCGCGACCTCAAGGCCGCCCGGGCCGAGGGCCAGCGCCTGGTGGTGGTGGTCAGCGCCATGGGCGACACCACCGACCGCCTGACCGCTCAGGCCCGCCTCGCCAATCCCCATCCGCCGCGGCGCGAGCTGGACATGCTGCTGACCGTCGGCGAGCGGATCAGCATGTCGCTGCTGTGCATGGCCCTGGACGCCGAGGGCGTCCCGGCGGTCTCCTTGACCGGCAGCCAGGCCGGCATCATCACCGACGGCAGCCACACCGACGCCCGCATCCTCGCCGTCCGCCCCATCCGGGTACCGGAGGCCCTCGACCGCGGCCAGGTCGTCGTGGTGGCCGGGTTCCGGGGCGTCTGCGGCGAGACCAAGGAGATCACCACCCTCGGCCGCGGCGGCAGCGATACGTCGGCCGTCGCCCTGGCCCACGCCCTGCGCCGCGCGGTGCGAGATCCAAGGACGTGCCCGGCGTCGACCGCCGACCCCAAGCTGGTCCCCGACGCCCGTCGCCTCGAGCGCCTCGACTACGACGCGATGCAGCGGCTGGCCGACAGCGGCTGCGGCGTGGTGCACGCCAAGGCCGTGGCCTACGCCCGCGAGCACCAGGTCGTCCTGTACGGGCTCGAGCTTCGCGTCGGGCCCGGGCACCACGATCGCCGACGAGCCCGCGCGCGACCGGCCGCCGGCGCCGGCGTTCGCGCCGCTGGCCCTGACCGTGGGCAAGGACCAGGCCCGCCTCGCGCTGGTCGCTCGCGACGGCGCGCCGACCGGCGACCTGGCCGCCCTCGTGGCGCGGGCCACGGACGCCGGCCCGTTGACCGCCCAGTGCTCGCCGGCGGCGAATGCTGGTCCTGGGAGGCCTGGGGGCCGCGGCATCATCTGCGGGAGGTGGCGACCGCGGCGCTGGCGCTGGCAAGGACCCGTCCCGAGCAGGTGACGGCGCACTGGGACGACGAACGGGCGGTGATCACGCTGGTGGGCCGCAAGCCCGAGAACTGGCCCGCGGGGTTGACACAACTGCAGGCCGTGCTCGCCGGACTGGACGCCGGCGGCCTACCCCTGCGCACCGACGGAGAGCTGGTCAGGATCCTCGCGCCCGCGGACCGACTGCGGGACCTTGCGGCGAGCCTGCATGCGGCCCTGCTGGCAGGGTGAACTCGCGTTCCAGGTAGTCCCGCCACGCACCGGCCGGCATCTCGCGGGCGGCTGCCGCGAGCCACTCCGCCGCCTCCTGCTGCCACTCCGGCCGCCCGTGCAGCAGCAGCACCAGCCGCACCCAGCCACGCTCGATCACCGGATGCGGCCCCGGCCGCCGCACCAGGTCCTGATACAGCCCGACGGCCAGATCCAGCCGGCCGGCCCGGTCGGCCTGCTGCGCCGCCTCGCCCAGTCCCTCGGTCGGCAGATTCAGCCCCGGCTGCAGTCGACGTCCCTCCGCCAGCACGTCCAGCGCCTGGTCCCAGCGGGCGACGCCCGATGCGCGGCGGTACGCCTCCTGGTACGCCGCCAGCGCCTTGAGCCTGACCCCGGCCAGCAGGTAGGCCCGGGCGAGTTCACAGCGCGCGGCGACGTCGTCCGGCGACGTCTGCAGATACTCGCTGTACGCGCCCACGGCCGGCCAGCCGGAGCCGGCCTCGAGATGCCGCCGCGCGGCGAGCAGACAGGCCTCCTCGCGGCCCTCGCCCACGCCGCCGAGCAGCAGGCCCATGACCAGTCCACCCAGGAAGCCGCCGAGGTGGGCGGCATAGGAGACCGTGCTGCCGCTCTCGCCCGCCAGCAGCGCGCTCGCGACCTGCAGCAGCAGCCACCCCAGCACCGCCACCGGCAGCGGCAGGCTCGTGCGGCCCGCCCGATTCTGACCCTGGAGCGGCGCCAGCACCCAGTACGCCACCTTCACGCGGGCGTGCGGGAGCCGTAGCAGCGCGTAGCCCAGCAGGCCCGAGATCGCGCCCGACGCACCCAGGATGCCGAGGCCCGTCTGGCCCAACCAGCCGTGCCAGGAGGCGACGCCGTGGCAGAGGTTGCCCCCGATGCCAGTGGCGAGCACGAGCAGGAGGAGACCGAGCCGGCCCAGGCGTTCCTCGAGCGCGGGCAGGAACGCGACGAGGTAGACGAGATTGCCGGCGAGGTGAAGCCAGTCGGCGTGCAGGAGAGGGCGGTCACCACGGTCCAGGGTCGCGAGAACCCGGCCTGGAACACCAGATCCCAGGGCTGCACGGCCAGCGACGTGGGCCACCAGCGCGACCACGCGAACACCGCGATCATGATCCCCATCAGCGACCAGGACAACCAGGGATGGCGGCAGCGTGGCAGGTCGAGGCCGAGCGGGATGGCGGTCCAGAAGTACATGGCGTCTCCGGGAAGAGGGTCGGAACTCCCTCCTGGTTCGGCCAACGGGTCCGGAAGTTGAGGATTGACGCGGGGCCGCGCTCAGGGAACGAGGGGCTCCTGCCGGCGGAGGCGGAAGTCGCCGAGACCGTTGGCGTCATGGAAGAAGCAGCGGATGCCGTCCCGTTCGTACGTCCAGATCTCCCACACCGCCCCCGGCACCCGTGCGTCCACGGTCTGCTCCACGTGATCGGGTTCGCCCCGCCGCACGAACATGCGTCCGCGGTCGCTGAGAGCCCCGCGCTGGTAGCCGCCGAAGCGCTCGTCGGCCGCCACGATGCGCAGGAGGTGCTCGGTGCGGAGCCGGCTTCCGGTCAGGCTATCGCCCGCCGCGAGCCCGAGCCACAGCTCGCGCCAGGCCACCGCCCGGGCCGGCGGCGGCAGGTCGGCCAGCTGGTCGCGCCGGTGGTCGGGCACGAGGCCGTCGAGCCAGGCCACGTGGCGTCGCCAGGTCGCGTCATCGAGCACCGGCACCTGCAGGTTCACGACGCTCGGGTCGGGTTCGTAGGGCAGCCGTAGGACCTCCGCGCCCGGCTGCCAGACCAGGCTCAACCGCACGTCCAGCCGACCGAAGGGCAGATCCCTGACCGGCCACGCGAGGGCGACCCGGAGGGAGTCGCCGATCGCCGGAGCATCGAGCACCGGCTGCTGCCGCGGCCCCAGGGTGCGGCCGTCGGCCGCCGTCACGTCCATCCGGACGCTCACGCCCGCGTCCGGCCAAGCGCCGGCGGCGAGCGGTCGGAAGCAGTCCGCCACGAGATCGAGCGAGCCCGCGTCCGCGGTCAGGGGCGCGACCGTCACGTCGGTGATCACGAGGGGCGCCGCCCGGAGCGTGGCCGGCGCCAGATGCAGCACCCGCCGCCACGAGCGAGCGGTGCCGGCCTGGCTGGCGATCACCACGAGATCCACGGGGTCCAGGCCGCGCAGCAGCAAGGGCACCCGGACGCGGACCGGACCGTCGGCGGCCGCCTGCCGGACCGTGGCCTCGGCCACGCCACCGCCCACCTGATCGTCTCCGCGCAGGGCGGTCACCGAGACCCCGAAGCGGGCCTGGAACGCGCCGTCCGGACGGCGCTCGAAGACGAGCGCATGTCGAGGGACCTCGGCCTCGACCACCGGGCGCAGCGTGCCGTCGGCGGCCGCCTCGACGCTCACCCAGGCCTGGAGCGCGTGGGACGGCTGGTCGGCCCAGCGCGGCCCCGACGGCGGACCGCAGGCCGCGAGGCAGACCACGGCCGCCAGAGTGAGCCAGGCGGCCGCCTCACGCGCGCGGTTCATGGCGCTGGTCGGAGTCGATGCGTCCGTCGTGCAGGCGGATGATCCGCCGCGTGTAGGCCGCGATGTCGGGCTCGTGCGTGACCAGGATGAGCGTGCGCCCGCCGCGGTCGAGCTCGGCCAGCAGGGCCATGATCTCCTCGCTGGTGCGCGAGTCGAGGTTCCCGGTGGGCTCGTCGGCCAGGACCAGTGCGGGCTCGGTGACGAGCGCCCGGGCGATCGCCACGCGCTGGCGTTGGCCGCCGCTGAGCTCGTTGGGCTTGTGGGTCATGCGGTCCCGCAGCCCGACCTGGTCGAGCGCGTGGGCGGCGCGCTCGCGGCGCTCGGCAGCGCCGAGGCCGGCGTACACCAGCGGCAGCTCCACGTTCTGCAGCGCCGAGCTGCGCGGCAGCAGGTTGAAGGTCTGGAACACGAACCCCACCTGGCGGTTGCGGACGGCCGCGAGCTCGTCCTCGCCGAGACCCGAGACGTCGCGGCCGTTCAGCTCGTAGGTGCCCGCCGTCGGGGTGTCCAGGCAGCCCAGGAGGTTCATCAGCGTGCTCTTGCCCGAGCCCGAACTGCCCATGATGGCCAGGTACTCGCCCCGCTCCACATCGAGGTCGACTCCCCGCACGGCCAGCACCTTCTGGGTGCCGACCACGTAGGTCTTCTCGATGCCTCGCAGGCGGATCAGCGGCCCGGTTTCCAAGGTCTAGCTCCCCATCCGGCTCAGCCGGCCAACGGCGCGGTAGAGTTGCACGCGGGCGATCAGGTAATCGCAGACCGACTGCACCTCGTCGGCCTTGGCCGACGCCAGGTTCACCTCGGCGGTGATGCGGTCGAGCTGGGTACCGGCGCCCACGCGGAAACGCTCCTTGGCCAGGCGAAGTTCCTCTTCCGCCTGCACGATGGTCTCCTGGGACACCTTGTGCTTCTCCAGGGCGTTGCGCATGGCGTTGTGATACTGGCGCACTCGAGCTGGGCGTCCAGTTCGGCCTGCTCGAGCTGGTACTCGGCGATGCGGGCCTGCGCCTTCGCCTTGCTGCGCCCGGTCCAGTTCTGGAACCGGTTGAAGATGTCGACCGAGGCCTGCGCGCCGTAGGTCCAGCTCTCCGAGGTCTGCGAACCGAAGCGGTAGGGCGACTCGTTGTTGGAGCGGAGTAGCGCCCGAACAGATCGACCCGCGGCAACAGCACACCCGACGCGGCGCTGGCGTCATGATGGGCGGCGGCGACCCCGAGGCGGCTGCTGGCGAGGTCGAGGCGCCGTGCGAGGGCCTCGGTATAGAGGCTGTCGACGTTCTCCAGCGCCATCTCGGTGAACAGGGGCGACGTGTCGACGGCCACCCGCTCGGCCAGAGGCTGGTTCATCGCGTAGGCCAGGTCGGCGGCGGCCTTCTCCACCTGGTTCTCGGCAACCACGAGGTCGTACTTCGTCTGCTCGAGGCGCACCCGCTGCTGCAGCACCTCGCTCTTGGCCGCGCTGCCGAGTCGGAAATACGTCTCGGTGCGATCGAGCTCCGCGGCCGCCTGGTCGCGGGTCTCCACGGCCACCTCGCGCAGCCGTACGTAGCGCAGCAGGTCGTAGTAGGCCGTGGCCACGTTCTGGATCACCAGCTCCCGCGTATAGGCCCGGTTGACGGCGGCCGCCTCGCGGTTGGCCTTGGCCGAGCGGATGCGGTTGACGTTGGCCAGGCCGTCGAAGAGCGTGAGGTTGGCCGAGCCGCTGACGTCCTTGCTCGACGACTTCACCCCCACGTCGTTGATCACCACGTCCACCACCTGCTGCTCGGGCAGGAAGAGGGTGTCGCCGCGGGTGTCGACGTAGGGCACGTCGATCAGATCGTAGACGGGTTCCTGCAAGTCGAAGTCGGTCCGGTTGGACTTGCTCCACGTCGCCGACACGCTCAGATCGGGCAGCAGGGCGCCCCAGGCCGCCTTGACGTTCTGGCCGGCGATCTCGCTCTCGAGGTCGCGGATGCGCAAGCTGGCGCTGCTCTGCAGCGCGATGCGCACGCAGTCCTCCAGGGTGAGCACGGTCGGGGACGCCTCCTGCGCGGCCGCCAGGATCGGCAGGCTCAGGCAGCAGACGAGCGCGGCAAGGACACGGAACGGAACGGAGCGATGGCACATGGAACGCGTCTCCTTGATTCGACAGGGACCGGCGGGACCGCGGCCGCGGTCACCGGCATTCTAAGGACATGAGGGCCGTCCTGGCCAGCCCCGATCTCGGGCGCGAACGGCGGCCCGCCTTCTCCATACCCGCCAGCGGGCCAGAACCTTCGCACCAAAGATCGCGGCCGCACCCAGAGGACGCGGCCGCGGTCGATTTGGTTGCAACGAGAACCGCGTTCCCGCGCTACTTCAGGGTGAAGTTGTAGGGCAGGGCCATCCAGCACTTCACCGGGATGTTGCGCTGCTTGCCGGGCAGCCAGCGCGTCTTGCGGGCCGCCTTCAGCGCCTCGCGGTCGAGCAGCGGGTGGATGCCCTTGAGGATCTGGGCGTCCAGGACGCTGCCGTCGGGCCCCACCAGCACCTTCACCACGACGGTGCCCTGCATCTGGGACAGCCGCGCCATCTCCGGATACTCCGGCGGCACGAACTGCTTGATCACCGGCTTCTCCTGGCTCACCGTGAACCCGGCGTCGCCGCCGCCGATGTCGTAGGCCTGCATGCCGCTGGTGAGCGCCTGGTCCATGTCCAGGAAGGTGTCGGCGATGTCCACGTCCTCGGCCACCTCGTCGTCGGGCGCGGCCTCGATGACCTTCGGCGGCGGCGGCGCTTCGGCGGGCGGCGGCGGCAGCTCGATGTTCTCGGGCTGGTCGGCCAGGTCGACGACCTCGAGCTCGTTCTGCCGCAGCTTGTAGGGCGTGAACCTGATCTCCGGCGACACGATGAACGCGATGATGGTGACCAGGATGGCGATCACCGCCGACCAGCGCAGCGTCTTGTTATACTGCGCCTTGAACTCCGCGTTGGCCGAGAGCGTGTAGACGGGTGCCGTATGGGTCGTCATGGCTCTCCTAGTACTTGACGCCGGGATTGATCTCGACGTCGTTCTGGAACAGGACCCGCACCGCGTTGGCTTCCTTCAGCTCTTCCATGACGTCGCTGACCACGCCGTAGGGCGTGTTGGTGTCCGTCTTGAAGGCGACGATGAGCAGCGGATTCTCCGACGCCTTCTGCCGGAAGATGTCCCGGATGTGCTTGACCTGCACGAGCCGGTCGTCCACCGAGATACGCCCCGCCCGGTCGATGTAGATGTTGGCCAGAAGCTCGCGCTGGGCCTCCTCGCCGGCCTCCGCCCGCGGCAGCTCGACGGGCAGGCCCGTCTCCTTGCGGAACACCGTGGTCACCATGAAGAAGATCAGCAGCAGGAACACGATGTCGCCCATGGACGCCGTCGGGATCTGCGGTTCCTTCCTCGCGCTGCGTCCGAAATCCATGGCCATGGCTCTACCTCTTCCCCGTCTTCAAGGTGAGCTTGCGCGCGTTGGCCAGCTTCAGCTCGTCGAGCACGGCGACCATCCGGCCGTAGTGGGCGTCGGGATGGGTCTCGAGCACGACCACGGTCTTCTCGTTGGCGAGGATGCGCGCCTCGACGAGGTTCTTGATCTGGTTGAGCTCCACCGGCTTCTTGTCCAGGGTGAGCGAGTTGTCGTAGTTGACCCGGATCGTGGCGATGTTCGACTCGCGCACCCTCACCACGTCGTCCTGTTCCCTCTTCTTGCCGGGCAGGATCATGATCAGACCCTGTTCCTCGGCGAAGATGGTCGACACGATGAAGAAGATCAGCAGCAGGAAGGAGATGTCGGCCGTGGCCGAGGTGTTCACCTCGCCCATCGAGCCGAGCCTCTTCTTCTTTTTCATCACTGCCATGCCAGGTACCCCTTCACTCGGGCTCGCGACTCGTCGGCAGGCGCCTAGGGCTTGAGAGTGTCAAGGGCCTCGATCAGTTCCATGGCCGCCTCTTCCATCTCGATGGTGAAGCGGTCGATGGCCGACACGAAGTAGTTGTAGCCCAGGGTGGCCGGGATCGCGATCACCAGACCGGTGGCGGTGGTGATGAGGGCCTCGGAGATACCCGACGCCACCAGCTTGGCGTTCACCTGGTCGCTGTTGGCGATGGCCTCGAAGGCGTTGATCATACCCGACACGGTGCCGAGGAAGCCGATCAGCGGCGCGATGTTCGCGACCGAGCTGACCCACACCAGGCCGCGCTCGAGGAAGCTCATCTCGATGACGCCGGCGGTGCCGATGGCCTTCTCGACGGCCTCGTCGCCGCGGTCGGCCTTCTGCAGGCCGCTGTAGAGGATGGCCGCGATGGGGCCGCGCCACTTCTGGCACTCCTCGGCGGCCGCCTGCACGCCCTCGGTCTTCAGGGTGGTGATGACCGTCCCGATGAGCTTGCGGGTGTTGATCTTGGCGCGCCCCAGAGTGATGAACCGCTCGATGATGAACACCAGGCCCAGCACGGCCACGGTGAGCAGCCACCACATGAAGTTGCCGCCCTTGATGAAGAGCTTGCCGAAGCCGGTGTTGGCGATCGGGCTCTTCTCCACCATGCCCATCAGTCCGCCGCGCACCTCGGGCTCGGGGACGTACAGGTTGCTCGAATCGTTGGCCGTGACCCCGAAGCCGAGGGAGTCGGTCGGGGCGTTGATGCGCTCGAAGCGCGCACGACGGGCCTCCTGGGCGGCCGCCTCATCATCGTCCTGGGCCAGCGCCGGCGCCACCGTGATGGCCGACAGCATACCGAGGCACAGGATCATGAAGATGGCGCTTTTCAACGTAGCGTGACGAGCCATTGCCAGTGTCTCCCTTTCCGTATGGATCCCGGACGGGTTTGTCGCGAGGGGAGCAGCGGCCGCGGGTGGGGCTCCCGACCGTGAACTCCCTGATCAAGCGGGCCCCGACCGGGCTTGAGCGCGCCCAGGGTACCCTCTCAGAACCACCGAGTTCGGCAGTATATCGACGTCAATTAATTAGTGTCAACCCACTGTCCAAGTCAAACGTTTCTTCGTTGTTGAGACCCCTGCGAGGCCGCACTTGACGGGTTCGTGGGGGTCAATTGCCCGGCATCCGGGTGTTGCTGGAGTCGAGCTTGTAGTCGCCCAGACCGGTCTCGTCGACGAACAGGAATCGCAGGCCGCCGCCCTGGCCGCTGTAGGAGTTGAGGAAGAGCTGGTTGCCGGATTCCGCGTAGCTCCAGAACAGGAAGCTGCGCGAGTTGTCCGAGGTGCGGTTCTTCACCGCCAGGAGGTCGGCCATGTAGCTGTAGGGAACGAAACCCACCGCGGCGCCGGCGGTGTTGGGGTTGGAGTCGGTGTAGTCGGACGCCCCGCCCCACGCCTCCGAGCCCTCGGTCCCGTCGGCGATCACGGCGAAGCGCTCGAACACCATCACCCGCGCCGCCTCGATCGAACGCTCGTTCATGGGCACGGCTTCCTCGCGGACCGAGTCCGGCCGCCCCAGGAGGAGGTAGACGCGACCGCGCGGATCCGCGGCGCCGTTGGGGCCGAAACCGCCCAGGAAGTTCTTGACGTAGTTCACCCTGGCGTTGAATTCGGCCCGGGCCTCGTTGTAGCCGTCGTCGGGGGTCGGATCGTGGTCCGCCCAGAAGGCGTCGAGCTGCTGCTCCTTGGCCGCGGGACTGGCGTCCTCGAAGGCCCGCAGCGCGTCCCCCAGCAGGACGGTACGCCCCTCGCCCAGCAGGTCGTCTCGGGAGCGCACGAGCTGCTGCAGGTTCCACACCACGTCGAAGGACGCGAGCACGCCTCGGCCCACCTGGTCGAGCGGCGCGAGGCCGAAGCGGAAGCTGCCCGGCGGCAACCCGCCGGCGTCCATCTCCCAGTAGACGGCGGCCGTGCGGCCGTCCGCCAGGGCCCGTCGCACCGCGGCGGTGGTGACGATCGTGTCCACGAGCGCGAAGTCGAGGACGTCGCTCTCGATCCGCACCAGGAGGGGGCGGTCGGCCGCCCGCGCGCGGTCGGCGGGTCCCTGCGGCGGCTCGATGGTGAAGTAGACCTGCAACGCCTCGGCCTCCAGGCCGTAGCGCCGGGTCGGGTTGACGTAGTCCCAGGGTCCGCCCCCGCCCGCCGGCGTGGGCCGACCGTCCAGCTCCCAGGCCCGGATCGGCGCGTGCCGCATGAACACCGGATCGCCGATCGCCAGGCCGCTCGTCTCGCGCCGTGGCAACGAGACCCAGTCGGCGTCGGCTTCGGCGAACGCGCGCTCGTCGGTCCCGAGATACTGCAGCCCCGGCCGCCGACGGTTCAGGTCCTCCACGCGGACGGTCAGCCGGCCCGATCGCAGGCTCACCTTCGGCACCACGACCAGGAAGACCTGGCTCAGGGCGGGCGATTCGGCCTCCGACCGGTTCCGCGACGACAGGCGGTGGGTCTTCACCGCCTCGACCGACGTCTCGTCGAGCCCCGTCCGGGTGCCGGTCACGGTGGCCGTGGCTCGCACGCGGGCGCGGTAGATGCCGGCGTCCTCCGCGAACGTCAGCTCTCGGTGCGGGACCGAGATGAGCACGACCACGTCGACGCTCCCGTCATCGCGCGCGAGGTTGACGGCGTCGCAGGTGAAATCGAAGTAGCCGGCGCCCTCGACGGCGCTGAACCAGGCGGCCGTGGCGGTCCCGGCGAGCGGCACGAGCAGGCACAGCGTGACGATGGTGAGCAGGATGCGGGGCATGGACGTTCCTCCGGACGGTCGGTCGGCGAGCGGCATCGACAGGATAAAGATACGGATCGGCAAGCGGGACGAAAAGACGCCCCGCCGGAAACCGCGGCGGGGCGTCGAGAACCTGGAGACCGGAAGCGTAGGACCTAGTGCACCACCGACAGCGAGATCCGGTGCACGTACTGCAGCGGTCCCATGTCGACCATGCTGTAGTCCAGCCCCAGCTTGCTGGCCTTGCCGGTGAAGATCGAGGTGCCGAAGCCGAACGCGAGGCCGTCGGTGTCGTAGTTGATGTGATAACCGCCGCGCAGGTGGAACATCCGGTTCAGCGTGTACTCGGCGCCAAGGTTGGCCCGCTCCTTGTTGTCCGAAGGATGCGAGAACTCGGCGGCGAACAGCAGCCGGTGGTTCTGCGACTGGATCGGCACGAAGCTGGCTCCGACCTTGAACTGCGTCGGCATCTTCGACTCGGTCTCGTCGAAGGTCATCTTGCCGCCGAGGTTCTGGATCACCATGCCGAGCTTGAGATCCTTGACGCCGATGCGGTACATGATGCCGAAGTCGAAGCCGAACGTGTTCACGGACGTCTCGGCGAGGCCCTCGTGGATGTAGTTGATCGTGAAGCCCGCCGAGAACTTGTCGGTCCAGAACTTCGAGTAGCTGAAGCCGAACGTCGAGGCGCCGGCGTCGAAGTGCTGGCCGTTGCCGTCGGGCTCGTAGGCCGTCCGCACCAGCATCGGATCGAGCCACAGCGAGCGCGCCGAGAGGGCGATGGTGCCCGGGATCGACCGCGGGTTGGTGGCGTAGACGAAGGTGGTGAGGTTGATGTCCGCCGGCCACTTCACGTGGTTGATGGCGACCTCGCTCTGCACCACGTTCACCAGTCCGCCCGGGTTCCAGAACACGCTGTTGGCGTCGTCGGACACGCCGGTGAACGCCGAGCCCATCCCGGTGCCGCGGGCGCTGGTGCCGATCTTGAGGAACTGCCCGCCGAAGGTACCGACCTTGGCGAACTGTTCGCCCGCGGCCAGTCCGGGCAGCACCAGCAGGATGGCCATCAACAGGGCAATGCGCTTCATGGTTTCCTCCAGGTCCTTCACGTCGTTCCGCCCCTGCGGACGGAGAATCGGATCCCCCGCGGCGGTGACTTACCTCACCACCACGAACTTGCCGATGAAATCGTCGAAACTGCCGTCGTCCGACTGGACGACGTACAGGTAGATCCCGCTGACGATCTCCTGCCCGTTGCGGCTGATGAGGTTCCAGCTGGCCTCGCCGTAGCCGCCGGTCCCGTCGTGGTCGATGGTCTCCACGAGGTCGCCGCTCAGGGTGTAGATCTTGATCGTGTTGTGGGCCGCCGGCAGGTTGGCGAAGCGGACGCGGACGCCCGTCGGGTCGTCGCCGGCCGCGAAGAGCTGCTGGAATTCGCGCAGGCTCTCGCGGGTGGCCGGATTCGGGTAGACGAAGATGTTCGCGCCGTTGGCCGCACGCTCGGCCGCCGTCTGCGCCTCGGTGGCCGGCGAGCCGTTGTCGAAACTGCTGGACGGGTCGCCCGATTGCCCCGGGCCCACGATCCGGTACTGCGGCGGGCTGCTGCCGGCGATGTACTCGAGCTCGTGATCGGTCGCGGTGACCGAGTAGAAGTAGATGAAGCCGTTGTGCACCGACGGGTCCACGTACTCGTAGAACGACTTCGCCGCCTTGGCGAAGACGATGACCTCGGTGTCGCCGCTCACGGGGTCGACATAGAGGCTCTCCGGGCGCGAGGCGACGGCCCAGAACGTATCGAGCACGTCCGGATAGCCCTGCCAGGGCAGCAGCGGCAGCGAGATCTCCAGAGGGTTGCCGTTCTGATCGTAGAGCGGCGGCAGGTCGGTGTACTGGGCGCCGGGATCGGCGTCCACGACCGCCTGCATGGCCTCGGCGAGGCCGGCGTAGGCGGGGTCGCTGAGCACCCGCGGCGTGTAGCGGATCACCTCGAGGCCGGTGTTCGGTCCGAGCGGCAGCTTGTAGGCGTCGTCGTAGCTGCCACCGTTGAGGTTGACCAAGAAGGAGTCGACCACGTCGTACTCGGCGATGAGCTGCCAGAGGTTCGAACCGGGTCCGTTCTCGATGGACGACCCGTAGGGCCGGGTCCAGTTGTCGGCGCGCCAGATCCGGTAGGACTCGAAGTCGATGGCGCCCAGGCGCACGTCCGGCGTCACCTCGCTCTCGTTGTCCCAGTAGACGTGGACGCTGGTGTCGGTGGGCCAGAGCCGCAGGCCGGGCGGCGGCGGAGCCATGCCCACCAGCCAGTGGACCTCCGACTCGTTGCCCGCGAGGCCGGTGCAGCCGACCTTCTGGAAGTCGGCGAGCGTCTCGTTATTGCAGTTCCAGAAAGTCTCGATGTCGCTCTGGCTGCAGCGGGCCTGCGCCGAGGTCTCACCCGGCGAGTGGGGCTTCTGCCGGAAGCACTCGAAGCAGTTGTCCATGTTGAACATGGCGCAGTTCTTCTCGCGGTCCGAGCCCGGCGCGCGGTACTTGAAGACGTCCACGTCCGGGTCCACGACCTGGCCGAACTGCAGCAGGTAGCTCTGATCCACGCAGGTGGTGTCGCCGTAATCCGGATAGAGGCTGAAGAACACCGACGGCTCGGCGAAATCCTCCATGCAAAGAAGGGTCTCCCGCCCGTTCTCGCCGGTGATCACGACCTGGGACGGGTCCGAGGCCCGCGGCTGGTCCTCGATCCGGTTGAAGTAGTTGCCGTACCAGGTGAGGGCCGCCTCCGCGCAGGTGGACAGCAGGCCGTTGAGCCCCGAGCCCGCCGCGAGCGCCACCTGGAACTGCAGATCCGCGCCCGACTCGAGCACCTCGAAGGGCCCGGCGGAGATCATGAATCGGAAGTCGTCCTGCTTGCCGGGCTGGACGTCAGGATCCCAGTCCTCGGGGCCGGCGCTCAGGAGCTCGTAGCGCTGGCTGTCATTCACCGGGTCGCCGCCCTGGTCGAAGGGCGCCTGGCCGCTGAACCGCTGGAATGTCCGCAACCGCACCGTCTGCGGGGCCCGCCGACCCTCGGGGTCGGTGTCGTGGCCGAGGAAGGCGATGCCGAAGTAGCCGTCCAGGCGGCCCTCCTCGGCGGCATCCCACATGAAGCCCACCTCGACGGGGACCCAGCTGCCGTCCGACGCCTTCCAGGCGCCGGAGTACGAGCCGGCCATGTCGTCGCTGGCCGTGCCGGTGCCCGAGCGCGGACCGATGTCCGGATCGGCGAAGAAGCCCACGTAGATGCTGTTGATGTCGCTGACGCCGACGTTGGTGATGGTGTACTGGAAGCCCACGAAGTCGTCGACCTGATCGCTCTCCCAGGCGTAGCTCTCCTGCACGACCCGCAGGTTCAACGGCGTATGGTCGGGGAAGAACTCCGACGCCAGACGCGTGTTGTCGTACATCGTGGTGACCATCATCTGGTTGCCGATCTGGCCGAAATCCTCGTCGATGAGACCGTCGCCGTCATCGTCGTAGCCGTTGAGGATCTCCTCGTCGACGCGAGGCACGCCGAAGTCGTCGACATCCTCGTCGTCGTTCGGATCGGGCTCGGGATACCGGCGGCCCGAGGCATCGGCGTTTCCGGGCGGACGCACCAGCTTGGTGCCGATGGCCTCGTAGATCGTGTCCTCGGGATTGTCCTGGGCCAGGAACTCGTTCTCGTACTGGCCGGTCGACACCAGACGCTCGCCGAGCAGGACGCCGCCCACCCAGAGGCCGGCGCCCCAGAGGTACTCGTTGCCCGAGCCGGCCGGCCACTGGGCGCTCGGCGCGTCCGAGTAGGTGGTGGCGTTCGAGTAGCGCGACCCGATCAGACCCCAGTTGGTGATGTTGACCTGGAGCTCGCCGACGTTCATCACGTACGAGCCGTCGGTGACGAAGGCGCCGTGCGGGTTGTACGGGCCCGCGGCCTGGTTGCCGAGGTCGACCCAGGCCGCCGCCGGCCAGGCCAGCAGGAGGGCGCCGAGGACCAGGGCCAGCCGTGGCCCCAGCGTGCGTCGCCGATCGAGGAACAAGCTGCTCAAGAGGCTCATCGCCGTCCCTTTCCGGGGCGCCGCTGCCGGCGACGCCACGCAATCCCCTCTAGAAACGCCAACCCAGACCGATGCGGAACAACCGATGCTGACCGAAGGTCCGGGGATCGTAGATCGGAATGTACTCCACCTGCCCGTCGCCGTTGGCGTCCTGCAGGTAGGCGCCGCCGTACTTGCCGGTCTCCGTCAGGTAGGCCCGACCGGCGTTGGCGGCGTTGTTCATGCCCGGGGTGATGCCGGGCTGCGTGGAGACCACCTGGTCCTGATCGAGCAGGTTGAAGCCCTGCAGGTAGAGGGTCAGGTTCTGCCCGTAGACGTTGATCTGCCTCTGGAACTGCAGATTCACGTCGAGCGTCGACGGCAGGCGCATGCTGTTCTCCAGCAGCGGGTCCTGCCGCTTGGCGTAGCGGTCGAACGGCGTCCAGGGGAAGCCCGAGCCGTAGACCACGTCGATGCCGCCGCTCCAGGCGCCGGGTTGCTCGAGATACAGCTGCATGGACACGGTGTGGCGCTGGTCCCAGTCCAGCGGCAGCTCCTGGCTGGGCAGGAACTCGAGGCCCTCGGGGTTGCCGCCGAACTCGGTGTTCGACGCCACGCCGTCGGCGTAGGCGAAGGTGTAGGCCACGTCGAAGGACCAGTTGCTGTTCAGCCGCTTCTCCAGCGACACCTCCACGCCACGGGCCGAGGCGTAGGCCTTGTTGATGTAACGCGCGAGCGTGTTGCCGGTCTCGGCGTCGGTCACCTGGGTGGCCGCGATCAGGTCGTAGATGTCCTTGGAGTAGATCGCGAAGGTGCCTGCCAGATAATCGTTGAACTGGTGCTGCAGGGCCGCCTGGTAGCTGATGGTGGTCTCGGCGTTCAGGTTGGGGTTGCCCAGGGTGCCGAGGTTGCCCACCACCTCCTGGCTCGCGAACAGGAAGGCGCGGCCGGGGAACTGCACGAAGCGTCCGTAGTGGAAGCTGAAGCCGTCGCGTTCGGTGATCGGGAACGCGAAGCCCAGACGCGGCGAGAACTGGGTCTTGTACTTGATGACGTTGCCGTCGACATCTTCGTTGTTGAGGTCGATCTGCGCGGCCGATCCCGGCGAGAACATGTCCCAGCGGAAGCCGTAGTTCATCACCATGCCCTCGTACTCCCAGCGATCCTGGAGGTACCACGAGGCCTCGGGGTTGTAGGTGTGGAACTTGTTGCGGTTGCTGCCGAGGCCCCAGAGACCGCTGAAGCGGTTCTGGGTCTCGCGGGCCGGCGAGGCGATGTCCAGCTCCTGCAGGTCGTTGTAGATGAGCTGCAGACCCGTCTTCACGAGGTGGCCTTCCCAGCGCGCGCTCGTCAGGTCGAAGCGCGCCGAGTAGGTGCGGCTGTACTGCTCGGACCAGTAGGGGAAATCGCTGGTGGTGATGTACAGCGGCTGGAACTGGTCGGTGTAGTAGTCCGACGCCTGCTGGTAGATGCTCGCCTGGCCGCCGAACAGGTCGGGCGAGGACACGCCGCCGTGGTTGTACTCGAAGGGATCCTGGCCGTTGACGTTCTGCTTGGTGTCGAAGGCCACGAGGGCCACGGCCACCGTGTAGAACGTGGTCTCGCTGAGGCGATGGCGCCAGTGCAGCTTCGTGCTCTGGCTGAACGAGGACGACTCGAGGTTGTCGTTGGCCGCGTTGAAGGCGGTGTAGCTGGAATCCTCGGCGACGGTCGAGAAATCCGAGTACGGGTAGATGAACCCGTCGAACATCGGCTGCGCCGCCACGGTGTAGAGGCGGTTATCGGCCGCGCTGCGCACCTCGAGGATCGGCATGGTGTTGCGCGTGAAGCTGCTGCCGCGCGCCTCGAGCACGATGGCCGGGCGGGCGTCCTGCATCATGCGGTCGTACCAGGGACCGTAGTACACGGGGATCTGGGTGCCGATGTAGAGGTAGGTGTCGGTGTTGTCGCCGGGCGTGCGCCGCTCGAGCAGGGGCATGTAGATGACGCGCTTGGCGTAGCCCTCCACGCTCCAGTTCGGCGAGTAGCTCTGGTTCCAGCTGCCGGAGTAGGTGTACTCGGCGGTGAGCTCCTTGGTGCCGGACTCGTCGAAGAAGTAGGCCACCTTGGCCGAGCCCCGCACGTTGTTCTGCTGGCGGCGGCGGAAGCTCAGCAGCGTGGTGTCGCCGAGGTTGAGATCGGACTCGGGGCGGTTGGCCACCGAGTAGTTCTCGCCGTCGGTCCAGCTGAGGTCGCCCGACACGTAGAACGTGAGGTTCTCGATGGGCGACGGCCCGCCGACGCCGTACTCGAAGCGGTCGAAGTTGGTGAAGGTGCGGTCCTGGCGGCCGAAGTCGTCGGTCAGGAAGCGCAGGCCTCCCTCGAAGCGTTCGCGGCTGCCGGTCTTCGTGGTGATGTTGATGACGCCCGAGAGCGCGTTGCCGTACTCGGCGTCGAGGCCGCCGGTCACCGCCTGGATGTTCTCCACCGCCAGCGTGGACACCGACAGGGTCTGGCCGCCGATGGGGTTGTCCACCGACACGCCGTCGATCTGGGTCTGCACCTCACCCGAGCGGCCGCCGCGGACGTAGAGCTGGCCGGCGCGCATGATGATGCCCGCCTCGCGCGACAGGGCGTCCTCCACCGAGTCGATGGCGTAGCGCTCGAACTTCTCCGAGCCGATCTCGCGCTCGGTCGTCACGTTCTTGACCTCGACCATGTAGCGGGCCGCGTCGACGTCGAAGGCCTGCAGCGTCTCGACGATGGTCACCTTGAGCGTGAAGTTCAGATCCACCGTCTGGCCCGGCTGCAGGTTGACCACCTGCTCGCCCGGTTCGTAGCCGAGGTAGAGCACCTGGATGGTGTAGGT
Organism: Candidatus Krumholzibacteriia bacterium; assembly: GCA_041390065.1. Lineage (GTDB taxonomy): Bacteria > Krumholzibacteriota > Krumholzibacteriia > LZORAL124-64-63 > LZORAL124-64-63 > Glo-17. The sequence goes on from JAWKQQ010000017.1 coordinate 67,963, forward strand.
TCCGGGAGCGAGGTTGCGGAAATAGAACGCGCCGCCGCCCAGCGACATGGTACCCCGGGTCGTCCCCTTGATGATCACGTTGGCATAGTCGAGCAGGTCGCCGGTCTCGCCGTCCTTGATGACACCCTTGATGGTGCCCGGCGCGCCCTGCGCCGACGCGATGTCAGGGATCGCGAACACGGCGACAGCGCTCAGGGCCAACCCGATGACGATCCGCAATAGACGGAGACGCCGGAGCATGTGGGAGCTCCTTTCCTGGGAACCAATTCGGCCGTTCCCGAGCCCACTGGGACCCGCGGTATTGTGCGCGTCGAACTTGGTACCGGTTTCGATCCGGCTCGTGGGGGAAACCGAAGTGCGCTCCTGCAGAAACCCGCTTGGGGCAAGGCGATTCCGCCGTTCGCGCCTCCGAACCAGCAACCGATGGCTAAATGTAGAGATCGGGTAATGGCGTGTCAATAAATTGCTACCGCGCGCCAAGGCCACGTACGGGGCAGCGCAACCAGCGTCCGTCGGTCTCCTCGACGAGCGGCGGCAGCGCGGTCCTGCAGGCCGGCTCGGCATGGGGACACCGCGGCGCGTACGGGCACCCGGGGCCGACCAGGCGTCGGCCCGGAGCCGCCGGCCGCGTGTCGCCACGGGCGACGCTCGGCAGGCGCAGATCCGCGGGCGTCAGGCGCGTGGGCGACGCCGCCGCGAGGGCCGCCGCGAACGGATGCCGCGGTTCGGCATGCCGCGCCGGTCGATAGCGTTCGACGATCAGGCCGGCGTGCATCACCACGACCTCGTCGGCGCGCGCGGCCAGCAGCCCGAGATCGTGCGAGGCGATGACGAGGCCGATCCCGTGAACCTCACGCAGGCGCGCGAGCAACGCGAGCAGGGCCAGCCGGCGGTCCGGGTCCAGCGAGCTCGTGGGTTCGTCGGCGAGCAGGAACCACGGCGCCACCGCCAGCGCGCGGGCGAGCTGAGCCCGCTGCCGCTGTCCGCCTGAGAGCTCGCGGGGAAGGCGCCGACCGAGATCCGCGGTGAGGTCGACGTCGGCCAGCAGCCGACGGGCGCGCTCGGCCGCATCCCGGCGGCCGGCCACCTGGGAAGCCGCCTCGCGGATGGCCGCGTGGACGGTCTGCTGAGGATCGAGCGCGGCGGCCGGGTCCTGGCTGACCAGTTGCACCAGGCGCCGTCGCGCCGCCGGCGCCGCCGGGACCGGACCGGCCAGCTCGACCGAACCGGCACGCGGCCGCAACCAACCCGCCAGCGCCCGCAGCAACGTGGTCTTGCCCGAGCCCGATTCCCCCGCGAGGCCGACGGTGCGGCCCGGCGCGAGTTCGAGGTCCACGCCGCACACCACGTCGCGCGGACCGCCTCGCGAGGCCACGGACACGTGCACCCGGCGCGCCGCCAGGCGGGCGGTCGTCGGAACCGTCGACCCCGTCGCTGGCGCCGTCCCGGTCGCGACCGCCGGCGTGGCCGCCCCCACCTCCAGCACCCGGTCGGCCACCAGAGGCACGAGGTCGCGATCGTGCGTCACCAGAAGCAGCGACAGGCCCGCGTCCCGCACCAGCGACAACAGCAGGGCCAGGATCTCCCGCTGGACCGGCAGATCGAGGGCGGTGGTGGGCTCGTCGGCCAGGAGCAGGCGCGGCCCGCCGGCCAGGGTGGCGGCCAGATTGACGCGCTGGCGCTGGCCGCCGCTGAGCTCGTGAGCGTGGCGGCGGGCGACGTCGGGCACCTGATCGAGGTGAACGGCGGCGAGCAGTTCGGCGACCCGCCGGCGGCGAGCGGCCCGGTCCAGATGCGGCGCCCGCAGGGCCACCACCTCGTCCAGCTGGTCGCCGACGCGGCGCACCGGGTCCAGGGCATGACGGTGATCCTGCAGCACGAGGCCGAGCGCCCCGCCCCGCAGCCCGCGCCAGCGGGCGCTCCCGGCGACGAGATCCTCCCCGCACCAGGCGATCCGTCCCGTGCATCGCGAGCCCGGCGGCAGCAGGTCCAGCAGGGCACGGCAGAGCGTGCTCTTGCCGCTGCCCGACGGGCCGACCACGGCCACGCACTCGCCGGGCGCCACCGCCAGATCGAGGTCGGCCAGGGCCGGCCGCCCGGCGCCGGGATACCAGACGCTCAGGCCCTCCACCCGGAGCAGGTCAGGCTGCGCCACCGTGCACCTCCTCGCCCTGCCCCTCGCCCCAGAAGCGGCCACGCAGCCCGTCGGCCAGCAGGTTGTAGGCCAGGACCGTCACGGCGATCGCCAGGCCCGGAAACGCGGTCAGCCACCAGGCATCCAGCAGGTGCGCCCGGCCCTGGGCGATCATGCCGCCCCAGGTGACCAGGGGCTCCTGCGGTCCGAGGCCCAGGAAGCTCAGGAACGACTCGACGAGGATGGTCTGCCCGATGCGCAGCGCGCCCGCCACCAGGACGGTCGGCAGCAGGTTCGGCAGGACGTGACGCCAGGCCACGGCCCCGGCCGACAACCCGAGGCCGCGGGCGGCCGCCACGAACTCGCGGTCCCGCAACGCCATCGCCTCGGTGCGCACCAGGCGCGCGGTGTCCATCCAGGTCGAGACCGAGAGCACGAGCACCAGCAGCCCCAGCGACGGCCGCGACACGGCCACCAGCAGCAGCACCAGGTAGACCCCGGGAAACGCCAGGAAGAGGTCGATGACCGCGGTCAAGGCGGCCCGCACGGGCCGTCGCGCGAGCCCGGCGCCCAGGCCCACCAGCGTTCCCAGCACCGTGGCCACGACCATGCTCGCCCAGCCGACGAGCAGGGACACCCGGCCGCCGTGGAGCAGGCGCACCAGCACGTCCCGACCCAGCGCGTCCGTGCCCAGGAGGTGGCGCCACGAGGGCGCCAGCAGGGTCTGCCCGGTGGGACCGAGGGCCGACGGATCACCCGGCGCGAGCCAGGCGGCGGCCGCCGCGAGCGCGATCCCGAGGAGCACCAGCCAGAGCCCCAGGCGCAGATCGAGCGACCAGGCGGGGGCGGGGCGACGCAGCATCAGCGCACCTCCGGACGGTCGCCGTCCAGCCGCAGCCGCGGATCCGCCCAGCGCGCGAGCAGGTCGGCGAGCAGGCCGCCGAGCGCCACCACCACCGCCACCACCGCGGTCACCGCCACGATCACCGGGTAATCGCGCGCCAGCAGGGCCTGCACGGCCACCCGGCCGAGGCCCGGCCACGCGAACACCTCCTCCACGGCCACCGCGCCGCCCACCAGCCGCGGCAGGCTGAAGCCCACCCACGTGATGACCGGCAACGACGCCACCCGCAGGGCATGGCGCCAGACCAGCCGGCCTTCCGGCACGCCCCGCGCCCGCGCCGCCAGCACCCAGTCGTCGGCCAGGATCCGGCCGAGGCTCGACCGCGTGAAGCGCGCCGACACCGCGACGTTGCCGAGGCCGAGCACGAGCATGGGCAGGAGCAGGTGGCGCAGCAGATCCAGCCCCCGCGCGCCGAACGGCAGCCACGCGGCATCGGGCGCGTGCATGCCGCCCGCCGGCAACCAGCCCAGATCGCGGGCGAACACCATGATCGCCACGAGCCCGAGCCAGAAGCTGGGCAGCGAGTACAGCACCAGGCCGCCGGTCGCCAGCGACCGCGACCGCAGCCGGCCCGGATGACGCGCGACGGTCACCCCGATCCCGACACCGATCGACAGCTCGAGCAGGAAGGCGGACAGGGTCAGCAGCAGGGTGTTGGGCAGCGCCTCGGCGATGATGCCGACGACAGGCCGCTGCTGGCGCAGGCTCACGCCGAAGTCGCCCCGCAAGGCGCCGGCCAGCCAGTGCCCGTACTGCTCGAGCAGCGGTCGGTCCAGACCCAGCCGCTCGCGCACCAGATCGCGGCCGCCGGCGCCCAGGTGCTGCTCGTCGATCAGACCCACCGGATCTCCCGGCATCAGGTGCACCAGGAAGAACACGACGGTCAGGAGGCCCACCACCAGGAGCGCGGCGTGCAACAGGCGCTGGAGGATGTAGCGGGGCACGGGCGGCCTCTCGGACACGGGAGCGTGCGGAACCACGGGTTGCTCCTGGATACTAGGGACCTCGTTGCGGCACGGTCAAGCCCCGGTCCGCCGTGCAGATTGCCGCCCCCCACGCCGATGTCCGGGCATATTCGATCGTTCCGCACCAGGTTTGCGGAGGGCCGGCCGTGCCCCGTCGTTCCCCGTCGTTCCGCGTGACGGCCCATGGCGGCGGATCCGACCGCTCGGCGGCGCGTGGTACGTATCTTTCTTTACGCGTGGCGTGTTCTCGATCCAGACCCCGCCCCGGAGGGCCGCCATGCACCGACTTCGCCACCTCTGCTGCCGCCGGCTGGTCCTGCTGGTCGGGCTCGGCCTCCTGGCCGGCCTCGGTCTGCTCGGCTGCGAGATCGCCGAGCCGCAGATGCCGACCTACACCACCCACCTCGCGATCCCCCTCGGCACCGAGCGTCTGGAGATCGTCGACGCGGTGGACGACGAGGACTACCTGGTGGCCTTGCCGGACGGCTCGCTGGGATTCGCGGTCGACGGCGATCCGGACACGGTGAGCCTCGACCTCGACCTCGCCGCCGACATCCCCGCGCAGTCGGTGCGCGGCGACCTGGGCAACTTCACGCTCGACCTGGCCTCGCCGCCCAGCTTCGACTTCGTGCTGAGCGACCTGTACCCCGCCGCCGTTGCCCTCGACGGGCAGACCGTGCCGGTGCCGGGCTTCGGCTTCACGGCCGCGAGCGCGCCCTCCGACCTCGCCGACCTCGAGAGCGCCCTGCTCGCAGGCGGCCTGCTCACCGTCACGGTGACCAACGGCCTGCCGGTGCCGGTCTCGGCGCCGAGCGGTCCGACCGCCTCGTGCTCGAGCTCGTCGACCCGCAGACCGACGCCGCGCTGGTGACCGTCGAGTTCGACCGCATCGAGGCCGGCGCCCAGGCCGTCGAGTTCGCCGACCTCGCGGGCGTCGCCCTGCCGGGCGACCTGGCGGTCCGCCTGGTGGGCGGCTCGCCGGGCTCGGGCGGCGCGCCCGTGCTCGTGGATGCGGCGACCAGCATCGCCGTCGAGGCGGCGTTCAGCGCACTCGAGGTCTCCGCCGCCGAGGCCGTGATCGGCGCCCAGGAATTCCTCACGACCTTCGACACCGACCTGCCCAGCGACTACGCGGTCGAGCAGGCGATCATCGCCGCCGGCGCGGTCGTCCTCACGGTGCAGAACCAGATGCCCATCGCCTGCCAGGCCGTCATCACCTGGCCGGCGATCGTCGACCTCGATCAGACGGTCCTGGCCACCACCTTCGACCTGCCGCCCCACGGCGCCGAGAGCCGTGCCATCGAGTTCGGTGGCCGCCTCGTGCAGGCGCCCGCCGGCGAGCTGCTCACCGTGCTCACCGCCGAGGTCGCGGTCACCAGCGCGGGCAGCGGCGGCGTGCCGGTGCTGCTCGACGCGAGCATGGGCGTCCAGGCCGATCTCGGCGAGGGCCGCATCGTCTTCGGCAGCGTGACGGGCAACGTTCCCGAAGTGACCTACGACTTCGATCCCATCGAGGAGGCGATCGATCTGCCCGACGAGCTCGCCGGCCTGAACCTCACCCGCGCGAGCCTGGTCCTCGAGCTCACCAACTCGTCCGGCCTGACGGCGGCAGCCGATTTCAACCTGGTGGGCGTGAGCGCTTCGGGCCAGGAGCGGAGCCTTGCCGTCCAGGAGACGATCGCGGCCGCCGACGGCGAACGCGCCGGGGTGACCGAGATCGTGCTCGACGAGACCAACAGCTCCATCGTCGACTTCCTCAACAACCTGCCCACCGCGATCGTGCTGGAGGGCGGCCTGGCCCTCGGCGGCGACGGCCAGATCGGCACCGTCCGACCCGACGACCACGCGGTGGTGAGCTGGCGGATCAGCGCCCCGGTGGAGGTGGTGATCGACGCGTCGCGGCTCTACAGCGACCCCGATTCGCTCGGCCTCGACGCGGGACTCCGCGACGACATCGCCAACCACGCGGGCCCGGCCAGCGTGCACCTGCGCGTGCTCAACCACCTGCCGATGGGCGTGGCCGCCCGCGTCCTCTTCGGGGCCGACACGCTGAGCATCAAGACCGACCCCCTGCTCGCCGTCGGCCCGGTCACCGTCGACGCCGCGCCCACCGACCCGGCGACCCACACGGTGACCGAGGCGCGGCTGAGCGAACCGAGCCTGTCGCTCACCGCGGCCGAGGTGCAGCTGCTCGGCACCGCCGGCCTGTACCAGATCATCGAGGTGACGCTGCCCAGCACCGAGGGCGATCCGGTGCGCGTGCTCACCACCGACTACGTCGAGATCCAGGGGCTCGTCGACCTGGACGTCGACGTCCACGACGACCGGAACCAGGACTGACCGGAGGCCGATCATGTCGAACCGTACGCATCCCCGTTCCGCCCTGGTCGGCCTGGCCTGCCTGCTGGCCCTCGCCGCGACGCCGGCCTGGGCCGGCGACGCCCGCGCCGTCGCCATGGGCGGCGCCCACACCGCGGCGGCCCGCGGCCTGGACGCCGCCGTCTGGAACCCTGCCGCGCTGGCCTTCAGCCCGGGCACGACGCTCGGCCTGGCGGGCGTGTCCGTCGACCTGCACAACAACAGCTTCTCGCTCGGCCGCTACAACGAGGTCTCGGGCGCCGAGCTGTCCGAGGCCGACAAGCAGCGCCTGCTGGCCGACATCCCCGACGGCGGCTTCCGCCTTGACACCGTCGCCCGCGTCGGCGCGCTGGGCCTGCAGGTCGGCCGGCTGGCGCTCAGCACCGGCGCGGTGGCCGCCGGCCGCGGCAACCTCGACCGCGACTTCTTCGACCTCGTGCTCTTCGGCAACGAGCTGGGCGAGACCGTCGATTTCTCCGACACCTGGGGCGACGGCCACGCCGTGGGCAAGGCCGCGCTGAGCTGGGGCCAACCGGTGTACGAGGGCGTCCTCGGCCGCATGGCCGTGGGCGTGACGGCCAGCTACCTGTACGGGATCTACGAGATGCATGTGGAAGAGGCGTACGGCTCGGTCACCACCGCGATGACCGAGATCTCGGGAACGGCCTACGCGTCGGCCGTGACCGCGGATCAGGGCAGCGGCTACGGCCTGGACCTCGGGTACGCCTGGCAGACGCCCGGCGGCTGGACCTTCGGCCTGGCCCTGGACAACGTGCTCGGCTCGGTCACCTGGAGCGGCAACGTCGAGCGCCACGAGTTCCGGGTCGACGCCGCCGACATCAACGTCTTCAACGACGACCTCGACAACGCCGTCGCCGACAGCGACACCAGCTACGCGGCCGCCGCCTACACCACCAGCCTGCCGCGACGAGCGCGCCTGGGCGCGGCGTGGGACCGGGGCACGCTGCTCGTGGCCGCCGACTGGGTGCAGGGCTTCGGCGACCGCGCGGGCAGCAGCACGACGCCGCAGCTGAACCTGGGCGCGGAATGGCGGCCGCTGGGCTTCCTCCGTCCCCGCGGCGGCGCCATGCTCGGCGGCGCCGGCGGCGTCGGCCTTGCCGGCGGCCTCGGCCTGGACCTTCTCTGGTGGCAGATCGACCTCGCCGTCGTCCACCGCGGAGGTTTCAGCAGCGACGCCACCCGCGGCCTGGGCTTCGCGGTGAGCTCGCAATTCGTCTTCTGAGCCCGTTCGGCTGGCGGGCCCCCGACCGGCGCGGCCGGGGGCTCGCCCCGCCACCCGGCGGCGATCAGACGAGCGACGCGAACCCGACCACCTCCACGTCCAGCCCCAGCACCCGACCGAACGCCTCCGCCAGCCGGGCCTCGAGATGGTCATACTCGGCGTCCAGGTAGGGCCGGCCGCGCTCCTCGCCCAGGTCGGTGGTCAACTGCAGCAGCTGCACGCGGTCGAGCCCGCCCCGCCGGTGCGGCTGCAGGCATTCCAGCAGCTGCGCGTGCGCCTTGCCCACCAGGATCGATCCGTGTTGCAGGAACCTGCCGTCGAGGCGACGCTGGGCCGACCCCACCAGCTTGCGCCCGCGCACCCGGATCTCGTGCTGGCCCGCGCTCTTGAAGCACACGGCCTGCTTCAGTTCGCTGCGGTCCTCGCCGGCGGAGATCTCCACGTCCAGGCCGAGGTCGCGCAGGAAGGCCACGAGCGCCGCGTTGATCGTCATGTAGCAGGTGTGCAGGGTGTCGCCGAACAGCGCGGACGGGCTGGCCCCCACCACGCTGTAGGTGAGTTCCTCGGCGTGCAGGATGGCCCGGCCGCCGGTCGGGCGCGCGGCCAGGTCGAAGCCCAGGCGGGCGATGGCGGCGTGGTCGAAGTCCTCGGGCCGCTGGTGGAAACCGTAGCTCACCGCGTAGGGCTGCCAGCGGTAGAGCCGCAGGACGGGCGGCAGGCCGGGCCGCCAGGCGTGCAGCAGGTCGACGTCGCGCTGCATGTTGACGGCCCCCGGGTGGGGGCCGTCGAGGATCACGCGCAGGCGGGCGGCGGCCATCTCAGCAGTTGCACGGGCCGAGCCAGCGCAGGTCGGGTTCGCGGGCCGCCCGGGCCTCGTCGAGCCTGCCGACCGGCGTGGCATGCGGCGCGGTCTGCAGCAACTCGGGCCGGGTCTCGGCCTCGCGCTTGATCTGCTCGAGCGCGGCGACGAAGTGGTCGAGGCTCTCGCGCGGCTCGCACTCCGTGGGCTCGACCATGAAGGCCTCCTCCACGATGAGCGGGAAGTAGATCGTCGGCGCGTGCACGCCGAAGTCGAGCAGGCGCTTGGCGATGTCCAGGGTCTTGACCCCGAACTGCTCCTTCCACGCCGCGCCGCTCGCGACGAACTCGTGCAGGCAGCCCTCGTCGTGCACCACCGTGAGGAGCGGACGGATGCGCGCGAGCAGGTAGTTGGCGTTGAGGACAGCCATGTCGCTGACCCGCTTGAGGCCGTCGCCGCCGCAGCGCAGGATGTAGGCCAGGGCGCGCAGGCAGATGCCGACATTCCCCATCCAGGCGTGGATCGCGGTGTCGCCCGGACCGGGCACGCGCTCGAAGTCGAAGAAGCCGTCCGCCTCCACGATCCGCGGCCCGGGCAGGAAGGGCTCGAGCTCCGCGGTCACGCAGATGGGTCCGGCGCCGGGGCCGCCGCCGCCGTGGGGCGTGGAGAACGTCTTGTGCAGGTTGAGGTGCACGACGTCGAACCCCATGTCGCCGGGACGCGCACGCCCCAGGATGGCGTTCATGTTGGCGCCATCCATGTAGAGCCGTCCGCCTGCCGCGCGCACGATCCGCGACACCTCGGCGATCTCGTTCTCGAAGAGGCCCACGGTGTTCGGGTTGGTGATCATGATGCCGGCCGTGTTGGGCCCGACGGCCGCGCGCAGCGCCTCGAGGTCGATATGGCCGTCGGGGCGGCTCTTGATGGTGCGGGGCTTCAGGCCCATGATGACCACCGAGGCCGGGTTGGTGCCGTGCGCCGAGTCGGGGATCAGGATCTCCGTGCGCTCGGGCTGGCCGTTGGCCAGATGCAGGGCGCGGATCACCAGCATGCCCAGGTACTCGCCCTGGGCCCCCGCCGACGGGATCAGGCTGCAGGCGTCGAAGCCCGTGATCTCGCAGAGGCTGTCCTCGAGCAGCTTGAGCGCGGCCAGCAGGCCCTGCATGTCGCCGGCGTCCTGGGCCGGATGCAGCTGCGCGAAGCCGGGCATCATCGCCACCTGCTCGTTGAGGCGCGGGTTGTACTTCATCGTGCAGCTGCCCAGCGGGTACATGCCGCGCTCGATGTGGTGGTTGAGGTTGCTCAGCAGGGTGAAGTGACGCATGACCTCGGGCTCGGAGAGGTCAGGCAGATCGGCCGGCGCCGCGCGGCGCAGCGCGTCCGGCAGGTCGACCGGGACCTCGCCGCCGTCCCAGGCCGGCATGCGCAGGGCGCGGCGGCCCGCGCTCCCTTCTCGAACAGGCTCGGCTGCTGGGCGCCCAGCCAGCGCTGGCACACGGTGGGGGGCAGGATGGGCTGGCTCACAGATCCACCTCCTCACCGCTGGCGAAGCCGTGCAGGGCTTCGGCGTAGGTCTCGATGTCCTCGGCCGTGCGCTTCTCGGTGACGGCGACCAGCAGGTCGTTCTCCGTGCAGCCGGCCACGCCGTCCAGCGGGATGCCGGCCAGGATGCCGAACTGACGGGCGTAGTCGCGGAACTCACGCGCCGGCCGCGGCAGGCGGATGACGGTCTCGTTGTACGCCGGACCGGGGAACGGCAGCTCGATGCCGTCGATCTCCCGCACCTCCGCGCGCAGGGCGGCCAGGCGCTGCAGGTTGGCCGCACCCAGCTCGCGCAGGCCCGAACCGCCGAGCATGCTCAGGTAGACGGTGGCGCGCAGCGCGTTGACGCCCTGGTTGGAGCAGATGTTGCTGGTGGCCTTCTCGCGCCGGATGTGCTGCTCGCGGGTCTGCAGGGTGAGGGTGTAGGCGTCCGCGCCGTGGCGGTCCTTGGTGCGGCCCACCACCCGGCCGGGGATGCGCCGCATGTGCTGCTCCGTGACCGCGAAGAAGCCCAGCAGCGGGCCGCCGGCGCAGGGGTAGATGCCGAAGGGCTGGGCGTCGCCGACGGCCACGTCGGCGCCGTACTCGCCGGGCGTCTTCAGCACGCTGAGGGACGCCGGGTTCACCGCCGCGACGAGCAGGGCGCCGTGCGCCTTGCCCGCGGCCGCGATCGCGTCTACCGGCTCGACCAGGCCGAGGTAGTTGGGGTTCTGCACCACCACCGCCGCGGTGTCCGCGTCGGCGAGGTCGGCCAGCCGGTCGGTGTCCATGGTGCCGTCGGCCCGCGCGGGAACGTCGACGATCTCGACGTCGAAGCCCTGGAGCATGGTGCGCGCCACGCGCCGCCAGCGCGGATTCAGGGTGACCGGCAGCAGCACCTTGGGCTTGCGCCGCGCGCTCACCGCCAGCACCAGCGCCTCGCCGAGGGCCGTCGACCCGTCGTACATGCTGGCGTTGGCGACGGGCAGGCCCGTCAGGCGCGTGATGAAGGTCTGCCACTCGTAGATCACCTGCAGCGTCCCCTGGCTCACCTCCGCCTGATACGGCGTGTAGGCGGTGAGGAACTCGCTGCGCGACGAGATGGCGTCGCAGGCGGCGGGCACGATGCTGTCGTAGACGCCACCGCCGAGGAACGACACCATGTCGGCCTGGGTGATGTTCTCGGCGGCCAGGTCGCCGAGGAAACGGCGCACCTCTTCCTCGGTCTGGCCGGGCGGCAGGTCGAGGCCGCGCGCGAGGCGGACGTCGGCGGGCAGGGTGGCGAACAGAGCGTCCACCGAATCGGCGCCGATGACGTCGAGCATCGCGCGCACATCCTCGGGGGTGTGCGGCACGTAGGGCATGGGTCCTCCAGGACGGTGGCGGGCTTGCGGCGCCGGGATCTCCGGGCGACTCGGACTAGCCGAGCAGTTCCTCGTAGCCGGACGCGTCGAGCAGGGTGTCGAGCTCGGCGGGGTCGGCCAGTTTCACCTTGAACATCCAACCGTCGTCCAGCGGGCTGTTGTTCACCATGGCGGGGTCGCCGTCGAGGGCCTCGTTGACCTCCACGATCTCCCCGCTGACGGGGATGTAGAGGTCGGCGACGGCCTTCACCGATTCGATGCTGCCGACCGAGTCGCCGGCCGAGAACTCGGCGCCGACCTCGGGCAGATCGACGTACACGATATCGCCGAGCTCGTTGGCCGCATGGTCGGTGACGCCGACGATGCCGAGTTCGCCCTCGATCAGGACCCACTCGTGCTCCTGCGTGTACTTGCGATCGTCAGGAATCATCGCTCACTCCTCGAGGTTGATGACCGTCAGGGCAGGGTACGTTCGGCCTGCGGATCGCCCTTGACCCGCGCCGCCAGGAACGGCAGCGCCCGCGGGGCGGCCGCCAGACGTTTTCCGCGGACCTCGATCGTGAGGTCCGCCTCCGCGAATTCGGACTCGACGAGGGCCAGGGCCAGCTTCCGCGCGAGCGTCGGGGCGAAGGTGCCGCTGGTGACGTGGCCGACCTTGCGGTCGCCGACCAGCACCGGGCAGCCCTCGCGGGCGATGGGACCCCCGGCGACCTCGAGGCCGACGAGCTTGCGCGGCACCCCGGCCTCCTTCTGGGCCACCAGCGCGTCGCGGCCGATGAAGCCGTCCGGCTTCTTCAGCTTCACGGCCCAGCCGATGCCCGCCTCCAGCGGCGTCCAGTCCTCGCTCAACTCGTGGCCGTAGAGGCAGTAGCAGGCCTCGAAGCGGAGGGTGTCGCGGGCGGCCAGGCCGATGGGCCGGACGCCCAGATCCTCGCCGCGCGCGAGCAGCTCCTCCCACACGGCCGGCATGGCGGCGGCCGGCAGGTACAGCTCGTATCCGTGCTCGCCGGTGTAGCCGGTGCGCGAGACGATCCACTCGCCGTCCGGGGCGTCGAGCAGGAAGTGGGTGTAGAATTCGAGGGCGTCGATCCGCGCGGCCGCGTCGGCGAGCGCGGCCAGGCGGCCCAGCAACTCGCGACTCCGCGGCCCCTGCACGGCGATCAGGCCGGTGCGGTCGCTGGCATCGTCCATGGTCACCCCCGCGGGCAGGTGGCGCCGCATCCAGGCCACGATCTTGTCGTGGTTCGACGCGTTCATGACCACCAGCCAGCGCGCGTCCGCGAGGCGGTAGATGAGCATGTCGTCCAGGGTGCGCCCCTGCTCGTTGCACATCGCGGTGTAGGTGACCTGCCCGGGGCCGCCCTTGAGGATGCTGTTGGTGACCAGGCCGGACAACCAGGCGCCCGCCTGCGGTCCCTCGACGTACACCTCGCCCATGTGCGTGATGTCGAACAGCCCCACGCGTTCGCGCACGGTCGCGTGCTCGGCCAGCACGCCCTCGTACTGCACCGGCATGCTGAAGCCGGCGAACGGCACCATGCGGGCGCCGTGGTCGAGGTGCCACCGGGACAGCGGAGTCTCTTTCAGGTCGGACAAGGCCAGGCTCCTACGGCTCGTGGGTGGGTCGGGATCGCTGCGCGGTCGCGCCGGAAACTTAACGCGCGGACGGTCCGCTGCCAAGCTGGTTGTGGCGGTGCGGGCCATGCCGCCCCGGCCGGCGATCAGGCGCCCGCCGGCGCTCCTCGCAGCTGCCGCAGCATCGCGCCGGTGAACGAGCGCTCGCAGGCCACGACCGCGGTCAGCGGCCCGGCCACCAGGACCTCGCCGCCGCCGGCCCCGCCCTCGGGGCCCATGTCGATCACCCAGTCGGCGCGCCGGATCACCTCCGGGTTGTGCTCGATCACGAGCACGCTGTTGCCCTGGGCCATCAGGCGCGACAGCACGCTGAGCAGCCGGTCGACATCGCAGAAGTGCAGGCCGGTGGTCGGCTCGTCGAGGATGTAGAGGGTGGGCCGGCTGCCGCCGCGCGCGAGCTCCTTGACGAGCTTCAGACGCTGCGCCTCGCCGCCCGAGAGGGTGGCGCCCGCCTGCCCCAGCCGGAGGTACCCCAGCCCCACGCCCTGCATGGTCTCGAGGATCTTGCGGCAGGCCGGCACGGGCTCGAACAGCTCGCGGGCCTGGTCGACGCTGAGGTCGAGCACCTGCGCGATGTCCACACCCTTGAAATGCACCTCGAGGGTCTCGCGATCGAACCGGCGGCCCTGGCAATCCTCGCACGCCACCTCGACGTCGGGCAGGAAATCCATGGTCAGCCGGCGCACCCCCGCGCCCTCGCAGGTGGCGCAGCGGCCGCCGGCGGTGTTGAAGCTGAACCGCCCGGCGTCGTAGCCCCGGATCCGCGACAGGTTGGTCTGCGCGAAGAGCTTGCGGATGTGGCCGTAGAGTCCGGTGTAGGTCGCCGGCGTCGAGCGCGGCGTCCGCCCGATGGGCGACTGATCGACCAGCACCACGGCCTGCAGGTGCTCGAGCCCGCGCAGCTCGCCATGCCGCTCCGGGCGCTTGCGGGCCCGGTGCAGGCGGGCGGCCAGCACGCGGTAGAGGGTGTCGTGGACCGCGGTGCTCTTGCCCGAGCCGGATACGCCCGTGACCACGGTCAGGCGCTCGAGCGGGATGCGCAGGTCGACGTGCTGGAGGTTGCGGCCCTGCAGGTCGTCGAGCTCGAGCCAACGGTCCGGCTCGCCCCCCACCAGGGGTTCGAAGCCGCCGCCGCGACGTCCGGCCAGGTAGTCGCCGGTGGCGCTGCCGACGGTCGCCATCACCTCGGCCACCGTGCCCTGCGCCACCAGCTGGCCGCCGTGCGCGCCGGCGCCCGGGCCGAGGTCCACCAGGTGGTCGGCCGCCAGCATGATGTCCTGGTCGTGCTCGACCACGATGACGCTGTTGCCGCGGTCGCGCAGAGCCTTGAGGGTGCCGATGAGCCGCCCGATGTCGCGGTGATGCAGGCCGACGCTGGGCTCGTCGAGCACGTAGAGCACGCCCGTGAGCTGGCTGCCCACCTGCGTGGCGAGGCGGACCCGCTGGCCCTCGCCGCCGGACAGGGTGCGGGTCGCTCGCGACAAGGAAAGGTAGCTGACCCCCACCTGCAGCAGGAAGTGCAGCCGGTGCGACACCTGCTCGACGATGGGTCCGCCGACGGCCTGGTCGCGGGCGCCGGTGAAGCGGAGCTGGGCCACCCATTCCGCCAGCTCGGTCAACGTCAGGCTGCTGACCTCGCCGAGGTGCCGGCCGGCGATCCGGAAGTGCAAGGCCTCGGGACGCAGGCGGTAGCCCTGGCAGGCGGGGCAGGCCTCCTCGGCCATGATGCGCTCGAGGTTCTGGCGGATGCGCTCGCTCTTGGTCTCGCGGTGCCGACGCACCAGCTCGGGCACCAGACCGGCCCAGCCCTTGAGGAACGCCTGGTAGTGCTGATGGTCCTGAAGCCTGCGGTCGGTGGCCGGGTCCAGGCCGTGCAGGAGCACGGCCCGGGTGGCGACCGGCAGCTCGGCCCAGGGCGTGGTGAGGTCGAAGCCGAGGGCGCCGGCGAGCGCCTCGAGCTGCGTGTAGAGCCAGCTCGACTCCTTGCCCTTGAGGAACTCGACGGCACCACCGCCGAGGCCGAGCGACGGGTCGGGCACCAGGAGGTCCTCGCCGATGGTGCGCAGGGTGCCCAGACCGTTGCACGCGGGGCACGAGCCCACCGGGCTGTTGAAGCTGAAGAGACGGGGATCCGGCTCGGGAAAGCCGCGCCCGCAACCGGGGCAGCTCGAGCTGCGGCTGTACCACCGGTCCTCGTCGCCCAGGCGCACGAGCACCGAGCCCTCGCCCAGCTCGGCGGCCGTGTCCAGGGCACGGCGCAGCCGCTCGCGCACGCCGTCGCGGATCACCAGGCCGTCCACGACGACGGCGATGTCGTGGCGCACGCCGGCCGCCAGGTCGAGCGGCTGGTCGAGCTCGCACATCTCGCCGTCGACGAGCGCGCGTACGAAGCCGCTCTCCTGCAGCCGTTCGAGGAGCTTGTGCTGGCCCTTGCGGCCCCGCACCACCGGGGCGAGCAGGTAGAAGCGGGTGCCGCCGGGCAGGCCGAGCAGCTCGTCCTCGATGTCGGCGAGCGGCCGGCCGGTGGCGGGCACCTCGCAGTCCGGACACACCGGCACGGCCACGCGCGCGTAGAGCAGCCGCAGGAAGCCCGAGATCTCCGTCGTGGTGCCGACCGTCGAGCGCGGCGACGTGCCGAGGCCCTTCTGGTCGATCGCCAGCGACGGCGAGAGGCCGTCG
This sequence comes from Candidatus Krumholzibacteriia bacterium, assembly GCA_041390065.1. Classification (GTDB taxonomy): domain Bacteria; phylum Krumholzibacteriota; class Krumholzibacteriia; order LZORAL124-64-63; family LZORAL124-64-63; genus Glo-17. Next base: position 83,565 of record JAWKQQ010000017.1, read on the forward strand.
ACCCGGTCGACGTCGGGCTTCGGCAACTGGTCGAGGAACTGGTGCGCGTAGCTCGAGAGGCTCTCGATGTAACGCCGCTGGCCCTCCGCGTAGAGGGTGTCGAAGGCCAGCGACGACTTCCGGAACCGCTGGGGCCGGTCACCACCACCAGCTGGCGTCGGGGCAACGTCAGGTCGAGGTTCTTGAGGTTGTGGACCCGCACGCCCTTGAGGACGATCTGGTCGCGGGTCCGTCGACGCTGGTTGCCGCGCGGGGTGCTCATACGCTGGGTGCCATGCTCTCCGGTTACCAGACGCTGTCGTTGTCGGCGAGGAACTTGATCATCTCGTGGTAGGCCACCTGTTCCTCGGCGCTCAGGCTGCCGATCCCGGTGGTGACCTCGCAACTCGTGATGTGCACGGGATTGGCCGGGAAGTTCTCGCCCTTGCGGCGGTCCACGGGCGCGGTCGCGATGCGGTCGACGACGTCCATGCCGGTGACCACCTGCCCGAAGATCGTGTACTGCCCGTCGAGGTTGGCCGTGCTCTGGCCCCGCTCGTGGCAGATGAAGAACTGGCTGCCGGCCGAATCGACCGGCCGGGAACGGCGCGCCATGCTCAGGGTGCCCCGCAGATGCTTGGCGGTCTGCGAGAACTCCGCCTTCAGGAACACCGGCGTGTCCATGAGCGAGCCGGTGTAGCCGCGGGCGGCCAGCGAGGCCTCGATGGCCTCGATCTCGGCCTTCTCCTGGGGGGTGATCAGGTTGGCGAGGCCGGGGTTTCCCTGGCCGTCGTTGCGCGGGTCGAAGTCCTTGGTGTTGTTGTCGCCACCCTGGATCATGAAGCCCGGGATGATGCGGTGGAAGTAGGTGTCGTCATAGAAGCCGGAGCTCGCGAGTTGCAGGAAGTTGGCCACATGGTGCGGCGCGAGGTCCGGGAACAGGGCCACCAGGATGGCGCCCTCGTCGGTGTTCAGGCGCACCAGGGGCACGTCGGTGTCGGCCGGCAGGGCCAGGGCCGCCGTGGCGGCGAACAGGCTGGACAGCAGCAGGGCTCCGAACAGGCGGGTCATGCCGAACTCCTCGGGGTCGTGGAACGGTGGGTGCGGGACGGCGGGCGAGCCGACGGTCCGCGGGATTCTAGTGATCCCCGGGTCGGCCCGCAAGGTCGCGATCTTGCTTCCCGCTGTTCAATCCCCCATTATAGTGACGATCTCCCATTGCCGGACTGGCAATTCCCGGAGCCTGCCCCAGCCATCGCCGAGCCTAGGAGGCGCCATGAGCGATCTGATCTACCTGGACAACGCCGCCACCGCCTTCCCCAAGCCACCGGTCGTCATCGACGCGATGGCGGACTTCTACCGGAACTACGGCGTGAATCCGGGCCGCGCGGGCTACGATCTGGCCGTCGAGGCCGGGCTCATGCTCGACGGCACCCGGGAGCTCTTGGGCCGGCTCTTCAACAACCCCGCCCAGGACCGCGACCGCACCTGCTTCGCGATGAACGCGTCGGGCGCCCTGAACATGATCATCCAGGGCGTCTGCCGCCCGGGCGACCACGTCGTCTCCACCATGCTCGAACACAACTCGGTGCTGCGCCCCCTCTACGAGATGGAGCAGCTGGGCCTCATCACCCATGACCTGGTGCCGTTCGACGGCCAGGGCTTCGTCGACCCCGACGACATCGCCCGCGCCATCAAGCCGAACACCCGTCTGGTCGTCGTCAACCACGGCTCGAACGTCATCGGTACGATCCAGGACGCGGCCGCCATCGGGCGCGTCTGCCGCGAGAAGGGCGTGCTCTTCGCCCTCGACACCGCCCAGACCGCCGGCATGATCCCGGTGGACATGACGGCGTGGCACGTGGACATGGTGGCCTTCACCGGCCACAAGTCGCTCATGGGGCCGACCGGCACCGGCGGCATGGTCATCGGACCGGACGTGCCCCTGCGCGCCACGCGCTGGGGCGGCACGGGCGTCAAGTCGGCGGTGCGCACGCACCTCGACGACTTCCCCTACCTCGGCGAGGTGGGCACGGCCAACACCGTGGGCATCGCCGGCCTCAAGCGCGGCGTCGAGTGGGTGCTCGAGCAGGGCATGGACCGGATCCGCGCCCACGAGATGGCGCTCGCCGCCACGTTGATCGAGGGCCTGCGCGAGATCCCCGGCGTGACGCTCTACTGCGCGGGCTCGAGCGACCGCCACCTGCCGGTGGTCAGCGCCAACGTCGACGGTTTCGAGTCCACGCAGACCGGCGAGATCCTCGACGTCGAGCACGACATCGCCACCCGCATCGGCCTGCACTGCGCGCCCATGGCGCACGTGGGCATCGGGACCACCCCCAAGGGGACGGTCCGGTTCTCCGTCGGACCGTTCAACACGGAGGAGCATATCCGGGCGGCCATCGCCGGCATGCAGGACGTGGTGTCGATGCGATCGGCGTAGGCCGCGGCGCGAGGACAGGCCGGCAACGCAGCGAGGCCGCCCACGATCGTGGGCGGCCTCGACGTAACCGGGATCGGACCCGGCGATACGCAGCGCCGGCGCGCGGCTAGAAGGTGTTGATCTTCTCCAGCCGGATCACGACGCGGCGGTTGTCGGCGCGGCCGGCGGCCGTGTCGTTGCTGGCCACGGGCTGGTACGGGCCGTAGCTCACCGAGGCGAAACGCTCGGCCGGCAGACCCAGCTCGTTGGTCAGGTAACGCGTGACCGCCGCGGCACGGAACGCGCCCAGCTCCCAGTTGCTCGGCCAGCGGTCCTGGAATTCCTCCATGATCTTCTTGTTGTCGGTGTGGCCCTCGACGTAGATCTTGAAATCGCTCCGGGTCCGCAGCGTGCTGGCGATGGCCTGCAACGCCGGCACCATCGTGTCGAGCACGATCCACTGGCTGCTGGCGAAGGTCACCGAGTCGTTCAGCGTGAGGTCGATGTAGCGGTTGTCGCGCTGCTCGATGGCGACGGCATGCTCCATCTCGGCCTCGCGCAGGTTCTTGCGCAGCTCGTCGGTCAGGTCATTGCACTCGGCCAGGGTGGACTCGCGCTCACCCAGCTGCTGCTGCAGGTCGGCGATCTGGGCATCCAGGGCGAGGATCTGGTCCTCGTACTCCTTGCACGAGCAGCCGGCCAGGGCGACCATCGCCGCCAGCACGGCCACCAGGACGAGATTCCGGGTCATCATCATGTCCCTCCTTCGGGCTTGCGGCGCCGGTTGCCCCAGCTGGGGACGCGACGCACGGTCGTCGAACTCCGTTTCGGGTCCAACATACGATCGGTGGTGCCATCCTGACACCACCTCATCGGAACCGCAACAAGATACCGTGCACCCGCGGGCCTGCAAAGCCCCAATTCGCCCTGTTCACCGAAATCTGACCCCGTATTTCCGTCCGCGGCGTCGAGACCTCGGACGATCGGGAGCCCGGCGGCGTTCCGGCCGGATCCCCACCGTGCAAGATGCAACCCGTGAGTCGTGGCGCGACGATCGATGCTCCTGCCGGCCCGACCGGGATCGGTCGGCCCCGGGCGACCGGTGGTCGACATGGCTCACACGAGCCACGGTCCGGCGACGCGCATTCCGAACCTGGAGCGCCAGCAGCAACCTTCGCGGAACAACCCGCAGGTACCGCGCGGACCGTCCGGGAAGCCGCCGGACGTTCCGCACCGCCACCAGCCACACGCCGCGACCGGAGACGACGACGGGACGCGCCCTGCCGCCAGCGCCCCCATCCGGCACGATCATTGATCGTTTCCACCGTAGCTAGGAAGTACGTGGCGTTTTGCCACGTGTCCCGGCATCCCGGCGGCAGCCCCGCCGCGCCGCGACCGGGCCGCCGAGCCCATCCGAGAGGCGACGCAGACGTGAACCGCACCCCTCGCCCCACCGCACTCCGCGCCGCGGCCGCGTCGATGGCCGCAACGGTCGCCGTCATCGCGCTGCTGGCCACCGCAACCGTGCGGCCCGCCGCGGCCTCCGACGCCCCCCTGGACACCCTGGTCACCGAGGCCGCCCCGCCCGCCGCCGCGGACGTCGGCATCTCGCGACGGACGCTGCCCGATGTCTCGGCCACCATCCCCCGGCGAGCGCCGCCGACCGTGCCGCCCCGTCTCGATGATCCGGCCGGCGGCTGGCGGCTGTTCCTGAGCGCCCGTAACGCGACCGACGCCGGGGCCGAGGCCGTGGCCGCCGACCTGCGCCTGGCCCGGGAGGCCCGGCTGGCGACGGCGGATCCCGATCTGGCAGATGCTCGAAGCCCTGCGCAACCGGGATCTCGGCGCGTTCGTCTGGCATCTGCCGGGCGCCGTGCGGTCGTGCCGGGCGACCCCTGGCCCGCACCGCGGCTGCTGATCAGGCTCACCAGGCCGCGCTGCTGCTCGTGGCCGTGTTCTGGACGTTCCTGGTGCTGGCCGGCTTGATGACGAGCTGGCGCCACCTGGCCCGACCTCACCGCGCTCTTGATCCACGACCCGCGGCACAGCCCCCGCCGCTGGCTGCCCTGGCTGCTGGTGATCGGGACGTTGCTCCTGCGGCCGGGCTGGCTCGGTAGCCTCGCCTTGCTCTCGATCCCGGTGCTGGTCCAGAGCCGCGGCGGCACCCGCAACCTGCTCCTGGCGACGTGGCTCGTGGCCCTCGCGCTGGTGTTCCCCAACTGGCCGCTCCTGCGTCAGGCCATGCCCGTGCTCGACCCCGAGAGCGAGACCAACCTGCTGGTCGCGGCGTCGGAGCTGGATGCATCGCCCACCTTGATCACCGACCTGCGCGGACGTCTGGCCGCAGCTCAGGATCCCGCCCGTCGCGCGCGTCTGCAGCTGGCCCTCGCCCACCAGGAAGCCCGCCGCGGACGCTACTCCGCGAGCACCGCGCTGTTCGACGAGGTCCTCGCCGGCCGACCGGACGACCTCTCGGCCCTCGTCGGCCGCGCCAACAGCTCGTACTTCCTGAGCCGCTTCGACAGGCCCTGGCCGGCCACCGCGCCGGGAGCTGGCGCCGGACCGCGGCGGATCCCGTTCAACCAGGCCCGGTCTACTTCCGCAAGCTGTTCGTGCCCGAGGCCGGACAGGCCCTCGAGGACGCGCGCCCTCGGCTTCGATCTCCACCTGGCAGGAAGGCGCCCGGGCGAACGCGACGTTCTCGCCGGCGGTCTACCTCGGCCTCCTGCGCGCCGACCTCCGCCAGAGCGCCCGCTGGCAAGCGGACCGCTACCCGCCGTTGTCGTGGCTCGCGGCCTGGAACTACTTCCTGAGCGCCCGCCCCTGCCGCTCTTCGTGCTCCTGGCCGGTCTGCTGGCCGTGGCCTGGTGCTGGCCTACTGGGGCGGACTGCAGGATGCCGTCCGCACCTGCGACGCCTGCGGCGCCGAGATCTGCCGCAGCTGCTGCAGCACCGCGACGAGGGCTGGCTCTGCCACGACTGCACCGAGACCGCCGAGCGCTCGCGCAGCGGATGGTGCTCGCCACCCTGCTGAAGAACCGCAGCCGGACGGTCGGTCTGGCCACGATCAACCGGCTCGTGTGGCAAGCGCGCCTCTTGCCGGGCAGCTCCTACCTCGCGCTGGGCGAGCCGGGCCGGGCTGGCGGACGCCTCGCCATGCTCGCGCTCGCCGTCTTCATGATCACCTGCGGCTGGGCGTTCGACCCGGCGGCCACGTGGTCGTCGCCGGGGCTGGTGCTGGCCAGCGAGGCCGTGCACCCCTGTGGTGGCCGCTGCCGTCGGCCGGCTGGCCAGGGTGGCTCGGCTGGCCCGTGGCGCCGGGCTGGATCCTGCTGGCCGGCGTCTACCTGGTGGGCCTGATCGACGCGGCCCGCCTGCACGACAAGCTGCCCGAACGCTTCGTCCAGGTCCATTCCGGACCGATTCCCGGCCCGGGCCGTGCCTGAGCCCGACGGTGAGGAGCATTGAGATGGCATTGAAGGGACAACTGCACGATTTCAATCTGGCCGAGATCCTGCAGCTCATCGCCACCCAGCAGAAGAGCGGCTTCCTCGTGCTCGAGGGCCATCGCGAGATGGTGTTCGTGTTCGACAAGGGCCGGCTGATCTCCACGCGCGACCGTCGCAGCGAGGCCGCCGACCCCCTCGAGGAATACCTCCGCAACTACGGTTTCTTCTCCGAGGCCCAGTGGTCGCACATCGCCTACATCCGCCAGAACAGCTCGCTGGACCTGGCCGAGATCCTGCTGTCCGAGGAGCTCCTCGAGCGCGACGTGCTGAACGTCGTGATGCAGGGCGTGGCCCGCGAGATGGCCCATCGCGGCATGAAGATGCGGCGAGGCCGCTACCATTTCACCGCCACCAAGGACACGCCTCCGGGCGTGCGCTGGCGCGTGGAGATGGACGTCCAGGGCCTGCTCATGGAGGCGGCGCGCCGCGTCGACGAGGAGCCCGGCCTGCTGCAGGCGCTGCCGAGCCAGAACATGACCTTCGCGCAGGGCGACGTGCCGCCGTCGGCCGACTCCCTCTCCACCACCGGCCGGCGCATCATCAAGCTCGCCCTCGGCGGCCGTCCCCTGGGCCGCATCATCCGGCTCGCGCGCACCGACAGCTTCACCTGCCGGGAGATGCTCAAGCATTTCGTCGACCAAGGCTGGCTCGTGCCCGTCATCCCCGAGGATGATGCCGTGGCCCTCGCCGACGCCGAGCGGCAGCGCCAGCGCAAGAGCCGCGAGGGCAAGCTGCGGCGGCCGCTGGTGAGCCTGCTGGTCCTGCTGGTGATGCTGGGGTTCGGGGCGTTCCGCTGGACGCCGCTCCTGCTGGGCGAGATGGCCCTCGTGGGCCTGGCCGAGCCCGTCGTGAGCCAGGACGCGGCCGCCACCGGCGGCCCCGGGGTCTCCTGGCTGGACGACGACCAGCTCGCCTGCCGCCACCTCCGGCTGCGCCAGCTGCAGGCCGAGGTCAACGAGGCCGCCCAGCAGTACCGCGATGCCCACGGCAGCTTCCCCGACGCGCTCGTCGGGCTCGTCGAGGAGGGCATGCTCGCGCCGAGCGTCCAGCGAACGATCGACCGCCTCGGCTGGCAGTACGCCCAGCGCGACGACGGCCGCGGCTACGTCCTCGGCCGCTGACGCCGCGTCTTCGCCGGCCGATGCGCCGCGAACACCATCCGATCGGGGTCGAACCAGTCGGCCGCGCAGCGCATCACCACCTCGCGATCGACCGCATCCACCTGCGCCACCAGCTCGGCCAGCGGCATGAAACGGCCGAAGTACAGCTCGTTCTTCGCCGCCCGCGACATCTGGTTGTGCGCGCCCTCGAGCGCGAACACCAGGTGCGACTTGATCTGGGCCTTGTTGGACGCCAGCTCGTCGGCGGTCGGGCCCTCGGCCAGCAGACGCCGGTACTCGGCGGCCACCACCTCGCGCACCCGGGCCTCCTTGTCGGGCGAGCAGCTGCCCGCACAGCTGACGAGCCCGCCGTCGCGGCCGATGTCGGTGTAGTTGTACACGGTGTAGGCCAGGCCCTCGCGTTCACGCACGGCCTGGAAGATGCGGCTGCTCATGCCGCCACCCAGCAGGTTGGACACGAGCAGCACCGGCACCCGGTCCGGGTGGCCGGCCGCCACCGCCCGGTTGCCGATCTCGAAGTAGGTCTGCAGGATCGGGCTCTCGATGACCAGTTCGCCGGCCGCGCGCTCACCGGGCGGATCGGTGGCGACGTCCGCGAACGGCGTCGCCGCGGGAACCAGCCCGTCGAACGCGGCCAGGATCTCGTCCTCGACGCCGACGGCCAGGTTACCGCCGACGGCCAGCACCACGTTCGGCCCGGCGAACAGCGCCTGGTGCGCCGCCCGCAGCGACTCCGGGGTGGCCGCGCGCACGGACTCGGGGCTGCCCAGGATGGGCCGTCCCCGCCCCCGGGGACCGTACAGGTAGCTTGCGTACGCGTCGTGCAGGCGATCCTCGGGAGTGTCGAGCGCCTCCTGGATCTCCTCGCAGATCACGTCCTGCTCCAGCAGCACGGCCTCCGGCTCGAGGGCCGGCCGCAGCACCATGTCGGCCAGCACGGCGAGGGCCGTCGAGAAGAACTCCGGCAGCACCCGCAGCGTGAAGGCCACGTAGTCCTTGGTGGTGAAGGCGTCGACCATGGCGCCGACCGCGTCGAACGCCTCGGCCACCTCCAGGGACGACCGGGTGGCCGTGCCCTTGAACACGATGTGCTCGAGGAAATGGGTGACGCCCTCCTGGCCCACGGGCTCGCTCGCGCTCCCGCGCCGCAGCCAGACGCCGAAGCTCATGGCCTGGGCCGCAGGCACCGGCACGCTCAGGAAGACGGCCCCGCCGGGCAACATGACCCGGCGGGGCGTGAGTTCCGACTGGAAACGGTCGAGGTTCACGCTAGCGACGCCCGCGGCTGCCGCCGCTGCCGCCACGACCACCGCGATCGCCGCCGCGTCCGCCGCGATCGCCGCCGCGGCCGCCCCGGTCGCCGCCGCGGCCACCGCGGTCGCCGCCGCCACGGCTCTCCCGCGGCTGCTCCTCGTAGCCCTCGGGCTTCTCGAGCAGCGCCTTGCGGCTGAGGCGGACCTTGCCGGAGCGGCTGTCGACCTCCACCAGCTTGACCTCCACCTCCTCGCCTTCCTGGAGCACGTCGGACACGTCGCCGACGCGGAACCACTCGAGCTCGGAGATGTGCAGCAGGCCTTCCTTACCGGGCAGGTACTCGATGAAGGCGCCGAAGTCCACGATGCTCACCACGCGGCCCTTGTAGACCTTGCCCACCTCGGGCTCGGCCATCATGCCGCGGATCCATTCCATCGCGGCCGCACCGCTGGCCTGGTCGACCGAGGAGATGAACACCATGCCGGTGTCGTCCACCTCGATGGTGGCGCCGGTCTCCTCCTGGATCTTCTTGATGACCTTGCCGCCAGGTCCGATGAGCTGGCCGATGCTCTTGACCGGGATCTGGATGGTGTCGATCTTCGGCGCGAACTGCGACATGTGCGCGCGCGGCTCGCCGAGGCACTTGGCCATCTCGTCGAGGATGTGCAGGCGGGCGTTGCGGGCGTCGGTGAGGGCCTCGGTGAAGATCTCGCGGCTGATGCCGCCGATCTTGGTGTCCATCTGGAACGCCGTCACGCCCTCGCGCGTGCCGGTGACCTTGAAGTCCATGTCGCCGAGATGATCCTCGAGACCGAGGATGTCGGTCAGGACGGCCACCTGGTCGCCTTCCTTGATCAGGCCCATGGCCACGCCGGCCACCGGCCGCTTGATGGGCGCGCCGGCATCCATGAGCGCCATGCAGCAGGCGCAGACGGTGGCCATCGAGCTCGACCCGTTGGATTCCAGGATGTCCGACACCAGACGGATGGTGTAGGGGAAGTCCTCGACGTCGGGCAGGATGGGCGCGATGGCGCGCTCGGCCAGCTTGCCGTGGCCGATCTCGCGGCGACCGGTGCCGCTGTAGCGGCCCACCTCGCCGACGGAGAACGGCGGGAAGTTGTAGTGCAGGTAGTACTTGCTCCAGTACTGCTCGCTGTTCAGGGGCTCGATGCGCTGCTCCGCCTGCTTGCTGCCGACGGTGACGGTGCCCAACGCCTGGGTCTCACCGCGGGTGAAGAGGCAGGAGCCGTGGGCGCGCGGCAGCACGCCGACCTCGATGGTGATCGGACGGACCGTGGTGAGGTCGCGGCCGTCCGAACGCACCTTCTGCTCGAGGATCAGACGGCGCAGGTACTGCTTCTCCAGCTTGCCGAAGGCCTCGACGGCCTCGCCGTCGACCTTGCCGTCCGCGTCGGTGAAGGCCTCCTTCACCTTGGCCTTGAGGGCCGACATGGCCTCGGAGCGCTCGAACTTGCCGCGCACGACCATCGCGGTCTTGAGCTCGGCGCCGATGAGCGCCTCCACCTGCTCGAGCTTGGACTTGTCGAACTCTGGCGATGCGAAGGTCCACTTGGCCTTGGCGCCGGCCTTGGCCACCAGCTCGCGCTGCAGCGCGTTGAGCTTGCGGATCCAGCCGTGGCCGAACTCGATGGCGTCCAGGAGGGAGTCCTCGCTCACCTCGAGGCACTCGCCCTCGATCATGCAGACGATGTCGTCGGTGCCCGCCACGATGAGGTCCTTATGTCGGACTCCTCGAGTTGGCTCAGCGACGGGTTGATCACGAACCGTTGTCCACCTCGACCCACGCGCACGCCGGAGACGGTCTCCGTGGAACGGCACGTCGTCAGGGCGAGGGCGGCCGAGGCGCCGGTGATGCTCAGCACGTCGGCAGCTGGAAATCGGTGTCGGCCGAGATGATGAAGGCGACGATCTGCGTCTCGTGGCTGTAACCGTCGGGGAACAGCAGGCGCAGCGGCCGGTCGATGAGCCGGGCCGATAGGCCCCGGCGCTCGGTGGGGCGGGCCCTCGCGCTTGAAGAAGCCGCCGGGGATCTGCCCGCGGCATAGGTCTTGTTGCGATACTCCGACGAAGAGCGGGAGGAAATCGCGAATGCTGGGGTTCTGGCTTTCGGGCCGTGACGGTCACCAGCGATTATCGTGTCGCCCATCCGCACCACATACGTCGTTGGCCTGCTTGGCCGCGGCCGGTTTCGAGGCTGAAGGTGGTGCCGTTCATTTCCAGACTGACACGTGCTTTTCCATGATTCTCTCTTTCCTTCCAACAGCTTTTGGCGTCGTGCCGCCCGGATGGCGGCGAGGCGTCCGACGCGCGAGCATGAGGACGTGGTCGTGGAGGACTCACACCCCCACGACCAGCCCTGAACCTACGTCTCGCGCTGACAACCGGATGCCATGAAGAACTGAAGCTCGTTCCCTCGGGCCACGCCCGATCCAGGAACCCGGCCTTCGCTAGCCGCGGATCCCCAGATCCTTGATGAGCGCGCGATAACCGTCCAGATCCTTCTTCTTGAGGTAGTTGAGCAGCCGCTTGCGCCGACCCACCATCTTCAACAGGCCACGCCGACTGTGATGGTCCTTGGCGTGGGTCTTGAAGTGGCCGGACAGCGTGTTGATGCGCTCGGTGAGCAGAGCGATCTGCACCTCGGGGGAGCCGGAGTCGTTGTCGTGCTTCTTGTGCTTGGCGATGACCGTGTCTTTTTGATCCTTGCTGAGCGCCATCGTCGAGAACCTCCAGAAGTGGCGTACGCGCTATGCGTCACGATGGCCGCAGGTCGACCGGCTTGGGGATTCGCCGCCCGATGGTTCACGATCCCGAAGCCTGTTGATCGGTCTTCCCGCTGTGAACTGTGGCAGGATTTGCCGTCCGCTCGCGGCGGACGGCAGACACGCGCAAACGGCGGACTGGTCCGCCCTTGCGCGCCGAATATAGGCGATCGAAAGGAGGCTGGGCGGGGCGCCGGTCGGCTGGTTCAGGTGCCCATGTGACGCCGGTGGCCAGGCCTTCCGGAAGCCGTGCGTAGGCCCCGGCCGCGGCCCGCCGCCGCGCCACCACGGACCGGACCGCGGCGGTCTCCGGCCAGATGGTCTCGGCGCTCACGGCATGGACGGTCGCCAGCGGCCGGAAGTCCGGGCAGCGGCGTGATCCGCGCCAGGCCCGGCACCACCGTGGCCAGGAGCACCGAGGTCACGCAACGGCTGCGGCGCCACCCCTGCGGATCGAGGCCGCCAGCTTCGCGCGGCAGCAGGGTCTGGACGTAGTAGGCCTCGGGATCCGCTCGCCGAGGATCTAAGTTCCCGCCTGCGCAGCTGCAACGTACAGATATCCGTGATGCCGGGCCGTTGGGCGAGCACCATGTCGAACAGGACCGGGTAATGCCGCACGTAGCGAGGCACCCTCCGGCGGCCCGACCAGGGACATGTCGCCCCGCAGCACGTTCCACAGCTGGGGCAGTTCGTCGAGCTTGAACCGACGCAGCACGCGCCCCAGGGGCGTGATCCGGCAATCGCCGGCCGCGGTGACCTGGGGTCCGGCGGCGGCGGGACGGTCCACCATGCTCCGGAACTTCACTGGGGCTCAAAAGGGCGGCCATACTGGCCCAGTGACGGCGCTGCCGGAACAAGACCGGCCGGGACTCGAGACCTTCACGAGGCACGCGATGATGAGGAGCAAGGGCAAGGTGCCAGCAGTCCGAGGCCGCACAACGCCACTTCCAGCGTGTCGCGGCAAGGGAACCCCTCCAATTCATGATCGGACGGCGCAACGTTATCAGTGAATCGCGAGCCGTCCAGGTTTTTTTACGACGAGGGTCTCGATCCTGTATTGGCGTTGCCACAACCTAGAAATCTTTCCTTGTGGCGCCGGGGCGCTGGCCCCTATGCTCCGGCTGCTGCCAACCCTCCGAGGGAATCCCCAGTGCGAACACTTTATGCCGTTCTCCCCCTCGACCCGACGACGATGAGATCGCCGAGTGACCGAGAGCCTGGCGCTCTCCGGGCTGGATCACCATCATTCCAAGCGCAAGGCCTTCGAGCAGGCCTTCGCCGCGCGGGTGGCCAGCCCGCGGCGCTGGCGGTGAATTCCTGTACGGCGGCGATTCCGCGATCGCGCTGGCGGTGCTTCGGCCTCGGCCCCGGCGACGAGGGCGGATCACCGTTCCTCGACCTTCTGCTCGACGGTGAGCGTGATCGAGCACGTGGGCGCTACCCCGGTCCTGGTGGACGTCGAGCCCGACACCTCGAACCTCGATCCGCCGCGTGGCCGCGGCCGTCACCGGAACGGACCCGCGCCATCCTGCCGGTCCACTACGCCGGACACCCCTGCGAGATGGACACCCTGGAGGCGATCGCCGAGCGCCACGGCCTGGTGATCGTCGAGGACGCCGCCCAGCGCCCTGCCCGCCCGTTACAGGACCGCTGGATCGGCCAGGCCGACCATCCGGTGTGCTTCAGCTTCTACGCCACCAAGAACCTCACCACCGGCGAGGGCGGCATGCTCACCGGCGCGCCTGAGTTCGTCGACCGCGCCCGCGTGGCGAGCCTCCACGGCATGAGCCGCGACGCCTGGAAGCGGTACGACAAGGGCGGCAGCTGGTACTACGAGGTGGTGATGCCGGGCTTCAAGTACAATCTGCCCGACGTGCTCGCCGCCATCGGCCTGGCCCAGCTCCGCAAGCTGGACCGGATGCAGGCGGTGCGGCGGGCGGCCGTCGACCGCTACCATGCGGCGTTCGCCGGGCTGCCGGTGCAGGTGCCGACCGAGCGTCCGGAGGTCCGGAGCGCGCTGCATCTGTATCCGTTGCGCCTGCTGGACGAGGCGCCGGTGGGGCGCGACGAGTTCATCGAGAAGATGAAGGAGGCGAACATCGGCACGTCGGTGCACTTCATCCCGATCCACTATCATCCGTACTACCGCGAGAAGTACGGCTGGCGCGAGGGGATGTATCCGGTGGCCGAGGATGCGTTCCGGCGGGTGGTGAGCTTGCCGTTGCACGGGGGGTTGGTGGAGGAGGATCAGGCTGACGTCGTCGCGGCGGTGGCCGGTCTTCTGTCCTGAGGTAAGGAGACGACGGCGTGGCGACTGACCAGCCTGGTATCTTCACCATCTCCCTCGACCTCGAGCTGGCCTGGGGATTCCTCGACCGACCCGAGCTCGGCTCCTACGAGGCCAACTTGCGGGGCGGGCGAGCGGCGATCCCCGCCCTGCTGGACCTATTCGCAACCTATGACGTCCACGCCACCTGGGCCACCGTCGGACTCCTCATGTACCAGGATCGCCAGGATCTCCTGGACCACGTTCCGCCGGACGCGCCGACGTATGCCGATCCGGCCCTGGATGCCTATCGTCACGTCCGTTCTCACGATGATCTCGACCCCGAGCTCCACCTGGCGCCTGATCTCATCGAACGGATCCTCGCGGTGCCGGGGCAAGAGATCGGAAGCCACACCCATTGCCACTACTACGGCCTGGAACCCGGCCAGACCCGCACCCAGTTCCGCGCCGACCTCGAGGCCGCGGCCAGCCTCGCCAGGCGTCGGAACCTGACCTTGACCAGCCTGGTCTTCCCGCGGAATCAGTGCAATCCCGACTACCTCGAGTTGTTGACCGCGGCGGGTGTGACCTGCTACCGAGGCAACGAGCGAAGCCGGCTCTACCGCGCCGCCGCGGGCAAGGATCAACGTCGCTGGATGCGGGCGGCCCGTCTGCTCGACGCCTACCTCCCCCTCACGGGCCACAACACCCACGACCCGAGCGAACTCGCCCGTTGCCGCCCCTACGACGTGCCCGCGAGTCGGTTCCTCCGCCCCGCCCCCTCGCACGCGGCTTGGCTGGAGCCCCTGCGACGCCGCCGCATCACGCGAGCCATGACCCACGCGGCGCACCGCGGCCGGCTCTTCCACCTCTGGTGGCACCCCCACAACTTCGGCCGGGACACCGAGCGCAACCTGGCGTTCCTGGCGACGATCCTCGAGCACTTCGCACGGCTGCACCGCGATCTCGGCATGCTGTCGTTGAACATGCACGAGGTCGCGGTCGAGCTCGACCGGCGCCGCTAGCGGAGCCGCCGTTGCCGACGGCGGTACCGCAGGTAGTCGCCCAGCGTCGGGATGTCGTAGTAGGAGTCCGCAGGAATGCTCGGGTGGGAGCGGCGCGGGATCGGTACGCCGTCGTCATTGGCCAGGATGACATCCGCCTGCATCTCCGCCTGGCGGATCATGCCCTTCCAGGCGAGGGAGACGTAGCTGTCGCCCGGCTCGATCACCAACGGCTCCTGCCGGATGACGTCACCCGTATCGTAACCTCCGTCGAGCCAGAAGATCGTGCACGCCAGGTCCTGGGGCCGGTTGTTGTAGACGGCCCAGAATGCCGAATGCGAGCCGCGGTAGTGGGGCGTGAGTCCGGGATGACCACCGATGGTGAGCTTCTTCGCCGGCACCTCTCGCACCTGCTTGCCCACGAACTGCGCCGTGTGGATGACCAGGATGTCGGGCGCGAGGGAGCGCAGCCAAGCGAGGGTCTCGGGATCGCCGTAACGACGGGCGACGAGGGTCTGCCCCTGCCAGGCGTCGAGGGTGCGATCGATCCAGTCGGGGTCGTAGAGCCGGCGGAAGATGGCGGCGTCGGCCCGCCGATTGCCCGCCAGGTAGACCAGACGACCGGCGACCTGGCTCAGGGTGCGACGCCAACCCTTGCGTTTGATCGAAGATCTTAGGAAGCCCCAGGGCACCCCGACGAACCGGCCGCCGGCGAAGCAGATGCCGACCACGTTCACGCCCCGCGCGATGAGGGTCGCACAGGTGTGCCGCTGGACGAGATCGGGGCCGCTGAGCACCACCACGCGGTTGCGATTCGCAGCCGTCATCGCTCACGCTCCTCGGTCGCGCACCAACGTGCGATACACGCGGATGAGACTCTCGGTCATGGCGGCGTCGCTGTAGTGGTCGCAGGCACGATGCCACCCCGCCTCTCCGAAGCGCCGCGCCGTCTGCGGATCGTCGAGCAGGTGTCGCAGGCGCGCGACCAGGACGTCGATGTCGCCGACCGGCACGATCCACCCCGTCGCACCGTCGGCGACGAGCCGCGGGGTGTCGGCGACGTCGGTGGCGACCACCGGTACCCCCATGGCCATGGCCTCGAGGACAGCGGCCGGCAGCCCCTCCTTCTCCGATGGCAGCACGAACACATCGAACGCTGGCAGGAATTCGCGGACATCGCTCCGGTAGCCAAGGACATGCACCCGGTCGCCGAGGCCGAGGCGGTCCGTGGTTCGGCGGATCGCGTCGGCGTGGCCGCCAGGCCGCCCCGCGAGGATCACGTCCACATGGCGGTCTGCCCCCCGCAAGGCAGCCACTGCGGCCAACAGGTCCTCTTGCCTCTTGTGCGCCAGGAGGTTGGCGACGCAGCCCACGACCGGCCAGCCAGCATGGAGCGAGCAGAGCGACTGCAGATGCTGCCGAGCCTGCTGCCGATCCGGCAACCTGCCTGGAACCGCCACGCCGTTGGGGATGACCACGATTCGCTCGCGCGGCAAACCATCACGCCGTACGAACAGATCGCGGGTCGCCTCGCTGTTGCTGATCCAGAGGTCCACCCAGCGCCCCGTCCAGCGGTTGAGCCGGCACTGCAGGGCGCTGCGATGGGTCTCCATGCCCCTGATCCCCGAGACCACCAACGGAACGCCGGCCAGCCGCGACAACCAACGCGTGGCGAGTTCCTGCCGCAAGCCGAACAGATGCACCAGATCGATGCGCTCCCGCCGTACCAGCCGCGCGTAGCGCGCCAGGATGTCGGGCCGCAAGGGGGAAACGCCTCGCGGCCCCAGGCGATGGACGGGCAGGCCGCCGATCCCTTCCGCGGCCGTGCTGAACGTGGGATTGTCGCCCAGGAGAACGAGTTGCGGCCGGACGCGCTCGGGATCGGCCTGTGCGAAGAACACCATGGACTGCGATTCGGAGCCGCCGACGATATCGGCACCACCGGGGAAGACATGGGCAACGCGTAGGGCTGGGGGCATGACGGAGATCGGTCCTTGGGTACAGGACGGAGCTGGACGGGTATTGGGGAAACCAGTCTAGCCGCCTCCCGGCAACCGGGTAAAGCGTTCCTTCGGTTCTGCCTCGGAGAATGTGCCGGGCCCGAGCCTTGCCCTGTCCCCGGCATGAACACCCGAACCCAGACCTCCAGGCCGTGGCAACCACCCCACTGCCCCAATCCGCATTGCCCCTTCCACCGTCAACCGGCCGCCCGGCAGTTCCGCAAGGCCGGCTACCGGCGCCTCCGTCCACCCTACACCGTCCAGCTACCAGTGCTTGCACCGCCGCAAGTCCTTCCTCCCGACAGACATTCAAGACCACTCACTGGCTCAAACGACCCGACCTCCTGCCCCGGATCTCTTCAAGCTCACCACCAACGGCATGGCCAACCGCCAGATCGCCTGGCTCGGCTGCGCCCCCGGCCACCGTCGACCACCAGCTCGCCCGACTCGGACGCCACTGCCTCTTCCATCGACACCTGCTCAGGGAGGCGTCCCCACCAGATGACATCGTCGCCGACGGCCTCGAATCCTTCGAGTTCAGCCAGTTCTTCCTTCGAGCACTCTGATCGCCGTCGAGCAGGGCACCAGCTTCATCCTGCACTTCGCCGACGCGCCCCTGAGGCGGTCGGGTCGGATGACCCTGCAGCAGAAGCAGCGTCGGCAGGAACTGGAGGCCCGGCTGGGGCGGCCCGATCCCAGGGCCGTCGAACATGCCATGCGGGAGGTGTGCTGGAGGCCGCCGGCCGGGGCCACGACGGCGATCCTGCGGACGGACAAGCACTAGGCGTATCGGCGGAAGCGCTGCAGCACCCGGCCTGGTGAGGTCGAGCACCGGACGACGGATTCTACGGCGACGGCGGGACCGTCACAACGAGATGTTCGAGATCAACTCGCTGGACCGGTTCCCGCGGCACAAGCAGCGCGAACCACACGCGGGAGACGCTGGCCTGGTCGAAGCGCCGGCAGGGGTCGTCGGATCGTCTGGCGTGGTGTTCGCTGGTGTGGAAGAACTGCGGCGAAGCAGCGGTGGAGCTGGGCGGACGGTCGACGCCGGCGATGCTGGAAGGGGTTGCTGGACGCGCCGTTGCCGGTGTCGGAGCTCCTGGAGGAGCGGCTGTTCCGGACGCGGATCGAGCTGCCGCCTCGCTGGGCGGCGTACTACGACCGGCTGATCGAGACGCCGGTGCTGGGGCGCAATCGGCGGCACGAGTTGACGTACGCGTACTCGAGGCCCGGGCCGAGAGAGCCCCGGGTCGTGCTGCTGCAACCAAGCACAATTTGCGAGGCAGAACTGGAGTGCAAGTTGATGGGCGGCCTCGATCGGCTTGGCTGAAGCGTCCACCACCCCTTGACAAGGATTTCAACATGGCCTCGAACCCGCTGCGCCCTCGGCCGAAGGTGACGATCTCTTGACGCTGGTGCGACGTCTCCTGCGGTACTGCTGCTGATCGGCGCGCTGGCCCTGCTTGGCGCCGTCCTGGTCGGAACCCAGCTTCACGATCAGTGCCGCCCACACGGCGCGGTCCACGCTGCTGCCAAACCTGGAAAGCGGAAACGGCGCCGGCCTGCTCGGGAGTTTCGATTTCATCCGTTCGCTCGCCAGCGTCAGCAGCCCTCGCGAGGACTTTTACGAGGCGATCCTGACGAGTGACACCATGCTGGACCTGGTCCTGGAGCAACCCTGGACCGCCGACGGACAGCCGATCGATCTGTTCGAGTTGCTCGGGGTGGAAGCGTCCACTCCGGCCACCGCGCGTCAGCGCGAGAGGTTGCGTCAGAAGCTCCGCCATCAGGTGATCAGCTTCAGCAAGGACCAGCTCACCAGCTTCATGACGCTCCGCGTCGAGTTGCCGCGATACCCGGCGCTGGCCGCCGACGTGTGCAATTTCTTGATCGAACGGCTCGAGGATTTCAACCGGCGGTTCCACCAGGAGCACTCGCGGCAGCAGAGGGTGTTCCTGGCCGGTCGGGTTGCCGAACTCGAGGCGGAGATGCATGCGGCTGAAGACAGCCTGTCGACGTTCATGGAGCGCAACCGCGGCTATGCCAGTTCGCCGCAACTCACACGCGAATTCAATTCCCTGTACCGCGATTCCGAGGCTCTGGGCCGCACTTGGCTGGAACTCCGGAGCCAGTATGAACTCGCGCGCATCGAGGAACACAAGAACCTGTCCTCCATCAACGTGCTCGACCCGGCCACGCCCCCGGTGTTCCGCAGCAAGCCGCAGCGGGCTCCCATGGCGCTGGTCGGAGGTCTCCTGGGCGGACTGCTCGGGCTGATCCTCGCTTGGCGCCGCGACCGGCAACGGGCGGCGTGAGGTGGCCACCGGTTTCCTGAGGAAGATCGTCACGTTGTCGTCGGGGATCGCCGTCGGCCAGGGTGTGCTGTTGCTGTTCACACCGGTGCTGTCGCGCATCTACACGCCGGCGGATTTCGGCCTGTTCGGGATCCTGGTCGCCCTCGCCTCGATCCTGGCCGTGGGCAGCAACGGCCGCTACTTCCTGGCGATCGTCCAGCCCGAGGACGACGACGAGGCCTCATCCGTCCTGGCGCTCGCCGTGGCCGCCACGGGGCTCTTCGCCGCGGCCGTGGCGGTGGCCCTGGCGGTGGGCCGGCCGCTGGTGGCATCGTTGCTCCATAACCCTGGCTTCGGCCCGTGGTGGTGGTGGGTGCCCGTGGCCACCGTGCTGGCCGGCTGGTTCGACGCCGTGAACTACTGGCACATCCGCCGCCAGCGTTATGGCCTGGTCTCGCGCGTGCAGCCGGTGCGGGCCGGTGTCCTGGTCGGTGGGCAGGCTGGCCTCGGCGCCCTGGGCGCCGGTTTCGCGGGGCTGGCCTGGGGACGTCTGGTCGCCGATTTCGTCCTGCTGGTTGGGCTGCTGCCACGGTTAAGGCGTGATCTCCAGGCTTTGCGGAGCTGGCGCCACCCGGCGACCTGGATCGTGATGGCCCGACGCTTCCGCGAATTTCCACAATACAGCGCGCCGCAAGGCTGGCTCAGCGCCGTCGCCCAGTACCTGCCGGTGCTGGTGCTGGCCGTCGTGCTGGACAACGTGGTGGTCGGCATGTTCCTCATGACCCAGCGCATCCTGGCGACGCCCAATCAGTTTCTCGGCAAGGCCCTGCGCCAGGTGTTCTACCAGCAGCTGCACCAGGGGCCCCGACGGCACGACGACGACCGTCGTTTCTGGTGGCGCACCACCCGGGCCATCCTCCTCTGGGCCCTCGCGCCGACCCTGGCCATCGTCGTGTTCGGGCCGCCGCTCTTCACCATGGCCCTCGGCCCTCAGTGGACGCTGGCGGGACAGTTCGCGCGGCCGGTCGTCGTCTGGCAGTTGCTCGCCATGGCCTGCATCCCGTCCCAGATGCTCCTCATGGCGCAAGGACGCCAACGTACCCATCTGGTCATCGAGGTGATCTTCCTGGCCGTCCGCTTCGTAGCCCTCGTCGTCGGAGCGCGTCTCGGCGGTGCCCTCGGTGCCGTCACCTGGTTCTCCTTGGTCGGAGCCCTCATGCAGGCCGTCATCATCGCCGCCGCCGCACGGCGTCCCGGCGCCGCGACCCCGGAGGCTGCCCGTGCCTAGGGTCATGCATGTGCTCAGCAGCCTCGACACCGGCGGCGTCGAGCGTCGGGTCGTCGGCCAGTTCTCCGCCTTGCAGGCTCTGGACGATGGACTCGCTCACGGCCTGGTCGCCTTGCGCGGCGGCGGCCTGGCCGGCCGGGCCCGCACCGACCTCGGGGCGACGGGTGTGCCGCTCTGGATCCTCGACAAGGGTCGCGGCTGGGATCGCGCGGCCGATGCGGCCCTGCGGCGCGCCATGAGCGAATTCCAGCCGGACCTGGTGACGGCCTACAACTTCGTGGCCGGCTTCTGGACGCGGCTGGTCACCCGCGGCCGCTGGGGCGGCACCGTGGTGCACGAGGGCGGCATTCGGCAGGCCGGGACGGTCGTGAGCCGCGTGGTCGAGTCGGCACTGAGCCGCTGGACGCGGGCTCGGATCTTCAACAGCCAGGCCACCCGGATCGTCTGGGAATCCGCCCTCGGTCCTTCGCCCCGGCACCACGTGGTCTTGAACGGAGTCGAGGTGGCGTCCGTACCGCGCCGGCCGTCGACCGCTCCCGCGACCACCCTGATCACCGTGGGTCGGCTCGTTCCGATCAAGGGCGTCGACATCCAGATCCGCGCCCTCGCCCGGCTGCTGGCCGACGGCCGCAACGTCCAGCTCGTGGTCGTGGGCGATGGCCCCCAGCGCCCCGCGCTGGAGGCGCTGGCCCGGGAGATGGGCGTCGGCGGCCGCGTGCGCTGGCTGGGCTATCGCAGCGACCCCGAGGTCCAGCTGGCGGCTGCCGACATCTTCCTCTGCACCAGCTACAACGAGACCTTCTCCCTCTCCCTGTGCGAGGCCATGGTCCAGGGTCTGGTCTGCATCGCTCCCCGGGTCGGCGGCCCGGCCGAGATCATTCGGGACGGCCTCGATGGCCTGCTCCTGCCCTGCCGCCAGGTGCCGCCGCCCGGCCTGGCGGCCAAGCTGCCGACGAGGATCGCCGATTCCGAGACGGGCACCGTCCGGGGCCCCCTCGGCGTGCACCCCGACGATCTCACCCTGGCCGTCGCCTCCATCCTGGACGGCGAGGTGGATCGGGTCGCCCTGGGGCAGGCGGCGCAGGAACGGGTGATCCGCGATTTCTCACGTGAACGCTACGCCGCCGACCTCTCTCGCTGCTACCATGCGATCCTCGATGGCGGAGGTCAGACGTGACGATGCGCGCGGCGATCAACCAGCTCCTGCTGCGGACCGTGCGTCCGGGCGTCCTGGTCGCCCAGCGCCGCCTCCAGCACGTGGCGGCAGGGTCGGCCGCGGAGATCCGGCACTGGCAGCTCGATCGGTTGCGCGACCTCGTCAGGCACTGGTTGGCCGTTCCTGCGTATCGCCGTCTCGTGGACGGAGGCGTGAGCGCAGAGGATCTCACGGATCCCGACCAGCTCGGGCAGCTGCCCATCCTGACCAAGGCCCGGCTCACCGAAGGCCTCGGCGCGTGGCGGGCGCAGGCCCCGCGGGGAGCGGTCGCCAACAGTACGAGCGGCTCGTCGGGAGCCAACTTCCAGTTTCTACAGGATCGGGCGATGCGTGACGCCAACAGCGCCGCCGTGCGCTGGGCATACCACATCGCCGGCGCCGATTATTGGAGTGACCGTCGCCTCGTGATCTGGGGCCATTCGCCGCCGCTCGGCTGGCGAACCCACCTGGCTGAGGAGGTCAAGGTCTTCTGCCTGAACGCCCGCAGCCTGCAAGCCTACGGGCTCGACGACGAACGTTGTGATCGGTACCTCGCACACTGCGAGCGCTGGCGGCCGAAGGTCATCGAGGGTTACCCCACCTATCTCGCTCAGCTCGCGAGGCGCGGTCTGGCCACACGCGAGCTCGCGCACGCGCCGGGCGTCGTCATCACGAGCGGCGAACAGCTCGACCCGATGCAGCGCCAGGTGATCGAGGCGTACTTCCGGGCTCCCGTCAGCGATCGCTACGGCAGCCGGGAATTCGGCGTGATCGCCCAGAGTGTGCCTGGAGCCGAGGTCTGCCTCGTTCCCCCGAGCCGTTTCCTCTTGGAATCCAGCGAGGACGGCTCGCTCCTCATCACCGATCTCGACAATCGAGCGACGCCGTTCATCCGCTACGCCTGCGGTGATCTGGGCCAGGTAACCCGGAACAGCGCGCTAGCGCCGGCCTTCGGCGGCCAGGTCATCACCAGCCTGTCCGGACGGGTCCACGACCGCATCACCTCGCCGACCGGGCGCTTGATTCCGGGCCAGTACTGGACCCTGCTCAGCCGCTCGGTCCCGGGCATCGAGGAGTTCCAGGTCTACCAGGGGCGTGACGGGCGCATCGAGCTGCGGGTCAGCCGGTCCAGTCCACTCGCCGACGACCACCGCAGAGCCCTCGAGGCGCGTGTCGCGGCGGATTTCCCGGAGGTTCCCGCCTTCGCTGTCGTGCGGGTCGATCGCTTCGCGCGTACGGCCCTCGGCAAGCGCAAGTTCGTGATCCGCGAGGATGAGCATGGCGCGTGACGTGTGCATCCCGGTGATCATGTACCACTGCGTCAACGACGCACTGGAAGCGAGTCCGCACGGACGCCTCGGCTTCACGCCCGGGCAGTTCCGGGCCCATCTGCGCTGGCTGCGCGGACGGGGCTATGACCTCGTATCGGTGAGCGAACTTTGGAACTGGCTCCTGGCGGGTGCGCCGACGGGGTTGCGGCCGGCGGTGATCACCTTCGACGACGGCTTCCGGGACAACCTCACTGTGGCCGCCCCGATCATGTGCGACCTGGACGCGCGCGGGACTGTCTTCGCGAATCCCGACGTGACGCCCGACTCGGGCGGATCCGCAGGGTCGGGCCCCTGGGGCTATCTGAGCCGGGCGGAGATCCGAGAGCTGGCGGACGGCGGCATCCTGGAGATCCAGTCCCACACTTGGGATCATCTCCGCGTGTTCACGGGTCCGCAGGTGGTCGATGCGTACGACCGATCCCGGTTCGATGAGCTCTGGTGGCTGGTGTGGCTCGTGCGACCCGAGCTGCGGCGGCAGTGGGACGGCGACGTTCGCCGCCACGCAGGCGCCGTTCCGGACGGATATCCAGTGTTCGCCAACGGCCGTCATCTGGTGTCGCGTCGGTTCGAGCCGTCGGCGACCTTCGTCGAGCGCTGCATCGCCGGTCATGCCGAGGGTCGCTCCGCGATCGGGACCCACGATCCGGAGGGTGTTCTCGAAGCGCCGGCGGAATACGAAGCCCGCTGCCGACATAGCCTGGCCGAGTCCCGATCGGTGCTCGCCGGTTGGGCCGGCCGGCCCGTGGAGCACCTCTGCTTCCCGGGGGGCGCGTACGACGAGCAACTCCTGCGGTGGGCCGCCGCTGCGGGTTACCGGACCTACATGCTGAGCAGCCGGGAGCAGGGCCGCAACGATGCGTCTCTCCTGCAGGCGGTGCAGCGAGGCGGCGCGTATCCCGTGGGCCTCAAGCGCCTCAGCCTCACCCAGGACTATCCGACCTGGCTGCGAACCCCACTCGTCGCCCGGTGGGTGGCGGCCTTCAAGATCGGAGCCCTCGAAGGGCTGCCCTGGGCCCGCCACGGCCATCTCGTGCTCCGCCGGATCCGGGACCTGCTGCCATGAGGACGCGGATCCACCACTGGCAAGCACGATTCACGCCGGGACTGGGGATCCTGACCATGCTCGGCCCCCTGGCCTTGCTGTCGTTCAACATCGTGCCCGGGCGTCCGCTCTTGCCGCTTGGAGCCCAGGTCGCCGTCCTTGCCGTGATCCTGCCGCTACCACTGCTGGCCTCCCGCCTGCGCCTGACCCGGCATGCCGGCCTGGGCCCCCTCGCCTGGCTGTGGCTGCTGCCGGGCTTGATCTCCCTCGCCAGCGTCATCTGGAGTCCGCAGCCGGCGCTATCTCTGCAACGGGTGCTGCTGGTCTACCTGCCCGGACTCGCCCTCATGGCCCTGGTCGCCGGCGACCCGCGCCCCTGGCAGACATTCACCCTGGTGGCGCGGGCCGTCGTGATCGCAGCCGTCATCCTCGCCGTTGTGGGTGTGGCCCTCATGGTCCTGGGCCAGACCCGCCTCACGAGCGAGGGGTTCGTGCAGACCATCAGCCTGGGCCCGTTGCGGTGCGGGCAGCGGCTCATCGGCGCTCCGCCCTTCCTGCGCATCACCAGCCTGACCAGCAATCCCAACGGGCTGGCCACGTGGATGGTGTTCGGCCTTCTGCTGCTGCCGGCGGCCTTGCCCGAGCGACTGCTCCGTCCGTGGCGGACGATCGCCGGCCTCGCGCTCGTCGCCGGATTGCTGCTGACGATGTCGCGGACCGGGCTGGCGGCCATGCTCGCGGCGCTCCTGGTGTACCAGGCCCTGCGGCATCCGGGTCGGCTGGTGCCGCTCGGCCTGGTCGCGCTGGCGGTCGTCGCCGGCCTGGCGATGGTCGTGTTCGGTCTACGCGCGATGGGGATCGACCTCACCGGCACCGACCGACTCACCTTCTCGCTCTCGTCTCGAGAAGAAGCATGGCGACCTCTCGTCGCAGCCTGGCGGCAGCACCCGTGGACAGGGGTCGGGTTCGGGATCGGGTTCGAGGAACTGCTGCGGTCGCGGGGTCTACGTTTCGGAGCGCACAGCGGCCATCTCCTGCTGCTGGCCGAGATCGGGACACTCGGCTACCTCGGAATCCTGGGATTCTGGTGCCGGGGCCTGGCCGGCAGCCTGGAAGGTCTGCGCCGAGGACGGCTGCCCTCCCGCGTCGGGGCCACCTGCGCGGCCCTGCTGGTGGCCTATTTCGTGCAGCAGTTCTTCGAGGCGAGCGTCATGCGGTTCACCTTCGCCAGCTCCTTCTGGCTGTACCTCGTCGCGGTGAGCGTGCTGGCGCGGCAAGACCAGGAGAATCGCTGATGCGCATCCTGCACGTGCTCGGCGACTCGGCCTTCGGCGGTGGCTCCCGGGTCGTCATCCAGCTCTGCGAGGCGGCACGTCGAGCCGGCCATGACCCGGCGGTCCTCACCACCGATCCGACGTTCCTCCAACACCTCGCCGCACGGGATATCCGGAGCGTGCCGCTGGCGTGCATCTGCCGCCCGATTCATCCCTGGCGCGACCTGATCGGCGAGCGCCGTCTACGCCGGTACCTCGCACGTGAGCGACCGGATCTGATCCACACCCACACCAGCAAGGCCGGCTTCCTGGGGCGGCGGGCGGCGTGGCGGGCCGGGGTCGGCTCGGTGGTGCACACCGTGCATGGCTTCGCCTTCCACGAGGCCAGCCATCCCCTGCAGGTTCGGGCGTACGCCGCGCTGGAGACCCTCGCCGCTCGCTGGTGCCATCGGCTGGTCACCGTGAGTCGATTCCATCGCGACTGGGCGATACGGCTGGGCATCGCACCGGCTGAGCGCATCATCGCCATCCCCAACGGGATCGAACCCGCCCCCGACCTCGCCGTCGAGGAGATCGCGGCGGTGCGTCGTCACTTCGGCGTGACCGGCGCCGAACTGCTGCTGGTGTCCGCGGGCCGCCTGGCGCCGGGCAAGGGTCTCGAGGATCTGCTCATGGCCCTCGCGCCGCTGCGAGACCGGCCCTGGCGTCTGGTCCTGCCGGGAGCCGGTCCGCTGGCCGCGGTTCTGGCAGAACTCAGCGGGCGACTCGGCCTCGCCGATCGGGTGGTCCTGCCGGGATTTCGCGACGATGTCCGGCGACTGCTCGCCGCCGCTGATCTGGCGGTCCTGCCCACCTACCGCGAGGGGCTATCCATCGCGCTGCTCGAGGCGCTGGCGGCCGGCCTGCCGGTGGTCACCACGACCATCGGCAGCAACCTGGAGGTGACGCGCGATGGTTGGGCAGCGTCGCTGGTGCCGCCCGGGCGGCCGGCGGCGCTGAGATCGGCGCTCGTGGGCCTGCTCGACGATCGCGAGCGGCGCGCGGAACTGTCCCGCCGGGCCGTTGCGGTCTTCGCGAAGGAGTACACGGAATCGCGGATGCTCGCGGCGTACCTTGAGCTCTACGCCGAGCTGGATACGCCGGGATCCTGATTCCAGAGGGCCCGCGCGTCGGATCGGCGCATGAGCACGAAACCGCGCTCGCGCAGGCCCGCGATGTCCTCGCGGCTGGGTTCGCCGAAGTACTGGCGGGCGCCGGCGTCTTGCTCGTGTCCCGTCAAGGCCTGGCGCTCGAGGATCGCCCGCACCTCGCGGAGCACCATGGGTGCGGCCAGACGGCACAATCGGCCGAACAGCTCGCACACGCTGGTGCCTGGCCGGATATCCAGAGAGAGCTGGGACACGATTCGACCTGCATCGAATTCCTCGACCATCTCGTGCAGGGTGATGCCCGTCCGCGGTTCGCCGGCCGCCAGCACATGGATGTAGGTGCAGACGCCGGCATACGCAGGCAACAGGGAAGAATGCAGGTTCAGGCAGCCCAGGCGCGGAATGGACAGCACGCCCGCCTTGATCCGGTACGGGCAGGAGACCGAAAGGATGAGGTCGGGTGCGAACTCGGCGATGAGACGCTTCGCCGCGGGCCGATTCACGTTGCGGGTCACGATCACCGGCAGGCCGAGACTCCGCGCCAACGTCGACACCGTTCGGGGTCCCCGCCCCAGGACCTCAGCCAGCACCGGAATCACGTACGTCGCCGCCTTGTACGTGAAATAGCGCGACCCCCACCTCCGCCAGAGCCGCCAGACCTCGCCCGCTCGGTTTCCCCCCGGCTTGCGCAGCCCCGTGGTGACGATCACCTGCAGGTCCAGGTCGTCGCCGGCCGCGCGGAGCAAGGGGCCGAGGGCGTGAGCCGCGAACACGTTCCCGTTGGTCACGACGGTGACCCGGCCGCGGCCGGCGCGCCGATCCATGGCCTACTGCGCCACCCGATCCACCACCAGCCACACCGTCGCCACGCTCGCCAGGATCGCCGCGATCTCCTTCATCGTCTCCAGCGTCGACGGCCCCTCCGGCGGCGGCTGCACCGGCACGACGATCGTCGAGCCCGGCAGCACGCGGTGGCCGCCCTTGTTCGGCTGCGACAGGCCGTTGGGGTGGATCACGCGCGTGCGCTTCTTGTCCGCCTGCTCGAGGTAGCCGCCGGCGCGGTCGACGTACCAGTCGATCTTCTTGCCCTGCTCGAACACCAGGGCCGTGGGGAAGCCCACCTCCCCCACCACCTTGACCGTGTACTGGCGCTCGGGCACCAGCACGCGGTCGCCGGCCTGCAGGATGATGTCCTGCGGGCCACCGGGCTCGCGCAGGGCCGCCTCGAGGTCCACGGCCACGTTGCCGAGCCCCGCCCGCTCGACGCGGACGCCGGCCGCAAACGCCGTCTCTTTGAGGCCGCCGGCCCGCCGGATCACGCTGCTGAGGCGTTCATCCGCCTGCTCCAGCGAGTAGGCGCCGTTGTAGAGGACCTCGCCCCGCACCTGCACCACCCGCTGCTGCTCGTACCACGGCAGGCGGCGCACCACCACGTGGTCGAACGGTTCGAGCAGGAAGGCGCGGCCGCGGGCGAGGTAGTCGGGGCT
>JAWKQQ010000018.1:0-105986 GCA_041390065.1 Candidatus Krumholzibacteriia bacterium
AGCTGCACCTCGTACGTCTTCCAGACGCCCTGTTCTGGTCGCAGCAGGGCCTGCGAGAGGTGGCCGTCGTCGGTCCAGAGCAACAGGCCGCTGCTGTCGCGGTCGAGGCGGCCGACGGGATGGAAACGCGCGTCGATGTCGGACCGCCGGCGCATGGCGTCGAGGTCGATCTGGTCGCCCTGGCCGGCCATGCTGCTGACCACGCCGAGCGGCTTGTGGAAGGCGTAGACCCGCGAACCGTCGGGCAGGCTGGCGCGGGCGCCGTCGACGGTGACCACATCCGCGTTCACGTCCACCCGGCGAGCGAGGTCGCGCACCACCTCGCCGCCGATCGCGACCCGCCCGGCGCGTACGAGATCCTCCACGCTCCGGCGCGAGCCGTGGCCGGCCCGGGCCAGGAACACGTTCAGCCGCAGGGTGCTTTCAGGCGGGGTCGCGCTGCTGGTCATCCTGCTCCTGGTCCGCCGGCGCCGGGGCGTCGGGCGCGGGATCGGGTTCCGCGGCGTCGCCGTCGTCGGGCGCGGCGTCCGCGATCTCGGGATCCGTGGGGTCGACGATCTCCGCCAGCTCCTCCGCGTCCGGATCTTCGTCCGCGGCGAGGGTCTCGAAATCCTCGTCGGTCAGCTCCTCGCCGAACTGGCTGGCGAAGGCGCGCAGATCGTCGCGGTTCTCCACCACCTCCTCGAGGGTCGGCAGGTCGGGCAGCTGCGAGAGGCCCTTGAGGCCGAGGTGGAAGAGGAACTCGCGGGTGGTGCCGTAGAGCAGCGGATGGCCGATGGCCTCGCTGCGGCCGACCACGGTCACCAGGTTGCGCTCTTGCAGCGTGGCCAGCGCGCCGCTCGACTGCACGCCGCGGATCTCGTCCACCTCCAGGCGCGTGATCGGCTGCCGGTAGGCGATGATCGCCAGGACCTCGAGGCCGGCGCGCGAGAGGCGCGTGTACTTGCGGGTCGTCAGGAGCTTCTCCACCAGCGGCGCGTACTCGGGCCGGGTCGCGACCTGCCAGCCGCCGCCGAATTCCACGACCGTGAAGGCATGGCCGGCGGCCGTGTAGTCGGCCTCCAGCTCGGCGAGCGCCGCCTTGATGGCGGACGACTCTTCGTCGGGGAACATCTTGCGCAGGCGCGAGAGCGACAGCGGGCTGTCCGACGCGAACAGCAGGGCCTCGATCTCCCGCTTCACGCCTGGACCTCGCCCTCGGCGGCCGCGGCGGCGGCCAGGTCTTCCGTCTCGGGCTCCGGCTCGCGGCCCCGCAGCCAGATCGGACCGAGCGCCACGGTCTGGTAGACCTCCAGGAGCCCGCGCTTGACGAGTTCCAGGATGGCGATGAAGGTGACCACCACCTCCATCTTGATCGCATCCTCGGCGAAGCAGTCCTCGAACCGCATGGTCTCCCGTTCGGCGAGCGTGGCGCGGATGAGCGCGATCTTCTCCTCCACGGTGTACGGCTCGCGCACCACGCGGTGCACGGGTGCGGCCTGCACGCGGTCGAGCACGCCGGCGAGCGCGGACAGGAGGTCGAACATCTCGATCTTCAGCCGTGGCTCGAGGTCGAGGTGGTCGGAGAACGGATACTTCTGGGTGCGGACGTGGTACTGGGCGCGCTCCGCCTCGCAGGCCTGCAGCTTGATCGCCGCCTCCTTGAAGCGCTTGTACTCGAGCAGGCGCCGCACGAGCTCGGCGCGCGGGTCCTCCTCCTCCGGCTCGCCGTCGTCCTCGCCGTGGCGGGGCATCAGCAGCTTCATCTTGATGACCAGCAGCGTGGCCGCCATGGCCATGAACTCGCCGGCCTGGTCGAGCGAGATCATGTGCATGATCTCGATGTGCTTGATGAACTGCTCGGTGATGTGACTGATCGGGATGTCGGAGATGTCCAGCTCGTCCTTCTGGATGAGGTAGAGCAGGAGATCCATCGGTCCCTGGAAGCCGGACAGCTCGACCTGGTAGGCCTCGCTGCGGCGGAAATACTCCAGCTCGGGCGGCAGGCTCTCCACGTCCCAGGGACGCGGGGCATCGGCCGGCGGGGCGCTGACGGCGGGCTGCAGATCGCGGGTCGGATCACGGAGTCTTTCCCTGCTGGCCGTGACAACTGGTCTATCGCCTGACGGACCTCATCCATGCGGCTCGGGCGGCCTGGCGGGCGCGTTCGCAGCCGTCGCGAACGATGTCGTCCACCAGGGCGGATCATTCGTAGGTGGCGCGCTGCTCGCGCAGCGGGGCGAAATGCTCCACCACGCTTCGCCGAGCAGCCGACGCTTGCAATCGACGCAGCCGCGGGGCGGCCGTGCGGTACCTCCCTGCTGGCGGTCAGCTCGGCCTCCGCGGGCATGAACTTCTGGTACCAGGGTGTAGGATGGCGCAGACCTTCGGGATTGCCTGGGTCGCCCGCTGAGCCGCGCCGGATCGGTGAACGCCGGCATGAGCTTGATGATCTCCTCGGGCGAGGCCGCGATCTCGATCGTGTTGCCCAGCGACTTGCTCATGCGCTTGCCGTCGGTGCCGGGGAAGCGGGCGAACTTCGTCACCAGGCCCTCGGGCTCGGGGAAGACCTCGCCGAAGTGGTTGTTGAAGCGCCGCACCATCTCGCGGGTCAGCTCGATATGGGGCAGTTGGTCCTCGCCCACCGGCACCGCGTGGGCCCGGTAGACGACGATGTCGGCGGCCTGCAGCACGGGGTAGCCGAGGTGGCCGAAGCTGATCTCGCCCTTGAGGTCGAGGTCCTTGACCTGCTCCTTGAACGTCGGGTTGCGCTCGAGGCGGCCCATGCTGATGCACATGCTCAGGATCAGGAACAGCTCGGCGTGCTCCTTGACGTGCGACTGGACGAACACCACCGAGTTCTCGGGATCGATGCCGGCGCCGAGCCAGTCGAGGATCATGTCGCGCGTGTTCTGGTGGATGTCGCCGGCGCGATCCAGGGCGGTGGTCAGGACGTGCCAGTCGGCCGCCATGAAGAAGCACCGGTACTCGGTCTGCAGGCGGAGCCAGTTCTCGAGCGCGCCGGTGTAGTTGCCCCAGTGCAGGCGGCCGGTCGGGCGCATGCCGCTCAGGATGATCTTCTTGTCGGCCAAACGTTTACCTCGTCTGCAGGCGCTCGGGTGCGTCGCGGGGCGCGGGGGCTCCCGTGACGGCGAAGGTACCACCGGTGCGCGACCGTGTCAAAGCCGTCAGTTGTGCCACCAAGATTGTTGACGGGCGAGTTCGACCGCAATCGGCATACCGAGGCCGCAAATTAGATGACATGATGTCACAGAAGTCCAGGATCCAGCCCCGGAACCAGGCCAT
Source organism: Candidatus Krumholzibacteriia bacterium (assembly GCA_041390065.1). Taxonomy (GTDB): domain Bacteria; phylum Krumholzibacteriota; class Krumholzibacteriia; order LZORAL124-64-63; family LZORAL124-64-63; genus Glo-17. The sequence goes on from JAWKQQ010000018.1 coordinate 3,286, forward strand.
CAACAATCTACGCGGCACAATCGATGGACCACATGTCACCGGCTCCGGCCGCGCGCCCGCGGATGGGCGCCACGGTAGGCTTCCCAGACGAAGCTGCGGTCCACGTGGGTGTAGATCTCCGTGGTGGCCAGATCGGCGTGACCGAGCAGCTCCTGGACGATACGCAGGTCGCAGCCGCCCTCCAGGAGGTGCGTCGCGTAGCTGTGGCGCAGGGTGTGCGGCGAGATGCGCGCCGCCAGTCCGGCCTCGGCGGCGGCGCGCTTGAGCAGCGCCCAGACCGAGATCCGGCTGAGCCGGCCGCCGCGGGCGTTGAGGAACACGGCCGCGCTGGCCCGCCGGCCGAGCAGGTCGGCGCGGCCGCCCTCGAGCCAGCTCCGGAGCGACCGCAGCGCCGGCTCGCCCAAGGGCACGACGCGCACCTTGCTGCCCTTGCCCCGGACCCGCACCGTCGCCTCCCGCAGATCCAGGTCCATGAGGTCCAGGCCGCAGAGCTCGCTGACCCGCAGCCCACAGCCGTAGAGCACCTCGAGGATGGCGCGGTCGCGTCGCCGGCGGGGTTCGACGCCGCCGGTGGTGGCGAGCAGGCGCTCGACCTGGGCCACCGTCAGGACGTCGGGCAGCGGGCGGCCTGCCCGCGGGCCGGTCAGGGTGGCGGCCGGGTCGGAGGCGGCCAGGCCGTCGGCCACCAGGAAGCGTCCGAACGACCGCAGCGTGGACACCAGCCGGGCCCGCGACCGAGGCGCCAGGTCGCCGGCCCGTTCGACGAGGAAGCGGCGCAGGTCGCCCGCGTCGAGCGCCGCGGGGTCAGGGCGGCCGGCCGTCTCCGCCCAGCGCCGCAGGCGGGCGAGGTCGCGCTGGTAGGCCTCGAGGGTGGCGCGAGCCAGACCCTTCTCGGCGGCGAGGTAGCCGAGGAAGGCGTCCGTCGCGCGGTCCCAGGCCTGGTTCACGGCCCGCCTCGCTTCCGCTGCTCCTCGAAGTAGGTGAGGATGTTGATGGCGTCCTGGCGGCCGATGCCGCGCACGTCCGCGAGGGCGTCCGCCCCCGCCTCGCGCAGGGCCTCCACGGAGCCGAAGTGGTGCAGCAGCGAGAGCTTCTTGATCCGGCCGATGCCCGGGATGAGGTCGAGCTCGCTCGCCGTCGTCCGCTGATCGCGCAGAAGGCGGTGGTAGGTGATCGCGAAGCGGTGGGCCTCGTCGCGCACCCGCTGCAGCAGCTTCAGGGCGGGCGACTTGCGCGGCAGCTTCAGCTCGCCCGACTCGCGCACGATGATCTCGTCGCGCTTGGCGAGGCCGATGAGGTCGGTGTCGCCGAACCCGTGCCGCGCGAGCACCGCCCGCGCCCGGCCGAGCTGGCCAATCCCCCCGTCGACCACCACCAGGTCGGCCGGACGCTCGCCCCGGGCGGCGACCTTGCCGTAGTGGCGCTCGAGCACCTCCTCCATGCTGGCGAAATCGTCGACGCCCGCGACGGTGCGGATGCGGAAGCGGCGATACCGCGACTTCAGCGGCTCGCCGCCCTTGAACGTGACCAGCGAGGCCACCGTCTCGCGGCCCTGGAAGTTGGAGATGTCGAAGCACTCGATCGTCTCGGGCACCTTGTGCAGGCCGAGGGCCTCCTGCAGCGCGACGTCGCCGGGATCGACGCGGCGGTTGCCGCGCAGCGCGGTCCGCAGCGCGCGTTCGCCCAGCTTGAAGGCGGCGTTCTTCTGGGCCAGTTCCACGGCCTCGCGGCGGGCGCCGCGCTGCGGCACGAGCAGGCGAACCCCGCCGCCGCGCAATCGCCCGAGCCAGTCGGCCCAGGTGTCGAGGTCCTCCAGACCGGACCTCAGCAGGACCAGCGGCGGGATGTCGCCGGCCCGCGGGTAGTACTCCCGCAGGAGCTGGGCCTGGAAGGCGTCGAGCTCCTCCTCGAAGCGGTCGCTCATCAGGAAATGATGCGTGGTCAGGATCCGGCCGCCGCGGACCCGCAGGACCACGCCGCAGGCCTCCTCGCCGTCGCGTACCAGGCCGCAGACGTCGGCGTCCTGCTCGATGCCGGGCAACAGCCGGCTCTCGGCCACGGTGGTCTCCAGGCGGCCGATCCGGTCGCGCAGTCGGGCCGCTTCCTCGAAGCGGAGGTCCTCGGCCAGGGCGTGCATCGTGGCGGTCAGCGCCTCGACGACGGTGCGGTCACGGCCCTCCAGGAAGGCCACGAGCTGCCGCACCTGCTCGGCGTAGCCGGCGCGGTCGATCCGCTGCACGCAGGGCGCGGTGCAGCGGCCGATCTGGTGGTCGAGGCAGGGCCGGTCGACGGCGGGGTCGGGCAGGTCCAGGCTGCACGTGCGCACCTGGAAGAACCCGGCCGCGAACTTCAGGGTCTCCCGCATGGCGTGGGCGTTGGTGTAGGGGCCGAAGTAACGGGCGCCGTCGCGTGCGATCTTGCGAACGACCGTGACGCGGGGATAGTCCTCGGCGAGGCTGATCCGCAGGTACGGGTACTGCTTATCGTCCTTGAGACGGACGTTGTAGCGGGGCCGGTACTCCTTGATCAGCTGGTTCTCGAGCACCAGGGCGTCGGTCTCGGTCACGGTCGCGATGTAGTCGATGTCGGCGATGTGCCCGACCAGGGCCCGGGTCTTGGGATCCTTGAGCTCGGGATCCTGGAAGTAGCTGCGAACACGCGAGTTCAGGCGTTTGGCCTTGCCGACGTAGAGCACCTTGCCGTGGCGATCCTTGTGCAGATAGACGCCCGGCGACGCGGGCAGCAGCCGCAGCTTGCCGGCCAGGGCGGGATCCTGTTCCTGATCAGGCTTCCTTGACATCGTCTCCGGGCCCGGTTAAATTCTGCCGCCTGAGTGAACCACCTGGAGGTAAAGGTCTTGCCCCATCACAAGAGTTGCAAGAAGCGGTTGATCACGAGCGGCAAGCGTCGCGAGCGGAACCGTGACAACAAGGGCGCCATGCGCACCGCGTTGAAGAAGTACCGCGCCCTCGAGCCCGGCTCCGAGGCGCGCCAGGGTCAGCTGACCGAGATGTACAGCCACCTGGACGTCATGGCCCGCAAGGGGATCATCCCCGCCAAGCGCGCCAGTCGCATCAAGAGCCGCCTGGCCGCCTTCGCCGCCAGGTAGCCGCGCCGTCACGGCGTGACCGGATCCGCCGGGGTGCCCCACGTGGTGCACCCCGGTTTTGCGTGCCCGGCCCGGACGCTCAGGCGCCGCCCGACGCGAGGTCCTGCAGCACGTCGGTCAATCCGTGCAGGCCTGCCGGCGCGGTCGCGGCGAACCGCACCGCCGGCAGCACGCCCCGCAGGAAGGCCCGCCGGGAATGCGCACGGTGCGTCAGCTCCAGGGTCTCCTCCAGATCGCCGAGCGTCCACCGGTGTTCGCCGATCACGCCGCCGATCCGCTGCGAATGCGTGGGCGGCGGATCGCCGCCCCGCTCGGCGGCCCAGCCGGCGGCGAGCCAGCGGGCGGTGCCGCTCGGGCGGTCGAGCTTCGCGCGGTGGTGGGTCTCCACCTGCTCGGCGTCGAATCCGCGCGGCAGGGTCCGTGCCAGCAGCCGCAGCGCGAGTTGCAGGGCCGGGATGCCGACGGAGAAGTTCGGCGCCTGCACCACGGCGTGGTCGCGGGCGTAATCACGCAACGCCTCCAGCTGCGCCGCCGAGTAGCCGGTGACGCCGGTCACCAGCGGCGCCTGCACGCGGCGGGCCTGGACGAGCAGGCCGTCGAGGGCGCCGGCGAGGCTGAAGTCGACGATCACCCCACCGCGGGGATGGTGCGTGGCCAGCTGGTCCTGCCCCACGACGGCGAGCCGGGGATGCCGGGCGCCGGCCGGCAGTTCGCGGCCCGGCTCGGTCACCAGGGCGGCCAGGTGGCAATCATCCGCCTCGTCGACGAGCTCGGCCACCAGGCGGCCCATGCGTCCCTCGGCGCCGTGCACGGAGACGGCGATCACCCGCGGACCTCACGGTCGCGGGCGATGAGGTCGGCGAGGGTCGACTCGTAGAACTGCACCAGGAACTTGAGGCTGTCCTCGGTGACCGGCATCAGGGGCAGGCGGGGCTCGCGCCGGCAGAGGCCGGCCAGGGCGAGCAGCTCCTTGACCGGCGCCGGGCTCGTCTCCACGAAGCAGGCCCGCGCCGTCGGCGCCAGCAGCCGGCTCAGCTTCCAGCAGGTGGCGATGTCGCCGTCGCGCCAGGCCTCCCAGGTGCGCACCACGGCGCCGGGCAACAGGTTGCTGACCACGCTCACGGTGCCGCGGGCCCCGAGGCCGTAGATCTGGAAATTGAGTCCGTCATCGCCGGAGAACACCTGCAGGCCCGTCTGGGCGATCACCTGCTCGATCTGATCGAGGTTGCCGCTGGCCTCCTTGACGGCCACGATGTTTCGCTCGGCCGAGAGCTCGGTCAGGGTGGCGGGCAGCAGGTTGCAGGCGGTGCGTCCGGGCACGTTGTAGAGCATGATCGGCAGATCGACCGCACGGGCGACGGCCCGGTAGTGCGCGCGCAGTCCGTGCTGCTGTGGCTTGTTGTAGTACGGGGTGATGAGCATGGCGACGTCCGCGCCCCAGGCGGCGACGTCGGCGGTGGCGGCGATCGTGGTCTCGGTGCAGTTGGTGCCGCTGCCGGCCACCACGAGCGCCTTGCCGCGGCAGACCTCGACCGCGCTGCGGACGAGGTACTCCCGCTCCGCGCGGGTGAGGACCGGCGCCTCGCCCGTGCAGCCGATCGGGACGACCCCGGCCACGCCCGCCGCGACCTGGCGTTCGAGCAGCTTGGTCCAGGCGGCCTTGTCGATCGCGCCCTCGGCCGTGAACGGCGTCACGATCGCCGTGTAGACGCCGTCGCGCAGGGTCATGGTCTCAGCCATGGTTCACCTCTCCGTGGTAGGCCACCCGGGCCGGTCCGCGCAGGCGCAGGCCGCGGCTCTCGGGATCGATGCTGATGGTCAGAAGATCGCCGCCGCTGGTGCGGACGGCCACCGGCGACGCGGCGCGGCCGGTCTCGACCAGGACGACGGCACAGGCGGAGGCGCCCGTGCCGCACGCCAGGGTCTCGTCTTCCACGCCGCGCTCATAGGTGCGCAGGCGCCATTCGCCGTCCGCCGCGCCGGGCGCGATCCAGTTGACGTTGACCCCGGCCGGTGCGAACCGCGGCAGCCGGCGCAACGCGCGCCCGTGCGCCACCACCTCGACGGCGGCGACGTCGTCGACGGGGATCACCAGGTGCGGCACCCCCGTGTTGCAGTGGTGGATGGCCGGGTATCCGGCGTCGGGCAGGTCGAGGTCCAACGCGAGGTCGCGGAACCCGGGCAGCTCCACCTCGATGTCGCCCGGCCCATGCACCCGGGCCGCGAGCCGGGCCGGTCGGGTGAGCAAGGTGCCCTCGGCGCCGAGGAGGCCGCGCGCATGGGCGAAGGCCACGGTGCAGCGCGCTCCGTTGCCGCACATGTCGGCCTCGCCGCCATCGGCGTTGAAGTAGGTCATCCGCACCGCGCCCGGCCCCTCCTGATCGACGATGATCAGCCCGTCGGCGCCGACGCCGGTGCGCCGCGCGCAGAGCTCGGCGATCAGGGTGCGCGGCAGGCCGCCCGGCGGCAGGTCGCGTCCGTCGACCATGATGAAATCGTTGCCGGCGCCGTGCATCTTGACGAAGCGGAGGGCGGTCATGTCACTCCTCGGGCGGTGGGCCGGCGGTCGTGTCGACGGCGGCGGCCGCGGGTACTGGCGGCGGCGCCGGCCACGTGGTCAGGGTATCGGTCCAGACGGGTGCGGCGATCGTGGTCTCGAGGCCCGGCTCGACGGCCACCGAGTCCACCAGGGCCCACGGTTCGAGCGCCCAGAGCGTGTCGGCGGGATCGCCGACCGCGGTCCAGAGGCTGTCGCCGTCGAGGTCGACGAAGAACACGGCCCGGTCCAGGCCCGGCGGCGCGCCGGCCAGGACGAAGGCGCCGGTATCGGGCACGGCCGCCGCCGCCCGTGCCGTCTGCGGCTGCGGCGCCGCGACGAAGCCCGTGTCCTCCTCGCCGATCGCCAGGATGAAGGCCAGGACGGGCCCGGCCGCCGCCGGGCGGCCGTCGAGTCGACCGCGCAGGCGGCCCGGCGTGGTCGGATTGTAGAGCACCCGCAGGCCGGTATCCAACCGCGGGGCCGCGGTCACCAGGCGCAGGGTGTCGGGCCAGAGCCGCTGGGCTTCGTTCTCGCCGGGGCGGCGGTCGTGGTTGCCGTCCTGGTAGGCGCGCAGGAGCCAGCGGTCGCCGTTCGCCGGCAGCCAGGGCAGGCGCCAGGCTCCGCCGCTGTCGGCCATGGCCCGGCGCAGCACCGGCCGTTGCTCCAGGCGCACGGAATCCGGACCGGCGGCAAGGATCTCGACGACCGCGCCGCCGAGCGGCCGGTCGTCGAGCACGAGCTGGCCGGTGAGCTCGCCGTCGTAGATCGAATCGCCGGTGGCGAACACGTAGGTGCGGCCTCGTGCCTGCGGCACCTTGTGGGAGTCGCGCATGCCGGGCGCGATCTCGACCACGACCACGGTGTCGGCGGGCAGCGGCTCGTCGAGGCGGACGGTGGCCACGCGCGCGCCGTGCCAGGAGGTGCTGCGGATCGTGCGGCGCGGGTAGAGCGTCAGCCAGCGGAAGGCGTCCTGGCGGTCCATCTTCTCGCTGAAGCCGAGCTGCAGCTCGTCGATCGGCCCCACGCCGGTGGCCAGGCTCTCCGGATACGCCGCCACCAGCCAGGGCGGCATCATGTCCTCCGGACCGCCCGTCGGCCCCTCGGGGTTGGCGCAGGCAAAGAGCAGGGCCAGGCTCAGGAGCCAGGCCCCGCTCAGAAGGCGCTGCCAGGGGCGCGACGTAGTGCGGGCGCGCTGCTGCAGGGCGATCTCCTACTTCATGAAGTGGTAGAGGATGGCGCGCTGGGCGTGCATCCGATTCTCCGCCTCATCGTAGACCACGCTGTGCGGGCCGTCGATCACTTCGTCGGTGATCTCCTCACCGCGGTGAGCGGGCAGGCAATGCAGCACGATGTGGCCCTTGTCGGCGCCCGCGAGCAGCTCGCTGGTCAGACGGAAGGGCGCGAAGTCCTTGCGGCGCCGGGCCGCCTCCTCCTCCTGGCCCATGCTGTAGAACGCGTCGCTGTAGATCACGTGGGCGCCCTCGACGCCCTCGGCCGGGTCGTGGGTGATCCGGAAGCTGGCGCCGGCCTTCTCGGCCGCGCCGAGGATCGCCGCCGGCGGCTCGTAGCCCTCGGGGCAGGCCAGGGTGAAGTTGAACGGGAAGACGCAGGCGGCGTTGAGCCAGCTGTTGGCCAGGTTGTTGCCGTCGCCCACCATGACGACGTCCTTGCCGTCGATGGAGCCGAGGTGCTCCTCGACGGTCATGATGTCGGCCATCACCTGGCAGGGGTGCAAGAGGTCGGTCAGCCCGTTGATCACCGGCACGGTCGCGTGGGCGGCCAGCTCGTCCACCTCGCCCTGATCGAACCAGCGGATCATGATGCCGTCGACGAAGCGGCTCAGCACCTGGGCCACGTCCTTGACGGACTCCCGGGTGCCCATGCCGATCTCCTTGTCGGTGATGAACAGGGAGCCGCCGCCGAGCTGCCGGATCGCCAGCTCGAAGCTCACGCGCGTGCGCAGGCTGGGCTTGGCGAACACGCACGCGAGCTGCCGATTGGGGTGGCTGTGGGGCAGGCTGTGGCTGCGCGCCAGGAGCTTCTGCTCGCGGGCCAGGGCGAGGATGTGGCGCAGCTCGTCGAGTCGAAGTCGTTGATGCGGAGGAAATCCCATTTGCTCGGTTCCATTCCGGGCTCCTCGGGCCGTCGCAGGACCGCGTCAGAGCAGCCGATCGGGGGGCTTCGAGCGGGCCGCGCACTGGCGGCGGGAATTGCGGGTCCAAGATAGCACCTGGCGGCGGCAAATCCACCGTCTCAGAGGATGTACCGGGTCAGATCCTCGTCCTTGATGATGCCGGCGAGCCGCTCCTTGACGAACGCGGCGGTGACCTCGAACGGTCCGGTACGGGACTGCGGCACCTCGAACAGGAGGTCGTCGAGCAGCTGGGCCAGGATGGTCTGCAGGCGCCGGGCGCCGATGTTCTCCATGCGCTTGTTGAGCTCGCTTGCCACCCGCGCCAGCTCATGGATGCTCGCCTCGTCGAACCGGAGCTGGCACTGGTCGACGTCCAGGAGAGCCTGGTACTGCTTCAGCAGCGAGCTGTCGGTGTCGCGGAGGATCTTGACGAAATCGCCCTCGTTGAGGCTGTCCAGCTCCACGCGGACCGGGAAGCGGCCCTGCAACTCGGGGATCAGGTCGCTGGGCTTGGCGACGTGGAAGGCGCCGGCGGCGATGAACAGCACGTGGTCGGTGTTGACGGTGCCGTACTTGGTGCTGACCGTCGTGCCCTCGACGATCGGCAGGAGGTCGCGCTGGACGCCCTCGCGGCTGACGTCCGGGCCGCCGCCGCCGCCGCCCTTGCCGGCGATCTTGTCGATCTCGTCGATGAAGATGATGCCGCCCTGCTCGGTGAGCTCGAGCGCCTGCTGGGTCAGCCGGTCGTCGTCGAGCCGGCGCGCGGCCTCCTCCTCGTACAGTCGCTTGCGGGCCTGCGCCACCGACAGCTCCTTCTCGACGGTCTGCTTGGGGAACATGCCCTTGAGGGAATCCTCGAACCCCGGGTCCATGTCCATGCCCGCCGAGGTGAAGATGTTGGCGATCTGGACCTTGCTCTGCTGGGTGCGGATGGTCACGTTGCGGTCCTCGAGCACGCCCTGGCGCAGCTGGTCGCGCACCTTGTCGCGGCTGCGCTGCCAGCGCTGCTTGCGCTCGGGATCGTCGCCCTGGCCGTCGGTGCGAAGGGGCGGGAACAGCAGGTCGAGGAGCCGCTCCTCGACCGCGGTCTCGATCTCGCCGCGCACCTCGCCCTCCTTGCGGGTCCGCACGAGGTTGACGGCGTTCTCGACGAGGTCGCGCACCATGCTGTCGACGTCGCGGCCCACGTAGCCCTTCTCCGTGAACTTGGTGGCCTCGACCTTGAGGAAGGGCAGGCCGCCGATCTGGGCCAGCCGCCGCGCGATCTCCGTCTTGCCGACGCCCGTGGGGCCGATGAGGATGATGTTGTTGGGGACGACCTCGCGGCGGACGGCCTCGGGCAGGCGCATGCGACGCCAGCGGTTGCGCAGGGCGATGGCCACGGCCCGTTTGGCGTCGGCCTGGCCGATGATGTGCCGGTCGAGGATGGCGACGATCTCGTGGCAGGTGAGCTGCGAGCCGTCGGGCTGCGGGCTGAGTTCCCGGATTTCCATCTAGGCCTCTTCCCCGTCCAGGTCCAGGACGGTGATGCTCGTGTTCGTGTAGATGCAGATCTCGCCCGCGATCCGCAGGCTCCTGGCGACGATCTCGTGCGCCGCGAGGTCGGTGTTCTCCTTCAGGGCCCGGGCGGCGGCCTGGGCGAACGGCCCGCCGGAGCCGATGGCGGCGATCCCGTGCTCGTTGTCGATCACGTCGCCGTTGCCCGAGACGATGAAGGCGTCCGCGCGGTCCATGACCACCATCATGGCCTCGAGGCGCCGCAGGATGCGGTCGCTGCGCCACTCGCGCGCCAGCTCCACCGTCGCCCGCCGCAGGTGGCCGTTGTACCGCTCGAGGTGCCCCTCGAACTTCTCCCAGAGGGTGAAGGCGTCGGCGGCGCCGCCGGCGAACCCCACCAGCACCTTGCCGTGGTACAGCTTGCGCACCTTCACCGCGCCGTGCTTGGCGACCGTGTTGCCGAGGGTCACCTGGCCGTCGCTGCCGATGGCGCCCTGGCCGTCACGCAGGACGGCGATGACCGTGGTCGAACGGATCCGCATGGTTCAGTCCTTCGTGCGTGCCCGGGGATGCGCCTGCAGAAACGCCTCCCGCACGCGGCTGCGGCTGAGGTGAGTGTAGATCTGGGTGGTGGACAGGTGTCCGTGGCCCAGGAGTTCCTGCACGACCCGCACCCCGGCCCCGCCGTCGAGCAGGTGGGTGGCGAAGCTGTGCCGGAGCGTATGGGGCGATACGCCGGTCAGGCCGGCAAGTTCCCGCGCGTAGTGCGTCACCCGCTGCTGCACGGTGCGCCTGGCGATCCGGCGTCCGGGTCGACCCTCGAACACCGGCCGGCCCGCCAGGTGGCGCCCCGGGCGCCCGTCCTGCAGATCGTAGAACGAGCCGGCGTCGAGCCGCGCCTGCAGGTACTCGCGCAGCGCCTCGTCGGCGCAACCGCAGAGCGGCAGCAGGCGTTCCTTGCGGCCCTTGCCGAGCACCCGCACGCGGCCGTCGACGAGGTCGACGTCGCCCAGGTCCAGCGCCACCACCTCGGCCAGCCGCAGGCCGAGGCCGTAGATCATCTCCAGCAGCGCGCGGTCGCGCCGGCCCGGCGGTCGGCTGGGGTCCGGCAGGTCGAGCAGCCGTTCCAGCAGCTCCTCGCCGAGCACGACGGGCAGCTTGCGCTCCCGGCCGCCGCGCCCGCCGACGAGGTCGGCGGGCAGGTCGGCGACCTGCCCGGTGAGCCGCAGCCAGCGGAAGAAGGCGCGGATGCTGGCGAGGTGACGGTCGATGGTGGCACGGCTGCGCTCGAGCCGCCGCAGCCGGGCCAGGTGTGCGCGTACGGTGCCCGCGCGCGCGAGGTCGGGCCAGTCGGCGGGACCGGGGTCGGCCGGAACCACGCCCAGCGCGACGGCCGTCGCGAGGAACGCCGCGAGGTCGCGCGCGTAGTGCTCGCGGGTGCGCTCGCCGAGGCCACGCTCGACGGCGAGGTGATCGAGGAACGGTTTCAGGCTGGTCATGCTGCGGCTTTCGACGGGTCACTCGGCCGGGGTCGGCTCGTCCTCGTCATCATAGAACTCGACGTCGCACTCGGGAACCCCCTGGTCGCCGTCGCGCACCATCTCGAGCCACAGGTCGAGGTCGGCGAGGGCCACCTCCCGCTTGGCGAGCTTGCGCTCCCGCTTGTCGCGGATCTTCGTCGGCAGGTCGGGCAACAGGCCGTAGTGGACGTTCATGGGCGTCAGGCGCGCGCTGGTGTCGTCGAACAGGAACCCGTGGTGCAGGGCGCCGAGCAGGGTCGTGTAGGGCCACGGCGGCAGGCGGCGGCCGGCCAGTTCGGCATCCAGGTGCAGGGCGGTGACGAGCCCGCCGGCGATGCTCTCGACATACCCCTCGACCCCCGTGATCTGGCCCGCGAGCCGGATCGACGGCGCCGCCCTGAGCGCGAAGTCTCCGCGCAGGACGCGCGGGGTGTCGACGTAGAAGTTGCGGTGCATCTGGCCGAGGCGGACGAATTCCGCCTGTTCGAGGCCCGGGATGAGGCGGAAGACGCGGGTCTGCTCGCCCCACTTCAGGCGGGTCTGGAATCCCACCAGACCGTACAGGGTGCCGGCGAGATTCTCCTGCCGCAGCTGCACCACGGCGTGCGGGCGGCGGCCGCTGCGGGGGTCGTGCAGCCCCACCGGGCGCAGGGGCCCGAAGCAGAGCGAACGCGGACCGCCGGCGGCGATCTCCTCGACGGGCTGGCAGCCGTCGAACAGGTCGGCGCGGTCGAAATCGGCGACCTCGAGGCGTTCGGCCCCGATCAGCGCGTCGTAGAAGACCTGGAACTCGCGCTCGTCCATGGCGGCGTTGAGGTAGTCGGCCTCGCCCTTGTCGTAGCGGCTGGCACGGTAGAGGCGGTCGAGATCGAGCGATTCCAGGGTGACCGTGGGCGCGATCGCGTCGAAGAAATGCAGGCCCTCGCGCCCCGTCAGCGCGGCCAGCTCGGCCTGAAGCGCACCGCTGGTGAGCGGCCCGGTGGCCAGGATCCAGTAGCGGCCGGGCGCGGTCGGGAGGCTGGTGACCTCTTCCCGCCGCACCGTGATCCGCGGCTCGGCCGCGATCGCCCCGGTCACCGCAGCGGAGAACGCCTCGCGGTCGACGGCCAGGGCCGATCCGGCCGGAACGCTGGCTGCGCGCGCGATCTCGAGCAGCCGGCAGCCGAGCCGGTCGAGCTCCTCCTTCAGGAGGCCGCTGCCGGTGGCCGGGTCGGTGCTCTTGAAGCTGTTGGAGCAGACGATCTCGGCCAGCTCGTCGGTCGCGTGCACGGCCGAGCGGACCTGCGGCCGCATCTCGTAGAGCGTGACCTCATGGCCGCGGCCGGCCAGCTGCAACGCGGCCTCGCAGCCCGCGAGGCCGCCGCCGACGATTCGGATGTCGATCGCCCGGTCGCCGGAGCTCATCAGGACTCCTGGCCGGCCGATTTGCGCGCGGCCTTCTTGCTGGTCGTCGGTTCGGCGACCTTCTTGGCGACCTTCCTCGCCGTCTTCTTCGCCGTCTTCTTCGCCGTCTTCTTGGCCGTCTTGCGGGCCGCCTTCTTGCCGGACTTCTTGCCCGACTTCTTGCGCGTGGCCGCCTCGGCCAGCCATTCCAGCGCCTCGGCCACGGTCACGGTATCGGGCTCCCGGTCGCGCGGCAAGGACGCGTGCACGCCGTCGAGGGTCACGTACGGGCCGTAACGCCCCTTGAGCACCTCGATCATCACGCCCGTATCCGGGTGCGGCCCGACCGTCGCGAGCACCGGCTTCTTGCCCGCCTCCTTGTCGGCGATCCGCTGCAGCGCCTCGGCGAGCGTGATGGTGAAGAGCTGGTCGGCGGACTCGACGCTCGCGAAGGTCCTGTCGCGCACCACGTAGGGCCCGAAGCGGCCGAGTCCCGCCTGCACCGGCTTGCCCGTCGCGGGATCGACGCCCACCTCGCGGGGCAGCGACAGCAGCCGCCGCGCGAGGTCGAGGTCGACGCTGCCGAGGTCGGTGCCCCGCCCGAGGCTCACCCGCTTGGGCTTCGGTTCGTCGTCGTTCTCCCCCAGCTGCAGGTACGGGCCGTACGGGCCCACCAGCGCGTAGATGTTCTTGCCCGTGGCCTCGTCGCGGCCGATCGGCTCGAGGCTCTTGCGCTTGGTCTCGAGCAGCTCGACGGCCTTCTCGGCGGTCAGCTCGTCGATGAGCAGGTCGACCGGCAGGGTCACGCTGAGGCCGTCGGCCTCCGAGCGCCGTTGCACGTAGACCGACGACTTGCCGATCTTGACGAGCAACGGCGCGCCGGTGACGGGGTCCTCGCCGAGCGGGATGGCCGGGAACTCGATCTTCTCGAGCTCCTCCGCGATCGTGCTGGCCAGGCCCGGCTGGTTCTCGGCGCCGCGGTAGAACCGCGAGAGGAACTCGCGCCAGTCCTGCTCGCCCCGGGCGATGGCGTCGAGGTCCTCCTCCATGCCGGCGGTGAACTTGAGGTCGACGTAGCGCGGGAAATGGTCGCGCAGAAGGTGGGTGACGGCCATGCCGACGTAGGTCGGCAGCAGCGCGCTGCTCTTCTTCTCCACGTAGCCGCGGTTCTGGATCGTGGTGATGATCGACGCGTACGTGGACGGACGACCGATGCCCTCCTCCTCCAGCTTCTTGACCAGCGACGCCTCCGTGTAGCGGGACGGCGGCGCGGTCTCGTGCCGCAACGCACGCACCTCGGCCACGCCCGGCTGCACGTCGAGGTCGTCGTTCACCTCGTCGGCCGGATCGGGGATCAGCTGACCCTCGCGAAGGTCGGGCAGCAGGCTGTCGCGCTCACGGTCGCCGTAGACCTTCAGATAGCCGGCGAAGGTGACGATCGACCCGTTGGCGCGCCAGACGAGGTCGTGCGCCGCGCAGCGGCAGGTCAGGGTGACGGTGGTCTTGTCCAGACGGGCGTCGGCCATCTGGCTGGCGACGGTGCGGTTCCAGATCAGCCGGTAGAGCGCCAGATCCTGGCCCTCGAGGTCGCCGACGAGGCTGTCCGGCGTCCGGGCGATGCTCGTGGGTCGGATCGCCTCGTGGGCCTCCTGCGCATTCTGGGCCTTGGTCCGATAGTACCGCGGACCGGTGGTGTGGTCGGCGCCGTAGGTCTCGCGGATGAACGCCTCCGCCTCGCCGAGCGCCTGCTGGGACAGGGTCAGCGAATCGGTTCGCATGTAGGTGATCAGGCCGACGCGTTCGCCGCCCCCGAGGTCGACTCCCTCGTAGAGGCGCTGGGCGATCTGCATCGTGCGCTGCGGCGAGAGTTTCAGCCGGTTGGCGGCCGCCTGCTGCAAGGTCGACGTGATGAACGGCGGCTTGGGGCTCTGCCGGGTCTGCTTGCGCTCGACCTCGGCGACCCGCCAGGGGAGCGACTCGCGGCTGCGAGCGCAGCTCTGGATCGTCTCGGCGAGCTCCTTCTCGAGCAGGAGACGCTGGTTCGGATGCTTGAGCTTGCCGGTGGCATCGTCGAAATCCTTGCCGGTCGCCAGCCGCTTGCCGTCCAGCTCGACGAGCCGGGCGGTGAAGTTGGTGCCGTCCGGGCCATAGAGCAGGGCCTCGACGTCGTAGTACGCGGCCACCACGAAGCGCTGCCGCTCCTCCTCGCGCTCGACGATCAGGCGCACGGCCACGCTCTGCACCCGCCCGGCCGACAGGCCCGAGCGCACCTTCTTCCAGAGCACCGGCGACAGCTCGTAGCCGTAGAGGCGGTCGAGGATGCGCCGGCTCTCCTGGGCGCGGACGAGCTGGTTGTCGATGTCGCGCGGGTTCTCGAGGGCGTGCGCGATGGCGGTCTTCGTGATCTCGTGGAACGTGATCCGGCGCACGGGAATGGTCGGCTGGAGCACCTCGAGCAGGTGCCAGCTGATGGCCTCGCCCTCGCGGTCCTCATCGGTCGCGAGCAGCAGCTCGTCCGCCTTCTTGAGCATCGTCTTGAGCTCGGCCACGCGGCTCTTGCTCTCGGGCGACACGACGTAGATCGGCTCGAAATCGTCGTCGACGTTCACCGCCAGCCGCTTCCACGGCGCGTCCTTGTAACGCGCCGGCACCTGGGCGGCCTTCTCGGGCAGGTCGCGGATGTGGCCGTAGCTGGCCGCCACGCGGTAGCCGGCGCCGAGGAACTTCTCGATGGTCCGGGCCTTGGCCGGCGACTCGACGACGATCAGCTTCACGGACGGGGTACTCCTGTCGAGGACGGGCTCAATGGGCGCGGTCGGTGCGCCGGACGACCGGCGCGCGGTCGGCGAAGACGACCCGGTCGAGCAGCGGCGCGAGATCCTGCGGCCCCAGCGGGGCGTCGGGCGCCAGCTGCGCGTACTGGATCAGCGATTCCATCTGCTCGGCCGAGATCTGACGCGCGTTCACCAGGCCGATGAGGTAGCCGAACGCCTGCACGGTGAGCAGCTCGTCCTCGCGTTCGCCCATCAGGCGCAGCGAGCGTCGGCTCGCCAGGCCCAGCTGCCGAGCGGCCAGCCAGGTCTCGCCGCCGCCGCCGAGCTCCCGGTCGTGGAAGCGGCGCCAGAGGTCGGCGAGGTCGCGGTCGTCCAGGCCGGCGCCGGTCAAGAGCTCGCGCAAGTCGGCCACCGTCAGCGCGGCGGCCTCGTCCTGGCCCTCCAGGGCGTCCAGCAGGAGCAACAGGAGGTGTTGCAGGCGGGTTCGCAGATGCTCCATGGTGCCTTTCGATGGTCACGGGCGCCGATCGCTCGCCAACCTATCACGCCGATCCGGGGGCCGCAAGGCACGGTCCTAGGCGCCGTGGCACTGCTTGTACTTCTTGCCGCTGCCGCAGGGGCACGGATCGTTGCGACCGACCTTGGGCATGTCGCGCTTGACCGGCGCCGCCTTTCCGGCCGTCTCGGGGCCGGCCGCGGCGCCGCCGCCGCTGGTCTGCTCGTAGGCGTTGACCTCCTGGTGCCGCGCCTGCAGCTCCGCCGGGTCTGGCTGCCGCGGCGCGGGCGCCTGCTGCACCAGCTCGGCCCGGAAGAACAAACTCACCGAGTCACGCTGCACCGAGGTCAACAGCTGCTGGAACAGCTCGAGGCTCTCGCGCTTGTACTCGATCAACGGGTCGCGCTGGCCGAACGAACGCAGGCCGATGCCGCTGCGCAGCATCAGCAGCTCGTTGAGGTGGTCGCGCCAGCGCTGGTCGATCGTGTTCAGCAGCACGTAGCGCTCGAGCTGTCGGCAGAGGTCGTCGCCGAGGCGTTGCCCCTTGCGCTGGCGGTGCTCCCGCGCCCGCTCGAGCAGCCGTTCCTTGATGGTCTCGACGCCGAGCTCGAAGTGCTCCTCGGCGGCCAGGGGCAGCGGCGCCAGGACGAGCCCCTGGTACTGGCGCGCCAGCTCGTCCATGGTCCAGAAATCGGCGGCCTGCTCGGGGTCGCAGTGCTCGTCCACGAGGCCCTCGACGGCCTCCACGAGGAAGTCGTCGAACACCTCGTGGAGGTCGTCCTGCTCGAGGATCTCGCGGCGCTGGGCGTAGATCACCTCGCGCTGCTTGTTGACCACGTCGTCGTACTCGAGCAGGTGCTTGCGGATGTCGAAGTTGTGGGTCTCGACGCGGATCTGGGCCTTCTCGATGGCCTTGGTGACCATGCCGGCGGTGATGGCCTCGTCCTCGCGCACGCCGAGGCTGCCCATGAGCTTGTTCATGCGGTCGCTGGCGAACAGCCGCATGAGGTCGTCCTCGAGGGACAGGAAGAAGACGCCCGCGCCGGGGTCGCCCTGGCGGCCGGAGCGGCCCCGCAGCTGGCGGTCGATGCGCCGCGACTCGTGGCGTTCGGTGCCGACGATGTGCAGACCGAGGGGCTCGTCGGCGAAATCGTCCGGCTTGAGGGCGGGATCGGCCGCCCAGCGCGCGGGCAGCTCGCCGAGCGCCGGGTCGAGCTTGATGTCGGTGCCGCGGCCGGCCATGTTGGTGGCGATGGTGACAGCGCCGATGCGGCCGGCGCCGGCCACGATCTCGGCCTCGTTCTTGTGGTTCTTGGCGTTGAGCACCGCGTGGTTGATGCCCTCGCGGCGCAGGAGGCGGCTCAGCAGCTCGGACACCTCGACGGTCGTGGTGCCGACGAGGACGGGCAGGCCGAGGCGGTGCAGGCGGCGGACCTCCTCCACGATCGCCTTGTACTTCTCCTTCTTGGTCATGTAGATGACGTCGTCGTAGTCGACGCGCGCCACCGGCCGGTTGGTGGGGATCACCACCACGTCCAACTTGTAGATCGAGTTGAACTCGGCCTCCTCGGTCTCCGCGGTGCCGGTCATGCCCGAGAGCTTGTCGTACATGCGGAAGAAGTTCTGGATCGTGACGGTGGCCAGGGTCTGCGTCTCCTTCTCGACCTTGACCCCCTCCTTGGCCTCGAGCGCCTGGTGCAGACCCTCGGAGAACCGGCGGCCGGGCATGAGGCGGCCGGTAAACTCGTCGACGATCATGATCTTGCCGTCCTGCACGACGTACTCGTCGTCCTTCTCGTACAGGGCGTAGGCGCGCAGGAGCTGGTCGACGTTGGAGATCTGCTCGTTCTTGACCGCGTATTCCTGCTCGACGGCCGCGGTGCGGGCCGCACGCTCGGCCACGGAGAGCGTCTCGTCGCCCTCGAGCTCGGAGCCGACGGTCGCCAGGTCGGGCAGGACGAAGAAATCGGGCTCGTCGGCCGCCAGCAGCTCCCGGCCCTTCTCGGTCAGGTCGACCGAGTTGTGCTTCTCCTCGACGACGTAGAGCAGGTCGGCGTCGGCCTCCCACATGGACTTGTCGCGCATGTAGGCTTCCTCGGTGCGCTGGATCGCCTCCACCACGCCGGGGATGAGCTTCAGCTTCTGGTAGCGGCTGTTCTTGGGCGCGCCGCGGCTCACGCGCAGGAGCATGAGCTTGGTCTCGGCGTCGAGCGTGATCTCGTCGTCGCCGCGCAGCGCGCGCTCGCAGTGGGCGATCCACTGGTTGACGATCTTCATCTGCTGGCGCACCAGGGCCTCGACCCGCGGCTTGAGCTCGTTGAACCGATGGGTGCTCTTGGCCACGGCGCCGGAGATGATCAGCGGCGTGCGCGCCTCGTCGATGAGCACCGAGTCGACCTCGTCGACGATCGCGTAATGGAACCCGCGCTGCACGAGGTGGTCGGTGCTGATGGCCATGTTGTCGCGCAGGTAGTCGAAGCCGAACTCGTTGTTGGTGCCGTAGGTGATCTCCGCGCCGTAAGCCTCGCGGCGTTCCTCGGGGGTCATGCTGTTGAGGATGAACCTGACGTCGCAGCCGAGGAACTTGAGCACGCCGCCCATCCATTCGGCGTCGCGGCGAGCCAGGTAGTCGTTCACCGTCACCAGGTGAGCGCCCTTGCCCGGGATGCTGTTGAGATAGAGTGGCATGATCGCGACCAGGGTCTTGCCCTCGCCGGTGGCCATCTCGGCGATCTTGCCCTGGTGCAGGACGATCGCGCCCATCAGCTGCACGTCGTAGGGCACCATGGCCCAGGTCTGCTCGCTTCCCCAGACCGCCCAGCTGGCCTGGCGCTCGGTGAGCCGCCGGCAGGCCTCCCAGACCACGCCGAAGGCCTCGGGCAGCATGGCGTCGAGATCCTCGCCGCCGTGGTAGCGCTGCTTGAACTCGTCGCGCTTGGCGCGGAGCTCGTCGTCGCTCAGTTCGGCAAACGAGCCGCGGACCGCCTTGATCTGCTCGACGAGGGGCTTGAGGCGCTCCACATCGCGGTGCTTCTTGCTGAAGAGGCGCTCGATGGCGCCCATCAGGCCACTGGCCATGGTCGTGTCTCCCGGACGGTTGAGGGCGGGGCCGTCCGCGCGGACGGTCGCCGAGGAAACTAAGGGGGGTGCCGAGGGGTGTCAACCGACCTTCCCGGCGCGGGTTCCCGGAACGCATCCGGAATCAGCCGACCCAGAGGCCGGCCAGCATGGCCACCGCCACGGGCACGAGCACGTTGTCCAGCGGTCCGGCGCGGCGCTCGACCAGCGCCGCCATGGCGGCGCCGGCGAGCGCCGGCATCAGGCCCAGGCCGGGGATCAGCAGGATCGCGACGAAGCTCGCCAGGAAGCACGCGAGCGATCCGGGCCACGTCTTGCCGGCGAGCGCCCGACGGGCGCCGTACCAGCGCCCGACCACCGCGGCCGCCGGATCACCGAGCGCCAGGGCGAGGATGCCCGCGGCGGCCGCCGGCGGCGGGAACAGCGACGTCGCCAGCAGGTAGCCGACCGCGAGCAGCGTCGCGCACGAGACGCCGAGCGGCTCGGGATCGCGGTAGACGCCGGGCAGCGCGCGGTCGAGCCGGCCGCGACCGCCGCGCCAGCGCACCACGTCGAGCGCGAGGTTCGCGGTCAGCATCGCGACCAGGCCGCGCATCCGCCACGGCTCCGGCACCGCCAGGACCCACCAGGCCGCCAGGCCGGTGGCGGCGTGGATCGCGTTGCGCAGCGGCTGCTGGCGGGACGCGGTCACCGGTCCGGATCCAGGAGCCAGCGGTAGACCTCGCGGTCTCGCAGCACCCGCAGGGTGTAGCCCCGCGTCTCGGGGTACCCGATCCAGGCCCAGAAGAGATCGCGGTCGGCCACCCCGCGCAGCTGCTTCTGCCAGCGCGTGACGGCACCGCTGCCGGCGTTGTAGGCGGCCACCGTCCGGTACGGATCGCCGCCGAAGCGCCGCGACTCGCCGCCGAGGATCCGGGCGGCGGCGTTCAGGCTCGTCGCCGGGTGGCTCCAGTGCCGGTCGCCCGCGGCGCTCGCCGGCTCGTCGTAGTGGAAGGGCATGATCTGCATGTAGCCGAGGGCCCCGGCGCGCGAGCGGATGGCCGGCTCGAAGAGCGACTCGTTCCGCGCGATCGCGAGCAGCAGCTCGGGCGGCAGGTCGGTGGCCGCGAGCGCCCGGCGCACGGCCGGGTCCGCGGGCACCGGATACCAGAAGAGACGGTAGTCGCGGTCGGGCAGCCCGGCGGCGGGCAGGCGGACGGCCGCGGCGACGAGGCCGCGGTCGTCGCCGAGGGCGATGGCGAGGCCGAGCAGGGCGTGGCCGCGCAGCTGGACGTCGAGACCGGTCCAGGGGGCGGGCTCGAGGAGGTCGGGCATCGGCGTGGGCCGAGGCAACGCCCGCCCGCCCGACGCCGCCTCGAGGTCCCGGTGCCAGGCGTAGTCCAGCAGCGCGCCGACCGCCCCGGTGCCCTGCAGCCGTTCGGCGGCCAGCGCGCAGGCCGAGGTGTGGCGCTGGGACGGATCGTCGTGGTCGCGCACGAAGCGCAGGCCCGCCTGGTAATCGCGCTGGGCCGGAGTGAGCGGACCGGCGCCGTCGCATAGGGCCAGCCCCCACGCGGCCCAGACGGTCCAGAGCCGGTCGCGCCACGCCGCCGGGTCGGGCAGGACCAACCGCGGCCGCGAGCCCAGATCCGGCGCACGCCCCTCGCGCACGAGCGCCTCGCCGCGCTCCCGCAGCCCCGCGGCGTCCACCGGGCCGCCCAGATCCAGGCGCGCCAGGAGGGCGGCCGCGTCGAGACGGAACGCGAGGAGGTCGTCCGCCGGCAGATGACCGTCCGCCAGCGCCACGATGCTCGCCGCGTCGCCGGCCCGCTGCTCGGCGAGCGCGAGCGCGAGCGCCTGGACCGTCCATTCCCGCAGGCGGCCGCGCATGGCGCGCGATGCCCGGCTGTCCATCAGTTGCAGGGCTTGGGTGAGGTCGGTCAGCCCGGCCTCCCAGTCCGTGCGCAGCAGGCGGGCCTCGCTGGCGCGCCGCCAGAGATCCAGGCGGTGGCCGTCCTCGAGGTCGGGCAGGACGGCCAGCCGCTCGATCGCGGCCGCCGACCCGTCGCGCCGGCGCTGCCCCAGCAGCCACGCGCCCTGGAACCGGCCGTCGCGAGGCACCGTCGGGAAACGCGCGAAGTGCCTGTCGAGGTCGGCGCGCGGCAGCAGCTGGGCGCCGAGGCCGGCGGTCGCATCGTCCGGCAGGCCGAGGCCGTAGAACTCGTCGGCCGTGAGGAAGAGCTGGCCCGCCGCGGCCACCAGCACGGCGGCGTCACGGTCGGCCTCGCCGGGCGGCAGGGGCGCCAGGCCGCGGGCGCGGCGCAAGGCGAGCCACAGGGCCCAGCCGCTGCGCGTGTCGAACGGTCCGAGATCGGCGAGCAGGGGCCACAGGCCGTCCACGTCGTCGGGCAGACCCGCGCGGCTTCGCAGCGCGAGTTGCCGGAGACGCCAGACCAGGCGTTCGGAGGGCTCGCATTCGCCCGCGCCATCCAGGATGGCCCCGCAAGCCGCGGCCGCGGCGGCCCAGTCGCCGGCCTGCCAGGTGCGGCTGGCCGCCAGCCGCAGACCGTCGAACGCCCATGGACCGCGGGTCGGCATGGCCTGCGACGGGGCCGCGGCCGCGGTGTCCGCGAGGGCGAGCAGCGCCAGCGCCTGGGTCCGCGCGTCGCCGTACGCCGCGGCCGCCGCCCCGGCCGAGCCGAGGGCCGGCAGGGCCAGGCGCCAGGCCACCTGGTCGGGGCGACGGGGCAGATCCGGCGAGGCGAAATAGTCGCGGGCGCCGAGCTGCCAGCCCGGATCGACCGTCAACGGCGCCAGCAGGCCGCGCGGCCAGCCGGCAGGGTCGAGCGCGATGTCGCCGGGATCGCGGAACTCGCCCACCTGTAGGCGGGCGAGCCAGGGATCGTGGACGACCGCCGCGGCGGCCGCACCGGCGGCGAGCAGCAGACCGATCAGGATGAGACGTGCGCGGGTCAATGGAGCCATGTCACCTTGGTGGTTCGGGTCCGTCCGTCGGCTTCCAGGCGCACGATATACACGCCGGACGGCAGCCGCCGCCCCGCGCCATCGGTCCGATCCCAGCGGACGAGGCCCGCGCCGGCGCCGACCGGCCAGCGGCGCACCCGGCGACCACGCAGGTCGTAGGCCGCGAGCTGCGCCAGCGGGTCGCCGCCGCCGTCGTAGGCGAGCAGCGTCGACGTGCGGGCCGGATTGGGACGCGCCGGAGCGAGGGCGGCCTCGCCGGCGGTCCCGCCGACCACCAGCGCTCGCGAGGCGATCGGGTGGCCCGCGAGCGCCAGGACGCGCACCAGGCCGACCGCGCCGGGCGGCAGGCCGAGCTGTGCCAGGGGCAGCGTGGACCGGTCGACCGGCAGCTCCGCGACCGTGCGCCAGGATGCCTGGTCGCCTTGCCGGACCTCGACGGCATAGGCCGTCGGGCTCGACCCCGCCGGCGGGTCCCATTGCAGGTCCCGCCCCGCGGCCCGGACCGGGAACGCGCTCGGAGGCGGGGCGTCCGTGCCGGCGGCGAGGTCACGTACCAGCCAGCCGCGATGCCGCCAGGCCCCGTTGCTCGCGAACTCGAGGTCGAGGGTCCACGGTCCGGGGCCGTGGACGGCCGCGTCGGGCACCGGGATCACGTCCGTCCGCCAGACCGGGATCACCTGCTCGCGCAGGGAATCGCCGTCGGCGAAGCCATCGGTGCCGGCGAGGCGGTGGCCCGCGCGCGGATCGCACACGCCCGGCCAGCCGTCGACCGGCCGTGCGGGGACAGTCCCCGATGGGCCACGCCAGGTGAGCGTCGCGGCGTCGATCGACACCCCCGGCCGCAGCAGCTCGGTATCCAGCGTGTGGGTCAGGCGGACCCAGCGGATGTCCACCCCGAGCGGCGGCGAGGCCAGCACGCTGCTCACCGAGTTGCGGTAGAGGATGTCGGGCCACAGCGGGGTCACGCCCGGCTCGTCCGCGGCGCAGAAGAGCACGGGCGCGATCGGGTCCGTCCAGGCCGCGACCGTCTCCCAGCGCTGCCAGGTGTTCGTCGGGGAGCTGTCCGTGGCCGTCCACCGTTCCCGCCACCGGGCGTCCAGCGCCAGGGGTGCGCTGTCGCGGCGCCAGGGATACACGAGGACCTGCGTCCCGACGGCGCCCGCCGTGACCTCGATGCTGAACGTGGTCGCGGCGTCCGGGGGCACCAGGGCGTCGGCCGCCCAGGTCGGGGCGGATTCGGCGGCGTAATTCGCCCAGCCGCCGTCCGAAGCGGGGACGAGGTCGACCGCGACGCTGGCGTCGCCCGGGGCGAAGGCGCCCCAGGCCTCACCGACCACGCCGATCGCGAGCCCGACGCGCGCGGGCATGGTCCCGGTCGGACCGACGTGCGCGACGACCGCCACCTCGCCCGACTCGCCGGCCGGCGGGAAGATCAGGCTGACCCGCGCCCACGGCCGGTCGCCGCGGTCGCCGACGGTCGCCAGGCCGTCGACCACGGCGAACTCCAGGTCGATGCCGGTGTCCAGACCGGCGAAGAAGCGGCTGGACGGCGTGGTGGTGTCGGCGAGCCGCTGCACGAGACCGTCGGTCGGGAAGAGGTCCGCGATGTCGCCGTCGCTCGCCCCCTGCGCCACGGCGAGGCCACCGTCCGCCTCGACGAGTTGCACGCGCTGCAGGCGCGCCGGATCGCTCGCGTCGACCACGCCCTCGGGATAATCCTCGCGGATGCGGTAGACCAGCGCCCGATCGGCCCCCAGGCCTGCGTCGTAAGGCGGCTCGGACAGGCCGTCGCGGCGCTCGATGAGGAGGTAGTGACCGTCGGCGGGCGGCAGCGAGCCGCGCGCGCGCACCACGCCCACGGCGAGGTCTCCGGACACGTCGACCCAGCCCAGCTGCAGCCGCGAGTAGGCGTCGGGCAACGCCGGGTCCGCCGCCTCGCCGGAGCCGAGCCAGCCGGAGGCCATCAAGCTGAAGCGGCCGAGGCCGCCGCGGGGCACCGCCTCGCCGGCCGCCGGCAGCTGCACGTCGTACCGATCCTCGAGGCCGAGCAGATGGGCGGTCTCGTGCGCCCAGAGGCCCAGCCCGCTGCGCGCCGCCCCCACCGCGTAGAGGCGAGCGGTGGTGCCGGCGTCGACGACCGGGTCGGCCAGGAAGTACTGCAGCGGCATGATGAACCCGTCGGGGTCGTTCTCCAGGCCCGGCGCCGCGTGCAGGATCAGCACCCCGTCGACCTCGCCGTCGGTGTCCGCGTCGGCGGCGCGCAGCTGGACGCCGGCAGCGACCGCGCCGACGATGGCCTCGGAGGCCAGGCGGCGCGTGCGGGTGAACCCCTGGAGGTCGCGGTCGGAGTAGGCGATGCGGTCGTCCGGGAGCGAGACCAGCGGCGCGAGCACGATCTGCAGCCGGGTCCGCCCCTGCGAGGCGGCGAGCACGTAGTGGCCGAGCGCGCCGGGCGAATCCCCCGCCAGCCGCGGCGCGAGGTCGGGCGCGGTCGCGAACCGCGCGTCGGCGAAATCCACCGGCACCACGAGCAGCCCGAACGGCGCGCCGCCGTCGGCCTTGGCGAGGGCCGCCGCGCGCACCGTCGCGCGCCGGGCCGCGCGCAGGTCGCGCAGGTCGTCGGCCGCCGCGACGGTGATGCCGAGCAGCAGGATCAGCAGACAGCTCGCCGCACGCACCCTACTCCCACTCGATGGTGCTCGGCGGCTTGCTGCTGATGTCGTAGACCACACGGTTGATGCCCCGTACCTCGTTGATGATCCGGTTGGAGACGCGGGCGAGGATCTCCGTCGGGATGCGCGCCCAGTCGGCCGTCATGCCGTCCAGGCTGGTCACCGCGCGCAGGGCGACGGCGTTCTCGTACGTGCGCTCGTCGCCCATCACGCCGACCGACTGCACGGGCAGGAAGATGACGCCCGCCTGCCAGATCGCGTCGTACTGCCCGGAGCTCTTCAGCTCGTCGATGAAGATACGGTCGGCGGCCTGCAGGAGCGAGACCCGCGCGGGGGTCACCTCGCCCAGGATCCGCACCGCCAGGCCCGGACCCGGGAACGGATGCCGCTTCAACAGGTGCGTGGGAATGCCGAGTTCCCGGCCGACCTTGCGGACCTCGTCCTTGAAGAGGTCGCGCAGGGGTTCGACGAGCCGGAAGCCGAGCTCGGCGGGCAGCCCCCCCACGTTGTGGTGGGACTTGATGGTGGCGCTCGGGCCGTTGACCGACACGCTCTCGATGCGGTCGGGGTACAGGGTGCCCTGGGCCAGGAAGCCGAACGGCCCCTGGTCCCGGGTGGCGTCCTTGAAGACGTCGATGAAGGTGGCGCCGATGATCTTGCGCTTGCGCTCGGGTTCGGCGACGCCCGCGAGCCGGTCGAGGAAGAGCTTGCGGGCGTCGACCCGCTGCAGCGGCTGGTGCAGGAAGGCGTTGAGATCGCGTTCCACCTGGTCGCTCTCGCCCGCGCGCATGACCCCGTTGTCGACGTAGACCGCGTGCAGCCGATCGCCGATCGCGCGGTCGACGAGGCTCGCCATCACCGTGCTGTCGACGCCGCCGGACACGGCGCAGAGCACGCGCTGGTCGCCCACCGTGTCGCGGATCTCCTGCACGGCCTCCTCGACGAAGGCCGCCGCGGTCCACTGGTCCTGCACGCGGCAGACCTTGCGGGCGAAGGCCTCGATCATGGCCAGTCCGTGGGCGGTGTGGGCCACCTCGGGGTGGAACTGCACGGCGTAGAGGTTGCGGCTCGGATCGGCGGCGGCGGCCAGCGGGATGCTCGCCGTACGGGCCTGCACCTCGAAGCCGGGCGGCAACGCCTCGACGTGGTCGCCATGGCTCATCCACACCGGTTGGCGCACGGGCAGACCGGCGAACAGCAGCCCCTCGCGCACCACCTCGATCTCGGCGTGGCCGTACTCGCGGTTGTGCGCGGGCGCGAGGCGTCCGCCCAGCTTGTGGCACATCAACTGCATGCCGTAGCAGATGCCGAGCAGGGGCTTGCCGGCCTGGAAGAGCGCCTCGTCGACGTCGGGCGCGCCCGGATCCAGGACGCTCGACGGTCCGCCGGACAGCACGATGCCCGCGACCAGCGGGTCGTCCAGGACCTCGCGCCAGGCCGTGAACGGACGCATCTCGCTGAACACGTTGACCTCGCGCAGACGACGCGCGATCAGCTGGCTCACCTGCGAGCCGAAGTCGAGGACGACGATGCGGGGATGGTCGTGGCCGGGTGCGCTCATCGAGGACCTCTAGTGGTTGAAGTGCCGGCGGTCGGTCAACAGCAGCGTCAGGCCGAGCTCGGCCGCGCGCGCGGCCCCCTCGTCGTCACGGATGGAACCCCCGGGCGCGACCACGGCCGTGACGCCGGCCGCGGCCAGGGCCTCGACGCCGTCGGGGAACGGGAAGAACCCGTCGCTCGCGGCCACGCACCCGGTGAGGTCCAGACCCTGGTCGGCCGCCTTGCTCACGGCGAGCTTCACGGAGTCGACGCGGCTCATCTGGCCGAATCCGCAGCCGAGGGTCGCGCCGCCGCGCGCGAGCACGATGGCGTTGCTCTTGCCGTGCTTGCAGACCGTCCAGGCCAGCGCGAGGTCCGCCGCCGCCTCCGCCGACGGCTCCGGGCCGGCCGCCAGCCGCCAGACGGCCAGCTCGGGAAATCCCTCGTCCTCGGACTGCTCGAGCGTGATGCGGCCCCAGCTGCGGGACCGCCCCCGGGTGGCCGCCGCGAACCGCATGAGGTCGCAGGTCATCACCCGCAGGTTCTTCTTCCGCGTGAGGCGACGCCGGGCCTCGTCCGTGTAAAACGGCGCCACCACCGCCTCCAGGAAGCGTCCGGCGAGCGTCTCGGCCACGTCCGCGTCCACCTCGCGGTTGAACGCGAAGATGCCGCCGAAGGCCGACACCGGGTCGCAGATCAGCGCGCGCTCGAGGGCGACCGCAGGCGCGCCGAGTCCGTAGCCGCACGGGTTGGTGTGCTTGATGACCGCGCACGCGCTCCCGTCGGCATCGAGGACCAGCTTGAGCGCGGCGATGAGGTCGACCAGGTTGTTGTAGCTGAGCTCCTTGCCGCCGAGCTGGGCGAGGCCGACCGAGGCGAGGTCGCCGCCAGCGATGCTCAAGGTGGCGGTCTGATGCGGGTTCTCGCCGTAGCGCAGGGCCGCCGCGGCGGCGTCCCGGCCCGCGAGCCAGTCGGCGATGGCCTGGTTGTAGGCCGCCATGCGGGCGAAGCCGGCCTGGGCGCAGCGCCTCCGGAAGGCGAGCGACGGCACCCCGTCGCCGGCGCGGCACTCGTGGAGGAACTCGTCGTACTGGTCGGGCGACGACAGGAGCGTCACCCGCCGGAAGTTCTTGGCCGCCGCTCGCAGCATGGCCGGCCCGCCGATGTCGATCGATTCGATCAGCGCCTCGTCGTCGCCGCCGGCGGCGAGGGTCTGCTCGAACGGATAGAGGTTGACCACGACGACGTCGATCGGCATCAGGCCGAGCGACGCGATCTCCGGCGCCGCGAAGGCCTCCACGTCGGGGCCGAGGATGCCGCCGTGGATGAGCGGGTGCAGGGTCTTGACCCGGCCGCCGAAGACCTCCGGGAAGCCGGTGACCGCGCTCACGTCCGTGCAGGCGAAGCCGTGCTCGCGCAGGTAGCGCGCGGTGCCGCCCGACGCCACGAGCTCGAACTCGTAGCTCTCGAGGATGGACGCCACGTGGTCGAGGTGGCTCTTGTCGGACACGCTCAGCAAGGCGCGACGGCTCACAGGTACGCCTCCCAGCGGCGCGCGGCCTCGGGGAAGAGCAGCTCCAGCACCTCGCGGTAACGGCGGCTCGTGCGGTCGATGATCTCCCGGGGCAGCCGCGGCGGCGGCGGTTCGTGGTTCCAGTCGAGGGTCTCGAGCCAGCTGCGGAGGATCTGCTTGTCGAAGCTCGGCGGATCCTCGCCGGGGCGATGCTCGGCCGCGGGCCAGAAGCGGCTGGAATCCGGCGTGAGCACCTCGTCGATGAGGCAGAGCCGCCCGTCGATGACGCCGAACTCGAACTTGGTGTCGGCCAGGATGACGCCGCGCGGCCGGGCGTAGGCCGCGCCTTCGCGGTACAGACGCAGCGAGATGTCCCGCAGCTGCGCGCCCACCTCGTCGCCGACGATGCCGCACATGGTCGAGAAATCGATGTTCTCGTCGTGGCCTTCAGCGGCCTTGGTCGAGGGCGTGAACAGAGGCTCGGGCAGCTGGTCGGCCAGCTTCAGGCCCGTCGGCAATCGGTGGCCGCAGATGGTGCCGTCCCGGCGGTAGCTCTTCCAACCGCTGCCGGCGATGTAGCCGCGCACCACGCACTCGGCGTCGTGGCGGCGGGCCTTGTGCACGAGCATGCTGCGGCCGCCGAGCCGGGCGGCATGCTCGCGGAACGGCGCCGGGAATTCGTGCGGGTCGGCGGTGATCAGGTGGTTGGGCACGTCGGCGAAGTGCTCCAGCCAGGCGAGGGTCATGATCGTCAGGACGGCGCCGCGGTCGGGCACCACGTCGTCCATGATGACGTCGAAGGCGGAGATCCGGTCCGTCGCGACGATGAGCAGCTGGTTTCCCAGGTCGAACACGTCGCGGACCTTGCCGACATAATCGGGCTTGAGCCCGAGTTCGCTGGTCGTGCGCAAGGCGGGCATGAGGGTCCTCACGGGTTGGCGGTGGGACGTTTGCGTGCCGAGCGCGCATGGTAGGCCGGGGCCGCGAGGGTGTCAAGGCGACCGCAGCGACCGCGCGCGGAGGCCCCGTGCGGTCCAAACCAACGCGATCGTGCCGTCGAGGTCGGTACGCAGGATGGGGACGGTGTCGCCGGCCGCCAGGTAGGGTCCGTGGCTCGGATGGCCGTAGCGGTTGTCGACGCCGGCGCTGATCACCACCAGCTGGGGCCGCAGCGCGGCGAGCAGGGCGGGCGTGCCGGACGTGGCGCTGCCGTGGTGGCCCGCCTTCCAGACGGCGAGGCCCGCGTCGGCGACCGGCGGGCAGCGGCCGAGCAGACGCTCCTCCCCCCGGTGCTCGAGGTCGCCGCTCCACAGTCCCGTGAGCGTGCCGTCGTGCACGAGCCCGAGCGCGAGGGAGCGGTCGTTCTCGTCGGCCAGCTCGCGGTCGCCCGACGCCGGGTGCAGGACGACGAGCGCCCAGCCGCCGCAGGCATGCAGGGTGTCGCCCACGGCCGGCGCCTCGCCGGTGCGGCCGGCCGGGGGACGCGCCCGGCCGCCCACCAGCCAGCGGTCCACCGCCACGGCGGCGGCCAGGTCCGCGGCGCCGCCGGTGTGGTCGGCATGGCCGTGGGTGAGCACCACGGCGTCGAGCCGGGTGACGCCGCGACGTCGCAGCCAGGGCAGGACGTCGCGCACGAGGGGGCCGCCGCCCGTGCGCCAGCGTTCGCCGGTGTCGACAAGCACCCGCCAGCGGTCGGCGAACTCGATCAGCGCGCAGTCCCCCTGGCCGACCGCCAGTTGCCAGGCGGCGACCGGTCCGCCGGGCGGCGGCTGCCGGACGGCCGCGGCCACGAGCCCGACGTAGGCCACGGCGGCCAGCCCCAGACCACGTCGGGTGCGGCGGCGCAGACCGGCGCCGATGACGGCGACGAGCCCCAGGTATCCCAGCAGGTGCAGGTCGGCCCACGGGGCCAGGCCGCGTTGGCGGCCGAGACCGCCGGAGGCGGCCGTCAGGCAGGTCACCGTCACCAGGCGCAGACCCAACGCCCCGCAGGCGAGCAGGCCGTCGCCAGCCCACGGCCAGACGCAAGCGAGCCCGAGACCGGCCGCCAGCACGGTCACCACGATGCCGAACGCGGGCACGACGAGCAGGTTGACCAACGGACCGAACAGCGGCAGCGCCCCGAACGCCCGCGCGACCACCGGCAAGGTCGCGATCTGCGCCGCGACGGTGACCGTCACCGGCGCGACGACCCGGCGCCAGACCCGCGGCAGGCCCGCGGCGAGCGGCGTGACGAGCCGCTGCCCGGCGACGATGCCGCCGGCCGCGAGGTAGGAGAGCTGGCAGCCCGCGTCCACCAGCACCCAGGGCCGCCAGAGCACGTTGCACCAGAGGACCAGTCCGAGCGTGCGCAGGGTATCGTGGCGCCGACCGCCCACGCGGACCACCACGGCGCAGACCACCAGCCCGCAGGCCCGCACGACCGAACCCGGCAGGTCGACCAGCAACGCGTAGAGGATGAGCAACGGCAGCAACGATAGATCGCGCAGCGTACCCGGCGCGGGCACCAGCCTCAGGACCACGAAGGCCAGCCCGGCGAGGATGCCCACGTGCAGGCCGCTGAGCGCGAAGAGGTGGGCGAGGCCGAGGCTGGTGAACGGACCGCGGAGGTCCGCGTCGAGCCCGTCGCCGAGCAGGACGGCGCGCGCGAGGTCCGCCTCCAGGGGCGGCAGGCCGCGGTCGAGCCGGGCCGCCAGGTGCCGCCGGACCGCCGCCAAATGGCCGCCGAGAGTCGCGAGACGGTCGCGGGACGGCGTGGCCGCCCAGGCCTCGACCTGCGCGACCGCCGCGAGGTCCCGTCCCCGCAGCCAGGCCGCCTCGTCGAAGCCGCCGGGCAGGGCCGCGCGTCGGGGAGGCCGGAGGGTGACCTGCGCCGCGATCAGGGCCCCCCGCTCCGGCGCCGGACCCTGACCGCGCAGCAGCACGCCGGGCCCCGGCAGCAAGCCCGTGGCGGCCGCCGCGGGACGCCACGCGAGGCAGGACAGGGGCGCCGACCAGGATCCGCCGGAGCGTTCCCGCGCGTCGGCCGTCACCCGCCCGACGAGGTTGCCCGGCGCCTGCACCGCGGCGCTCGGCGACCAGGGCTGCGGCGCGGCGGCGGGCGCACGCAACGGCGGCGAGCCGGCCAGGACGGCCCCGACGAGCAGCGACAGGCCCACCCGGAACGCGATCGCGGCCGCGCGCACCGGCGCCGAGCGCGCGGCGAGAAACGGCACGGACAGCAACGTCGCGGTCCGGACGACGATCTCGGCGGTCCCGTGGGCGAGCGTGAGCGGATGGCGGGCGCCGCCGAGCGCGCCCACGAGCGCGACCCCGGCCCAGACGGCCGGCCAAGACGGGCCGGTGCAGACGGAGATCAGCGACCGGAACCGGTCGGCCGCAACTCGACGACGCCTCGTGGGGTCCACAGACAGCATCGGTTGCGGCCACGCTCCTTGGCCTGGTAGAGCAGGCTGTCGGCCTTGCGGTGAAGCTCGCCGGTGCTGCTGCCGGCCTCGGGGAAGGTGACGGCGCCGTACGACACGGTCACCGACAGCATGCCGACCCCCAGCTCCGGCGGCAGGGCCACGCGGAACGGTCGGCCGACGATGCGTCCGAGCACCTCCCGCGCCTCCTCCTCCGACGTGCTTGGCAGGATGAGGGCGAACTCCTCGCCGCCGATCCGGTAGACGAGGTCGATGCGCCGCAGGGCCGCAAGCAGCTGGCGTGCCACCGAGCGCAGCACGAGGTCGCCGCACTGGTGGCCGTAGGTGTCGTTGACGTTCTTGAACTGATCCAGATCGGCGATCACCAGGGTCAGCGGCTGTTCGCCACGCCGGACACGCTCGAGTTCGAGCGGGAACTGGGTGTCGAAGAAGGCCCGGTTCGGGATCCCGGTCAGGCTGTCGGTGAGGACCCGCCGGTTGACGTCACGCTGGCAACGCCAACGTCGGGAGACGAAGGTCGAGAGCCGCTGGGCGAGCTTCAGCAGCGTGGCTGAGGGCCAGACCGCCCGACCGACGACGTAGAGCAGGCCCACCTCTCCCTCCTGCTCCGCGGGCGAGACGATCGGCACCACCGCCGTGGCCAGGTCGTCGGCCGGACCGAGGTCGAGCCGGCGTTGCAGCTCCCGGGGCAGTTCGTGGACATCGGGGATCCAGAGCGACTGGCCGGGGCGCCGGTGGCGCAGCCAGAACGGCATCTCGTCCAGGTCGGGCCGGGGCAAGAGGCGCGGGCCGGCCTCGGAATCGCCGACCACCACCGTCAGCTGGGCGAAGAGCCGCAGATCGGGCACGTAGAGCTGCAGGAGGTCGAGGATGCGGTTGACCATGACCCAGGGATCGTCGGCGCGCGGATCGCCGACGGCGAGGTCCTGGGCGCGCTCCATGGCGTCGAGCATGTCGACGATCTGGCCGCCGTGGGGCGCCTCGGAAGCGTTCGGGCTGCCGGCGTCTCCCGGCGGCGACGCCGGCGCCGGGCGCGCCTTCGGCTGCAGACGGGGCAGGCCGGAGCAATCGATCAGGCGGCTCGTTCCGTGCACCAACAGGAGATTGTGGCCATTGCGGTGGCTGCCGGCCACCGCGACGCGCACCAGGTCGCCGGCCATCAGCAACTCGCCCACGACCCGCCGGGCGACCGCCGCCAGGACGTCCGCGTCGTGGCCGGCCCGTGCCAGGTGCAGATCCTCGCGCACGTCGACGGGCAGCCGGTCGAGCGGCAGCTGGTCAAGGATCTCGAGGATGCCGGCGCGATTGAGCATAAGGCTCCAGACGCAAAGATTGATCTTTACGTATCATATTTTACTATACGTCACCTCGCGACTCAAGGCAGAAGTCGGTGGTGTACGCGTTGCGGTATGGGTTTTGCCCGTGCTAGGTTGTGCCCAAACTCGATCGCCGGGCACCCGACTGTCAAGGAGGACTCGTTTGCCACTCCCCACGCGACGCCGACCGCATGTTTCCAGCCGCCTCGCAACCTTCGCCGGCCTCCTCGGGTTCTGCGTGTATCTCGTTGCCTGTGCGACCGTTGCCCCCCCCGTCGTGGAGGTTGCGGACCAGCCGCCACCGCCGCCGGCGGTGGCCTTCGCGGCCGCCGAACCCGACACGGTCGTCGTCGTCGAGCTCGACTGGCCCGCACCACCGAGCGGCGAGCCCTCGCCCGCCGAGTGGGAAGACACCTACCAGGAAGCCCTCGCGAGCCTCGCCCGCGGCGAGACGGACCTCGCCCGCGACCTCATGTTCAGCCTGCAGGACCTGGCCGCCGGCCCCGAGCCTGCCGAGGCGGACACCCTCTACCTCGAACATCGGCGCAGCATCCGCCGCCGTCTCGCGTTGCTGTCGGGCCTGCTCGCCGAGCAGACGGCGTTCTCGGGGCGCACCTCCGCGCCGGACTCCGTGCTTGCCTCCGAGTACCTCACCGCCCGCGGTCTGGGCATGCCCGACAGCCTGGTGCCCGCGTCGGGGTCCTACCTGTCGTCGCTCCAGGCCGACCTCCTGAAGGTGCACCACGAACGGGTC
Source organism: Candidatus Krumholzibacteriia bacterium (assembly GCA_041390065.1). Lineage (GTDB taxonomy): Bacteria > Krumholzibacteriota > Krumholzibacteriia > LZORAL124-64-63 > LZORAL124-64-63 > Glo-17. The sequence goes on from JAWKQQ010000018.1 coordinate 35,999, forward strand.
GACCGTTGGCTGGACTATTTCACCGGGCGGGGCCGTCGGCATTTCCAGCGCTGGCTCGACCGGCAGGCCGAGGTCGGCCCCCTGGTCCAGCAGATCCTGGCCGAGGAGAACCTCCCCGAGGAGCTCATCTACCTCGCGATGATCGAGAGCGGCCTCAGCACCCGCGCCCGCTCGAGCGTCGGCGCGGTCGGCCCCTGGCAGTTCATGGCGCCGACGGGCCGCTCGCACGGCCTGGCGGTCAACTGGTGGGTCGATGAGCGTCGGGACCTCGAGCGCTCCACGCGGGCGGCCTGCCGCTACCTGCGGGCGCTGCACGACGAATTCGGCGACTGGGCCCTGGTGCTGGCGGCCTACAATTCCGGCGAGGGCCGGGTCCGCCGGCAGCTGCGCGACAACGGCCACGACAACTACTGGGACTATCGCCTGCCGCGCCAGACCGTGGATTACGTGCCCAAGTTCATCGCGGCCGCCAGCATCGGCGCCGACCCCGCGGCCTACGGCTTCACGGTGGCCGAGCGGCCCGCCCTGGCCGTCGAGCATCTCGCCGTCAACGACGCGACCGACCTCAGCCTGATCGCCACCTGCGCCGAGGTACCCGAGGAGCAGGTCTACGAGCTGAATCCTGCGCTGCTGCGCCGCGCCACGCCGCCCGGCGACAGCGGCTACCTGGTCAACCTGCCGTCCGGCACGGCGGACCGCGCGCGGGCCGCGCTCGCCCGTATCCCCGCCACCAAGCGGTTGACCTGGCGCAAGCACGAGGTCAAGCGCGGCGAGACCCTCGGCCACATCGCCGGCCAGTGGGGCACCAGCGTGCGGGCCATCCAGGAGGCCAACAGCCTCGGCAAGCGGACGCTCATCCGCCCGGGCGACCAGCTGTTGATCCCCATGCCGCGGGAGTTGCAGGACCTGGCCCGCAAGCGGGCCGAGGACGCCGGCCGCTACATCCCGCCGCAAGGGCACGAGCGCGTGACCTACCGCGTGCAGTCGGGGGACACCCTGGGCGCCATCGCCCGCCGGCTGGGCGTCTCGGTGGCGCATCTGAAACAGGTCAACGGCATCGCCAACCCGCGCCGGTTGAAGATCGGCCAGACGCTCGAGGCCTACCGGCCGCCGCGCAAGTCCTGAACCGAGCCCGACCCGCACGCAGGAGGCCCCGGAATCGGTTCCGGGGCCTCGTCTGCGTCAGGGCGTTGCGAACGTCCGCCGGCTACCAGCGCACGGCCAGGCTGATCCGATGGGTCACCTCGTCGATGTCCAGGGTATCGCCCGCGTAGGCGTAATCGACCACCATCGGCCCGAGGATCAGACCGGCGCCGGCGGTGATGTCGGCGGTATCGAAGCCGCTGTCCACGCCGGCCCGCACGAACACGCGTCGGCTGAAGCCCAGCTCGGCGCCCCAGTGGCTGTTGCAGCTGAACGAGCCGGTCGACCACTGGTCGGCCTGGCCTCGGTTCTCGAAGCGGCACTCGAAGCTCGAGGCGAGCAGGACGTCGAGGTTCGACGACGGCAGGCTCAACCGGTACGCGAAGCCGGGCACGACGGCCGGCGCGATCACCTCGTTGGTGCCCGTGCTCCAGCTCAGGTAGGTCGTGGTGAGGTCCTGCAGCTTGAGGCCGAAGTCGATGGGTCCGAGGAACCGCGGACGCAGGGCGCCGAGGTCGGCGCCGATGCCGATGCTGGAGTAGTCCCCCACGTTCTGGTGGATGACCTTGAGCGTGCCGCCCAGGTACCACTGTCCGCGGCGCTCGCCGTAAGAAAGCATGGCGGCGAACTCCTGATCGCCTTTGTAGCGGACTGGCTCTGCAGTTTCCGGACGCAGGAGCTCGTAGATCTCCGGGTTCAAGGCGTCGTCGGACACCACGCCGTCGCCGTTGGCGTCGAGCTGATCGAAGAGGTGCTCCGTGAACGGGATGTCGTCGACCCCGAGCCGGATCACGGTCAGGCCGAGCGCGCCTGTCTCGTCGCCGAACAGGCTCATGTTGACCGGGATCACCCCGGACGCGAAGTCACGGTCGACCAGGTCGCCGAACCGCTCGGAGTGCATGAGCAGCACCTCGTTGTTGCGGAAGCGTCCGAGCCCGGCCGGGTTCCAGAACGTGGCCGACGCGTCGCCGGCCACGGCGGTGAAGGCGCCGCCCATGCCGAGGGCGCGGGCGCCACCGCCGTTCTCCATGAACGCGCCGGCGAACTTGGCGGCCTCGGCCGGCCACGCCGCCAGCAACAGGCAGCCGACGAGGACGTACACCTCCGCATGCCGGCGGCGACGCCGGTTGTGAACGTGCTGCATGTCAGCCTCTCTCACCAGGGGTAAGGTCAAGAGTTCGGGGAGTATCAGCGACTCCATGATTATACAACAGGCCGGACGCCTCGCCAAGCGCGGGGCGTTCAGCCGAGGTCATAGTGCTTGAGCTTGCGGTAGAGGGTCCGCTCGGAGATCCCCAGGCGTTCGGCGGCCTTGCGGCGGTTGCCGCTGGTGGCCTGCAGGGCGCCGGCGATCAGCGCCTTCTCGGCCGTCTGCAGCTCCCCCTCGCCCGCCACGGGCTCCACGCCACCCTCGTGCAGCAGGGTCGCGATGACCCGTCCGTCGGCGGGGATCGCCCGCCCGTTCGCCGTCGCCGGGTCGCCCCCGGTCAGCCGCTCGAGCAGCTGCTTGATCTCCTTCATGTCCTGCCGCAGTTCCAGCAGCGTCGAGGCCAGGACCCCGGGGTCGAGGCGATCGGTCGGCGGGGCGACCACCATCGGCAGATAGGGCGCGCCCTCGCCGCCGCGGCCGAAGAGGTCGCCGGGCAGATCGTCGACGTCGATGAGGCCGCGCTGCTTCATCACCGCGGTCGCCCGGACCACGTTGCGCAGCTCGCGGATGTTGCCCGGCCAGGCGTGCTGACGCAGGACCTGCTTGGCGTGCCGGGTGAAGCCGCGCACCGCGAGCTTGTGCTCGCGGTTCTCCTCCTTCAGGAAATGCTCGGCGAGGATGAGGATGTCCTCGTGGCGCTCCCGCAACGGCGGCGTCTCGATCACGATCACCCGCAGGCGGTAGTAGAGGTCGGCGCGGAAGCGGCCGGCGTCGACATCCCGGCCGAGGTCGCGGTTGGTGGCGGCCACCAGGCGCAGGTCCGAGCGGAGGATGCCCTTGCCGCCGACCGGCGTGAACTCGCCCGTCTCCAGGGCACGCAGGAAGCGGGTCTGCATGCCCAGCGGCATCTCGCCCACCTCGTCGAGCAGCAGGGTGCCGCCGTCGGCCCGCTTGAAGACGCCGTCGTGCGAGGCGACCGCGCCGGTGAACGCGCCCCGCACGTGGCCGAAGAGCTCGCTCTCGAGCACGCCCTCGCTCAGCGCGCCGCAGTTGAGGCTCACGAAGGGGCCGTCCCGCCGACCGCTGTTGCGGTGGATCGCGCGCGCCACCAGCTCCTTGCCCGTGCCGCTCTCGCCGGTCACCAGCACGTTGACGTCCAGGGGCGCGGCCTGCGCGATGAGGGCGATCATCTGGCTCACGGCGCGGGAACGGCCGACGATCCCCCCCTCCCGGCGGACGCGCCGCATCCGGAGCACGAGTTGCACGACCGACTGCAGCTCGGGCAGGGGGACGTCGGCGGGCAGGTAGCGCACCGAACCGTCGCCGGCGCGGGCATCGTCGCCGCCGAGCGCGTCGCGCGCACCGAGCACCACGAGGTCGGTGTCGCTGCCGAGGGCCAGGAAGCGGCCTGATGCCGCGCGTGGGCCGCGGGGATCCCGGGGATCGAACACCACGACGGCCGTCCGGCCGGCCGCCGCCCGGGACAGCGCCGCCGCGGCATCCTCGAAGGCGTAGATCTCCGTATCGTCGAGGCGCCAGCTCGCCAGTCCCTTGTACAGACCGGGTTGACGACTCAGCAGGACCAGCTCCTGCGCAGCCATGCCATCTCCTCGGGTAGAACGTGGCCAGACCCGGCGATATTACACCGGATACGCGGGACGGCCACTGCTTTTCCGCAAGGACGCAGCGCGGCGCGCGGGTCAGTCGAGGTGGGTCAACGGCGAGGCGTCCTCGATCGCGGCGGCGAGGGTCGCGCGCAGCTCGTCGGACGGTTCTCCGGGCAGGCCGACGGTCCCCAGCAGGCGCGGGCCCGCGACGCAGTCGGCGTCGAAACCGAGGTCGCTGAGCGAGGGTTGCACGAGGTGCGCGAGGTAGTCGGCGGCGGCCACCAGGGCCACCTCCGGCGCCGACGCCGCGCTCTGGTGATGGCCGGTGATCATCGCAAGGGTCTCCGGCGGGAAGTGCCAGGCGTCGGCCAGGGTCGCGCCGGCCGCCGTGTGGTCGTACCCGAGCTCGGCCCGCTCGACCTCGACCAGCGGACGACCCTGCTCGCGCCGCAGGGTCATGACCTCGGCATAGCGCCGCGGCTGGCAGATCGTCAGCACGAACTTGCCGAGGTCGTGCAGCAGTCCGCCGAGGAACACGGTCTCGCGGTCGACGTCGTCGCGGCCGGCGGCGAGCGCGTGGGCCACCGCGCCCACCGCGACGCTGTGGCGCCAGAGGTCGCGGTAGTCGAGGATCCCCTCGCCCGCCCGGCTCTCCCGACTGAGGCTCGAGATCACCGCCACGCAGAGGGCCACCTGGCGCACGGTGCGGTACCCCAGCACGGAGACGCATTCCTGGATCGTCGTGATGTCACGGTTCTTCTGATAGAGCGGCGAGTTGGCCAGGCGCAGGATCTTGCTCGCCAGCGGCGCGTCGCCACGGATGACGTCGGCCAGGTCGCGGGCGCCGCTGGTCGGATCCTCGAGCAGCTGCAGGATGCGCGTCAGCGTCTCCGGGATCGTGGGCAGTTCGGCGATCGCGTCGCGCAGGTCGTCGAGCGACATCCCCGTGGTTCCGGATGCCATGACCGTCCTCCTAGATGAAAACTTCCATCTCCCCCTCCAGCGTGTGCTGGAGCTTCTGCGCCACGTCGGCGATGTCGGCCTCGGAGAACCCGAGGATGACGTTCGACGGGCCGCGGAGGAGATCGAGATCCGTGGTCTCCTGAAAGCCGATGCCCAGCTTCTGGCAGAGGCGATTGGCGAGGTCCAGGTGCAGCAGCAGGGGTCGTTCGGCCGTCAGGAACCCGGGATCGTGATGATGCCCGATCACGTCCTCGAGCATCGGCGAGAGCTTCCACTTGCCGACCAGCAACGCGCCGACCTGGGCGTGATCGAACCCGAGCAGTTCCTGCTCCGTCTCGTGGAACTCCCGGTTCTCGTTGTACACGATCTGGACGATCTCCTCGAACTTGTCGGGCACCTGCAGGTTGAGCACCAGCTTGCCGATGTCGTGCATGAGACCGGCCAGGAACGCCTCCTCGCGGAGGGCGGGTTGCCGGCGCTCGGCGAGCAGACGGCAGGCGAAGGCGGTGCCGATGCTGTGCTCCCACAGCAGGCGTTCCTTCAGGCCCATCCGCGCCGCGCCGGTGCTGTAGAGGTTGCGCGCGGCGCTGGTGACGACCAGCGAGCGGATGCTGTTGAAGCCCAGCATCACGATGGCCTCGGACAGCGTCTTGACCCGCCGGCTGCAGGCGTACATGGCCGAGTTGGCGATCTTCAGGATGCGGGCGGTCATCGCCTGATCGTCGGCGATCACCTGCTGCAGGCGGGCGGCCGACGTATCCGGATCCGACGACAGCTCGAGGACCTTCGACGCCACGTGGGGCATCGCCGGCAGGTCCCGGATCGTCATGATCAGGGTCTTGAGCTGGGCGTCCTGCTCGGCAGCCTCAGGCGGGGCTTCCTGCAGGGTCGGATCGCTCACGGTCATGCCTCACACTCCGCCCGGATAGCGTCCAGGCCGCGCCTCGTCACGAGCCGCTGGCCCTGAACACGTATTCGACGTCCTGGAGGTCGGACTTGAGCGAAGATGCGGCCGCCTGCGACTCGGCCACGTCGAGGTCGCCGGCGATCTCCTCGAGGCGGTCGCCCGCCTGCTGTAGGCGGCGCAGCAGCAGGGCCAGGGAGCCCTCCTCCCGGTCCGGGTCGCCCGGGGCGGCCGCCGTCCGGGACGACGCGGCGTAGGCCGCCATGGCGTCCGGCAACCTCGCCGGCGGGGTGACCGCCGTTTCCGGCGGCGACGCGACCCGGGCCCGCGCCCGTCCGCGCCGCAGCTGCTGGCGCAGGGCCTGTCCGAGCGCGACCACCAGGAGCGTGAGCCCCAGCGAGACGGCGGCGCCCGCCGCCCAGAACACCGTCCCCTGTCCCTGTGCCAGGCCCGTGATGCTATGCCAGTCCATGCTCGCTCCCGCAGTTCACGCCTTGATGTCGATCAAGCCGCCGAGGCCCTGGGCCCGCTCGGCGTTCTCCTCGTCGTCCGGCTCGTCCGCGTCGTCGGCGCCGGCTTTCGGCCGCTGACGCCGTCGCCGTTCCCGCTCACGTTCCTGGTCCGGATCGACCGCGTCCTGCTCGGCCTTCTCGATCTCCCGCACCTTCTCCACCGACGTCACGTCCTGCTTCTGCAGTTCCTGGGCGACGCTGGGGCCCTGGGTCGATCCCGGATTGCGGGCCTGGGCCTTGGCCAGGTTCCCCATCTGGGCCAGGTTGGTCTGCAGGGACACGCCGTCGCCGGCCATGACACCGTACTCCTCTAGGTGAGACCGACCCCGAGCACCGACGCCAGCAGCGCGAGCGTCAGCGGCGCCGCCACCAGGCAGGCCGTCAGGTTGACCGATTCGAGGACGCTCTCCCGCTCGGGCGCCGGCGTGGCCGGCCGCGACCTCTGGATCTCGGCCGTCAGGCGGCCGATCGACTGGCGCCCCTCGTGACGCTCGATCTTGCCGCGCAGGCGCATGATCGCCTTGGTGTGGATCTGGCAGACGCGGCTCTCGGTCACGTCGAGGATCTCGCCGATCTCCTTGAGGGTGAGCTCCTCGTAGTAGTAGAGCACCAGCACGAGCTGCTCCTTCTCGGGCAACTCGGCCATGCGCTGCGCGACCAGCTCGCGCATCTCGCGGGCGGCCACCACGCGCTCCATGTTCTCGGCGCGCGGGTCGGCCAGGTACTCGCCCAGGCTGCTCGACTGGTCGCTCTCGTCCGACGACGTATCGGCGTCCAGGGACATGATCGAGGCCACGGCCACCTCGCCCAGCATGCCGTCGAGGTCGCGCACGTCGATCTGCAGGGCATCGGCCACTTCCTGGTCGGTGGCCGGCCGGCCCAGACGCGCCTCGAGGGTCGCGTACGTCTCCTCCAGCTGCTTGGCCTTGCGGCGCAGGGAGCGCGGGAACCAGTCCTGGCTGCGCAACTCGTCGAGGATGGCGCCGCGGATCCGCGGAATGGCGTAGGTTTCGAACTTGATGCCGCGTTCGCAGTCGAAGTTGTCGATGGCCTGGATCAAGCCCAGCAGACCGGCCGAGACCAGGTCGTTGAACTCGACGTAGTGCGGCAGGCCGATCGCCATGCGCCCGGCCACATACTTGACCAGGCGCGCGAAGAACCCGACCAGGTCCTGCCGGGCCTCCTGGCAGCGGTGTTCCCGGTAGCGCATCCAAACGTCGTAGTGAGCGATCTGGGGCTTGTCGGTCATGGCCATCACCTTTCAGGTGTCGTTACTCGTCGGGATCAGCAGGTTCCGTGCCATCACGTGCGTTCAATGGGGTTCCGCGCCGACGGCCTCCGGCGGCGCCGGTTCCGGCTGCGGTGCCGCATCCTTGGCGGAGGCCGACTCGGCGTGCAGGGCGTCGCTGGCCGCCCGGGCGGCCTTGGCCGCGGCCTCGGCCGCGAGCCGCTTCTGCCGGCGGCTGGGCTCGGGAGGCGGCGCGGGCGGGCGGTTGACCTGCATCCCGATCGACGCGAGGAACACCAGGAAGCCGGAGACGAAGAAGGTGGCCAGGTAGGCCACGAAGGCGCGTTTGAGCGTGATCAGGGCGCCGTAGTCGCGCCACACCGCGACGGCCACCGTGATCAGCGCGGCGCCGAGGGCCAGGTTGCGGACCAGACGCAGCATGCCGGCCTACCCCTCGGCGTGGGCGCGGCCGCGGGCGCCGGCGAGCATGAGGTCGAGCAACAGGCCCGGGGTGGCCAGCTGCGGCTCGCCCCCGGCCGCGGTCGGATCGCCGACCATCGACACGGGCAGGGGCATGCGGTCGAGCAGGTTGAGCGCCTTGCCCCGCAGGCGGGTCTGGTCGAGGCGGGTCAGGGCCAGCCAATCGCAGTGGATCTCGCGGGCCTGCTGCAGGACCAGTTCGGTGTCGCGCAGGTCGCGGTCCAGGGGGATGACCAGGTGCCGGTGATAGGCCGGGTTGGCGACGATCTCGCGGCAGAGGGCGGCGGCGTCCGCGCGGTCGGACTGGCCGAGCGCCGGGGTGTCGATGAGGACGACGTCGTAACCGGCGAGGTGATCGCGGGCGGCCACCAGCTGCCGCGGCTTCTGGATGACCGCCGCGTCGTAGCCGTGATCGGCCGCCGCGGCCTGCAGGCGGCGCACGTCGCCGCCGTGCTGCGGCAGTAGGCTGAGGACGAGCACCTGACGGCCGTCGCCCGCAAGGCGCGCGGCGACGGCCAGCAGCAGGGCCGTACGGCCGCTGCCCGACGGTCCGAGGAACACATGGGTGCCGCCGAAGTCGCGCCAGTCGCCGCGTCCGGTCGGCAGGTTGGCGGTCAGGTAGTCGAGGAAGGCCGCGCGGTCGTCCTCCCGGGCACCGGTCTCCGCCCGGCACCGTTCGAGCTGCCGCGCGAGCACCTGCGGTTCGGCGCCGGCCTCGAGCAGGGCGGCCGCGAGCCGGTTGCGCGGTGCGGCCGCCCCGGCCGCCCCGCGCCGGGCCTGGTCGCGGGCGATCTGCTGCACCAGGCCCTCGATCCGCTCGACCTCGGCCGCGATCTCGCCGCTGAGGTGGCTCCAGGGGTGGACGCGCCGCTCGACCGACCGCTCCAGGCCTTGCCGGCCGCGGGCATCGCCGCTCGGCTCGACGAGCACCTCGACCACCTTCTGCGTTCCGAGGCCCGCCGGCTCCCGGCGGGTGATGGTGCGGCTGCGGATGACCCGCGCGTCGTCGCCATAGCGCTGGCGCACCTGCCTCAGGGCGTCCTTCAGGGTCGGAGCCTCGACCACGGCGGCCTTCCTAGCCGACGGCCTGGCCTGCGGGTTCAGCGAATCCATGAGTCACCACCGTTCCGGCCGACTGGATCCGGACCGAGGACGAGACCTCGGTGTAGCCCATGACGGCGAGGTTGGGATACGTCGGCTCGATGAGCCGCTTGACGAAGAACCGGATGGGGGTCGGCACGAGCAGCACGGGCTGCGAGCCCCGGCTGCAGGCGCTGCGCAGGGTCGCGTCGAGACGGCCCATGAGTTCCTGGATGAAGCGCGGGTCGAGCACCACCTGGCCCGACTGCTCGCTCTGGCGCGACGCGTCGACGAGCCGGTGCTCGGCCTCCGGATGCAGGCTGATCACGTGGATGGCGCCGTCGGGCTCGGTGTAGAGCTGGCAGATCGTGCGGTGCAGGGCCTCGCGGACCTTGGTGCAGAGGCCATCGAGACCCACGCCGGGTCCCACGTGGTTGGCCACGGTTTCGAGGATGGTGACGATGTCGCGCACCGGCACCCGTTCGTGCAGCATGGCCCGCAGCACGTTGTGCAGCGTGTTGATCGGCACCTTGTCGGGGATGAGCTCCTCGACCAGCGCCGGCGCGAACTCCCGCACCGACTCGCACATGTCGCGGACGTCCTGCCGACTGACGAGTTCGTCGGCATGGCTGCGGATCGTCTCCGAGAGGTGCGTCGCGAGCACGGCGGCGGGCTCGACGACGGTGTAGCCCTCGGCTTCGGCCTCCGCGCGGCGGGTCGCGTCGATCCAGACGGCGGGCAGGTTGAACGCCGGCTCGGTCGTGGCGGTGCCGGGCAGCTCGCCCGAGTCGTGCCGCGTGCTCATCGCGAGCAGCTGGCCGGGTTTCAGCTCGGCCCGCGCGATGGGCACGCCCTTGAGCTTGATCACGTAGTCGCCGGCCGCGAGCTGCAGGTTGTCGCGCACCCGCACGGGATGGATGAAGATGCCCAGCTCGGCGGAGACCTGGCGACGGATGTTGCCGATGCGCTCGAGCAGGTCGCCGCCGCGCTTCTCGTCCACCAGGCCGATGAGCCCGTAGCCGATCTCCAGCTCGAGGCGGTCGAGGATGAAGAGATCCTCGCCGCGCGGGCCGCTGGGCGCGGCCGGCAGGGCGGCCGCCTCGAGGCCGGCGGCGTCGGCCGCGTCCCTGGCCTGGTTGTGGTCGTCGACGCGGCGGCCCAGGAACCGGCCGGCGCCGTACGTCACGCCGGCCAGCAGCAGGAACGGCAGGGTCGGCAGGCCCGGGACGATGCCCATGACGCCGAGCGCGGCGGCCGCGATGTTCAGCGCCTTGCGCTGCCCGAAGATCTGCAGGGTGACCGCCTGACCGAGGTTCAGGTCGCCGCTGCTGCGGGTGACGACGAGGCCGGCCGCGGTCGACACCAGCAGCGCCGGCACCTGGCTCACCAGGCCGTCGCCCACCGTCAGGATGGTGAAGCGGCCGAGCGCCTCGCCCGCGCCCATGCCCAGCTGCGCCATGCCGATGATGAAGCCGCCGAGGATGTTGATGATCGTGATGATGATGCCGGCGATCGCATCGCCGCGGACGAACTTGCTGGCGCCGTCCATGGCGCCGAAGAACTCGGCCTCGTGCGCGATCTTGTCGCGCCGCTGGCGCGCCTGACGCTCGTTGATCAGGCCGGCGTTCAGATCGGCGTCGATGGCCATCTGCTTGCCGGGCATGGCGTCCAGCGTGAACCGCGCCGAGACCTCAGCGATGCGCGTCGAACCCTTGGTGATCACCAGGAAGTTGACGATCACCAGGATCACGAACACGATGACGCCGATGACGTAGTTCCCGCCGACCACGAAGTTGCCGAAGCTCTGGACCACCTGGCCGGCCTCGCCCCGGCTGAGGATGAGCCGCGTGCTGGCCACGTTGAGCGCGAGGCGGAACAGGGTCATCACCAGGAGCAGGGACGGGAACGTGCTGAACTGCAAGGGCTCGTTCAGGTAGAGGGAGACCAGCATCACGACCACCGCGAGCGCGATGCTGAAGGTCATGAGCACGTCCAGGAGCACTGGCGAGACAGGGATCACCATGAGCGCGAGAATGGCCAGCACGGCCACCGCGCTCATGATGTTGCTGTTGGCCAGCACGAGGTCGCGGCTGATGACCCGATCCTGCTCCAAGATGTTCTCCTAGCGCGAGTTAAGCCTTCTTGAGCCGGTAGACGTAGGCCAGGATCTCGGCCACCGCCTGGAAGAGGCGCTCGGGAATCATGCGCCCCACCTCCACCTCGGCATACAAGGCGCGTGCCACCGGCTTGTTCTCGATCACCGGGATCCGGTGCTCGCGGGCGATCTCGCGGATCCGGGCCGCCAGGTGGTCGGCGCCCTTGGCGAGCACGACGGGAGCGGCCGAACCGGCCTGGTACCGGATCGCGATCGCGAGGTGGGTCGGGTTGGTGACCACCACGTCGGCCCGGGGCACGTCCGCCAGCATCCGCTTGCGGGCCATCTCGTACTGCTGGGCCCGGATACGAGCCTTGATCTGGGGGTCGCCCTCGATCTCCTTGTGCTCCTCCTTGAGCTCCTGCTTGCTCATCTTCAGCTCGCCCTCGTACTCCTGCTTCTGGAAGATCCAGTCCATGATCGCGAGCAGCGCCAGGAACCCCAGCAGCACGAGCATCAGGCTCTGGTAGCTGGACGTCGCGATGGCGAGGATCGCGTCCAGCGGCAGCGGGGCCGTGGCCGTCAGTTCGGGCAGCAGGCGGCGGATGACGAGGGTCGCCAGGAGCGCGATCACCCCCACCTTGAGCAGGTTCTTGAGGAGCTCGAAGAAGGTGCGCTTCTTGAAGAACCGTCCGATGCCGCTGATCGGATTCAGGCGGCTCCATTTGAAGCCCATGGCGTCCGGCGTGACCTTCAGCCCCACCTGCATGATCCCCGCCCCGACGCCCGCCACCAGCACGACGCCGGCCAGCGGCAGGATCACCGTCAGGAGCACCTGCACGTTGCCGCGCAGGAGGTAGGCGACGCCCCGGGCATCGCTCGGCGCGAGGTAGTGGGCCTGCCCGAGCAGGTAGCCCGTGGCCCGGCCGAGCTGCTCCAGGCACCACGGGCCGGTGGCGATGAGCACGCCGACTCCGGCGAGGAGGACGAAGAAGCTGCTCACCTCCTGGGAGCGGGCGACCTGGCCCTTCTCACGGGCCTTTTCCCGACGTCTCGGTGTTGCGGATTCTGTGCGTTCGCCGGCGGTCTCTTCGGCCATCTCTCACCTCCTCCGCGCGACGCCCCGATGGGGCTAGGTCAAAGCTCCGAGGATCCTCGCCATGAGGTCGCCGGAGGCGGCGAAGGTGCGTTCGACCACGCCGCGGAAGAAGACGAGCGAGCTGCCGAGGACGGCCAGTCCGACGGCGATCTTGACCGGGAAGCCGACCACCAGCACATGGATCTGCGGGGCCGTCTTGACGATCACGCCCATGGCCGCCGAGACCAGCAGCAGCACCAGGGTGACCGGCGCGGCGGCCTGCAGGCCGACGCTGAACACGTCGCCGTACGCCCTGAGGACGATCAGGGAGCCCGCCGAGAGGTCGGGCAGGCTGAACGGCGGCACGAGCTGCACCGACAGCACGATCGCCCGGATGACCACCAGGTGGACGTCGAGCGTGAAGAACAGGAGCGCGGTGAGGAGGTAGTACAGGTGCGCGATGATCGACACCTGCGAGCCCGACTGCGGGTCGTACGCGTTGACGATCGCGAAGCCGATCTGCATGCCGATGAGCGCGCCGGCGTAGCGGACGATCGCCAGCACGAGGTTGGCCGCGAACGCCAGCAACGCGCCCACGACCAGCGAGTTGAGCGCCTCGAGGACCAGGAGCGGCCAGGTGATCGCGGTGGGCAGGTCGCCGAGCGCGGTCAGCGTCGTGGGCGCCAACGCCCAGGCGAGCGGCACGCCGATCGCCAGGCGCCACCACACCGGCACGGCGCGGCGGTCTATCGCCGGCGCGAGCGCCAGCATCGTGGCCACCCGGGCGGCGATCACCAGGGTGAGCAGCAGCAGGCGGCTGTCCACCGAGACCTGCATCGCTGGCTACATCCCCGCCAGGCGCTCGAACATGGCCCGCGTGAAGGCCGTCAGCTGGCTGATGGCCCAGGGCAGGCTGAGCACCATCACCACGAACACGACGACGATCTTCGGGACGAAGGTCATCGTCATCTCGTTCACCTGCGTGGCGGCCTGCACGATGCTGATGATCAGGCCGACGATCATGCCGGCCAGCAGCATCGGACCCGCCACCATCAGCGTCGTACGCAGCGCTTGCTGGCCGATTTCCATCACCACTTCGGCGGTCATGCGGGTGTCCTTTCGCGCGCTACTGGAAGGCCAGGACCAGCGACCGGACCACCAGCCACCAGCCGTCCACCAGCACGAACAGGAGGATCTTGAACGGCAGACTGATCAGGACCGGCGGCAGCATCATCATGCCCATGGACATGAGGACCGAGGCCACCACCATGTCGATGATCAGGAACGGGATGAAGAGCACGAAGCCCATCTGGAACGCGGTGCGCAGCTCGCTGATCACGAACGCCGGGATCACCACCAGCATGGAGAGTTGCTCGGGCAGCTCCGGGGCCTCCTGCCCGGTCAGTTCCAGGAACAGTGCGAGATCCTTCTCGCGGGTCTGCCCGAGCATGAATTCCTTGAGCGGCGCCTGGGCGGCGGTGTACGCCGCACGGTCGTCGATCTCGCCGCGCAGGAGCGGCTGCAGCGCCTCGTCGTTGATCCGGGTCGTCACCGGCGCCATCACCACCAGGGTCAGGAACAACGAGAGGCCGATGAGCACCTGGTTGGCCGGCGCCTGGGCGGTGCCCATGGCCTGACGCAGGAAGCCGAGCACGATCATGATCCGCGTGAAGCTCGTGAGCGTCATCAGCAGCGCCGGCCCGAGCGAGATGATCGTCATCAGCAGGACGATGCGCAGGGCCGAGTCCAGCCCCTGGGCGCCCTGCACGTTGGCCACCGAGAGGGTCAGGCTGGCCGCGCCGCTGCTGTCGGGAGCGGCCGTCTGCGCCTGGCCGGGCGCGGCGGCGAGCAGGATGCCGAGCAGGACCGCCACCAGGAGGCGGCGCGGGATGCGGAGCAGGCGGAGCATCGGTCCTTCCTTGGGCAGGGATGCCGGGTGTTCGCGGACCTGTCGCAACGCCTGTGCCACGCCCGCGGGGCCCGCCAGACGCGACGGCGCCCGACGCGGGGGCGTCGGGCGACCGGGAATCGACCAGATCGTGATCAGCTTCGGCTCAACGCGGCGGGACCGAGCGCACGGATCCGCCGGCGCTGGCGGCCAGGGCGAGCAGCTTGCGGCCCAGGAAGGCCGCCGTCGGCTGGGGCGCGGCCTCGGGACGGCGGGCGGCGTAGGACGCCTCCGGCTCGTGCTTGAGCACGGCGAGGCCGCCGTCGTGGCGGTAGATGGTGTAGACCTCGTCGTCGACCAGCAGGACCTCCAGCTCGCGCCGCGGGCCGAGCCGCCGCACCTGCAGCAGGCGGGCCTGCTCCGCGCCGGGACGGCGCTGGCAGCGGCCCAGGAGCTTGAGGGCCAGCACCAGCAGGGCCAGGACGGTCACCAGAGCCGCGCCCACCTGCCAGAAGGACGGCAGGCCGGCGCCGCTGCCGAGGGCGTCCATCAGAGCACCCTCTTGAGCCGCTCGACGCGGTTCAGCAGCTTGGTGATGCGCACGGCGAAGTGGTCGTCGACCACCACCACCTCGCCCGAGGCGAGCAGGGCGCCGTTGACCATGATGTCCACCGGCTCGCTGGTCAGCTTGGCCAGTTCCACCACCGAGCCGGCCGAGAGGTTGAGCACGTCACGGAACTTCAGCCGCGCCCGGCCCAGCTCGACGGTGAGCTTCATGTCGACGTCCATGAGGAGGTCGAGGTTGGCGCTGTCGCCGCCCTCGGCCTGGGCGGCGGCCGCCGCGTCGGCCACGGCGGAATCGATGGCGTCGAGGTCGAGTCGCGCGTCGGACATGGTCACTCCTTCTCCAGTTTACGGACCAACTTGACGGCGCGGTTCTGCTTGACCCGGCCCGCCTCGGCCAGGAAGACCTCCCGGCCCTCGATGAGCACCTTCAGGGGGCTGTCCACCGACTGGGGCAGGTGCAGGAGGTCGCCCTCCTGCAGGGTCAGCACGCGGTCCAGGGTCAGGCTCAGTTCACCCATCTGCACCACCAGCTCGCTCGTGGTGGACTGGATCATGCCCAGGATCTGGTCGCGGTCCTTGCGCACCTCGTCGTGCGACCGAACCTCGACGTTCTCCTCGGGGTCGAAGAGGTCGCGCACCGGCGTGAAGGCGTTCAGGGGGAAGGCGAGCTGCACGCCCCCCTCCACCGCCTCCAGGCGCACCCGGAACTTCAGTTCGGCGAGCGTCTCGCCGCCCGGGATGGCGCCGATGTAGTCGGGATTGTTCTCCAGCGTCACCAGCTCCGGATGGACGTCCAGCAGCTTGGCCATCGCGCCCTTGAGGATCTCCAGGAGCCGGCCGACGAAGTGGCTGAAGATGCCGCGCTCGATCTCGGTGAACGGCCGCACGCGATCCTCGGACTCCGGACGGCCGCCCATGAGCTTCTTGAGGATCACGAAGCAGAGGTTCATGTCGAGCTGCACCAGCTGCTGGCCGTTGAGCGGGCGCATCGTGGTGGCGGCCAGGCAGGCCGGGCGCGGCATGGTCTCGCGCATCTCGGCGAACGAGCGCAGCTGGATGGCCTCGAACTCGAGCACGACGTTCGACCGCAGGAGGCTGGTGAGGCTCACCGTGGCGTTGCGGGCGAACTGCTCGGCGATGCTGCGCAGGTTGTGCTCGAAGCGCCGCGAGATGCTGTGGGGGCGGTTGAAGTCGTAGGCGCGGGCGCCGCCCTCGCCGGTCTCCACCTCGGGGTCGGCGTTCATCACGGCATCGAGGTCGAGCGACAGGTCGGCGGCATCCTCGAGGGCGCTGTCGAGGTCGAGGTCGTCGAGGAGGTCGGTTCCGGCGGAACCGGTGCTGGCGCGGGTGTCTGTCGTCACGTCGGCCTCTTGTCCCTCTGGGCTCGGGTCCTACTGGATGACGAGGTCGGAGAAGTAGATGTGGCGCAGCGCTCCCTTGGGCAGCCGCTCGTCCAGCCGCCGCATGAGCTCGTCGCGCAGGCCCTTCATGCCCTCGGGACGGTTGATGTCGGCGGCCGAGCGGTCCGACAGGGTCATGATCACGGTGTCGCGCAGGATGGGCAGGCGCTCGGCGGCGAGGTCGCTGGCCGCCTGGTCGAGCAGCTCGAGGTCCACGGTGATGCGCAGGTAGTGGCCGGAGTTGCCGGTGCCCTGCAGCGTGACGATGATCTCGCCCAGGCTGAGCAGGACGCCCATCGCCTCCGGCTTCTCCATCACCACCGCCTCCGGACCGGCACCGGCCTGGCTCGCCCCCAGCCGCGGCATGATGACCACCGTGGTCAGCACGACGGCGATGACGAGCTGCAGGGCCACCACGCCCCCGAGCACCACGACCTTGTTGTCCAGGAGTCCGGCCTTGCGGGCGGGCGCCTTCTCGTCCTGCTTCTTCTCGTCGGCCATGCCAGCTCCTTAGGGATCCTGTTGCAGCGAGCGCAGGCGATCGGTGACCGGGGTCGGCCGCGGGGCCGAGCCGCCGTTGCCGTCGAGGGCCTCGCTCACGGGCCGGGCACCCGCCGGCGGCTGCTTCTTTTGCACCCGCAGGAAGATTTCCACCCGTCGGTTCTTGGCCCGCCCCTCGGCGGTCGCGTTGTCGGCCAGGGGATGGAACTCTCCGTAGCCCGTGGCCGCGATCCGCTCGGGCGGCAAGCCCTTCCCTTGAAAGTATCGTGCCACCGCGCCGGCCCGGGCGGCCGACAGCTCCCAGTTGCTGGGAAAGCGCGCGGTGCTGATCGGGGTGGCGTCGGAGTGCCCCTCGACGCGGATGTCGCCGGGGATCCGGCCGAGGAATCCGGCCAGGATGTCGAGGATCCGGTGGCTGCCCGGATTGATGTCCGTGGCGCCGGCGGCGAAGAGGACGGGCGCGTCGATGCGGAAGCGCACGCCGTCGGACGTGTACTGCAGTTCGACGGACTTGCCGGCGTTCGCCTCGAGCAGGGCCATCTCGACGGCCTTCAACTCGTCGAGGAGGTTCTTCGACTCCTCCGTCTCGTACTTCGGCACGAGGGGGTCGTTGAACTCGATCACCGACTGGGGGTTGTTCATCACGCCGAAGGCTCGTCGCAGCGACTCCGCGGCGTCCTTGAACTTGGCCTCCTGCATCGAGGAGAAGCTCACGATGAGCACGAAGAAGGTCAACAGCAGCGACATCATGTCGCCGTAGGTCATGACCCAGCCGTCGAGGCCCTGCTTGATGACGACGGGACGCTGCTTCTTGCTCATAGCGGCTCCATGATGGCGGCGGCCCGCGCCTGCCTAGGCCGCCTGCTCCTTGCCGGCGTCCAGGACCGCGCGCTGGACCGGCGACAGGAAGCTCTTCAGTTTTTCCTCGACGATGCGGGGCGAGTCGCCGCTCTGGATGGCCATGATGCCGTCGATGATCATCTCGCGGACGAGGATCTCCTCGGTCGAGCGCACCTCCAGCTTGCCCGAGAGCGGCAGGAACACGGCGTTGGCCAGGATGGCGCCGTAGAACGTGGTGATCAGGGCGGTGGCCATGCCGGCGCCGATGGAGCTCGGGTCCTCGAGGGCGGCGAGCATGTTCACCAGACCGATCAGGGTGCCGATCATGCCGAACGCCGGCGCGAAGGTGCCGCCGCAGTCCAGGATGCTCTTGCCCTCCTTGTGCCGGGCCTCGAGCTGGCCGATGTCGGTCTCGAGGATCTTCTCGAGGAGCTGCGGATCGGTGCCGTCGACGGCCAGGCGCAGGCCCTTGCGCAGGAACTGGTCCGGCTCGTTCTCGGACTCCTCCTCCAGGGCCAGCATGCCCTCCCGGCGGGCCCGCTCGGCGTACTTGACCATCTTGCCGATGACTTCGGACGGGTTCTGCGGCGTAGTGAACACGGTCTTCTTGAGCACGCCGAGCATGCCGATGACGCGCGGCAACGGGAAGTTGATGAGCATGGCGGCGAAGGTGCCGCCGATCACGATGGCGACCGACGGCGCGTCCCAGAACTGGCTCAGGCTGCCGCCGAGGAGGATGCCCCAGATCGTCAGACCGAACGCCAGTGCGAGGCCGATCAGTGTTGCGATGTCCACGTACGGTGCCTCTCGTCAACCCGCCGCCAGAGCTCAGCCTTCGAACACCGAGCCGGTACCGCCGGTGGGGACGGGGTAGATCCGGGCCCGGCTGCGGTAGCTCACCGCGCGTCGGACCACCTCGTCCAGGTCCTCCAGGACCATCACCTTGCGGCCCGTGGTCAGGCTGATCAGGGTATCCGGGGTGGACTCGACGAACTCGATGAGGTCCGCGTTCACCACCAGTTCCCTGCCATTTAGTTTCGTGATCTTGATCATGGACTTTAGCTCCGGCTTGGGCCGGGGCGGACCGCGGGGCCCGCCCCCGACCTCACGGACCGGCTAGCGGACCAGGTTGACGAGCTCCTGCATGAGCGTGTCGCCCGTGGTCACCACCCGGCTGTTGGCCTGGAAGGAACGCTGCGCCACCACCAGCCGGGTGAACTCCTGGGCCAGGTCCACGTTGCTGGTCTCCAGGGCGCCCGGGTTCAGGGTCACCCCGGAGCCCTCGCCGGCGAACACGGTCATCGCGTCGCCGGAGTTGCCCGAGGTGCTGTAGGTGTTGTTGGCCTCGCGGACCAGACCGGCCGAGTTGTTGAACTGCGCGAGGGCGATGCGGCCGATGTTGCGGATGGTGTCGTTGCTGAAGCGGCCGACGATCAGGCCGCCCTGGTCGATCTCGAAGTCCACCAGGCCGCCCGCCTGGTACCCGTCGGCCAGGCTCTTCAGCGAGCCGGAGCCCTCGAACTGCGTCAGGCCGTTGAGGCCCCCGATCGAGCCGAAATCGACGGTCAGCAGCATGGGCGCCGCCCCTTCGGCGCCGTTCTGCTCGGGCTCGATGGCGATGCCCGGGGCGCCGTTGTCGTAGGTGAAGCTGGTGATCGCGCCGTTCTCGTTGAAGCTCATGCGGCCGCTGTTGCCGGTCGTGATCGATTCGCCGCCCTCCATCTCGGCCTCCCAGATCCACTCGTTCTGGCCGGGCACCTTGATGAAGGAGAAGTTGATGGTGTGCTCGCCGCCGAGGCTGTCGTAGACCGTGGTGGACACCGAGTAGGTCTGCTGGTCGCGCGCCTGCTGGGTGGGGTTGAAGCCCAGGGCGGTGCCCACGGTGCCGTTGTCCACGCCCACCTCGGTGATGTTGATGCTGGTGATCGCGCTGTCCAGGCCGACCTCCGAGGTCACCACGACGTGGCCCTGATCATCGACCGACACCGGCGTCGTGTTGATCGCGAACGTGTTCTGCACCTGGGTCATGAACGCGCCGAGGGTGGTCGTGGCGTCCACGATCAGCGAGCTCGACACCTCGCCCGCTCCGCTGTCGCCGCTGATCTCCAGCGTCGCGCTGCCGCCCGAGAGGTCCAGGCCCAGCTGGCTGCCGGTGCTCGTGTAGAGGTCGACGAGGAGGTCGCTGTCGTCGGCGTAGCCGCGCAGCTGCCCGAAGTTCCCCGACACGTCCGCCGTGGTCGCGGTGCTGCCGGCGGCGATGGCCTGCGGGAACCCGAAGTTCATGTTGAAGTTCGACCGGTTGCTGGCGAACAGGCTCAGGTTGTCCACGTTGGCCGTCGCCGAGACCGAGATGGCGCCCGGCGTGGTGCTCGCCGGCCCCGCGATGGCGAAGTCGAGCTGGCCAGGGGCCTGCGTGTCGAGCCAGGCGATGAGGTCGTCGAGCGTCGTGGTGGCGGTCACCTCGAAGGTGCTGGAGGCGATGTCCGCGCCCCCGATCTGCCCGTTGAGGTTGATGATGTCGCCCGGGTAGAGGCCGAGCGGGTTGCCGTTCTGACCGCTGAGGCTGACCAGGGCGTCGCTGCCGCTGGCGGCCGCCAGCAGGGTCGGCGACTCCAGCACGCTGCCCTGCGCGTCGGAGTCCGCGTCCAGGTTGCCGATGATCTGCACCTCGGACGACGCCTGGGCCGGCACGACCATGCTGGGATCGATGAAGAGGTCGGTCAGCGGCCCGTTGGCGATCGCGCCGTCGTCGTCGGCCATCACGCCCTGCAGGCGCAGGCCGGTGCTCGGATTGACCAGGTTGTTGTCGGCGTCGAGGCCGAACACGCCGGCCCGCGAGTAGACGTTGCTGGTGCCGTCGCTGAGGATGAAGAACCCGCTGCCCTGGATCGCGAGGTCGGTCTTGATGCCGGTCGTCTGGAAGTTGCCCTGGGTGAAGTTGGTGTCGATGCTGCCGACGGCGGTGCCGAGCCCGATCTGCTGGGCGTTCGTGCCGCCGAGTCCGCCGGAGACCGGCCGGCTCGCCGAACGGATGGTCTGCGTCAGCATCTCGTTGAAGGTCACGCGGCCGGCCTTGAAGCCAGTGGTCCCGCTGTTGGCGATGTTGTTGCCGATGACGTCGAGCTGGGCCATGTTGGCCGACATTCCCGACACGCCCGAATACAGCGACTTGAACATGATGGTCCTCCTGGTCTAGACGGGACCGGCCCTCCGGGAGCCGGGCAAGGGCTCCTAGCTGACCTGATAGATCTCCGACACGAAGAATTCGGTTCCGAACACGTTGACCACCGCCATGCCCTGCTCGTAGCGCAGTCCCTGCACGGGGCCGGTCATCAGCACCTCGGACGTGACGTCGTTGCCGTCGGCATCGGTGACCGTGACCTCCACGGTGTACTCGCCGTCGGCGACCGGCTCGCCGTCGAGGCCGCGGCCGTCCCAGCCGACGTTGTTGAGCCCGGCGTCCACGGTCTCGGTGTAGCGCGCGACGACCGCGCCGTTCTCGTCGAGCACGACCACCTCGGCGGTGCCCGGCCCGGCCGCGTTGATCATCGTTCCGCTCACCTCGCCGTCCGCGACGTGGACCTCGTCGCCGGCGACGGTGACGTTCTGGCCCACGAGCGCGAGCATCCCGGTGTTGTTGATGGACTGGTTCATGAGGAGATTCTCCTTCATGGTCGCCGCCATCTCGGTGAGCTGTTCGTTCATGGTCATCTGCGAGAGCTGGTTGGACATCTCCGTCGTGCTCATGGGCTCGAGCGGGTCCTGGTTCTGCAGTTCGGTCACCAGCAGGTGCATGAAGTCGGTGCTGGTCATGGTGTTCGGGTTATCGGGCACCGCTCCGGCCACCCCGCCGGTCGCGTTCAGGACGGATGTCACGCTCATCGTCGGACCTTTCGCCTAGCGCTCGCCGCGGCGCCGTTGCCGCGGATCCTGCTGGTTCTGCTCGCGGCGGCCGTCGCGTTGCCGCGAACCATCCTGGTCTTCGCGTCCCGGCTGCTCGCGATCGGCGCGCGCGGCAGGCCCCTCGGCGACCCTCACGTCGACGTGCTGCCAACGGCCGTCGAGGTTGCCGCCCAGGGACTTCATCAGGTCACGGGAACCCTCGCGCAGGGCTTGCTCGGCCTCGGCGTGCTCGGCGGTGAAGACCACCTCCAGGCGGTCGCCGTGCGCCACCAGGCGCACCTCCACCTTGCCGAGATGTTCCGGCTCCAGCTGCAACGTGATCGTCTGGGGGCCGCGCGCGGCGGTCTGGCTGCCGAGGATCGCCCGCGTCACCTGTGCCTGGATCCGGAGGGGATCGACCGGCGTCGACGGGCCGGGCGGCGTTCCCGGCCGGGACGGGTCGGCGTGGCTCGTGGCGAGCGCGCGCGCGGCCAGCCCGGCCGCGACGTCCGCGGGCGTGCCGGAGGGTTCGGTGGCCGCCGTCGTGGCGGCGCCGGCCGTGGTCGGATGACCGGCGGGTCGTTCCGCCGCCGGCGTCGGGTCCGTGGTCGCCGACGGGTTCGTCCCGGCCGGCGACGTCTCCGTGGCGCGCTCCGTCCCTTCGCCGGGCTCGCCGGCCTTCGCGGACTCCGCCGTGCCGGCCGCCGCGGTCGGGGCGGTCCCCCGGGGCGGGCCAAGCGGCCCCTCGACCGGTGATCCGGAAACCTCGGGTCCGGCGAGCGGTTTCGCCGGGTCGGATGGTGCGGCGGGCCGCTCGGAGGGCCCGGCCGAAACCGGCGCGGGCGTCGGCTTCGCGGCCGCCGGCGGGGCGACCGCCCGCTCCGGCCGCTCCGCAAGCAGCCGTTCGTCGCCTAGGCCGGCGGCGAGGTCCCGGCCGGGCGACGCCGACACCGCGGTCCCGGGGGGTGGGGGCCCGGCGTCCGTGGCAGCTCCGTCCGGCGTGGCCGGCGTCGCGAGGTGCGGTTGCGGGATCCGAGGCGACGCCGCCGTCGGCGCTGCCGGTTGCGGAGGCGTCGCGCCCGGCACGCGGGGCATGGTCGGGGCGGCCGTGAGCGCGAGCTCGTTCGCCGCGGCCAGCGCGGCGGCCGGGTCCTGCGCGACGACAGGCGGCCGCGACATCGGCAAGACCATGGGCGCGACGGTCGCGGCGACCGCCACCGGAGTCGTACCGGACGCCGACTCGCCACCAGAAGCGGTGGCCCCGCCGGCCGCCCTGGCGGCATCGGGCTCCGGGGTCGCCGCCGACCGCGGCGCGGGCTCGGCGAGGCTCGCCAGGAGCGATGCGAACACGGCCGCCGCCTCGCTCCCGGCCGTGGCCGCGGCGGCCGCGTCGCCGTTCGCGTCGCCCGGCTTGCCCGCGGACGCGGGCGCGCCGAGGCCGCTCACCAGGTCCATCAACATCTAGGCCCCTTCCTGCAGGCTGAGCCGGGTGCTGAGCTGCGCGGCCACGCCCGCGTCCATGAACGAGAGGATCTTGGCGGCCGGGCGTTCCTTCATGCGCCGCAGGACCGCCAGCGTCACCTCCATGTCCATGGTGGACAGGATGCTGGCAGCCTTGGCTGGTTTCATGGCTTCGTACATCTTCGCCAGGCGGTCGGCCGCGGCGTTCTTGTTCGGCGACGTAGGCGTCCTGCTTTGGCTTCGATCCGGCCCACGACCGCCAGGAGCTCTGGTGGACCTGGTCCATCAGGACCTCGCGTGCGGCCTGCATCTGGTGGAAGCCGGCGAGGGTCTCCCGCTCGCGCTCGAGGCGGTCTCGCTCGGCGGCGACGTTCTGCAGCAGCCGCTGGCTGGCCGCCGCGTCGGCGGGATCGTCCAGGGCGCCGTCGCCGGCCCGCTGGGCCAGTTGCAGGCTCATCACCGCGATGCCGCCGAAGATCAGCAGGAACGTCACGGTGGAGATGATGACGACGCTCTTCATGATGGCCTCTTTCCGTCCGCAGCCCGATCGCCCGGGCCGACCAGGGCCGGGGGGCCATGCCGATGGCCGCCCGATGCTCCCGACTTCATCGAGTTCCCGCTGGTGCCGACGCGCCTCGTCGCGCCGCCACTCCTCGTACTGCTGGTCCCGCAGGCGGACGAGCACTCGCGTCGCTGCCACGCGTCCTGCAGGGCCCGGTGGGCATCGGCTAGCACGTCGCGTGCCGCATCGCGTCCGGCCTCCCGCCGCCGCTGCACCCCGGCCAGGTGCGAGCGCCAGGCGAGCGCCTGGCTCAGCGCGGTCGGGGCGGGCGCGTGCCGCCGGGCGTCGGCCGCGGCCTGCTCGTGGCGAACGATCTCCGCCAGAACCTCGGCCACCTCCGCTTCGGCGGCCTGCAGGGCCGCTCGGCCCGCGCGACCTCGCGCGCCGCCGCGTCCACCTGACGGCGGCGGTGTTCGAGGACCTTCGCCAGGCGGAAGCGGAACCTCACGCGGCCACCTCCCGGCCGCCGGTGAGTCGCCGCAAGGCGGCCAGCCCGTCGGCCGCGTCGGCCCGCTCGGTCATGCCCTGGGTGAGGAAGGCCCGGATCGCGTCGCGGTTGGCGAGGGCCCGATCGAGGGTCGGGTCGCTGCCGGCGGCATAGGCACCGATGTTGACGAGATCGCGGTTGTCCTCGAGGGATTTCAGCCAGCGCAAGAGCTGCTCGCCGGCCCGGCGGTCGTCGGCCGCGACGACGTCGTTGCGCAGCCGGCTGATCGATCCCAGCACGTCGATCGCCGGGTAGTGGCTCTCGCGCGCCAGATCGCGGCTCAGCATGAGGTGTCCGTCGAGGATGGAACGCATGGCGTCGCCGATGGGGTCGTGGATGTCGTCGCCCTCGATCAAGACGGTGAAGAACGCGGTCATGGCGTTGATCGCCGACCATCCCGCCCGCTCGCAGAGACGCGGCAGGGCGGCGAACACCGACGGCGGGTAGCCCTTCGTGGTGGGCGGTTCGCCGGCCGCCAGACCGATCTCCCGCAACGCCATGGCGTAGCGGGTGGCCGAATCCATGAGCAGGAGCACGTCGCGG
Organism: Candidatus Krumholzibacteriia bacterium; assembly: GCA_041390065.1. GTDB lineage: Bacteria > Krumholzibacteriota > Krumholzibacteriia > LZORAL124-64-63 > LZORAL124-64-63 > Glo-17. The sequence goes on from JAWKQQ010000018.1 coordinate 60,370, forward strand.
TCCTGGTCGCGGAAGCCCTCGGCGATCGTCATCGCGGTCTCGGCGCCCTTGGCGCGCATCACGGCGCTCTCGTCGCTCGTCACCACCACGACCACGCTCCGCGCCAGGCCCTCGGCACCGAGGTCGCGCTCCAGGAACTCCCGCACCTCGCGGCCGCGCTCGCCGATCAGCGCCAGCACGTTCACGTCCACCTGGGCGTTGCGCGCGAGCATGCCCAGCAGCACGGACTTGCCGACGCCGCTGCCGGCGAAGATGCCCATGCGTTGACCCCGGGCGACGGTCACCAGGGCGTCGATGGCCCTCACGCCCGTGGCCAGCGCGTCGGTGGTCCGGCGTCGTCCCAGGGCCGCCGGCGCATGCTGTCCCAGCCGGCGGCGCGGCAGGTGCCCCAGCGGCGGTCCGCCGTCGATCGGCTCGCCCAGTCCGTTGAGCACGCGCCCGAGCAGGCCGGCGCCCAGCGGCACCGTCAGCGACGCGGCCAGCGGCACGACCGCCTGGCCCGGCGCGATCCCGCGCATGCTGCCGTACGGCATCAGCAACAGCCGACCCGCGTTGAATCCCACCGCCTCGCAGAGCACGTGCCCGGCGTGGCGACCCAGCTCGATCCGGCACAGGGATCCGACGGACGCCGGCAGACCCGCGACCTCTACCGTCATGCCCACCAGACCGCTCACCCGTCCGACCGGACGCACCGCGTCGCAGGTGCGCAGGCGCTGGGCGCAGGTCTCCCAGGCGCGTTCAAGCATGATCGTCCCCGGACGGATGCGGCCCCTCCGGCACGTCCGCCGGGAGCGCGAGCGCGTCGTCGAGCGTCTCGGACAGGACGCCGAGTTGCCGCTCGACCGTCACGTCCCACTCCGTATCGGCGGCCTTGACCAGCGCGCCTCCGCGCTCGAGGCGGCGGTCGGACTTGACCTCGCCGACGCGGAGCTGGTCGCGGAGCTCCGGATGGTCGAGCAACCACGCGGCGTCGTCCGGGTGGGCCGTGACCTGCAGGACGCAGCCCGCCTCGACCTTGTAGAGGACCGTGGCCAGGGCGCGCTCGAGCACGCCGCGGTCGACCGTGACCTCCCGACGCACCAGCTTCTCGGCCATGAGCACGGCGATCGCGGTGGTCTGCGCCGCGAGGGTCGCCAACGACGCCTCGATCTCCCGCCGGATCCCGCCGCCGAATTCCTCGCGCCAGCGGCTGCAAGCGTCGGCCTCGGCCGCCAGCCGGGCGGCCTCGGCCGCGGCGTGGGCGGCCGCCGCGTCCTGCGCCTTCTGCTCGTATTCCTTGCGGAGATCCTGCTCGACGAGGGCCATGATCTCGGCACGTTCGTCCCGCGACAGCGCGGCCAGCAGGCCGCGCGCGTCGGCGAACCCGGCCTCGGGCCGGAACTGGACGTTCGTGGCCACCGCCGGTCGCTCCGGCCAATCGGAGAGCGGCACGAACCTCCCGCCGCCCGGCTCGACGGTCAGGGGCTCAGGACACCATTTCTGCATCCTTGCCCCCCTTGCCGATGACGATGGTGCCGGCCTCCTCGAGGCTGCGCACGACCTCGACGATGCGTTGCTGCGCCTCCTCCACCTCGCTGAGGCGGATCGGCCCCATGTACTCCATGTCCTCCTTGATGCCCATGGCCGCCCGCTTGGACATGTTGCCGAAGATCTTCTGCTGGATCTCCTCGGTCGCGCCCTTGAGCGCGAGGGTGAGCTCCTTGCCGTCGATCTCCTTGAGGATCTCTTGGATGTACTTGTCGTTGAGCAGGACGATGTCCTCGAAGACGAACATGAGGTTGTTGACCTCGTTGGCCACCTCGTCGTCGATCTCGCGCATTTCGTCGAGGATCTCCTGCCAGGTCTCCTTCTCGGTCTCGTTGAGGATCTCGGCCACCTGCTTCTTGCCGCCGAACTTGCCGCGGCTGGCGTTGACCTCTCCCTGCAGCTGGCTGGCGAGCACGGCCTCCACGACCTTGAGCGCGTCGGCGTTGGGCGAGTCGAGGACGGCCATCCGGTAGGCCACCTCGCCCTGGAGTTCGGCCGGCAGCATCTCCAGGATCGGTCCGCTGTCCCTCGGGTCCATGTGCGCGAGCACCACGGCGACGGTCTGCGGGTGCTCGTTCTTGAGGTAGTTCGCCACGGTCAACGTGTCGAGGCTGCGGAGATGCTCGAAGCTCTTGATCTCGCTGTAGCTCGTGACCCGGCTGAGCAAGCTGTTGGCGCGATGGCTGCCGAAGCCCGACTCGAGGATCTGCTTCGCGGTCTCCTCGCCGCCGAAGGCGATGCCGCTGAGCGTGCTCGACATGCTGATGAACTCGGCGAGGACCTTGCGCTTCTCCTCGAAGGAGACCTGGCCGGCCGTGGCGATCGCGTGGGTGACCTGCTCGACGAGGCTCTCGGGCATCGCCGCCACCACCCGGCCGCCGGCCTCCGGTCCGAGCGCCATCAGGAACACGGCCGCCTTGCGCAGTTTCTTGTTGTCCACCATGGGGGGCATCGGGTCCTCCGCCGTTCAGGCGTCCGCTAACGGCTCCGCTCGGGCTCGTAGAGCCAGGATTGCACCACTTCGGCCACCCTGGCCGGGTTCTCGGCGGCGTACTCGCGCACGTCCTCGATCATCTGGTCGGTCATCTCCGGCAGGCCTTCGAAGCGCTCGTCCGACTCGTTCGGCTTGGCGCTCGTCTTGCGGCTCCGGGTCCCCTCCTCGGTCACCGCCTGGCCGGGCTGCAGGACGCTGCCGAGATCGCCGAGCAGGTTGCCGAGGTTCCGCCGGAACACCAGCGCCATGACGCCCAGCATGATCAGCAGCATGCCCCGGCCGCCGTACCGCGTCACCAGGTCCAGGATCACGGTCACCAGCGTGCCCGGACCGGCGAGGCCGGGATCGAGGCGGTCGTCCTGGAACTGCAGATTGACCACCTCGATGCGGTCGCCGCGCTCGGCATCCAGGCCGACCGCGGTCTGGACCATGCGGCCGATGCGGTCGAGCTCGTCCTGCTGCAGCGGCTGATAGACCGGGTCCGACGCCCCCTCGGGCACCTCGTAGGTCCCGTCCACCGACACGGCCACGGTCAGGTGCTTGATGCCCCCCACCTCGCCGACGATCCGTTCGACGGTCTGGTTGATCTCGTAGTTGGTCATGCTCGTCTCGGTGGTGCCGCCGGTCTGCGGATCCGTCGACTCGTTGCGCTCCTCCGAACGCACCACGGTCGTCTGCGGATCGAACACCGTCCGCTCGGACTCGAGCTTCTCGAAGTTGAGCGTCGCGTCCACCTGCACGTGGCTGCGGCCGGTCCCGAGTACGCCGTCGAGCATGGACTGGGCCTTGGCCGCAAGGTGATCCTCGACCTCCTTCTTCAGCTCGAGCTGGCGATCGGTGCCGCCGAACTGGTCGTCCGCGTAGGCCGCGGAAAGCACCGCGCCGTTGTTGTCGATGACGGTGACGCGCTCCGGCGTCAGGCCTTCGACGCCGCCGGCGACGAGGCTGCGGATGCCCTGGACCTGGGCCGGGGTGATGCCGGTGCGGCGGTTCAGCGTGAGCACGACCGACGCGCTCGGCTCGCTGGCGCGGCTGCGGAAGATCGAGCTCTTGGCCATCACCAGGTGCACCCGCGCCGCGTCGACGCCGCGCAGGCTCTCGATGGTCTTCGTGAGCTCTCCCTGCAGGGCGCGCAGCTGGCGGACCTCCATCTCCTCGGGGGTCATGCCGTAGTCGCGGTTGTCGAAGATCTCGTAGCCGACGACGCCGCTCGAGCCGATGCCCTCGGTGACCAGATCGACGCGCAGGCGGTGCACGTCGGATGCCGGCACCATGATGGTGGTGCCGCCGTTGGTGAGCTCGGCGGGGACGTCGCGCTTGGCGAGCTCGGCCAGCGCCTTGCTCGCGTCCTCCGGCGTGAGATCGGCGAACAGCACGGCCTGCTCCTCGTGGCCGAGCCAGAGTCCGAACACGGCCGTGGAGATGACCAGCGCCGCCACGACGACCCCCAGCACCAGACGCTGGTTGGTGGTCATCGCGCCGAGGCGCTCCTTCAGGCCCTGCCAAGCTTGCCGCAATCCGTCCACGAATGCTCCGTCCGTTCGGTGCCGGTCCCCGGGTTGATGAGCCTAGCTACACCTGCATGCGCATGATGTCCTGATAGCCCTCGAGCAGCTTGTTCCGCACCTCGAGCATGAGGTCGAAGGAGAGCTGGGCTTCCTCGGCCGCCGTCATGATCTCGTGCACCTCGACGGCCTCGCCCCGGACCATGCTCTCGACCAGGTCGTCGCGATGGGTCTGGGTCTGGTTGACGGCCTCGATGGCCGACGAGAGCTGCTGGGCGAAGTCGCCCTTGACCGGCGCCTTGGCCTGGCCGAGGTAGGCCGTGCGGGGGTCGATCGAGCCGAGTGCGCGCAATCCGTCGATGGCCATGCCGCGCCCCTTCCTAGATCTTCAGTGCCGTGGTGAACATGTCCTTGGCGGTCTGCACCGCGCTCACGTTGGCCTCGTAGGCCCGGGTGGCGGAGATCATGTCCACCATCTCGGTGATGACGTCCACGTTGGGCATCAGCACGTAGCCGTCGTCGTCGGCATCGGGATGGCCGGGGTCGTAGACCACCCGGAAGTCGGAGGCGTCGGGCGCCACGTCGACGTCCGTGGCGATGCCCTCCTGGTCCTCGCGGACGAACGAGCGCAGGCCGTCGAGGTGCCGCGGATGCGTCCGCGTGAGGCCGTCCGCGCCGGATCCGTTCTGCAGGCGGCTCTGGCGCACCCGCTGCTCGAGCACCTCGCGGAACACGGCCCGCTGGCGCCGGTAGGGCGTGCCCTCGGCGGTCTTGGTCGTCTCGGCGTTCGCCAGGTTGCGGGAGACCACGTCGAGCTTGGTGCGCTGGCCCGCCAGGCCGCTGCCGCTGATGCGGATCGCGTCGAAGAGTCCCTTGCTCATGCCCCGGTCCCTTTCTAGGCGCTGCGGCCGCGGACGGCCGTGCGCAGGGTCTGGTACTTCATGCTCAGCAGCCGCGTCGCCAGGCGGTAGCTCAGGTCGTTGGTGGCGAGGTCGGTCATCTCCTTGTCGATGTCGACGTTGTTGACCCCGTTGTCGAAGTCCGACCGTGTGTCACGGACCTCGCCCTCGGTGCGGTCGAAGTCCCGCCGCCCGAGGTCGAGGTGATTGGCGTGGGTGCGCGCGCCCTGCAGGCGCAGGTCGGCGCCCGTCAGGAGATCCTCGAAGCGGAATTCCCTGGCCCCGTACCCGCTCGTCTCGACGTTGGCGATGTTGTCGGCCACCACCTTGTGGCGGCGGGAGTACACGTCCAGCGCCTTCTTGAGCTGGTCGAGGTGCGAACCGGTGAAGATTCCCTGCGCGATCATGCGGTCAGACCTCGAGCTTCACGCCGTTTGCCTGGTACTGGTGCAGCTTGTTGCGCAATGTCCTGACACTGATGCCAAGTTCCGTGGCAGCCAGGGTGCGGTTGCCGCCGGTTCGGGAGAGCTTCCGCAAGATCAGTTCCTGCTCCATCTCCCGGATGGTCAGATCGCCGACGGGCCCGAGCTCCGCCGGGTCGTCCTTGCCGGACATCTCGTCGTTGAGGTCGAGCTGACCGACGTCCAGGGTCTGGCCGCTGCTGAGGATGACGGCGCGCTCGATGACGTTCTGCAGCTGGCGGACGTTGCCCGGCCAGGCGTGATCGCAGAGGTAGCGCACGCCGGCTTCGGTGACCGTCGCCAGGGGCTTGCCGTTCTCCGCGCAGAACATCTGGACGAAGTGGTTGACGAGGACGGGGATGTCGTCCTTCCGGTCGCGCAGGGGCACCAGCCGCAGGGGAATCACGTTCAGACGGAAGAAGAGGTCCTCGCGGAAGTTGCCGTTGCGGATCTCCTCCTTGAGGTCGCGGTTGCTGGTGGCGACGATCCGCACGTCGCACTTCGTGGTCGTCCGGGCGCCCAGGCGCGTGATCTCGCGCTCCTGGATCACCCGCAGCAGCTTCGCCTGCATGCTCAGCGGCATCTCGCTGATCTCGTCGAGGAGCAGCGTGCCGCCGTCGGCGAGCTCGAACTTGCCCGGCCGGGCCTGCACCGCGCCGGTGAATGCGCCGCGTTCGTGGCCGAACAGCTCGCCCTCGATCAGCGACTCGGGAATCGCCGCGCAGTTGAGGCGGATGAACGGGCCGCCGGCCCGGCTGCCGGCATTGTGGATGGCGCGGGCGGCCACCTCCTTGCCGGTGCCGCTCTCGCCCTGCAGCAGCACGGTGCCCCGGGAATCGGCGATCATCTCGATCTTCTCGCGCAGCGCGACCATGGCGCGGCTCGCGCCCAGCAGCCCATGATGCTGGCGTTGGGTCTTGAGGCTGGTGCGCAGGTTCTGATTCTCCGAGCGCAGCTCGCGCAGCTCGAAGGCGCGGCGCAGCGTGTGCTCGAGCTGATCGAGGCCGAACGGCTTGGTCAGATAGTCGACGGCGCCCCGCTTGGTGGCCTCGACCGCCTCCTTGATGGTTCCGAAGGCGGTCATCATCACCATCAGCGGCGGCTGCGGCAGCTCCGACTGGACCGCGGCCAGGAGCTTGAGCCCGTCGCCGCCGGGCATCTGCACGTCCGAGAGGACGAGGTCGACCTGCCGCCGCCGGAGCAGCGCCAGCGCGGCCTCCCCGTGCTCGGCCGTGTAGACCTGATACCGCTCGGCCATCGACGCGGTGAGGAAATCGCGCATGGTGTGCTCGTCGTCGACGACCAGGATGGTGGGTTTCTTCGCCATCGGGATCCCTTTCTCAGCTGCGGGCGGCAGCGGCCGACGCGGCCGCTACTTCCAGGGTGACGGTGGTGCCCTGGCCGGGGATGCTGCGCAGCCCCCAGCCGAGTCCGTACATGTCGAGGATGGTGTCCACGCGCGCCAGGCCGATGCCGAGGTGGCCGTCGCGGGTGGTCACGAACGGGTCCATGGCCTGGGCCAGGAGGTCGTAGGCCATGCCGGGGCCGTCGTCGGTCACGGCCAGCATCAGACGGCCGTTCTCCTCGGTGGCCTCGATGGTGGCCAGGACCGGCCCTGCGCAGCTCTCGGCGCTGTTGTCGAGGAGGGCGGCGAGGATCTGGAGCAGGTCGCCGCTGGGCAGCAGGAGGCGTCCTGGGCCGAAGTCGCCGTGCAGGACGGTGAGGTTCGCGTGGCGGGACTCGGCGCCGCGGGCGGCGTCCTGGACCACCGGCGCGAGCTGGCCGGCGCCGAGATCGAGGCCGGGCTCGGGGAACGCCATGTCCCGCACCGAGCGATAGATGTCCTCGAGGCGCTCCACCTCGGCGATGATCTTGCGGGCCCAGGACGTCGACCGCCCCGGCCCGACCGCGCCGCCGGCGATGAGGCTGGCGTACCCCTTGATGCCGCAGAGGCTGTTGCTGCTCTTGTGCAGATAGCCGCGGAGCAGCCGACCCCGGTGGTCGCGCCCCGACCCCGCGGGACGGAGCACCTCGCCGGCGGCCTCGGTCAGCATGACCGGCCGTTCACGGACACTGCTGCAGGAGTTCACGGTCGTTCTCCTCCTCGCACGCGAGGATGTCCTCGATCAGCTGACCGAGGTCGGCCAGGGTCCGGTGCAGCTGGGCGCGGCTCGCCGCGCTCCAGCCCGGCCGCCCGCGCCGCCAGGTCTCCTTGCTCGTCTGCTCGGTCAGCTCGAGGCGGCGGACCGTCTCCAGGCAGTGCTTCTTGCGCTCGAGGATCGTCCTGACCTCGCCCAGCGGCGCACCGTCGCGCACGAGATCTCGCTGCTGGCGCGACAGGTCGAGGACCTGCCGGTATAGCTCGCGCTGCTCGGTGTACATGCCGAGCAACCGGCCGAGGAGCTGCCGCTCCTGGGCGACGCGCTCAGCGCTCGAAGTGAGAAGCTGCACCATGCTCCCGTCCTTCGTTGCGAAGCCGTTGCATCTCGTCGCTCAGCTGGGACATCCCGCAGGCATAGGCGCGCCAGGGAAACGCTTCCCGTTGGCTGCAGAGCTCGCCCAGCGTCGTACCGGCCGCGAGGTAGTCGCCGTCGAGGAAGTCGAGGACGGCCACCTGGCACCGGGCCCACTCCCGGGCTCCCGGCAGCTCGCTCTCGGCCAGGGCCCGGTACAGGGGCGCGGCCTCGTCGTTGTGGCCGGTGATCACCAGCAGGTCGGGAATGGCCACCAGCACCCAGGTGCGCTGCGCCTCGGCCAGCCCCAGCGACCGACCCTCCAGACCCACGAGGTCCAGGAGGCGGTCCAGGCTCTCCTGCCAGCGGCCGCGACGGCTGAGGGCCAGCGCCTGCCAGTAACCCAGGTCGTCGGGCAACGGCCCGGCGGAGTCGGCCAGGGCGGCGATCAGGCGGTCGAGGCCGAGGGTGTCGTCCTCGGCGAGGAAGAAGCGATGGGCCAGCCTGAGCTCGACCAGATGGTCGTACGGCCGACCGGCGTCGAGCACATCGGCCAGGCGCCCGGCGAAGACCGCGGAATCGCCCGCCGCCGCCGCCGTGGCCATGGTCTCGGGCACGAGCTCCTCCGCGAAGGCGGCGTCGCGGTCGCGACGCAGCGCCTCGCCATACCAGGCGAGGGCGGAATCGTACTCGGCGATGTTGCGGTAGTTGCGGGCGCGGGTCACCGCGTGCAGGGCGGTCCTCTCGGCCGGCTCCTGCAGCAGCCGCGGCCGCGACTCCAGCTCGCCCAGTTCACGCGCGACCACGCGCAGGCTGAGCGTGTCGGCCAGGCCGGCCCGCTCGTCGGCCAGCAGGCCGAAGGGGAAGCGCGCCACGACCTCGGCGACGCCGCGCTCCTGCCGGGCGGCCACGCCGGCCTCCAGGTTGTGCAGCCAGACCCGGTACCCGTCGCGCTGGTCGGGATCCATCGACAGGCCCGCGGCCGGGGCGGCGCTGGCCACCAGGGTCATGGCCAGGACCACGGGGGCCAGGCTCGGGAATCGGGTAAGGATCGGCATGCGTTCGACGCTCCACGGCATGGGTGTGTCCGTGGGGCAATTCGCAAACGGTGTGCCGACAGCGTCGGGATGCGGCGGCGCCCGGCGCGCCTCGCCGCGGTCGCGCCCAAGCCTGCTGGCGGCGATCTGGGGGCCTTCTACGGTTCCGACGAGACGAAACGCCACCCGGCAAGGCCACGGCCGGCGTCGCGGGGAGCGCGCCGGCCGTGGTCAGATTGTGGGCATTCGGTGGCCAGGGTGCCGACAGCGGCGGGCGGCGGTCAGCCCTCGGCCTCGTCGGCCGCGAGTTCGGCGGCGGACGGGTCGCCCTCGTACTGCCGGAGCTTCTCGCGGAGGGTCTGGCGGCTGATCCCGAGGATCCGGGCCGCCTTGCTCTTGTTGTTCTCGGTCTGATCGAGCGTGAAGATGATCTGGCGCTTCTCCACCTCGGCCAGCGGCATCAGGCTGAGCCCCGCGGCCAGGCGGGCCGATCCGCGCGGGTTCTCGCCCTTGCGCACGTGGGGCGGGAAGTGGTCGGGTTCCAGGCGCGAGGGCTCCTCGAGGATCATGATGCGCTTGAGCATGTTGCGCAGCTCGCGGACGTTGCCCGGCCACGGGTACTGCTGCAGGACCTCCAGCAGACCCGCGTCCAGCGGCGCGCACCGCAGTCCGAGCTGCTGGTTCAACTCGCGGACGAAGTGGTTGATGAGGACCTCGAGGTCCTGCGGACGCTCCCGCAACGGCGGGACGTGGATCTCCACCACCTGCAGCCGGTAGTAGAGGTCGTTGCGGAAGATGCCGTCGTCGATGGCCTCGTCGAGCTTGCGGTTGGTGGCCGCCACGATGCGCGCGTGGATCTCCTGGTCGTCCTTGCCGCCGACCCGCCGGAAGCGCCGGTTCTCCAGCACCCGCAGCAGGCGGGTCTGCAGCAGGATTCCCATCTCCCCGATCTCGTCGAGGAAGATGGTTCCCTTGCCGGCCAGTTCGAAGAGGCCCTCCTTGCGGACCTTGGCGTCGGTGAAGGCGCCCTTCTCGTGGCCGAACAGCTCGCTCTCCAGCAGGGTCTCGGGCACCGCGGCGCAGTTGATCTCCATGAAGCGGTCCCGCGCGCCCGTGACCTCGTGCACCGCGCGGGCGACGATCTCCTTGCCGCTGCCCGACTCGCCCTGCACCAGGATGGGCGTGTCGGCGCCGCTGCGGCTGGCTCCCACCTTGTCGAGGATCCGGGCCACGCCGGCCAGGCCGGGGCAAGCCTTGATCATGCGCAGATAGCGCCCGTCCGCGGCCGGGGAGGCGGCGTCGCCGGGGTCCGGCTCGTTCGCGCTCGAGGCCCCTTCCGTCGCCCGCGTGGCTCGCAGCGCCCCGCGCACCTGCTTGCGGATGTCCGCCAGCTTGAACGGCTTGTTGATGTAGTCGTAGGCGCCCAACCGCATCGCAGACACGGCGCTGTCGACGTCGCCGTAGGCGGTCATCAGGATGACCGGCAGGCCGCGGCCCTGGTTGCGCAGGGCCTGCAGCATCTCCAGGCCGCTGATCCCGGGCAGCTTGAGGTCGGTGATCACCAGATCGAAGGATTCGCCATGGCACCGCGCCAGGGCCTCCTCGCCGGTCTCGGCGTCGTCCACGTCGTAGCCGTCCTGGTGGAGGGCCTCCACCAGGGACATGCGGATGGTCGCCTCGTCGTCGACGACCAGGATTCGCTCGCTCATGAGGCCTCCCCGGCCAGCGCGCGGCTGGCCGCTACGGTGCGGGGCAGGAGCACGCGCATGCAGGTCCAGCCTGCCTGGCGCTCCGCCCGGATCTCCCCGTCGTGGGCCTCGACGACCTTGCGGCTGTACGCCAGGCCCAGTCCGGTGCCGGTGGTCTTGGTGGTGTAGAAGGGCTGGAAGAGCTTCTCGACGCTGGTCGCGCCGAAGCCGGGACCGTCGTCCTCCACGCTCAGGACCAGGCCGGGCAGGCGCCGTTCATAGCCCAGCACGGGATCGGTGAGCGCGAGCGCATCGACGGAGGCCAGGCGCACCTGGACGTGGCCGCCCTCGGGCGCGGCGTCGATCGCGTTGAGGACGAGGTTCAGGAGGACCTGCTGGATCTGCGCCGGATCGGCCAGGGCGACCAGCGACGCGTCGCCGACGCAGGCGAGCGCCACCCCGCGCGCCTCGGCACGGGGACGGGCCAGTTCCAGGCAGTTGCGCCGCACGCCCGCCAGGTCGAGTTCCTCGCGACGGGGCTGGCAGGGCCGGACGTACTGCAGCATGTCGGTGATCGTGCGGTTGATGCGCTCGACCTCCCCGGTGATCAGGTCGATCCGATCGCGGCGCTTGTCGCCAGCCGGCAGGGACTCGGCCAGCAGTTCGGCCTGGGCGCTCAGGCCCATCAGGGGGTTGCGGATCTCGTGGGCCAGGGTCGCCGTCATGCCCACCAGCGATTCGAGCTGGTCGGCCCGACGGCGGGCCGCTTCGGCGCGTCGGGAGGCCGTCATGTCCTCGAGCACCAGCAGAAGCCAGCGTTCGTGACGACCGCGGCCGGCCATCGGCGCCGTGCGCACCCGCACCGGGATGCGCTGGCCGCCCGCGTCGACGATGTGCCCCTCGCCCAGGAACGGCTCGCTGCGGGCCTGCAGGCCCGCGAAGAGCGGCGCCTCGCGGCCGGCGATGGACAGGCAGCCGTCGGCGAACACCTCGGGCAGGTCGTCGATCTGGGCGCCGCCGGTGAGCGGCCGTTCGAGCATCCGACCGCGGCCGACCGCCGGTTCGGCCTCGTCGGCGGTCGCGGGCTCGCCGCCGTCGTACCCCAGGAGCGTCCGCGCCGCCCGGTTGACGAAGATCGTGCGGCCCTCGCCGTTGCAGACCCAGATCGCGCTGCTGACGGTCTCGAGCAGCCGGGTATTGAAGGTGCTCACGTCGCGCAGGCGGTCGAGCATCTGGGCGGCCGCCACCTCCTCGGCGAGCATCACCTGGACCATCTGCAGGAACGCGAGGTTCTGGTCGGTCTGCCGCCGACGCGTCGCGGGGTCTGCGAAGAGCAGCAGCAGCATGCCCAGACGCACGTCGCCGTGCGCCAGCGGCAGCGCGGTGATGCGCCCGCCGTCGGCGTCGCCGTCGTCGTCGCGGCCGACCTGGAAGACGCCCGGCGCCAGCAGGCTGCTCGCGATGCCGGTGTCGATCTCGTGGTTGATCCGCAGCAGGACCTTGTCCCAGGCGGTCTCCACCCAGCGGTAGGTCTGGCGCGGCGCGTCGTTGCCGCCCGGCGCGGTCCGGAGCACCAGCGCGCCGCCCACCGCCCCCACGAAGCGGGCCAGATGCTCGAGGATGCCGCGCAACGTCTCGTCCCAGTTGGACGCATGGCTCAGCTCGCGGCCGAAGCCGTAGAGCAGCGAGATCTGCTGCATGTGGGCGCTGAGGCTCGCGTTGGCGGCTTCGAGCTCGGCCTGGGTGGTGAGCAGGGAATCCGCCTCGGCCTGCGCCTCGTGCCGCAGGCGTCGCCGGCTGTCGGCCAAAGCACGCTGGGTGAGCTGCGCATCGGCCCGGATGGCTCGCTCGGCCACACCGTCCCGCGCGGCTGCGGCGAGGCGTTCGAGGGCCGCGGTCCAGGCCGCGCCGTCGTCCTCGGCGGACACCGCATCGAACAGGCCGGCGCGCAGCCAGCGGACCACGCTGGCCAGGTCCCGGTCGCGGTGCGCCAGGGTCAGGGCCAGGCCCTGCCCCCGGGCCCAGTCGAGCGCGGCGGCCATGCCGGCCTGATCGAAGCTGTCGGCCACGATCGCGCACACGGGACGGTCGACGCCCGCCGGCAGATCGCCCGGCGTGCGCACGTGCTCGACCTGCCATCCGGTCGGATCGAGGGCCCGGGGCGCTTCGCCGATGATCAGCAAGCGCCGCAGGGAATCGTGTGCCTGGTCCGGAACCATGGGTCTCCGCTCGCCGGGTCAGGGTAGGATCCGCAGCGACCGGGACAAACTGTAAATTTTTTTGCCACCCGGCGCAACCCCGATCATCAAGTGGAGCGGACGACCCGAAGGTCATCCGCTCCACCCCAGGGAACGCGCGCTGGTGTCGATCTAGAACAACGGATGGTCCATGAACATGCTGGCCAGCTTGCCGGCCACCTGGTCGCGGACCTCCGCCGAGTTGTAGAACCCGCTGGCCAGGCGCTCGCGCGCCTGCGCCACCTTCCCGGTCCGGACCTCGGGCGCCTCGACCAGCGCGGCCCGGCCGCGTTCGACGGCCGCGCGCAGGTTCAGCAGGTCGCGCGCCCGCGTCGAGATCTCCGCCTTATCCTCGCCGGCCGGCGGCCCGGCATGGCTGGACAGGTCCTTCGGAGATGCCACGTGATCCTCGCGGCGCGGCCCGTAGCTGGTCAGCACCTGGGACTTGGTGGGGTCATGGGGCATGATCTTCGTCATGATCGGCTCACTTGGTCAGGGTGTTCGCCCCCACGGGGACGTCCATGTCCCCCCGGATGCAAACATGGGGCCTACCGACGGAATCCTTCCGCCGGTGCCGGCCTGGTGCGTCGATCCCCGCCGTCGATCCCGTGAGTCAGCGCAGTGCAACACGTTACCGCATCTGCCGGGTCCGGTCAGGGTCTGCCGCACCAGCCGCCCACGGCCGCGATGGCCGCCGGAGCGGATGCTGGCTTGACAATGATCGGCAGATTCTTGCCAGACTTGAGTGCGAATGCGCGACCGTGGCTAGATTTCTCGCGAGCCGCCGCCGGTGAGGCGGCGCAAGCGGTCGGCCAGGCCGGCCAGGTCCTGCCAGCCCGGTTCCCTGGAACGCAGGCGATCCACCGTGGCGGCGGCCTCGGCCAGGCGGCCGGTCTTGATGAGCGCCCGCAGATCCTCGCGATCGAGCAGCGGGTCGTCCCCGAAGCGGGCCCGCGCCTCGGCGAGGAGTTCGTGGCAGCGAGGCCACGCCTCCCGCGCCGCCTCCACGCGGATCCGCTCCAGCCAGCAGTGCAACAGGCGAGGATCGTCGGCCACCGCCCGGGCGAGCAAGGCCGCGGCCGCGTCCAGGTCGCCCCCCTCGCGGAGCAGGCGGCCCAGCAGGAACCGGCCCCGCGTGACCGCGCTGTCGACCGGGGCATGGGCCGCCAACCGTTCGAGCAGCGCCCGGGCGTCCGCCACCCGGCCCTCGGTCAGCAGCACGCTCGCGAGTTCCAGGCACGCGGCCGGATCCTGGGGCGCCGCCGCGTGCTTGCGGCGTACCAGGGCCGCATCTCGGCGGTTGCGAGCCGCGTTGCGCGCCGGATCCAGGACGTAGCCGTAGTGATGCACGGCCACGTCGAGCGTCGCCTGCGGCAGTCCCGCCCGCGTCGCGTCGGCCACGATCGACTCGTGGATGCAGCCCCGGAACCGCAGGTCGTCCCGCCGCGGGAACAGACCTGCCCGCCCGGCGAGGAAGCAGCCCGTCTGCCCCGCCTCCTGCGCGGGATAGCGCCCGCTGACGGGCCGCCACTCGGGGTGACGCGGATCGCCGTAGTAGTTGATGGTGGTCATGATCCGGATCGACGGCGGATCGGCGAGCGCGGCGCGGACGGTCGCGAAATCCTGCGGGGCGATCAGTTCGTCGGTGTCGAGGATCAGGATCCAGTCCGCGGTCGCCGCTTCCAGGCCGGTATTGCGGGCCGCCGCGAAGTCGTCGTTCCAGGGATGTCGGGCCGCTTCGGCGCCGGCCGCCACGGCCACGGCGCCGGCCTCGCCCGCGCCCGTGTCAACCACCACGGCCTCGTCCCAGAGGTCCCGGTGGTGGGCCAGGAGGTCTGCGAGCCCCTCGGCGCGACCGGCGAGGATCTGCAGGCTGAGCGTGGGACGGTGACCGCTCATACGCTGTCCAGCCCCCAGATGGACACCTGCAAGCACCCGGGGTGCGGGGTCCCATCGGCGGCGAGTCGGCCCAGCCAGGCACCCGGTTCCCGTTCGTGATCGGCCGGCACCGGCCCGGCCAGCTGCGCGAGCAGGTCCGGGCGGAGCACGGCCCACAATCCGCTTGGCACCGCGGCGAAACCCGCGCCGCGGGCGGTCGCGAGCTCCAGCAGGTCCTCGCGGCCCGCCGGCACGAGCGCGCGGCCGGCCAGGCCGCACCTGGCCACGTGCGCGAGCAGCGCCAGGGCCGGTTCGGGCGCGCCCCCCCACTCAGCCACGTAGTCGGGAAAGTCCTCGCCCTTGCCGCAGCAGGCGTAAGCCACGAGGCGGCCGCCGCGCTCGAGGCCGACCGCTCGCGTGCCGGGCATTCCGTAGAGCGACGCATGGTCCTCGGGCTGTCGCAGGGTTCGCAACGGATGCTGCGCGTAGAGTCCGGCGAGCCGCTCCGCGTCGCCGCCCCCGAGGGCCACGACGTCCGCGTCCGCTGGCCACGATTCAGCCACCCTCAGCCCGCCGAGGTCCAGGTGGTACTCCCAGCCGGCCGGCCCGAACCCCCGACCGGCATAAATTTCCGGCCGGTCGGTCCAGAGCACGGCGAGCGCGGCCCCACGTTCGGCCAGGCGTTCGAGGACCGCCCGCTGCAGCTGCGAACTGAGCCCCTGACCGCGCCGATCGGGCCGCGTCACGACCGAGCCGATGCCGGCCACGAGGACCTCGCCGGCCGAACTCAGACACGGACGCACAAGGGCCGCGAGGCCCGCCACGAAGCCCGTGGCGTCCTTCAGGGCGAATTGCCCGGCCAGGTTCCGTGGTCCCATGGCGACCGGGAAATCCTCGGATGCGCGCGTCCGGGCGCCGGACGGCCGCATTCCTGCATCCAGGAACGCGATGAACGCCGCGTGGTCGGCCGCCGAAATCGGGCAAATTTCCATTCCGGATCTCTTCTGGCGTGCAAAATGCAAGGCGGGCCCGGCAACTGGCAGGCGAAATGCCCGGCCAGGGTGTGGACGGATCCCACACTACGGGACCGCGGCGCCCGACGGCAAGCCGCAAACCGGACCGGGCCGCTGCGGGGCGGCCACCAAACGGAGGAGACCGAGATGGGTCTGCGCATCAACACGAACGTGGCGTCGCTCAACTCGCGGCGGCATCTGTTCAACACGACCAACAATTTCAACAAGTCGATGGAGAAGCTCGCGTCCGGCATGCGGATCAACCGCGCCGGCGACGACGCGGCCGGCCTCGCCATCTCCGAGGGCCTCAAGAGCGACATCCGCGCCCTCGACCAGGCGTCGCGGAACGCGGCCGACGGCATCTCGCTCGTGCAGGTGGCCGAGGGCGCCCTCGACGAGGTCAGCAACATCCTCATGCGCATGCGTGAGCTCGCCGAGCAGGCGTCGACGGAGACCCTGGGCGACTCCGAGCGCGCCTACCTGGACAGCGAGTACCAGGAGCTGCTCGAGGAGATCGACCGGATCAGCGCGACCGCCGAGTTCAACGGCATCAAGCTGCTCGACGGCACCGCCGGCTCGCTGGACGTGCAGGTCGGCATCGGGACCGATGTGACCACCAGCGCGGTCTCGATCGACCTGACCGCCCCCACCAACGGCGTGCAGCTCGGCCTCGCCGGCACGGCGCTCGTGGGCACGCCGCCCGACGGCGGCGATACCGCGCGCGCCCTGATGGACGACCTCGAGAACGCGACCAGCTCGGTGAGCCAGACCCGGGCCGCGTTCGGCGCCGCCCAGAACCGCCTGGAGACGTCGATCCGCAACATCTCGATGACGGCGGAGAACCTGGCGGCCGCCAACAGCCGCATCCGCGACGTCGACGTGGCCTCGGAGACCAGCAACATGACCAGCCTGCAGATCCTGCAGCAGGCGGGCGTGTCGGTCCTCGCGCAGGCCAACATGACGTCGCAGCTGGCGCTGAAGCTGCTGCAGGGCTGACGCCCGGCTCGTCTCCTCCCCCGCATGGGCGCGCTCCGGCCAGGGAGCGCGCCCACCCCGCGCCGCGCGGACGTCCTGTCGCCAACGACGACGTCCGCGCCTCATTTCCCGCTCAAGCCCCTCCTCGCGGTGCCGAAATCCCCCCTGACAAGTGCAACGGCTCACGACCACGGACGGTCCGCAGCGTTGCCGCCCCAGACCAGCGCCTCGTGCGTCGGCCCCCCACGTTTTCAAGGAGGAAAACGCCATGGGTATCCGCATCAACACCAACGTGTCCTCGCTCACCACCCAGCGGCATCTCTACAACACCACCGTCAGCTTCAACAAGAGCATGGAGAAGCTCGCCAGCGGCCTGCGGATCAACCGCGCGGCGGACGACGCGGCGGGCCTGGCGATCTCCGAGGGCATGAAGAGCGACATCCGCTCGCTCGGTCAGGCGGCCCGCAACGCCAGCGATGGCGTCTCCATGGTCCAGACCGCGGAAGGCGCCCTGGACGAGGTCAGCAACATCCTCCTGCGGATGAAGGAACTGGCCGAGCAGAGCCTGGGCGGCACCCTCTCGGGCGCCCAGCAGGACTACCTCGACGCCGAATACCAGGAGCTGCTGGCCGAGATCGACCGCATCGCCGCCGGCACCGAGTTCAACGGCATCACCTTGCTCGACGGCACCCTGGACATCGACATCCAGGTCGGCATCGACACGGCCGCCACCTCCACGATCAACGTGGCCCTGGCCACGACCATGGACGCGGCCGGCCTGCTGCTGGTCTCGAACATCGGCTCGACCGGCACGCCGGGGACGGCGCTCGCCGAGGTGGATACGGCGATCGCGACGGTGAGCTCGGCCCGCGCCGACTTCGGCGCCAAGCAGAACCGCTTCGAGAGCTCGATCCGCAACATCAACAACCAGAGCGAGAACCTCTCGGCCGCCAACAGCCGCATCCGCGACGTCGACGTGGCGTCGGAGACCAGCCGCATGACCAGCTTCCAGATCCTGCAGCAGGCAGGCGTCTCCGTGCTGGCCCAGGCCAACATGACCACCGGCCTGGCGCTGAAGCTGCTGCAGGGCTAGCCGACGGACGGGCGGTGGCCCGCCGCAGGGCGGGCCACCCCGCAGTGAGCCAGCAAGGAGGACGGCATGGGCATCCGGATCAATACCAACGTGGCGTCGCTCAACACCCAGCGCCACCTGTTCAACGCGACGATCAGGCAAGGCAAGAGCGTCGAGAAGCTCGCCAGCGGCCTGCGGATCAACCGCGCGGCGGACGACGCGGCCGGCCTCGCCATCTCCGAGGGCATGCGGAGCGACATCCGCGCCCTCGACCAGGCCGCCCGCAACGCGGCCGATGGGATCTCACTCGTGCAGACGGCCGAGGGCGCCCTCGACGAGGTCAGCGGCATCCTGCTGCGCATGAAGGAGCTGGCCGAACAGAGCCTCGGCGGCACCCTCTCGGCCGCGCAACAGGATTACCTCGACGCCGAATACCAGGAGCTGAGCGGAGAGATCGACCGCGTCAGCGCGGCCAGCCGGTACAACGGGATCGCGCTCCTCGACGGCACGCTCGATGTCGACATCCAGGTCGGGATCGACACCGGCGTGCCGTCGACCATCTCGATCTCCCTGGCGACGGCCACGAGCGCCGCCGGCCTGGCGATCACCGAGTCCATCGGCGCAGCGGGCGACCCGGCCGCCGCGCTCGATGAGGTCGACGCGGCGATCGCGACGCTGAGCGGCGTCCGCGCCACGTTCGGCGCCGACCAGAACCGGCTCGAGAGTTCGGTGCGCAACATCCTCAATCGGAGCGAGAACACGGCGGCCGCCAACAGCCGGATCCGCGGCGTCGACGTAGCGGCCGAGACGAGTGCGATGACCAGTTTCAAGATCCTGCAGCAGGCGGGCGTCACGGTCCTGTCGCAGACCAACCAGAGTCCCCGCCTGGCGATGTCGCTGCTCCAGTAGCGCGGCGTCGCATCCGGCTCGACCAGGGCGGCTCCCCACCGGGGAGCCGCCCTCACGTTAGTGCTGGTTTTCGGCCGTAACTTCAATCGCCCGCCTGAAAATCCGTCAACCGCGAATATTATCGCTCAAGTCACGGCCACATCGGACCGATAACCCTGCCAGGTTCCGTCAAAGAACACAGACTTCGACCAGGGACGGATCGGGCGCGACGGAGCTGTTCCAATCTTTCAAGGAGGAAGATCATGGGCATCCGCATCAACACCAACGTGGCTTCGCTGAACACCCAGCGCAACCTCTACAACTCCACCGTCAGCTTCAACAAGTCCATGGAGAAGCTCGCCAGCGGTCTGCGGATCAACCGCGCCGCCGACGACGCGGCCGGCCTCGCGATCTCCGAGGGCATGAAGAGCGACATCCGGGCGCTGGGCCAGGCGGCCCGCAACGCCAGCGACGGCATCTCCATGTCTCAGACCGCGGAAGGCGCGCTGGACGAGGTCAGCAGCATCCTGCTGCGCATGAAGGAGCTGGCCGAGCAGAGCCTGGGCGGCACCCTCTCCGGCGCCCAGCAGGACTACCTCGACGCCGAGTACCAGGAGCTGAGCGCGGAGATCGACCGCATCGCGGCCGGCACCGAGTTCAACGACATCAGCCTGCTCGACGGCACGCTGGACGTCGACATCCAGGTGGGCATCGACACGTCCGCGACCGCCTCGATCAACGTGGCCCTGGCCACCAACATGAACGCGGCCGGCCTCGGCCTCGCCGCCAACATCGGTTCGACGGGCGCTCCCGGCACCGCGCTGACCCAGGTGGACGCGGCGATCGCGACGGTGAGTTCGGCCCGCGCCGACTTCGGTGCCAAGCAGAACCGCTTCGAGAGCTCCGTGCGGAACATCCAGAACACCGCTGAGAACCTGTCGGCCGCCAACAGCCGCATCCGCGACGTGGACGTGGCCTCGGAGACCAGCAAGATGACCAGCTACCAGATCCTGCAGCAGGCGGGTGTCTCGGTGCTGTCGCAGGCCAACATGACCACGGGCCTGGCGCTGTCGCTCCTGCAGTAGTGGCGTGAACGCGGGCGGGCCCCCCGGCGGGGCCCGCCGGCCAACGGGTAGGTGGAACCATGAAGACCCTGACCAGTGTCGAGAACGGTCCCCAGGTCCAGCCCGTGATCGGCGTCGGCCGCACCGCGGGTGGCGATGCGGCGCCGCGTACCCGCTCCGCCGAACCGGCCCCTCCCGGCAGTGGCGCCACGGGCACGTCCGCGCCGACGGACGAGGACCTGGCGGCGGCGCTCAAGCAATTGCAGGAAGCGCTCGACCAGGCGGGCGGCCCGCGCCGGGACGTCGAGCTGGGCTTCGAGGACGGGGAGTTCTACGTGGAGATCCGGCGTCGGTCCGACGGCCTGGTGATCCAGCGGTTCCCCCCGGAGAATCTTCTCAACCCCAGAGGCAGTTCGGCCGATCTGGTGGGTACGGTCGTCGACCGTCGGAGTTGATCCGCTGCTTTCCGGTGAGCGTCACCGGTGCCTGGGGAGGCAAGCATGAGTACGATTTCTTTCAGTGGCCTGGCCACGGGAATGGACACCGCGTCCATCGTTTCTCAGCTCCTGGAGCTGAAGCGGGCGCCGGTGTACCGGCTCCAGAATGACCGCCAGACGTACCAGAGCCAGATCTCGGCCCTCGGCACGCTCAAGGACAAGCTCCTGGCCCTGCAGACGGCGGCCCAAGGACTCGATACCGCCAACGAGTTCGCCGCCCTCAAGGCCACCAGCAGCCACGAAGACCTCCTGCAGGTCACGGCCTCGTCGTCGGCGGCGCCCGGAACCTTCTCGGTCGAGGTGCAGGCGCTGGCCGCGGCCCAGAAGTCGCGGTCGCAGATGTACACCTCGACCGCGACCACCATCGGCACCGGCACCTACCGCTTCACCGTGGGCGGCGAGGAGCAGACCCTCGAGATCGACACCTACACCGACCTCGCGACGCTCGCCGAGCGGATCAACAACGAGATCGACGGCATCAACGCCGCCATCATCTACGACGGCTCCGACACCGGCGGCTACTACCTCTCCCTCACCGGCGAGCCGGGCAGCAGCGGCGCCTTCTCCATCGATACCTCCGGTCTGAACGGCGGCTCGCCGCCCGTGCTGACCACGATCCAGGCCGCCGCCGACGCGCACCTGGTGATCGACGGCCTGGACGTCTACACCGATGGCAACACGGTCGAGAACGCGATCAGCGGCCTGTCGATCAACCTGTTGGGCGCCGAGGTGGGCACCCGCGTCCAGATCGACGTGGCCACCGACGCCGACGGCGTCAAGGAGCAGGTCAAGGGCTTCGTCGACGCCTACAACGACGTCATCCTCTTCCTCGAGCTCGGCTTGAAGACCGACGGCAACCTGCACGGCAACACCACCGCGCGCTCGATCATGAACAGCATGCAGAGCGTGATGAACGCCAGCCATTCCGGCGACGGCGCCTACTCGCTGCTCGCCCAGGTCGGCATCGAGCACCAGCAGGGCACCCGCGCCCTGAAATTCGACGAGTCGAAGTTCGCCGACGCCGTCGCGGCCGACTTCTCCGCGGTGCGCGACCTCTTCATCGAGCGCGATGGCAACATCGGCAAGGCGTCGCTGATCGACACCGCGGTCGACAACCTGACCGACAGCATCAGCGGCATGTTCAAGATGGGCACCGACTCGCTGAACACCCGCATCGAGAACATCGACAACTCGATCGAGCGCTACGAGCGCAGCATCGAGAGCTATCGGATCACCCTGGAGCGGAAGTTCGTGGCCATGGAGCAGATGGTCGCCCAGCTCCAGGCCCAGGGCAACTCGCTCATGTCCATGTCCTTCACCAGCTACAACCAGTCGTCCTAGGGAAGGGACCCGCCGTGACCTACGACCGCAACATCCTGGCCTATCGGGAGACCGACCTGCAGACCATGGGCAAGGAGAAGCTCATCGTCCTGCTCTACCGCAAGATGATCGAGCACCTCGACAAGGCCGCGGCGTGCGCCGCCGCCGACCGGGTGGAGATGTCACGGCGGCTCAGCCTGACGCAGCGGATCGTGGCCGAGTTGCGGGGCGCCCTCGACCACGCGATCGGCGGCGAGATCGCCGCCAACCTGGATACCCTCTACGACTACGTGTTCAGCGAGATCCTCGAGATGCAGGTCGACCGCGACCCCCTCCACGCCGCCAACTGCCGGCGCGTGCTCGAGCCGCTGCTCACGGCCTGGAGCCAGATCCCCAGCGGCACCGGCAACCGCGAGCTGAGCAGCAGCCTGCCCGCAGGAACGGATCCTGCACCGGCCTCCGGCAACGCGGCCGGGTCCGACCCCCGTCCGCCCCGCAACCCCGAGCAGTCATTCTCCTTCTCCGCCTGAGGCAACGGCTTGCGCCAGTACATCGAGAAGTTGCATGAACTGAACGCCGGTATCGAGGCGGCTCTCGACGCCGGCGCCATGGAAGATTGCCGCCAGCTCGTCGACGAACGTGGCATCGTCCTGGCCGACCTGCACGCGGCGTTCACGGCCGCCGATCCGGCCGGCCGCGACGCCGTCGCCGCCGACATCGAGGCGCTCGTCGACCTCGACCGCATCCTCCAGGCCCGCAGCTGCGCCGTCCGCGACCAGCTCGGCCGCAGCCTCACCGCCTCGACGCACGGAGGCGGCCAGGCGCTCGCGCCGGCCGCCTCCGGAGTGTTCGATCGCCGGGCCTGATCAGCCCGCGCCGCCAGGCCCCTGCTTCTTGCCGTTGATCCGCTTGCGGATGGCCGCCAGGTCGACGTTGGCCGAGTTCGCGGCGTCGAGGGTGGTATTCTTGATCTCTTCGTAGATCTCGTGGCGGTGGACGGGGATGGACCGCGGCGCATCGATGCCGATCTGGACCTGGTCACCGCGGATATCGACGATCAGGATGGAGATATCATCTCCGATCATGATCTTCTCGTTTCGCTTTCGGCTGAGGATGAGCACGGGACCTCCCTGTCCGCCACAGGCGCAAGCTGCGCCCGACCTCAGTAGCTGGGAACCGGCGACCGGGCCTCGGCCATCTCGGATTCAACCGCCGTATTCGTCTCTGCATTCTCCACGGCCTCGCCGGCCACGGCAAGCCCGAATTTGAGGTAATCGATGTCCTGACGGGTGGAAAGGCCGTCGATGTCGAGGGCGATCTGGGCGCCGCGGCGGCTGGTGACGTCGAGCACCAGCGGGGCCCGCAGGTTGCCCGTGATCCGCTCGCCCCCGGGGTGGACGGTCGCGATGATGAGGGTCACGAGTTCGGCGCGGTCGCCGCCGGCCAGATGACGGGCGTTGACCTCGTACTCGTCCGCGAAGAACACCGGCGGCATCACCGGGACCCCGAAGTCCGGGCGGTCGAGCGACTGGAGCCAGCGCATGGGAATGTCCTGGTCCATGTCCAGCAGCAACCAGCGCCGCAGTTCGGGCAGTCCGATGAGGCCGTCCGGCAGCTCGATCACGGCCTCGGCCGCGTACTCCAGAACCCCGAAGCGGGTGGTCTCGAAGGAACTCATGGGGACTCTCCTCGTTCGGGCTCGGCCCGGTCTACAGGTACATCATCAGGTTGGATTGGAAGAGCTTGCTGGTGACCAGCAGGCTGCTCTGATACGTGGTCTGGGCCTGGGCGAGCGCCGACGAGATCTCGGCGACGTCCGCGTCGCGCTCCACCGACAGCTTGGCCCGCAGCTGGGTATCGCGCTGCATGAGCAGCCCCTCGGTCCACTCGACGTCCTGCTGGCGGCCGCCGTTGGTGATGAGCTGGGTCTGGACCATCTGCTCGAGCTCCTCGAGCTCGACCAGCACGGCCCGGATGGCGTCGGGGTCGTCGTTGCCGAGCGCGATCCGCAGGTCCTCCATCACGCCGAACATGCGTTGGGGCGAACCGGTGCCCTCGATCCCCAGCAGCGTGGCCGTGTCCGGCGAACCGGAATTGCGGATATGGAAGGCCTCCGTGGAACCGCTGATCACGGTCACGCCGCCGGCGTCGAGGCGGAACTCGAAACCGGGCATGGCCGTCTCGAACGTGGTCTTGAGGTCGCCCAGCGAGGTGGCGCCCGAGAAGTCGACCGTGGTCACCACGCCCGCGATCTCCACCTCGATCGAGCCCAGCGGCAGGTTGCCGTCGAGGGCGGGGATGTCGGTCAGCAAGGTGGCCGCGGCGATCGAGGGGCGGATGTCGCGGCCGTCCAGGGTGCCGCCGCCCGACGCTGCGCGCAGGCCGAGCGAGGTGGCGGTCTGTCCATCGCCCACCTCGGTGACCTCCAGCGGGCCCGTGCCGGTCAGCTCGAAGCCCAGGCCGTCGGGTGCGATCGCGGCGGTCACCGCCCCGCCGGTCGCGGCGTTGATGGCCGTGAGCACGTCGTCGACCGTGGTGGCGCCCATCAGGTCGACGGTCCAGCTGTTGCCGGCCCCGTCGGCGATCCGGAGGCTGCCTTCCTGCCAGCCGCTGCCGAGGTTGAGATCGGCCAGCGGGGTGGTCCCGTCGAGGCGGGGTGCCAGCGTCTGGCCGCCGGTCATGGTGGCCGAGATCGAGCCCATGAACACCGAGCCGGGGATGTTGAGATCCTGGTCGGCGTCCGGGCCGACGGCGGCGGTCATGACGCGGTCGTTGCCCTGGTAGACCACCGTGCCGCCGTTGCGCACGAACGGGACGGTGTCGGTGCGGGTGCCGCTGAAGATGTAGCTGCCCTCCACCGAAGAATTGAGCACGTCCAGGAGGCGGTTGGTGAGGTTGTCGACCTCGATCTGGGCGGTCGCGCGGGTCTCGGAGTTCGCCAGGGCGCTCGATTCGCGCAACACCAGCTCGCGCACCTCGGCCAGCACGCTGCTGACGTCCTGCAAGGCGGTGTCGGTGTTCTCGATGATCACCGAGCTGCGGGTCAGGTTGCGCAGGTACTGGGAGTTGTTGGCGATCAGGGTGTTGTAGCGCTGGATCGCCCCCACGCCCCGCGGATCGTCGGCGTAGCTGAGGATGCGCTGCATCGAACCGGCCTGCTGCTGCAGCTTGAGCATGTTGCCCAGGCTGCGGTTCAGGTCGTTGACCAGCAGGTTGCTCATGTAATTCGAGCTGATCCGGATGGGCATCGTCGAGCCTCCGCTAGATCATCCTGATGAGCGAATCGAACATCTCCTGCACCGTGGAGATGATCCGGGCGGCAGCGTTGTACGTGTTCTGGTAGCGCACCATGTTGGCGGCCTCCTCGTCGATGCTCACGCCGGTGACGCTGGCGATCTTGGCCTCCACGGCCTCGATCGCCAGGTCCTGGTTGTCGACGAGGAATTCGAAGCTCGCGCGGCGGCTCGCCACGTTCGTGACGACGCCGCGGTACATGTCGTTGATCGACAGGTTGTGGCCGGGCACGTCGTGGTCGGCGAGGTCGGCGATCGCCTGGGCGATGTCCGAATCCCCCGCCTCGCCGCTGCGCGAGGTGGCCACCTGGGTGTAATCGTTCAGGAGCACGGGATTGACGGCGATGTTGTGCAGGCCGTCGCCGGTGAAGAACAGCAGGCCGCTGCTCGACCCGGTCTGGCCCTGCACGTGCAGCTCGTTGACGGCGTTGATGATCGTCAGCGCGAGATCGTTCAGCTGCGCGCGGGCATCGTCGACCACCAGGGTGCGGCTCTCGAGCAGGCCGCGCAAGCTGCCTTCGGAGAGCTGCACGTCGTGGAAGTTGCCGTCGGTCAGCACCTCGACGGCGTAACCGGAGGACGTGGGCGTCAGGCGGGTGGTCAACTCCCTGCACCGAGTCGCGGGTCACCATCGTCCGCCCGTTGAGGATCACGTCGAGGCTGCCGTCGCTGCGTTCCTCGACCTGGACGGCTGCGATCGCGGAGATCTGATTGATGAGCACGTCGCGCTGATCGCGCAGGTCGTTGGCCGTCTGACCACCCGTCTCCGCGCTCATGATCTGGCTGTTGACCTCGCCGACCTGGCGGAGCAGCGAGTTGAGGCTGTCGATCTGATCGGACACCTGTTCGTCGATGGTCCGGCCGAGCTCGTCGAGCGAGGCAGCGATCGAGCGCATGTCCGTCACCAGCGACGACGCGTTGTCGACCACCAGCGATTTCAGCGAGGCGGCGCTCGGCTGGGTGCCGAGCTCGTGCCAGGCGGAGAAGAAGTTCGTGATCGCACTGTTGAGGTGGTCGTTGTCCACCGAGCCCAGGATGTTCTCGATCTCGTACAGGGCCGAGTCCATGGCGCCGTACTGCGCCCCCTTGGCCACCTGCGAGCGCAGGCTCCCGAGCAGGAAGTTGTCCTGCGTGCGGCGCACCGTCAGCACGTCCACGCCCTGGCCGATCGCGCCGTAGGAGAACATCAGGGGGTGCCGCGGCGCCAGCACGTTGAGCTGACGGGTGTATCCGTTCACGTCCGCGTTGGCGATGTTGTGCGATGTGGTGGACAGCCCGGCCTGGGCTGCGAACATGGCCGAGAGGCTGTTGTCCATCACCGAGTTCAAGCTCATGGCGGCCTCCCGGCTCCCTAGGCTTTCTTCTGCAACATGTGGCCCCCGCCGTCGCGGGCGGGGTGGGCGCCGCGGTCGTAGCACCCGGCCGGGTCATGGAGCACCGAGCGCCGCAGCATCTGCGCCTCCTCCTCGACCAGGTCGAGGCAGAAACTGGCCAGGCGCCGGTTCTTCTCGTTCTGTCGCAGGAGGCGCTGCCCGGCCGCGCGAACGGCGGCGACCCGATGCCCCAGCCGCTCACGCAGCTCCGCTGGCTGGGTCTCCAGCCAGGCCGTCAGCCGCAGGGTCCGCTCGCCGGTGGTGGCCATGAGCCCGAACGCCAGCTGCTCGCGGCGCGCACGCACCTGCTCCACCTCGGCCAATCCCTCGGCCAGGGCCGCGGCGCTGGCCGCCAGCGCGTCCAGGTCGGTGCCGGTCATGCGGCGGCCCTGATCGAGGGCCAGTTCGTACAGGCGCTCGTAGCGGCGGCCTTCGTCCTGCAGGGCCTGTTCGAGCGCCATCACCTGACGCTCGGTATCGATCGGGGCTTGCCGGGTCTCGGGCATGATGGTCTACCTCGCCTCGGAGGTTGGGGTCGTCGTGTCCGGGGGATCCTTATCCAGATTCGTGCCAGCCGGCGCACCGAGGCGCGCGGCCAGCTCCCGGACGCGGGCCACGTAGGCGCGGGTCTCCGCGAACGGCGGCACCGCACCGCCCGCCCGGTCGACGTTGCCCGGACCGGCATTGTAGGCGGCGAGCGCCAGGTCGACGTCGCCGCCGTAGCGCTCGAGCATGCGCGCGAGGTACCGCGCACCGCCCTGGAGGTTCTGCGCGGGATCGTGGGGATCGGCCACGCCCATCTCCCGGGCGGTCGTCGGCATCAGCTGCATGAGGCCGCGGGCGCCGCGGTCGGAGACGGCCCCCGGATCGCCGGCCGATTCGCGTACGGCCACGGCCAGCACCAGGGCCGGGTCGAGGCCGTTCTGACGCGCGGCGGCCACGAGATCCTTCTCGAACCGGCCGAGGGTGTCGGCCACCGCGCCGCCCTCGTGTCGCGCGAGGTGGCGCAGACGTACGAGGTCCGACGGTTGCCCCTCCAGCTGGCGGTATTGCGTCAGGGCGCGCCGCTGGCGCGCCGGCAGGCCCACCGGTGCCGGCGGATCGGCGCCCTGCTCGCGCTGGGCGCTGGCAGCGAACTGCCGCACGATGAGGTCGGCGATGCCGAGGCCGCCCTGGTCGGCCATGCGGCCGGCGAGCTCCTGGTCGTGCAGCTGCCGGTAGATCTTGCCGCCGCTGCTCTCGCCCCAGAAGCCGTTGTCCGGCACGGTGTCCCGCATGGACCGCAGGAGCTGGTTGTAGAACAGCGCCTCGAACTGCCTGGCCACCTTCTCAAGGCCGGCGCGATCGCCGGCGGCCCGCGCGCCCTGCCGGGCGGCCGCGAGGGCGTCGTCGCCCCGCGCGGTCACAAGCACGCTGGACTGCAGATCGAGGCCGGGCAAGGTCACGGCGAGCCTCCTACATGATCACGAGTTCGGCCTGCAGGGCGCCCGCGGTCTTGAGCGCCTGCAGGATGGCGATGATGTCCCGCGGGCTGGCGCCGATGTCGTTCAGCACCGCCACCACGTCAGCCACCGTGCTGGTCTCGGGCACCCGCAGCACGTGGGCCGCGTGGTCCTGGACGCTGGTGTTCACGTCGGGCGTGATGGCGGTCTTGCCTCCGGTGGAGAACGCCGTCGGCTGCGAGACGTCGTAGAACGTCTTGACCTCGACCTTGAGGTTGCCGTGGGCGACCGCCGCCTCCTTGAGCTGGACGTTCTGGCCGACGATGATGGTGCCGGTCCGCTCGTTGAACACGACCCGCGCGGGCGCGTCGCTCAGGGTAGGCAAGGCCCCCATCTCGGCGATGAAGTCGACCGGCGAGCCGCCGAACTCCGCCGGCACCGCCACCTCCACGCGATGCGAGCCCGACGCCACGGCGGTCCCGGGGCCGAAGCGGCCGTCGATGACGCCGGCGATCGCCGAGGCGGTGGCGAAATCGGCGTGGTGCAGCAGCCAGGCCACCTTGCCGTCGTGGACGAAGGCGCCGGTCAGCGGCTTGCGCACCGTGCCGCCGCCGGGCACCATGCCGACGGTGCTGTGGTTCTTGCGGAAGCTGTTGCCCGCGCCGCTTTTGATGTTGAAACCGCCGATCGAGACCGGCCCCTGGGCCACCACGACGACCTGGCCGCTGGCCGCTTTCAACGGCGACATGATCAGCGTGCCGCCCTCGAGGCTGCTGGCGTCGCCCACCGAGGCCACCTGGACGTCCACGCGCTCGCCCTCGCCGGCGGTCGGATCGACGCTCGCGGTGATCACGACGGCCGCCACGTTCTTCAGGCGGATCAGCGCGGGATCGACGGTCACCCCGAGACGCTCGAGCATGGCGGTGAGGCTGGTGACCGTGAAGTCGCTGCTCTGGCCGTCGCCCGTGCCGCCGAGTCCGGTCACCAGGCCGTAGCCGACGAGCGGCTCGGGCGAGGTGCCCTCGAGGAAGGCGACGTCCTTGATGCGCGACGTCACGCCGGCGGGCGACGCGGCGGCCTGGACGCACCAGAGGCCGATCAGGAACAGCAGTCGGAGGCGGCGCATGGTTCTCTCCCCGCTAGAACAGCCAGTTGACGACGCGCGTGATGAGGCCGGGCTGGGCGGCGTCCTGCAGCGCGCCCGTACCGCTGTAGGCGATGCGGGCGTCGGCGATGTAGGTCGAGAGGATGGTGTTGTCGGCGGCGATGTCGCGGGTCCGGCAGACGCCCGTCACCTCGATGAGCTGCCGGTCGCCGTTGATCTCGACGGTGCGCGTGCCCACCAGGCGCAGCAGCCCGCCCGGCATCACCTCGGCCACCCGCGCGGAGATCTCGCCCTGGAGGTTGCCCGAACGGGCCGTGTTGCCGTTGCCGGTGAACTTGTTCTCGGTGTCCAGGCCCCAGCTGCCGAACGGCTGCAGGAAGCCCAGCGACGGGCCGCCCGAGACCTCGGACTTCGAGTTCGCGCCGACCGAGCTGGCCGCGTCGGCGCTGGTCTGCTCGACGATCATGATGGTCACCACGTCGCCGACGGCGATGGCCTTGTCGTTGGTGACGAGGCTGGCGCCGGTGTCGAGGTCGAGGAGGGCGCCTGGCTGACCGCCGGCCGCGGACGCGGTCGCCAGCACGAGCAGAAGGCCGATCAGGATGCGTACCGTCATGTCGTCACCGTCCCAGGGTCACCACGCCGGGGCCGGCCACCGAGGCCAGCACCGGGCGCTTGGTCAGAGGATTGAGCACGCTCACCAGCTCGCCGCGGTGCCCGTCCTGACGGCACTCCGCCCGGATCACCGCCGACACCCGGCCGCGTTGCACCACGAGGTCCACCTGTTCGCCGCGCCGCACCAGCGGCCGCACCGCGAGGTCGCGCCCGGTCACGGCCTCGCCGGCCGCCACGTCGCGCGTCAGCATCATGCCGGCCAGGGCGTCCTGGTCGACGAGCGCGTCCCGGCCGCCGCGCGCGAGGTCGGTCCAGACCCACCCGACGGCCCGGTCGTCGAGGTCCTCGCCGCGCGCCAGGGCGGCCGTGGCCTGCGGCGTGCGGGCGTAGGTATGGACGGTCACCGCGACCGAGAGCCGCTGGCGGCCGTGGTCGCCCTCCAGCTGCACGGTGATCAGGTTGCGGCCGGCGCACAGCGGCCGCGGCTCGGGCCACGCCACCTCCCAGTCGCCGTGGGTGACGAAATCCGGGTCGGCCACCGCGACCTCCACCCACCCGGGCGGCGCGTCGGGCTGGTCGGACGGCACCTGGGGCGCGATCAGCGCGCGGATCCGCGCCACGAGCTCGTCGCTCGCGACCGCCTCGCCGACCACCTCGACGAGGCAGGCGTCCGCGCCGCCCAGCGCGATGTCCGCGGCCAGACCGGCCAGCACCAGCCGCCGCAGCACCGTCCGCGCGTTCACCTGGCAGCGCAGGCCGGGCCGCAGGCCCGGGATCACCACCACCTGCCCCGCGTCCACGGGCACCGGGGACGCCGCCAGGTCGCTGACCGCGACGTTGCCCGGCGCGACCCGCACCGAGTCGGCCAGGACCAGCGTCCAGGCGTCGGCCGGCACCGGCCGCCCCACGGCCAGCACCACCAGCAACCCCAGCCATGGTCCCAGGCGCGTCATCGCGTCCCCTACCGCTTGATGTTGTTGGCCGTCTGCAGCATCTGGTCGGCCATGGAGATGGTCTTGCTGTTCAGCTCGTAGGCGCGCTGGGCGGTGATCATGCGCACGAGTTCGTCGACGGTCTCGACGTTGCTCATCTCCAGGAATCCGCTGGCGATCTCCCCGAGGCCGTCCTCGCCCGGGTTGCCGGTCAGCGGCGCGCCGCTGGCGGGCGACTCGAGGTAGATGTTCCCGCCGCGGGCGATGAGCCCCGCCGCGTTCGGGAAGCGGACCAGCTCGACGCGCCCGATGTCCTGCACGGTGGCCGAGTCTCCGGCCAGCTTCACCGACACGGTGCCGTCGCGGGCGATCGAGATGTCCGTCGCGTCCGACGGCACCTGCAGCGCGGGCTCCAGGCGATAGCCGAGCGCGGTGACGATGTTGCGATCGGCGTCCATCTTGAAGCTGCCGTCACGGGTGTAGCCGAGGCTGCCGTCGGGCATGCGCAGCTGGTAGAAGCCGTCGCCCTCGATCATGATATCCAGCGGATTGTTGGTGGCCTGCACGGTGCCCTGGCGGAAGTCGCGCGTGGTCGACACCATCTTGACGCCGTGGCCCACCTCGACCTGGGTGGGTGCGACCAGGCCGGAGGCCCGCAGCTGCCCGCCCGGAACCACCTGCTCGTAGAGCAGATCCTGGAACGCCAGGTCGCTCTTCTTGTAGCCCGTCGTGTTCACGTTGGCCAGGTTGTTGGAGATCGTGTCGATCTGCATCTGCATGGCCTTCATGCCGGACGCCGCGGTTCCCATGGCGCGCATCATGAGTCATCACCTCGCTTGCTCCGGGCGCTAGCCACGCACGGCGCTCAGGTTGTTCACACTCTTCTGCAGGCTCTCGTCGGCGGCCTGCAGCATCTTGGACTGCACCTCGAACGCGCGCTGGGCCGCGATCATGTCCACCAGGGTGCGGACGGCGTCGACGTTGCTGCCTTCGAGGTGGCCTTGCAGGACGGACACCTCGGTGGCCGGCACGTCGGTGGCGGTCTGGTCGGCCGGCGCGGCGAGCAGGCTGTCGCCCCGGTGCAGGAGCAGCGACGGGTCGCCGAAATCGACCACCCGCAGGCGTCCCCGGGCGGCGCCGTCCACGAGCACGACCCCGTCGTTCTGGATCTCCAGGGTGCCGCCGCCGACCTCGACGGGCCCGCCGGTGCCGAGCACCTGCTGGCCGCCGGCGGTCACCAGACGGCCGTTGTCGTCGAGGTAGAAGCTGCCGTCGCGGGTGTAGAACTCGCCGCCCTCGGGATCCTGCACGACGAAGAACCCGCGCGAGAGGAGCGCGACGTCGCTGTTGCGGCCGGTGGCCGAGATGTCCCCCGAGCGCGTATCGGTGGCGTGGCTGACGTTCAGATCGCGGGACGCCCGGAGGTCGAAGGCCGACGGGCGCCCGCCGGGCGGCGCGTCGGCGGCGGTCGTGGCCCCCTCCTCGGTCACCCGGGTGAGCACCTGGCGGAAGCCGGACGTCGCCACGTTGGCCAGGTTGTTGGCCAGCACGTCGATCCGCGCCTGTTCGATCTGCATCGACGTCCTCGCCATCTGCAAGGAACGCAGCATGGTGAACCTTCCCTTCCACGGTCACGACCGGGCATGACCATCGCCGGCATGGCGCAAGGCGCATGCCGTCGGCGGGGCCGTGCCGGGTGGCGGCCGGGTGACGGGCGACGGGGCTTATCTTGTTGTCGTGAATAGTCTTAGCAAGAACGCCGCCGCGCGCAGATTCGTCAACGAGTCGGCGCGCCGGCGCCAGCGGTGGCCGGGCCGCAGGCAAGGGTGGGTGAATCCTGTTCAGACGTCCGCGGCCGGCCCGGGCCCGATCTGCGGCAGGGTGACGACGAAGCGCAGACCGGCGCCGGCAGGACTCTCGACGGCGATCCGCCCCCCGTGGCACTCCACGAGGCGCTGCACCACCAGCAGGCCGAGTCCCGTGCCCGACGCCCGCCCCGCCAGGCTTCCCCGGCCATAGGGCCGGAAGAGGACGGCCAGCTCCGCCGCCGGTACGCCCGGTCCGCCGTCCGCCACGGTCAGCTCCACGTCCTGGCCGACCCGGCGGCCGCCGATCCGGATCCAGGTGCCCTCGTCGGCATACTTGACGGCGTTGCAGAGGAGGTTGTCGAGGATCTGCCGCACCCGCAGCGGATCCGCATCCAGGCTGAGGTCGCTCCCATCCAGGTCGAGGCTCAGGACCTGTCCGCGGCGCGCGGCGCGTCCCGCATACTCCTCGACCAGTTGCGCGGCGAGGTCCGCGAGGCCGACAGATTCCCGACGCAGCGCGAGCGCGCCGGCCTCCAGGCGCTGGTAGTCCAGGAAGTCGTCGAGCAGGCGCACGAGTTCCTCGATCTTCAGCTCGATCCCGGCCACGAACTCGCGCTGGTCGCCGTTCAGCGGCCCGGAAAGCCCGGTGGCGAGCAGGCCGGCATAGCCCTGGATCACGGCCAGCGGAGACCGCAGATCATGGGCGACGAGCGACTGGAACTCGGCCCGCTGGGCCTCCCGGGCAGTGTCGTCGGGATCCGGGATGAGCAGGAAGGCCGTGCTGCCGTCCGGGGCCGACGTCGCGCTCACGGACACTCGCAGCCGGCGGCCTTGTCGCCGCAGACGCACCGTCCGGGCGCGGGTCCGGGCCCGACGCAGGATCGCGACGGGCTCCTCGACGCCCGCGGCCGCGAGCAGGCAGGCCAGTCCGTCGCGGCCCGCGGGCGCCCGGCCGCCGAGCAGCGCCACCGCCGCCGACGTCATCGTCCGCACCGCCCCGTCCTGTTCGCAGACCACCACGGGCAACGGCAGCGCCGACAGGTCGTACTCCTGATCGGCGCAGGTCAGGCTGAGGGGCGCAAGGGTCGTGGGATCCATGACCGACCGCCGGAAAAGGGGGAACGCGAGCGTCCCCCCTTCATCGTCCGGTTCGCGGCGGACCTGAGCGGAGTGTCCGGCGGTCAGCCGTCGGCCATGAGCAGGTTGATGTGGTCGTTCAGGATCGCCTGGCCTTCGGGCTCGATCCAGGTGAAGAACACGGCCACCTCGTAGGGCCCCGGACCCACATCGGGCGATTCGGGCTGCACCCGCACGACGAGCCCCTGGCACTGCACGAGCGCGAGATCGCTCTCGCCCTCGGCCTGTCCCGGGACCGCCACCTCGAGGCCCAGCGCCAGCTTGGTCATGGGCGCGAGGAAGTAGTCGCTGAGGAAGTAGACCCCGCTGGTGGAGATGTTCAGCGTCTCCAGGTCGGTGGTCTGCTCGGATCCCTCGGCGCCGACCACCATGCGCATGCGCAGCTGCGCGTCGACCCGCTGGGAACGCCTGCGTTCGCCGAAATCGGTCACGGTCTCGCTCCTTCGCCGGCCCCGTCTCGAAGCGGGCCGGCACCCGAGGGGCCGGCCCGTCGAACCTACTTCTTCTTGTGACGGTTCTTGCGCAGCCGCTTCTTCCGCTTGTGCGTGGCGATCTTCTTGCGCTTGCGCTTGCGACCGTTGGGCATGGTGACGCCTACCTTTCCTCGATCCTGGGCTCACTGCGGAGCGGGCAATGGAATTGATGGCCCTCGCAGGGCCCGCTAAGCGACCGCCCAATCTAGCGCGCGTCGCCCTGAAACACAACCCCCGAGGGCTACTCCTGTGCGTCGCCGTTGAGGCGGACCTTGAGCTCGTTGGAGGCCTTGAAATACGGGACCCGCTTCGCCGGGACGTCCACCGACGAGCCCGTGCGGGGATTGCGGGCCTGCCGCGAACGGCGCTGCTTCACCTTGAAGCTGCCGAAGCCCCGCAGTTCGACCTTGTCATTGCTCACCAGGGCCTGGCCGATGTTCTCCAGGATCAGGTTGACGATGATCCCCGTGTCCTTCTTGGAGATACCGGTCTCGCCGGCAATCAATTCCACCAGTTCGGCCTTGGTCATGGCAGGGCTCCCGGGAGTTAGGAACGCATGATCGCGGGTCGGATGCGACCCCGATGCGCGCACAACCTATCACGGATTTTCGATGGTGTCAAATGCTTTAGATACAGGGGTTTGCATAAAAAAATGTTTCCCGACTACCTCCGCGTGGCCTTTCCGGTCGAATCCGCAGGAGCCGACATGCGGATCGTCTTGGTGGCCAGATCGCGCGAAGCGCAGGAAACATTGTGCGCGGGTTCATCAAGACGCATGCCGCGGCTTCGGCGCGGACGACACGACACGCATGCCGTTCAAGATCAATGACTTATGTCGCAGCTCTGACAGGTGGCGCGAGGGCATCCGCCCGGCGACCGTTGCCCGATGCAACGGCGCGCGAGCGGCCGTCGTGCATGGCGCCCGGTCAACCCAGGAAGCGGAAGATCTCCCGATGGCCGTCCGTCAGTTCGCAGCCGCGGCGAGCCATCACGGTGCGGGCGGTCGCCAGGGCGCGGTCGGGGTCCTGCCGGGCGTCCCCGCGGCCGTCTCCCCAGGTCCAGTTCGGCAGGCACTTGCCCGGGAACCCGGAGCCGAACACGTTGCTCGCGAAGCCCACCGTGGTGCCGGTGTTGAACATGGTGCCGATCGCCGTCTTGCCGTGCTCGGCCATCATCAGCCCGACGAAGTGCAGGCCCGTGTCCTCCTCGCCGTCGCCGTGGTCGACCCGGATCACGCCGTAGGTGTTCTTCAGGTCGCTGTTGGTGGTCAGTCGCCCAGATTGCACCAGCTGCCCAGGTAGGCGTGGCCGATGAATCCCTCGTGCTGCTTGTTCGTGAAATCGGGTGTCGACTCGTCTCCCGGCCACCTTCGTGACCGCGCCCAGCGGCGTCTCTCCGTAGATGGTCGCGCCCGCTTTGACCAGGCTGCCGGAACCGATGAAGAGCGGCCCCTCCAGGTACGTGTGAGGCAGCACCCGGACGCCCGCGCCGAGGATCACCGGTCCCGCGCTCGCGTCGATCGCCGCGCTCGCGGCCAGACGGCACCCCGGCCCCAGCCATACCTGGTCCGCTCCGCCGCCCACGACGCACCCGCCGATGCCGCGCCCGGTCGCATCCGCGAGATCCACGGGCGCCTGCCAGGCCGCCGCGGCCGGATCGGCCGGCACCGCCCCCCAGATGACCCGCCGCGGCAGCCGGCCCCGTAGGCGGCGGAGGTCCGCGGCGATGGCCGCCGCCGTCGCCGGCAGCAGGTCCCAGAGCCGCCGCCAGGGGCGGGCCGTGTCGGGAGCCGGCTCCGTTGTGCACGGCGGCGACCAGCGCGGCGCCGCCACGCCCGGCTGACGCCAGCAGGCGGTCTCGTCGGCGCTCTGGCGCCATGCGTCCCAGTGAGCGAGCCAGCTGGCGGCCTGCGGCGCGGGCACGGCGGCCGCCAGCAGCCCCTCTGCATCGGCCAGCGCGAACGGTTCCGCGCTCGCCTCCGCTCGCCGAACCACCGACTCGAGGAAGGCCCAGTCCGCGCCCAGGCGCGCCGACAACCAGAGCAGGCCGTCGGGCCCACCCACGCTCAGCTCCCGACCGATCGCCTCGCGCCCGCAGCCGTGGCCGCCGGCGAGGGCCAGCGGCTCGAGGAAGCTCCGCAGCAGGAGCACCGGCGGTCGCCCACAGGCCGACTCGACCCGCTCACGCGGATTGAGCACGCCGCAACGCAGCTCGCCGACGGGCAGGCTCCAGCTCAGGGGCCGGAACCCGACGGCCGTATGGTCCTCGAACAACACGGGTACGTGACGCAAGATCGGGCCTCCACGGAGACGGTCGCCGGGCATGGTGCGCTGGTGGCATGGTACGGGCATCGGGCGGTCCGGCCAAGGGGCGATCCGCCCCCGCCTCAGGCCAGGACGTCGATCACCGTGCCGAGCATCTCGTCGGCGGCCCTGGCGACGGCCAGGCAGGCCTCGAAACCACGCCTGGCGACCATCAGGCGAACGGCCGCGTCGGCGAGGTCGGTATCCGGGGGCTCGGCGGTGTCGAGCGTGGCGCGGACCGTGTCCTGGGCCGCGCGTTCGGCGCGGCGCTGGTTGTCGTGCAGGCCCTGGAGGGCGCTCTGGAGGACTCCGATGGTCACAGGTCCGACCTCCCATCGAGGGTATCGGCACGTCGTCGCGAAACTTGAGGGGTCGACGGAAAATTTCTCGTCCGGCGCTCCCGGGTGTCGCTCCGCCGGCGGGGTGTGCTATCATTGTCGCCTGTGGACTCGCCCCCGAGCCAACCTGCCGTTCCGAGGAGCCTGCATGAAGTCGCTACGCCTGTTGCTGCTGTCCGCGTTGCTGATCACCGCCGCCCTGGCCACCGCCGGGCCCCTGCCCGGCCTCCAGCAGGAGGCGCGCGAGTGGGATGTCGACGGCCTCGAGCCCCTGCTGCCCCGCCAGGCCACCGAGGCCGAGCGCCTCTACGGGCTCGCGCGGGCCGACGAGCGGCCGGACCGGCTGCGCGTGACCGACCCGCCGCCGGTGGCGCCGGTGCGCAACGTCGCCGAGTGGGAGCCCGCCACCGGCGTGCTCATCCGCTACCCCCTGGGCCTGCCGTACAACCTGCTGCGCGACCTCGACGACCAGGTCACCATCTACGTCGTGGTGTCCTCGAGCTACCAGGCCAGCGCCCAGAGCTCGTTCAGCGCCAACGGCGTGGACATGGCCCGTGTCCAGTGGGTCGTCCGCAACAACGACAGCATCTGGACCCGCGACTACGGCCCCTGGTACGTCTTCGATGGCAACGGCGACATCGGGATCGTCGACCACACGTACAACCGGCCCTACCGCCCCAACGACAACCTCATCCCCATCTACGTCGCCCAGCAGCTCGGCCTGCCCAAGTACAGCCACGACATGTACCACACCGGCGGCAACTACATGACCGACGGCGCCCATATCTCGGCGTCGACCCGCCTGGTCTATGACGAGGCGGCCAGCGCCAACGGCATGACCTCCGCCCAGGTCGACCAGCTCATGCTCGACTACTACGGCGTCCAGCAGTACCAGGTCCTGCAGTACATCGAGTCCGGCGGCATCCACCACATCGACACCTGGGCCAAGTTCCTCGACGAGGAGACCGTGCTCGTCAAGGACGTCTGGACCTCGCATCCGACCTACGCCACCCTGAACCAGCGGGCCACGCTCCTGGCCAGCCTCCCGGCGTCCACCGGGCGCAACTACCAGGTCTCCCGCGTCTACTGCTACAACATCGGGAGCAACGCGCCGGCGAGCTACACCAACAGCCTCATCCTCAACGACCACATCTACGTGCCGACGTTCGGAAACGCGGCCTACGACGACGAGGCCCTCGCCGCCTACCGCGACGCCGCCCCGGGCTACACCGTGCAGGGCTACTACTACAGCGGCTTCCTCTCGGACGACGCCCTGCATTGCCGCACCAAGGCCCTGTTCGACGCCGGCATGCTCCGCGTCAACCATGCGCCGGTGCGCGAGCCACAGGCCCTCGCGCCGGTGACGATCACGGCGGAGATCCGCGCCCACAGCGGCCGACCGCTCACCGCGACGAGGCTGGTGTACCGTCACGACGGAGGCGACTGGCAGGAGATCGACCTCGTCGCCACCGGCGCGGACTGGCAGTACGCGGCCGACATCCCCGCGCCCGCCGACGGCGCGCTCTGCGAGTACTACGTCACGGCCAGCGACGAGAGCGGCCGCACGGCGAGCTACCCGCGCGTGGCCCCGGCCCGGACCGTCGCCTTCCAGCACGGCGAGGCACTCACCGCCGCCGGCTCGCCGGCCGCAGCCACCGTCCTGCACCAGAACCACCCCAACCCGTTCAACCCGTCCACCACCTTCTCGTTCGACCTCGACCACCCCGGCCAGGTGGAACTCGTGGTGCTGGACGCGCGCGGCCGCCTCGTGCGCACGCTCATCGACGGCGAGTGCCCCGGCGGCACCACGGAGGCGCGTTGGGACGGCACCGACGCGTCCGGCCGCGCGGTGGCCTCGGGCACGTACCTCTACCGCCTGCGCGCCGCCGGGCTGCAGTACACCCGGACCGCCACGCTCGTGAAATAGGCGCCGACGCAGGTCGGCCGGAACGCCGCGGGCCCCGACCATACGGTCTGGGCCTGCGTCCATCAGGGGACGGGCGGCGAGTCCGTCCGCGCCCGGTATCCTCGCGCCAGCGACTCCTTGAAGCCCTCGAGCGACGCGTACATCACCGGCACGACGATCAGGGTCAGGAACGTGGCCACCGCCAGGCCCCAGATCACCGCCACGCCCATCGGACCCCACCACTGGCTCGACTCGGCGCCGATCACGACGAAACGGTCGGCCCGCCCGGCGAAGAGCTGCTCGAAGTCGAGCGAGAAGCCGGTCGTCAGCGGGATCAGACCCAGGATCGTGGTCACGGCCGTCAGCACGACGGGGCGGAAGCGGGTCTCGCCTGCCCGCACGATGGCCTCCTCGAGGCCGAGGCCGCGTTCGCGCAGCTGGTTCATGTAGTCCAGCAGCACGATCGCGTTGTTGACCACGATGCCCGCGAGGGAGATGACGCCCACGCCGGTCATGATGATGCCGAACGCCGTGCCCGTGATCAGCAGACCCGCCAACACGCCGATCAACGACAGCATCACCGACATGATGATGA
The DNA here is from genome assembly GCA_041390065.1 of Candidatus Krumholzibacteriia bacterium. GTDB lineage: Bacteria > Krumholzibacteriota > Krumholzibacteriia > LZORAL124-64-63 > LZORAL124-64-63 > Glo-17. The sequence continues at coordinate 99,198 of JAWKQQ010000018.1, forward strand.
TCAGCGGCTGGGTCACCGAGCCGAACTGCGAGATCAGCACGAGCAGGATCAGCATGATCGCCACCGCGAACGCGTCGCTGAGGAACGCCTGCGCCTCCTCCTGGTCCTTGCTCTCGCCGGTGTACGCCAGGTGGTAGCCCGCCGGCAGCGGAAAACCGGCGAGCAGCTCCTGCACCTTGGCCAGCAGCGCGTTGCCGTTGTAGCCGCTCGCGACATCGGCCGACACGGTGACCACCCGCTGGCCGTCGATGCGGCTGATCGAGGCCAGCGAGGTGGTGAACTCGGGCGTCGCGAAGGCCGACAGCGGCACCGCCTCGCCCTCGTAGAAGACGGTCGCGTTCTCGAGGTCTTCCAGCTTGCGCCGGAACGGATCCTGGTACCGCACGGTGATGTCGTACTCGTCCTCGCCGAGCCGATACTTGGCCACCTCGGCGCCGTGCAGCGCGGTGCGGACGGTGCTCGCGATGTCGAAGGTCCGCAGGCCGTAGCGCGCCGCCTTCTCGACATCGGTCCGCACCCGGATCTCGGGCAGATCGTTGTCGTAGTTGTCGACGATGTTCACGAGTCCGGGCAGTCCGCGGATCTCCTCGCGCACCTGCTTGGCGAGGTCGCCGAGCACGGCGAAATCGTGCCCCGAGATCTCGATGTTGACCGGCTTGCCCGTCGGCGGGCCCTCCTCGCGCTTCTCGACCGTGACCGTGGCGCCGGTGAAGTCGGCGAGCTTGCCGCGGAGCTCCTCCAGGGCCGCCGACGACGAGCGCGCGCGGTCCACCTTGTCGACGAACTCCATCATCACCAGCGCCTTGTTCGAGGGCGCGGAGTCGCCGTTGCCCATGCCGTTGACCGTCACGCCGACCGACGCGCTGTAGGCCCGCAGGTCGCCGATGGACGCCGTCGCCTCCTCGCAACGGCGGGTGTAGTCGTCGGTCAGCTCGATGCGGGTGCCGCTGGGAGCCTCGACCACCACCTGGGCCACGTTCGGATCGATGTCCGGAAACAGCTCCACGCCGTGGTTGTACTCGAGGTAGAGCACGTTCATCGCGAGGAAGAGCACGACCATGAGCACGAGCGTCAGGGCCTTGTGGCCGAGCGCCCAGCGGAGCGTCGGCGCATAGGTGCGCAGGCCGAACGACATGAGCCAGCCGCCGAGCCGGGTGCTGCCGCCGCCGTCGCGCGGCGGCCGCATGAAGCGCGCGCAGAGCACGGGATTGAACACCAGGGCCACCAGCAGCGACGCCGACAGCGTGATGATCACGGTGATCGGCAGCCACTTCATGAACCCGCCCATGATGCCGGGCCAGAACACCAGCGGTCCGAAGGCGCAGATGGTGGTCAGGGTCGACGCGATCACCGCGGCCGACACCTGATGCGACCCGTCCCGCGCGGCGTCCGCCGCGTCCTTGCCCTGGCCGCGGTGTCGGTAGATGTTCTCGACGATCACGATCGCGTTGTCGACCAGCATGCCGAGCGCCAGGATGAGGCTGAACAGCACCACCATGTTCAGGGTGATGCCGCAGGCGCGCAGGATGATGAACGAAATGAGCATGGAGAACGGGATCGCCACGCCCACGAACAGAGAGTTGGCGAAGCCGAGGAACAGGAACAGCACGGCGACCACCAGGATCAGGCCGCTGATGATGTTGTTCTCGAGCTCGTGCACCATCGTGCGGATGTCCTTGGACTGGTCGCCCACGATGCTGACCGCGGTCCCGGACGGGAAGGTCGGCGTGAGGTCGGCGATAGTGGCCCGTACCTCGTCGGCGATGTCGATGATGTTCTCGCCCGAGCGCTTGGTGATCGACAGCGTGACCGCGTCGCGGCCGTTCACCCGCGAGATGGTCTCGCGGTCCTTGACGCCGAAGCGCACCTCGGCGACGTCCCGGATATAGAACGGCGGCTCGACCCCGGGGTTGACCACGAAGCCGAGGATCTCCTCCACCCGCGCCACCTCGCCCGGCACGCGCACCTTGTAGTCGAACTGCCCGAGGGACAGCTTGCCGCCGGGGATCGTGAGGTTCTGCAGCGACACGGCGTCCTGCACGTCGGCGAGGCCGAGGCCGTAGAAGTCCAGACGCTCGGGATCCACCAGCACCTGGACCTCGTTCTCGATCCCGCCGAACAGGTCCACCGACAGGACGCCGGGGATCTGCTCCAGCGCCTCCTGGAGGTCCTCGCCAGCCTTCTTCAGGCGGAACAGGTCGTAGTCGCCGGCGAGGTTGACCTGCATGATGGGCCAATCGCTCGAGCTGACCTCCATGATCACGAGGTCGTCCCGCGTATCGGCCGGCAGCTCGGGCTTGGCCACATCCACGCGGTCGCGAACCTTCTGCAGCGCGTCGGACATGTTGACGTCGTCGGTGAACTCCAGCGTCACCATCGACATGCCGTAGAACGACGTGCTCGTCATCTGCTTGAGGTCCGGCAGACCCTTCAGCTCGCGCTCGAGCTTGCGGGTGACCAGGTTCTCCATGTCCGACGGCGCGGTCCCGGCATAGGGCGCGACCACGTTGACGAAGGGGATCTTGACGTCGGGCGCCGACTCCCGCGGCAGCGAGTTGTAGGAGTCCAGGCCCATCACCGTGATCACCACCATGAAGGCGAAGATCATCGGGTACTTCCGGATCGCGCCGGAGGTGATCTTCATCGCCCGGCCTCCCCGGTCACGCGCGTGCCCGCGCGGGCGGCGCGGATCACGTCCGGATCCGCCGCCGACGTCCCGTCCCCGTACGGTACGCGCTCGGTCACGTTGACGAGGCCGCCGTCGCGCAGGTCGCGCTGGCCGCGGACCACGAGCTCGTCGCCCGCCGCCAGGCCGGTGCGCACGGCCACCATCAGACCCTGGGCCGGACCGAGCTCCACCAGACGCTTGTGCGCGCGGTCGCCGTCGACGACGAAGACGTGCTCGGTGCCGTCGCCGGGCATGACGGCGTCGCGCGGGATGACGACCAGGCCGTCCACGGTGCCCTTGGAGACCCGCGCCCGGCCGATGGCGCCGCTGCGCAGCCGCAGGTCCGCGTTGGGCACGTGGATCTCGACGGGGAACTTGCCGTTCTTGCTGCTGGCTTCGAACCCCACCCAGCCGACGGTCGCGGCCAGCGGCCTGTCGACGCCCTGCACCTCGACCTCGGCGGGCATCCCGGGCCTGACCCACGTCACGTCCTGTTCGGTGAGCGCCCCGTCGAGCTTCAGCACGTAGGGTCGATCACCCGGGCCACCGGCATGCCCGGCGCCACCAGCTCTCCGGGCTCGACGTACCGGTCGGCCACGATGCCGGCGAACGGCGCTTTGATGCCGGCCCGGTCGTGGCGCGTGCGGGCGACGTCCCGCTGACCGCGGGCGGCCGCGAGCTGCGCCGCGCTCTGCAGCAGGTCGAGCTCGCTCACCTTGCCGGCCGCACGGAGCTGCACCATGCGGTCATGGTTGTACTGCTGCAGCGCGAGCTGCGCCTCGGCGGCGTCGAGCTCGGCGGCCAGCACCCGGCGATCCAAAAGAAGCAGCGGCTCGCCGGCGGCCACCCGCTCGCCCTTGTCGTGCACGATGCGGTCGAGGGTGCCGGATTCCTCGCTGCTGATCGCCGCGCCACGCACCGGCACCACCGGGCCGGCGAGCTCCAGATACTGGGTCACCGGCGAGGTCTCCAGCGCCATGACGCGGACGTTGCGGGCCACCTCCGGCGCGGCCTCGCCCTCGGGGGCGGCCTGGCAGCCGACGAGCGCAAGCGCGGGCAGGATGCACAGGATGATCGTCATACGGTTGCGGAACATCGGCTTACCCCCTGGATTGGGCGCCGGCCACGAGGCCGGGGATGGCGGTCAACGGAACGGCCGGCGCATGGCCCACGGCCTGCTTGAGGGCGGCGGTGAGCGTGAGCACCTGGTAACGTGACTCGATGAGGGTCTGCCGCGCCGTGAGGTGGCCGGACTCCGCGTCGAGCACCGAGAGGTAGCTGGTCTGGCCGAGACGGTACATCAGCAGGCTTTCCGCGAGCGCCTCCTCGGCCCGTTCGAGGTTGAGCTGCGCGGCCGCGAGGTTCTCGCGCGCCGCCTCGAGGTTGTTGAGGACCGTGAGCGCGGCCACCTGCGCCTGGCGGCGGTAGCCCTGCAATTCGATCTCCGTGCGCCGGATCTGGGCCCGGGTCTGGCGCAGCTGCCCGGAGGTGTGCAGGCCGTTGAACAACGGCAGGTTCACCGCCGCAGACACCGTCCAGCTGTCATGACCGGTGTCGAACTGGGTGTCGATGTCGGTCCCGACCCAGCCGTAGCTGCCGTACAGAGTCAGGTACGGCCACCAGCGGTCGGCGCTCTGGGTCTGGCGCTGCCGTTCGAGCATGCTGACCACCCGCTCGGCGGCCTGCAGGTCCGGGCGCGTGGCCGCCAGCAGCAGGGCCTGGTCGCGGTCGATGGGGTCGATTTCCAGGACCGCCTCGTTGGCGATCTCCAGCGGCGCGCGCGGGTCGCGCCCCATGAGCACGTTCAGCCGGGCGCCGGCGTTGCCCACCTGCTGCCGATAGCTCCGCACGGCGGGCTCGATGTTGGCCAGCTGCACGGCCGCCTGCAGGGTGTCCAGCCGCGTGGCCACACCCAGGTCGTAGCGCATGCGGGTCAGGCTCAGCAGTTCTCGCTGATTGGCGTACTGCGCCTCGACGGCGTTGACCGCCTCGGCGAGCATGATCACGCGGTAGTAGGCCTCCACGACGCTCACCTGGGTGGCCTGCTCGGCGGCCTCGATCACCAGGTTCTGGCGGTCCAGGCCGAGGTTGGCCGCCCCCACCGCACCGAGGATCTTGCGGATGTTCAGCTCCCAGTTCACGGTCACCCGGGTGGTCCAGTAGGTGGACGCCGGGATGTCCTCCACGGCCGGGATGAACGACCCGAACCCGGCCAGCCAGTCGTTGAACCACGGGTCGGCGCCGGGGACCGTGCCGAAACCACCGCCGCCGCCGCCGCCGAAGGTCGGATCGAGCGCGAAGCTGGGATCGCGCCGGCGCGTCCAGTCGCTCACCAGGTCGATGCTCGGCAGCCCGTTGGAGAGCGCCTGGAGCTTCTGACCCGAGAGTTCATGTCGCCGCTGGCGTTCGGCCTGCAAGCTGTCGTTGGCGGCCTCGGCGGCGGCCAGGCAGGCCTGCAGGTCGAACACGTCGGAGGCGCCGGGCCGGGCGACCACCGTCGGTCCCAGGGGCGCCACCGGCACGAACACCGGTTCGAGCGCGGCCGGAGCCTGGGCCAGCACCGGCACGGCCGACGCGAAACAGACCAGCAGGGCCGGCCACCAGCGCCGACGCCACGAGCTACGACTCGTCATGATCGTCCTCCGTCGCGGCGCAGCCCGGTTGCCGCCACGGCACCACGAACTCGCCCGTTGAGAAGTGGAATTCCGGCGGAATCGCAAGCCCTGCCGATTCCATGGCCGCCCGGATGAGCAGACCGCCGACGCTACGCAGCCAGGCCTCGACCACCGCGAGGTCCGGGTCGGGCCAGAGCCCGGTCACCACCGTGGTGGCGATGCCCAGGGTATAGATGCTGGCCTGGAAGAACAGCTCCTCGCGGTGGTCGACCGGCAGGGCCCCCAGCAGCGGGTGTGCGGCCAGGTCGGCCAGCAACTGGGGCTCGACGACGTCCTCGTCGGCGCAGGTCCGCTTGGGCTCGAGGTACATCGCGCGGAAGAGCTGAGGATGATCGACCGCGAACCGTACGAACCCGATCCCCATGTTGAGGAACGGATCGTCGGTCCAGGACCGGCGGCACGACCGCAGCACCTCGGCGGTCCCCAGCTCATCGATCACCGCGACGAGGAGCTCCTCCATGTTGGCGAAGTTGCTGTACACCGGCGCCGTCGAGGCGCCCAGGGTATCGGCCACCCGCCGGGCCGTGACCGCGCCCGCGCCCCCGGCCTCGAGGACCCTGAAGGCGGCGTCGACCACGTCGTCACGCGTGAACGAGGTTTTCCGGGCCATGATCGACCATTCCTCGCTTCGGGCCGCGACCATCGCGGCACATCCTCGCCAAGCGGTCCCGCGGTCATCAGGCGCCCTGGAACCCCCACAGCCGCCGGCCGACGACCGCTAGAACGCACGTTATATAACGCATGTTTCAATAAAATCAAGCGAGTTGTGAAAGAATTTACGTTCGCTATTTGAGGATCACGACCGCCACTCCCGCGACGGCCAGGACGCAGGCCAGCAGCTTGCGGCGCGTGAACGGCTCGTGCAGGATCAGGGTGGCCAGGACGAGGATGTAGATGGTGGAGGTCTGGTTGAGGACGGCGGCGGTGCCGGCGCTGGTGAATTTCATCCCCGCAACCCAGCAGAGCAGCGAAAGGTAGCTGCCCAGGAGCGTCCCCAGGAGGGCCAGGAGGAGGCGACGGCCGGGCAGGCGGCGCAGGCGGGTCCAGGCGCGCCGCTCGCCCGAGACCGCCACCATGGGCGCGAGCACGGCAAGAGCCACCAACTGTCGCATGCCTGTCACCCAGATCACCGGCTGCTCGGCCAGCACCGGCTTGACGACCACGATCCCGAGGCTGAGCGCCCCCATGCCGAGGGCGCCGAGGCCGAGGCCTACGATCAGGCCGCCGCGGGTCATCCCCTGCGGCAACCGGGCCTGCGTCGTGAGCAGCACGGCGGCCACGACCAGCGCCATGCCGACGAGGTCGCCCGCCGACAGGTGCTCGGCCAGGATGGCGTAGGCGAACAGCGCCGTGAGGGGCGGATAGAGGCAATCGACGATCGCCGTCAGCCCCGCGCCCACCCGGTTCAGGGACGCGTGGAACAGCGTGTCGGCCGCGGCGATCGCG
>JAWKQQ010000019.1:0-103456 GCA_041390065.1 Candidatus Krumholzibacteriia bacterium
TTGTTTACGAACACCGTGAGCTCGTAGTAGTCGGCATTGGCTACCGCGCCCCAGGCGATGGTGTAGTTCTCGTAGGCACAGGGTTCGGGGGGGTTGCAGGAGATGAACGCGGGGGATAGCGGGGGCACCGCCAGGGCTGCGGTCGGCATGAAGACGACCAGGGCGAGGAAGATCGCCAGGAACGAAATCTGGCGGAGATGGATGCAACTCGGTGTCAACAGCGCAAGAGTTCTCACAATAGTGTCCCTTCTTGTCCTGTATGGTGCTATGTCCGCACGTTTCGTCAACCGGCGGCAAGTATTCGAGTCCGCAGCGTACGCGGTCGATGGAAACGAATGGAAACGTATTGAATGCTATGTCTCGCAAGAGATTAGCGGTTCGAATTCAGAGGGATACGGGTTCATCATCCGAGGTCCGGACCCCCGCGAAGAGGCGAGATATGTCCTCCAACGGGTGCGCCGGGCTCCAGAGTGGGCCTGGGGCGCCCCCAGAGGTGCGGGTCGGCAGGGACGCAAGGCTTCGCGTCCGCGAAGAGGGATGGTCTGGCGCTCGTCTGCACTCGGCGTTCCCGGCGCCATCGCACCATCGAGTGGGTGCACGTGCGCCCGGCGGACGGCCCGGTCGCCGAGGGGTACGACGACGGCGTCGACGTCGGCCCCGGCGACGCCCTCGACAAGATCCGGATCACCGGCCGCTGGGAGGACGACGTGGCGCTCGGCCGCCCCCACACCGTCTCGCGCGCGTCGGCCCCGGAGAACCCCGACACCGGCGGCGCCGAGCTCACCGACGGCGTGGTGATCCCGCCCACCACCTACCGCACGTCCACCTACGTGCAGGGCCAGGTGGCCTACTGGGCGGGCGACGACCCGCTCGTCATCACCGTCGACCTCGGCGCCGAGCAGCCCGTGCAGGCCATCCGCGTCACCTCGCACCAGCCCGACCTGGTCTACGGCCACGCCGGCACCATCGCGGCCGTCGCCGTGGCGGCCGACGGCTCGAGCACCCAGCTCGGCGTCATCCAGCACGATGATGTCTTCAGCCCGCCCGGCGACCACCTCGACTGGGGCTACTGGCGCTCCGGCGACTACGCCGACCTGCCCGCCGAGGGCCGCCTCGCCTACGGCTACTGGCTCGTGCTCGACGCGCCGGTGCCCGCCCGCGAGCTGCGCCTGGCCGTCCTGCCCCTGGCCGGCCACGGGGTGGGCCTGAGCGAGATCCAGGCCTTCTCGTCGGTGGTGGTGAGCGACTGGCCGGACCACGACGTCGACCTCGGCGGTGGCGCCGTCTCGGTGCCGCAGGACGACCCTCGCGTGCCGGCCGCCCCGACCCGCCTCGGCGTGGCGCCCAACCCCGCCAACCCCGGCACTGTCATCTCCTATGACGTGCCCCGCGCCACCCGGGTCGTGATGCGCGTGGTCGATGTCCGCGGCCGCGTCGTCCGCACCCTGGTCGACGGCTGGCGGCCCGCCGGCGCGCACCGGGCGTTCTGGGATGGTCGCGACGGCGATGGCCGGGAGGCTGCCTCGGGTGTCTACCTCGCGGTGTGCGAGGGGGAGGGGTGGCGGGTGGTGGGGGCGGTAACGCTGGTTCGCTAGGGCATCGAGCGAACGGCATCCTGACCGTCGGTCGGCGGACTCACGCCGACCGCCATGTCGATGTCCGGAGGGATGTGGCCGGATCGGTCCCACCGGCTGTCCGGAAGATGTGTCTCCAGGGCGAACCGCTGAACCTGACAATCCGTATCGGAGGCCCCCATGTCCGACTTCCTCATCGCCCACCGCACCTTCGCCTACTGGGGCGCCATCTACCTCATCATGGGCCTCGTCGTGACCATCGCCTGGTCGCTCCGCTTCCGTCGCCTGGCCGCCACCGCCATCGCCGCGGGCGAGCTGCGTTGGGAGGCCTGGCGCGGTGTCCTGGGCGGTGCGGCCTGGCTGGTGATCCTGGCGTCGATCGTCCTGCTCATGGTCGCGTCCTATGACATCAGCGCGGTCGAGGCCATCGCCGCCAGCGACCCGGTCTCCGATGCGCTCCTTGAGGCCGTCACGAGGGAACGGCACCTCATCACGGCTCCGGCCACGGGCGGCTTCGCGCTCGCCGGCCTGGCCTTGCTGATCAGCGGCGCCTGGTCGGGCGCCCTGGCCGCCTTGCGCGGGGAGGTCCGCCATGGATAGCGGACTCGCCCGCCTGCTGGACAAGGGGGGCCCCTGGGCCCAGTCGCTGTTCATCGGCGCCTTCGCCTGGCTGGCCACCGTCCTGATCCTGGTGATCGTGCAGCGCCGGCAGCTCACCGTCCTGCTCGACCAGACGCTGGACTCGGTGACGCACGACGAGCCCACGGAGTCCGCGGTGGCCCGCTTCCGGGCCGGGCTCACCGGGTTTGCCGGCGGCCAGGCGGGCCTCGTGGTGGTGCTCGTGTGGTGGGTGTTCGCCGCCACGGCCCTGGCCTGGAGCCATGGCGCCGCCTGGGACGTCGCCCGGATCAACGACGCCGCCTACATGGATCCGCTCCTCGCCGGCTCGTCGGTGCGCGGGCTGGTCCGCATCTATTCCGCGGCCCTGATCACCCGCAGCCTGGTGGGCATCACCAGTGTGCCGCCAGCGATCGCCTCCCTCCTGGCCGTCGACCAGATCTGGCTGCGCCCCACCGCGGTTGCTCGACGAGCTCCGCCGCCGGCCTTCAGCCGGCGACGGTGCCCTCGACCGCGATCTCCAGGACGGGCCGACGCCCGCTGGAGCTGGTCCGGTCTGGTGCTGAACTGGGTGTGGCTCGTGGAGAAACGCCTGGTGAAGAGGGCGTCGCAGTACGTCGCGGCGCAGATCGGCCTCGTCATCGTGTGGGGTGTGGTCGTCGCGGCGACCGGCCTGACCACCGAGCCGCCCAGGCTGCTCGACCTCGGTGAGCAGCCGACGGCCGTGAAGATGTTCTGGCTACCGCTGGCCGCCACGGCCTTGCTGCTGGTGCCGGGGCTGCTGCTGACCGCGGTGGGTGGCCGTGCGCGGGGAGGTAGGCCCTGCGTCGGAAGATGGCCCGAAACCCCACTTGTCCCCCACTCTGACAGCGTGGTATGATATTATATCATACCAAAGGAATGCCATGCCCAGGAACAAGATAGCCATCACCCTCGACGCCGGAACCCTCGCCCAGCTCGACCTCCTGGCCGCCTCCGGCGTGTACCCCAACCGGAGCCAGGCCATCCAGTCGGCCGTCGACGACACGCTCGCTCGCCCTGGGCCGCAGCCGCCTGGCCCGCGAGTGCGCCAACCTCGATCCCGTCCGGGAGGCGGCCCTTGCCGAGGACCTGCCCGACGCCGCCAGACCGTCGCCATGGCCCGCATCCTGAGGGGCGACATCCGCCTCGCCGACCTCGACCGCAGCCGACGCCGCAAGCGTCCCTGCCTGCGGCCGGTGCTCGTCCTGAGCCACGACGTCTTCAACGAACGTTCGGGAACGGTGCTGGCCGTGGCCGTCGTCAACGAGCCGCCGCGGGCCGGCTTCCCGCTCTCGCTGGCCCTCACCGCCGACACCATCGCCGAGCCCTGCTGGGCGCGCATCAGCCAGGTCCGCACCCTCGCCGTCGACCGTCTGGGGCGGCGGCTGGGACCGGCCGCCCGAGGAACTGGCGGCCGTGGTCGAGGGCTCCGGGAGATCATGGGGGACTGACCCGGTCGGCCGAGAATTCTCGTCGCGGCCGTGGCCGTTCCGCAAAATTAACGCTACCAATGTTGTCCGAGATCAGTATCGCTCGCTCACGTTCACGACCCTCGTCCTGTACCGTGCAGGAAGGAACCGCCGATGAAGTCCCAGACCCAGCGTGTCGCGAAGTCCAGCGACACCGGTGTCGCCACCGCCTCCGACGACCAGCCTCCTTCTGAACCCGACCCCCACGTTGCCAGCCATGTCGCCACGGCCATTGCCCGGCCGCTGAAGGCGTCCGTCCCGGCGGTGGATCTCTCCCACCGCGAGTTTCCGGACGACCCCTTCTGGCGGCGGATTCCGGCGTTCGCCGACGTCGACCTCGAGACGTTCCTCGACCCGGCGTTCCAGAACCGCCACTCGGTCACGAGCGCGGCGGGTCTGCGGGAGCTCGTCGGCCCGCTCGTCCACCCCGATTTCCTGCTCGACGTGGAGGCCGGCCTGCGCCAGGCGCCCATGAACATGCGGCTGTCGCCGTACGTCATGTCGCGCATCGACTGGGCCGATCCCTACGCCGACCCCGTGCGCCGCCAGTTCCTGCCGCTGGCGTCCACCCGCCTGCCGGACCACCCGCGGCTGACGCTCGACTCGCTGCACGAGCAGGCCGACTCGCCCACGCCCGGCCTGGTGCACCGCTACCCCGACAAGGCGCTCTTCCTGGCCCTCGACGTGTGTCCGGTGTACTGCCGGTTCTGCACCCGCAGCTATGCCATCGGCGGCAGCACGCCCACGGTCAGCAAGCAGGGCTACAAGCCCCAGGCCGCCCGCTGGCAGGCGAGCCTCGATTACCTCGCGTCGCGGCCGGAGATCGAGGACGTCGTGCTCTCGGGCGGGGATTCGTTCATGCTGCCGGCCCGCATGCTGCGCGAGCTGCTGTTCGCGCTCCTGGCCATCCCGCACATCCGCCGGGTGCGCGTGGCGAGCAAGGGACCGGCCGTGATGCCGATGAAGATCCTGCGCGACACCGCCTGGACCGACGCCCTCTGCGAGGCCGTCGACCACGGCCGTGCCCACGGCCAGGAGGTGTGCCTGCACACCCATTTCAACGCGCCGGAGGAGATCACGTTCATCACGCAGCAGGCGCTGGACGTGCTGTTCCGCCGCGGCGTGAAGGTGCGCAACCAGTCGGTGCTGATACGCGGCGTGAACGACACGCCCGAGCGGATGGTGCGGCTGGTGCGGCGGCTGTCGGCGATCAACGTGCAGCCGTACTACGTCTACCAGCACGACATGGTCAAGGGCGTGGAGGAGTTGCGCACGACCCTGGCCGAGTCGATCGAGCTGGAGCGCTGGGTGCGCGGCGCCACGGCGGGCTTCAACACGCCGACGTTCGTGATGGATGCGCCGGGCGGCGGCGGCAAGCGCGACCTGCACAGCTACGACCGCTACGACGAGACCACGGGCATCAGCGTCTACCGCAGCCCCGCCGTCGACCCGACGCGGTACTACCTGTACTTCGACCCGCTCGACCGCTTGCCGGCGGAGGGGCGCCGTCGCTGGCGCGATCCGTCCGAGCACCGACGCATGATCAGGGAAGTGGTGATGGCGGCGGGATTGAGCGCGCTCGAGCCGGCGATCGCGATCTAGTCGAGGTCGAGGTCGAGCCGCGCCAGGCGGCGGTAGAACGTGGCCCGGGAGACGCCGAGCCGGCGGGCGGCCTCGCTGCGGTTGCCCGCCGCCTCCTCGAGGGCGAGCAGCACGCGGGCCCGGTTCAGCGGCTCGGCACTGTCGCCGTCGGCCCCGGCGGCGGCCTCGGCCACGCGTGAGCCCCGGCCGCGCAGCACCATGGCGTCGGCGCCCACGCCCACCCTCGACCTCGACCCGGCCGAGGGTGTGCTGGGAGATGAAGGCCCGCCGCGCCACCATCGCCACCTCGCGCACGTTGCCCGGCCACGGGTAGCGATCGAGCAGCTTGAGGCTGGTGTCGTTGAAGTACTCGTCGGCCGACACCTGGCGGCCCGCCGACGCGCTCAGGAAATGGTCGAGCAGCGGCCGGATGTCCTCGCGCCGATCGCGCAGCGCGGGCAACGGGATGGCCAGGATCGCCAGGCGGTAGTAGAGGTCTTCGCGGAACCTGCGCTCCCGCACGGCCACCTCGAGGTCGCAGTTGGTGGCCGCGATGATGCGCAGGTCGACGTGGCGCTCCACCGGGTCGCCCAGGCAGTGGAAGGTGCCCTCGGCCAGCAGGCGCAGCAGCTTGGCCTGGGTGGCCACGGGCAGGTCGCCCACCTCGTCGAGGAAGAGGGTGCCGCCGTCGGCCGCCGCGGCCAATCCCTGGCGGTCGGTCTCCGCGCCGCTGAAGGCGCCCTTGACGTTGCCGAAGAACTCCCGCTCGAACATGGTGTGGGGGATCGCGGTCACGTTCACGGCCACGAACGGCTTGTCGGCGCGGGCGCTCTTGCGGTGGATCAGCTGCGCCACCACCTCCTTGCCGGTGCCGGTCTCGCCGGTCAGCAGGATGGGCTCGTCGTAGGGCGCGAACACGTCGACCGCCTGCAGCGTCTCCTTCATGGCCCGCGATTCGGCGATCACCACGTCGCCCGGCACGGTGCTGACGCGGGCCTTGCCGGCGCGCCGGTCGCGGCGGGCGTACTTCGCCTCCTCGGCGCGACGCCGGGCGATGCGCGACTGCAGCCGCTTGACCACCGCGTTCCAGTGGTCGATGTCGAGCGCGCGGCAGAGGCCGAGGGCCACCTGGCCATGCTCCCAGGCCGCGTCGAGCCGATCGCGGGGTTCGTCGACGCCGGGGTCGTCGCTCATCGTCAGCAGCACCTCGGCCGCCACGATGCGGGCGATGGCATGCTCGTGCCGGGCGTCGATCGCCTCGAGCTGTTCGGCGGCCCGCACGGCGTAGTCGAGGGCGTCGTCGAGGTGCCCGCTGCGGTGCAGGCCCTCGGCGAGGCAGCGCATGATGACGCCTTCCTCGAAGCGGTCGCCCAGCTTGCGGGCCTTGGTGCGCGCCTTCGCCAGCAGTTCGAGGCCCGCCCCGGCCTTGCCGGTCATGATCAGGCACTCGCCCTGGCGCCGCAGGATCTCCATCACGAGGTCGCCCTCGGGCGCGATGCGCTCGCCGATCGCGAGGCCGCGCTGGTAGTAGCGCAGGGCCTCGTCGGGCCGCTCCTCGTCGCGGTAGACGTCGCCGAGGAACTCGAGCGCCAGGCACTCCTCGCGGGGGATGGCCAACTCGGTGGCCATCGTGTAGGCGGTCATGAGGTGTTGGCGGGCGACCTCGAAGTCGCGGGTGAGGCGGTGGACGTTGCCTAGGGCGATGTGGGTGCGGGCTAGGTTGACTCGGTCGTTGGCTTGGGTGAGGATTGAAACTGCGGAACAAAGAGAGTGAATCGCTTCTGCAAAGCTAGAAAGTTTGTAGTGAGAAATACCGCAGTTCAGTGCAGCCCTGCCTGCACGGCCAAATGAACCAATGTTGTTGCTTATATCCTTGGCCTTTTCCAACCACCGAACGGCTTCTTGGTAATACCCGGAAAAATTGAGAGCTACGCCAACATAGTTCGCGAACTCAGCTTGAAGCCATCTGGTGCCGAACCAACCCGCGAAATAATAGCCAGCAGAGAAATCTTCGTAAGCACCTTCGGTGTCATCAGTTCGGAGGCGAGCGATGCCCCTAACCAGGAGTGGCTCATACTTCGGTTCAGTTTCAGGGTTAGATTCGTCTGAGAGAAACCTCTCAACATCTTCGACGATTTCCGAATATCGCCCAGCAGCGCTTAGCGCGAGGCCATATGCAACAACATGTATTGCACTGCGGAGTCGGTTCTCGAGTATGGAATCCAACCAGACTAAAACATCGCGAGCCCGTTCATGTTGGCCGAGCATGTGGTCGCAGATCGATCGATATACGAACGCGTCATAGATTGTTGGTCCGGCTGTATCGACAACCATCGACATGCGACAGGCCGTGTCAATAAGCTCCGAGAACTTGTCGATTGCTTGCTCATATAGTTCGCGTACGAAGAGCTCGTATGCTTCAGCGAACTTTACGCCTTGCACACTGTCGTAGATACGATCGATGCGAATATCTGGCAGCATCATTCAGCGGGACCCTTGAAGAGGATGCTCGTTGGTTGCGCTCGGCTGAATGTTCGGAGAACTCATCTTGGATGCCCAAAACGAACCAAGCTGGTTGAGCCAAATGGACACTGGCGAAGCTGGGGAACGAGTGGCCATGATCAGAACGGTGAGAGGGGAGATACGCGGTAGACTAAGGCTGCCCAATGCGGATTCCGAAGAACCGCCGGAAGTACCCTGAAAATCGAGAGGGTTCCCCATGCCGCCTGCGGGATCCCCTTCGAACGCGATTTGGGCTTGTTCGATGCTGCGCGCATTGACCGACGTCGTTGCCGCTAAGAGCAAGACGAACGCGAACAGAACAATAAGTGACACCGACAAGCGGTTCTTCATCTGGGAGGCTCCCCGCTTGGTGGAGGTCGACCGGAAACCCCGAAATCCTACCATTATCCGCTTTTCGTGACAAGTGGCGATCGATTCCGCCGTGGCCGATTCCCCAATCGCCCCTCCGTCAGCCCTCTGCTCCCCCCTTCCGATCAACCCCCGCGACACTTCCGCCCCTTGAGCGTATCATATCACCCATATGCAGAAGCACTATGCCGTCTCCTTCAACCTCGGCTCGATCTACGAGCCCGGACCGTCGCTCGACGAGGTCGCCGAGGTCTGCCTCGACAGCCTGGGCGGGCATCCGCTCGTCGACCCCGTCGCCCTGGCCGCCCTCAAGGCGGCCGACGCGCCCGACCGTTGCGACCTCGGCCGCCACTCCTGGTGCCACACGTTCCGCGGCCGCGCCGACGACCTCGACCACTGGGGCCTACGCTTCGAGTTCCTCGATCCCGACGACGGCATCACCCGCTGGTGCACCGACATCTGCGCCCGCCGCGATCCCGACGACCAGACCGCCTTCGCCTGTGCCACCTGGGTTGGCGCCATCTCCCAGACGGTGGCGCCCATCCAGGTGCTGCCCGGCCGGCCGCAGCCGGTGCGTGACGTGCTGCGTCGCTGGGGCGGCTTCAAGGGCTCGCAGTCGGTGACGGTCGACGCGCGGGCGGTAGGGCGGGAGAACACGGCCAAGCTGGCCGAGGCCATCCTGTCGGCGGGCCGGCTGCTGCCTCTGGTCTACATCAGCGCGCGCCTGCAGACCGAGCGGCCGGTTGTCGACGCGCAGGCGGTCGCCGACTGGCTGGCCGGGCTCGCCCACGTCGTCGTCGCCCGCGACAGCGCGCCGTCGCGCGAGCTGCAGCACTACCTGCCCGAGCAGCTGCTCTGCTACGATGGCTCGGTGCGGGTGTATTGGCCGCGGCCGGAGGCCAACGACCCGCGCCGCAACATGCTGTGGCGGCCGCAGGCGATCCGGGCGCTTCACCGCGCCCACGCCGAGGGCTTCCGGGAGTTCCTGCTCGGCTACATCGCGGGCAGTTCGGTCTACGTCGACGATCCCGAGGCGCCGAGCTGGGCGGGGCTGGAGTCGCTGGAGCGGCGAGAGCGGCTGGCCGCCGACCACGCCGACACCGACGACCGCGAGCTGGCCGAGATCTTCGCCGCCGAGAGCGACGCGCTGCGTCTGGCGAACCAGGAGCTGACCCGCCAGGTGAACGACCTCGAACGCGAGCTCGACCAGACCCGCAACCGCGAGCAGGCCTGGGAGATGGAGAGCCGGCGGCTGGCCCGGATCCTCGGCCCGGCCGACGCCGTGCCCGAGGCCGATCCCACCACGGTGGCCGAGGCGCTGGCGCAGGCGCGCACGCGCTACGCCGACCAGCTCGTGTTCGCCACCAACAGCCGCTCCGAGGACGGCAGCTGCCTGTACGACCAGCCCGTGGAGGTGCTGCGCGCGTTCGAGTTCCTGGCCACCACCTACCGCGACGCCCGCCTCGGCGTCACGCCCTGCAAGAACCTCGACCTCGCCATCCGCGAGCACAACGGCTGGAGCTACGCGTCGCACCAGAGCGAGCTCAACGTGGGCCGGTTCGCCGACTGGTACCACACGCGCTGGCAGAAACGGACGCTGGAGCTGCGCGAGCACGTGGGCAAGGGGTCGTCGAAGGATCGTCGTCGCACCATCCGCATCGCGTTCGCCTGGGACGCGGCCAGCGGCAAGGTGGTGATCGGATTCATCGGCCAGCACCAGAAGACCGACGCGACCTGAGGCGATCCTGCGCGAACACCTCGTTGTAGATATAAGACAAACATGGTATGATATCGGCGGATCAGGTTCCCAACCTCGCCGAAAGGACCATCCATGCGCGCCGCCCTCGCCCTCAGCGCCATCCTCGTGGCCATCGCCCCCCTCGCCGCCGCCGCCGTCATCACCACCGACCTCGCCGGTGGCCCCTGGCACCTGCCGCAGACCTGGCAGGGCGGACAGGTGCCGACGTCGGACGACGACGTCATCATCGACGCTGCCGTCACCATCTCGACCACCGCGGCCTGCAACAGCCTGGAGATCACGCCGGCCGGCACGCTCTCCGGTTCCCTCGTGCCCACCAGCTTGCTGCAGGTCACCACGTCGATCACGAACCACGGCAACCTCATCAACGGCTCCACCGGCCTCGACGTCCGCTTCGGCGGCGACGCCTACACCACGGGCACCTGGCAGCTGCGCTCCACCGAGTTCATCGGCAATGCCGACGCCACCATCGGCCACGACCCGGCCGTCCGGCTGGTCACCAGCTTCCGCACCAACGCCGCGGCCGCCGGCCGGCTCCTCGTCACCACGCCGCTCGAGATCGCCGGCAACGTCGATGCCGCCGGCCCGCCTCTCGTCCTGCAGCCCGGCTGTCCGTTGACCGTCGACTCCGGCGTGGTCTCGGGCGAGATCCGGGCCCAGGGCAACGAGATCCGCTTCGTGAGCTGGTCCTACCTCGCCGATTGCTCGATCGACGACGCCGTGCTCGTGGGCGAGGTCGAGGCCGCGTTCCTCGTGCACTTCACCACCCGGGTCACGGTGGCCGGCGTCCTGCAGAACGCGACCGTCACCGGCGGCGGCGCGGCGACCATCGACGGCGACCTCGTCAACCTCGGCACCATCCGCAACAACTCGAGCTACGGCTTCATCGTCAACGTCACCGGCGACGTCCACACCGACGGCGAGATCGCCTGCAGCCAGCTCAGCCTGCAGGGCGTGGGCGTGACCCACGAGCTGAGCATGGGGCCGGACGCCGTCATCTCGGCCCACGTCTTCCTGCCCGAGTTCCAGCCGGCCGCCATCGTGGCCACCACGCCGGTGCGCTTCGCCGACACCGTGGGCGTGGGCGTGGTCGGACGCCTGGAACTGCAGCCCGGCGCGTCGCTCACCTTCCTCGACTTCGGCGGCATGGGCCAGGGCACGCTCGCCGCGGCGGGCAACGAGGTCCGCATCGAGGGCGCCGGCGCGCTCAGCGGGCTGACCATCGACCGGGGCGTGCTCGCCGGCCCGTTCGCCGTGCACGGCGACATCCAGGCGACGGGCGGCCTGACCGTCACCGGGACGCTCGCCTCGTGGCCCTATGCGGCGGCCGACATCACCGTCGCCGGGCTCCTGCGCAACACCGGCACGATCGCGGACGGCGCGCATCCCGTCGCCGTCACCGCGCTCGGCGACGTCGGCAATCAGGGCGGCATGACCTGCGCGTCGCTCACCCTGGCCGGCGTGGACGACCAGACGGTGGGCGTGGGGGACGGCATCGCCGTTCCGGACGTCGTCATCCGCTCCAACCTGCCCGGCCCGGGCTACCAGTGGTACCGCGACGGCGTGCCGCTGCCGGGCGGGACCGGCGCCGACCTCGCCTTCGTCACCCTCGGCGACGCCGACCTCGGCGCGTACGTCTGCATCGCCGACGGCCAGACCTCCCGCACCGTCACGGTCCAGCGGACGCTCGACCTCACCGACGCGCCCGCCGTCGCGGGTGTGGCCCTGGCCCAGAACCGGCCCAACCCCTTCAACCCCGCCACCGAGATCGCCTTCGCCCTGGAGCGGAGCGGGCCGGTGCGGCTCACCGTGTACGATGTCCGGGGACGCCAGGTGGCCCAGCTGGTCGACCGCACCCTTTCTGCCGGCCGGCACGCGGTCACCTGGCAACCGGACGGTCTGGCGTCGGGCCTCTACGTGTACCGGCTCGAGGCCGGGGGCGCGGACCTGACGCGGCGGTGCGTTCTGTTGAAGTAGCGTGTGCCCACGAGATGGATCCCGGGACCGGCTCCCGCGCCGCGCGAATGATGCCCACGCGCCCGGCGACGTGGTACCATGCCGCGCATGACGCCCCGTCAACGCCATCCCGGAGCCGCCGCCATGCCCGACCGCATCGCCCATCACAACCGCCTGGCCTGGAACCGCCAGTCGGCCGCCGGTTCGCGCTGGGCCGAGCCCGTCACCAGCGAGCAGGTGGCCGCCGCCCGTCGCGGCGAATTCGAGGTCATCCTGACGCCGACCCGCCCGGTGCCGCCGCAGTGGCTGGGGCCGCTCGCGGGCGCGCGCGTGCTCTGCCTGGCCTCGGGGGGAGGCCAGCAGGCGCCGCTCCTGGCGGCGGCCGGCGCGCGGGTCACCAGCTACGACCTCTCCGACATCCAGCTCGCCAAGGACGCCCTGGTGGCCGGCCGTGACGGCCTCGCCCTTTCCTGCCTGCAGGGCGACATGAGCGCCCTGCCCTTCGACGACGCGTGCTTCGATCTCGTGTTCAATCCGGTGTCGGTGTGCTTCGTGCCCGAGGTGCGGGTGGTGTGGCGGGAGTGCGCCCGGGTGCTGCGTCCCGGCGGACGATTGCTCAGCGGCTTCCTGAACCCCGCGTTCTACCTCTTCGACGCCGACGAGGCCGACCAGAACGGCCGCCTCGTGGTGGCCAACCGTCTGCCGTATCGCGAGGACGCGCCCGACCATCTGCCGACGGGCCGCCGCGCCGAGGTGGCCGGCGGCGACGCCATGGAATTCAGCCACACCCTGGCCGACCTGCTCGGCGGCCAGACCGCCGCCGGCCTGGCGATCGTCGACCTCTACGAGGACGGCTGGGGCGAGGGCTCGGAGCAGCCGCTCGACGCGTTCATGGCGTCGTTCCTGGCCACGTTGGCGGTGAAGGGCTCCTGAAGAACGGGCCCCGGGATCGCTCCCGGGGCCCGTGGTCGTCCGGCGAGGGCCGGGTCCGGCTAGCGCCAGCCGGTCGGGTGGCGCAGGCTCTTGGTCATCCCGATGTACGGGAAGCGGATCGTGAACTGTCTCTCCCAGCTGTTCTCGGCCTCGTACTCGCTGTACTGGGACGTGATCACGTCGCCGAGGGTGGGGCCGTAGATGAGGGTGTCGCGCTGCACGAAGGCCGGCACCCAGTCGGGGTCGTCGAAGATCTCGACGTCCATGACCCGCACCACGCGCCAGGCGTCCTTGACGAACACGTAGCCGTCGGAGCCGGGGATGTCGTAGTCGAGCTTCTCGACGACCTGGCCCGCGAGGGTGGCACGGTAGCTGCCCTCGCCCGAGATGCTCACGGTGGTCTGGTCCGTCCAGGTGCCCACCGCGATCGGCAGGGGCAGGATGTCCAGCGGGCTGTCGAAGTCTTCCTTGTCGGGCGTGTTCGGGCTGGTGTTGTCCTCGAAGCCCAGCCACTGCAGGAAGCTCGCCGTCTTGCGGTACGCCTCCCAGCGCCGCACGGTCAGGAAGTCGGGGGAGTCGTACTGGTTGACCCGGTACGAGCCGTCGAGCTGGGTGTCGATCTCGGCGTACGAGTCGTAGCCGTCGCTGTAGGTCGGGTCGGGATCGCCGATCGTGCCTTCCTCGTAGCTGGTCTCCATCGCGAAGCGCTGGCCGTCGGCCACCGGCACGTAGTCGGCGGTGCCGGCGATCTTGACCTCGTACACGTAGTCCGTGGTCTGGACGTTGCCGGCGAGGTCGGCGAACTCGTCGAAGACGATGGAGATGGGCATGCCCGCGGGCAGCGGCGAGGGCAGCGGGATGGTGAACGTCCGGCCGCCGTCGCTCCAGATCGGCGAGACGTCGTTGGCCTCGATGAGGAACAGGAAGGCCAGGTTCCAGCGCGTCGGCTCGAGGGAGTCGGGGTTGACCGGCTCGCTGAACGTCATGCTGAAGTAGCCCTGGTTGGCGGGCACGCTCTGGTTGCCGTTGACCGGGTCGACCGAGACCACGGTCGGCGGAGTGGTGTCGAGGTCCACGCCCGTCGTGAAGGTGAAGACGTAGGGCTCGGCCAGGGAGAGGCCGGACGGCCCGTCGCTCTGGACGCCCGTGCCCACGGTCACGGTGATCGGGCTGCTCGCCGGCAGCGTGTCCACGGGGTCGAGCAGCACGACGCCGGTCTCGATCTCGTTGGCGTTGAACGCGAAATCCGTGGCCAGCAGCGGGTTGTCGGTGATGGTGATGTTGCCGGGGATGGTGGACGTGTTCACGCCCGCGGAGAACCGCAGGATGATCGACGTATCGCGATTGACGCCGGTGGTGCCGCCGGCAGGCGTGGTCTCCAGCACCACGAGTTCCGTCGTGTTCACGGTGTAGAAGGAGAAGGTGTAGGCGGCCGCGAGCGTATTGCCGGCCTCGTCGGCCAGGCCGGCGCCGACGGTGACGGTGATCTCCTCGCCCTCGGACCAGGCGGCGTGGCCGATGGCCAGGTGGCGGCTGGTGTACCAGGCATAGCCCACGCCCGAGCCCGGCGTCATCGAGATCTGGCCGCTGGCCGAGGCGGGGTCCATGGCCTCGCTGAAGACGACGTGGACGCTGTCGGTGAGCGCGACGCCGATCTCGCCGGGATCCGGGGTGACGTCGACGACCACCGGGCGGGTGGTGTCGGTCGGCTCCCCGGGATCGCTGGGGCTGTCGTCGCTGCTGCAGGCGCCGATCGCGCCCACGAGGCCGATCAGCACGAACGTCAGGGACCGGAGTTTGTCGAGGGATTGCATGGGCGGGGTCCTCCCTTCCTCACGAGGCATCCGTTGCAGGCGCCGACGGACCGGCTCCGTCAGCCGGGATTCGCTACCCATTGGGCGCGGCGAGGCCGAGGATGTCAACGAGAATGGGGGATTCCGGGCCCTCCATCATCCATGCGGGGGCAGGGGTTGCGTCTGGCTGGCGGCGAGCCGGAGGCGGGCGCCGGCGCGCTGGATGACATCCAGGCGCCGCCGCGCGAACGGTTCCGTCAGACCCCGCTCTCCCAGTACGCCGCCTTCTCCGGCACCACCCAGCGGACGCCGCCGCGGGGGTCGTCGACGTCGCCGGCGAAGCGAGGGATCACGTGCCAGTGGCAGTGCTCGATGGTCTGACCGGCGGCCGGGCCGTCGTTGAGGCCCACGTTGACGGCGTCGGGCTCGTGGTGGTCGCGCACGACGCGCTGGGCGGCCACGATGAGGTTCAGCAGGTCGGCCTGCTCGAGGGGGTCGAGGTCGAAGAACGACCCGACGTGCCGGTGGGGTACCACCAGGAGATGGCCGGGCGATACGGGATGCTTGTCGCGGAGGATCGAGCCGAACTCCGAAGAACGTACCACCCGGGACTCGCTGGGCGAGCAGAACGGACAATGCCCGGGAGCAGCCATGATTCACCATCCGGTACGGGTATGTCGATAAGCGGCCTGAATATGCAGGCAGTCTATCACAAGGCGTGGGACAGGCAACCTGCGGGTATCCTTAGGCCGAATCCGGTACGCCGTATGCGACGCATCGTTCAATCGCCGCCCCAGACCACCGATTGTCGCAGCAACTCGCCTCGCAGCGAGACCGTGGCCTCGACGACCTCGAGATCGTCGCGCCCGCTCGCCTGCGCCGCGCGCACCGCGAGCGCGGTGAGGCCGCCGCAGCACGGCACCTCCATCCGCACCACGAGCAGGCGGGGAATGCTCGGCTCCCGAACAATCGCGGTGAGCTTCTCGAGGTACGGCTCGGTGCGGTCGAGCTTGGGGCAGGCCATGACCAGGCTGCGGCCGCGGATGAAGCGCCACTGGGCGTCCGGCATGGCGGCGGGCGAGCAGCTGCTCAGCACGCAAAGTTCCTTGCCCTTGAAGAACGGGGCCTGCGGTGGCACGAGGTGCAGCATGATCGGCCACTGGCCGAGCTGGCCGGGCTGGATGGTTCCGGGATCCGAGGCGGGGGATGACCCTGCGGTGGGGGAGAAAGCGGGTGCCCCCTTGTCCAACGACGGGTTGGGGGAGGAGGGGGAGACGCCGTCGTTAGCGTTCGGGAGCACCCGCATTCTCGAACCAGGGCAGCCGCCGGAAGGTTCCGGGGCGTGCCGGGCGGCCGCCAGGTCGAAGGCCGCCAGTCCCTCGGCGCCTCTGTGCCGGGCCACGTGGGCCCGGGCCGCCGCAGGGTCGAAATCCGTGACGTCTCGTTCCTCGATGGTGAGGGCTCCGGTGGGGCAGGCTCCGACGCAGTCCCCGAACCCGTCGCAGAAGTCGTCGCGCACCAGTTTCGCTTTTCCGTCGACGATTTGCAAGGCTCCTTCTGCACAATCCACGACACAGTCGCCGCAGCCGTTACAGAGTTCCTCATTGATCTTGATGATTTTACGTGTTGCCACGAGGATCTCCAGTGAACGGGAATGGTCGACGATTCATCGGCAATATACGGCGTCGGGAGCGGATCGGCCTTGACCCAAGTCAAGGTTCGACACCATCTTGGGTCTCATGGAGAAGCTCCGGCGCACCCCTCGCCTGAAGGCCGATCTGCTCGTTCGCAGCGAGCTTTTCTCGGGTCTGGATGCCGAGCATCTGCTCACCCTCGGCGGCATCGCCTCGCTCCGCCGGTACGATCGCGGCGAGATCCTCTTCCGCCAGGACACCCCTGCCGCAGGGTTCTTCGTGATCACGCGCGGTCGGGTGGAGGTCTACCGGGCCGGTGGCGACGGGGCCCGTCGGCTCATCCATCTCTTCGGTCCCCAGGAGGTGGTGGGTGAGGTCCCGGTGTTCGAGGGTGGGCCGTTTCCGGCCACCGCGGCGTCGGCGGCGCCGGTGGCCGAGGCGCTGTTCCTGCCGCGCGACCAGTTCCTCCAGCTCGGCGGCGAGCGCCCGGAGATCCTGCTGCGCATGCTGGCCACGCTGAGCGTGCGCCTGCGCAAGTTCGTCGGCCGGATCGAGTCGCTCTCGTCGCGATCGGCGCCCGCGCGCCTGGCTGGACGCCTGCTGGAGATGGCCTGGGAGCAGGGCGGTCCGGGGCAGGCCGCGTCGCGCGTGGTGTTGCCCGGCACCAAGGCCGACCTGGCCCGCACCCTCGGCATGGCGCCGGAGACCTTCAGCCGCCTGCTGCGCAAGTGGAGCGACGACGGCATCATCGGCGTATCGCGCCGGGAACTGGTGCTGTTGCAGCCGGACGTGCTGCAGGAAATCACAGAAGACTAGCGGGTTTTTCGGCTGGAATCCGCGCCCGCCGCTGCCTATGCTTGGCTCTGGCAGCCGAGATGACCGCGACCAAGACCCGGAGGATGCAGCCGATGCCCACGATCAACCACAACGGCTTCAGCGTCGAGGTCGACGACGACGGTTTCATGGTCGACCCCGCTGCGTGGAACGACGACGTCGCCCTGGTGCTCGCCAGCACCGAGGACATCGTCGAACTGACCCCGGATCACTGGAAGATCATGACCTACATCCGGCAGTACCACGCCGAGTTCGGCGTCGCGCCCATGGTGCGCAAGCTCTGCAAGGAGACCGGCTTCAAGCTCAAGGAGATGTACGCGCTCTTCCCGAGCGGGCCGGCCAAGGGAGCCTGCAAGGTGGCCGGGCTGGAGAAGCCTACGGGCTGCGTGTAGGCTTGCGGGAGGGTTGGTGGGATAGGGCGGTCGCGAGGCCGCCCTTCTATTATTTATTTCTGGTCGGAGTACGTAGAACCCGGGTGCATTGACCACGATGCGGCCGATCAGGTATCCTGGATCCTCACGTGATCCAGTGGTCGGATGTGACCCCGCTGAAAGATCAAGCGTCCAAGGCCCATATCACGGTGCTGATCACGTTGTCGTTTCCTCGATCGATTGCTGGGACCGCCATGGACTGCCCGGGTCGCTATCACCCCCACCCTCGCCCGTTCATCCTGATCCTGTGTCTGGCCCTGGCTGCCTTGGCTGCCTTGGCGCGAGCCGGGACGATCTACGTGGCCGAAGACGGCGACGACCTGAACGAGGGCAGCTACGGACTGCCGCTCGCCACCATCCAGCAGGCGCTCGACCTCGCGCTCGAGGGCGACGAGATCCGTCTCTTCGCCGGCACGTACGACGGTGACCGGAACCGCGACCTCGATTTCGGCGGCAAGGCCGTCACGCTTCGGTCCAACTCGGGTGACCCGACCCAGGTGATCGTCGATTGTGGCGGTAGCATCGCCGAGCCCCACCGGTTCGCCGTCTTCCAGGCGGGTGAGGACTCGACCACAGTGGTGCGAGGCATGACCATAACCGGCGGCTATGCGGCGGAGTGGGGTGGTGCGGTCTGGGTAGAGCCGGAAGGCCCGACGACCCCGGCCATGAGTCCGCGGTTCCTCGACTGCGTCTTTACGGACAATGCGGCGGGTCTGGGCGGCGGTGCATTCAGCGTGGGCTACGGGACCGACAGCAGCTGGCCAGCCTATCACCGTGCGATCTTCGAGGATTGCCGGTTCCGCGCGAATACCGCGCCCGCCGGCGGCGCGCTGTACGCGTCCTTGCTCAACAGTGTCGATCTGCGCCGATGCCGGTTCTACCGGAACCAGGCAGCCGATGGCGGCGCGGTCTTCTTCGCCTGGGAATCGCAGAGCAACCTCGACGGTTGCGAGTTCCGCGAGAACTCGGCCACCGGATCCGGTGGTGCGGTGGTGAGTCGCTGGGAGCAGTACAACTCGTTCCGGACGACCCGATTCGTGGCTAATACTGCGGTCGATCATGGCGGTGCGATCGAGAATCCTCTGGGATACTCGAAGGCGGGAGCTTCCCGGCGCGTCCCCAACCTCGACAGCTTCCACGCGTGCGATTTCGATTCCAACGCCTCGGACCTGGGCGGCGCTCTCTCGGTCTTCTTCGGAGGCGCCTGGCAGTTCGATGCCTGCAGGTTTCGTGGCAATTCGGCCGGAACCGCCGGCGGCGCGTTCTGGGGCTACGTCAGCCCCTGCCGTTTCGAGTTGAGCCTGTTCGTGGGCAACCAGGCGCCGCTGGGCGCGGCCGTCGCCTGGGTCGGTGACGACAACCCGAGTCCGTTCTACTCGCTGGAATTGCTGAACTGCACCGTGACCGGAAACCCCGGCGGTGCGGCCGTCGCGTTGCTCGACCTTCAGAACCACCAGCCGACCATCGCCCGCACGCTCGTCGCCTTCAACGACGGCCCGGCCTTCGAGGTGACCGGCAACAACCTGCCACCCGCCATCTCCAGCACCGATGCTTTCGGCAATCTCGGCGGCGACTGGCCCGCGCCGGTGGACGGCATGGTGGGCAACGACTTCAACCTCGCCCTCGATCCGTTGTTCTGCGATCCCGAGGCCGATGTCTTCACCTTGCAGGCCGACTCGCCCTGTGCACCGGGCAACCATCCCGACGGGGGCACAGATCTGATCGGCGCCTTCGACGTGGGCTGCAACTTGGCCCCCGAGCTGCTGTCGCTCACCGACGTCCCCGACGACAACGGCGGCCAGCTGCGCCTGGTCTGGCAGGCGTCGCACCGCGACCGGCCCGGCAGCCCCACGCCCATCACCGGCTACGGCATCTACCGTCACGCCCCGGCCGGCGGCCAGCCTCGGCCCCAGGATCCCGACCGGCCCGCCGCCCGCGGCGTCCAGCGCCTGGTCGACTGGGACTACCTCGCGACCGTCCCCGCCCGCGGCGACGACGCGTACCAGTACGTGGCCGCCACCCTCTGCGACAGCACCGACGCGGGCAACTGCCTGTCCACGTTCCTGGTCTCGGCCATGACCGCCGACCCCTACACGTTCTGGGATTCGGAGCCCGACAGCGGCTACTCCGTGGACAACCTCGTCCCCGGCGTGCCCCTCGGCCTGGTGGTGACCTACGACTACGGCGCCGGCCACCTGCTCACCTGGAACGCGCCCGACGCGCCGGACCTGCGCGAGTACCGCATCTACCGGAGCACGTCGCCGGACTTCGTGCCGGGGCCCGACAACCAGGTGGGTGCCTGCGCCACCACGACCTGGACCGACACCGCCGTGGCGCCCGGGCTGCACTACCGCGTGGCGGCCGTCGATCATGCGGGCAACGTGGGTCTGGCGGCCGAGCCCGACCACCTGGCGGGCACCCCGGCCTTCGCGCGCGCGACGCGGGTGGTGGGCGCCTGGCCCAACCCGTTCAACCCCAGCACCACCATCAACTACGAGCTGGCCGAGCCGGCGGCGGTCACCCTGCGGGTGTATGACGTGGCGGGCCGGCTGGTGGACACGCCGCTGCGCGGCGCGGTGGCGCCGGCAGGGCGGCATGCGGTGAGCTGGCAGGGCCGTGACGAGGCCGGACGGCCGCTGGCCGCCGGCCGCTACCTCTACGTGTTCGAGGCCGGCGGCGTGCGCGAGGTGCGGGGCCTCACCCTCCTGAAGTGACACTCAGTCGAAGACCTTCTTGACGGCGCTCCAGCTCGGCGGGGCGCCGTCGTCGTCGATGCCGGTGAGGGTGCCCACGGGGCCGATGGGCTCGGTGCTCACCACGACGTGGTCGATGCGCACGCCGGCGTCGGCATGCGCGCCGTGGAAGAACAGGTTCAGCCACAGGATGGAGAGCTCGAGGTCGGCGGTGGTGCGCATCCAGAGGTCGGTCCAGGGGCCGTACTCGACGCCATCGATCCAGAGGTCGAGGGCGCCGTCGGCGCGGGCGGGGTCGTCGGTGGGCGTGCCGCCGTCCACCATGATCTCGACGCAGTACCAGCGGCCGGTCTGCATGACGGGCGTCGGCGTAGTCTCGCGGTGGTCGGGGTTGGTGCAATAGCCCTGGCCCTCGTCGAACATGCAGGGGAAGCGGTCGCCCCAGCAGGCGCCATCGGGGTCGGCGCAGTCCTGGTACATGCCGCGGTAGTAGCTGTAGAGGACCAGGCGGTGCTCGGCGGGCCAGTGGTCGACGTAGGCGTTGTAGCGGTCGGTGCCGTCGGGCTGGTAGCCGGAGCGGGCCATGAGCTCGCGGGCGCCGGCGTGCAGGCCGCTGCCGTGGTTGGCGGCGCCGAAGTCGTAGCCGTCTTCCCAGTAGGCGTACCAGCGGGCGTAGAGCTTGGCGTGCCGGGAGGGGAGCAGCTTGACCAGGTCGGCGCTCTGCGCGTCCTGCGGCACGTAGAGGCGCATGACGTGGTTCCCGGGCTCGTCGAGCGGGCCGGGGTCGGCGAGGATGGTGTTCGTGGGCTGCGGATTGCCGTCGTAGTCGTCCCAGAGGTCGAGGTTGCCCTCCTCGAAGCCCGTGCAGAAGATCCAGCCCGAGCCGGGCGAGGTGCACTCGTCGGCCGGCGTCTGCGCGACGACGGGCAAGGCGACGAGCAGGGCGAGCAGGGCGGGGATCGAGCATGAACGGCGCATCGCGGCTCTCCTTCGGTGGCCGGCGGTCATCCGGCGGCGACGGACCCGTCGCAAGAATCCGACCAGACCAGGATCGCGCCGAGTGCCGGTGATCACCCCGGTGCTTGGCGCCTCGAGCTCCCTGGCCGTATGTTTCGCAACGATTCTCGACCTCAACCGGGGGTTCCATCCTTGCCCAAGCCGCGTATCCTCGTCCTCGGCGCCGGCGCCGCGGGCCTCAAGGCTGCCGCCCGCGCCCGCCGGCTCCTGCCGGACGCCGGGATCACCGTCGTGGACCGCCGCGAGTTCATCAGCTTCGGGGCCTGCGGGCTGCCCTACGTGCTGAGCGGCGAGGTGCCGGCCCTCGACGACCTGCGCCGCACCAGCTACGGAGCCCTGCGCGATGCTGACTGGTTTGCGGCCACCCGTGACATCGAGGTGCTCACCGGCCGCGAGGTGGAGGCGATCGACCGCGACAAGCGCGCGATCACCGTCCGCAGGACCGCGGACGACGCGCGCACCATGCTCATGTACGACCAGTTGCTCTACGCGCTCGGCAGCCGGACCATGGTGCCCGACGGCGTGGTGCTCGGCAGCGCGGTGGTGACGTCGAGCAGCCCCGAGGACGTCAGCCGTCTGCGTCACGGGTTGGAGATCGGGCAGATCTCGTCGGCCCTGGTGCTCGGCGGCGGCCTGGTGGGCCTGGAGACGGCGGCCGCCCTGGCCGACCTCTGGGGTTGCGAGGCGACCGTGCTCGAGGCTGCGGACAGCCTGCTGCCGCGCGTGCTCGACCAGGACATGGCACGCCTGGTGGCCGCGCACCTCGGCCGCCGCGACATCACCGTGCGGTGCGGCGCGCGGGTGGCCGCGGCCGTCGACCGCGACGGCCGGGCGCAGGTGACGCTCGCCGACGGCGAGACGCTGGACGCCGACCGGGCCGTGCTCGCCCTCGGCGCCGAGCCGTGCACCGAACTGGCCCGGAGCGCGGGACTGGCCCTGGGCGACCGCGGCGGCCTCGTCGTGGACGCCAACCTCCGCACCAGCGACCCTCACATCCTGGCCGCCGGCGATTGCGTCGAGGTGGTGCACCACGTGACCGGCGACACGTTGCTGCTGCCGATGGGCTCGCTGGCCAACCGCCAGGGCCGCGTGGCCGGCGACGTGCTCGCCGGACGGTCGACCGAGTTCCCGGCCGTGGTCGGGTCGGTGGCCGTGCAGCTGCTGGACCTGAACGTGGCGGCCACCGGCCTCACCGAGGCGGCGGCCGTGCGCGCGGGCCTGGACGTGGGCGTGGCCTGGGGTGCGTTCGACGACCGCAGCGTCTTCCACCCCGATCGCCTTCGGGTCTACCTCAAGGTGGTCTACGAGGCCGGCTGCGGCCGGCTCGTGGGCCTGCAGGCGGTGGGCGCGGGCGACGTCACCAAGCGCGTGGACGTGTTCGCCGGCCTCCTGCGGCACGACGCCAAGCTCGAGGATCTCCTGGACCTCGAGTGGTGCTACTCCCCGCCGTTCAACGCCGCCCTGGACCCGCTGCACGCCCTGGCGGCGGCCGCGCTCAACGCCTGCGGCGGCGGCGTGGTGCAGCAGGCGCCCCTGCGCCCGTGGTCGAACCTGGTGGTGCTCGACGTCCGGACGGCGGCCGAGTTCGCCGCCGGCGACCCGGCCGCCGTCCCGGGATCGGTGAACATCCCGCTCGAGGAGCTGCGCCGTCGCCTCGACGAGGTGCCGGACGGCGACCTCATGGTGGTGTGCGCCAAGGGGCCGCGGAGCGTGGAGGCGGCGCGGGTGCTGGCGGCGCGGCGGGGCGGGCCGGTCAGGTACCTGGCCGGCGGCGTGGACATGGCGGGGTTCGGGGACCAGGGTCGCTGACTGGACATTGTGCCGGGGCCGACGATCCGTTAGGCTTCGTTTCATCAGGTGGCGGTCGGGAACCCGTCTGCCCCGCTGACCGTTTTGTCGACGATGTCTTGGCTATCGGTTTATCGACTTCGATCATGAGATGTGGGGCCGCGGCATGTCGGTCCCCGGGGAGGACGCGCATCATGTCGAGCCGCGACGGGTTGGGCCGCGCCTGTCTGGAACTCGGCCTCGCTTATGAACTCCGGCTGGACCGCGTCCAGCCGCGGTTCCGCCTCACCCTCGACACCGTGGACGGTCGGCAGATCCTGCAGCTGACGCTGCGCGACGAGCACGACGTGACGCCGTGGGTGCTGGACGTCGACCGCGAACGGCAAGGCGTGCTGTTCGAGATGACCGTGAAGACGGTCAAGCGGGAGCCGAGCTTCGACCTCTGGCTGGAAGAGGTGGAGCGGGAGAGGTATCTGGTGGTGCGGCGCGAAGGAAGATGGCGCCTGATTCGAGCAGAGGGTGTCGGTACGGTCGAGAAAGGAATCGACCTGCCCGGGTAAGGCTCGCGCTGCGACACGCGGACGGAGCCGTTGGACCACACGAATCTCGATCGAGGATCGAGAGCAGGTTCACGAGGGGAACGATCGTGGCTCTCCGTGTGGCGTGCCGGGATTGGGTTCAACAAGCCGCGATGGCCATCTTGATGACCCTGGTCGTTGCTCTCGTGTACCGACGCTTGGCGGACGTTGGCTTCTTTCAAGACGATTGGACGTTTCTTGCGCGGGCCGATCGCTATCTGCCCAGGCCTGATATTCCGATACGACCTCTGGCGTTCGACCTCCATGCGAGCGACTTCGCTCACCGCAGCGCGCGGGTCGCCCCAGGCCATCGTGGCCGGCTCTGCGAGATCATGGCCGGCCGGGTCGCCGGTTGACAATCTGCGATCACCGGGGCAAGATGCGGGGGCCTCCGGGCGCTCATGACGGTGGATCGGTATCTCAAGGAATCATGATCCGATGACGTATTGCAGCCTCGATCGCAACCGATTGACGAGTGGCAGGCGGCGTTGCCTGGCCGCGGGACATGCTGGTCCGTCGCGCGACGGATCGGATCCCCGGCGAACAGGTTAGCGCACCGCGACCGATCGTCGTCATCCGAGCCGAGGAGGAGGAGCATGGGCATCCGCCACGTGCTGAATCTGCTGGTTCCCGAAACCCGCTGCTGGATTCCCGACGCCAGCCGCCAGGGCGACTGGTACTTCCTGCCCACCCGTCGCCTCGACGGGCGGCGCGACGTCACCTACCACCACGACGAGGCGATGAGGCGCGATGGCCGCACCCTGCTGGTGGCCGAGCATCTGCACCGCGAGGTGTCGCACGGCGGCCACGTGTGCGTGTACGTGCGGGGGCGGGTGGTGCAGGCGGGCCAGGCCACGTTGCGTCTGGAAGGCTGGCACCTCGTGCTGCCGCCGGAGACCTGCCGGCCCTGCGGGTAGGGGCGGTTGCGCCGCGGGGCGGCTCCTGAAGGGAGCCGCCCCGCTGGCGTTTTTCTTCGCCGCCGTTCCAGGCGTCGGCCGTCTACCGCACCAGCACGCCGCGCACGCTCGCGGACTGCCCCCGCGAACCCACCAGCCGGAACGTGTAGACGCCACTCGGCAGGGCCTGGCCCAGCGTGTCGACGCCATCCCAGGACACGGCCAAGGGTGCGGTGGCGTCCACCACGCCGGACCACGGACGGGCCACCACGCGGCCGCGCAGGTCGAGCACCTCGAGCGAGCCCACGCCGCCGCCAGGCAGGCTCACCTCGACGGTGGTGCGCGGGTTGAACGGATTGGGATAGAGCGCGAGGCGGGGCAGGCCGACGGTCGGGATCTCGAGGCCGGTGGGGTCGAGCACGCGGATCTGGTCGTCGGTGAGCACGGCGTCGGGGTAGTCGCCGCCGCCGGGCGGCAGCAGCGTCAGCTCGACGGTGGTGATGGGGCAGGTGCCGCCGTCGGCGAGGCCCTCGACGGTCCAGGTAAACAGCTCGCCCGGTCCGGTGGTCCAGTCGCTGGCGCCGAGGATGACGCAGTAGCCATGCCACTGGCCGGGCGCCTCCTCCTCGAAGCCGTCGAAGTTGTTGAACCCGTTGAACAGGGCGCCGTAGCCACCGGAGACGGTGGTCACCACGGCCGGGTCGAAGGCCACGCGCAGCTCGATCGTGCGCACGTCGAGGGGCTCATCGAGCATCACCGAGAGGGTGGCCTGGTCGCCGGTGTTGATCAGCGTATCGGATGGCGCCCAGCGCAGCACGGGGTCGGCCAGCGCGGCGCCGGCGACGAGCAGGAGCAGGGCGAGGGTAAGGCGGATGCAGTTCGACATGGCGGCTCCTATTTCACGAGTTCCAGCTTGCCGGTGGCCGACCAGGGGCCGGCCTGCAGGCGATAGAGGTAGGTGCCGGCGGCCACGGGGCGGCCGGCCGTATCACGCCCGGTCCAGCGCGCCTGGTGGCGGCCGGCGGGCAGGTCCTCGTCGACGAGGGTCGTCACGCGCTTGCCGTCCGGAGTATACACCATCAGGCGCACGGACTGGGCGGCGGGCAGGTCGAAGGCCAGCATGGTGCTGGGGTTGAAGGGATTGGGGCTGGGCAGGGCGCTGCGGAACACCGCCGGCACGTCGTCCGGTGCGACCGCGGTGGGCAGGTTGCAGACCAGGGGCTGGTTGTCGACGTCGCGCAGGTCGAGCAGCGGCGTGGGCAGCGGGGCGCCCGCGGGGGCGGTCAGGCGCAGCAGCTCGCCCGAGCCCTCGAGGCCGATGCCGCGGCCGAGGACAGCGAGGCTCGCCTCGAACGGGCCGCGGCCGCCGTGGACGAACACCGGCGACGTCTGCAGGTCGACCAGCGCGCCGGGCGCCACCTGCACCGCGACGCCGGCCGGCGCGAGGCCCGCGAGGTGCACGCCCTTGAGGCGCGGGCAGGGCGCCAGGAGCTCCAGCACCCACACGCCCGCGGCCGGCGACCGCCAGGCGAGCTGCGGGTTGGCCGGGCCGGGCGGCGCGGGCAGGGCGCCGGGCACGGGATCGAACTGCCCGGCCATGATCATGAGGTCGTCGTAGCCCACCTCCTCATCGGGAACCGGGATCGGGTTGGGGCCGGCCGTCGCGGGCGCGATGTCGCACTCGCCGTCGAAGCCCGGGTCGGTGCGGATGAGGCCGAACGTGTCGCCGAGGCGGGTGATGTCGTGGATGGTGACGGTGCCGTCGCCGGGCGTGGCCGGCGCGGTGCCGCGCACGTCGCCCAGGATGTAGTTGAGGGTGCGGGCGCGGTTGCCGCCGCCCACGGGGCTCTGGTTGCCGGCCATGTCCTCGACGATGGCGGACAGGTAGAAGATGTCGCGGCCGCTGCCGTCGGCGGCGAACGTCTGCACGTGCGACGTGCCGCCGCCCGCGTACCAGCCGAGGCCGGCGGCGACCGTCGCGGGATAGCCGGGGTCGCCGCCGTCGTAGAACGGGTAGTCCTGCCACGGGTTGGCGCGCAGCTGCAGCCTCCGGAAGTTGAGGTCGGTGCCGGTAGGGTCGTCCCAGCTCACGTTGACGGCGTTGTGGACGGCCGCCGCCACCAGGCCGGTGGGCGCCAGCGGCGGAGTGTTGTCGGCGATCAGCGAGGTGGAGACCTGCGCCATGATGTTGCCCGAGGGGTCCCAGGCCTCGACCCAGAACCCGGCCTCGCCGTCGGCGGGGGAGAGGGCGGCCGGACGTGACGCCCAGAGCGCCAGCGGCGCCAGGTAGACGTCCGGCGGCTCGTAGGGCAGCAGGTAGCCGAAGAGCGCGGCGCCGGTGCCGCGGATCTGCTCGGCGCCGAAGGCGGGATCGCCGTCGGTGATGGCGGCGGAGACGGCGAGCTGGTCGCCGTTCTTGGCGTAGGCGTTGGTGTGGGGCAGGGTGAGGTTCTCGATCGAAAGGCTGGTGATGACCGGTGGCTGCAGGTCGACCACGAGCGAGCCGTCGTCCTCGACCAGGCCGACGATGCTCTGGTTGTAGCGGTCGCGGGCATGGCGGAGCGTGAGGTCGATGGGCGTGACGGTGAAGTCCGGGGCGCCCACGGCCTCGAACACCATCCGGAAGAGCGGGCCCGACGCGATGCCGGGCTGATCGCCGCCCAGGGCCGAGTCGATGAGCATGCCGCCCGTCAGGGGCAGGACCTGGAAGAGCACGGCGTCGGCGAACGCGCCGCTGGCCGGCCGGCTGATCTCCACGAGCGTGGCCACGGCCGGGTTCCAGTGCACCTCGGTGGAGTGGCCGTAGAGCGGGGCCGACCCGCCGCCGAGGAAGTCGACCTGCACGGTGTCGCGGTACGCCGTGCCGTCGAGGTCGGCCAGGGAGATGGTCTGCGGCCAGGGCAGCGGCGCGAGGTTGCCTCGCAACCAGGGGTTGAACAGCACGCGGTCGCTCACGGTGTTGCCGAGGCCGAGGGGGTTCTTGGTGGGGTGGAAGGGGCCGGTGGCGTCGCCCCACCAGCTGCCGCGGGCGTCGAGGAAGTCCTGGGTGTTGGCGAACACGCCGTAGCTCTGGTTGTCCTGGATGCGGCAACCGCTGAGGCGGGCGCGGACGCGGCCGACGCCGTCGTCGAGGCCGAAGACGCCGGAATCCCAGCGGGTGATGGTGCAGCGCTCGGCGCTCAGCTGCAGGGGCTCGGCGTCGACCGAACGCATGCCCAGGCCGCGCGACGAAGGGCTGCCGGCGCCGTCGAGCGTGAGGTCGCGCAGACGCACCGACCAGGTCTGCTGCGGTCGACCCGGCGGCGGGCCGTCGGCGGCCAGAGGGGCGGGCTCGGGCCAGAGCGGGGTGTCGAGTGCGGACTTGGCGCCGAGGGCGCCGACGCAGACCACGCCGTGGTTGTAGATCGCGGCCGCCGGGTCGGCCAGCACGTGGACGCCCGACAGATCGCTCTCGGTGTGCACGAGGTAGACGCCGGTCTGGCTGCCGGTGATCTCCACGCCGTCGGTGACGAACTCGGCGCTGTAGTAGCCGAGCAGCGCCACGGCCGTGAACTGCGAGCAGGGGCGAGCTGTCGTAGACCACGTCGCGATCAGGCAGGGTCGCGCAGGATGGTGCGGGCAGAACGACGCTCGATGCTCCTTCCTGCACGAGTCGGAGTAGAGGCTGTCGGTGCGCACGTGTCGACGCGCTCGAGGTCGGCGAACCAGGACTGCTGAGCACCACGCCGGCCTTCCTGGAACCAGTGATGGTGATGTCGTGTATGGAGATCGTGAAGCGGCGCGCCGGAAGATGTCGGCTCAGCTTGATGGCCAGGCTGCTGGACTCGTCGGCACTGGCGTGACGCCGCACCTCGAGGTCGGAGATCTCGCCGCCCACGAGGAAGAAGAGCAGCCTACGAAGGTGCCGGAATCCGGAGCCTGCCCAGGCCGTCGATCGTCAGGCCCGACACCACCACCGACGTGGCCGGCGCCTCGGCGCTGATCACCGCGGTCCTCGCGCGAGCCGACGTGTGCGGCATGTCGAGCGGGGCCTCAGCAGGCGGTCTCGCGCCGGCGCCCAGGAGCACGAGGTCGGCCGTGATCACCACCTGCTCCGTAGGTTCCGGCTGCCATCTGGACGGTGTCGCCTGGAGCGGCCGCGCCGACCGCGCCCTGGATGGTGGCGTAGTCGGCCGGCACGTGGAGCGTGGCGGCTGGCCGCGGCGGCCAGCAGGAGGCTCAGCAGACAGAACCCGTATCGGGTCATGGCGTGACGTTCCCTTCGTGCAGCCCGGAGCCTTCGGCCCGCGCCGTCGATCCGATCACCAGGGCGGCTGCGTGGCGCCGGCGGCGCCCGCGAGCCGGCCATGTCGTTCACGGTCGAGTTGCCGAGCTGCGGGTGCCGGCGGCGCCCGTCAGCTCGACGTCCGTCACTTCGACGAGCATCTTGCGGACCTGACGGAAGTCGCCCGCCTCCAGCACGTAGCACGCCGGTGGCCACGCGACTGGCCGTAGCCATCGGCCCTGCCGGCTCTACCCGTGGCGGCCGAAGCCGGGTGGTGTCGTTGACCAGGCGGCGCACCAGTGGTCGACCGCACACGTCCAGCGGACGTGCTCGGCGGTCGGCAGCTCAACACGATGGTGGTGGCCGGGTTGAACGGGTTGGGGTGTTCTTGGGGCCAGGCTGTGGACCCGCGGCAGATCTTCCACCGGGGTGGCCTGCGGCAGGTCGACAGCAGCCTGTTGTTCAGCACGTCGCGGGCCAGGACGGTGGGCACGAGGTTCGCCACCGGCTCGCTGGTCACCACGCGCAGGAGCTCGCCGTGGCCTGGCGAGGCCGAGGCCCTGGCCGAGTGACGGCCAGGCCGGCGTCGAGGCCCAGTTGCGGTCGATGTTCTTCGGTGAACGTGGGCGAGGTCTGCGCCACGAGCATGGCGCCGGCCGACACCTGGCAGGCGACGCCCTGGGGGCAGCTCGGCGGTTGTGCTGACGCCCCTCAGCGCCACGCGGGCTTGAGCAGGGTGAGCGCCCAGGTGTTGGCGGTTCAGCCGCTCCCAGGCGAAGTCGGGCGCCTCGCCGGGGTCAGCTCGAGCAGCGGGTTCACGGTGCCGTAGTTCAGCGAGAAGACGGTCATATCCGAACTGGATCTGATAGCCGTCCTGCTGGGGGTTGGGGATGCCGCGGCTCCATGAAGCCGACCGCGGGGCCGACATCGCAGACGCCGCCAGCCTGTATCCTGGTCGGTCAGGCCGTAGGTGTCGCCCAGGGCGCTGATGTCGGGGACCACGGTACGTAGCCGCTCTGGCGTCGGTGTCGCCGAGCCAGTAGTTGGTCGCGCGGACGGTGGCGCTGACCGGGCTGACGTTGCCCACGTAGTCGACGACGAAGCCGCTGAAGGCGTGGTGACGTCGCGGGGCGAGACCGACCAGCCGGTGGCGCTGCTGAACATCGGCGAGGCGTTGACCTCGAGGCCGCCCAGGATATCGGCCGACCGTCAGGAACAGGCCCGCGTAGTGCGGTAGCCGCCCCAGGCACGCGCACGAGTCGACGCCCTGCAGGGGCGAGCCGCCGTCGGCGGCGGGGTCGTTCCAGGACAGGTGGACCTGCGTGTGGCCGGGTTGGCACCATGGCCGCCGAGCACCGCGGCGGTGTTGTCCGCCGTGATGTCGTCGGACAACGTGGTGACGACTGGGCCTGCGAGTCGGTGCAGACGACGGTCGCGGTGACCGGGCCGTCGCCCATGCCGCTCGCCGCGGCCAGGGTCCAGGTGTAGACGTTGCCGACGACCGTGGCGTCGCCCAGGCCCAGCACCGGGCCTCCGAAGGGCCCGAGGTCGCAGGTCAAGGTCGCGATGGCGCCCTCGAGCACCGTGGCCGCCACCGAGACGGCGTGGGTGTCGCGGGTCCAGACCGTCGACATCAAGGTGGTGTCCGTGACCAGGACGTCCTGCACCACGGGCGCGGTGACGTCGACGAGGATCTCGGGGGCGGTGTCGAGGTCCGGCATGAGGCCGAACAGGTCGTTGTTCTGCAGGTCGCGCAGGTAGTTCACCGTGATGGCGAAGCTGGTGCCGCCACCCTCGACGCCGGCCACCGCGGTGAACAGCGCCTTGAACAGCGGATCGGCGAGGGTGCCCGGCTGGGCGCCGCCCACCGCCGCGTCGATGCGCACGTGGCCCGGGCCGATGAGCTGGGCGATGAAGGGCTGCGCGGCGGCGAAGAGTCCGGTGTCGGGGCGGGTGAAATCGGCCGCGCCGGCGGTGGCGACGGCGGGGTCCCACACCACGTCCACGCTGAAGCCGTAGATGCGGCCGCTGGCGCCGCCGGTGTAGTCGAAGACCACGGTGCCGGCGGGGTTGGCGACGTTCAGCTGCAGGGGGTCGGGCAGGTAGACGAGGTTGACCAGGTCGGTGACCCAGGGGTCGTAGTCGACGTTGGCCGACACCTCGGCGCCGTGGCCGGTGCCCACGGCGCCCGGGCCGTCGGGCGAACCCCACCAGCACTGCTCGGCCGTGGCGGTGGCCGCGATGTCGCTGTAGACGCCCATGGTGCAGGCGTTGAACTGGTTGTCGTCGTAGGCGGCGGCGGTGAAGACGCCGTCGGTGGGCGCGTACTCGGCGGCGATGGCCGCGATCTCCAGACCGGTGAAGGTGTTCTGGCCGATGGTCACCGCCATGTCGTCGTAGCTCGCGTAGTTGTAGGCGAACACGCCGTAGGTGCCGGCGTTGTCGGCGATCGCGGGGTCGAGCTCGAAGGTGTTGCCGGTGAGCTGGTAGCTCTGCAGGGCCTTGGCCGTGCGGGGCGCCCGCGCCTCGGGGTCGACGGGCTGGGCTTGCCGGGCGTCGATCGCTCCGCCCGCGGCCTTGCTGTAGCCGGCCGAGGCGTTGCTGATCTGGACGCCGGTGCCGATCTGCTGCACCGCGGGGATCAGGAACTCGTTGTTCGCGAGGGTCATGGGGGAGGCGGTGAGGTATACGGCGGTCTGGGTGTGGTCCAGCAGGTTGCCGCTGAACGTGCCGGTGCAGTCGAAGAACAGCGCACCCGACGCCGTCCAGGTGGGGCCGTCCCAGGCGATGTCGCGCACGGTGTTGCCGGTGAGGGTGGCCACCACGTCGGGGCCCGACACCTGGAGGCCGTTCTGGGCGGTGACCGTGGTGGGGCCCGCGCCGGTGATGTCGCAATCCAGGACGTTCACCGTGAGCGGCGTGCCCGCGGCCGCGATCAGGGCCATGGCGTTCTTCTGGAAGTCGTCGACGGTGACGCGCTCGGCGGTGAACGCGCGGGCCACGGCGTCGTCGTTGTAGAGATAGAGCGACACGCCGTGCTGGGCGCCGCTGAAGGGCGTGTTGCGCACCCGCAGGAAGGTCACGTCGGTGACCGAGCCGCCGGCGTTGTGGAAGTCGGCGCCCATGAACTTGTAGTTCGTGTTGCCCTGGCCGGCGCCGTCGATGGTGAGGTCGGCCAGGTGCACCGTTGCGTTCGTGACGCCCACGACCGGGTAGTGATCGTAGCTGGTGCTGTAGAAGACCTGCAGGGTGGCGGGCGACTCGATCGACGTCGCGGCCTGGCCGGCGCCGCGGAGCGTGAGATCCTTGCCGTCGATCAGCACCTGCTCGACGTAGGTGTCGGCCGAGATGTGGATGGTGTCGCCGCTGACGGCGGCATCCACGGCCGACTGGACGGTGGCGTACGTCTCACCGGGGCCGACGTAGAGGTCGGCGGCGAGGGCCTGGCCGGTGATGACGAGGGCGGCGATGAGGGCGAGGCCGGCGAGGAGGCGGAGGAGGTGAGGCTTCATGATAAGGGTCCCCCTGGGCAAGCTTGTCGAGATGGAGGGGCCCCGACACGAAGCCGGAGCCCCGATTCACGTGGACTACTTCATCAGGGTCATCTTCCGGACCGCACTGTAGGGTCCGGCTTCGATGCGGTAGACATAGGTTCCCGAGGCAACCGGACGACCGGCGACGTCGCGGCCGTACCAGGTCACTTCATGACGTCCGGCGGGGAAATCCCCGTCGGCCAGCGTGGCCACCCGCCGTCCGTCCACGCCGTAGATGGTCAGCCGGACGGGCTGGCTCTCGGGCAGGGCGAAGCGGATCGTGGTGGCCGGGTTGAAGGGGTTGGGGAAGTTGGCGCCGAGGCTGAAGACCTGCGGCAGCTCGACGTCGGTGAGCTGGGCGAGGTCCACGGTCATGGCGCCGTTCTCGAGGTTGCGGGCGTCGATGCTCAGCTGATCGGCCGCCAGCGGGGCTGTCGACTCCACCACGAACAGGTCGCCCTCACCCGTGAAAGCCTTGCCGGAGCCGAGCAGCGCCAGGTTCAAGTCGAGGTCCTGGCCGATGGCGCGCAGGAAGTGCGGGGAGTCCTGGGTGTCCAGGAGGTCGCCGGGCTCCAGGGTGACGATGGCGCCGCTGGGCAGGTCGGCGCGCACGCGAACACCCTGCAGGCCCCGACCGTCGAGCAGGCGGAGAGCCCAGCGCGTCTCCGAGTACTGCACCCAGGCGAGGTGGATGGTGTCGCTGACGTCGGCCTCGGACTTCGACGCGGAGACCACGCCGTAGTTGAGGGCGACGATCATCAGGTCCTCGAAGTTGATCGTGTTGTCGGTGGTGGGAACCCCGAGGCGGCTGAAATCGTCGGTGGGGCCGACATCCTTGGTGTTGTCGATTGAGCCGTAGACATCGTCGTCCCAGTTGTCGTCGATCTCGGTCGGGTCGGTGAGTCCGAACGAGTCGCCTAGCATGGAGACATCGAAGATGTTCACGAGGCCGTCGGCGTTGAAATCACCGAGCCAGTAGTTGGTGGCGCGGTCATTGGCGGCCGCCGGAGCCGTGGCGTTGGCGACAGCATCGATGGCGAAGACCTCGTAGTAATAGACGCCGCGGCCGTCGAACATGCCAGTGTCGGTGGTCGAACTCACGCCCGCGACGAGGGTCCCATCGTCGACGCGCTCCCAGACGCTGCCGCTCAAGGCACCGTAGTTCAGCGGGCGAGCGGGGATCTGGCTGCCAGGGAGATCGTCGTACTCCGGGTAGGCCGAGCCGTCAGTGGCGCCATCGTACCAGACGGCCCGGTAGACCTCGAAGTGGTCCACGTCGCTGCCATCGTGGGTCCAGCTCACCTCGACCTTGTTGTGGCCGGGTGCGGCGGTGATGCCAGTGACCGCGGCGGGCGCCGTGCAGTCGATGGTGATCTGCGAGCCGCTCCGGGAGCTGGTGATCGTCTGGTTGCTGGGGTCGCGCAGCACGAAGCTGTCGAAGGTGATGTCGCCGAGACCTTCGGATGCGGCGTCGAAGGTGACGGAGAACAGATCGTGCACGCCGGCGGCGTCGATGGGCTGCGTGGGGCTGCCCGTCGTGCTGCCGGAGATCTGGTAGGAGCCGTCACCGTTGTCGAACACCAGGAACTGGGTGGTGCTGCCGAACGGGTCGGCGCTCACCGGGGTGTTCCAGTCCAGCTGACTGGTCGCGCGCATGACGGCGTTGAACAGGAACACCGGCGGCGTGAAGTCGTCGGTGGTCAGCTGCACGGTCACCGTGACCGAGCCGTCGCAGTTGATCAGGGCCGTGGCCGGGACCGCCGCCACGGCGGCGTCGCCGAGCCAGGGGTCGAACAGCACGGCGCCGGTGGAGGTGTTGGCGATGGCGTCGCCACTACCCGCGCCGATGCCGGACGGGCCGTCGGTGGCGCCCCACCAGTTCCCGCGGGCGTCGTCGATGGCGCTGGTTGCGTTGACCAGGCCACCGTAGGCCGAGCCGTCGCCGCCGGCGTAGACGCCGACGTTGCCGACGACCTGGCAGCCGGTCATCACGACGTTGGTCGGGGAGGTGTTGTTCTTGCCGGGTTCGCCGAAGCGCACACCGCGTTCATTGCCGGTGAAGACGCAATCCTCGACCAGCACGTCGTCGACGAGCGCCGGGTGGTCGGAGTAGCTCGAATCGTCGCCGGTGCCGCGACCCTTGACGGTCAGACCGACGCCTTCTCTACTGTTGAGTCCGTTTCCGCTGAAGTTGCAAGTGCG
Source organism: Candidatus Krumholzibacteriia bacterium (assembly GCA_041390065.1). GTDB lineage: Bacteria > Krumholzibacteriota > Krumholzibacteriia > LZORAL124-64-63 > LZORAL124-64-63 > Glo-17. The sequence goes on from JAWKQQ010000019.1 coordinate 34,446, forward strand.
GAAGACGTAGCCGGTGTAGTTCTCTTCGCCCTTGAGGTTCACATCGACGCCGGCATTCCAGGCGCTGTTCCAGAATCCCGTATCCTGACCGTTGCCGACGAAAGAACAATCTTCGAAGGTGGCCTGCGACAGCTTCTCGACGTAGATGGCCTTGGCCTGGTTGTAGCTGAAGCTCGTGCCAGAAACCGCGACGTCGGTGACGTTGCTGCCGCCCGGCCCCCAGTCGCCTTGCTTGGCGAAGTACCAGCCGTACGCCAGGTGTTCGAAGGCGCAATCGACGATCTGCAGATCGTTCACGCTGGCCAGGGTGGACACCTTGATGCCGACGTTGGACTCGGTGTCGTCGACCGGGTCGTTGCCCTGCACGATGACGTTCTCGAGCAAGATGTGCTCGACGAGCGAGCCGGCGAAGTTGAAAGCGTAGTCCGTCGGCTCGACGCGCAGATCCTGAATGGTCAACGGGTCGAGGCTGGACAGGCCGCTGGCGCCAAGGGCGAAGGTCTGCGGACTGCCGCCGAGGACGATGGTGTCGACCAGGTCATCGCTGCCGCTGCCGGAGCCCAGCAGGTCGATGCGCTTGTCGAGGTTGATGTTCTCGTCGTAGGTGCCCGGAGCGATCGCCAGGGTCTCGTCGTCGACGGCGACGTCGAGGGCGGCCCCGATGCCACCACCGGCCAGCGACGTGCTGAGCGCCCAGGGGCGAGGGCCCAGGTTCGCCGGGGCGTCGGCGAGCCAGCCAGCATAGAGGACGTTGCCCGCCACGCCGTCGCCAGCCTTGTCGGCCGTGACCGCGCGTTCGTTGGCCTTGCCGACCGGATTCTCGGGCAGATCGGTGGGCATGCTCGTGGGACGTGCGATCGTTCCGCCGCCACCACGCTTGGCCGCCGGGGTGGGGCCGTCGGCGTCGTTCCACCAGCACAGCCGAGCGTCGATCTGCTCGGTCGCATCGTTGTTGACGGCGTTCTCGGTGCAGTTCTCGAAGCCGACCTCGCGCAGGACGAACGAGTCGAACGCGTTGGTGGTGTTTCCGGAGAGGTCCGCGACCCACAGGCCGTCGAGTACCACGCCGTCGACCGCCGTGCCGGTGATCGACACGTTGGCGTTGCCGTTGTTCCAGCCGGAGTAGTAGCTGCCGTTTGGCCCCGTACCGAACACGTCGATGGCGTCGCCACCGCTGTTGTCGATGGTGCCGCCGTTGATGGTGAGGTTGAGGTCGCTCTCCTCGCCGGACAGCTGGGCTCCGAGGCTCCACTCGTTGTCGGTGAGGACCAGGTCGTTCAGCACCAGATTCACGGGCACGGGATGGGCGTAGACCCAGCGCCAGTCGCTGTAGTTGACGCCGCTCTGGCTACCGGTCACGGTGTCGGCGTTCATGGTGACGTCGCCGCACTCGAACAGCAGGATGCCGGTGCCGGCCCAGTCGTCGCCGGTATAGCCCACGCCGGTGACCGTGTTGCCCGCGGTCGAGCCGGTGGCGCCGTAGGACAGCTGGATGCCGTTGCCGGCGATGTCCGGGTTGAGGTTGCTCGCGATGTTGTTGCCGTTGACCACGAAGGTCTGGTCGGGACCCTTGATCGCGATGCCGCCCTTCTGGAAGCTGGGCACCGTGTTGTCTGAGATCTCGATGGCCAGCTCGCCGGGCGCGACGCCCTGGGTGGCCACGATGGAGACCACGTTCTGGGCGCCCGGTCCGGCGGGGTAGTGGATCCCCGCGACAGTGCAGTCGGTGATGCTGCCGCTGGTGTCGAAGAAGTGGATCCCGTAGAAGTTGTCGGGGCCGGTGTCGCGGCCATCGACGGTCAGGTCCGCGATGTGGACCGTGCCGGCCGCCACCGCACCGATCACCGGGTCGACGGTCTTGATGCTGCTGGTCCAGGTCGTGATCTGGTAGGGAGCGCGGTCGATCGGATCCGGAGCCTCGACCGTCGTCGACGTGGCGCCAGCGCCGAGCAGGCTCAGGCTCTTGTCGATGATCACCTGTTCCTGATAGGTACCGGCCGCAACGTTCACCACGCCGCCGGCCGGCGCCGCATCGACGGCCGCCTGGATGGTCAGCCCGATCCCGAGGCTCGCGTCCACGAGGAACTCGCCCGTGGCGATCTCCATGATCGACGTGGCGCTCTCGTAGCCGCCGAACCCGGCCAGGGCGAAGGCCACGGCATCGGCCAGCGTATCCTTGATGAACGTGAATCCGGCGGCGCCGACGCGGAATTCGTCATTCCACATCAGGAAGTCATAGCCGGCGACCACGACGCCGGTGCTCGTGAAGCCGAACTCGTCCTCGATGAACACGTTGCCCTCTCCGAACGTGCAGTTGTCGCCGTTGATGGCGATGTTGCTGCTGCCGCGCCCGGGGACCAGGGAATTCGAGCAGTAGATCGACAGGCTGCCCCAGGCGTTGTTGGCGGTGGTGCAGCCCTCGACCGTGACGTTGGCGCAACCGGTGAGCTGGATGCCGTTGCCCCAGGTGGCATCCTTGGATGTCACATTGTTCAGCGTCACGTTGTCGTAGCCGTGGATGTCGACGCCTGCCCGGCGCTTCAGGACACCGCCGGCACCCTGGACGGTGACGTTGGTGATCGTCAGGCCGACCTGGACGTTCGGCGTACCGCTGGCGTGGATGGTGTAGCCGGCGTACTCGCCCGACGGTGTCACCACGTTCAACGTGAGGTTCTGCAGCACGACCCCACCCACCGAAGGATGGATGCCATAGCCTGCGCCACAGTTGACGTCGAACACCACTCCGGTCTCGCTCTGACCTTGCAGGGTGATCGCTTGGCTGATGTTCAGCGTGGAGTTGAGTGCGTAGGTCCCATCCAGGACATGAACGACGTCACCCGCCGCTGCAGCCGCCACGGCATCGTGAACGCTCGCGTAATCGGTCGGCACCGTGATCGTCGCCGCCAACCCCACCCCCCCCAGCAGCAACAAAACCGCCAGGCTGGTGACCAGACGCGTGGACATCTTGACATGATTCATGGTTCGTAGCCCCCTGCTGGAATGGGGGCCGGTCGTGCTCGGGGCGAGAGCATGCGGTCTTGAATAGGGAATCCCCGGCAGCGCCGGCCCGTGATGGATCAGGCATACCGTCTATGTGCAGATCGATGGTGCGGATGGGCTGATGAGCCCGGCTTCCATGCGGCCGCCGCGGAATCCCCTTCCGGTCTCACCCGGCCCCGACGTCCATGTGCGCGTGGCCGGGTCATGAAATTGTTTCGCGATACTGAAGCGTCGTGATTTCGGTCGGATATCGGCGGGAGACTAGCAGATTCCCGTACCGATTTCAAGCCTCCAAAACAGCCTAAGGGTAAGCCTTATATAAGGTTGGGAGAGTATGCAGGTCTTGCATTCCATCGGGCGGAAGAGGGATTCGAATTTATGAGGTTCGGCGGCTCAGCTTCTGACAATCCGCGCAAAAACATGACGACCGCCCGCCGATCACCAGGCGTCGGATCTCGCCACCGCAGCGCGGACAGGCCTCGCCGGCCCGCCCGTACACCCGTAGCTTCCGCCGGAAGTTGCCCGGCTGGCCGTGGAAGTCGGTGAAGTTCAGGAACGTGGTGCCGCCGTGCCGGATCGCCAGCCGCAGCACGCCCTTGGCCTCCTTCAGCACCCGCTGGAGCTCCTCCCGCGACAGGTCGGCCGGCTGGGCCAGCGGATGCACGCCGGCGCGGAACAGGGCCTCGTCCACGTAGATGTTGCCCAGGCCGGCTGCCACGCCCTGATCCAGCAGCACGGACTTCAAGGGCGCCCGCCGCCGCCGTACCCGCTCGTACCATTCGGCGAACCGCACGTCGAGCATGTCGGGTCCGATGTGGGCCAGCTCGCGCTCGCGCCAGTCCGGTCCCACCACCTGCCAGCGGCCGAACTTGCGGATGTCGCGGTAGTGCACCGGCAGGCCGTCGAAATCGAGGCTCAGGTGCACGTGCTTGTCGGGCCGGTAGCCGTCGAGCACGAAGACCTGGCCGGTCATGCGCAGGTGGAGCATCACCCGGCTGGGGCCGGGGTCTCGGAAACCCAGGACCAGGTACTTGCCGTGCCGCTCGACGGTCTGGAGCACCCGCCCCTGCATCGCGTGGCGGACGGCAGCCGGCGAGGGGGCCAGGATCCCGCCGAAGCGCACGGTCAGGCCGGTGCAGCGGCGGCCGGCCAGATTGTGGCGCAGGGCCTGGGCCACGCTCTCGACCTCGGGCAATTCGGGCATCGTCGGGCTCCTCCGGCGGTCTGCGGCCTGAATTTCGCGTCAAGTGCTCCGCGGTTCGACCGATACAGTAAAGGACATCCTTAACGTCGGCCCGTGCCGACGTGACCAGCCGAGCCGCGGGGGTCGGCCGAAACGAGGTCAACGCGCATGAAGATCCTGGTCGTCGAGGACGATTTCATCAGCCGCCGGCTGCTCTGCCGCTACCTGCAGGCCGTGGGCGACTGCGACGTGGCCGTCAACGGCAACGAGGCCATCGGCGCCTTCAAGCAGGCCCTGCTGTCCGAGGACCGCTACGACCTCGTCTGCCTCGACATCATGATGCCGGGCATGGACGGCCAGGAGACCCTCAAGCGCCTGCGGGCCCTTGAGGCCGAGCGGGGCCTCGGCGCCGACGGCCGCGCCAAGGTCATCATGACCACCGCCCTCGAGGACCACGACAACGTCATGTCCGCCTTCTCCAACGCCTGCGACGGCTACGTCGTCAAGCCGATCGAGAAGAAGAAGTTCCTCGAGACCCTGGTCGCCATCGGCCTGCCCGTAGCCGTGCCCGCGCCCAGCGCGCCGGTGGTCTGAGCATGGGCGCCGTCACCGCACCGCCGTCGCCGCCCAGCCGGATCTCGGATGCCGAGTTCCAGAGCATCCGCCGCCTCGTGTACGACAACTTCGGCATCAACCTCACCGAGCAGAAGCGTTCGCTGGTGGTCGGCCGTCTGCAGAAGGTGCTGCGCGACCGCGGGTTCGCCGAATTCAAGAGCTACCTGGAGTGGCTCACGAGCGATCAGAGCGGCGTGGGGCTCGAGGAACTGGCCAACCGCATCTCCACCAACCACACCTTCTTCTGGCGCGAGAACAGCCACTTCGAGTTCTTCCGCGACACCATCCTCGCCGAGGCCGCCGCGCGGCACCGCAAGGATGGGGGCAACGTCCGCTTCTGGTGCGCCGGCTGCTCGTCGGGCGAGGAGCCCTACACGCTCGTGATGCTGATGCTCGAGGTCTATGGCCGCGAGTACGACACCCTCAAGCCGTTGCTCCTGGCCACCGACATCTCGGCCACCGCGTTGAGCTCGGCCATGCGCGGGGTCTACGGCGCCGACCGCGTCGAGCGGATGCCCGCCAACCTGCGCAGCAAGTACTTCGAGCGCGGCCCGGAGGCAGGCACCTACCGCGTGGTCGAGCGGGTCCGCAGCCAGGTGGTCTTCCGCCGCCACAACCTCATGAACCCCACCTTCCCGTTCAAGAAACCGTTCGACTCCGTGTTCTGCCGCAACGTCATGATCTATTTCGACAAGCAGACGCGCGACGGCCTCGTGAGCCGCTTCCATCGCCACACCGCGACCGACGGGTACCTCCTGATCGGACACTCGGAGACGCTCGGGCAGGACAACGCCAGCTACGCCTACGTCATGCCGGCCTGCTACCGTCGGCGCTGATCGGCGCGCCCGCTGGCACCCGGCGGCCCGGACGGCTACCTTCTGGGATGCCCGAAACACCATGATCACCACCGCGAGAGGATCGTCCATGCCGCGCAAGCCTGCGCCCTTCTCGGCCCCGAGCCCCGATCCGTCCGCCGGCGGCGCCGTGATCCGCGAGCGCCACGAGCTCGACCCGGCCCTGCAGTGGCGGGTCGACCGCATCTTCGCCGACTGGGCGGCCTGGGAGGCCGCGTTCGCGGCGGTGGAGGCCGACCTGGACCGGCTCGGCGACCTGCGCGGCACCCTCGGCGACGGCGCGGCGGCCCTTCTGCACGCCATGGAGACCCTCCACGGCGTCCAGCGCCGCCTCGAGGTGGTCTCCATCTACGCCAGCCTGCGCAGCGACGAGGACACGCGCATCGGCGAGCACCAGGGACGTCGCGGCCGCGCCGGCAGCCTGTCGACCCGCTTCGCCGAGGCCGTCAGCTGGTTCGAACCGGAGCTGCTGGCCCTGCCCGACGCGCTGATCGACGGCTACCTCGCCGACCACGAGCCCCTGCGTCTCTACGCCCACGCGCTCGACGACCTGCGCCGCATGCGTCCGTTCACCCTCGATCCCGAGCGCGAGGCCCTGCTCGCGGCCGCCGGCAACATCACCCGGGGCGCCGGCCGCATCTTCTCCGCCCTGACCGATGCCGACATGGATTTCGGCGAGATCACCGACGAGGACGGCCAGCCGGCTCCCATGTCCCACGCCCGCTTCGCCCTGTACGTGCGCTCGCGCGATCGGCGGGTGCGGCAGGCGGCCTTCGAGACCTACGCCGACGCCTACGGCCGGGTCGAGAACACCCTCGCGGCCACCATGGACGCCAACGTCAAGAACCACCTGTTCCGCGCCCGCGCCCGCGGCTACGACGGCTGCCTGCACGCCGCGTTGCAGCCCGATGCCGTGCCGGTGTCGGTGTACCACAACCTGCTGGCCGAGGTGCGCGCCAACCTGGGCGCCGTCCACCGCTACGCCGACCTCAAGAAGCGCGTGCTCGGCGTCGACCGCCTGCACGAGTACGACGTCTACGTGCCCGTCTTCGGGGAGGCGGCCTTCAAGTTCGAGTACGGCGAGGCCTGCGACCTGCTGCTCGAGGCCCTCGCGCCCCTCGGCCCCGGTTACCTCGACATCCTGCGGCACGGCTACCGCGAGGGCTGGATCGACGTCCACGAGAACCTCGGCAAGCGCTCGGGCGCCTACTCCAGCGGCGTCTACGATTCGCAGCCCTACATCCTGCTCAACTGGGCGGGCCAGCTCTCGGACACGTTCACGCTGGCCCACGAGCTCGGGCACAGCGTGCACTCCTACCTCGCGATCAAGCACCAGCCCTACGTGTACGGCAGCTACCCGACGTTCATCGCCGAGGTGGCCAGCACGTTCAACGAGCTGCTGCTGCTCGACCACCTCCTGGCCACCACCGACGACCGTCGCCGCCGCCTCTTCCTGCTCGATCATCACCTCAACCAGATGGTGGGCACGGTGGTGCGGCAGACCATGTTCGCCGAGTTCGAGCTGCGCGTGCACGAACTCGTGGAGGCGGGCCAGACCCTCACCGCCGAGGCCATGAACACGCTCTACCTCGGCATCCTGGGCGACTACTGGGGCCCCGCGGCCGATCTCGATCCCGTGCGCAGCGCCCGCACCTGGAGCCGCATTCCCCACTTCTACTACAACTTCTACGTCTACCAGTACGCCACGGCGTACTCGGCGGCCGCGGCCTTCAGCCGCATGGTGCTCGACGGCGGCGAGCCCGAGCGCGAGCGCTACCTCGACATCCTGCGCTCGGGATGCAGCCGCTATCCGGTGGAAACGCTGGCGCGCGGCGGGGTGGACATGACCACCGGCGCGCCGTTCCGCGACGTCTTCGGGCTCTTCACGCGCCGCCTCGACGAGGTCGAGGCGCTGCTCGCCGAGGAGGACTGATCGTGCGACTGGTGCTCCTGGTTCCCCTGCTGCTGCTCGTCGCCTGCGGCGGCCAGCGCGATCCGGCCAAGGGCACGCCGGGGCGGTCGGCGGCCGCCGACACCGCGGCCGTCGACTCCGTCGCCATCGCGCCTGTCGTCCCGGCCGAGCTGATCCCCGCCGAGGGCTCGGTCCGCCATAACCCGGAGGGCGGATTCAGCGTCTACTGGCCGGACGGGTGCGAGCGCCTGACGCAGAGCGAGTCGGGCGGTGCCACGCGCGTGGCCGAACGCGAGGTCGTCGTCACCTGCCGCCGCAGCGACGTGGCCCTGTCCGTCCGCTGCCTCAAGCTGGCCCACGACGTCGAGGGCAACCCGCCGCACCCGCGGCTGGTGGTCTCGCTGATCGAGCAGCAGCTCCACCGCAAGAAGCTGCGCACCGTGCGTCAGCGCCCTCTCGAGGCGGGTGCCGTGCAGGGCGTCGAGGTGCAGGCCGAGGGGCAGGACTCGAAACAGCGGGCCTGGTTCCGGGGCCTGCTCGTCGGGCACGACGTGTACCTGCTGATGGCGATCGGCGAGGCGCCCGATCTCTTCGACCGCGGCGACATCGCCGACTTCTTCGCCTCGTTCCGGCCGGACCCCTGAGCCCGCTCGTCCCGTCCCCGGGTCGTACTCTCCGGCCCCCGGCAGCGCCTCCGCGTGGTAACATCGTCGGCAGTCCGACCGCGTTTGACCCGTCGATCCCGGAGGATGGCCATGCCTCGCTTCGCCCTGGGCGCTTCGATCCTCATCCTGCTCGCGCTCCTCGCCGCGCCCGCCTCCGCCCAGCTCTACGACGCCGGCCGGCTGTCGTTCAGCTACGTGCAGACGCCGTTCCCGGGCTACAGCGGCAGCTTCGCGGCCGACGGCCCGGCCCTGCCGCCCGATGGCCAGCTGCCGCCCGGCCAGACCGAGGCCGTCGGCGGCGGCACCGCGCCCGCCACCACGGACAGCCTGCAGACCGCCATCTACGCCGTCACCGCCAACGCGAACGGCACCTTCGACGTGGCGCTGGCGGCCTCCACCGCCGGGGCGCCCACGCCCGGCACGTACCCGGTGAACCTCTCCACGGGCACTGCCTCTTCGGCTTCATCGACGACGCGGTGGCCTTCGACCTGCCCGACACCCTCGACCAGGATCACCTCGTGGACTGGCTCCTGAACCTGCCCGCCGCCCACAAGCTGATCAGCACGTCGGGCAGCATCACGCTGGCCGGCGCCGACGCGGACACCCTGTCCGGAACCTTCAGCGGCACCGCCATCGACGTGGACAACATCTTCTTCTTCGTGAACATCGACGGCGGGCAGTTCGATCTCTCCGGCGCCGACGTGTCGACCGCCGCGCCCGCGGCGGCCGCCGCGCCGATCCTGCGCGCGGCGCCCAATCCGTTCAATCCGCTCACCGAGATCCGGTTCAGGTTGCCGGCGGCGGCGGTCGTGGAGGTGGGGGTGTACGACGCGGCGGGCCGCCTGGTGCGCACGCTGCACGAGGGCGGGTTGCCGGCCGGCGAGCAGTCCTTCGCGTGGGACGGCCGCGGCCGCAGCGGCGAGCGCGTGGCGGCCGGCACGTACCTCGTCCGTGCGCGCGGCGGCGCCTGGGAGGCCGCGACCAGGGTGACCCTCGTCCCGTAGGATGACTGCGGCGGCCCCGTGAGGTAGGATCCGGCCAAGTCACGGCCCCGCCGCCGATCGCCCGAGAGGACATGACCATGCCGAACCGTATCCTGTCGATCCTGCTCGCCGTCCTGTTCCTGGCCGCGTGCAGCGACGACGACTGCGCCGATTGCCCCGAACAGCCGGGTGACCTCGAGCCGACCCTGGACAACATCTGGCCCCACGCCGACGGCACGACCTGGACCTACGACCTCCGTTACGACGTTCACGAGGGTCCGGTGCCGGCCGACGAGGTGCCGCCGCTGCCGACCATGGCCGAGCTGCACGCCGCCTTGCAGGCGCCGGTCGCCGAGGACCTGCTGAGCAGCGACCTGGGTCTCTATCGCCTGCAGTTCGACGGAATGGTCACCACCGACACCGACATCACGGCCCAGAACCTCGTCGAGACCATCTACGCGCCGGTCGGCGATGTCCGTACGGTCGTCGCCGAGCCGCGCGACCGCCAGGATCGCTTCCTGCGACTCGTGGCCCGGGTGCGGCCAGATCTGCGGTCGCTCCTCGCCGAGCGGTTCGGGTTCTCCGCGCCGGACGCGGCCAAGTCCCTGGACGAGGTGGGCACGATCTTCTTCCTCGGCGCCTACGCCTTCGCCGCCGAGGACACCGGCTACTACGGCTACGGCGACGTCAGCGTCGACCATACCTGGACCTACATCGAGGGCGACCTCGCGCCGGGCACCTCATGGTCGCTGGAACTGCTTGGCGGCGGCTCCGATCTGTGGCTCTACGGCCAGGTCTGGTCCGTGGGCGACCAGGAGGTCGCGGGCGCCACCTACGCCAATGCGGTGGAGTACATGTACGTGGTGGACCTCGGGATCCAGGAGGAGGTGGACGAGGAGGGGAACCTCCTCGGCAGCATCCGCTCCTACATGTATGGCGCCACGGTGTTCGTGCCGGGGGTGGGCCCGGTGGCCTGCCAGGAACGGCATGTGTTCGGTGGGTCGGCGGACCTGCAGGATGATGAGCCGACGCGGATCTTCAACCACCGGTGCACCCTCGTGCCCTGACGCCATCATCTCGCAGCCGGCGCTCCAGCCAGGCTGCGCCCAGCGCACCGGCGAGCGCCTCAGGCGGGCGCCGTCGGGGTCGGTCGACCACTCGGGGACCACCTCGGCGAAGACCGCCGGCCCCAGCTCGGGCCGTCGCTCGAGCAGGTCGACGCGATCGGAGAGGCCGGCCCCGATGACCGCGGCGTCGAACCGGTCGGTGGCGGCCAGGGCGGTCCCGGCCAGCCGCACGAGGACCCAGGCGACGATACGCAGATGCATGGGGCACTCCCTTCGTCCGCCGGAATCGCGCCCGCCGTCCCATGAGCGACGATTCCGGGCTCGCCGTCGGCTGGGCGGTCGGCCCCATCCGGCCTTATCTTCGGGGTGACAACTTTTTGCGCCAGCCCCCGTAGTAGCCAGATGGCATCTTCCCGACCATCGCCCTCAAGGAGATCGATGTGATGAAGCGAACTCACTGGCTCGTCCTGGGGACCGTGTCCCTCGCCCTGCTGGCCTCGCTGGCCGGCTGTGGCGGCAAGTCCGACCACTCCCAGGAGGTTGCCGAGGCCATGCCTCCGTTGCTCGACCGCGAACTGTTCTTCGGCGACCCGGAGGTATCCGGCTCGCAACTCTCCCCCGACGGCAAGTGGATGACGTTCCTCAAGCCGTACCAAGGCGCCCGCAACATCTGGATCAAGGGCGCCGACGAGCCCTTCGAGGCGGCCCGCCCCCTGACCGCCGACGCGCGGCCGGTTCCGGGCTACTTCTGGAGCCGCGACGCCCGGCTGGTCCTCTACGTGCAGGACAAGAACGGCGACGAGAACTTCCACGTCTGGGCCGTCGACCCGGCCGACCAGCGCGACGAGCAGACCGGCGTGCCGCCGGCGCGCGACCTGACGCCCCTGGACGGCGTGCGCGCGATGATCTACTCGGTGCCCAAGAACGCGCCGGATGTCATCATCGTCGGCCTCAACGACCGCGATCCCAGCTTCCACGACGTCTGGAAGGTGGACCTCAAGACCGGCGAGCGGCAGCTCCTGCGCGAGAACACCGACCAGGTGGCCGGCTGGATGTTCGACCTCGACGGCAAGCTGCGCCTGGCCATCAAGACCATCCCCGGCGGCGGCACCGAGCTCCTGCGGGTCGACCTGCAGGGCTACACCAAGCTGGCCGAGGCCACGTACGAGGAAGACCTGTCGCCCATCCGCTTCCACAAGGACGGCCGCCACTGCTACGTGGAGACCAACGTGGGCGAGCTCGACCTCTCGCAGCTCATGCTCATGGACACCGAGACCGGCGTCATGCAGTACGTGGAGGCCGATCCCGACCACGAGGTCGACTTCGGCGGCGCCAACTTCCATCCCCAGACCGACCAGCTCCTGGCCACGTTCTACGTCGGCGACCGGGTGAGGGTCTACCCCAAGACCGACGAGGCGGCCAAGCTGTGGGAGGACCTGCGCAAGGCCCTGCCCGACGGCGAGATCTCCCTCAACAGCGTGACCGACGACATGAGCCGCATGCTGGTGTCGGTCTCCAGCGATGTCGATCCGGGCTCGGTCTACCTGTACGATGCGGGCCGCAAGCAGGCGAGCCTGCAGTACCGCTCGCGGCCTGAACTGCCGAGCGAGCACCTGGCCTTCATGAAGCCGGTCACCTACGCCGCCCGCGACGGCATGACCATCCACGGCTACCTGACCCTGCCGCGTGGCCTGGAGCCCAAGAACCTGCCCGTGGTGATGTACATCCACGGCGGCCCCTGGGCGCGCGACTACTGGGGTTACGAGCCCTACTGCCAGTTCCTGGCCAACCGCGGCTACGCCGTGATGCAGGTGAACTACCGCAGCTCCACCGGCTACGGCAAGCACTACCTCAACGCGGGCAACCGCGAGTGGGGGATCGGCGCCATGCAGCACGACCTCACCGACGCCGTGAACTGGCTCGTCAAGGAGGGCATCGCCGATCCTGCCAAGGTGGCCATCTTCGGCGGCAGCTACGGCGGCTACGCCACCCTGGCCGGCGTCACCTTCACGCCCGATCTGTACGCGTGCGGCATCCCCTACGTGGGGCCGTCGAACCTGCTGACCCTCATCGAGAGCTTCCCCGAGTACTGGAAGCCCTTCCTCGAGGGCAGCTGGTACAAGCGCGTGGGCAACCCCGAGGTGGAGGCCGACCGGGCCGACCTCGTCGAGCGCTCGCCGCTCTTCCACTGCGACCAGATCAAGGCCCCGCTGCTCGTGGTGCACGGAGCCAACGATCCCCGGGTGAAGCAGAACGAGTCCGACCAGATCGTCACCGCCCTGCGCGACAAGGGCAAGGACGTGGAGTACATCGTGGCGCCGGACGAGGGTCATGGCTTCCGCGCCCCGAACAACCGCAAGGCGCTGGCCGTTGCCATGGAGAAGTTCCTGAGCAAGCATCTCGGCGGCCGGTACCAGGAGGACGTGCGTCCGGACACCCAGCAGCGCCTCGACGAGATCACCGTCGACGTCTCGACGGTCGAGGTGCATCAGCCGGGGAACTGAGCGCAGTCCGCAGTCCGAATGCCAGAGCGGGCCGCCTCCGGCTGGGGGCGGCCCGCGGTGCATGAAAGTGCAGGCCGAAATCGCCGGATTGCGCTTACGTGGTGGCTCGAGCGTAACCGACCGGGAACTCCCGCCACCCATCGTTGTTGAGGATAGTTCTCGAAACCCCGGACCGAACGGAGGCCCGACATGCGCCGCTCCCTGATCGCCCTGTTCCTCGTCGTCTCGATGGTCGCGTCCGTTGCCGCCACCGAGCGCGAGGTGCCCGCCAAGGACTTCGACCTCGCCGACTATGCCGGCAAGGTCGTGGTCGTCGATTTCTGGGCCAGCTGGTGCCCGCCCTGCCGTGAGGCCATGCCCTTCCTGTCGGCCATGCAGGAGAAGTACGGCGACCAGGGTCTGGTGACGATCGCCGTCAACCTCGACCAGGATCCGTCGGCGCCCGACAAGTTCATCGCCCAGCTGAACGACCAGATCATCGTGGTTCGGGACGGCGAGGAGGGCCTGATCGCCCGGAAGCACAACGTGACCGGCCTGCCCACGGCGCTGGTCATCGACCGGTCGGGCAAGATCGTGTCCACCCATGTGGGTTTCCACAAGACCGAGAAGGAACCGCGTGAGGCCGAGCTCAAGAAGCTCCTGGCTGCCAGGGAAGGATCCAGCAGCTAGCCTCCCGCCCTTCTTGTCAGCGGATGCAGTCCTCCGCGGAAACGGCCCGCCTCAGCGGCGGGCCGCTTTTTGAGTTGATGGAATTCGAACCGATTTTAGGAAGCCTGTCCGCCGCTCCTGGTCTCGTTCCTCCAATATCCAGAACGATATCCGAGACTGGTAGACTGTATACACCTTATGTCGGCGCTATGGGTCGATCGGCATCGAATCATCTTTCTGTTTCCCGCCAGGCCTGTTATCTTGTTTCGATATCAATCGAATCGGGAGGCCCGACCCATGACCCACGACCCTGCCCTGGCCCTGTTGAAGGCGCTGGCCAACCCTTCGCGTCTGCGTCTGATCGCCGTCCTGCGTGACGGCCCGCGCTGCGTCGAGGACCTGGCCGGGCGGCTCGACCTCGCGCCCTCGACGGTCTCTCATCACCTCAAGGTGCTGTCGCGGGCGGGGCTGGTCCGCGCCGCCCAGGTCCAGTACTACAGCGAGTACGAGGTGGTCGAGCGGGTGCTCGACCAGAACCTCCTGGACCTCGTGAACGCCTGCGACGACCTCGGCGGGCTCGCCGAGCGCCGGGCCGAACGCGCGCGCCGGGCCGTGGTGCGGGCCCATGTGCGCGACGGCCGGGTGACCCGCCTGCCTGCAGGCCTGAAGAAGCGTCGGGTGGTGCTCGAGGCCATGGCGGCCGACCTCGACCCGTCGCGCCTGTATACCGTCGACGATCTGCTCGCCACGATCGGACGCCGGTTCGCCGACCCGGATCTGGTGCGGCGGGAGTGGCTGGCCTGGGGCATCGTGGCGCCCGAGGCGGACGGTCTGCGGCTGGCGGCCCCGGTCGGCGACCTCCGGCTGCCGCCGCCGCCCGAGCGACCCGGGTCGCCGCCGCGCCGACCGGCGCAGTCGGCCCCGTCGGCCCTGGTGGGCGTGGCCTGGATCCGCAACCGCAGCACCGAGCGCGTGTTCCTGCTGGGCAGCGCCAACCTGCACGCGTCCCTCAACCGGCACCGCGCCCGCCTGCAGGCGGGCACCCACCCCTGCGAGGCCTTGCAGGACGACTGGCAGCGGTTCGGCCCCGACGGATTCGACCTCGAGATCCTGGAGACCCTTTCCGCCGACCAGATCGACCAGCTCGGGCGGCTGGAGCAAGCGTGGCTCGCCGGCCTGCAGCCGTTCGACGAGCACTGCTACAACGAGCGCAGGGACATCCGCGACGACTTGCCGCCGGCGGTGGGCTCGCTGGCCGGCTAGCGGGCGGGGTCGCCGGCGTTGCCGGGTGCCTGGGCCTCGCGCGCCTGGCGCGCGGATTCGGCCGCGAGCCGCTGGCGAGCCGCGCGGCTCGGCGTGTGGCGCCACGAGAAGCCGCCGCAGAGCCCGCTGAGGTGGCCGAGGCCGGCGCCGAGGTGGATGGCCGGAAAGCAGAGCGCCACGCGGGCCGCGATCCCGACACCCCGACCTCGTGCCGCCCACGACCCCACCGCCAGGCTGACGGCCGCGTAGATCCCGAGCGAACCGAGCCACAGGTGCATGGCCGGCGTCCACGCGAGGCCCGCCAGCGGCAAGAGCACGAACCCGAGGCTCATCAGGCCCAGCGCCATCGCGAGGGCCGAGGTGGTGCCGGGATGCTTGCGGGCCATCCTGGCCCGACCGTAGCCGTAGCGATAGAGCTGGCGGAACAGGGCCCACCAGCTGCCGCGCGGCATGTAGGTGACCGCGAAGAGACGGCTGTGCAGGGCCTGGACCCCGGCGTCGCGCACCCGCAGGTTGAACTCGAGGTCCTCGCCGGCGTCGAAGGCCTCGTCGATCCCGCCGAGGGACGCATAGAACCCGCGCTCGTAGCCGCAGCCGGCGCTCAGCGGGCTGCAGTGATGATCCTGGTCGGAGAAGATCTGCGAGCCCACCTGGTGGCCGAGCCAGGAGCTGCGGGCCAGGGCGACGGCGGTCTGGAACGCGGTCACGCCCTCGCTGGCCAGGGGCTGCGGACGCGAGAGGCAGCGCTCGCCGCGCTCGAAGGCCGCCAGGCTCGTGGCCAGCAGGTCGGGGCTCTCGAGGCGGCAGTGGCCGTCGATGAACAGCACGTATGGGGCGGCGGCGTGGAGCACGCCGACGTTGCGGGCCGCGCCGGAGATGAACTGCGGGTTGTCGAGCAGGTAGAGGTTGGGGTGCTCGATGGCGATCTCCCGCACGATGCTGCGCGTGCCGTCCTCGCTGAAGCCGTCGACCACGAGCACCTCGTAGCGTTCGGGCGCGAGGGTCTGGGCGAAGATCTGCGCGAGGACGCTGCGGATGTGCGCCGCCTCGTTGCGCACGGGGATGACGATGGTGAGATCGGGCTGCCGCCTGGTGTCGTGTCCCACGGTGTATACGCCCACGGATACGGGTTCAGGTCATGGTTGAACAACCATAACCAACTGGGCCTCCGGGTGTCACGATTTTAGATTTCGGCCGGTCTACTCGAGGCTGAAGTCTTTCTGACGCAGCCTCTTGAGAACGAGCGTCCAGAACCCCGGCCGGCGCCGATCGCACTCTCGCAGGTAGCGTCGGGTCGCCGCGGAGATCGGCCGCCGCTCGCGCCGGTAGGGGCCGAGGCCGAGGAGGCCGTCGCGCACGGCCCGCACCCACGTTCCCAGGAATCGGTCGCGGATGCTGTAGACGAGCATGGCGCCGAGCCCGCGTGCGAGGTAGGGGACGGCATCGCGCCAAGGCAGATGCAACGTCGCGATCCACAACAAGTTGCGCGTGTCGTAGTAGTATCGGCGCCATGACTTGCGGCCGCCGGCGGCGTGGGCGTGGCCCACCCGCAGGCGACCGTCGTACCGCACGTGCCAGCCTCGGTCGAGCAGCCTCAGGGAGAGGTCGAGACCCTCGTGGCTGATGAAGAAATCCTCGCGGTAGAGGCCCACCTCGTCGAGCGCGGCCCGACGCCAGGCCACGGCGCCCTCGGTGATCTCGTAGGTGGGGAACGCCCGGTCCGCCTCGCCGGCGGGCGGCCGGTGCACCCAGTCGCGCACCCGGTCGGTGCCCGGCCAGGTCACCTTGAAGTTCACGGCGCCGAGCCGGGGATCGGCGGTGAACACCTCCCGCAGGACCGCGAGGTTGGCGTCCGTGAACTCGACCATGTCGTCGTCGAGGGTCACGACGATGTCGCCGCGGGCCCGTTCGAGGCCGCGGTTGCGCGCGCCCACGCCCCGGTTGGCGGGCAGGGCCACCAGCTGGACGGACGGATGGCGCGACGCGATGGCGTCGGACGTGCCGTCGGCGCTGCCGTTGTCGACGACGATCACCTCCCGTGCCGGGTCCCGGAGCCGGACCAGTTCGTCGAGCAGGGTGAGGACCGCGTCACGGCGGTCGTAGGTGAGCACCACGACGGAGACGAGGGTCACGGGGCGCCTCCGCCGAGGCGCAGCAGCCGTGGCCCCGCGGCGAGGTCGAACCCGCGCGCGACCAGGCGCGGCAGCAGCTCGTCGAGCAGGGGCAGGATCGTGGGGCGGTCGTCGTGCAGGAGCACGATGTCGCGTCCGCGCAGCTCGGCGGCCAGGCGGCGGCCCAGCTCGGCGGCGTCCGCGGGGTCCTGGCAGGCGTAATCGCGGGGGTCGACCGACCAGTGCACGTGCCGCAGACCACAGCGGCGCGGCGCCAGCACGCTGCCCTGGTGCAGCCGGCCGCCTGGCGCGCGGAAGGCCGTCGGCGGTCGACCGGCCGCGCGGGTGATGATCCGGTTGCAGCGCTCGAGGTCGTCGAGGTAGGCGGGCGGATTGGGCCACGGCGACATGTCATGGACGTGGCTGTGGTTGCCGAGGGCGTGGCCGGCGTCGGCGATGCGGCGCGCGAGCTCGGGGGCCGCCTCCACGCGCCGTCCCACGAGGCAGAACAGGGCGCGGACGTCGTGCGCGGCCAGGCGCTCGAGAACGGCCTCGGTCACCCCGGCCACCGGGCCGTCGTCGAAGGTGAGCAGCACGGCGTTGCGGCCGGCGGCGGGCAGCCGTCGCACCAGGAAGGGCAGGGCCAGGAGGGTGCGCATTCCGATCGTTCGCATGGCCGGATCAGCCTACCACGAGTGGCGGGCGCCGCTCACCACATTATCGTGATCGGGCGCCGGGCCGTGCACGCGGACGCGGCCGCCGCCAACCCGGGAGGAGGTCGGCATGAGGGTCATCGATCTGAGCCACCCGCTGGACGCCGACACGCCGGTCTACCCGGGCACGCCCCGCGTGGAGCTGGCTCCGGCCTGCACCCTGGAAGCCGACGGCTACCTGGAGCACCGGCTCGTGCTAGGCACCCACGTGGGCACCCACGTGGACGCCCCTGCGCATCTGATCACGGACGCCGCCAGCCTCGACCAGCTGTCCGTCGACCGATTCGTGGGCCGCGCCGTGGTGCTCGATCCCGGCGGACTCGAGGATGGCCGGGTGACGGTCCTGCGGCTGGAAGCGCAGCGCGACCGACTCGAACGCATGGACTTCGTGCTCCTGCGGACGGGCTGGGCGCGGCGCTGGGGACAGCCGGGTTACCTCGAGGGCTTCCCCTGCCTGGCGCCCGACGCGGCCCGCTGGCTGGCCGACCACGGGGTGCGGGGATTCGGGGTGGATGCGATCTCCGTCGACCCCGTCGGCGACAGCGCGCTCGCCGTCCATCACGAGCTGCTGTCGCGCGGTCTGGTGATCGTCGAGAACCTGGCCAACCTCGGCGTGCTGCCCGGCACGCCGTTCACCTTCTGCGCGTTGCCGCTGCGGATCGCCGGCGGCGATGGCTCGCCGGTCCGCGCGGTCGCTCTGCTCGACCCGCCCGTCAGCGCCGCCTAGCGCGCGAGCGTCACCTTCCGGGTCGACACGCTCGCCGGCGTCGACAGCCGCACCAGGTAGACTCCGGACGCCAGGGCGCCTCCGCGCGCGTCGCGGCCGTCCCAGGTGACTCGGTGCTCGCCGGCGCCGTAGACGCCGCCGGCGGCGGTCGCCAGGCGCCGGCCCGCCAGGTCATGCACGGTGAGGCTGATGGGACCAGCGGCCCGCAGCTCGAAGACCAGCTCGGTCTGCGGGTTGAACGGGTTGGGATGCGCGCCGAGCAGGCGGTCGCCCGGGGGCGGCAGATCGACGGCGCTCGCGGTGTCCTCGATGATCCGCCAGAACGAACCGCCGCGGTCGACGACATAGAGGTCGCCGTGACCGTCCTCGCCGATGCTCACGAGGCTGTTGTAGCCGCCCGGGGGCGTCAGGGTGGCGGTGTGGTCGATGACGGCGCCGAGGCCGTCGGCGGCCGTCCAGTCGAGCGACCAGATCTGGTTGCTGCAGTAGTCGGCGAACAGGTAGCGGCCGGCGAGGTCGGGCACGGTGCCGCCGCGGTGGACGAAGCCGCCGGAGATCGAGCAGCGGAACGGGTTGCCGCCGTGCGTGTACTCGTGGACGGGCAGGGTGAGGCCGGCCTGGTTGCAGCCGTCGGGCGGCGAGAAGCAGTGCGCGCCCTCCATGATGCGCCAGCCGTAATTCTCGCCGCCCGACGAGGCGGCCGGCTGCACGTTCACTTCCTCGTAGTCGCCCTGGCCGACGTCGGCGATGTAGAGGTCGCCGGTGAGGCGGTCGAAGCCGTAGCACCAGGGATTGCGCACGCCCAGGGCCCAGATCTCGTCGCGCACGGCGGGGTTGCCGACGAACGGATTGTCGACCGGGATGGCGTAGCCGGGGCCGACGCCCGACACGTCCAGGCGCAGCATCGCGCCCAGGAGCGTCTGGCCGTTCTGCCCGTTGCCGTCGGGATCGCCGCCGCTGCCGCCGTCGCCGAGGCCCACGTAGAGCATCCGGTCGGGTCCGAAGACGAGCTGGCCGCCGTTGTGGTTGCTGTACGGCTGGGCCACGAACAGGATCGGCTCCACCGAGCCGGCCAGGGCGCGGTCGGGGTCGGCGGGATCGACCCGCAGGCGCGCGACGCGCGTGTCGCCGCCGTTGTCGGTGTAGTTGATGTAGAAGCGGCCCGTGGTGGGGTAGCGGGGGTCGAAGGCCAGGCCGAGCAGGCCGCGCTCGCCGCCGGGGGTGGTCTCGCCCGTCCAGTCGAGGAATATGCCGCGGTCGGTGCCATCCTGGTCGAAGACGCGGATGAGGCCGGTCTGCTCGACCACGAAGAGCCGGTCATCGCCCGTCGGCGCGGTCACCCGGATCGGGGTGGAGAGGGCGTCGGTGACGAGCTCGACCGAGGGCGCGGCCGTGGCGACGCCGGTGATCAGGCCGATCAGGCAGGTGATGACGGGGGCGGCGAGCTGGCTCGGCTTGATGGACATGGGGGCTCCTCCCGGTTGATGCATGCTGCGGAAGGGCCCAGGTTATGATACAAAACCAAAATTGACCGCTATTAATTCCGGCGACTGGCGATCATCGGATGATCACGAATTTTCCGCAGGACCGGGCGAACCCGTCCCCCTGCGGTTCGACGGTGAACAGGTAGATGCCGCTGGTGACCGCCTGCCCGTTGCGGCTGATGAGGTTCCAGGCGGCCTGCCCGTCGCCGTCGGACGCGTCGTGCTCGATCCGGACCACCAGGTCGCCGGCGAGGGTGAATACCTGGATGGTGCAGCGGCAACGGGGCAGGTTCGCGAAGGCGACCCGCACTCCCGACGGGTCGTCCCGGCTCGCCTCGAGCGCCTGGAATTCGGCCAGGGACGCCGGCGTGGCCGGGTTGGGGTACACGTACACCTCGCGGTTCTCGCCGGGCCGCTGGGCCGCCGTGCGGGGGACCGCGGTGGCGAAGGCGCCGCTGGGCAGCCGTCCGGAGCCGGGTCCGGCCGGCGAGCTGCCGTCGTCGGCCATCGCGTGGTCGGTGGCGGTGACGGCGTAGAAGTAGATGAAGCCGTTGTGCACGAACGGGTCGGTGTACCGGTAGTAGCGGGTGGCGCGCTTGGCCGCGCCCGCGCCGGCCGGCCGCGCGGTGACGGCGAACACGGTGTCGAGCACGTCGGGCACGTGTTCCCAGGGCAGCAGGCCGACCAGCTCCGGCACCGGCACGCCGCTGGGATCGCGCAGCGCCGGGCGGGTGGTGTAGCGGCCGTCGGTGTCCTGCAGCACGACGTCGGCCATCGCGGCCACCAGGGGCGCGTACAGGGGATCGTCGAGGCACGCCGGCCGGTAGGTCACAACCTCGAGCCCGGTGTTCTCGCCGAAGGGCTCGCGGACGCCGTCGGGCGGGCCGGCCAGGTGGTTGACCAGGTCGAACTCGGCCTCCAGGCTCCAGGCCTCGGCCGGCGGGCCGGTGTCCTCGCCCGTGCCCGCCGGGCGCGTCCAGTCGGCGGCCTTCCAGACCCGGTACGACTCGAAGTCCTCGAGCCCGGTGAGCTCGTCGGCCTCGTGCTCGCTGCGGTCGTCCCAGTAGATCTCGACGGCGCGGTCGCGGGGCACGACGCGGATCCAGGGCGACGGCGGCAGCGACACCCCAGCGGTCCACGGCAGGCGCGCCTCGCGTCCGCCGGTGCCGGTGCAGGCGCCGAGCGCCCGCGGCGAGGTCGACCCGCAGGGCGCCGATGAATAGAGCCGCGAGCCGACGCAGGGTACGCCGTAGTAGCGCGTGCACTCGTCGCAGTTGTCCAGGCTCACCCACACGCAGTGCTTGTGGAGCGCCTCGTTCCACTCCATGTCCTCCGGCGTGTAGCGCAGCGGGCCGATGCCGGGCCGGCGGCAACCGTCCTGCCAGAAGCCGACGTACTTGCGGTAGATCGGATTGTCGGGATGGTTCCAGGGTTCGTAGAAATCCTCGGCGCAGACGAGGGTCTCGCGGCCGCCGCCGCCGGAGACGCTGCGGCCGTCGGCGTTGTACCAGCGTCCGCCCGCCACGTCGTTGACCACCCGCATCTGCCGCTGCAGCGCCGTGGCTCCTTCGGCCACGGTGAAGGCGGCGTCCACCACCAGGTGCCGGCCCGGGGCCAGGCTCGCGTAAGGGCCCACGCTCAGGAGCACCGCGTAGTTGGCCGGCGCGTCGACCGGGATGTCCGGATCGCGGCCCGGGCGGGACAGCAGCTGGTAGCGGTCGGCGTCCTGCAACGGCAAGCCGGTGCGGCCGCCGATGACGTCGACGTTGACGATCCGGATGGCGTTGACGCCGAACTCCTCGGGGTGGACCGCCTCGCTGTCGCCGAGGCCGCCGCCATCGAGGGTGATCCCGAGCCAGCCGGGCAGCGCGTCGGCGTGCGCCGCGTCGCGCATCCAGCCGTAGGCGAGGTCCTCGTAGTAGTCCTCCGGTTGCCGCACCAGGCCGACGAAGCTGCCGGCCAGGTCGTCGGCCCCGCCGGTGCCGTTGTCGTGCCGGGCGATGTCGGCGTCGACGTAGAGGCCGACGTAGACATCCTCGAGCGGCACGTTGCCGACGTTGGTGATGACGAAGCGCAGGCCGACGATGTCCTCGTAGCCGGGTCGTCCCAGGCGCAGGCTTCCTGACGGACGCGGACGCCGAGGGGCCGATGATCGGGGTGGAGCTGGCGCGACAGCGCGGTGTCGTCCTCGAGCAGGCAGGCGAACATCTGGGCGCCCCGCTGGGCGAAGTCCTCGTCGATGCGGCCGTCCCCGTCGTTGTCCCGGCCGTCGAGCGGATCCTCGTCGATGCGGCCGTCCTGGTCGTCGTCGCCGAAGGGCAGATCGCCGGGGGTGCCGGCAGTCGGGTGATGGCCCGGCGGGCGCACCACGACGCGGGACCGGGCCTCGTACATGACGGCGTCGACGCTGGCCGGGGGCGAGAACTCGCTCACCGGCTGCCCGCAGGAGACGCTGACCAGGCCGTTGCGGCGGGCGCCGACCCACAGTCCGGCGCCGTAGAGGTACTCGCGTCCGGTACCGCCCGGCCACTGGCACGAGGGGGCGCCGGAGTAGCTGCTGGCCACGGAATAGCGGGAGCCGAGCAGGCCGAAGTTGGTGACGTTCAGGTGCAGGCGGCCGGCCGTGAGCACGGCCCCGCCGTCGGTCACCGCAGCCTTGTCGGCAGGCGGATCGCCGGCGATCGCGGGCGTGGCCAACTGCAGCGTGCAGCCCAGGAGGCACGCCATGATGGCCAGCACCGGGTGAACGCGGAACGACCGAGCCGGCTGCGTGAGCGGACGCAGGCCTCGGAACACGTCCAGGAACTCCTGACTGTCGGGGTCGGGGCGCGGACTGACTGAATAGATAGGGGTCGCGAGCCAGGAATCCAAATCGTGGCCGGGCGCTTGCACGGGCCCGCGGTCTGCTTATGGTTCAAGGCATGGACCAAGCCCTCGACATCCTGCGCCGGGTCTAC
Source organism: Candidatus Krumholzibacteriia bacterium (assembly GCA_041390065.1). Lineage (GTDB taxonomy): Bacteria > Krumholzibacteriota > Krumholzibacteriia > LZORAL124-64-63 > LZORAL124-64-63 > Glo-17. The sequence goes on from JAWKQQ010000019.1 coordinate 57,132, forward strand.
GGCTACCCGGAGTTCCGCGGCCAGCAGGCCGAGATCATCGCGCACGTGACCGCGGGCGGCGACGCCCTCGTGCTCATGCCCACCGGTGGCGGCAAGTCGCTGTGCTACCAGATCCCGGCCCTCCTGCGGCCGGGCCTCGGCGTGGTCGTGTCGCCCCTGATCGCCCTGATGCAGGACCAGGTGGCGGCGTTGCGGCAGCTCGGCCTGCGGGCGGCCTTCCTGAACTCCAGCCTGTCGGCGGCCGACGCCCGCCGCGTGGAGCACCTGGTGCAGGACGGCCAGCTCGACCTGCTCTACGTGGCCCCCGAGCGCCTGCTGCAGGAGCGGACGCTCGAGCTGCTGGCCGGGGCTGCCGGCGGCCTCGCCGTGGTGGCCATCGACGAGGCGCACTGCGTCTCCCAGTGGGGACACGACTTCCGTCCGGAGTACCTGCAGCTCGACATCCTGGCCGACCGCTTCCCGGGGGTGCCGCGCCTCGGCTGCACCGCGACCGCCGACGAGCGCACGCGCCGCGAGATCCTCGACAAGCTGGGCCTCGGCTCCGGGCGCCTGTTCGTCTCGGGCTTCGACCGCCCCAACATCCAGTACCGCGTCGTGCGCAAGGATGCGCCGCGGCAGCAGCTCCTGCGGTTCCTGCAGCAGGAGCACGCCGGCGAGGCGGGCATCGTCTATTGCATGTCCCGGCGGCGCACCGAGGAGACGGCCGGCTTCCTGAACGCCCAGGGCGTGCCGGCCCTGCCGTACCATGCGGGCCTCGGCGCCGAGGTCCGCCGGGTCAACCAGGAGCGCTTCCTGCGCGAGGACGGCCTCGTGATGGTGGCGACCATCGCCTTCGGCATGGGCATCGACAAGCCCGACGTCCGCTTCGTCGCCCACCTCGATCTGCCGAAGTCGCTCGAGGCCTACTACCAGGAGACCGGCCGCGCCGGCCGTGACGGCCTGCCCGCCGACGCCTGGCTCTGCTACGGCCTGCAGGACGTGGTGGTGCTTCGCCAGATGCTGGCCGACAGCGAGGCCGACGAGCTGCACCGCCGCCGCGAGCAGCAGGGCCTCGACACCATGCTCGGCTACTGCGAGGTGGTGGAGTGCCGGCGCCGGGTGCTGCTGCGCTACTTCGGCGACGACCTGCCCGCGCCCTGCGGCAACTGCGACACGTGCCTCGCCCCGCCCGAGGTGTTCGACGGCACCGAGGCGGCCCAGAAGGTGCTCTCGTGCGCGGTGCGGACGGGCCAGCGGTTCGGTGCCCAGCACCTGATCGGCATCCTGCGGGGCAGCGAGAACGAGCGGATCGTGCGGCTGCGGCACCACGAGCTGCCGACCTTCGGAGTGGGGGCCGACCTGTCGCAGGGCGAGTGGCGCGGCGTGGTCCGCCAGCTGGTGGCCCGCGGCTACCTGGCCGTCGACCCCGCGGGCTACGGGAGCCTGCAGCTGACGCCGCTCGCGGGGCCCGTGCTGCGCGGCGACGAGACGGTGCAGCTACGGCGCGACGCCGTGGTCAAGGCCGGCTCGGCGCGGAGTTCGCGGCGGCGCCAGGTGGCCCTGGAGGCCCTCTCGGCCGACGTGGCGCAGCTCGACGCCGCGACCGAGGCGCTGTACGAACGGCTGCGGGTCCGGCGCAAGGAACTGGCCGATGCGCAGGGCGTGCCGCCGTACGTGATCTTCCACGACAAGACCCTGGCTGCCATGGCCCTGCACAGGCCGACCAGCGACGAGGCGTTCCTCAGGCTCAGCGGTGTCGGCCAGGCCAAGCTGGAGCGCTACGGGGCCGCGTTCATGGAGCTGATGCGGGAGGCCGCGGTTGACCTCGCCGACGGCCCGGGCATTCGGTGATCGTCAGGGGTCCGAGGCGGTCGACGTGAGCGGCGCTCATCGTTGGTCCCGGTGCTCCGGGGTCGGTGCGTGAGAAGCATCCGTGACGGGCTCCCGCGGCCGGGTGGTTTTCACGGACCGAGGAGCGCTGGTTTCGGCGCTCTTGCGGGTTGGGTCGTCAGGGGCCGCCGAGATCAGAGCCCCCGCCGACCACCGTGCTCCGCGGAGGACCACCATGATCAGCAACCGTGCCTGTGACGCTCCGATCGTCATCCTCCTCCTGGCCGCCAGCGGCGTCTTCGCCCTCGCGGCGGCCGGGTCCTATCCCATCGTGGACACCGGCCAGACCACCTGCTACGACCATCAGGCCGCGATCGCGGCCCCCGCCGAAGGCGCGCCGTTCTCCGGCCAGGATGCCCAGCACGACGGCCACCAGCCCGCCTACCTGACGAGCGCAGACGGCCTGACGGTGGCCGACCAGGTGACCGGACTGGTCTGGCAGCGCATGCCCGACACCGATCTCGACGGCAGCCTCGAGCCCGCCGACAAGCTCTCCTGGTGGGACGCCCTGGAGCAGCCGGCCGTGCTCAACGCCGCCGGGTATGGCGGCTACGACGACTGGCGCCTGCCCGGCATCAAGGAGATCTACTCGCTCATCCTGTTCAGCGGCGTCGATCCCAGCGGCTACGAGGGCGATGCCGCAGGCCTCGTACCGTTCCTCGATACCGACGTCTTCGGCTTCATCTACGGCGACGAGAACCTCGGCGAGCGGATCATCGACTCGCAGTATTGGAGCGCCACGGAATACGTCGGCACCACCATGAACGGCGACCACACGGTGTTCGGCGTGAACTTCGCCGATGGCCGCATCAAGGGCTACGGCACCACGATCATGGGTCAGGACAAGACGGCCTTCGTGCTCTGCGTGCGCGGCAACCCCGACTACGGGATCAACCGCTTCGTGGCCGGAAACGACGGCACGGTCACCGACCTGGCGACCGGCCTGATGTGGCAGCAGGCCGACAGCCAGGACGGCATGATCTGGCAGGACGCGCTGGCGTATGCCGAGAACCTCGACCTGGCCGGCCACACCGACTGGCGGCTTCCCGACGCCAAGGAACTGCAGAGCCTGATCGACTACACCCGTTCTCCCGCCACCGACGGCACGGCGGCCATCGATCCGCTGTTCACCTGCACGCCCATCACCGACGAGGGCGGCGATCCAGACTACGGCTTCTACTGGACCGCGACGACCCACGCGAACTGGACGCCCACGCCGGGCGCGGCGGCCGCCTACCTGTGCTTCGGCAGCGCCTTGGGCTGGATGCAGGCCCCGTTCCCGCCGTTCGAGTACACGCTCATGGAAGTGCACGGCGCCGGCGCCCAGCGCAGCGACCCGAAGACCGGCGATCCTGCCGACTACCCGCACGGGCACGGGCCCCAGGGCGACGTGATCAGGATCTTCAACCTCGTGCGCTGCGTGCGGGACGCGGGGCTTTCGGTGGGCGTGGAGGATGGCGTGCCGGAGGCCCCGGCGCGGCTCCTGCTGCAGGCCGCGCCGAACCCGTTCAATCCGCGGACGACGCTGGCGCTGACGGTCCCGGTGGACGGCCGGGCGCAGGTCGAGGTGTTCGACGTGCGCGGGCGTCTGGTGGTGCGGCTGCGCGACGAGATGCTGTCGGCCGGCCGCCACGAGATCTTGTGGGATGGTTGCGACGAGATGGGACGGAGCCTGCCCTCGGGCAGCTACCTCGTGCAGCTCAGCCAAGCTGGCCAGCGGACCGTCGGCCGGCTCTCCCTCGTGCGGTGATCGGATTTGATGTTTGGCCCCAAAAAGTGTGCAGCGCTGCACGGTTTCTGGGGCCGAACGTCAAAAACCGCCCCTCGCCTCCCGGCCCGGACGACCCTAGATTGACGGACGTATCGCGAATTCCATGCGCCCGGAGGAACCGCTGATGAAGCACGTGCGCCTGTTCGTCGTCCTGACCGTCCTGGCCGTCCTGGCCCCCGCGGCGCGCTCGGCCACCCTCCCTGAGGCGGCCCGCGCCGCGGATGACAGCCTGGTCACCGCGCTGCTCGCCGGTGGGGCCGACGTCGATGCCGCCGATCCGGAGCACTACGGCGCCACCGCCCTGATGATCGCCGCCGGCAACGGCGACGTGGCCCTGGTGCGCCGCCTGCTGGACGCCGGCGCGAACGTCGATCTGGGCGATGCGAATGGGGACACGGCCCTCAACTGGGCGGCGTATTCCGGCCAGGTCGAGGCGGCCCGCCTCCTGCTCGACGCTGGAGCCGATCCCAACCTCGCCGGTCATGGCAATGCGCTGCAGATCGCGATCCGGCGGGGCCACGAGGAACTGGTGCAGATCCTGAGCCTGGCCATGGAGGCCCGCCGGACGCCGGGCGGCCGCGACATGATGTTGATGGTGGCCGTCTACCGGGATGATCCGGCGGCCGTCGGCGTCGCCCTCGAGACCGGCGCCAGTCCCGACGCCCACGACGACGTCGACCGGCCGCTCCTGCACGTGGCGGCCCGGCTCGGCCACCGACGCGCCCTGCAGGCGCTGCTGACCGGCGGCGCGTCCGTCGATGCGACCGATCTCAACGGCTTCACTGCGCTCATGGTGGCCGCCCGCGAGCGCCACGCCGACATCGTCGGCGATCTGCTCGACGCCGGCGCGGACGTCAACCACCGCGCCGATGCCCAGGGCCTGAAGCTGACGCCGCTTCACCTGGCCGCGATCGGCGGCGACCCGGCCATCGTGCGCACCCTGGTCACCGCGGGCGCCGACCCGGACGCCGCCGACACGGACGGCGCCGTGCCGGCCCTCTGGGGGATCCTCGAGGGAAACGTGGACTGCACGGTCGCGTTGCTGGATCTTGGCGCCGATCCCACGCTCGAGCACAAGGACGGCGACTCGGTGGCGTCGCTGGCCCGGCGTTACGAGATCGCGCCGGTGCTCGCGGCCATCGCGCGGCAGCGCTGAACCGTCATCCCGCTACCCGCGCGTACGACTCCTCGAGCACGATGTCCGGGTGGATGGAGTGCCGCAGCGGGCACGTCTTGCCGGCGTTGATGAGCTTCTGGAAGTCCGTGTCGCTGCAGTCGGTGATCAGCTCGTAGCGCACCACGAGCCGGCCGATGCGGCGCGGGTTGGCCGACATCTCCTTCTCCACCGCGAAGCGGATGCCCTGCAGCGGGATGCCCGCGTTGTGGGCGTACATGTTCATGATCGTCGACCCGCAGGCGCCGAGCGAGGTGGCGCAGAGGTCGGTGGGGGAGAAGAGCAGCCCGTCGCCGCCGTTGTCCTTCGGGGCCATGGTCTCGATGACCGAACCCGAGTCCTCGTGCACGATGCGGACGGTGGTCTTGCCGGTGGTCTCGCCGACGGTGCGGACGATCATCTCGCCTGGCCTCCTGGGAGTTGAAGTTCCGCTGCAGTGTGCTACGCCGCGCGGGAGGTCGCAAGGTCGGCGTTGCCGACCTCCTGAACCCGGCTACCTTGAGCGGACCTTGCCCGGCGGCCCGGACCCACGATCGAGGCGCTCATGTCGAATCCTGCCAGCGACCTCACCACCGCGCCCATCGGCCAGCTCGTGCGCCGGCTCGCCATTCCCGCGAGCATCGGCTTCTTCTTCAACACCATGTACAACGTGGTGGACACCTTCTTCGCCGGCCGCTTCTCCACCGACGCGCTGGCCGCGCTCTCGCTGTCGTTCCCGGTGTTCTTCATCCTCATCGCCATGGGCTCGGGCTTCTCGACGGGCGCCACGGCGCTCATCGGCCACGCGCTCGGCGCGGGCAACCGGCGCGAGGCGTCGCTGGTGGCCGTGCAGGGCGTGGTGATCGGCGCCCTGGCCACGGTCGTGGTGATGGTCACCGGCTACCTGGCGTCGCCGGCCCTGTTCCGGCTCCTGGGCGCCACCGACGCCTACCTCGCGATCTGCCTGGAGTACATCCGGGTGATCCTGGTGGGCACGCCGTTCGTGTTCACGTTCTACATGTTCAACGGGATCCTCAACGCCCAGGGCGACACCCACAGCTTCCGCGACTACCTCATCGTGGCCACCGTCGTGAACATCGGGCTCGATCCCTGGTTCATGTACGGCGGCCTCGGGGTGCCCGCGATGGGGGTCGGCGGCATCGCGCTGGCGACGGTGATGATGCAGGCCGGCGGCATGCTCTTCCTGGGCTGGCGAGCCCGCAAGACCGGCCTCCTGTTCCGCAGCGCGGGCGCCCGCTGGCGCCCCGATTGGCCGACCCTGAGGGCCATCGCGGGCCAGGGCGTTCCTGCGAGCCTCAACATGATGACCGTCGCCGCCGGGATCTTCATCATCACCTACTTCCTGAGCGACTTCGGCCAGCAGGCCGTGGCGGCCTACGGGGCGGCCACGCGCATCGAGCAGATCGTGCTCCTGCCCGCCATCGGCCTGAACGTGGCGGCACTCACCCTGGCCGCCCAGAACGGCGGCGCCGGTCGGTTCGACCGCGTGCGCTCGGCGGTGCGCACGGCGCTCACGTACGGCGCCATGCTCATGGCCCTCGGCACGGTGCTGATCTACTTCGGGGCGCGGCCGCTCATGAGCCTGTTCACCGACGACCAGGCCGTCATCGACATCGGTGCGCCGTACCTGCGGATCGCCGCGTTCATCGAGTTCGCGTACGTGGCGCTGTTCGTCAACACCTCGGTGCTGCAGGGCCTGAAGATGCCGGTGTTCGCGCTCTGGATGGGACTCGCGCGGCAGATCGTGGCCCCCATCGCCTTGTTCTGGCTCACGACGCGGGTGTGGAACCTGGGTCTCTTCGGGATCTGGTGGAGCATCTTCGCGATCGCCTGGACGGCGGCGGCCGTGGCCATCGTCTTCGCCCAGTGGCAGGTCAGGCGGCTCGAAGCCAGGACGCTCGCCGCGGCGGCCTCGGCGGCGTGAATGGCCGTTGCGAGGCCTCCTGCCTGAATACCGCATGCGATCCGCCGCCAAATAGGCTAAAGTAGATCCTGTATTGGCGAACGCCGTTCACCCGCCGCGTCAGGATCGCCCATGAACCTGCTGGTCAAGCTCAACCTGATCCTCATCCTGGTCTTCGCCCTCGGGCTCGTGCCCGCCGCCATGATCTCCCGCGATCTCCTGGCCGCCAACGCCGAATCGCAGGTGGTGCAGAACGCGCGCATCATGATGGAGACGGCGATGGCGATGCGTAGCTACACCGTGGGCCAGGTGCGACCCCTGCTCGATCCGTTGATGGAGCACGAGTTCCTGCCGCAGTCGGTGCCGGCCTACTCGGCCACCGAGATCTTCAACGCCCTGCGCCAGAGCCATCCCGAGTACACGTACAAGGAGGCCACCCTCAACCCCACCAACCCGCGCAACCGGGCGGTGGACTGGGAGACCGACCTGGTGAACGAGTTCCGCCGCGACACGGAGCGACGGGAGATCGTCGGCCACCGCGACACTCCCCTCGGGCCGGCGCTCTACCTCAGCAAGCCGATCCGCATCACGAATGAGAACTGCCTGGCGTGCCACACCTCGCCGGAGAAGGCGCCCCAGACCATGCTCGCGGTGTACGGCAGCGGCGGCGGCTTCGGGTGGCAGATGGACGAGGTGATCGGCGCCCAGATCGTGCAGGTGCCCATGTCCGAGCCCGTGCGCCTGGCCCGCGTCGCGTTCCAGAAGCTGCTGCTGGTGCTGGTGGGCCTCTTCGTGTTCACGCTGCTGGCCATGAACCTGCTGCTCGAGGCGGTGGTGGTGCGGCCCATCCGCCGGCTCTCGGACATGGCCGACCGGGTCAGCCGGGGCGAGCTCGCCGTGCCCGAGGTGACGGTGCGCGGCCGCGACGAGGTGGCCACCCTGGCCGGGTCGTTCGGGCGCATGCGCATCAGCCTGGCCAAGGCCCTGGCCATGCTGGAGGACGACTGACATGGGCGCCGACGCGAGCCCCGGCAGCTCCCCGTTCGAGCCCACGCTCGTCAATCCTAACCAGAACTGCCTGCCCGAGCGCTACCAGATCCTGGCCATCCTGGGCTCGGGCGGCATGGGCCGCGTGCTGCATGCCCACGACCGGGTCCTCGACCGCGAGGTCGCCGTCAAGTTCCTGATCGAACGCTATGCGCGCGACGAGGCCTTCGCCCAGCGCTTCCTGAACGAGGCCCGCTCGGCCGCCAGCCTCAACCACCCCGGCATCGTGCAGATCTACGAGTTCGGCCACACCGAGACCTGCGCCTACCTGGTGATGGAATACGTGGACGGCCGCACCCTGCGCGACCTCATGAACGAGTTCGGCCGCTACTCCGAGCGTCGGGCCTGCGAGCTGGTCGACCAGGCCTGCGACGCCCTCGGCGCGGCCCACGACCGGGGCATCGTCCACCGCGACGTCAAGCCGGACAACATGATGCTCACGCGGGCCGGGGCGTTCAAGCTCGTGGATCTCGGCCTGGCCAAGAACGTCGAGGGCGAAGGCTCCCAGACCGAGACGGGCCAGTCCGTCGGCACGCCGCACTACATCTCGCCCGAGCAGGTGCTCGGCGCCAAGATCATCGACCAGCGGGCCGACATCTACTCCCTCGGCGCGTCGCTCTACTGCATGGCCACGGGCAAGGTGCCGTTCGAGGGGTCGAGCAGCGCGCACATCATGTCGCGCCACCTGAACGATCCGCTGCCCGATCCGCGGTTGCTGGTGCCCGACCTCAGCGACGGCTTCTGCCGCCTGGTGAGCCGGGCGATGGCCAAGGACCCGGCGCACCGCTATCAGACCATGGCGGAGATGCGGACGGCCCTCGCGCAGGTCCGCGCGCAGGCGCGCACGGCGCCCGACCACGTCGCGACCGGGGCGGCGGCCGCGCTCCGCGGCCCGTCGGAGACCGGCGCCCGCTCGGCCCTGAACGCTCTGCTCGAACCGGCCGACATCGAGGCCATCGAGGCCAATCTGACCCGGACCATCGGGCCGGTGGCCAGGCTCCTGATGGACCGCGAGAGCCGCTCGGTGGGGTCGCGCCACGAGCTGCTCCAGGCCCTGGTGCAACACATCCCCGGCGAGCGTGAGCGGCGTCGATTCCTGCGCGAGTGCGGCGTCTCGGTGGCGGGCGGGACCTCCGAGGTCGGGTCCGTGTCCGGCGCCCGGCCCGTCGCCGCCTCGCTCGACCCCGAGGTGCTGGCGGCGGTCACCGGCCACCTCGCCGAGTGCATCGGCCCGGTGGCCCGGGTGCTCGTCAAACGGGCGGCGGCGGCCGGCGGCGGCCTCGACCACGTGACGCGCCGGTTGGCCGAGCAGATCCCCGATGCCGCGGCTCGGCAGACGTTCCTGGCCGCCATGGCGCGGCTGGGTTGACCCGAGGAGACGGGGTCCTGAACAGAGGTGGCGCTCGCCACCGACCGCCTCGGCCTCAGCCGGCGGCATCCCGGCCTGGCGGACGCCGGCTAGCCCACCGTCCGGCGCGGCGCCTGGATCGACCGGATCACGAACTCCACCACGGGATCCGGCGTGCCCGGCGTGCTGAAGATCGGCGGCACGTGGATCGGCGGCGTCACCAGCTCCCGCGCGCGCAGCTCGTCGATGAGGCGCAACCAGGTGTGGTTGGTCTTGCCGACGAACAGGTTGTCGAGCGGCCGCGTCTGCCAGAGCGCGAAGATCTCGCGGATGCCCCGCAGGTAGAGGTAGTCCTTGGTGAGGCCACCGCCGCGGTACACGCGCACCGCGAGGTCGAAGGCCGCCTCGCGGGCCATGCCGTGTTCCTCGTGCAGCACCTGGACGGTGTGCGGGAAATCGCTGTGGCGCAGCATGAGGTCGATGGCCATCACCCGCAGCGCGAGGCCACGCAGGCGATCCAGCGTCAGGTGACCCGACAGGTACTCGGCCAGGATGGCCAGGCCCTCCTGCGTCAGCGTGTTGACCGGCAGGCCCAGCGAGAAGATCCGCAGGGGCTGCTCGCGACCGTTGAGGGTGGTTGACATGTGCACGCCCAGCTCGTGGTGGGCGAGGGCCTGCAACTCACCCTCGCTGAACCTGGCGTCGCGGTTGATGACCAGCGTCTTGCGGGTGTTGTTGACCAGGGCGCGGGCCACGATGCGGCGGCTGAGCTCGACCTTGCAGGGCAGGTTCCAGGCGGCGGCCTGGACGGCGAGGCGGGTCGCGGCGTCGCCGGCGGAGATGGTGCGCGGCGCCGGCGGCGGCAGCGTGGCGGTGGCGTGCAGGATGAACCGGGCGTTGGCCACGTCCTGGGCGTCGGGTTCGCCGTAGTAACGCAGCGAGTTGTAGACGAACCGATCGGTGCCCACGCTGGTGATGAGGTCCATGCGCGCAGCGAGCGAGTCGATGACCGTGTGGTAGAGCAGCTGCAGGTCGGGGTCGGCGAGGGTGTCGACGGGCAGGTTGTACAGCCGGGCGCGGAACCGGTACGGGTCGTGGGCCAGGGGTCGATAGTGGAACGTGGGCAGGATGCCGCGCTTGAGGAAGGCCCGGCGCTGGCTCGTGACGTTCACCGGGCTGACGTAGAGCAGGGTCTCGGCGCCCTTGACCAGCCTGGCGAGGTCGCGATCGAGCGCCTGCAACACCGGGTCGATGCCGGTGCTCAGCATGTCGTGCCGCCGCGCCTTGCGCCGGGCCGTGTGGCGGCGAGCGAAGAAGGCCGCCGTGTCGCTGAGCGCGTGCTTGAAGCCGGCGGCGAGCTGCTCCATCACCAGCGGGTAGAGCTCGCCCGAGACCTCGTTCATGAACACCTTGGCCACCTCGGTGGGCACGACCAGGGTGTCGGCGTGGTTGGCGTTGATGTGGGCGATGAGGTAGCCGCGGCCCTGGAACACGACGTCGCAGAGCGCGGTGACCGTCCGCGGGGCGAGGTCGATCCCGGCCAGGCGTTCGCGGAGGCGTTCGATGACACGGTCCCAGCGCGCAAGGTCGATCTGGCTGGTGCCGAGGTTGAACACGGGCGCCGCCTCGCCGTGGCGCGCGAGGTTGAACGAGTGCACGTCGAACACGAGCGCGGCGCCGAAGCGGGTCTCGACCGCGGTGACCAGGGCGTCCAGCACGCGGTAGAACGTCCGGTGCTTGGCATGGCTGCGTGCGCGCTGGGTGCGGGTGACCGCGCGTCGCCACACGGGCTTGCCCCAGGCGGTCTCGTAGATGCAGCGGGCGAGCGGTCGATTCAGGTCGTACTCGTAGCGGGAGTCGTGGCAGACCACGGTGATCGGCAGCGACGCGATGAGGTCGCCGGTGTACGGATCCTCCTCCTGGCGGCGTTCCTCCGGGGTCAGCAGGCAGCGCTTGCTCAGGTCGGGTCGCAGCTCGTGGCCCGCGTGGATGGCGGTCGCGACGTAAGGCACCCAGGCGTCGACCCGCACGGTGAAGGCCCCGTCGGCGCTGGTGGCCGTGAAGGGCTCCCCGGCTTCGATGAGGTCGAGCAGATCCTGCTCAGGCGGAATTGGCATCCTCGATCACCTTGCGGAACTCGTGTTTACGGGCCACCTGGCTCTCGCGGGTCTGGACGACGGACTCCACGAAGTCGATCACCTGGCGCTGCAGCTTGGTGCGGTTGAGCCGGTTGATGCGCGAGATGCCGCCGGGGCTCAGCACGTTGACCTCGATGAGCTTGCCGCCGATCACGTCGAGGCCGGCGAAGTAGAGGCCGTCGCGCACGAGCTTCGGCCCGATCGCCTTGCACAGCGCCTTCTCCTTGCGGTTCAGCACGTGCTTGACCGCCGTGCCGCCCGCATGGACGTTGCTGCGGTTCTCGCCGGGGGCCGGGACCCGTTTCATGGCCCCGATCGGCTCGCCGTTGAGCATGAGGATGCGCACGTCGCCGTGCTCGGCGCCCTCGACGTATTCCTGCAGGATCACGTAGTGGCCGCCGCCCTCGCCGATGTAGAAGTCGAGCAGCGAGCGCAGGCTGGTCTTCGCGCTCTTCTCGATCACGATCACGCCGCGGCCGGCGAACCCGGCGAGCGGCTTGAGGATCATGCGCTCGTTCTCGGACTCGTTGATCACGCGCTCGAGGTAATCTCGGTTCTTGGACACGTGGGTGACCGGGATGAACTCGCTGGCAGGATCGTTGAACGACGCGGTGTAGAGCTTGTTGTTGGCGATCCGCAGGCCGTCGATGTCGTTCATGATGAACGTGTCGGCGCGCACCTGGTCGAGGAAGTTGAGGGCGATCGTGTCCAGCGGCGGATTGGCGCGCATGATGATGGCGTCGAAGCCCGACAGCGGCAGCTTGCTGCGCTTGAACTCGACCTGCTTGTAGAACGTGGGCACGTTGGCGGAGATCCGGTTGTTCTGGATCACGTCGCAGAACGCATGGGCCACGCTGTCGCGGATCGTCAGGCTGCCCGGCGAGGTGATGGCGACCCGATGCTCGCGCGCGGCGCACTCGTGCACCAGGCGGAGCGTGGAATCGAACTGGGGGTCGATCCGGTCCCAGGGGTACATGAGGAAACAGATGTTCATGGTCGCTCCTGGTTCGCCCGACGTTCCGGACACCCGTCGCCGGGTGACGTGCGACGCGCGGTCCGGGAGGCGGAAGGTTATACCGGAGCGGGCTGCGGCACAACCGGAGACGGGAGTTTTTCTGGATCCGGAGGCGCGATCTCGCCCCGTTCGACGGCGGTCACTTCAGCGACGTCATGCGACCCGTGCGGCGCTCGCCTCCCGCCCCACGACGTCGATGTAGCTCCCCGAGCCGACGCCGCGGCCGGCGACGTAGAGCGTGAGGTCGCCCGTGCCGGCGGCGTCCGGCAGCGTGAGCTCGCAGCCGCAGCGGCTGGCGAGCGGATCGGCGAGGGTGACGGTGACGTCGCAGCTCTCTCCGGGCGTGTGGGCGTCGGGCGAGCCGGAGATCGAGATGGCGCCGTCGCCGGCGTTCAGCGTGAACGAGGAGTGGCACTGGGTGCAGGTGTTCTCTCCCGGCGCTCCGGAGAGGCCGTAGCCGGGACCGCCGGAGAGGGCGAGGGCGGAGCCGGCCAGGAGCATGAGGGCGCCGGCGGCCACGAGGCGCAGGCAGCGAAGTCGGGAATCCGGGGTCATGACGATCTCCTCGAGGCTGGGTGTCCGCCGTCAAGACGGTCCTGGCGGCGGGCGGCGCACCGGCCTGCAAGCCGCGGGCGATCGGAGATCGCCCTCAACAAGATAGAATATATCCCATTACGGGGTCCGGCATCCCTGATCGCCGCGCGGGACGATCACCGCAGCAGGCGCTGCACCGCGAGCACGAGGAGATTGAAGACGGCCGACACGACCAGGAGCGAGACCCACGGCACCAGGAGGCGGAACCGCGGCCGTTCGATCCGCAGGTCGCCGGGCAGACGGCCGAACCAGTCGAGGGCGCCGGTCTGGACCAGCAGCGCGACCAGGGTGATGATCAGGCCCACCAGGGCGATGAGCCGGCCGATATGCAACGGGGCCATGACGCTCTCTTCTCGGACTGCGGCGCACCGGGCGGCGCGGATCCGTGGTTCGTTCCCAGGCTAGCCTGTCGCGGCGGCGTGGTCTACCATCACCCGCGCCCGCCCGGATCCGGATCCATCTGCCGCACCTGGCCGCGGACCGCGGACGGCCGAGTTCCTCGAGGAGTGTTCCGTGCCCCGATCCTCCCGTCGGTGGATGAGCCTGCTGGTCCTGCTCCTGGCGTTGCCCGCCGAGGCGGCGGACCACTACGATCTGCAAGTCGGCCGTGAGGTCGCCATCGGCAGTGCGGTGGTGCTCGGCGGCCTCGTGCTCTCGTCGCAGGCGGGCCAACGCGCGCCGCTGTCCGCCGACGACCTCGCCGCCCTCGATCCGGCCCGGCTGCCGGGTTACGACCGCGGCGCCACCCGCTGCTGGTCGCCCGCCGCGGCCCACGGCAGCGACCTCCTCGTCGCGGGTCTGGTCGCCGCACCGCTGGCCTTGCTGGCCGATCCGGAGTCCGAGGGCTCTCGCGGCGAGCTGGTGGTCATGGCCCTGGAGACGATCGCCCTCACGCAGGTCGCCACCGGCGCCGTGAAGCTGGGCTACGGACGGACGCGCCCCTACGCCTACAATACCGATCCGCGCATTCCCGATGAGCTCCGACGCGGCCGCGACGCGCGGCGCTCCTTCCCCAGCGGCCACACGAGCGCGGCGTTCGCCGGGGCCATGTTCACCGGCGAGGTCTACGCGCGCCTCTATCCCGATCATCCCGCGCGTCACTGGGTGCGCGGAGGCACGCTCGGTTTGGCCGCCCTCGCGGGATACCTGCGGGTGCGGGCGGGCCGTCACTTTCCCTCCGATGTCGTGGCCGGCGCCGCCCTCGGCGCGGTGATCGGCTGGTTGGTGCCACGGTGGCACGACCACGGGCTCGGCCCCGTCGTGGCCGTCACCCCCGGCGCCGCCGCTCCGGTCGTATCGGTGCGCCTGGCCTTCTGAAACGAGGCATCATGCCCAGCAACGTCGAGATCAAGGCGCGCCTCCGCGACCCCGACCGGGTCCTGGCGGAGGCCTGCCGGCTGGCCGACGCCGAGCCGACGGTGATCGAGCAGCACGACACCTTCTATACCTGCAGCGAGGGACGGTTGAAGCTGCGCCGGTTTCCGGACGGCCGCGGCGAGCTGATCGCCTACCACCGGCCCGACCTGGGCGGTCCCAAGACCTCGACCTATCAGCTGTACCGGACCGAGCATGCCGCCGACCTCCAGCGGGCGCTCGACGCATCGCTCGTGCGGCTGGGCGAGGTCCGCAAGACCCGGCGCCTGCTGCTCGTCGGCCGCACCCGGGTGCATCTCGACGACGTGGCGGGACTCGGCCGGTTCCTCGAACTGGAGGTGGTGCTCGCCGCAGGTGACGCGGTCGCCGAGGGCGTGGCCGAGGCGCGAACGCTCGTTCAGCGGCTGGGGATCCCGGAGTCGGACCTGATTTCGGGGGCGTATATCGATCTGATTCGGGATTCTGGGTGATTCCTGGCCGGTCGGGTCATTTTTTTGGAACCGGGGCTTGCCGGAGTCCGTATAATTAGCTGTCACCGCAGTTACGGCTGCGTTGTTGACTCCCTCCAAAAGGGGGCGGGAACTGGGGCCTTAGTTGTTCTCGCCCCCCCTCTCTATCCCATACCGGCATTCCGGAACTTCCGGCTCAGACGGTGACCGTCTCCGGCTCGGGCTGCTGCTTGCCGGTGACCTCGCTGCAATCCACCGGCGTCTCCCGCTCGCGGTTGATGACCTCGGTCAGGCGGGCGAACTCGCCGAAGTGCGCCATGAAGAGGTCGAGCAGCTCGGGATCGAACTGGGTGCCGCGCCCTTCCTGCATGATCCCGAGCGCCTTCTCCAGCGGCATGGCCGGCCGGTAGCAGCGGTCGCTCGTCAGGGCGTCGAACACGTCGACGATCGACACGATGCGGCCGAAGATGTGGATGTCCTCGCCGGCGAGCTGGTTCGGATAGCCGCGGCCGTCCCAGCGCTCGTGGTGGTGGCCGGCGATCACGGCGGCGGCCCGGAAGATCGGACGCTCGGACTGCGAGAGGATGTCGGCGCCGATCGACGCGTGGGTCTGCATGGTGGCGAACTCCTCGTCGCTGAGCTTGCCCGGCTTGTGCAGGATGGCGTCGCCGATCGCGATCTTGCCCACGTCGTGCATGGGGGCGGCCATGCGCAGCAGCTCGCACTGGGGGCGGGGCAGCCCGGCCAGCCTGGCGAGCAGGGCCGCGCCCTCGGCCACGCGGTCGATGTGCCCACCGGTCTCCTGCGAGCGGTTCTCCACCACCTCGCCCAGGGTGTGGATGACCTCGCTCTGGGTCTTGATCACCTCGCGCTCACGGGCCCGGGCGATCTTCTGCGAGCGCTTGATCTGGTCGGCCATGGTGTTGATGGTGCTGGCCAGCAGCCCCAGCTCGGTGCGGCTGCGGAACGCGATGGGCGTGTCGAGGTCGCCGTCGCCGATGCGGCGCAGACCCTCGCGGATCGTGGCCAACGGCGCGAGCAGCCGCTGCACCGCCACCAGGGCGAGCGCGGCGCCGAACAGCAGGAGCACGGCCGCCACCAGGGCCACCTGCTTCCGGGTGCGTGCGAGGACGGCATCGATGTGGCCGCGGTTCTCGGCCACGAGCACCGAGCCGACCACCTGGCCGCCGGCGTGGCGGGCCGGCACCTGGGCCGCGAGCAGGTGGTCGCTCAGCAGCAGCTCCTCGCCGGCGTTCAGCCGGACGCGGGTCTCGTAGCGGGTGAAGCGTCCGAGCTGGGCGATCGGCTGGCCGAGCTGCCGCACGTCGGGATGGCCCTGGACGTTGCCGTCGTGGTCGACGACCACGGCCATGGCGAGCTCGGGACGATCCTGCAGCATCTCGGTCACGATGGGGCAGAGGGTGAGCTCGGGGAAGTCGGTGAGCAGGGCGTCCGAGCTGAGGAGCGCGAGGTGGCGGGCCTCCAGCAGCAGCCGGGTCTCCAGCTCCTGCTGCAGGGCGCGCCGGGAGTTGCGTTCGGTCACGCCGAACACCGCGGTCATGGTCACCGCCAGCATGGCCACCGTCGACAGCGACAGCAGCAACCTCATGCTGATCACGCGCGGCTCGGCCGGCTTGCGCATGGACGTCCTTCCTCGGCGGCTCAGCGGCCGCTGTTGATCTTCTCCATGCGGGACAGCTGCTGCTGCGCCCGCTCCAGATAGCCCTGGGCCCGCGGATCGTCCGGGTCGACGCGGCGCGCCTCCTCCCAGAGCGTGACGGCGTCCTGCAAGGCGCCCGTCGCGTAGGCCTCCATGCCGCGGGTCAGGTACTCGCGGGTGAGCGCCTCGCGCACCTGGTCATGGTCGGGATCGGCCGCCCAGACGACCTCCCAGTACCCGACGGCCTCATCGCGGCGGCCGTCGGCGAGGGCGGCGAGGCCGCGCTGGTAGAGCTCATCGAGTTCGCGGCGCCGCTCGGGGCTGATCACGGGCCTGGCCGGGACCTCCGAGGCAGCGGGCTGGGGGGTCCGCAGGAGCGCCGGAGTGCGGTCGGCGGCGGCCTGCTCGGCGGCGCGCTGCTCGGCCCGGCGCAGGGCCAGGTCGGCGGCGGCGAGACCGGGCGCCTCGGGATCGAGGCGACGGGCCTCGGCCAGCAGGCGGCGTGCATCGTCGCCGCGTCCTGACTGCGCCGCGGCCGTTGCCTCGTCGGCCAGGCTGGACGCGCGCCGGGTGATGGCGGCCTCGGTACGGTCGAGCATGGCCTTCGCGTCGGGATCGCCGGGGGCCAGGTCGAGCACGGTCCGGAACCCGTCGCGGGCGACCAGCAGCTTGTCCTCGGCGAAGGCGGCGAGCGCGGCGTCGAAGCGGGCCTTCAGCTCGCGGCCGCGCGCGGCGCGCCGGTCGCTCTCGGCCTGCACCCTGGCCAGCCCGGCGAGCGCGGTCTGGTCGTCGCCCACCAGGGCGAGGGCGCGGCGGTAGCTGACGGCGGCCTCGGCGTGGCGGCCGGCCTTCTCCTGCTCGGACGCCAGGCCGCTCCAGCCGGCCGCCTCGAGCGCGGCCAGCTCCGGATGGTCGGGCGCGAGCACGGCCAGCGAGCCGACGCCGTCGAGGGCGTCGTGCCAGCGTCCGGCCAGCAGCGCCTGACGGACGGCGACCTCGAGGCCGCCGATCTGGGTCTGCAGGCGGGTCCGGAAGGCCGACTCGAGGCGCGACTGCAGCGCCTGCTCCTCGGCCGCCAGGGCGCGTTCGCGGCTTTCCCGCACGGTGGGCCCGAAGCTCAAGGTGACGCCGAAGCGGTGGCTGTCGCCCAGGGGATTGTCCTCGTACTGGTAGTCGGCGCCGAGGCTATGCCAGCCGAGGCCCACGCCGGCGGTCAGCATGCCGTCGCTCGAGCCCACGCGCAGCGCCAGGACGTCGTACAGGCGGCACTCCGCGCCGAGGTGGACGCGCGGGTCCAGGTCGCGGCTGCGCTCCAGATCGGTGGCCAGCACCAGGCCGATGCCCGGGGCCAGCGCACGCGTGAAGGCCAGGCCCGCACGCAGGGTCAACGGGTCGGCCACGGCGTCCTGATCGAGCTTGATCTCGGGCTCGATGGCGTTGCGCAGAGCCAGGCCCAGGCTCACGCCACCGTCGGCGTGGCCCAGCAGGCCGAGCGGGCGCGCCCAGAGGCCGAGGTCGGCGCCGATGCCGCTGTCGGCGTAGCCCGCGAGATCGTGGCTCTGGATCTTCAGGGCGCCGCCGAGCGCCAGGTTGCCGCCGGCGAGCAGATGGCCGTAGCCGAGGGCCAGCTCGGTCTCGGCGTCGGTGAGGTTGTCGTCGAACAGGAAGCCGCGCTCATCGCGGCCCTCGATGCCGTCGACGCCGAAGCGGCGGTAGGTGAGCGAGGCGCCGCCCCAGCGCCAGTGCGGCGCCACGAACGAGGCGTACTGCTCGCTGAAGCCCAGTCCGAATAGCGACGTCTGGGAGACTTGCAGCTGCTTGCGCTCGACCAGGCCGAGGCCGGCGGGGTTCCAGACGACGGCGCTGCCGTCGTCGGCCACGGCGGCGAAGGCGCCGCCCATGGCCAGCGCGCGGTTGCCGGCGCCGGTGGCGAACACCGAGCGCCCGCCGCCGTCATCCATGGCCACGGCGGAGCCGTGAAGGGCCGCGGTGAGCAGCAGGCCCGTCAGGAGGCGGCTCAGGCCGCACGCGCGCGTCATCGCACCACCGCCACTTTGCGCAGCAGCCGTTCGCGGCTGCCATCGGTGAAGGCGACCTCCAGCTCGGCCAGGAAGACGCCGTTGCGCACCACCGTGCCGCGGCCGTTCAGGCCGTCCCAGGTGATGTCCTGATGCAGACCCGCGGCCAGCTCGCGATGATCCAGCAGCGTGATCACCGGTTCGCCGCGCGGCGTCCAGACCCGCAGGGTCACCGTGCCGGCCCGGGGCAGCTGGAAGGCGAACCGCGTGGCCTGCCTCCCGGCGGCGAACGGGTTGGGGAAGTTGAGGTAGCTCGCGGCCAGGTCGGCGGCCGCCAGGCCCGCGGCCTCGGTCCAGAAGGGCATCAACTGGCCGTCGGCCGGACGCACGCTGACCGCGGTCGTGTGATCGGTCTGGGTGCACCGCAGGTCACTGTTGCGCAGGCCGAAGCGGATGCCTCCGTCGGCGCCGCCCGGCCGGGGAACCACCTGCAGCTCAAGTTCGACCGTGGAGCCGGCCGCCACGAGCAGCGGCTCGGCACCGGTGAGCACGAGCGTGCTGTCGCCCGCGGCCAGGCCGGCGACGAGCGCCCAGGGCTCGCCGTCGACCAGCGCCGACGCGCCGGTGAGGACGGCGCCGGCCGGGAGCTCGGCGAGCTCACGGTCCTGCACCCGCAGGACCAGGGTGTTCAGCTGGGCCGGTGCCGCGCCCGTAGCCGACGGGTTGACGAGGGTGAGGCGGGCCACCTCCACCGCCTGGCCGTCGATGGGCAGGATGGCGGGCAGCCGGTCGGCCCAGGCCACCCGCACCTCGTCGGTGGCGGGCTGGATGCGCACCAGGCCGCTGCTGGCGGGCAGGGTGGAACCGGCGGCCGCGACGACGGCCAGGGGCGTGTCGAGGTTCGCGTCGCGGGCGGCCAGGAGGTCCGGGCCGGCGACGAGCTCGAGGCCGCCCGCGGGAGCGTCGGCCTCGATGTCGAGGGTCAGAGCGAGGCTGGCCGTGGTGGCGGGCGCGAGCAGGCGGCCGCCGAGCGGCACGAGCAACTGAGCGCCCTGGTAGATCACCGGCGCGCCCAGGTCCAGGCCGTCCCAGGTCAACGTGTAGCCGTCCAGCATCGCGTCGGGCGAGCGGGGCAGGCGGTCGGCGTCGAGGCAGTCGAGCCGCAGGGTGTCGATGCGGGCGGGCGCGCTGCCGGCGGTCCCGGGATGCGTGAGCAGGACGGTGAGGGCCAGGGCGTCGCGGGCGCCCTGCGGCAGGACGGGCGGCAGGTGCCCCGTGGCCTGGACCAGCAGGGTGGGCGCCGGCTCTTGCAGGGTGATGCGCGGGCCGTTGATGGCGGCGGGTTCGTAGGTCACGCTCACGCTGGAGCTGACGTTGCCGTCGCGGGCGTCGAACCGGGTCGAAGGTTCGAGCTGCAGGGAAAGCGGGCCGAGCAGCGGGTCGGCGGGCACGCGGCCGAGCACGCGCACGGCCAGGCCGGAGGTGCCGACGGGCACGGTGATCTGCGGCGAGAGGTTGAACACCACCAGGCTGTCGGCCGGGCCGTCGAGGAGGCGCTCGGCGTGCACGGCCAACGGACCCTCCACGCGCAGGCGCGACAGCCGCTGCGCGGCGTCGACCAGGCGGTGGCCGAGGGTGTCGACGAGCGCCACGGCGAAGCTGCCCACCTTGACCTCGCTGGAGAGGTCGTCGCCCTCGGCGGCGAGCGAGAGCCGCAGGAGCTCGACGCCGTCCTGGCCGGCGCCGGCGGTCGCGTCGGGCAGCGGCACGGCGGTCACCAGCAGGCCGGTGGCCTGCGAGACGATGGAGCCCGCGGCGGAGCGCACCGGGAACGACGCGCCCGAGAGGGTGACGGTGCGCGGCGCCTCGCTCACGTGGTCGACCACGGTGAGGTCGGCGGCCGACTCGAGGCTCACCCGGAAGCGCGGCACGGCGGTGTCGGCGGCGATGTCCAGGCGCAGGCCGAGGGTCACCGGTTCGCTGGCCGTGACGACGACCTCGGGCGTGAGGTCGAGGGTGACGGTCTGGCCGGTGGTCTCGGGCGTCACGGTGTCGCCGTAGATGTTGATGCCCTCGCCGACGCTGACCCGCGAGAGGAGGTCGGCGGGCACGACGGGGTTGCCGTCGCCGTCGTCGAAGGTGATCACGAGCCGGCGCAGGGCGAGCTCGGCCCGGCCGGGGCCGCCCTCGTTGAGCAGGGTGAGCGTGAGCGGCACGACGCCGGCCTGGCCCCGGTTGATGGAGAACGGCATGTTCAGCACCGGGTACAGCTCGAGGTCGAGGGCGGGCGCGAGCACCTGGTGGGGCGCCGAGGCGGTGGCCAGCGAGCCGCGCGGCTGGCCGCCGACGGCGCTGACGCCCTCGCAGCGGCCGGTGGCGTAGACCGTGCCGGCGGTCTCGGCCTGGTAGGTCCAGGTGAAGGCGCCGCGGGCGCCCTCGGGCAGGTCGAACGTCCCGGGCGTCGGGCCGCTGACGGGCGTGAGGTTGCCGTCGCCGGTGAGGATGAGCGCGTCGGGGGCGACGGCGTTGATGGCCTCGCCGCCCACGTTGACCACGTTCATGGTCACGGTGACGGTCATGGCGGTGGTGCTGCGGGCGGTGGCGAACGTCATCGTCGACAGGAGCGGGGCGGTGGAGATGAGCAGCGACGTGGGGCTGGTGACCGCCACGTCCAGCGGGCCGTCGTCGGTCGAGGTCATGACCACGCCGTCGACGGGCACGGCCAGGCGCACGGTGCTCGAGTCCGTGGGCGTGTCGGTGACGGTGAGGCCGGCGAAGAGGCGGCGGCCGCCCGCGGGCACGGGCAACGCGAGGTCGAGGGCCACCCAGCTGGCGTCCACGCCGCTGAAGCTGGCCACCTGGGTGTCGGCGCCGGGCTCGAAGACGCCGTCCCCGTCGTCGTCGGTCCAGAGGCCGAGGCTGGCGACGTCGGCCGCGCGGGCGGTGCCCAGGTTCTGCAGGCGCAGCTGGTCGAGGGTGTCGCCGAGATAGCCGTTGCCGGGCAGGGTGAGATCGAGGGCGAGCACGGGGCCCTCGCTCGCCGTCAACGAGACCGGCGGCACGGGCGGGCACGCGATCTGGGCGGCGACCATGCCGTCGACCAGATGGCGGGCGCCGGACTGCAGCGGCCAGGCGGCGACGACGGCCACGTCGGCGTCGAACTCGAGGTCGGCGGCGGCGCCGACGGCGGCGGCGATGAGGTCGCCATCGGCCGCGCCGGAGAGCGAGATGGTGGTGGTGACGAAGAGGGTGGCGACCTGGTCGGGCAGGAGGCTCCAGTTGACGCCGTCGAACACGGCGATGCCGGCGTTCCAGGTGGTCGAGGCCACCACGGTGTCCGTCGCCGGACCGTCGAACACGCCGTTGTCGTTCGTGTCGCGGTAGAGACGCACCTGCGCGCAGGTGTGGTCGAGGGCCGCCTGGCCGGGCGAGCCGGTGCCGGTGGTCTGGTTGCGCACCCGCAGGCGCTCGAGCACCCGGGTGTCGGTGTAGAGGTTGCGGGCGACGAGCGTGAGCAGCGGCACGCCCGACGCACCCGGCGCCACGGTGCGCGAGGCGATGGTCGACGCCGTCACGATGATCTTGTCGGTGGAGCTGATGGTCTGCACCCAGGGATTGACCACGGGCGCGTCGATGGGGCCGTCGTTGCCGCTGAGCATGCCGATGGCCGGATCGTCGCCGGCCGGCAGGCTGAACTGCACGGTGCCGCCGAGGGCGTCCTCGGCCACGTCGACGGTGACGAACACGCGTTGGCCGGCGGTCGGGACCTGGACGGCGAGGGACGTGGCCTCGAAGCGCTGGCCGCCGGTCCAGTAGAGCTCGGCGATGCGAGGGTCGGCGGCGGGATCGAAGAGGCCGTCGCCGTCGTCGGCCCAGGCCTCGACGCGGGTCAGCATTGTGGTCGGTGCCGCGGTGCCCAGGTTGACGACGTTCAGCTTGGTCATGGTGTCGGGCTGGGTGCCGTTGGCGGGCACGGTGACGTCGAGCGCGAGGTTGCGCGTCGAGCCCATCTGGAAGATCTCGGCGCCCACCGGATGCAGGATGATCTGGGCGGCCGACATGCCGTCGACGGCCAGCGTGCCCTCGGCGGCGAGCGGCCAGGCGCCGGACATGGACGGGGCGCCGGCGAAGCCGAAGTCGGCCGCGCCGTCGATGACCGGCTGCAGCACCACGCCGTCGGGCACGGTGACGGCGGCCGCGCCGCGCAGCACGAGGTCGAGGCTGTCGCCAGCGGCGATCGTGAGGCCGAGGCCGGCGGCGGTGGCGGCGCCGTCGATGAAGCCGCCGAGGTCGGCGTCCGGCAGACCCTGGGCGCGCAGGCGCAACGCGCTCCAGTAGGAATCGAAGAGCGCCTGGTCGTCGGCATCCTGGTCGAGGTCGCCGTCGACGTCGCCGGGCGCCGGGTTGTGGACGGTGAGGCTGTCGAGCGCGGCCGGGAGCCCGCCGCGGTTGACCAGGCGCAGGCGCAACACGTCCACCAGCGGACCGCCGGGCAGCAGGGTGCGCTCGAGGGCGTCCATCGGCAGGCAGACCACGGCCAGGGCGCTCGGTTCGCCGAGCTGGAGCACGGCGCCGGCCGAGTCGTTGTCGCCCACGGGATCGGTGCTGCCGGCGGCCGTGACGGTGGCCGTGATGGGGAAGTCGGCGTCGGCGTCGGCCGTGGGGTCGAGCTCGAGGTCCAGGCTCGCCGAGGCGCCGGCGGCGAGGTCGGCGACCACCGACCACACGCCCGTGCCGGCGTCGAAGCCGCCGGCGTCGGCCTGGGCGCGCACGACGTCGAGATGGGCTGGCAGGACGACGGCGACGTCGTAGGCGGCGGCGGTGCCGGGGCCTTCGTTGGTCACGGTCAGGGTGAGGACCGCCGGGATGCCGGGCCAGGCGGTGTCGGGCGCGAGGGAGGCCGCGAGCGCGAGGTCGGCGACGGCGACCACGCCGAGCGACGCCGAGGCGCTGTCGTTGTCCGGGGTGGGGTCGCTGTCGGCGGCCGTCACCGTGGCCGTGGCGGTCAGGGTGCCAGCGTCGAGATCGGTCACGAGGACGGTGATGGCCAGGTCGGCGGTGTCGCCGCTGGCCAGGGGCGCGGCCAGGGTCCACACGCCGGTGCCGTCGTCGTAGGCGCCGACGCCCGCGAGGTGGGATTGATAGGCGACGCCGGCCGGCAGCGAGAGGGCCGCGGTGAAGCCGGTGGAGGGTCCCGGTCCGACGTTGGTGACGGCGATCTGCAGGTCGGTGGTGTCGCCGACGCCGCCGCCGGTCGGGTCGAAGGCCGCGGCCACGGCCAGGTCGGTGACGGCGGTCAGGGAGAGGTCTTGGTCGGCCAGGTCGTTGGCAGCATCGGTGTCGCCGGGGTGGCCGGCGACGGCGGCGCCGACGGTGTAGCTGCCGGTCGCGGCGTCGCCGGCGCTGTCCACGGTCAGGGTGAGCGTCTCGGAGCCGCCGCCGGCCAGGGGCGCGGGCAGGGTCCAGACGCCGGTGTCGCCGTCGTAGACGCCGGCCGTGGCGCCGTTGCCGGCGTAGGTCAGGCCGGCCGGCAGGGTGACGGTGAGCGCGGGGGCCGGCGCCGGGTTCGGCCCGAGGTCGGTGATCGTGACCACGGCGTCGGCCTGGTCGCCGGCGACCACGCCGGCGGGGCTCATGGCGACCGTCACGGCGAGGTCGAAGGACCCCATCAGGTCGACGGTGTCGCCGGCCGTGTCGTTGCCGGGTACGGGATCGCTGTCGGCCGCGGTGACGGTGAAGCTGCCGGCCACGGCGCCGGGGTTGGGGTCGGTGACCAGGGTGGTGATGGCCAGGCTGGCGGTGGCGCCGCTGGGCAGGCTGGACGCGGCGGTCCAGAGGCCGCTGGCGTCGTCGAACGCGCCGTCGGAGGCGAGCGCGCTCTGGAACGTGAGGCCGGCCGGGAGCGTGACCAGGCCGGAGAACGGCGCGGCCGTGCTGGGCCCCTCGTTGGTGACCTCGACCACGAACACGACCGGGTCGCCGGGCCAGGCGTCGGCCACATCGAACCCCGCGGCGGCCGCCAGGTCGGTCAGCGGCGTGAGCGTGAGCAGGTCGGTCTGTGCGTCGTTGCCGGGGGCGATCTCGCCCGGGTCGCCGGCCAGGGTGACGGTCGCGGCCTGGGCGCCGGAGGCGTCGGCCGGCGTGTCGAAGGTGATGGTCAACGTCTCGGAGGACGGCACGCCGAGGCTGCCGGGCACCGTCCAGACGCCGGTGGCGTCGTCATACGTTCCGGCCGAGGCCGACGCGCCGGCGTGGACGAAGCCCGCGGGCACGGCGACGGTGGCGGCGAACCCGACGGCGACGCCCGGACCCTGGTTGCCCACGCCGATCTGCAGATCGACCGTGTCGCCGGCCGTGGCCGCGCCGGGCGACCAGCTCACCGTGGGCGCGAGGTCGAACGAGCCCACGTCCTGCAGGTCGGCGGTCGCGGTGTCGTTGCCGGGCACGGGATCGGTCTCGGGGGCGGTGGCGGTGAAGGTGGCTTGCAGCACGCTGTCGTCGATCTCGGCCACCGTGCAGGTGATGGTGAGGGTAGCCACCTGAGCCATCGGCAGCGCGGGGCCGGTCCAGACGCCGGTGGCGTCGTCGTAGCTGCCGCGGTCGGCGACGTCGCTCACGTAGGTGAGCCCGGCGGGCAGGCTCACCAGCCCGGAGAACGAGGTCGCGGTGTCGGGCCCGTTGTTGAGGATCTTCAGGGTGAGGTCGACCGAGTCGCCCGGGCCGGCGCTGATCGGCGCGAACGCGGCCGTGGCCTGGAGGTCCATGCCGCCGCCCACGATGTGCACCACCGCGTCGGTGTTGTTGGCGAGATCGGTGTCGTTGCGCGACGAGGTGGCGGTGACCGACGGGGTGAGCGTGTTGCCGTCCTGGTCGCCGCCGACGGTGACGTCGAGCACCAGGGTCGCGATCGTGGCCGGGGGCAGGCCGACGATGGTCCAGCGGTGCAGGCCGGCGTCGTACGCGCCGTGGGTGAGGGAGCCCAGGGCGTCGGTCATGCCGGCGGGGATGACGTGGTCGAGCACCAGGTCCACCGGAAGCGCCGGGTCGGGGTTGGTGGCGGTCACGGTGAGGGCGACGGTGTCGCCGGCGACGGGCGACTCGTCGCTCGAGGCCATGGTCACGGCGACGTCGACGGTCGCGATGGTGAGCGTGCTGGTGGTCTCGTCGTTGCCGGCGACGGGATCATCGACGGCGGAGGCCACGCGGGCGGCGAGCTCGCGGGACGGGTCGCCGTTCTCGATCCGGTAGGTGGCCGCCACCTGCCGCTGCTCGCCGGACGGGATGTCCCAGGCCAGCGCGATCCGCCCGGGGGTGGAGCTGTCGAGCACCACGCCGGCGTCGGGGGTGAACGACTGCTCGCTGAGGCCGTCGGGCAGGTCGACCTGCAGGAGGCCGCTCGTGACGTCGCTCGGGCCGGCGTTCGCGATGGTGGCGGTCAGGGTGATGACCTGGCCGAGCTCGGGCGCGGGGTCGTCGATCGCCAGGCTCACCGACAGGTCGGCCGACGCGATGACCCGGTCGGCGAAGGCGGCGTAGTAGAACGTCGCGCCGTCCTGGTTGACCTCGTTCTTGTCGTTGATCACGAAGCCGTCCGGCTCGAGGCTCATGATGCCGTCGTGGAACGTTTCGTCGACGGTGAACGTGAGGGTCTCGTCGGCGCCGGACAGCTCGCGGGTCAGGTGGACGCCGCCCTTGTTCCCGGCTTGCTTGATGAGCAGCCAGCGCGGTTCGAACCCGACGCCGCCGATCGCGCGGTCCCTGTTGCCGTCGCCGGTGTAGGCGCCCACGTGCACCGAGCTGCCTTCGGCGGCGAAGGCCACGTAGCCGAACGTCTTGCCGAACTGGTTGGCGTCGGCGCTGTTGCCGACGGTGAAGCCGTCGGCGGTCAGGCCGGTGATCGCGCCGCTGGACTCGATGTCCTTGCTGAAGGGGACCGAGTCGCCGGCGGGCATGTCCTCGGTCCGGAACGAGCAACGCTGGAACTCGTGGGGAACCAGCATGACGAGGCCGGGAGCGAAGCCGAGCCCGCTGATGGTCTGGCTCGCGCCGCCGTTGCCGGTGTAGGTGCCGGTGGCCAGGTAGCCGGGGTCGGCGGAGAAGGCGACGTACCAGTAGGTGCGGCCGTTCTTGTTGACGTCGTCGTCGCTGCCGAGCCAGAACCCGTCGGAATCGAAGCTGTGGATCCGGTTCGTGTAGAGGCCCCAACGCTCCACCAGGTGGCGGCTGTAGAAGTTCGGCATCCGGTCTGTGCGGATGACGGCGGAGTCGCCGCCGTCGCTCTTGATGATCACCACGGCCGGCCGGAAGCCGAGGCCGCCAACGAGACGGTTGAAGTTCCCGTTGCCGGTGTAGGTGCCGGTCGTCATCGTCGCCTGGGCGGCGCCGGCGAGCACCAGGACCAGCGCGAGCGCGAGCCATCCCGGGCGACGCCATGACCGAGATTCTCCGCGGCCGACGATCGTTCGCACCATCACAACCCGACTTTCCGGTGGACCCGCGACGGGCCGCACCACGGCTTGACCACAACGGACCGACGGCCTGGCGGCCGGATCCTGTCTAGGCTCAGGATCGACCTGGTGCTGGCGGGCTTTAGCGGGGAGAACCCATTGGGGTCGGGGCGGTTCTGGCACTGATGAGACGCGATCGCGAAGATCGGGTGTAACCCGGGCTCGCCGTCCGGCACCCACGTGGGTAAACTGAATCCATCCGGTTTACCGGGGGATCCACCGCCGAATGTCACGCCCGCGACGTCGGGCTTTCCGGAAGAGGTTCGACCATGAAGCGTTTCACCGTGATCCTGACCGTCCTGGCCCTGGCCGGCCTGCTGGCCGTGGCCTACGCCGGCGACAAGCCGTCGCTGAAGGCCGGCGCCGCCGACAAGGCCGCCAGCGCCACGAAGGCCGCGACCGCCGCCGCTGCCGACCACGCCGCCATGGGCGAGTGCTGCGTGGCCGCCGCCAAGGCCGGCGAGGGTTGCTGCGGCAAGCCCGCCGAGGCCATCAAGGCCGCTTACCAGGCACAGCGGGCGCATGAGATGGCCGACGGCGAGATGCACGCCTGTTGCGCCAAGGCCCTGGCGCGCGGCGAGGGCTGCTGCGGCATGGACGCCGCCGGCCTGAAGGCCAGCTACGAGCAGAAGGTGGCCGACGCGACGGCCAGGGTGGCCGCCCTTGACGGCATGCACGAATGCTGCGCGAAGGCCCTCGCCGAGGGCAAGGGTTGCTGCGGCCTGGACGCCAAGGGCCTCCAGGCGAGCTACGACGAGGCGGTGGCGAAGGCCAAGGTGGCGACGAGCAAGTAGCTCGCCGCGGCGATCGGGGAGGGACCAGCGGGGCGACCGACATGGGCGGTCGCCCCGCGTTGCGTTTGCCGGCACCGCTTCGGCATCGAACCGTGATGCATGTTGATACGCGGCCCCATAAAAAGCATGAAAAATAAAATACGAACATGCATTTTAGTTATTTACTCGGGCGAAATATTCTGCTAATATGTTGATCGAGCCTCAAAAGAAGCAATTTGCAACACAAGATCAAAACAATGTGCTTTGATTTTTGGTCGCACATCGCTCGGGCTCAGCGGAAGGACGTCGTCTCGCCGCGACGATCCGACCTCGATGAAGGCGGGAATTCGGTCCCGTCCCTTGATGTCAGTTTCCGACCGCGGAAACGCAACTTTTTCAGGAGATCACCATGCGGAAAATGCTAGTGCTCGCCATGATCCTGACCCTGGTCGGCTCGGCCATGGCCTTCGACCTCGGTGCCGTGCGTGCGGACAAGCCCGCCGTCAACTACCCCGTGAACGTGCCCAGCGACCTGCGTCAGGGCGGCGACACGATCCTGGACGCCGTCGTGGCGACCATCCCCTTCACCGACTCCGGCACCACCGTCGGCTTCACCGACGACTACGATGAGGCCTGCCCGTACACGCTGAGCACCTCGCCCGACGTGGTCTACTCCGTCACCCCCTACGCCGACGCTTCGGTCAACATCGACCTGCTCGGCTCGACCTACGACACCAAGCTGTACGTCTACGACGCCAGCCTGACCCTGGTCGCCTGCAACGACGACTTCTACCCCGACTACGTGTCGAAGCTCGAGAACGTCGCCCTGATGGCCGGCACCGAGTACTTCATCATCATCGACGGTTACGGCGGCGCCTCCGGCGACTACGTCCTCACCGTCGAGGGCTTCGAGCCCTGTGTCGTCACCTGCCCCGCCGGCGCTATCCTCGAGGGTGAGCCTGCGCTGGTCGACGGCTACGAGGATCTCTTCAACGGTGGCTGCAACACCGAGGGTTCGACCCCGTTCGGCACCATCGCGAGCGAAGTGTTCTGTGGCGTCAGCGGCTGGTACCTGGCTGCCGATGGCACCCAGTCCCGCGACACCGACTGGTTCGAGCTGACCGTGCCTGCCGCGGGCTACATCGAGATCGTCGGTGACGCCGAGGCCGCCACGTACCTGTTCGAGCTCGGTCCCCAGGACTGCGGCACCGTCGCCGTGATCCAGAACGTCGTCATCGGTCCCTGCACCGAGGGCACCATGACCATCGCCGGCGCCGCTGGCAGCACGGTCTGGTTCTGGGTCGGCCCCACCACCTTCGACGGCTCGGGCGAGTACAACTACGTGCTCTTCTCGAACCTCGGCGGCGTGGCGGTCGAGAACCACAGCTGGACCGGCGTCAAGGCCCTGTTCTAGGACATCGCCTGCGTCAGCCCTGCTGAGGGATGACAGGGGCCGGGGAGCGATCCCCGGCCCCTTATTGCGTTGCCGTAAAATCTCGCGACGTGTTAAAATGAGAACAGCTCATCGCCTCGGGGGAGGCCGACGTTCCGCGATCCGCCTCCCGTGTGAGCCTCACCACCCGCCTCGGGAGGACATCATGCGCTCCTTGGTCACGCTCGCCCTGATCCTCGGCCTCGCCCTGCCCACGGTCGCCCTCGACCTCGGCAGCATCCGGGCGCCGAAGCCGTCGGCGACCTACCCGCAGAACGTGCCCGCGCCGCAACGCAACGGCGGCGACACCATCGCCGACGCCGTCGTCGTGAGCGTGCCGTTCGCGGACACCGGTTCCACGGTCGGCTTCAACGACGACTACGACGAGGCCTGCCCCTACACGCTGAGCACCTCGCCCGACGTCGTGTACACGCTGATCCCCACGGCCGACGATGCGGTGACGATCGACATGTTCGGCTCCACCTACGACACCAAGATCTACGTCTACGACGCCGGCCTCACGCTCGTGGCGTGCAACGACGACTTCTATCCCGACTACGTCTCGCGCCTCGAGGACGTCCCCCTCATGGCCGGCGTGCAGTACTACATCGTCGTCGACGGGTACGGCGGCGCGGCCGGCGATTTCGTCATCGACGTCTCGCACTACGAGGGCTGCGCCCTGCTATGCCCGGCCGGCGCCGCGCTGGAGGGCGAGCCGCCGCTGGTCGACGGCTACGTCGACACCCACAACGGCGGCTGCGCGTCGGAGAGCGGCGGCGTGATGCAGCCCATCGACGCCAACGTCTTCTGCGGCGTCAGCGGCTGGTACCTCACCAACGACGGCGCCCAGGCCCGCGACACCGACTGGTTCACCATGATCGTGCCCGCGTCCGGCGTCATCGAGATCGTGGGCGACGCCGAGAAGGCCACCTACCTGTTCGAGCTCGGTCCCCAGGATTGCAACTCGGTCGGGGTGATCCAGAACGTGCAGGTGGGTCCCTGCACCGAGGGCACGATGGAGATCGCGGGCGCGCCCGGCAGCACCGTCTGGTTCTGGGTCGGCCCCACCGTGTTCGACGGCTCGGGCGAGTACGACTACGTGCTCCTGACGAACCTGGGCGTCGTGGCCACCGAATCGCATAGCTGGACGGACGTGAAGAGCATCTTCCGCTAGCAACAGGCACCGGTGCGGACGGCAACGGGCCGGAGCGAGAGCTCCGGCCCGCCAGGTCAGGCGCGTGGGCGAACCCGGCGCCGCTCAGCCGTCGGCGTCCTCCAGGGTGATCAGCTTCTCGGCCAGCAGCTGCTCCACGAACAGCTGCAGGTCCTGCCGGGCCTGCGCCGCCTCCACGTCGTACTCGTGGCAGATGATGTCGAGGATGTCGCGCAAGGTGTGGTTGCCGTCCATCTGCTGCCAGATGTAGCTCCCCATCTCATTGAGGCTGAGCACCTGATCGCCCGACTCGGCCAGGAACACGGTCTCCTCACCGACCTGGCGGACGCAGAAATCCTGATTGGGCATGGGAGTGAGATGCAGATCCACGCTATCGACCTCGCTGCTCGAGTGGAAAGGCGCGCAGGACCTCGGGCCAGAAGCCCGCGTCCGGTAAGAATACCATACGACGGACCGGAACCGCCTGCACCAAACGCGTGGCGGTGTCGAGCATCGCGGTGAGAGTGGACGCATCGGCCAGCTCGTCCAGGGGCACCGGCGGCGCCACCTGGGCGGCCACGTGGGCGGCGGCCTCGCCCGGACCCACGGGTTCCAGCCGGTGCCGGGGGCCCTTGTGGGGAAGCAGGATGGCGGCCAGCGGCGCCTCGCCCGGCCGCTTGTGCCGGTAGTGGCCGTTGAACGGGGAGGCGAGCAGCCACGGCCCGCCCGGCCGGAACTCGACCAGGTTCATCTCGTCGTTGAGCACCAGCGCGTCGCCGCTGAGGTCGGCGATGGTGGACTTGCCCGCGTCCGACGGTCCGACGAAGAGGAACCCGCGGCCGTCGCGCACCACGGCCGAACTGTGGACGAGGGCCGCGTCCCAGCCGGTGCGGCGGCAGGCGGCGTGGAAGGCCTGGTAGAGGATCTGCTCGAAGATACGGGTCATGCGGCCGCGACTGAGGATATCCAGGACGTGCAGGTCGCCGCGCCCGGTGGCCGGATCGTAGGTGCCGCTCACCAGGCCCTGGGCGAGGTCGAACCCGCCTGGCACCAGGCGCTTGCCGAGGATCAGGGAGCTGGGCACCGTCGGCTGGTGGTCGTGCTCGACCATGTGCAGCCGGAGGCTGACCGTCGGCGCGGCCGGGTCGCTCGGGCGATCGAAGTACCGCGCGAGCGCCGCGGCGGTGTCCGGATCCGGGCACAGCAGCTCCACCACCACCTCGCCGAGGCGCAGCCGGTAGGGCGCCGGGGAACTCATGCGGGATCCTTTCGCCGGGCCAGGAGGAAACCGCCGCGGCACCAGCGCCACAGCGAACGCCGGGCGGCCCGCCGGCCCTGATGGCGCGCCGCGGCCGGCGTGAGGTCCAGGTCGCGGTCGCCCGGCCGGCTCACCGCCACCACGCGGCCGCAGATGCGCGCCCGGCCGACGACTCCGGCGGGGCTGGCGCCGTCGCCACGCTGCAGATACCAGCCCGGGGACGGCAGCGGGCAGAAGAACAGCAAGCGGTGCGCCACGAGACGGTCACGGTCGCGGAACACCACCACCTCGCCCACCTCCGGGATCTCGGCGGGGCCCAGTCCTTGCACCGTGATCCGGGCGCCCGCAGGGATCAGGGGCATCATGCTGCCGCTGATCACCGGCAACGTGACCTGCTCGCCCGCGGCGAGGTCTTGCTGGAGGAGCCGCCACTGGGCGGTGCGCTGGGCGAGCGGTCCGGGCGAATGTTCCACGTCGATGGTCCAAGTCGGTGGCATCGCTGAGAGTCGTCTGTCGATTGTCCTGGCGTCGCTACGGAGAATCCCTCATGATTGACCCGGTGACAAGGAGGTTCTCCCGCGTGCACACCCTGGCTCCCGAAGCGGCGTACCTGAGCGAACTGGCCCGCGCCTGGGCGTCCGGGGCGGGCGGCCCGGTGCCGAGTCCGTCCAGCCTGAACCCCGAGCGGTTCCTGCGCGTGTTCGCCCGTCAGCATGCCGTGCAGACGCTCGAGCCGTACCTCGACCCGCGGCTGATGGACATGGCCGACCGGATCCGTCTGCGGCAGGGCGTGGAGGTGTCGCGGCGCCGCACGGTGATGATGCTGCTGGAGCTCGAGCGCGTGCTGCCCGCGCTCACGGAGCTGGGCTGCCGTCCGGTGGTGCTCAAGGGAGCGTCGCTGGCGTTGACGGTGTATCCACGGCCGGAGGACCGCTGGTTCGTGGACCTCGACCTGCTCGTCGAGCCCGCTCAGTTGCCGCTGGTCTACGACACCCTGCACCGCCTGGGCTACCGGTTCGCCGAGACCGCGGCCGCGGCCGAGCTGTACGAGCAGTACCACTTCCACCGTATCCTGGTCAGCGGCCAGGGCGTATGCCTGGAAGCCCACTGGGCGCTGACCCTGCCCAGTTCGGTCTACTCGCACGACCTCGAGGCTCTCCGCCGCTCCGCCGTGGAGATCCCGCTCGGCAACGCCTCCTTCCTGGCGCCCGGCACCGTCGATCAGATCCTGCACGGCGTGCTGCAGAGCATCGCCGACGGCTTCAACGATCTGCGCCGGATGCTCGACCTGCACCTGCTCGACGCCCGCCTCCTCGACGAGGAGCGCGAGGTCCTGTGCGCCCGCGCCCGCCAGGCCAACCTGAGCACGGGTCTGTGGCTGCAGTACCACCTGCGGGAGCGGATCCTGGGCGCGCCGTCGCCGGGGTTCCTGGACTACTACTGCCGGCCCGACCCCAACCTCGCCCGCACCGTCGACCAGCTCGGCGTGGCCGAGGCCTGCCTGCTGCAGCGGGCGGCCGACGACCGCGGCTACGCGAACCTGTTGCACTGGCTGTGCGTGCCGAAGCACCTGCGGCCGCGCGAGGTGCGGCGGTACATCTTCCCCGGCATGGAGGGGCTCGTGAACTCCGGGCTCTGCCGCCACGGCCCCCTGCCTGCCTGGCGGCGCGGGCGGCTGGCGTTGAGCCGGTCGCTGGTGGCCGGGCGCATGCTCACGGAGTGGGCCCGGGCCGCGGTCTGATCAGAACCAGCTCGGCGCGTCCAACACCTCGTCGCGCGCGGGGGTGCGCAGCGCGTACTGGAACCCCGCCTGCACGGCGAACGCACCGACCGCGCCGTCGGCCCCGAGCGCGAGGTAGCCCACCTGCACCTCGTCGGGCGAGCCGCCGAGTCCGCGCGCGATCCGCGCGATCGCCTCCTCGCACGCCTGCTGCGGAGCCAGACCCTGCCGCATCAGCTCGACCACCAGGAAGCCGCCGAGCGTCCGCATCACGAACTCGCCGTGGCCCGTGGCCGCCGCGGCGCCCACCCGGCCGTCGACGAACAGGGCGGCGCCGATGATGGGCGAGTCGCCGACCCGGCCGTGCATCTTGAAGGCCATGCCGCTGGTGGTGCAGGCGCCGGCGAGGCGGCCCGCGCGGTCGCGCGCGAGGATGCCCAGGGTATCGTGCCGCTCGGCGTTGGCCCGTGGCTGGTACTCGGCCGTCCGCAGCCATTCCTGCCACGCCGCGCGGGCCGTGGGGGTGAGCAGGTCGCGGGTCGGGAAGCCCTGCGCGATCGCGAACCGCCGCGCGCCCTCGCCCGCCAGCATGACGTGCGGCGTGGCCTCCATCACCCGCCGCGCGACGGACACCGGATGCTCGATGTCTTCGAGGGCGCACACGCTGCCGGCGCGGCCGTCGTGTTCCATGAAGCAGGCGTCGAGCGTGACGTGGCCGTCACGGTCGGGCAGGCCGCCGAGGCCGACGGACGGATTGTCGGCGTCGGACTCGGCCTGGCGCGCGCCCTGCTCCACGGCGTCCAGGGCGCCGCCGCCGCCCTCCAGGGTGGGCCAGGCCGCGGCGTTGGCCGCCCGGCCGAAGCCCCAGGTGCTGACCACCAGCGGCTCGCCGTCCGGCGCCCGGCGCCCGGACTGGCCGGCGGCGGCACAGCCGGTGCTCAAGGCCGCGCCGGTGAGCGCGCAGCTGGTGAGGAAACGGCGACGGCTGGTCATGACGCTCCCGGGGGTTGGGGTGGGTCGAACCCGAGCTCGACGGTGACGATGCGGTGCGGCAGCAGGTGCACCGGCACCTCGTGCGTGGGCATGACGGCCAGCGGCAGGGTCTCCTGGCGTTCCTCGAGGAGGTCGAGGAGCCAGGCCTGTGCGACCGGCAAGCCGGTGGTCAGCAGGTCGGCCTGGGCGATGCCGGTCTGGTTCCACAGTCGCACGACGAGGGTGCCGCGGTCGGGGTGGCGACGGATGGCGCTCACGGCCACCTCGGGATTGCGCTGCGCGAGGAGGCTGCCGCCCGGCGCCGCGCCCGTCTCCACGGCCTGGCGGGTGAACGAGGGGCGCAGCCATCCGCGCGCGCGGCGCCGCAGGTCGCGCGGGCCGGCGCTCAGCGGCGCGAGCGCGTAGCGCACGGTGTGGGGGCCGAGGAGCTGGGCGTCAGGCGTCGGGATGGTGGGTCCGGCGTTGGCGCGGCGGCGGGTGGGGAGGTCGTCGCGCGAGAGCCAGCCGACCGCGCGCAGCAGGGTGAGCGCCAGGGTGGCCGAGCGGTCGGGCTCGCGGCGCGGGGCGATCTCGGGCAGCCCGTCGGCCACGATGGCGAGGCCGCGGCCGCCGGCGTCGCAGATGTAGCTGAAGTCCTGCTGCGGATAGGTGCCGGGATGCGGCTGCTCCCAGTCGCGGCCCGCCGGGGGCGCGAGCGGCCGCTCGGTGAGCAGGAACTGGCCGTCCGAGGTGACCGTGTCGGTGTGCACGCCGGCGGGGAAGACGGCCCGCAGGCGATGGTCGCGTGCGGTGTTGTCGAGGACGACGGTGACGTCGGCGACGTCGTCGGCCGCCGTCAGGCGCACGGACACGGTCACCGGCATGTCCACCAGCTCGCGGCTGCGGCCGGTGCGGTCGGCGGTGAGGCCGCGCGGGAGCGGCCAGGTGAACCGCGCGACGAGGGTGGCGGCCAGGCCCGTGTCCTCGGTGAGGGTGACCGTGCCGCGGGCGCCGGCGCTCGTCAGGGTGAGGCTGTCGGCGGCCGGCGACCAGTCGTACTCGTCGCCCGCGTCCTCGGTGTCCTCGAGGCGGCCGAGGCCGCGGAACTCCAGACCGGTGAGCCTGTCGACGAGGTCGAGCGCGCCGTCGGGATGCAGGGTGACGCGCAGGCGGGCGTTCTGGAGCACGGGGCCGTCGGCGCGCACGAGATCGGCCGGCGGCGGCGCGAACCCGGACGCGGGCGCCGCCGGTCCGGCCGGCCGGTCGGTGAGGCGGTAGGCGGCGTGGCCGCAGGCGGGCAGTCCGCGGGCGAGGAACTGCAGCTCGAGGAAGCAGTCGACGAGCTCCGTGTCGCGGTCGGCCTCGGTCTTGACGATGCGCGTGGGGAATGCCTCGAGGTAGCCGTGCATCCGGGCGAGCTGGTCGGCGGCGCGCAGCTCGGCCCGGTAGTCGATGCCCCAGAAGCGCTGCAGGAAGCGGCGGCTCTTGATGACGAACGGAACGTCGCGGCCATCGGGGCCGACGAGGCGCAGGTGGTCGAGGTCGTAGCCCAAGGGCTGCAGGATGACGAGCCGGTCGACCACCTCGTCGCGGCGCCAGGGCAACGGGTTGGCCACCACGACGAGGGTGTCGCGGTCGTCGGCCTCGCCGGGGCCGAAGCCGGGGGCGAGGTGCTCGAGCGTGCGGCCGGCGAGGTGCTCGCCGGTCTCGCGGACCTCGGCGAAGCGGGTGAGCATGTCGCGGTGCACCTGGTCGATCGAGCAGCCGCAGATGCTGTCGTGCGGGTGGTTCTTGAGGAGCTCGCGCCAGCAGTGGTCGACGAGCCCGGTGCGGTGGGGCAGGCGGTGGATGAAGTGGCCGTAGGCCAGCAGGGGCTCGAGCTGGTGGGCGAGGAGGTCCTGGCAGGCCGCGTTCTGCTGCTTGAGGTTCAGGCGCGTCGACCACACGCCCGAGAGGATGAGCGCGGCCTTGCCGCCGAGCAGCTCGCCGCTCCAGACGGGCAGGTCGGCGGGCAGCTCATCGCGCACGGCGGCCAGGTATTCCGCGAAGCTGCCGTGCGAGAATGCAGTGTCCGGGAAGGCCGCGCGCAGGGCGGCGAGCATCTCGCCGAAGCGCCGCTGGGGCGGGTGGTGGTCGCACCCGTTGTTCAGCAACCAGGTGCCGGTGCGGCTGCGGGCGGCCATGCGCGCGAAGAGCCGGCCGACCTTGTCGACGGCGACCGCGGGATCGAGATCGCGACGGGTGTGGGCGTGCCAGAGCTCGGCGTGGCCGAGCGCGGCCGCGTTGACGTAGCCGTCCTCCTGATTGATGGCCAGGACGCGGCTCCGGTCGGGCGCCTCCCACCACCATTCCAGGCCGAGGCGCGCGTGCTCGTCGCCGTGGCCGCGCCAGTAGATGAAGCTGTCGATGCCGGCCTGCTGGAGGATCTGGGGCATCTGGGCCAGGTGGCCGAAGGTGTCGGGCAGGTAGCCCACCGGCTGGGCCCCGGCGCCCCAGCGAAGGCTGTCGGCGCGGCCGAGCTGGAGGTTGCGGACGGTGGCCTCGCCGCTGACGAGGATCTCGTCCGGCAGCACGTACCACGGGCCGAGGCCGAGGGCGCCCTGCTCGGCGAGGCGACGCACCCGCGGGGCCTGGTCGGGGCGGGCCTCGAGATAGTCGCGCAGGGCCAGGGTCTGGCCGTCGAGGCAGAAGTGGCGGAACTCCGGGTCGCGTTCGAGCTGGTCGAGCACCTGGTCGACCGTCTCCAGCAGCTGCACCCGGAAGCGCGGATAGCTGAGGTACCACTCGCGGTCCCAGTGGGTGTGGCTGACGAGGTGGGCGCGGCGGGGCGCGGGTCCTGGCATGGGCGCTGGCTCCGGGCTGGGGTTCGGCGACGGAACATAGCAGGTTCGCGGGCCGCCGTCAGCCGACGGTGACGCGCGCGGCGGAGGCTAGATCGGCTCGCAGGCCGCCAGCAACGCCCCGACGGTGGTCGTGGCCGCGCCGACGCAGGTGTCGGCCGCGCCGTAGAGCAGGGTCAGCTCGCCGTCGTCGGGCAGGCTGCCGTCCGGACGCGGCGGCCCGGTCACCAGCCCCGAGGGGAACACCACGTTGGGCACCTGCCCCACCATCTCCCAGCCTTCCCGCGGTTCGAGGATGTTGTCGCGCGTGCGCGCGAGGACGGTGCGCGGATCGTCACGCGCGAGCAGGACGGCGCCCGCCTGGTAGATGCCGCCGCCGAGGTGGGTGGCCACGCCGTGGTAGATCACGAGCCAGCCCCGCTCGGTGAGGATGGGCGGCGGCCCGGCCCCGATCAGCTCGTCCCACCCGCGCCAGCGTCCCCGCAGCACCACGCCCTCGTTGCGCCAGGTCCTGAGGTCGTCGCTCGACAGCAGCTCGATGGTGTCGCCGGACAGCACGCCGCCGTGCGGATCGAAGGTGTTCGGCCGCTCGAGCAACAGGTAGCGGCCGCCGACCATCTGGGGGAAGAGGACGCCGTTGCGCACGTCGCGCCGGCCGGTGACGGCGAGCAGCCTGAGGCGCGTGAAGTCCGACGTGGTGAAGATGCCGACCCGGCACCCGCGGTCGAGGTCGAGCGCGCAGGTGACGTACCAGCGGTCGCCCAGGTGGGTGATGCGTGGATCGTAGACGTGGTGGACGGGCTCTCCGAGCGCCTCGAGCCCCGCGACCTCGACGACGTGCTTCTCGACGCGGCAATCGCCCCGCTGGCACCCGAACGCGCGCATGAGCAGCGTGCGCCGGCCGCGGGTCTGGACGCGCAGGAGGAGCATGGGCCGGCCGTCCTCGCGGCGGCAGGCGCCGGGGTTGAAGACGCTGGTGGCGTCGACGAGGTCGGGCGGCACGTCGGGCACGTGGTCGCGCGTGAGGAGAGGGCCGCCGCCGGGCAGGCGCTGCAGCACCATGACGGGCTCCTGGGGTTCGGGTTGGCGGGATGGTAGCATGGCGATCGGGGAGCCGTCGATCACGGTCGGTCGGGTCGACGCCCCGTGCGGGCACGGTATCTGCGTCGGACGGGGCCGATCCTCCTCCCGGACAGGCCCGCCGCCATGTCGGAACTCCTCGACCAGGTCCGCCGGTGCGTCCGCACCCGGCACTACAGCCCCAAGACCGAGACGGCGTACGTGAGCTGGGTCCGCCGGTTCGTGCGGTTCCACGGCACCCGTCATCCCTCGACGCTGGGGGCGGCCGAGGTGAGCGCCTACCTCAGCCATCTCGCCACCGTGCGCAAGGTGTCGGCCTCGACCCAGAACCAGGCCCTGTCGGCCCTCGTGTTCCTGTACCGCGAGGTGCTGGGCGCCGACCTGCCCTGGCTCGAGGACCTCACCCGCGCCAAGCGCCCCACCCGCCTGCCCACGGTGCTCTCGGTGGAGGAGATGCAGGCGTTGCTGGGCCAGCTGGCGGGCGTCCACTGGCTGATCACGTCGCTGCTCTACGGCGGAGGCCTGCGCCTGATGGAGGGCCTACGCCTGCGCGCCCAGGACGTCGACCTGGACCGCGGCGAGATCCTCGTCCGTCGCGGCAAGGGCCAGAAGGACCGGGTGACCATGCTGCCGGCCAAGCTGCGGCGCCCCCTCGCCGAGCACCTGGAGCGCGCCCGCCAGCAGCACCGGCTGGACCTCTCCGCCGGCGCCGGCTACGTGGCCATGCCGGACGCGCTGGCGCGGAAGTACCCCGGAGCAGGCCGCCAGTGGCGCTGGCAATGGGTGTTCCCCGCCTCGCGGATCTACCGCGACCGGGACACCGGCGAGCGCCGCCGCCACCACGTGCACGAGTCAGGCGTGACCCGCGCGATCACCGAGGCCGGCCGCAACGCCGGCCTGGTCAAGCGGGTGACGAGCCACGTGCTCCGCCACTCGTTCGCCACCCACCTGCTGGCCGCCGGCTACGACATCCGCACGATCCAGGAACTGCTCGGCCACCGCGACGTGGCGACCACCATGATCTACACCCACGTGCTGAATCGCGGCGGACGGGGCGTGCGCAGCCCCCTGGACGAGATGTGAGCGCCGTCAGAGCCCGAGGACGAGGCGCAACCCGGCGTCGATCTCCTCGACGAGGTGCCCAGGCAGGAACCCGACCTCGTCGGACAGCACGCCGAGGTCGAGCGTCAGGAGCTGCGATACGTTGACCACGGAGTCCCGCGGCAATCCGCTGTCGTGCGAGGCGACGCGGACATTGCCGGGCGCCGCCGCCCGCCCGAGGTTCGACGTGAGGACAGCCACGACGACGGTGCGCAGCCGGCTGCGGTTGAACGCGCCGGCCTGGACGACGACCACGGGGTGGCGGTAGCCGGGCGACGACCCGCGCGGCGCCTCGAACTCGGCCCAGTGGATACCGCCACGCCGGATCACCAGTCCTCCCGCGAGACGCCCCGGCGCTGCTGCCGGTCGAGTGGCCCGGGGACGCCCGGATCGGGATCGTCGCCGTAGACGGCGTCGAGCTGCCGGGTGACGGACTCGTCGTCATGGCGCTCGAGGTAATCGGCGAGGGCTCGCCGGTAGAGTTCGCTCCGGGAGACACCGAGCCGTCTGGCGAGCCGATCGGCCGCCGCATAGAGCTGGTCAGGGAGAGAGATGGCGATCTTCATCGCCTGAGTATGACAGTGGTTATACCAATGGTCAAGCATCTCGCTGGGTCCGTCGGGCGAGGGGAAAGAGGCCGGACCTGCCTGCTCGATTGCACGGTCCAGGCCAGGTCACGACGGAAACTCGATTAGTCTGAAACGCAGGGTCTTTAGGTTGCTAGACTTGATTTGCCGAACTCAGTTCAGGTATACTGAGGCTCAGGGGGAGTGTCGCAAAATGTTGTCGTCGGCTCAGTTCCCCGACAATCCCCGTTGACGTTCCGATGCAGCCCGATCGTGGATAGAAGACTATCCTCCAAATCGGAAGAGGCTAAAGGTAGTTATACCAAGAGAGGGTAACTATCACGATGGTCGCAAATGAGCACCTATTTTCTCGCCTGCCTTGGCATGACGTAGCACAGAACCAGCTCGAAGCGCTTGTCCATGAAATCGACTCTATCGATGGCGATCGATTACTGAACACCTCACCCGACAAGCTATGCGAGTATTTTGAGCGCAAGTACGAGATAGATGTTCCCGTACTTGTCGACGAAAAAATCACAGTCCAGCAGCGAGAAACACAAATCGACATAAGTCGAGATTGGAATCGCAACGTACACGATAGAAGTCGACCCCACTACATCGCGGGTACTGCCATCGACGTCACCGTACCGTATTCTGGTGATCGAAACGTTTTTACTATACAGCCCACTACGTTTACCCTGAATCCGCCGCT
This sequence comes from Candidatus Krumholzibacteriia bacterium, assembly GCA_041390065.1. Classification (GTDB taxonomy): domain Bacteria; phylum Krumholzibacteriota; class Krumholzibacteriia; order LZORAL124-64-63; family LZORAL124-64-63; genus Glo-17. The sequence continues at coordinate 97,606 of JAWKQQ010000019.1, forward strand.
CGCCGAGGTCAGGATTGGAGCACTAGTGTTCACCCTCAAGGGCGTTCAGCTTGCGTCCGAAAAAGTGAAGGCGGAGATTGAGAAAAATATTACCGCGATACGGGAAAATCTCGAGCGGCTTAGATCTAGTGCAGACACTTTCAATGCTCGCATTCGCCCAACGGTTAGAGAGGCTTGACAGGCGACGAAATAAGCTCCTTGCAGATAGAAATTTAGTCGCATCGTTGGGTTATCCAATTATAGAACGAAATGGTGCGCCGAATACCTTCGTAACTCCACAAGTGCGGAAGAAGATAACACCAGCTTTGCCTCCGGCTTCTACCAAACCGTACACGCCCGAGCCGATTCTGGCATCCAGAAGACTATGACCACATTCTTGCGGTTATCGAAAAAATGGTGACTGTTATGGAGCGTAGTCCATCCGCATTCACATCGCTTGACGAAGAGTCGTTGCGGTTCCAAATCCTCGTCCCGTTGAACGGACACTATGAAGGAGCGCAACCGGAGAAACGTTTAACTACGAAGGTAAAACGGATATTCTGATCAGGATCGAGGGAAGAACATTTTTATTGCCGAATGCAAATTCTGGTCTGGACCAAAAATGATGATGGACACTATCGATCAGTTGCTTGGGTACACGTCTTGGCGCGACACTAAAGTCGCCATAATTGTATTCAGCAGAAACAAAGATTTCAGCAAGGTTCTCGATTCCATTCGAAAGACGACGTTATCTCACGGTAACTGCATTCGAGAGATCGAACGCCGTTCGGAAACATCGTACCGGTACTTGTTCAACCACCGTGACGATCCGAATAGAGAACTAGTGCTTACGACACTGGCGTTCAACGTTCCTTGTTCGACGGCACAGCGAGCCGAAACTGAGTGATTGCAGGGTGGTATAACAAGCCGTTCAAGCTGACAGTCGGCCTTGTCACGTCGCTGGCAAGAGCCAGCGACGCGCCAAGACCGCCCGCAGCTTAACGGCATGGTGTTAGACACGGTCATAAGCCTAAAGAGTGCCTACCCACGCGAGTCATGCCTCGGCATCCGGCCATCCGCATCCACGTTCGAGTCCCACTGCGCCACGAGGCGAGACCGCGGGTTGATCAGCTCCCTCGCGTCCAACGTCGCCGTGCACGCCATCACGGCCGCCCCGTGCACCTCGAGCTGTTCACGCTGCACCTGGTCTGGGCCAGGAGCGCTTGGCCACCGCGTTCCGTCTCGCGGCCGTGGGCCGGGGGCCCCTCGGCCTCGCCTCGACTCAGATCGTGTGGTTAAGGCGTTGTAGGTCGCCAGTGCCGCCGCGTTCAGCAGCAAGAGTGGCGGTCATCTGAACGGGGCAGTCCGCCGGCCAGCATGTCCGTCGCAGCGGCGGCGGCGGCTGGTGGTCGGTGGTGTTGCTGGATAGGCCGGCGAAGGCTCGCCCGAAGGGGCTTCCCAGGAGCCGGCGGCTTGCTCTGAGCGCGAAGTTTCTGCTATGCTTCGAGGGCTTCTGAGAATCAGAGATCGGCCGTGGCTCGCATGGGCGAGAAGGCGCGGCCGAGCAAGGAGTCGGCGGTTGAGGGGAACGTGTCTAACAAGCCGTTCAAGCTGACGGTCGCTCTTGTCACGGCCTCGGCTTGCGCCAGGCCCGCGCCAAGACCACCCGCAGCTTAACGCCAGGGTGTTAGACACACGAATTGGGCCGGGGAATGAGACAACACATACCACTGAAGGATAGTGTGGTACTCCTCGTCGGGCTTGTTTTCGCAATTATCTCGTCGGGTTCAGATTCGGCGACGCCGGGCACGAAGCAGATGTTCGGCAAATCGGTGTACGAATCAATCGAAGGAGCGGCTCGGGTTGATGCGTACCGTATCAACGGCGTCGGCGCATTCAACTACCGTGGTAATCCTCCAGATGGGTGTATCGAACTGCTCGGCGGTGAACTTGGATACTACGCGGTAGATCATGTTGGGACGCTCACCGAAGACCAAACGCGTTGGGCCGTCAGCCTCGTGTTGAACTCGGCCTTCCATGGGCCACGTCCGGATTGCATCTTCGAGCCCGAATACGGTTTGAAGTTTACTGGGCCAAACACTAACGGCTACGTGTTTCTTTCTGTCGACTGTTCTATGCTGCGAATCAACTCCGAACAGGATGTCGTCCATGATAGCGGAATTCCTGCAGTTGCTCGCGGACAATGGCAGGAGCTACTCGGCGAAGTCTACCACGCGGTCGATTGATGCGGGGTGTCTAACAAGCCGTTCAAGCTGACAGCCGGCTCTGTCACGGCGCTGGCAAGAGCCAGCGCCGCGCCAGAACCGCCCGCAGCTTAACGGCATGGTGTTAGGAGAGTCTAGTTGGTGCGAATTGAGGAGACACGTATTCCGACAGTTCTCGGCATTCTTCTACTTTCAGTAGTCGTGTCGATGGCCGAAGTGACCAGACAGTATGTCACGCCCCAGATGGTAGCGCGGGTCAGGACCTCGACCAGCGTTGAGACGTATGTGTTCAGCGGGATTTCCCCGCATTCTCGGCCTGAGGAAGATATAGAGGATAGTAGGCGTTGGTTTCCTTACGAGGGGGGCTGGGATGGATTCTGGGGGGACAAGTTCGAGCGAAATCTCAGTCCCGAACTTTGCTCGCGACTCGTGACGCTGCTACTCAACGCTGAGTCGTATTATGAGCCCGAAATCACACCACCATGTCTCTATGTTCCGCGTTACGGGTTCGTGATTCTTGGAGAGTCGGGCCCAACGTTTGTCATTGTGACGAAGTCTTGCCTACGAGTTACAGTACTCGATTCTGACGGGGTACATCTTGGCGGCGGTTACTTAGGACCATTGAAGGAAGACTGGGTTGGGTTGTTAGAGGAGATCTTCAGGTCAAACTGACCCGGTACGATCTCCTAACAAGCCGTTCAAGCTGACGGCTCGGCTCTGTCACGCATCTGGCTTGCGCCAGCTGCGCGCCAGAACCGCCCGCAGCTTAACGCCAGGGTGTTATGGGGACTCTAAGTAGGCGAGACCGGAGTTGGCAGGGAATGATCGTACTCACGCAATCTACCCCGTCAACGGATTGCGATCGCGAAACGAGAGTTGTAGCATCGCTGAACGACGCGGTCGTGAGAGGATCGTTTCTCGGGTGGTCTCCCGAGGCGATCTCCCGCGACGTCTACGAGTAGAAAGGGGGAACGCAATGGGTATTCCGTGGACCATCGATAAGATTCCCGAACTATCGACCTATAGTCCGGAAGAGCGGCGGCGGATTTGGCGGGAACACTACGCCCAGAGTTTCCGGGATCCGTTGTTTTACCTGGCGGCGATCCTTGGCGGCTGTTGTGGTTTGGCTGGCTATCGAATCGCCTGCAGTGTTGGGAATGGTCTTGGGGCGGGCTTGCATGGGGTCGCGATAGGCGGGGGAATCGGAGGCGGTCTCTTTTGGTTGTTCGCAGTCAACCGAGTTCGTCGCCGCATTGCCGCGAGTTGGCAGCATTGAACAATCTCCGGGAGTCGGCGCGCCCCATAACGAGCCGATCAAGCTGACGGTCGGCCCTGTCACGGCGCTGGCTGGCGCCACCGCCGCGCCAGGTCCGCCCGACAGCTTATCGGCAAGGCGTTAGCGTTACGATTTTGGAGAAGGTAGAATGGAATTCAAGCTGCCCCCAATAGAAGTGCCGGAGGACGATCCCTTTTGCCATGATTCCCTGAATAGAAAGCAGTCGGTTGAGTCTCTCTCGAATTTAATACAAGCGGTCGGTGGGCCATTTGTTTTCGCAGTCGATTCTCCCTGGGGGACGGGAAAGACGACGTTTCTAAAGATGCTCAACGTCGTTGTGGCTCAACAAGGGACTAGATGCCTGTCGTTTAACGCGTGGGACACGGATTTCGCGGCTGATCCGATGTTGGCGTTCATTGGAGAGATTGAAAGATCACTTGTCGGCGACAAAGAAGTCAGTTCGAAAGTAGCAAAGTACCTGGGACGGGCAAAGAAAATCGCCACGCTAATAGCGAGGCGTGCCGTGCCGGCAGCGGGTAAGCTACTGACGTCCGGTATATTGGACATCGACGCTATTGCAGAATCGATTATATCGGAGTTCGTCGCGGATACTATGGGTGACGCTGTAGAAGCGTATGCGAAAGAGAAGAAGCTAAACGAGGATTTTGTCGAACAAATGGCGGCGGTTGTTGAACGTATGGGATCTAAGGACGAGACTGCGAAATTAGTACTATTCGTTGACGAACTGGACCGCTGTCGGCCCACCTATGCGATCGCCCTACTTGAAAGAATTAAGCATCTATTTAGCATACCAGGCATGACGTTTGTCCTCGCGGTAGACAAACGCCAACTTAACACAAGCCTGGCGGCAGTTTATGGTGAGGGGATTGATTCGGAGGAGTATCTAAGGAGATTTATCGATCTAGAGTTTCAACTGCCCCCTCCAGATTCAAAGCGATTCGCGGCGGATGTATTTCGACGCTTTGGATTCAATGAGTTCTTCGATAACAGAAAGCACCCGGAACTCCAGTATGAGAGCGATACGCTTGTTGATGTCTTCGTGGAGCTTTCCGAGTTATTCGGTTTGAGTTTGAGGGCGAGGGAGCAATGTTTTACGCGGATCCGGGTCGCGATGCTAACTACGGAGCCGAATCGGAACTTCTTCCCGATAATGGTAGTGGTACTGGTAATTCTTCGTGCCGGTGCTCCTGACGTGTTTCGAGCTTTCGCGAACAGATCTGACGCTAGGGTTGTGTTGGATCATATACGAGGTTTGACGCAAGGTGAAAACTGGCTAAATACTCACCCTGGTGCGGTGACAGAAGCGAATCTCATCGCCGTGAGTTCTGGTCGAAGAAGAAACGTTGATGATCTCATAGACTACAAGCGTATTGCCGACGATGAAAAGAGGCCGTCTGAAGAACGAGACCGAGCAAGGACGGTCGTGAATGTCGTTGAACAGATGAGAACACGCGACAAAGTTCCAGGGCTGTCTTATTTGCTGTCTAAACTCGAGCTACCCTGGAGGATTGATCGGTGAACGCTAACAAACCGTTCAAGCTGACGGTCGCCCTTGTCACGGCCCGTGCTGGCGCACGGCCCGCGCCAAGAACGCCCGCAGCTTAACGCCATGGTGTTAGACACGGTCATAAGCCTAAAGAGTGCCTACCCACGCGAGTCATGCCTCGGCATCCGGCCATCCGCATCCACGTTCGAGTCCCACTGTGCCACGAGGCGAGACCGCGGGTTGATCAGCTCCCTCGCGTCCAACGTCGCCGTGCACGCCATCACGGCCGCCCCGTGCACCTCGAGCTGTTCACGCCGCACCTGGTCTGGGCCAGGAACGCTTGGCCACCGCGTCCCGTCTCGCGGTCGTAGGCCGGGGGCCCCTCGGCCTCGCCTCGACTCAGATCGTGTGGTTAAGGCGTTGTAGGTCGCCAGTGCCGCCGCGTTCAGCAGCAAGAGTGGCGGTCATCTGAACGGGGCAGTCCGCCGGCCAGCATGTCCGTCGCAGCGGCGGCGGCGGCTGGTGGTCGGTGGTGTTGCTGGATAGGCCGGCGAAGGCTCGCCCGAAGGGGCTTCCCAGGAGCCGGCGGCTTGCTCTGAGCGCGAAGTTTCTGCTATGCTTCGAGGGATTCTGAGAATCAGAGATCGGCCGTGGCTCGCATGGGCGAGAAGGCGCGGCCGAGCAAGGGGTCAGCGGTTGAGGGGAACGTGTCTAACAAGCCGTTCAAGCTGACGGCTCGGCCTTGTCACGGCGCTGGCTTGCGCCACCGCCGCGCCAAGACCGCCCGCAGCTTAACGGCATGGTGTTAGAAACACGAGGTACCGAGTTGACGGAAGGTCTTCCCAAAGAGCTGCGAGATGCCCT
>JAWKQQ010000020.1:0-98705 GCA_041390065.1 Candidatus Krumholzibacteriia bacterium
GACGACCGCCTCGAGCTGCTCCAGGCCACGTTCCTGACCGGCCAGTACGACCCCACCGGCGACACCCTGCCCTTGACCTGCGCCCGGCGCACGTCCCTCGAACGGGCCGAGGACATCCCCGAGAAGGTGACGCTGGTGTTCATCCTGCAGGACAAGCTCCTGCAGTGCACCTGCACGGTGATCGACCACGACCACGCCTGGCTCGACGACGACATCAGCCTGCCCATCCTGCGCCTCGGTTTGCCCGACGGCGTCACCTTCGGCCAGCGGCGCGGCGCCTTCCGCCTCGAACCCCCGGAGAAGATCCGGGGCACGGTGCGGCGACGGACCGACGATCCGGTGCTCGGCGCCGTCAGCAGCCGGATCCCCATGCAGGTCGTCGACATCAGCTTCACCGGCGCGATGCTGCGCCTCGGCAACCAGGCCATCATCTCGTCGTTCAAGGGCGGCGCCGAGGTGGAATGCGTGTTCGATCTGCCGGCCGGCTTCGGCCAGGTGGCGATCCCGGCGATCGTGCGGCGCCTGCACCTCGGCCACGACGACCATGGCAAGGGCGCCACCCTGGGCGTGGAGTTCCTGGCCGACGCGGACAGCGACGCCCTGATGCGGATGCGCAGCTACATCCAGAACCGGCATTCGTCGGACCTCTCGCGCGGGAGCGCCGAACTCAAGATCGGCTGATTCCCCAGGCCAGCCGATCGTCCGGACGCCGCGGGCCTCAGGTCCGCGGCGTCGGACGTTCGAGCACCGCGCGGGCCGGCCGCGCGAGGTGGATGTTGGCGGCCAGACGTCCGACCAGGTAGGCCACCGCCGCGGCCACCACGCCGACCGCGCCGAGGCCCAGCACGCCGACCGCCAGCACGCCGGCGATCCCCGCCACCTCCAGCGCGCTGGCCGTGGTCACCGGACCGGTCGCGCGTCCGTGCACCAGCAGCGCCCGCTCCAGGTTCAGCAGCACCGATAGCGTGGGCATCAGGCTGAGGATCCGCAGCGGCCCGCGCGCCAGCGACACCAGCTCGGGTGGCAGGCCCGACACCGTGCCGAACCAGAGGCCCGCGAGCGGCGTCCACGCCACCGCCACGAAGGCCAGGGTGGCCGTCAGGGCGAGCAGTCCGGCGAACGTGAGCACGGGCCGCCGGTTGTGGGGGCCCTCGCCCAGCATGGCGATGGCCACCTCCTGGTAGCTGAGCGCCGGCGTGCGGAACACGAACACCAGGGCGTTGAGCACCGGCAGGGTCGCCAGCGAATCCAGCGGGCGCGCGGCGTGGCCCATGAAGAACGTGACCAGCGGGTGGACGGCCAGCGAGATCGTGCTCGTCAGGGCCAGCGGCCAGTAGAACGCGGTCAGGCCCCGCCAGCTCAGGTCGGTCGCCTGCGGCGCCGCGCTCCGCGCCGCGAGCCGCCGCACCGCCCCACGGGCCATCAGGCGGCTCGCGAGCGCCTCCGCGCATACCCCGCCCGCCAGGGCCACCGCGCCGACCACCGCACCGGGCAGTCCGCCGGCCCGGGCCGCGAGCGCGCCGGTGGCCATCGCGGTCAGCCGCATCGCCGTGCCCCAGGCGACCCGCCGCGTGAGCCCGGCGCGGATGAGGATGCCCTGGTAGAAGCGGCGGTAGCCGATGGCGGCCGGCCACGGCAGCAGGACCCACAGCGCGCGCTGGGTGAGCGCCGCCACCTCGGGATCGAGCTGCAGCAGCCGGCGCAGGGCCCAGCCCATGGCTCCGCTGGCGAGCAGGGCCAGCATCGCGGCCGTGATCAGGGCGTTGAGGGCGATCGCGAAGCGTCGCAGGGCCAGGTAGCCGGGCCGGGCGTCCACCACCGCGGTCGCCGCCGACATCATCATGATCACCGGGGATTCGACGATGATCGCCGCGGCGAAGGCCACGCCGTAGGCCGCGAGGTTGAGCTTGGGCTCGGCCAGGCGGGCGATCACCGCGGCCAGGAACGGCCCCTCGACCGCCATCATGAGCCAGGTGGCCTCCAGGGGCAGCCAGAAGCGGACCAGGCGCGGCAGCGGGATGGGCTGGGCGGTCATGCCCGGAAGATAGACGCCGGCCGCGGTTTTTCAACCGCGGCCGGCCGGGGACCGGCGACACCGGGGGAGGGGGAACCGTCACCGGCCCCGTGTCGCGTCTAGTTGATGCGTTTCAGCTCGACCCGGCGGTTGGCCGCCCGGCCGATCTTCGTGCTGTTGTCGGCGATCGGCTTGTCTTCGCCGTAGCCCACGGCGGTGATCCGGCCGGCGTCGACGCCGCTGCCGATCAGGAACTGACGCACGGCCTCGGCGCGCTTCTGCGACAGCGTGCGGTTGAGCTCGGACGAGCCGCTGCTGTCGGTGTGGCCGCCCACCTCGATACGCACGTTCGGCCAGGCCTTCAGGCTGTCGGCGACCTTGTTCAGCACCATGGCCGACTCGGCGGTCAGCTGGTCGCTGCCGGACTTGAAGTTGACGCCCTCGAGCACCAGGTCCTCGCGGATCTCGGCCACCACCGGGCAGCCGTTCGCGTCCACCTCGACACCCCGGGGCGTGTCGGGGCACTTGTCCATCGCGTCGAGCACGCCGTCCTGGTCGTTGTCGGGATCGGGCACGCCGTCCTCGTCCTGGAAGCCGTCCATGTCCTCGGCCTGGTCGGGCGCGCCGTCGCGGGCGTCGATGATGCCGTCCTGGTCGTTGTCGGGATCGGGGCAACCGTCCTCGTCCTGGAACCCGTCGCGGTCCTCGGCGTCGTCCGGGCACTGATCGTCCACGTCGAGGATGCCGTCGTTGTCGTTGTCGTAATCCGGCGCGCCGTCCTCGTCGCGGTAGCCGTCGAAGTCCTCGGCATGATCGGGGTCGGCGTCGACGTCGTTGGGGATGCCGTCGCCGTCCTTGTCGGTGTTGCCGAAGACGTAGTTCACGCCCACGAGGCCCTGGAGGATGGCCTTGTTGGCGTCCACCTCGTCCGCGCCCCAGAACGAGCTCAGGCCCACCGAGTCGGTGGTCTGGCCCAGCAGGTAGTTGTAGCGCACGCCCAGGTCGAACGACCGGTGCGCGGCGGCGATCTCGGTGCCCAGGCCCAGGATCGCGGTCACGTTCACGCCGGAGCCGTCCACCTGCACGCCGTCCTCGTCGTAGACGCGGCGGCCCACGCCGTCGGGCCAGAGGCCCACGCTCTCCTCGCCGCGCAGGTCGCGGATGTCCCAGCGGGTGACGCCGGCGCCCAGCGAGACCCAGGGCCGCCAGGTGCCGTCGGTGGCCAGGCGGTAGGTCCCGGTCAGGTTGGGCTGCCAGATGCGGGTGTAGAGGCCGGCGCCGGAGTCGAAGCTGAAGCCGGCGTCCTCGCCCGCGATGGCCACGCCCGGACGTGTCCAGCCGTACTGCAGGCCCATGTCGAGGGTCCAGTGCGCATCCAGGCCGTACCGCAGCTTCAGGGCGGTGTACTGGTCGACGTTGCTGTAGTCGTGGTCGCCGTGGATCTGCTTCCAGACTCCGGCCTCGAGGCCCAGGCCCCAGCGACCGTCCCAGGTCTCGGCCTGCACCAGGCCGGCGCCGACGGCCAGAACGATCATTGTCATGAGCCATCGCTTCATGGCATCTTCTCCTTAGCACGTGGTGAGTGGCGCCGGAGCATCCGGCCGCCGTGTCGTGGTACCCCCGTTGGACCCGGGAGGCCGGGCGGGAGTCACATGGTTTCTTGGCGACCGGCGCCTGCCTGGGGCTGCGCGACGTGATGGTGTGTGACTCGGGCGCCGCCGGGCGGGTCTAGAGGGACGAGGACCGATGGACGAGCGACACGATCCCGATGCGGAACTGGTGGCCCGTGCGCTCGCGGCGCCGGCGGACCTGCGTCCCTTCGAGGACCTGGTCCGACGCCACGAGGGCAAGGTCCTGGCCAACTGCCGACACCTCACCGGCTCGGCCGATGACGCGCAGGATCTCGCGCAGGAGGTCTTCGTGAAGGCCTTCTTCGCGCTCAAGCGGTTTCGGGGCGAGTCGCGCTTCGGCACATGGATACAACGAATCAAGGTCAACCACTGCCTGAATTTTTTGCGGAAACGTAAGAACCGGCATCAGGTCGACATCGACGACCCGATCCACGAGGCCCAGGAGGCGCTGCAGGTGGCGCCCGCCGCCGAACGACGGCTGGCCTCCGACGACCGCCGACAGCTCATCGCCGCCGCCCTCGATCGGGTGCCGGAGACGCTGCGGGTCCCGCTGGTGATGTGCGACCTCGACGAGATGCCCTACCAGGAGATCGCCGACAGCCTGGGCCTCGGGTTGTCGGCCGCGAAGATGCGGATCAAGCGCGGACGCGAGGCGTTCCGCACGGCCTACGAGGAACTGACGCGATGACGACGACCGCCTCCGGCAAGGACCACGGCCGATGAACGCCCCCGAGGATCTGGGCCCGCCCGCCGTCGAGTTGCGCGAACTGCTCACCGCGCCCGATCCGGTGCTGCTGGGCCGGATCCGCGGCAGCATCCACCGCCGTCTGTTCGTCTCGGACTCCGCCGACTTCGCCTTCCGCGTCTTCTTCGAGACCCTCTTCGACTACCTGGATCTGATCATGCGCGGCGTCACCGGCGCGGCTCGCCCCTCGGGCAAGGAGCAGGACTGATGGCTGGATTCGATCCCCTGGCCGCGGCCCGCGCGGTGACCGAGAACCTGGTGGCCATGGTGGCCGACATGGTGCCGCGCTTCCTGGTGGCGATCGTCGTCATCCTGCTCGGCCTGCTGGTCGCCAAGATCGCCGAGAAGACCATCAAGGTGCTGTTCGAGCGCCTGAAGATCGACGCCCTGCTCGACCGCACCGGTTTCACCGGCGCGCTCAGGCGCCTGGGCCTGACCGGCTCGCCCGGTCGCCTGCTCGCCCGCACCGTCTACTTCCTGCTCATCATCCTGTTCACCCAGAGCGTATGCCGCGCGGTGGGCCTGGACGTCATCGCCGACGCCATCGGCGCCTTCTTCGGCTACCTGCCCAACCTCGCGGCAGCCTTCCTGGTGCTGCTGCTCGGCATGATCGTCAGCCAGTTCCTGTCCCGCACGATCGCCACGAGCGCCGAAGAATCCGGCCTGGAATACGGCTCCCTGCTGGGGCGGGGTGTGTCGTCGCTGGTGATGTTCGTGGTCGTGATCATGGCGATCAGCCAGCTGCGCATCGACACGGGCATCATCCGCATGGTGGTGCTGGTGCTGCTGTCGGGCCTGGCCGTCGCGGTGGCGTTGAGCTTCGGCCTGGGCACGCGCGACATCACCCGCAACCTCGTGGCCGGTTTCTACGTGCGGCGCCTCCTGCGCGAAGGCAGCGATCTGGAGATCGACGGCCAGTCGGGGACCGTGGTGGGCGTCACCCCGCTGCAGACCCTGCTGGAGCAGGACGGACGGACCGTGGCGATTCCCAACCAGACGTTCCTCGACAAGGTCGCCCGCACCTGAGGTGGTGGCGGATCGCCGGTTCTTTTCTAACTATGCCCCGTCGCAAGAGGTGACTTCGCCGTGCGCCAGCGTGTCTGGACGCCAGACCTGAAGGAGTGATCGATCATGACCGAGACCGTGACCACCACCACCGAATTCGTGTCCACGGCGACGAGCACGCTCTACGGGTTCGCCACTGCCTACGGACTGAAGGTCGTCGGGGCCATCGTCATCCTGATCATCGGTCGGATCGTGGCCGGTTCCGTGCGCCGCGGCGTGCGCAAGCTGGGCAATGCGCGGGGTTGGGACAAGAGCCTCGTCAGCTTCCTGGCGAGCCTGATCTACTTCTTCACGATGGCGTTCGTCGGCGTCGCCGTCCTCGGCACCTTCGGCGTGCAGACGGCCTCGATCGTGGCCGTCCTCGGCGCCGCCTCCTTCGCCGTCGGCCTCGCGCTGCAGGGCAGCCTGGCCAACTTCGCCGCCGGCGTCATGATCCTGCTCTTCCGGCCCTTCAAGGTGGGCGACTACGTGGAGGTCGGCGGGGTGGCGGGCAGCGTCAAGAGCATCGCCATCTTCTCGACGATCATGGCCACGCCCGACAACGTGCGCATCGAGGTGCCGAACGGGAAGATCTACGGCGACATCATCAAGAACTACGGCGGCTACGACACCCGCCGCATCGACCTCGTGGTGGGCGTCGGCTACGGCGACGACCTCGGCCAGGCGATCAAGGTCATCACCGAGGTCGTGCACAAGGACAGCCGCATCCTGGCCGAGCCGGCCCCGCAGATCGCCGTGGCCGAGCTGGCCGACAGCAGCGTCAACCTGGTGGTGCGGCCGTGGGTCAACGGCGCCGACTACTGGGACTGCCGCTTCGATCTCACCAGGGGCATCAAGGAAGCCCTCGACGCCCACGGCATCGAGATCCCGTTCCCGCAGCGGACGGTCACCATGGTGCAGGGCAAGTCAATCGCAGCGATCCCGTGCCAACCAGCGGCCTATCCGGATCCGGATCCGGATCGGGCCGCCACGAACCCGAAAGGACACTCATGAATCCCCTGCGTAACGTGCGATCCCTCGCGGCGCTGGCCCTCCTGGCGGCGCTCCTGACGCCGGTCCTGGCCCTGGCGGCCGACGATGCCGACGCCCGGTTCGAATCCGGCGCCTGGGGCACCGAGCTGAAGCTCGGCGTCAACCTCCTGCAGAGCTACTACACGAAGAACTGGAACGGCGGCGACAAGGGCGCCGTCGTGTGGACGAGCACCCTGGACGGCCTCGCGAAGAAGAAGCTGAGCGACGACTTCCAGCTCTCCAACACCCTGCACCTGGCCTTCGGTCAGAACCACCAGCAGGACCGCGACGCGGCCGGCAAGCTCGTGTGGCGCCGCCCCGACAAGTCGACCGACGAGATCAGCTTCGAGTCTCTGCTCCGCTACATGAAGACCGAGCTCGACCCGTTCTTCAGCGTCCGCTTCGAGAGCCAGTTCATCGACCAGACCGATCCCAACCGAGAATTCAACCTGAACCCGCTGCAGTTCTACGAGACCGCCGGCATCAGCCGCACGCTGGTCAAGGAGGACGACCGGGAGTGGTTGGCCCGCCTGGGCTTCACCTTGCACCAGAGCAAGCGCAAGCTGTACCTGCCCGCCACCGACGCCGAGGTCAGCGAGTCCACCAACGACGGCGGCCTCGAGCTGATCTTCGACTACAAGAGCAAGTATTTGGCGGGCAAGGTCGACTACGTGGGCGAGCTGCGGCTCTACAAGCCGCTGTTCTACTCCGGCAAGAGCGACATCGAGGACCTCGACCCGGCCGTGCTCGCCGCCGCCGGTCTCGACGCCGATCTGGCCGACTACACCACCACAGCCGACATCGACTTCAAGAACACCTTCACCACCAACATCACCAGCGCGCTCAACGTGCAGGTCATGGTGCGCTGGGTGTACGACAAGTATGACACCACGGTGCCGGCGGTGATCGACGATGCGGGCAACCTGGAGAACGCGGCGGCGGTGGCTGGTGCGGTTCGTAAGTCTGGCCAGTTCAAACAAACAATGTCGATCGGCCTTGCTCACACCTTCTAGGTTCTTCCGCGAAGATTTCGGCCAGGCCCCGGGCACCGCTCGGGGCCTGGCGTTTCACACCGCAAACCGCCAACTCATGCCGCCGGTTGATCTTCAGCGCCCCGCGTCACCCCTCCTGCCGTAGTACTGGCGCCATCGCCCCTCCAACCCCACCTGATCGACGAACAACCGCCTCGCGGCGTCCTCGTCCACCGTCAACCTCCGCGGACACACCCCCAGCAGCTGCGCCGGCGTCTGACGGCTCTTCCGCACCCTCTGCGTCTTCACGTAGTTCCGCAGCACCAGGAAGATCGCCAGCTTGTAGGCCGCGCAGTTCGGCGCTTGGCGTACGCGATCGTCTCCCGCTTGTGCTCCGCCTCCCAGTGCCGGATCAGCAAGTCTAGCAGGTTGATCTCGAACAGCTTGTTGATCCGGTTGCGGATATCCTTCGAACTGGTCACCAGGTGCCGGATCTGGCACCGCAGGTTCCGGATCGCCCTGGGATAGGCCTTGTGGTCGTCGCTGTGGATGGTCATCTCGTTCGTTCCTTCGGTGACGTACTCGAGCAGCTCCTGCATGTCCTTGCGCACGGCCTGGGGGTCGGGTCGGCCCCGGATGCGCTCCAGGACGGCCCGTTGTCGCTTCTGCTTGTCCGGTCATGGTGCCTGATCGGCGGACCTCGCTGTCGGTGAAGTGGATGAAGAAGGAGGAGGGCCGGTGGACGGCGACGTGGAAGTGGGACGGGTGGTACTGGCTGTGCTCGAACGAGACGAAGCCGTCGACGGCGACGTCATCGAGGGGCGGGCAGTCCCGCATCATTCTGGAGTGGAAGAGGATCGCGTGCCTGCCGAGTCGGTAGATCTGGCGGTCGATGGTGGCCGGCGAGACACCCAGATCGTGGGCGATCTGACTGTTGCAGAGCGCCGCTGATGACCTTGGTGGGCAGTTGCAGGAGGATGTCGGGGCGCTTGAGCCAGTAGGTGGTGCTGAAGGTCTGTGAACTGAAGGTGACGCCGCAGGCCTTGCACTTGAACCTGCGGATACGTCTGGGCAGGGCCTTGCGCCGGTGGTAGCCGTCACGTTTCCAACGCCAGCCCTCGTGCAAGGGGTTGTGGAAGTGGCAGTTGCGATTGGGGCAGTGGGGCGGGACCCACTCCGGGCGGTACAGATCGGTGGTGTTCATGCCGCCGGAGCTGCAAGCGGGGAGCCAGCCGAAATCTTCGCGGCATAACCCAGCCGACCCCGGGGTGGGGCCGGCCGGGTTGCCATCGGAAGCGGTCAAGCCCCCGGATGCGTCGTCCTAGACGTCGCTGAAGTCGAAGTCCTCCAGCGGTATCACCTGCTCCTCGTGACCGGTCGCGTGCTGCGACGCCGAGCGGACCGGTGCCTTCGGCTTCGGCGCCGCCGCCCGCGGCCTGTCCGCCGGCGCGGCCGGTAGGTACCCGCTGCCGCCGACGGCGAGAGCCACGAGATCGTCCACGAAACCGTTCATGCGCTCGGCCTGGCCGGTGAGCTCGGACGAGGCGCTGGCCGACTCCTGGGCGTTGGCTGCCGACTGCTGGATCGACTTGTCCATCACGCCGATGGCGATGTTGAGCTGGTCGACGCCCACGGCCTGCTGTTGCGAGGCCTGAGCGATCTGGGTCATCATCTGCGACACGCGCGACGCGTTCTCGATCACCTGGACGAAAGCCTCGTTCGCCTGGTTGGCCTGCTGGGCGCCGTCCTTGACCTTCTCGAGGGTGCGACGGATCAGCTCGCCGGTGTTGCTGGCCTCGCCCGCCGAGCGGGTGGCCAGGTTGCGCACTTCCTCGGCCACCACGGCGAAGCCCTTGCCGGCGTCGCCGGCCCGGGCCGCCTCGACGGCGGCGTTCAGGGCGAGCAGGTTGGTCTGGAAGGCGATCTCGTCGATCGTCTTGATGATATGCGAGGTCTCGTTGCTGGCCTGCGCGATGTCGGCGATCGACTCCGTGAGCGCCTGCATCGAGACGTTGGCCTGGTCGATGATCTTGGTGGCCTCGGTCATGAGGTCGTTGGCCGTGCCGGCCAGGCCCGCGTTCTGCTTGGTGGCGGCGGCGACTTCCTCGAGCGAGGACGCGGTCTCTTCCATCGTGGCCGCTTGTTGCGACGCCTCGTTCGCGAGGCCGTTGCTGGCGTCGGCGACCTGGCGTGCGGAGTCGGAGACCATCCGCGAGCATCCGCCGAGGCCGTTGATGACCGCGAGCAGGGAGCCGTTGATCGAGCGGACGATCCACCACGCGGCGAGCATGAAGCCGAGGATCCCGACGGCGGCGATGATCCAGGCCACGCGGTCAGCCGTGATCTTGGCCCGGGATGCGGAGGCCTTGGCGTTCGCGGCGGCGGTCTTGGCCGCGTCGGCGCCTGCGCGCTCGCTGGTCACGCGCTGATTGGCCTCCGCCAGGGCGCTCTGGGCGGCGGTGATGATGGCGCCGCCGCTCTGGTCGAGGTCGTGGCGCAGCGACTGCTCCTGGTCGCCCAGCTTGAGCGACGAATCGATGTAGCCCATGAACTTGGCCAGGGAGTCGCGGATCTCCAGGCTGTACTGCTTGAACTCGGCGTTGCCCAGGGCCGCGCTGCCCTGAACCAGAGTATCGATGACGAGCCGGTCGTCGCTGGCGACGAGCTTCCGATACTGATCGATGTAGGCGACGTTGCCGGTGCTCAGGTACTGCTGCTGCAGCGACTGGATCCGCAGGAAGAAGATCTTGCAGTCACGCAGCACGTTGAGCAGTTCGAGCTCGATGGGCGGCAGATCCTCGCCCTCGAGCTGCAGCAACGCCTGCTGGTTCTCGAGCGTGCCGGTGATGGCGCTCAGCTGGTCCATGCTGGAGCTGATGGGCTGGCTCATCGTGGTCTTGAGGGCCGCGTGGTCGCCGTGGACCTTGACGTACTGGTCGAACTGCTGCCGGTAGCTCCCGAACGCGTTCAGCATGTCCTGGCGGCCGATCGCCTCGAGGTTGCCGGCGACCTGCTGGGCGTCTCTGGTGAAGCGCGTACGCACCGCGTCGTCGTGGAACTGCAGGTAGGTCTTTTCGGCGAGCCGGAGGTCCATGACGTTCATCATGGCGGTGCCGACCTGGTCCTTGAGGACGTTGGCCTCGTCGATGGCGCGGTTTGCGGCGTCGATCTCCACGTTGGCGGTCTCCATGTCCCCGTAGGCCTGGTCGATCCGGATGCCGGCGACCTTGTTGGACCCGATGAGGAACACGGTGAGCGCCACGGCCATTCCGGCCAGCAACATCAGGCGAGCCTTGATGGTGGCGAGTTGCATGCGGTCGAACATGACGATCTCCTGTCTGGGTCCTGTGGCACGGTCCGGGGCGAGGATGACTGACACCCCGGACCGCCCACGGCGGCCCGGGATGACGCGGTCGAACCGCCTACTTGATGGTCAGGCTGGCGACGGTGCTGTCGTCGAACTTGTACAGGCCGCAGCCCACCACGAGGGCCTTGCCGTCGGGGGTCGTGCAGCCGCGCACGTAGGACACCTTGTGGACGATCTCGTCGGTGCCGGGCTTCGGCCAGTAGTAGTCGACCCAGCCCTCGCCGCTCTCCTTGACGACGTCGTTCATCGTCGCGAAGAAGCGCTTGCCCTGGGTGTCCTTGAGGGTCAGCACGTTCTTGCCGTTCAGCTTGTACTTCATGGGGTGCATCAGCATGGTGCCGTCGTCCAGGGTGTGGATCCACATGTAGGTGCCCGCGAACAGGAAGGGGCTGCCCTTGCCCTGGAACTTCGGGAACGCGGCGGTGCCCTCGGCCTCGAGGACGGCGCAGGCTTCCTTGACCTTGGCGACGATCACGTCGGGCGACGTCATCGCGTCCGTGGCGGTGCTGTTGCAGTACTCGGCGCTGGCGGCGGCCAGGGCCTCGGGGTCGTCTTGAGCGTAGGCGCCCACGGCGGCCAGGAGAAGGACGGCGGCGGCCAGGGCGAGGGTCAGGATCTTGCGGTTCATGTCACTCTCCGTTTCTCGAATTGATGGGCGCCGGTCGGATCTGGTGTCGTGGCGGACTGGAGGGTGCAACGGCTTGCGAGCGATTCCGACCCGAACTAGGGGGATCATCGGTTGCGAATCGCACGACCTTAGGAATTTTGAATCGACCGGACAGAATCGTTCAAACGGAAGCAGTTCCGAATTCACGGCCGCAACGGATAGCGCGACGCCGACCTCCGAAGAGGCCGGCGTCGCTCGGCGTGCTGCGATCGTCCGGCGCTAATCGCACGCGGCGTTCATGAACGCCGCGTCCCAGCAGGCCACGGCTCCGCCGTTGTGGTCGGGCACCTGCAGGCTGCCGTGGCCGTCGGCCCACCAGGTGATGAACGACCGGCGGTCGAGGTCGGCATCGAGGTGCGTGACGCTGTACTCGGGGTCGTTGTCGAAGAAGGTGAGCTGGTCGCCGGCATCCTCGCCGGCCAGGACCTCGAAGCTGAGGAAGCGGCCCGCGGCGCCCTGACCCCAGGCGATCGTCGCCACCTCCAGCTCGGGGTCGGTGGCCGGGTCGCGGAACGTCCAAGCGCCTTCGGCGCCGTCGTTGGCGGTGGTGCCGGTGAACCAGACGGCGTTGTCGAGGCCGGGGGCGGTGACCCGCAGCTCCCACTCGACGCCGCCCGCGATGGGCAGGCCACGGAGCCGGATCCGCAGCTCCTGGTCGCCGTCGACGTGGGTGTAGACCCAGATCCAGGCGCCGTCGTCCTGGTGGGACGGCGGGGTGTGCAGGGCCGCGGCGAAGGCCGTCACCGGAGGCGTGAGCGCGAGGCGGGCCAGCAGATCGAGCAGGGCGACGCGGAGGTAGGCGTTGACGAAGTGGTCGTACCGGCCGGCGGCCTTGGTCTGGTCGAGGCCGGCGGCCTCGTCGAAGAAGGAGAAGTCGAAGGTGAGCCGGGCCGGGTCGGGCAGCACGGGGGCCTCGGCGGCGGGGGTGGTCGGGCTGGACGAATCGTCGGCGCAACCGGCGAGCGCGAGGGCGAACAGCAGGCCGATCAGGAGGGCGGCGGGTCGGGTTCGTCGCATGGTCGAGCTCCCTTGCTGGGGGTGGAGGTCCCGGTCGCCCGACCCGTCGCAGGAAGCGTTCCGGTGGCCACATCGACATGCGTGGCCACCGGTAACATCATACATGAATGAGACTTGGGAGAGCGGGTGGCGGCTCGAGCCGCCGCCCGGCCGCCGTGCCGATCCCGCACACCCTGTGTCCGACCATCACAGACGGGTACGGCAGGAGAGCGACTCGTTCGCGTCCGGCGCCGGCACGAGCGGCGGCCCCTGGTCGGCCTGGGCGAGCAGGGTGTGCGCGTGCGCGACGACATCTGCGGGCCAGGCGGCGAGCCGCGCGTCGAGCGCCGGGCGGTCCCAGGCGTACAGCGCGCGGGCGACTTCCTCGAATCCGGGCAGGTCGCCGGCCACGGTGTAGAGGAAGCGATGCACCACGTCCTGGGTGCGGCGGATGTGCTCGCCGGGGCCGCCCCGCTTGCGGGCCGCATCGACGAGCTTGCGCAGGGTCACCGACGCGCCGCCGGGCTGCGCGGCCAGCCAGTCCCAGTGGCGGGGCAGCAGCGTGACCTCGCGCGCGACCACGCCGAGGCGCGGCCGGCCGCGGCTCTTCTGGCCGGCCGCCTCGGCCTGGGCGGCGAACCGGGCCTCGGCCCACTCGGCCACCTGGTCGGCCGTGCCGCCCATCGCCAGGTCGACTGCGGCGCTGGTGCGGGCGTCGAGGATGCAGACCGGGGCGGGACCGCCGGCGGCGAGGGGGCGCCGGACCGCGCGGGCGACGTCGCCCGGCGCGCCCTCGCTGAGGCGCGAGGTGCCGGCGAAGGCGATGAGGATCGGGGTTGCGGACATGGACAGGCTCCTGTCGCTGGAGGATACGCGGCACGAGCATCAAGAATATACATCCGGGTAAAAATAGCAAATAAATTCCGGGTAAAAACATGTCGGACGTGCCCGGTCACGGACTGGCCCCGGGGAGCGCCGCCGGCCGGCGGCATCCCCGGGACCAGGGGCGGGGCAGGATCCCCGGAATCACTTCACGAGGGTCAGGGCCCGGGTGGCGACCCGATCCTCGCACGCCAGATGGTAATAGTAGACGCCGCTGGGCACGCGTCGGCCGCCGTTATCGGTGCCATCCCAGGTCACCTGGTGCGACCGCGCCGGCAGCACCCCGTCGACCAGCTCGCGCACCAGCACGCCGGCCGCGTTGAAGATCCGCAGGGTCACGCGCTCGCTGCGGGGCAGGTCGAAGGCGATGGTGGTCGACGGGTTGAACGGGTTGGGGTAGGCCGGGCGGGCCGCGAACGCCGTCGGCGCGGCGGGCACCGTCGGCTCATCCTCGATCGCCACGACGGCGGCTCCCAGCGAGCCGTCGGTGTTGACGTTCTGCGAATATACGTCGGGCGTTCCGTTGCGGTCGTCCTCCCAGACGCCGACCAGGGTCAGGCCGTTGTTCGCCGCCATGAGCCGACCCTTGCTGCTCGGCGTGCTGGCGGCCTCGATCGCGCCGCCCCACATGAGGTCGCCGGCATCATCGAGACGGTAGGCCAGGATGCGGTCCTGCCCGTAGGCGCCGCCCGGCTCGTGCTCCACCAGGCCGATCACCGCGCCCTGGACCAGGCCGAGAGCGGGCGCCACCTCGAGGTCCGGATCCTGCGGCAGCAGCACCTTGCCCGCCGCGCCCCACAGCCGGTTGCCGGACAGGTCGAAGCGCTGGGCGAAGAGGCCGCGCTGGCTCTGGGAGCTGTTCATGTCGATGTACACCATGGTGATGGCGCCGGTGGCCGGGTCGTAGACGGCGCTGGGCTCGATCTGCCCCGCCGGCCCGGCGGCCTCGGGGTTGCGGCCGTTGTGGGCGAGCATCTCCATGCCGGCGGCCGACAGGCGCTGCACCCGGGCGTCGAAGGCGGTGCCGACCACGATGTCCCAGCAGAAGAGCGCGCCGCCCTCGCCGTCGGCGGTCAGGTCGAAGTAGTGGCCCATCGGCAGAGTGGCGTCGTCCATCACCATGACGGGGCTCGGCCAGACCGGCTGGCCCGCGGCGTCGAACCGCTGCGCCTTCACCTGGCGGTTGCCGCTGAAGGAGTAGGTGGGGACGTAGCCGAGGATGACGTCGCCGTCGTCGGTGGGCACGAGCAGGTTGCCGGCGGGCGAGAGGTCGCTCGCGTCGCTGACGGGAACGCCGCCGGCGGCCAGGAGCACCGTGCCGTCGGCCGCCAGACGCTGCATCCGCAGCGCCGTGGTCGCGCCGGACTGCATCCAGACCACCACCACCTCCGCGTCGCTGGTCACGGCCACGCAGGGCGGACCCTTGAAGTCGCTGTCGCTGGTGAGCGTGATGCCGTCCGGTCCCCAGGCGTGAGACCCGTCGGGGTCGATGCGGTAGACGTGGATGTTGGAGTTGCCGTCGCGGATGTCGGCGAAGGCGACGACGGCGAACCCGCCGGCGCCCGCGGCCAGCGACCAGTCCATCACCCAGGTGTTCTGGGGCTGGTCGCTGACGATGATGCCGCCGGGCGCGAACATGGGCATTCCCTCGGTGTCGAGGAGCTGGAGGGCCACGTCGTAGTTGCCGCTGGCGTTGCTGTACCAGCCGATGTAGCTGAAGCCGGTGAAGCCGCCGCCGGCCGGCACGATCGCCAGGCGGGGAACCACCTGCTCGCCGGGGCCGCCGCCCACCAGGAGGTTGTCGGAAGCACTGGGCGGCCACTGGGCGGCCGCCGTGCCGGCCAGCACGAGCACCAGCAGGCCGGTCAACAGACGCGTGAACAACGAGGTCATGGCAGGTCTCCTTGCAGGGGTGAAGACGGAACCTTCCGATGATACTCGATCGGCGGGGCGAGTGGGGGACGAACTCCAGCACGGTGCGGCGGACGCGGAAAGGACCCCAGCCGTCCAGGCCAGGGTCCCCATCGAGACCCGGCTCCCGCCTCCTCGAAGGGCTCCGGGTCGCATGTAGGGAACGACCCAGCCGGCGAGATACAAAAAAGATTTCGGTGACGCCGCCGGAGGTGTCGGGACACCGGTGATCGACGACGCTCGGGCGGCCCCGGCGCCGCGCCTCAAAGCAGCTTCTTGAGCAGCGACAGGTTCACCTTCACCTCGGGGGTCAGCTGCTTCAGCTCGAAGCTGTCGTCCAGGGTGGCGTGAAGGCCCGCCTCGACGGCCGCCGTGCCGTTGACCCGCAGCTCGCCCCCGAAGCCCAGCTGCCGGGCGTCCGACCCGTTCCACAGGATCTCCAGGAAGCCGGTCATGTCGGCGTCGCCGTAGCGGAGGTTCAGGCCGGCGAAGCGCTCGATCCCGCGATCGAACTCCAGGTACTTCCAGAGCGCGGTCGCCTGCAGGTCCGGGCCGATGCCGACCGCACCGTTGAGCCAGACGCCCAGCCCGTTCTCCGTGAAGCGGAGCTCCCTGACCTCGGTGTTGTCATAGTTCAGGATCTGGCCGCAGCCGGCGTCGAGCACCGCATCGTTCCAATGCCGTGCGCGGTAGGCCGTCTCGTACTGGTGCAGGAATTCCGCGGTGCGAGCGTCGAGCTGAACCATGACCGCGGTCAGCGTCGCGAGCGTCTGCCGGCGCTGGTCGATCTCGCGCCGGAGGTCGACGATCGCGGCGGGATCGTCCGCATCGCGGAGCTCGTCCTCCAGCAGTTCGAGGTCGGCCTCGAGCGCGCCCATCTGCAGCTCCAGGTCGCGCTCGGGGGGCGCGAGGTCGAGCAGTCGCGCGATCCCGTCGACGTAGGCCTGGTCGAGCATGGGATCGGTCTGGCGGTAGAGGGTCAGGCGCAGGCCGTAGGCGAGCGAGCTGATCGAATCGCGCTGCGACGTGGCCAGCGACAGGCTCAACGTCGACAGGGTGTGCCGCAGCCAGCCCATCCTCTGGTACTCGGCCACCGAGGTCCCGGCGAAGGCGAGCATCCAGACGGGCTGGATGTCGACGGCGAGGTCGGAGACGAGCCGGTCGTCCTTGACGATCAGGTCGAGGTTGAGGTCATGGGCGAATCCGGGCCGGGCCACCTGCGCCGGGTTGACGCCCAGCAGGGTGAAGGCCGGCGAGGTCGGCACGTTGAGCTCGGTCATGGTGGCCAGGCCGACCGTGCGGTCGAGGCGGTGCTGTTGCCAGGTGTCGGCGGCCGCGGCGACGCCGGCCAGCAGCAGGAGCGCGGCCGGGACGAGCGGCCAGGCCGCGCGGCGGCGGACGTGAAGCGGCAGGGAGAGGTGGCGCATGGCGGGGGTCCTTTCCGGGCTACTGGGCGGCCTTGAACCGGTAGCGGTGGCGGAAGCGCATGAACTCCTCGGAGTCGGGCAGGATCTTCTTGATGCTTGTCGTGTGGATCTCGCCATGGTCCTGGAAGAAGCGGTACGTCACGTTGATCTGCTTGCGGCCGTAGGCCGGCCGGTATTTCCCGACCACGAGGAGGCTGTGGTCGGCCAGTTCGTCCGGCTCGATGGGGATCAGGTGGTCGTCGGGGATGTCGTCATGGATCGCCTTGGGGTCGGTGCCGAACTCCTGGTACGGCTCGCCGAGCTGCTCGCGGCGGTAGGCGAGCAGGAAGACCCCCATGGTGCCGTGGCCGCTGGTGATCTCGATGGTGACCGGGCCCTTGGCCGGGTCGAACGTGATGGTGGTGGACATGGCGGGTTCCTTCATGGTTGAACGACTGGATCATGGGTCGGGCGTCCGGCGCGGCGGTGGTCACTCCACGCCGAACCCCACATCGAACCGCACCGGTCGGGAGCCGCGGGGCAGGGTCACCCGCGCCGTCAGCGGCGACTCCCAAAGCACGGTGCCGACGAGCGGCTGCAGCCGGGCCAGGGCCGCCTTGCCGGGATCGCCGAGCAGGCTGAGGCCGTCGAGCAGGAGCCGCAGGCCGGGGGTGTAGACCGGCAGGCCGCGCGCGATCGCCAGCTCGAAGTACTCGAGGATCTCCGCGCGACGGCCCGGATCCTGGTGGATGAGCTGCCAGGCCCAGATCACGCCGCCGTCGGGCAGGAAGTCGAACCAGTCGGCCAGGTTGCGCGGCCAGTCGTGCAGCAGGTCGAAGCGGTGCAGCCGGAGCAGCAGGTAGGCGCCGACGGACGCGGCGTACGGGTCGCTCATCTTGTGCATCAGCATCTCGTGCGACGATTCGGCCCAGGCCTCCATCGCCGCGGCCGCCGTCACGTCGCCGCGACGCAGGTAGTTCAGCATGGCGTCGGCCACCGGGTCGTTGGTGCGCAGGCGCACCTTGACGGTGACGACGTCGTCGTCCGCCTCGCCGGTCAGGTCGGCGCGGCACTCGCGGGTGGCCGCGGGCAGGCGCATGGACAGGCGGGCGCCAGTGTCGAGCTCGATCACCAGGTCGCCGGGCGGACAGGCCGGCAGCGGCTGCCACTCGCGGCGGGCCACCTCGCCGACTCCGAACGGGACGGTCACCGGCTCGCCCTCGAGGGTCACGGTGAGGCAACCCCGCATGGTGGGCGGCGGCGCCGCCGCCGTCTCCCTCGCGTCGGCCTCGTGGCGGCCAGGCCAGGGCAGGGAGAACAGGAACTGCCCCACGTTGCCCAGCTGGCGGACGAAGACGCCGATGGTGGCGGCCAGGCCCGGAAACGCCGCCCCGCCGCCGGACAGGGTCACCTGCGGATTCGGCGGCGCGCCACCGGGAGCGGGAGCGGGGGCGGCGGCCGGCGAGGGCGGCGCGTTCGGCGGCGCGGTCGGCATGGCGGGGGTGAAGGCGGCGGCCGGGATCTCCCGCTGCAGCCGTCCCGGGTCGGTCAGGACGATCGTCTCGCCCGAGGGATGGTGGACCCGCAGGAACGACTGTTCCGACGGCACGCTCACCGTGGCCACGTCACCGGGCGTGAGCAGGATCCGGCGGACGACCTGGAAGTCGGGCGCCACCACGTCGACCGTCATGGCCGGCAGGTCGTGGTCGAGGCGGATGGTGAGGTCGCTGCTCCTGGCCACTTCACCCCCTTGAACACGGGCGGGAACAGCATGTGATCCTGGGTGAGCGGACCCGGGAACTGGCCGCCCGGGAACGTGACCTCCACCTGCCACATGCCCGGCGCCAGCTCGAACACCACCGGCCGCGGCGAGCCGGCCGGGCTGCGGGATTCCGGCCCGGGGCCGCGCAGCACGAGCTCGGCCACGGCATCGGCGGCCGGCGAGCTGCACGACAGCGACGCGAACACCGAGGCCTTGCCGGGCACGTGCAGGGTGCGCGGCTGGCCCGAGACGTCGCTCGCCCAGGACAGCGTCTTGCGGTGCCGGAGCGAGAAGATGGGGCTGGCCTGGCCCATGGCCGAGGCCAGCGAGAAGGTGTTGACGACCCACTGGCCCGATTCGTTGACGGCGCCGGGACCGCCGAGGCAGCTCAGCAGCGCGTCGCAGAAGTACGTGGGGCCGTCGGGCGGGCCGAACGCCTGCTTGCCCTCGACCGTGGCGTAGAACGTGGCCACCGTCGAGGCGACGTCCGAAACCTCGGCGCTGAAGATGGCGCGGCCGGTGACGGCCAGGTCGTCGAGCATGCCGAACGGGGTCTCGCGGCAGGCGTCGACGAAGAACAGCTGGGTGTCGGCCTTGCACGAGCGCATGCCGGTGCGCAGGTGGTCGAAGTTGATGCAATGCTCCCAGGCGTTGTCGTAATCGGGGTCGCCGAAGTCCTGGGGCAACAGGAACTGGTAGTCCTTGGCCAGGCCGTGGCCGCAGAAGTAGAAGAAGGCCACGTTGTCCCGGTGGGTGTCGCAGCGGCGCTTCCAGCGGTTGGCGGCCTTGACGATGCGGTCCATGGTGGCCGGGTCGGCCTGGTTGCCCGGCTGGCCGGACACCAGCCATTCCACCGAGCCGAGGGGCGCCTGGGGATTCACGTACTCGTGCTGCAGCCACGCGGCCACCCGCTCGGCGGTGTACCGCGGCGTGGTCACCTGGGTGAGGTTCAGCGGGTCCTTGGCGGTGGGGCCGCCGCCGCCGAGCAGGTGGGGATAGTCGGCCACGCCGATCACCAGGGCGTGGAGGCGACCGGCGTCGGCGGAGATGTCCTGCTCGTTCGCGGGCCAGAGCAGGCTCATGGCAGACCGTCGATCCTGGCGCGCAGCCGCTCGTAGAACCTGGCCTGCTTGAAGTAGGCGCCGTGGGCCTTCACCACGTAGGTGTGGGTGTCGTAGTGGTAGTCGGTCACGCCCTGGAAGACGCGGGCGCAGGCGTAGGCGAAGATGTCGACCGCGTCGTAGACGTTCAGCCAGCGCTTGATGTTGGCCGGCCGGGGGATCAGCCCGCCGGCTCCCGGCTGGCTCTGCTTGAAGAGCTTGATCTCCTCGAAGTGCGACACCTGCGACCCCACCGTCACCAGGAGATCCACCTGCAGATCCGGGCGGAAGTGCGAGAGCAGGTCGTAGGTGATCACGCCGCCGAGGCTGTGCCCGACGATCACCAGCGGCTCGCCCGCGGGGGCGGCCGTGAGGGCGGCGTCCCATTCGCCGAGGACCCGCTGCGGGATGGCGCCGGGGTGGGCCTGATCGCCGCGGCCGTCCATGTAGTAGAAGACGTCGCCGAAGAAGCGCCCCAGGTTCTCGTTGAGCGGGTTGCGCGCCCAGCCCAGGACCTTGGTCGACGCGTAGTCGCCGGCACGGTCGAGGACGGCGGCCCCGGCGCCGGCGACGGCGTGCTTGAGCTTGCCCACGCCGGTGGCCAGGGCGTTGCCGATGGCCGAGAACACGCCCAGGGCCTGGGGGGCGTCGACGGCGGCCGCCTGGGCGTGGAAGAGGAACTGGGCCAGGAAGTTCTCGTCGCTGGTGCACGCGGCCAGCCAGGTGGGCGGCTGGTTGGGGACGCGGAACGGGACGGCGTAGGTCTGGGCGGCCATGGCGAAGTCGGCGACGACGTCGGGCGGATCGCCCTCGAGGAGCGCCAGATCGACCAGCGTGTCCACCGCCGACTCGAAGTCGTGGCGGGCCAGGGTGAGCAGGGGCTCGTGGCCGGCCGTCGTCGCGTCTGGCAGCGCGTCGTGGATCGCGGCCAGCAGCGGCCGGAGCCGGTTGTCGATCCCGCCGCCGAGGGCGTCGATCTCGCCCGCGGGGAGCGATTTCATGGCCCAGTCGGGGGTGGCGAGGTCGCCCCAGTAGGGGAAGCGGGCGGTCTCGGCGTTGATGGCGGTGCCGCCCAGCGGGGCGCCGTGCAGGTGCCGGGCCAGGAACCGCGCGGTGAGCTGCTGCTGGGCGTCGTACGAGGGGTCGCGGCGGGTGTTCACGCCGTGCACGAAGATCGTGGGCATCGCGCTGGCCTCCCTGAGGGCGAAACGGGAGTCGGATGCTCTGGATCCTACACCACCGCCGTGCGAGTCACAAGAGGGAGATCGTCCGGGGCGGCTCGCGGCTTCGCCCTTGCCTCGGGCGACGCCCTGACCCACGATGGCGGCACTCGGACGGCGCCTGGCAGGGATCGCCGCCCAATCCTGGCCAGCGCCGAAGGAGCTTCCGATGCCCCGCCGTACGCACCTCCTGCTCCCGCTCCTGCTCGCGCTGTCCGGCGTGGCGTCCGCGTCCGGCAGGGACCATGTCGACCCGTTCATCGGCACCGACCAGATGGGCCACACCTTCCCGGGAGCCGCGGCGCCGTTCGGCCTGGTGCAGCTCAGCCCGGAGACCGACCTGGTGCCCTACAGCCTGGGCGACGGCTACAACCGTGACGCCTACCGGTATTGCGCCGGCTACCAGTACGGCGACTCCACCATCGTCGGCTTCGCCCACACCCATTTCAGCGGCACCGGCCACGGCGACCTGGGCGATGTCCTGCTCATGCCGACCGTGGGCGCCTTGCAGCTGGACCCGGGACCGTCGGACCACCCCGAGCGTGGCTACCGCTCCCGCTTCAGCCACGCCGAGGAGCAGGCGTCGCCGGGGTACTACCGCGTCCACCTGCTCGACCCCGACGTCACCGCCGAGCTCACCGCCACCGAGCGCGTGGGCGTGCACCGGTACACGTTTCCGGCCGCCGCCGAGGCGCATCTGGTGCTCGACCTCACAGCCAACATCTACGATTTTCCCGGCAAGACCGTGTGGTCGTCGGTGCGCATGGAGAGCGACACCCTGCTCACCGGCTGGCGCCAGACCACGGGTTGGGCCCGCACCCGCACGGTCTATTTCGCGCTCGCGCTGAGCAAGCCGATCGCGTCCTACGGCCTGCGGAACGAGGAGGATTCGCCGTACCGCGGCTTCTGGCGCAAGTTCGACCAGGATCACGGCTTTCCCGAACGCGCCGGCCGCCGGCTCAAGTGCCATCTCGATTTCGCGACCGCGGCGGGCGAGCCGGTGATGGTGAAGGTGGCGCTGTCGGGCGTGTCGGTGGCGGGCGCCCTGCGCAACCTCGCGGCCGAGGCGCCTGGCTGGGACTTCGACGCGATCCGGGAGGCCACCGCCCGGCGCTGGGCCGACGAGCTGGACCTCGTGCAGGTGGACGCCGCCCCCGACGTGCTCACGAGCTTCTACACCTCGCTCTACCACGCCTTCCTGGCGCCGGTGGTCTACGGCGACGTGGACGGGCGGTACCGCGGGCTCGACCAGGAGATCCACCTCGCCGGAGGCTGGACCGACTACACCGTCTTCTCCCTCTGGGACACCTACCGAGCCGAGCACCCGCTGCTCACCCTGCTGCAACCGGACCGCACCCGCGACATGGTCCGCTCGCTGCTCGCGCACCAGCAACAGAGCGTCCATCACGTGCTGCCGGTGTGGTCGCACCACGCCAACGAGAACTGGTGCATGATCGGCTATCACTCCGTCCCGGTGATCGCCGACGCCTACCTCAAGGGCCTGCTCGAGGGTGTCGATGCCGACCAGGCTCTGGACGCCATGATCGCCAGCGCCACCTACCGGCCCTACGACGGCCTCGGCGACTACCTGGACCTGGGCTGGGTGCCCGCCGATCGGCAATCGTCGTCGGCGAGCAAGACCCTCGAGTACGCCTACGACGACTGGACCATCGCCCGCATGGCCGAGGCCATGGGCCGCCGCGATGTGGCCGAGGAGTTCTTCGATCGTGCGGGCAACTGGCGCCACCTCTTCGACGACGGCACCGGCTTCCTGCGCGCCCGCAACGCCGACGGCAGCTTCCCCGCCGGTTTCGATCCCATGGCCACCGACGGCCAGGGCTACATCGAGGGCAACGCCTGGAACTATTCCCTGTACGTGCCCCACGACGTGGCCGGCTTCATCGACCTCCTGGGCGGGCCCGCGCGCCTGGACGCCTGGGTGGACGGTCTGTTCGACATGGAGGTGTCCGACGCCGACATCGCCCACAACGAGGACATCACCCGCGCCGGGATGATCGGCAACTACGTGCACGGCAACGAGCCCAGCCACCATGTGCCCTATCTGCCGTGCTTCACCGGCTCGCCATGGAAGGCGCAGGTGCGCATCCGCCAGATCCTGCGCGAGATGTACCGACCCGGCGCCGCCGGCCTCTGCGGCAACGACGACTGCGGGCAGATGTCGGCCTGGTACGTGTTCAGCGCCCTGGGCTTCTATCCCGTGGCGCCGGGGAGCGACCAGTACGTCCTGGGTAGCCCGTGCGTCGACCGCGCGGTGGTGGAGCTCGGCCGGGGGCGCACGCTGTCCGTGGTGGCGGAGAACCAGGGGCCGGACCATGTCTACGTGCAGGCCGTGACGCTGAACGGGCTCGCGGTGGAGCGGAACTACCTCACCCACGCCGAGCTGATGGCGGGTGGCGAGTTGCGGTTCGTGATGGGGCCGGTGGCGAATCGGAGCCGGGGGACCAGCGCGGCGGCCGCACCGTTCTCGATGTCGCGTCCGTGAGCCGCGGAACCTCGCGCCAGCTCCGGCGGGGCGCGGACCTCAGCGTGTTCGCCGGACGGGGTGTCCGATCCGCAGGGCATCGTTCTCGCGCACGCCGACGCGTCCAGCGTTGAGCCCGATCCGTTGCGGTGCTACTGTCGTCTGAACCTATCTTCAGGAGGCTCCCATGCGCATCTGCATCATCGTCGTCCTGCTCCTGGCCATGATCGGCTGCGGCGACAAGCCCTCCGACGAGTCCCGCGACTCGTCTCCCACCGCCACCATCGGCGTCTCCCTCCTGACCCGCACCCACCCGTTCTATCAGGACCTCGAGGCCGGACTCCAGGCCGAGGCCGCCAAGCACGGCTACCAGCTGCTGGTCCAGGCCGGTGAGTTCGACGTCGCCCGCCAGAAGGACCAGATCGAGAACTTCCTCGTGCGCAAGGTCGACGCCATCGTGCTCTGCCCCTGCGACTCGCGGTCCATCGGCACGTCGGTCGCGGCGGCCAACGCGGCGGGCATCCCCGTGTTCACGGCCGACATCGCGGTGCTGGCCGACGGAGCGCACGTCGTCTGCCACGTGGCCAGCGACAACGTGGCCGGCGGCCGGCTGGCGGCCGAGGCCATGGCCCGGGCTCTCGGCGGCGAGGGCGAGGTGGCCATCATCGACCACCCGGAGGTGGAGTCGGTGATCCAGCGGGTGGCGGGCTTCGAGGAGGAACTGGCCAGGCATCCGGGCCTGCACGTCGTGGCCAAGCTGCCCGGCCGCGGCACGAAGGACATGGCCTTCCGCACCGCCGAGGACATCCTGCAGGCCCACCCCGGCCTCGACGGCATCTTCGGCATCAACGACGACAGCGCCCTCGGCGCCCTGGCCGCCGTGGAGAAGGCGGGCAAGCTGGGCCAGGTCACGATCGTGGGCTTCGACGCGGTGCCGGAGGCCCGCGCCGCCATCGACGCCGGCAAGATCTACGCCGACGTGGTGCAGCAGCCGCGGGAGATCGGCCGGGCCACCATCACCGCGGTGGCCGCCTACCTGGCCGGCCAGGCGGTGCCTGCGCAGCAGCTGATCGAGTGCCAGCTGTACGATGGGCGCTAGCTCCGAGCCGCTGCTCCGCCTGACGGGCGTGCGCAAGACCTTTCCCGGCGTGGTGGCCGTGGCGGGCGCCGACCTCGTGGTGCACGCCGGCGAGGTGCTCGCCCTCGTCGGCGAGAACGGCGCCGGCAAGAGCACCCTCATCAAGGTGATCGCGGGCGCCCACCGGCCCGAAGCGGGCACGGTCGAGGTGGCGGGCCGCGACATCACCGCGCTTGCGCCGGCGCAAGCCGCCCGGGCCGGCGTGGCCGTCATCTATCAGGAACTCAGCCAGGTGCCGGGCCTCACCGTGCGCGACAACCTCTTCCTGGGTCGCGAACCGTCGCTCCTGCGCTTCCTCGACCGCGGCGACGAGGACCGCCGCGCCCGCGAGGTGCTGGCGCGTCTGGGGTGCGACGTCGAGCCCGACACGCCCGTCGCCCGGCTCGATCTGGCCCGCCGCCAGCTCGTGGAGATCGCCCGCGCGCTTCTGGCCGACGCCCGCGTGCTGATCCTCGACGAACCCACCGCCGCGCTCACCCCACGCGAGGCCGAGCGGCTGTTCGCGGTCATGGAGGAGCTGCGTGACGCCGGCCTGGCCCTGGTGTTCATCAGCCACCGCCTCGACGAGGTGGCCCGGGTGGCCGGGCGCATCGCGGTGATGCGCGACGGCCAGATGCTGGGCGCCTGGGAGGCCGCCGACGTCGACCGCCGCCGGCTCATCGAGCTGATGGTGGGCCGCTCGCTGGAGCAGGAGTTCCCGGCCCGTGACGCGACGCTCGGCGAGCCGCTCCTCGAGGTCGCCGGCCTGACCGGCGGCGCGTTGGCCCCGGCCTCCTTCACCGTCCGCGCCGGCGAGGTGCTGGGCCTGGCCGGCCTCGTGGGCGCCGGCCGCACCGAGCTCATGCGCCTGGTCTTCGGCGCCGACCGGCCGACCGCCGGCACCGTCACGATCGCCGGCCGCCGCGTGCCGCCCGGCTCGCCGCGCGCCGCGATCCGTGCCGGCCTGGCGCTCCTCACCGAGGACCGCAAGGGCCAGGGCCTGGTGCTGGCGCGCTCGGCCCGCGAGAACTTCGCCCTCGGCAACCTCGACCGCTGGTCGCGCGGCGGCTGGCTCGACCTCGGCGAGGAGGCGCGGCGGTTCGCCGGCCACGTCGCCCGCCTCGGCATCAAGCTCGCGAGCGACGAGCAGCTGGCCGGCCAGCTTTCTGGCGGCAACCAGCAGAAGCTGCTCATCGCCCGCTGGCTCGAGCGCGACGCCCGCGTGGTGGTGGTCGACGAGCCCACGCGCGGCATCGACGTCGGCGCCAAGCACGACATCTACGAGCTGATCAACGACCTGGCGGCCGCCGGCAAGGCCGTCGTCGTGATCAGCAGCGAACTGCCCGAGGTGCTCGGCATCTGCGACCGCATCCTCGTCATGCACGAGGGGCGCATCCGCGGCGAGATCACCGAACCCGCCGCCGCGAGCCAGGCCGACGTGATGGCCCTCGCGGTGGCCGAGGCGAGCCATGACTCCTGACGCCACCTCCCTGGCGCGCGGCCTGCGCCGACGCCTGACCGGCTACGGCATGCTGGGCGTGCTGCTGCTGCTGTGCGCCCTGTTCTCCGTGCTGACCCTGCAGGACCAGCATCCGACGGGAGGGCGGGCGGCGCGGGACCTGGCGGGCCTCGTCGGGGACGACGCCGACCGCGGTGCGCCGGTGTTGTTGCTGGGGCGGGACAGCGACGAGGATCGGGAGTTCCTGGACGAACTGGAAGGTCGGCTGCGCCAGGCCGGCTTCGAGCAGGTGCGCACGGTGGCCGGCGGCCCGCCGGAGTTCCGGGCGGCGTGCGAGGCGTTGCCCGCGGGGGCCGGTCCGTACCTGCTCACCCTGCAGGCCAACCTGCCCTCGGTGACGGCCATCCAGGGCAGCCTCGAGAGCCTCGCCGACGCCACGATCCTGGCGCCCCGCTCCTACCGCTGGCCCACCTTCCTGCTGGCCGACAACCTGCGCAACGTCGCCAACCAGATCGCCGTCATCGCCATCGTCGCCGTCGGCATGACCCTGGTCATCATCACCGCGGGCATCGACCTGTCGGTGGGGTCGCTCATCGCCCTGTCGGCCGTGGTGTGCGCGTGGCTGGTGCAGGCCATGGGCGGGCAGGCGGCGGGCGCGGCGGCGCTTCTGGCGGCGGCCCTGGGCGCCATGCTGGTCAGCGGCCTGGCCGGGCTGTTCTCCGGCGCCATGGTGGTGCGGTTCCGGCTGCCGCCGTTCATCGCGACGCTCGCCATGATGCAGGTGGCCAGCGGCGTGGCCTACATCGTCGCCAAGGGGCGGCCGATCTACGACGCGCCCGTCGCGTTCACCACGCTGGGGCGCGGGGCCGATCCGCTGGTGGGGTTGCCGTGGGCGGTGTGGCTCATGGTGGTGCTCTACGGGGTGGCCCACCTGCTGATGTCGCGCACGGCGCTGGGGCGGTACGTGTATGCGGTGGGTGGGAATGCGGAGGCCGCGAGGCTCGCGGGAGTGCGCACGGGGGCGGTGCTGCTGTTCGTGTATGCGTTGAGTGGTGTGCTGGCCGGGTTGGGCGGTGTGGTCATGGCGAGCCAGCTCAAGAGCGGGGCGCCGACCTATGGGCTGATGTAGGAGCTGTAGGTGATCGGGGCCGGGGTGGTGGGGGGGACGAGCGTGGCCGGGGGCGAGGGGCGGGTGCTGGGGACGTTGATCGGGGCGTTCATCATCGCGGTGATCCAGAACGGGATGAACCTCACCAACGTGGAGAGTTACACGCAGAAGGTGGTGCTGGGGTTGGTGATATTGGGAGCGGTGTTGCTGGATCGGGTGCGGGCGCGCCGGGGTTGAGCGGCGAAGACCGCTTGGGCCGGGTGCATGGGATCAGGCCAGGGGCCTCCGGATCGAGTGAGAGCCTGCACGCGACGCGGCCCCCGGGGAATGCCCCGGGGGCCGCGTCGGCGTCGGCGGCGTGACCCGCCTCAGGCGTGCTTGCCGAGGTACTCGGCCACACCGGCTGCGGTGGGCTTCATGCCCTCGTCGCCCGCGGTCCAGTTGGCGGGGCAGACCTCGCCATGCTTCTCGGTGAACTGCAGGGCGTCGAGCACCCGCATGGCCTCGTCCACGTTCCGGCCCAGCGGCAGGTCGTTGACCGTGGCGTGGCGCACCACGCCGTCCCTGTCGATGAGGAACAGGCCGCGCAGAGCCACCTTGTTGTCGATGAGCACGCCGTAGTCGCGGCTGATCTGCTTGGTCATGTCGGCCACCATGGGGAACCCGACGTTGCCGATGCCGCCCTGGTCGACGGGCGTGTTCTTCCAGGCGAAGTGGGAGAACTGGCTGTCCACGCTCACCGAGATGATCTCGCAGTTCTTCTCCCGGAAGCGTGCCAGCGCCTTGTCGAAGGCGATGATCTCGCTCGGGCACACGAAGGTGAAGTCCAGGGGATAGAAGAACAGCACCACGTACTTGCCGTGGTAATCGGACAGCTTGAAGTCGTCGCGGAAGGTGTTGTCGGGCATGACGGCGGTGGCCGTGAAGTCAGGGGCAGGCTTGGTTACGAGGAAGCTCATGAGGTCGGATCCTCCAGAGATGACGTGGGTGATCGTGGCATGCTCGCCGGGACATGAAGACATGTTTTCGTGATTCGGCAACGCCGGAACAGCCGCCCGAAAGCGGGGCGGCGGCCGCGCGCCCAGACCGGGCGGGACCGTGGCCCGGACGCCGCTGAGGCTCAACTCGCCAACCGACGGCGGTCGCCCTCGCGTTCCGTGAAGCCTCGACCGTCCAGCCATTCCAGCAGCGGGATCAGCGCGTTGCGCGGCGCCGCCAGCAGGTCCTTGAGCTCCCCGGTGGTGAGCGCTCCGCCCATGGATAGCGCCTGCGATAGCCTGCGCTCCACCGCTCGGAGCGTGTCCACGCTGAGGAATCGTGATTCTGCGAACGCGTACAGACGTCCCGAGGCGAGCAGCCGCTCGAGCAGCACGTCGGCGACCTTGCGGTCGATCCCGAGCTCCTGCATGAACGATTCGACCTCCAGGCGCTGGTAGGCCCTCGCTTCCACCAACGCCACCGCGGCCTCCTCGATTTCCAGCATCCGCCTGCGCTGGGCTTCGGACGGCTCGAAGTTCGCCAGGCAGACCCCGCGGTCGGTCTCGACCACGGTGCCGCGATCCTTGCAACGGCTCATGCCGAGGTCGAACAACCGCGGGTCGATGTTGCGACGGGCGTTGCGGGTCTTGGTCTTGCTGAAGCGGCGCTTGATCTCGCCGGTCGGCATGGCGGGGTCGAAGGGGCTGGCCTCGTGCCTGGCCTGCAGGATCTCCTCGATGCGGGCCTCGACACGGTCGAGATTCGCCGCGAGGAAGAGGGTGTCGCCGCCGAGGTCGAGCACCTCGCCGGCCACGACCATCTCCGCCAGGGTCTGGCGCGCACGGCTCTCGCGATGCGACTCCAGGCACCTGGCGAGCTCGACGTTGAGTTTGCGGAATTCCAGCGGATGCCGCTGCTCGGACATCAGACGCTGACGGATGAGGGCGGCCAGGTCGGGGTCGGCCGCATTCGGCGCGAGCTCGCGCCGGGAGCATGATCTGGGCATGGATTCCTCCGTGGACCGTCGGCGCCATGCCCGGACGCCGCAGAACCCCGGAGGAGACGCGGGTCAGGCGGGCGCGGCGCGGCGACGGCCAGATGTGCTGGAGAGCCCTACGGGCCCTCGGCCCGGCCGTCAGGACAGGCGCGCGGTGATGAGCTGGATGAATCGTGGCATGGCAATCTCCGTGACATGGCGCACCCGACATGGGCGCACCTGACAAGTGTGACCGGCGTTGCTCCGCATGTCAATGGGGTGTGGTCGCGGGCGGGGGGCGAGGGTGGCTGCGAGGATCATGGGGAGCGTTCATCTTGATCGTCGACCCAATCGATCGACGCTCGACGAGGCGCGTCCACGTCGGTTCAGGCCACCCCGCCGCTCCGCGGCCCGTCCGTCCGCAAGGCCTGCATCGCCGCCGCGAGCGAGTCGTGCACGGGCAGGGCCAGATCGAGCGAGGTCACGTGCAGGAGGCTCGCGATCCGCTCGTTGACGCCGACGAGCGCCACCGTGTCGCCGTGCAGCTTGCGCTGGCGCACCAGCCCGACGAGCCAGCCGAGTCCGACCGAGTTCAGCCACTTCACCTGCGCGAGGTCGACGACGACGTCCTCGATCTGGTGGTCGGCCAGGGCGACCACCCGCACGAGGGTCTCGAGATCCTCGTCGGGGCCGAGCCCCTCCCGGCGTGCGATCAGGTGCTCGTTGCCGTCCGGATCGAGGCGGTGCAGCTCGATCGGGCCGCCGAGGTTCCCTTCGGGGCGGATCAGCAGGATCGGTGGTCTCGTTCCGTCTGCGGTCATCTCGAGGCTCCTGGTCGGCGGATTGGTCATCCATGGCGGTCCGGGCGGTCGTGGCCGCTCCGCTCGCGGCCGGATCCCGTTCGCACCCGGTATACTACCACGATTCAGGCGTTTCGTCGCCTGGGCATTGCCGCAGCGTCGTCGTCCCGGGGGTCGACGGGGCCGCGACCGACGCCCGTCGCCCACCCCGACCATGCCGCTCGCGTATCGCGTGCCGCTCCGGCGCGGATCGTGGTATGCTCCGGCCCCGGGGAGTCACAGGGGTCGGCGGATCGGCCGACGCAGGGTCGAGGCCGCCGTCCGCATCAGCGAGTCAAGGAGGTCAATCATGAGGACGTACATCAAGCCGATGGTGATCCTCGTCTGCATTCTCGTGATCCTGTCCGCCGCCGCCAGCGCAGAGGCTGACGATTCGCGGTGGCTTCACCAGCAGCGGCTGGCGGTCGGGCGCGCGCTCGTCGAAGCGCAGTCGACGAGCTGGCCGGCGGTGTTGCCCTACTACACCGACGATATCGAGTACCACGATCCGATCGTCGAGATCCATGGGATCGACATGATGGCGGAGTTCCTGGGGCGGCTGTTCGGCAGTTCGCCGGATCTGGTGACGACGATCGAGGACGAGACCCTGCTCGGCGGCGTCTACTCGGCGACCTGGACGATGGTCGGCCAGTTCGCCGGCGTTCCCTACACCGCCAGGGGAATCTCGATCATCAAGTTCCGACGCCTGAGCGCGCGGGTGTATTACCAGCGCGACTATTACTCCGAGAACGACATCATGATCAACATCCCCGGCCTCGATGAGGCGGTGATCGGGTTCCGCACCTTCTACCGGTGCGCGGTGGATCCCACCTTCGACTGTCCCCTGAAGGATGGCGCGACCGACGCCGGGCCGGGAACCAAGCCGCTGAGCTTCTCCGAGAGCCCCGCAGAGGAGGCTGGACAGGATCGTTTCCTGTTCCGGCTCCGCCGGCAGCGGCTGCAGATCGCGCGCGCGCTCGTCGAGATCGACGCCGCGACCTGGCCGACCCTGCTGAGGCACTACACTCCCGACATCGAGTACCATGATCCGATCGTCGAGATCCACGGCATCGACACGATGGCCGAGTTCCTCGGCCGGCTGTTCAGCAGCTCGCCCGACCTCGTCACCACGGTCGAGGACGAGAGCCTGGTGGGCGGCGTGTACACGGCGACCTGGACGATGACCGGCCAGTTCGGCGGCGTTCCCTTCAGCGCCAAGGGCATGTCGATCGTCAAGTTCCGCGGCTGGGGCACGCGGGTCTACTACTCGCGCGACTACTACACCGAGGGCGACATCATGGCCAACATCCCCGGCCTCGACGAGGCGATCGCGGGATTCCGGTCCTTCTACCGCTGCGCGGTCGACCCCACGTTCGACTGCCCGCCGGGAGGTCCGGCGACGATCGCCGATCTCGGCCGAGACCCGGCGGACAAGACGGAACCGCCGCGGGTTGCCGACACGTTCCGCCTGCTGCAGAACGCGCCCAACCCGTTCAACCCGGCCACGGAGATCGCGTTCGTGGTGCCCGACGGAGGCGCGGCCGTGTCGCTGCGCGTCTACGACCTGACCGGCCGCCTGGTACGGACGCTGGTCGACGGCCGCGCGTCGGCGGGCACCCACACGGTGCGCTGGTCCGGCGACGACGACCGGGGCCAGCCGGTGGCCAGCGGGACGTATTTCTACCAGCTGACGGCGCCCTCGCACTCGGAGATCCGGAAGATGGTGCTCTTGAAGTAGCCGTCTCCGCGCGTGCGCAGCAGCCCGGTCGTCGAGTCCGTCAGGACCTGGCAACCGGGCTGCGTCCTCATCCGGTCAACCCGCCAGGCCGGCCACGCTGACCATACGTTTGCAACAAGCCGGCGCGGCCGGCGTATGCCCGGCACCCGACCCGTCCGGCGTCATCCGTCCGCCCTGGAGGATCCCGATGCGTCACGAAGCGTCCCGGCCCGGCATCCTGCTGGCCCTGCTCCTGCCGGCTGTCGCGCTCGCCGGCGTTCCCGCCCAGCCTCCCCTGACCCTGCACCTCGAGGAACTCTGGCGCGCCGGCGGCGACCAGGACGACCTCATGATCGGCCTGCCCGTCGAGGCGGTGGCCGACGCCGACGGCCGGGTCTACCTGGCCGACCAGCAGCTCTGCCAGGTGGACGTCTTCGCCCCCGACGGCACGTTCGAGCGCACGCTCAGCCGGGAGGGCGAGGGCCCCGGCGAGGTGCGCGGCCCCGTCGACGTGGTCCTGCTGCCCGACGGCACCGTCGGCATCGCCGAGATCTTCCCCGGCAAGCTGGTGAAGGTGACCCGCGACGATCTGCCGGCCGGCGAGATCACCATCGACGTCAGCGGCGGCCAGACCGGGGGCTTCACCATGCAGACCATGGCCGACGCCGCGGGGGAGCATCTGCTGGTGGCGGGCTCGCGCTCGGTGCCCCGCGAGCGTGTGCTCGAGCGCACCCACTTCCTGGCGATGGTCGATAGCGAGGGCCGCGAGACCGCGCGCTTCGCCGAGCAGGTGGCCGAGATCCAGCGGCCGCACTCGGTCGTGCACGAGGACGACTTCCTGCCCTGCTTCCCCCTCGCGAGCGCCCTCGGTCCCGACGGTCGCGTCTACGCTCCGCGCAGTCGCGACCTCTACGAGGTCTCGGTCTTCAAGCCCGACGGCACCCTCGAACGGGTGATCGAACGCCCCGATTTCGTGACCTGGCGGCGGACCGACCGCGACCTGCACCGCGTGCTCACCCTGTTCCAGGCCTGGGCGAGCCCCAACCCGGAGACGTGGCCCGAGTTCGACCTCGAGGAGACCGAACGGGCCATCACGGCCCTGCACGTCGACGGCCGCGGCCGCCTCTGGGTGCAGCACAGCCGCAGCAACCGCGACCAGCCCGACGGCGTGCTCCTGACCATGGACGTCTACGACCCGGCCGGCCGCTGGCTGCGCGAGGTGAGCCTCGCCTGCGAGGGCAACCCCATCAGCGACGGCGTCCGCTTCCTGCGCGACGGCCGGGTGCTGCTGATCAAGGGCTTCGTGGTGGCGCGCCTCGCCTGCCTCGGAGGCGCCATGGCCACCTTCGGCGAAGATGACGCCGACACCGTCGAGATCGTCTGCTATCGTCTGCCTGAGTTCGACTGACCCGTGACCTGATCGCTGGAGGCGCCATCATGACCCTGGATCGACGAGATTTCCTGAAGGTGTCGGCGGCCGCGCTGGCGGCCGGCGCCCTGGCGCCCGGCGCGGCGGCGGCGGCGTTCACGCCCCTGCGCGCGCCGAAGCCGTTGCGCATCCTCGTGCTCGGCGGCACCCGCTTCCTCGGCCCGGCGTTCGTGGAGGAGGCCCTGCTGCGCGGCCACGAGGTGACGCTGTTCAACCGCGGCAAGAGCGACACCGACATCTTCAGGGACCTCGAGCAGCTCCGC
The DNA here is from genome assembly GCA_041390065.1 of Candidatus Krumholzibacteriia bacterium. Taxonomy (GTDB): domain Bacteria; phylum Krumholzibacteriota; class Krumholzibacteriia; order LZORAL124-64-63; family LZORAL124-64-63; genus Glo-17. The sequence continues at coordinate 33,117 of JAWKQQ010000020.1, forward strand.
GGCGACCGCAACGGCCAGCTCGACGCCCTGCGCGGCCGCCGCTGGGACGTCGTGGTCGACACCAGCGGCTACGTGCCGCGCCACGTGAAGGACTCGGCCGAGCTGCTGGCCGACCAGGTCGACCACTACGTCTTCATCTCCACCGTCTCGGTGTACGGCGACTGGGACGAGATCGGCATGAGCGAGCAGTCGGCGGTCGGCGTCCTCGACGACCCCACCACCGAGACGGTCACCGCCGAAACCTACGGCCCCCTCAAGGCGCTCTGCGAGCAGGCCGCCGAGGCCGCCATGCCCGGTCGGGTGTGGAACGTGCGGCCGGGCCTGATCGTCGGTCCGCGCGACCGCAGCGACCGCTTCACGTACTGGCCCGTCCGCGTCGCTCGCGGCGGCGAGGTGCTCGCGCCTCACGCGCCCACCGAGCAGGTGCAGCTGATCGACGTGCGCGACCTCGCCGAGTGGCTGGTGGATGGCACGGAGCGTCGGATCACCGGCGTCATGAACGCCGACTCGCCTCCCGGCGAGCTGTCGATGGGCGAGCTGCTGGGAACCTGCAAGCGTGTCGCCGGCGGCGACGCCACCTTCACCTGGGTCGACCGCGATTTCCTGGCCGAGCACGAGGTGTCGGCCTGGAGCGACCTGCCGTGCTGGATCCCGACCAACGAGGAGGCCAGCGTCGGCACCCTGCGCGTGGACCGGGCGCTGGCCGCGGGTCTGCGCTTCCGGCCTCTGAGCGAGACGGTGCGGGACACCCTGGCCTGGTGGGCGAACGAGCCGGCCGAGCGCCGGGAGCAGCCGATGCGGTCGGGGCTGGAGGCGGCGCGAGAGGCCGAGCTGCTGGCGGCGTGGAAAGCGAGGGGATAGGACGTCCCGGCGGACGGCCTAGAACCACTTCTTGCGCCGGAAATACGCCAGCATCGCCGACGTCATGGCCAGGATCACGCCCCAGAACGCCGGGTAGGCCCAGCGCCACCCGAGTTCCGGCATGTGCTCGAAGTTCATTCCGTAGACGCCGGCCACGAAGGTGAGCGGCACGAAGATCGACGCGAAGACGGTGAGCACCTTCATCACGTCGTTCATCCGGTTGCTCATGTTGGCCATCGCGAGGTCCTGCAGGCTGGTGAGCATGTCGCGGAAGCTCTCGACCGTGTCGTTGACCTGGACGGCGTGGTCGTGGGCATCGCGCAGGAAGGTGCTGGTGGAGCTGTCGACGAGCGGCGACTCGTTGCGCCCCATCCCGGTGAGCACGTCACGCAGCGGCGAGACGGCCCGGCGCAACTGCACGAGCTCGCGCTTGAGGCCGTGGAGGGTGTTGAGGGGATCCTTGGCGGTGTCGGTCAGCACGAGGGTCTCGAGGTCTTCGATGGCCTCGCCGAAGGTCTCGGCGACCACGAAGTAGTGGTCGATGACGGCGTCGAGCAGGACGTAGGTGAGGTAGTCGGCGCCGCCGTTGCGCAGCCGCCCCTGGGGCCGCTGCAGCCGCTCCCGCACGGGGTCGAAGACGTCGCCAGGCCGTTCCTGGAAGGACAGCAGGAAGCCGCGGCCCAGCACCAGGCTCAGCTGTTCGGACAGCACGCGGGTGGTGCCGGGTTCGGCGCGGAGCATGCGGCAGACCACGAACAGGTGGTCGTCGTAGTCCTCGAGCTTGGGGCGCTGATGGGTGTTGGCCACGTCCTCGAGGGCCAGCGGGTGGACGCCGAAGCGCTCGCCGAGCACGCGGATCACCTGCTCGTCGTGCACGCCGTCGACGTTGATCCAGGTGACCGTGGGCGTGTCGCGGTAGCCGAAGCACTCGGCGACGTCGGTGACGTGGCGGATGTCGACCTGGTCGCGGTCGTAGTCGATGATCTGGATGCCCACGTGGTCGACGTGGCGCTTGCCGGCGAACTGGATGGTGCCCGGCGACTGGGCGATCGGCTTGGTGACGCGCTGGAAGAGGCTGGACATTCTGGGCCTCCGCTGATCGATCGGGGCTGGCGGGCACGTGCGATCTTGCCGATCCTACCGGGCATCCGCCACGACCTCAAGCATCCAGCGTTTCGGGGAGGAACGTTTCATGCCTCAGATCATCTCGCGTCCGAGCATCATCGAAGCCGCAGGCACGCAACCCAAGCTCATCGAGGAATTCGTCGGCCAAGTGGCCTCGGGCGACGCCATGGTGAGCGTCGCCCGCATGACGTCGCCGTACGGTTGGGAGGAACCGGGCCAGCGGCCGGAGTTCGACGAGTTCACGGTGGTGCTCGAGGGCACGCTGCAGGTGACGTCGGAGTCGGGCGTGATGAATGTGACCGCCGGCCAGGCGGTGATCTGCCGGGCCGGGGAGTGGGTCCGCTACTCGACGCCGTATCCGGGCGGGGCGCGGTACGTGGCGGTCTGCCTGCCGGCGTTCTCACCGCAGACGGTGCATCGGGACGCCTAGCTTGTTTTTGATCTTTGGCCCCAGAAAGTGTGCAGCGCTGCACACTTTCTGGGGCCAAACATCAAACGGGGGCCTGGGCGATCGCTTCATCGGCGGCGTTCTCTGTCGTGTGATGGGCTCGATGGCATCGCCAGCAGAGAACCACGAGATTGCCGAGGTCATTGCTGCCGCCGTCGGCGATCGGTCGTCGGTGGTGAACCTCGAGCATCCGCATCTGGTCGCAACCGGGAGCTTCGCAGCGCATCCTCGCGCGCTGTAGGGCGAGACGTCGGGTACGTGGCGGGATCAGGCTCCGGCGACGACCGGTGCCATCCTCGATCGTGGCGTCGCAAGCGGCGGCATTTTCCAGAGCAGCGGGTACGGGTGCCTCGCCACTCCGGGAGGGGACCGACGCTCGGCCGCAATCAGGGCACTTCAGGATCACCACGAGGTAGGGCGGCGGCGTTGATTCGTTTCCGTCGCGACTGCGGTTGATCGATTCGAGGCCCTGAAGGATAAGATCGCCGATCGGCAGATTGACGCCATGGCGTCGCGAGTGATCGACGAGATTGGACCAGCGCTGATACTGCTCGGCAGAGAATCGGATCGTCAGGTACTCGAGTGGACTGTCCTTCGGCAACGGATCGGTCAACCCGTGGTCGGGCGTGGCGGCCCGCGGTTGCTCGCCAGGGGTCGACTTGATCGCGTCGCGACCCGCACGGGTGGGCTCTTGGCGCGCGGTTGCAGGGGCCACCTCGTCTGGAGCTTCCCCAGAGCGGCCGTCAACTCCCGGATCGCCGACCTCCGGCGCGTCGGCGTGACCGGCCGTGCCGCCGGGAGCTGCGCACGGTTCAGCCTCGGGGCTCGAGCGCGGCGGTCGCGGATCGGTCGCAGCGGAGCCAGATGCCACCTCGCCACCGCCACCGCCACCACCACCACCGGCTGCCGCGAGGTGTTTCTTGAGCGCTCGCGATGTCAGCGTGCGGGCAAGATCGAGCATCTCTTGCTGGTGGTGAGGTTCGGTCATCGTGCAGATCATCACGGCCTTGGTGAACGAGAGGTCGCCGGCGCTCAGTGCACGCGCGATCTCAGGGTAGTTCTGCAGCTTGTGCCCCAGAAGAAGGAACCGCCGAGTCTGGGCGACGCTGAACCCGGCGACCTTGAACGCGTAGTCCTCGATGGTGCCGAAACCCAGGGCGGAGTGGATCTTGAGGCTGCAGATCCGCTCGAGGTAGTAGACGACTCTGACGATATCGCGGCGGAGGTCGCGGGTGGACTGGATGAAGTTCCGGTGAACGGCTTCACGTCTCGGCGACAACCGATCGATAGGATGGAACCCGGAGTTGACGAGATTGCTTGGCTCGTTTCGTAGCATTTCGACCTGCTTGGCTCGAGTGCGGACGACGAGACGCCGTCAAGGTCATGGCTCGCACTGGACGCGAACGCAGGACGTGGGCCCGCCAACCGGCCACCCCGACGGACTTGATGTTTGGCCCCAAAAACTGTGCAGCGCTGCACACTTTCTGGGGTCAAACATCAAAACCACGCCATCGAACCCCGCTGGTCCGCCGGCGACCGGCAAACAAGCGGCCCGGGTGGAGTCCACCCGGGCCGCTTGCCATTGGTCACGGCTGACGAAGCTGGCGCCTACTGCACCACCACCATCTTCCGCGTGTCGCTGAAGTTGTTGCCCGACAGGCGGTAGAAGTACACGCCGCTGGCCACCTGCCGCCCGGCGTCGGTGCGGCCGTTCCAGGTCCGGGTGTGCTGGCCCGCGGGCAGCGCCTCCTGGGCCAGCGTGCGGACCTTCTGGCCGCGCACGTCGAAGATCTCCAACCGCACCAGGCCCGCGTCCTGCGGCACGGCGAAGCTGATCTCAGTCATGGGGTTGAACGGATTGGGCGAGTTCTGGCCCAGGTTGAACGCCACCGGCAGGCCGTCGGGCGCGGCCGTGAGGTCGGTGTCGCAGTCGTAGCCCGTGATGTCGTACAGGGCCCAGCTGTTGAGCATGCCGGTGCCGTTGGCGCCCTGGTCGCGCACCATGAGTTCCCAGGTTCCGTCCAGGGGCTCGCCCCAGAAGCGGTCGAACGACTGCGCCGGGGTGAGCGTGTTGGGGTAGTTGCCCACGATATCGTCGGCCGAGCCGCCCTGGAACAGGCTCAGATAGGCACGCGTGCCCGACGGCGAGGTGAGCCACATCACCAGATCGCCGATGTAGGTGTGGGACACGTCGATGTCCATGTTGAAGCCCTCGGACACCAGGGCGCCCGTGCCGCTGATGGTGATGTAGCTGAGGACCGAGTTGCCGTCGTTGTCCGGCAGCGCGACGTGGGGGGCCTGGTAGCCATAGCCGCCCACGGGCACGCCGGCGAAGGTCTGGGTCGAGAGCAGGGCGCTCGCGGGGCCCGACCAGCCGGTGAAGTCCAGGTCGAGGGCGAACTGCAGCAGCGCGCCGCAATCCAAGCCGGCATCGACGCTGAACGAGTAGTCGACGACGGCCGTGCCGGTGCCGCCCGCCTCGACGTCGGGGAACGCCGCGGTGGACTGCAGGATGGTCACGCCCGGAGTGCTCGTCGAGAGCACGCCGGTGACCGCCGTGGCGTCCGACAGGCCGCTGTTGACGAGGGTGACGCGGGCGTCGACGGTCTCGCCGGGGTCGGCCGCACCGTTGCCCGAGGGCTCGCTGGTGATCTCGAACGTCAGCACGCCGAGCGCCGCCTCGGGCGCGAGCACGATGTTGTGCACCAGGAACTTCTGCACGAACACCACGGCGTGCGGGCCGTCGGGGTACATCTGCTGCGCGGTCGCGATGATGACGTTGGCCATGTCGCGCATCTTGAGTCCGCTGCCGAGGCCGAACTGGGCCTCGAGGAGAATGGTGTCGACCGATTCGTGGCTCTCGCCGTACGTCTCGACCAGCGTGCGCAGCGACTGGAAGATCGGCGTCGACCACAGCTCGTCCGAGATGCCGCCGGGGATCGACTGGTGCGCGCCGTAGGTCGTGGAGTGCACGTACTGCAGGTTGGTGGCGTTCATCACGCGGCCGGGCCAGCACGGGTTGCCGACGCCGTGGCCGTCCCAGCTGTAGATCCAGTCGGGGTAGAAGATGGGGCCGTTCTCGGTGCCGTAGCTGTAGCTGCCGCCCCAGTAGTCGCCCCAGCCCTCGCCCATGGCGCCGGTGTCGCCGCCGAACCAGCTGCTGTTGATGTCGTGGTTGATGGCGTGGCCGTACTCGTGGAGGATCACGTCGGCGTCCTCGTTGTCGTCGACGCAGCCGTGCCCGAAGGTGAGGCGGTTGGTGCCGGGATAGAAGGCGGAGTTGTCGGCGCCGTTGAAGCCGTCGGTGTCGGCGCCGATGGAGCGCTCCTGGATGCCGGTCGCGCCGGTGAAACCGAGCGACTGCATGTAGCGCTGGTTCTGGTCGAGGTGGAAGTAGGTCATGGCGTCGTTGAAGCTGTTGACGCCGCGCACGCGGTCCCAGTTGCCGTCGGTCGTGGTGCTGGGCGCGGTGCTGGGCGGATCCCAGTCGAGGATGTTGACCCAGGGACCGTTGAGGCGGTAGACGCCGCCCGAGTACTGGATGTCCAGCAGGTCGCGCGTGAAGTAGGCGGGGGTGAAGAGGCTCGCGTTCGAGTTGTCCTGCAGGGCGTTGTTGCGCAGGGTGGTGCGGGGATCGGGATCGAACACGACGCCGGTGCCGCTGGCGCGGCTGAGAGCGGCCTGCGCGATGACGTCGCGACGGGCGGCTTCGCGCTTCTCGGCGGCGGCGAACTCGGCCTGGCGGTCGGCCAGGGGACCCTCATGCACCGCGATGCGCTCCTGCACCGACGGCAGCGGATGCCGCGGGTGGCTGCTATCGATCAGCTCGACGACCTGGCCGGAGAGGGCGTCGACCCGGGCCTGCCAGGCGCCGTCGGGGCCGGAGAGGTCGAGGTCCACGAGCCAGTTCAGGCGGAAGGTCGCACCCTCGGGGGAGTAGACCAGCTCGGCCGAGGGCAGGCCGCGCAGCTCGCCGTGGGCGCGCACGTACTCCCAGACCGCGTCGTACGCGGCGTCGCGGTCGAGGCCGCCGGTGGGCAGGAACGCCGCCTCGGGGCCGACGGGGTAGGTGTTGTTGTAGGCGCGCAGCACGCGGCCGCCGTCCTTGGCCACCGATACGATCACCTGGCCGCCACGCACGGGCAGCCCGTTGAGGACCTGCTGGAAGCGCAGGTGCTTGCCGAGCAGGCTCTCACGCACCTCGATGAGCTCGAGGTTGGAGAGGTCGGCCGGCAGCTGGAACTGCGCGGCGCGGCTCTGCAGGAAGTCGCGGGCCGTGGACTCGGGCGTCAGGCCGCGGGCGGCCTCGAACTCCGGCGCCATGACCAGCTTGGGCGACGTGCGGTGATCCTGATGGTAGGTATCGAGCGAGGCGCCGCTGGCCGCGGCCGCCAGGGGCAACAGCAGGGCGAGGCTGACGAGCAGGGCAGACTTCATCGTTTCGGCTCCTTGGGGGTCGAATGAGCGTGGAACCCATAGGAGTTCATTATACCGCAGGAATCGAGACTTGCGGTCATTTTCGCGGGCCGACCACCGCCGATCCTGCCGACTCCTCCGGTTTGTAGTGGCAACCCCAGAAACGGCACGAAGTTGTCCGGATCTCCCGCGGCCGGGATTTTCGCCGCGCAACCGCCATGGACGCGGCCGGCGGCGGCATGCCACCGGCCGCGGGGGGGCGAACGCTATCAGATCAATGTGCTGCCCGACTCCAGGAACAGCTTCCGCACGGCGGGCAAGAGTTGCTCGGCGCTCGTGGCGATCTGCTGAAGCTTCTGCTTCAGCTCGTCGGGGTTGGGGTGATTGAGCAGTTCGGTGAGGGCCGTCCTCAGGCATTGTTCGTCGATGTCGACGCCCTCGCCGTCGAGCCCGTTCTTGAGGCTCGTCACCTGCTGCTCGATCACGTCGATCCCCGCGTGAGGCACGACGGATAGGGCGGTGAACGCCGCCAGGGTGAGGCCGAACGTGATGAAGAGGTGCAGCACGAGGTTCTTGGCCGCTTCCGATGCGATGCCGCCCTTGAGGAAACGCCCCAGCAGGTAGGCCCACTTCTCCGCGCTCAGGGTCAGGAGCGAAGCCGGCACGTTGGCGAACACCTCGAGCACGGCTTCGACCACCAGGCAACGCGCCGACGCCGGGAAGTTGTCGTGGAACCATTTCAGCTCCCGCAGGAGAGCCGGGAAATGCTCCATCAGGACCGCCGCTTCGTCCCGGTTGGTGTTCAGCGCCTGCACGAGCCCGAGGGCGCGGATGGCGATGATCTCGGGAATGCCGAAGATGGCGCCGATCATCAGCTCGAACTCGACGCGGGCCACGTGATCGAGCCAGGCCGCCCGGGCGCCGCCGGCGGCCAGGGCTTCCAGCGGCACGAGGCTGCGGAAGAACGTGTTGTAGTCGGTCCGATAGAGCGAACGATCCGCCTCGTCGAAGTAGGCGAGCTGGCCGCTCAGGGGGAACACCACCATGAGGTTGCCGTAGACCTCGCCCGGGGTGACGTCGCGCTGGAGCTGGCCGTCCTGGAACCACTGGCCCGGCTCGGCCTGGGCCAGCAGCTCGGGCAGCCGCACGAGGGAGCGCGGCGGAGTCTCCAGAAGGATGGCCGCCCGGCCGATGTTGCCGAACCCGGCCGTCTGGACGCCGCCACCCGGGACGCCGCCACCCGGGACGCCGCCACCCGGGACGCCGCCACCTGTGCCACCGAGCGACGGACTGGTGCCGGCGATGAGGGTCCGGATCGCGTCGTCCTCCAGGGACTCGGGCGCTGCGGCGGCGGCGTCGCCACCGGCTGTCGGGGCGGCCGTCCCACCCGGTCCGGCGGTGGATCCGGACGGGCCGGCGGCGGCGCCGCTCGCTGCGGCCGCCGCCTTGCCCACGCCTCGCGCGGCGTCGCGGGCGGCCGCCTTGTTCACCACCGCACCGGCCGAGGAGATGCTCTTGCTGCCGACGTTCTGGAGGTTGGCCGTCATGGCCCCGAATCCGGCGCCGGCGATCTGGTTCGACAGGTCCTGGAACATGGACAGGATCTTGTCGATGGCCTGCGAGTGCATGGCCATGCCCTGGGCGAGGTTGGCCGCCGCCTGTTCACCGGCCGCCGTGGCGCCGGCCTGGGCCTGCTGCAGGGCCTGGCCGGCGAGCTGGCGGGCCTCGGCCAGACCGCTCATGTCGCGGAACATGTTGCCGTTGCCGATGGCGCCGAGGACCGAGCCCAACCCCTGGGGATCGGGCACGCCCGGCACCGAGAGGTTGTTGACGATGGGTGCCTGGAGCTGACCCGGCACCAGGTTCGCGTCGGTGGCTCGCGACCCGGCCTGGACGGCCGCGATCTCCGGCGCCGTCAGAGGGATGGGTGAGTCCTGCCAGTTCCAGAAGCGGGTCAGATCGAGGCGTTCGGCGGCGTTGGCCCGGCCCTGCACGGCCTCGGCGAACACGCCGCCGGTCGGCATGGGCAGCAGTTCGACGCTGGCGGTGCGGTCGGCGAGGAAGCCATGGGCCTTCAACCACTCGGTCCACGCCGGCTCCGGCCGGTGGTGGTAGGCGAACACGAGATACTGCCCCGAGATGGCCACCGGCTTGCGGTCGATGTGGTCGACGACCGGCCGCCCCTCGAACGTGTAGTCCGAGAGCAGCGTGGTGATGTCCGACTCGTCGACCGATCGCCACACCGCCCGTGAATAGTGCTTGGTGAACATGGTGAGGTGGTCGACGAGCCACGACTCTTCCGGCGCGTGGTCGAGGACTCCGATGGGGATGGTCACGACACCGGTGGTGGCGGGATAGATCTCGAGGTCGAGGACCAGGGGGTAGACGGCGAAGAACTGCGAGTCCCGGTAACGGAACCGCACCACGACATCCATGATCATGGGCTTGGCGTCGGGCTCGTCGCGGGCCGGCAGGCGCCAATGCAGGCCGTGCACCGACCCGAGCGGCAGGCCCACCGCCCCCCGATCGGCGGCCTGGCCGAAGGGCTCGAATTCATGGAACAGGCTCGCCTGGCTGTTGGTCCGCATGTAGCGGCCCACCTGGAAGTCCTCCAGCACGACGTCGCGCGGCAGGACCCACGGCTCCAGCGGCGTGCTGGCCACCGGTCCGTCCACCGCCTTCTTGGCGAATTCGAGCCCCCAGCGGGGCTCGTTCTGTCCGAGGAAGCCGCGGGCCGTGGCCTCGTCGATGCGGTTGAGCAGCGGGAAGGTGAAGGCTGCCGACGCGGCCGGCAGGGCCAGGGCCGTCAGCACCCGCAGATCCAGGGCATGGCGCACGAGGATGGCGCGGTAGCGCTCGATGCTGTCCCGGGACCACTTGATGGTTCGCATGGGGATGTAGAGGGCCCGCTGCACGTGGTCGACGCTCGTGCGCAGGCGGTACATCTGGACCACCTCGAAGTACTGCACGGTCAACGCGTGCATGTGGTTGTAGTTGGTGACGGCGCGGGTGGTGATCTCCTCGCTCTCGCTCTGCCACACCTCCTGCACGATGGTGGCCCGTCGGTTGCGGGCCGAGCTGGAGTGCTGCTGCGTCCGGTCGGCGATGTTCTGGGCCATGCTGGCGGCCAGCTCGCGCTCGCCGCTCGACGAGGTGGTGGCGACGACCTCGGTGGCTGTCTCGGCGCCCGACGTGGACGTGCCGCCGAACTCGGCCGTGCCCAGGAAGCCGGCCACGCCCCCGCCGGCCATGCCGATGAGGCCCCCGGCGCCGCCGCCGATGAGCCCGCCGGCGATGGCGCCCGGGATGGCGCCGAAACCGGCTCCGGCCAGGCCGGCGATGGCGCCCACGCCGGCGCCACCGACGGCGCCGGCGCCCGCTCCGGCCACCAGACCGGCGCCCGCTCCGGCCAGGGCGCCGCCCATGGCCTCGCCGGCGTTCTGGACGCCGTAGCCGGAGTAGGCCGTGTTGGACACGGTGGAGTTGGCGTTCATCTGCGAGAACCCGCTCTGGGCCTCGCGCGCCACGGCCTGGGTGACCTCGTTGATGCTGCGGGTGTGCATGAGGCTGCTGGCCAGGCTCTCGGTCTGGGAGATGTCCTCGCTGGTGCGCACGCCCTGCCGACGCGACCAATCGATCATGGCGATGCGCGTCGACTCTCCCGGGGCCAGGGCCAGCGAGTGCAGCAGGTTGCCGAGGGCCAGCCCGACCGGCATCCAGGCCTGCTCGTAGCGCACGATGGCGCCGGTGCGGACCTGCAGGTGCTGGTCCTTCTTCTCGAGTTCCGCGAGGTCGAGCGCTCCCTCCAGGGGACGGAAGCCGCTGGTCGGGCGCGCGGCGTCGAGGGTGTAGACGGAGTAGAAGAACTTCTCCGTGGGGTACTCGTTGAACCTGGGCACCAGCTCGTCGGGAATCTCGGGGTCGGCGGTGGGGAGATCGTCGGCGAGGGTCCCCTCGATGAGCTCGCGCGCGGCCCGGTAGGGTGCCCAGCGACCCAGCTCGTCCAGGGTCGTCACGCCCAGCACCTCTTCCAGGCGTTGCGCGGCCGCCGTGTCCAGGCTGCGCAGGCCGGACAGGGGGACGCGCGCTAGGTCGGCGAGGCTGACCGCGTCGGCGCCCGGGTCGAGCAGCTCCCGCGGCACCTGCTGGAAGCGGGCCATGGCGCCCGCGCCACCCGACGCCAGGTCGCAGAGCAGGCGCGCGGTATGGAAGAGCTGGGAGACACCCAGATCGAAGACGGTGCGGATGCCGAGGGTGCGCAGGAGGGCGGCCGCACGATCGGACACGCCCATCAGGGCGGTCACCGGCTGGACGGCCAGTTCGTCGGGGGCGAGGTTGCGCATGGGTTCACGGATGGCGTCCAGGGGGCGAGGCATGGCGTGACCTTTCGCGGCGGGGCGCAGGTTGGTGGCGGCGGTTCTGGCAGAAGCCGTGGGCCACCGAGGCCGGGTTGGTCAGCATGGGTGAGGGGGGCGAGGCTGACGGTGGCTGGCATGATCCGATGTCTGTATCACGCAGCGGTCCGTAAAGACAACAAAAAAGCTCTCAGATGTGGAAATTCAGTTCCAGTGGCGTGACCATGGTCCCGCCGACGGCACGAGGGCGGCCGCGACGACCGGCCGCCCTCCGTGCTTCCGTCCGGTCATCGCACCAGCGCCATCTTCTCCGTATGGCGGCGTCCGGGGGCGTCGAGGACCGCCAGGTAGGTGCCGGCGGCCACGCCGCGACCGCGGTCGTCGCGGCCGTCCCAGCGGACGTCGTGCGCTCCGCGGGCCCACGGCCCGCTGGCCAGGGTCCGCACGCGGCGACCCCGCTGGTCCACGACGAAGAGGTGGATCGGACCGCTCTCGGCCAGGGTGAACCGCAGGGTCGTCAGGGGATTGAACGGATTGGGCGCCGCGGGCAACAGCCGCGTGGCCATCGGTGGCGGCGTGGCTTCGGTGGGGTCGAGGGTCGCCTGCACGGATGCCATGAGCACCGGCGCCGCCCGGCCCTGGGCCACCCACGCGTCGTAGAGCCGTTGCCCGAGGTCGTTGGTGACGTTGGTGTCGCGCAGGAACTCGATGTATTCCTTCGACGTGGACTGGTAATACAGCGCGATCTCGGCTCGCACGGCGTCGTGGGGAAGGTCGTAGACCGCGAGGTCGTGGTGCTGTCCGTCGGCGTAGGCATGACCCACCGGCGCGCACTGGGCCGCGGCGAACGCGGCGTTGTCGAAGCCGCGCGGGGGAATCCGGTTGTCCTTCCAGACCGTATCGCCCAGGGCGAAATGAACGATGAGCTCGGCCTCGACGCCGAGGGCGTCGGCCAGGCGGTGGCTGATGCCCGGTTCGACCTCGTACACCACGGCGCGTCGGCGTCATGGGTCAGGACGCCCGAGCCGGCATCATAGGCGCCCGACTCGAACACCATGGCGTCGGCCGCGTCGTAGGCCTTGACGTTGATCCAGATGCGCCGCCCCTCGGGGTAGCCCGAGGGCAGCTTGTGGCCGGTCTCGTTGGTGACGGTGACGGCCAGTTCCGGCGTGCTGCCGTTCATGGCGAGGGTCGCCTCGAGGGTGGCGGCGAGCTGCAGCATGGCCACGGCCCGGGCCTTGGCATCCTGGAGTGCGACCGCGTCCACCTCGTCTGGATAGAACTGGGGCAGGATGTCGGGCACGAAATGGTTGCCGCCCGTCGGGTCGTGCAGCGCGAGGTCGTCGCGCGTGGGCGTGCCGGCGACGTTGGCGCCGACGCCGCTCACGTCGTGCATGTGGCAGTCCTGGCAGGTGGAGACCATGCCATCGGGGCGGTTGCCGGCGAACTGGGGCGCGTAGACGCCGCCGGCGGCGTAGCTGCTGAGCTGCCACTCGGAATACGGCGTTCGACGGGGAACATGTGGCGACGGTCGCCATCGCCGTGGGGCGAGTCGAGCGGACCGGGAACGTAGCGGGAGGGGGTCGCCGTCCTGCTCGAACACGGGGTTGGAGACGTCGTGGCAGGTGCCGCAGAGGTCGGCCGAGAGGTGGAAGGGCGAGGCCAGGAACTCAGTGGCTGGCCTGGGCGTCGGCGTAGGGACCACGTCGGATGGGGACGGGTCGAGGACGAACTGGCCGTTGGCTGCGCCTGGCGGAGCTCGGCTTGGGCCAGCGAGGATCGCCGCATCCTGCAGCGGGCTGACGCCGTCCTGGTACTGGGGATCCACGAGGCGGTGGCAGAAATCGCACTGCACGCTCTGGCGGTCCTTGGCGTTCATGAGTCCGCCCGACGTATCGGCGCTGCGGCCCTCGATCCAGCCGCCCGGAGTGTGGCACCGCAGGCAGAGGTCGCCGACGCCCGGGGCATCCTGCTCGGCGATCGCGACGGTGGCCATGAAATGGGGGTCGCGCAGGGCCTGGCCCATCATGCTGCCGAACCAGTTGTGCCAGGGCTCGACGGCGGTGTCGTAGCCGCCGTGGCAGGTGATGCAGTTGACGCCGGGGTCCTCCAGGGGGCCGGCGTCGAAGGGCTGGCTGCCGGGCATGTCGAAGTCGCGCAGGGTGGTCGGCACGGTGCCGGCGGGGCCGAGGTCGATGGCGAAGCCGCCGCTGTCGCCGTCACCGGGATTGCCGGCCCCGTCGCGGGCGACGACGCGGACGACGGCGGCGCCGGGGCGGTTGGGGACGAACCAGTTCCAGGTGCCGCCGTTGCCCACGTTGCGGCCCACGGCCTTGAACGTGGTCCCGCCGTCGAAGCTCACGTCCACGTCGACGCTCAGGATGCCGGACGGGTCGTCGGCCGTCCAGCTCACGGGGTAGAAGGCGCCGGACGGCAGCAGCTCACCGCCCGCCGGTGCAAGCACGGTGACGGTGGGCGGGTCGGTGTCGGAGGAGCCGCCGGGGACCAGGAAGCCGGTGATGTCGGCCACGTCCACCCCGGAGACCTGGTCGATCTGATCGTCGCGCAGGCCGGGGAAGGTGGGGGTGTTGGTGAAATTGGCCGTGTCGGTGATCTCCACCCAGTTGGGGTAGCCGTCGTTGTCGGAGTCGAGGGCGTCGATGGACTGGATGGCCGTGAACGCGTCGCCGAGCTGTCCGATGGCCACCTCGACCGCCAGGCCGTAGGGGTTGCGAGGGCCACCGCCGCCGAAGGCGAAGTGGCAGACGCCGCAGTGGCCGGGGGCGCTGGGCAGATCGTCGAGGCGCGTGCCCTCGGCGTCGGGGTACACGTTGAAGAACTGGCGGCGGATGGGGTTGCGGGCGTCGGCCGCGCCGGACAGGATCATGGCGAGCAGGCAACCGAGCAGGGCGCATCGCAGCAGACGCGGATTCATGACGACGACCTCCGGCGGGATGAGTTGGCGGACGCCGCGACCATACCACGTTGATAGGGCGAATTTCAACTTGCAGCGGAGGGGGATCAAAAAAGATGATCCATGTGAAAATGATTCTCACGCGACGCTCACGGAATGGACCGATGCCGGCGACCAGCCGGCCGGGGTGGCTGCGGGCGGTCCGGGTTCCGGTGCCCCGGCCGCCACGCGAGGGTCGATCCAGGAATCGAGGGCGGTGCGCATGGGTCCGGGGTTCATGAATGACTTCCGTGATGGTAGATTGTAGGGTCTCTGGCGACCCGGGTACGAAGGTTCCCCAGCGGATCGGGAGACGAAGCCATGGCCCTGCAACAGGTGGCATTGTTCCGCGGCATCAACGTCGGGCGGGCCAAACGCGTCGCCATGGCCGACCTGCGGCGAGTCCTGGAGCGGCTGGAACTCCAGGACGTGACGACGATCCTGGCCAGCGGCAACGTGGTGTTCGCCATTCCGCGGCCTCGGCGGCCGGCCCCGCTGGCCGCGTCGATCCGCCGGGGCGTGCTCGAGGCGACGGGCATCGACGCCGCCGTCACGGTCATCGACGCGGCGACCTGGCGGGCGATGGTCGCCGGGAATCCCCTCGTCGCGAGCGCCACCGATCCGTCGCGGCTGCTGATGTTCGTGCCCCAGGATCGGGGGCGGCTGGACGATCTGTCGGCGCTGGCCGGGCAGGACTGGGGCGCGGAGGCGCTGGCCGTGGGTGACCTCGCCGCCTACGTGTGGTGTCCGGACGGGGTGCTGGCCAGCCGGGCGGCGGCGGCGGTGGACAGGGTGCTCTCCGGCGACTCGACCGCGCGGAACTGGGCGACCGTGGCGAAGATCTCGCGGGTCCTGGACGACCCCTAGGCTCTCGACGCGGGTCGCGGCCGACGCCGCAGGTACCGACCGAATGTCTCGAGCTCGCGTTTCAGGTCGTGGTCGCAATCGAACCACGCAAGACAACCCCTCGCTTCGACCCGGGAGGCCCTCATGCTCCGCTTCGCCCTGATCCTCGCCCTGGCCCTTGCCTCGACCATCCCCGCTGCCGCCGGCGAACTCTCCGACCACGGCCCCGACGGCATCATGTTCCAGGACGCCGGGACCGGTCTCTGCTGGCTCGACCCCGCCGTATTCCTCGATATCACCCGCGCGCAGGCCGAGGACTTCGTCGCCGCGTCCACCACCTGGCGCTGGGCCACCGAGGGCGAGGTGATCTCTCTCATGGGGTCGACGAGCGCGGGCGGCATCGCCCTGGAGTCCATCATGGGCGCGCGGACGTCCACCGTCACTCCGGGCGGGCCGCGCTGGACCGGATTCTTCGCCGCCACCACGCCGGCCGACGGCGCCCTCGTCCAGTCGACCAACGAACCGGACTACGACACGATCACCGCCACCGGGACCCAGGGCAGCACCGGGGCCTTCGCCCACGGCGCCTGGATGGTGGCGACGGTCGATCCGCTGATCCAGCCCCGGCTCGACCATCTCGGCAGCGCCGACAATCCGTACTTCCACGACGAGGAGACCGGCCTCTACTGGCAGGATCCCGCGAACTTCGTGGGCCAGGACCGGGCCGCCATGCAGAGCTGGCTCGACGCCAACACCGACTGGCGCTGGGCCACCTTCGACGAGGTCAAGGGCCTGCTGGGCAAGCTGACCGTGGGCGATGTCCCCCTGGTCGACGTGCTCGGCCCCGAGCAGTTCCTCGCAGGTCCCGGCGTCTGGCGCTGGCTCGGGTACTGCGACGGCATCGCGTCCGACGCGGCGGCGGTGCTGCAGGTGAGCTCGAGCACGTCGCTGCCGCTCATCACCGTCGTGGATGTGCAAAACGGTGCCGCCGGGTGGAACCCCGGCGCCTGGATCGTCACCGACGTCAACCCGACGGCGGTGGAGGCCCAAAGCCTGAGCGGGGTGAAGGCGATGTTCACGGAATAGCGGCCGGTTGAACGGCTAGATTCCGGTGTCGGGCCACTCCCGCAGCCGCAGGCCCTTGATCAGCAGCCAGAAGCACAGCGCCAGCTCCCCCACCAAGGGCGCGGCGTAGACGGGCGCGACCGCCCCGACGGCGGCGGGGAAGAGGAAGAGCGTGCCGCTGCCGACCAGGTAGCCCAGCCCCGCGAGCACCAGCAGGATGCCCAGCAGCCGGGGGAAATACGCGGCGCGGTAGAGCAGGACACCGAGCAGCAGGCAGTGCACACCGAAGAACACGAGGCCCAGATCGTAGCCGTGCTTGTGGATGTCGAGGAACAGCAGGGCCAGGGCGTGCTGCTGCGGCGGCGGGAGCGCCGCCAGGCCGCCGTCGGCGATCAGCAGCGCCGCGAAATAGTTGAGCAGGTTGACCCCGTAGATGGCGGTGCCGACCAGCTGGAACCCCGCCGACATCAGGGCGAGGGTCCGGTCCACCGGCCGCAGCAGGACGTAGAGCAGGATGGTCACGGCCACGTCGCAGAGGAAGACGACCAGGTCGCCGGTGAAGCCGAGGCGGAACAAGCCCTCGGCGGCCAGGATGTTGGCCACGGTGGCGCCGGCGTCGCCGCGGACGATGAGGCTGCCGCGGACGGCCACCTCGCCGAAGATGCCGCAGGCGATGATGACGAGGTAGAGGGCGCCGGCGAGGCGGGCGAGGCGGAGGGGCTGGGTCCAGGGGGCGGGGCGGGTCAACGCTCGGCTCCTCTCGTCGATCGGGGCGGGGCGCCTTGGCGGCGGGTGTCGAGGAGCCGGCCGGTCCGCCATGCTCGCGTCTCCGACAGGCTACAACGATGCGGGAGCGTCGCCAGCCCGTCCGGGTCCGGCCGGGCTCGACCGCCGGCGCGTCACTCGCCGACGTGCAGGATTCCCCGCAGGCGGATGTCGCGGCACGACGCGCCGATCATGAGGCGGAAGGCGCCGGGCTCGACCACCGGCCGGAGGTCCGGGCCGAGCAGCGCGAGCTGGTCGGGGCCGACGACGAAGCGCACCGTCGTGGCCTCGCCCGCGGCGAGGTGGACCCGCTGGAACGCCTCGAGCGCCGTCACCGGGCGGGCCGACGAGGCGAGCTCGTCGTGGAGGTAGAGCTGCACCACCTCGTCGCCGTCGCGGGGGCCGACGTTCCGCAGCGTGAAGCTCACGGCGACCGAATCGTCCGCGGCGATCCGCGTCCGCTCGAGCCGCAGGTCCGCGTACTCGAACCGCGTGTAGCTCAGTCCGTAGCCGAAGGGGTACTGGGGCTGTCCGGTGAGGTCGAGGTAGTCGTCGCCGCGTCCGGTGGGCGCGTGGTCGTAGGTCAGGGGCAGCTGCCCCTCGGCGATGGGGACGGAGAACGGCAGCCGGCCGGCCGGGTCGGCGTCGCCGAAGAGCACGTCCGCCACGGCCTCGCCGCCGGCCTCGCCCGGATACCAGACCTGGAGGACGGCGGCCGCGCGGTCGCGCCAGCCGCCGACGGCGACGGCGCTGCCGCCCACGAGCACCACCACGGTCGGCGTCCCGGTGTCGGCGACGCGCCGGATCAACTCGTCCTGGCGGCCTGGCAGGCGGAGGCTCGCGCGGTCGCGGAACTCGCCCTCCTCGAGGCCCACGGCCACGACGGCCAGGTCGGCGGCGGCGGCCAGGGCGACGGCCTCGCGCAGCCCGGCGTCGCGGTCGGCCGGCTGGCCGCGGTCCCAGACCAGGCGGAGCTGGGCCCGGCCGGTGGGCGAGCGGAACTCCAGGCGCAGGTCGTACTCGCGGCCCGCGACGAGGCGGGTGGCGGCCAGCAGAGAGCGCGACGAGACGGGCCGCCAGGCGTCGAGCACCAGGGCGCCGTCCAGGTAGAGGCGGTAGCCGTCGTCGCCCTCGACACCGATGGCGACGCTGCCGTCGTCGGGCACCCGGAGCTTGCCGGTCCAGCGCACGGAGTAGAAGTCGGCGGCCAGGTGGTCGGGCGCGGGCGAGGCGAGGGTCCACCGGCACCGGACCTGCGGGTCGACGCGGGTCAGCACGGGCTCGCCGGCGAGCGCGACGTTGTCGAAGTAGGCGCCGAGCAGGCCGGGCTGCGGCGCGCCGTCCTGCTCGCAGGACAGGAAGGCCGTCGGGATGGTGACGAGGCCGGGGTCCAGGCGGGGGCAACCCTGGGCGTGGGTGACCCGGGCGGACGGCCCGACCCGGCGCCGGATCCCCTCCAGGAGGCTGACCGGATGGTTGCCGGGGCCGCTGTAGCCGCCCAGCCGCGCCTCGGCGGCGTCGGGGCCCAGGACGGCGATGTGGGTGAGGCCCAGTGCCAGGGGCAGCAGGCCGCGGGGGTTCTCGAGCAGCACGATGGACTCGCGGGCCGCGCGGCGCGCCAGCTCGCGGTGCCGCGCCAGGTCGGCCGCGGCGAGGGCGTGAGCGTCGCCGACGTAGGGCTGCTCGAAGAGGCCCAGCTCGAACTTGGCCCGCAGCACGCGCGCTACGGCGGCGTCGATCACCGCCGGCGGGATGCGTCCGTCCAGGAAGGCGGGCAGGAAGAGCTCGGCGTGGTCGTAGGCGGTCTGGAAGATCACGTCGAGGCCGCCGCGGAGGGCCTGGGCGGCCGCGTCGTCGTAACCGGCGGCGGTGACGTGCAGGACCATGGCGCCGCCGACCGCGCCGGCGTCGGAGATGACGAAGCCCCCGAAGCCCAGCTCGTCCTTGAGCCAGGTCTGGTTGAGCCACGCGCTGGCCGTGCAGGGAATCCCGTCGAGGGAGTTGTAGGCCGTCATCACCGAGCGCGAGCCGCCCCGCAGGATGCAGGCGGCGAACGGCTGCAGCTGCCGCTCGCGGAGCCGGCGCTCGCCGAGGTGGATGGGGTAGCTGTCGCGGCCGCCGTCGCCCACGTTGGCCACGAGGTGCTTGGGGGTGGTGACGATGCCCAGCCGTTCGAACTCGGTGACGAAGGCGACGCCCATCTCGCCGGTCAGGCAGGGATCCTCGCCGTAGGTCTCCTCGACCCGCCCCCAGCGCACGTCGTCGGCGAGGTTGACGACCGGCGAGAGCACCTGGCGGACGCCGGCGGCGCGGCATTCGAGGGCGATCGCCCGGGCCACCTCGTGCATCAGGCCGGTGTCGAAGGTCGCGGCCAGGCCGATGGCCTGGGGGAACGCCGTGGCGCCCGGCCGGACCAGGCCGTGCAGCGCCTCGCCGAAGATGATGACCGGGATGCCGAGCCGCGTGTCCTCGACGAAGTGCCGCTGGATCGCGTCGACGCCGATGCCGTCGCCCGTGCTGCCGAGCTGGAAACCGAAGGCGCCGTGCTCGTAGCGCGCGAGGCCGTCGTCGAGGCCGCCGGCCAGCATGAAGAGCTGCCAGAACTTCTCCTCGGGGGTCAGGCGCGGCAGGAGGTCGGCGACCCGCGCGTCCACCGGGAGCGCGGCGTCGCGGTAGGGCTGGGCGACGGCGGCCGACGCCACGGTGGCCGCCGCCAGGGCGAGGGCGAGGCGCAACCGGGCCGCGGGCCGGTTTCCCGAGGCCGGACTGAGGCACCATGGGCGTGGTCGCATGCGCGCTCCGCGGGCAGGAGGAGGGTGGCGGCGGGGTCGCCCGGACGGGCGATTGTAGGCCACCGGCCGGCGGTCGTCTACCGGCGGCGCCCCTGCAACCCGGCCGTGCCTCGGGCGGCCGCATCTGATAGCCTGGATGCCGACCGTCGCCACCCTCAACGATCGGACCGGACCGATGCCCAGAACCTCGCTCGCCCTGGCCGCCCTGCTGGTGCTCACCGCGCTGGCCGGCGCGGCCGCCGCCGCCGACGACGACCAGCTCTACGTCCCCGAGACCGACCCCCTGGTCCTCGACAAGCTGGAGCAGTGGCAGGACCTGAAGTTCGGCCTGCTCATGCACTGGGGCACGTACTGCCAGTGGGGCATCGTGGAGTCGTGGTCGATCTGTCCGGAGGACTACGGCTGGTGCGAACGGCGCGAGGGCGACAACCCGCAGGACTACGGCGCCTACAAGCGGGAGTACGAGAACCTCAAGACCACCTTCAACCCGGTGGAGTTCGCTCCCGAGCGCTGGGCCGCCGCCGCCGCCCGGGCCGGCATGCGGTACGTGGTGTTCACCACCAAGCACCACGACGGCTTCTGCATGTTCGACACCAAGGCCACCGACTACAAGATCACCGACGCGGACTGCCCCTTCCACACCCACGAGAAGGCCGACGTCACCGCGGCCATCTTCGACGCCTTCCGCGCCCGGGGCCAGTGGACGGGCGCCTACTTCTCCAAGCCCGACTGGCACGACGAGAACTACTGGTGGCCGTACTTCCCGCCCCGCGACCGCAACGTCAACTACGACCCCGAGGCCTATCCCGACCGCTGGGAGCGGTTCGTCCAGTTCACCCACACCCAGATCATGGAGCTGATGACGGGCTACGGACCGCTGGACATCCTCTGGCTGGACGGCGGCTGGGTGGCCAAGAAGTCGCTCGAGGACATCCGCGGCTGGTACGGCGGCTGGGTGGAGGAGACCACGTCGGGGTTCTTCAAGCGCAACATCGTCAACCAGGACATCCGCATGGACGAGCTGGTGGCCAAGGCGCGCGGGGCGCAGCCCGGCCTGATCGTGGTCGACCGCGCCGTGCCGGGACGGAACCAGAACTACCTGACGCCGGAAAACCGGGTGCCCGACGAGGCGCTGCCGTATCCGTGGGAGTCGTGCATCATCTCGGGCGGGAGCTGGTCGTGGATCCCCGACCCCAAGTACCTGAGCGTGCGCGAGGCCGTGCACCTGCTGGTGGACATCGTGGCCAAGGGCGGCAACCTGCTGCTGAACATCGCCCCGTCGCCGGCCGGCACCTGGGACGAGGGCGCGTACGTGCTGCTGGACGGGATCGGCGCCTGGATGGCGGTCAACGGCGAGGCCATCTACGGGACGCGGGCGCTGGCGCCGTACAAGGCCGGGCGGGTGTGCCTGACGCGGGGGCGGGCCGACGGCGCGGTTCATGCCATCTACCTTGCGGAAGAAGGCGAGGCGGTTCCGCCGGCGGTGATCACGGTCGAGGGGGTGGTGCCGGCGGAGGGGGCGCGGGTCACCATGCTGGGGGTGGAGGGGGAGCTGGAATGGCGGCGGGTGGGGGCGGGGTTCGAGGTGGTGGTTCCGGAGGGGGCCAGGGAGACTCCGCCGTGTGAGGATGCTTGGGTGGTGAGGGTTTCGGGGGTGGTGGGGGGGTAGGGGGGGGGAGTTATTTTGGCTTGAGATGGGTTGGCGCCCTGGCGTTGAGCTGCTGGCGGTCTTGGCGTTAGGTGAACTCACCCTGGACAATCAGTAGATCCTGTCGAACTACTCGCCATTGTACTGCTGTCTTCGAATATGCTGCGGACATGAAGCCGTTCACTTCCTCGTTCTGGCTATCGGTCCGGCTCAGCGGCGGCGCGCTGACGTTTGTGGAGCGACGCGAGCGCATCGTGAAATGGCGCGCTCGCAGCGCGACCACGACGCCGTTCGGCCGCCCACTGCAACCGGTTGTTATACGGCATTAGCGCACCCGCTTGTGTCTACGCGAATACAACGGCAGCTCCTGTGTCCATCGACCTGCGGCACGCCTCACGCAGCGAAACACACGAGAACGACTCGACTCCGTATTTCTGCCAGATCGCCCCGCCTTCGCCCTGGGAATCTGCGGCGTCACACAGCTCCTCCGAATCGTTGGTGAGGTGTGACGGAATACCGAGAATTCTGGCCAAGCGGTCGCTTTCAGCTAACAATCTGGGGGTGGATCCGACCATCCCACCAGGAATCCGACCATCGTCTGCTAACAGAACGTTCGGAAAGTCGATTGGTAAATAGAACCCCTCGGCGTCGCTGTGGACTATCAGGTGATCGAACTCTCGTTTAAACCGCACGCGCTTCTGGAACAGCTTCTTCAGCGCACCCACCCCAACTCCTGTCACATCATTGAAGTACGCCTGCAGCCTCGTATCATCCGAGCTGTTCTGGTCACCCGGCGGCGGCAGCTCGAGTCCGGAGTCGACATAGGCCGCGATACGGCGAAGATAGTGCAGGCCAGAGTAGCCGAACATTTCCGCATCCCATGGCGTGGCGGTGTCGGGCTCAACGTGCGCCGGGAGGCCGTTTTCAGCTAGCAGCACATTGACCTCATTGAAGTAGGCTGAGAAAGTCGCGAAGCCTTCGGCATCGTTCGCCTTAAGATCGCCCAACAGCCCAACACTCAGAGCTAAGCCCACCGGTCGCCTCCGATCCTCGCGCCCGACGCCACTTGTGATGTCGGGAATGACGTGTAACACCCTGCCATTAAGCTGCGGGCGGTTCTGGCGCGGCTCATGGCTCTGCATGAGTCGTGACAGAGCCGACTGTCAGCTTTAACGACTTGTTAGACGCCAGAGCCAAACACTCATTCTAGATTCGTGGACGAACGCAGATCTACTGCCATACCACGGACGTTGTCAGAAACCTCACAAACCAGATGTATAGGACCAGAACCAGAATAGCTATGCCACTGTAAATCGTAGTTAAGCCACTCGCGGGTGCCATTCCCATAGATTCTCGGTGTACTCCGTGCATCCAACGCAAGACTGACCATAGAATCAGAGACAAACCCAGCCCGAAAACGACACCAAAGAACACAACAAGAACCACCGGTAGGTTTAGGGATGGGTTCAATCCACGCAACGCAAGCAAACTAATACCAGTTATTGAAGCCACTGAGCCCACAACATGAATTGTTTCGACCCACCGGTTCCTCATAATCGCCTCACGTTTCGTGAACATGGCACCACAACAGTGTGCTACTTGAAACCGCTTCGCTTGGTCTTCCTTCTTCATGGACGAAGGACTAACACCCTGACGTTAAGCTGCGGGCGGTTCTGGCGCGGCGCTGGCTCTTGCCAGGGCCGTGACAGAGCCGACTGTCAGCTTGAGCGGCTTGTTAGTAGGGCCCGACGGTAGAATGCTGACGCACCTCTACACTTATGGTGCAGCGTTGCCCTTTCCAATACCTAATTCCGAAGACAGCCACGCGGCGACGATGCCAGCAGCCAGTGTGCCGAGCAATGCCCAGAGCCAATTACGTGTAAGACGTATTCCTCTTTTGGATCCGCACATCTAATAGCGAGAAATATCGCCGACATGTGAGCTCGATCAGTACAAGCGCAGAAGCAAAGCAGAATAGAGTTACTACTCCATATGCGGCGATGGTTTGCAGTGCCCTGAGAGTCATCAACCATGGCGCTATCCACTTGATCCCGGCAAACACAGCGAATGCGAGACAAAGCGCTGTATACACGCCGAAGAGCACATGTCGAAGTCGACTCAATCGCGCTTCTCGCTCACGCTCCATCTTGTCCGTAAGTTTCTGGAGAGTATCGGCTAGTTTACTTTTCTCTTCCGATTCAGTCTGCAACTTCTGTGCGAGTTGCTCGCGCTCTCGCCGACCTCCCTCTTCCATATCATTCAGCTTCTCAACAGTCGCTTCGAGTATTTGATGCATCTTGCTAATCTGGTCTTCCAACTGCGCGTTTTCTTCGCGTACCTTCTTCACCCTTTCGACGACGGCCGATTCAATAATCTCAATCTGCTCACCTATGTCTTCGGTTTCCTGGATACGAGTACGAACGGCATCGTTAAGAAAAATGCCACCAATAGTGTCGTCATCCAGGTCGGACGCGTTTTCGAAGCGGGATAACACGCCTAAAATGTTCAGGGTCACCCTCTCCGATTGACCGTCAAACTCGTGAGGAAGGAGTGGCTGTATTGCGTCAATTAGGGCGACTTCAAGTTCCTCTGACTGGGGAACCCAGAATTGAAGAATCTGTAACAAGACGGTTGGGTGAATCGCTACATTTACGCCATCAGATATGCTGCGTCGTTTATGCCTGTCAAAATGCAACATCCCAAAATCTAATGTGGCCACCCAGTACTTCGCAGATGCCGGATCTTCAACGTGCGCTGCGCGCTTTCTGCGAGTGAAGTGCCATAGGACCATATCGTGTAGGATCGTTGCATATGGCTTCGCCCCTTTCGCTCTGTACGTCTCTTGGCGTTTCATTTCGGCGAGCAGGTCGTCCAGAACTTCTTGGTCTTTACGAAGCGCGTCGATTTTCTCATTATATAGTTCTACACCGTTGCCTCTGCAGACACGAACGAGGTTTCGCAAATACGGGTCAAAGTAATCTTGGGCGCTCAGCGGCTTCTCGGATTCCGCAGCAGTTCGTAGATATTTGAGCGTAATGCCGCTTAGGTCAGGTGTTGCCTTTTGTACCGACTTCGCCAGCTGTGGGGTAATACGGCCTCGAGACAACTTATCTTGATAGTACGCGATGGTGTTTCGTGCTTCTTCGATGGTAATAGGTAGCACATATAGCTTTACGTCTACTCGGCCTCCCGCAACGCTTCCTATTGATTCTAGTGCGCTTACTACATCGTCTGCGGGATTATCATGAAGTCCGATAAGAGAGAAAAGGAAATTCGTGTCGACAAAGACAAACATTTCTAGTCGATCGCCTGCAGACTTTGCCAGCGCATCTAGCGCGCCATCAGGCAGTGCTGTTGAGCGCACGAGAAAGGTAGCACTCATCCGACTTAATACGAAACGTCGCACGGGTCTATTGCGAGCACTGAGGAAGTTCGATAGAGCTGCGCAGATCTCTTGGCGCACCTCTTTGGGGAACCTGTCGAGAAAGCGTGTGTAGACTTCGGTGTTCGCCGCCGTTTCATTCTCTCCAGAAATCAGATCGTATGTACGCGCTCCGAGTTCAGAAACTAGTGGGAGCAAAAAATCTGACTTAAACTCGTCCCATGAGAGGGGGTTGTTCGCTGTTAATTTATTGAAGAACGTGTCGAACGCTTGCGATGTATCGGCTTCGATACGCTCAGCGTCTTCCAGGTTCAGCTCTATTTCACTTCTAGTTTCTTGTGATAAAGAATACGCCTCCGCTGCATTTTTTGTAATTTTCAGCTTCGACATAAGTCGCTCGCCGATCGAGGCTACTTGCGCTATTCCCAGGGGTGTTCCTTGAAGTCCATTTAGACGGCGGGCTAGTTCTTCGATTGTAATCGGAGAATCCGCATTATATAGAATAGATAGTGCCATCGCTTCAAGCGCACGATCGCGCCAGCCTGCCCGAGACAACTCTTACATGGTGGACCATTGTTGCGAGGTTCTCACGTACGTCACCGGACATGTCATAGCCTTTTCTTAATGGTTGTGCACTCTTTTGAAGCATTTCAAAAAACCCCCAAAGGGGTGTTAGGATAGCTCCAGACCCTGAGATCACATGGAAAGGATCGATGGCCTGGAGGCACTTGACGGATGAGCAATGTGAGGCCGTTTCAAGCACCTACCGAAAGAGAAACTGAGCCTCTGTTGGCGGGCGACCGCGGAGTCGACGATCGTCGCTTGTCTCGAGGGATTCATGGGTTCTCTTGACCGGAGCGCCCTGGAGCGAACTCCCGGGAAACGATACGGCCAGTCCGGCAACCTGCTGGCGTCGTTTGAAGAAGTGGGAAAGAAGACGGAACTCTCCTCGAATTGTGGCGCGTTTCTCGCCGAGCTGGCTGAGGCCGATCTGATCAGGTGGGACGAATGCTCATTGATGGAAGCCTCGCACCCGCCGTGGCAATGCGCTGGTGCAGATTGAAGAGGAAAGGCACGAAGTGGATGGTATTGGTCGATGGCGCGGGTACTCCGCTTGGAGCACACCTGGACTCCGGCGTCCCCGGCGGAAGTGACTCGTCGAGGCGACGCTCCAGAATGTGGCTGTACGGACGAGCACGTTGGCCAGGCGCACCTCGCCGGAATCCGGACCGTTTGATCGCCGACCGGGCCTACGATAGCAATCCACTTCGTGAGAGCCTGGAGAAGCGAGGAATCGAGCCGATCATTCCAGCCCGTTCGACTCACAAGAAGGCGAGCCACCAGGATGGAAGAAAGCTCCGACGGTGACACTGGTGGATTGTGGAGAGGACGTTTGCATGGCTTGGCGGCTTCCGCCGCCTGCTGATCAGGCACGAACGACTGATCGAAACGTACCAAGGCTTTTTTCATCTCGCGCGCCATGGTTACCCTCTCGAGGGTTTTGAAATGAGTTCAGAAACCTTCGCCATCTTCTTAGCAACAGCTTCTTCTCCAGATAAGGAATTTCACAAACTCAAGCTCGCATTCTAACGCTATCAAATTCGCTCGGATTGCATTGAACTGATCCAGGAAGGGATAGAGCCTCATGCTTGTCCAGTTCCTTCTTAACTTTCGTTTTCTCTCTTGCCTCGCTTACTGAGGTCTTGCTCTGTTGTTCGAGCTTGGTTACGTTGTCGTACAAGCTGTCGACATCACGCTGTTGCGCGAGAGCAACAACACCGTTCAGTAGTGTAATTGTCGGAATTATCATACAGCATCGCCTGTCTCCGTGAGAAGCTTTCTGCCACTTATGCTTGCAGAACTTCCCCCATTCACCCGCCTTGCAATCACAGACAACTGAGAGCTTACCGTCTGCGACTGTAAAGACTACAGAATAGTAGTCTCCCCAGAGCTACTCTTCGCCCGTATGCGGTTTCCATTTGGAGTCTTCATCCTCTCTTGCAGGGACACCATGCCGTTCAGCTGCGGCCGGTCTTGGCGCGGCGGTGGCGCAAGCCAGCGCCGTGACAAGGGCGAGCCGTCAGCTTGAACGGCTTGTTAGAAATCACCTCTCACCTTCACTCGATTTCGAAGGTCACGGATAACGAAACAGTGATCGTTCGTTCTTCCGGAGATGCACGATCGATCTTAGGCGGCGGAGAGTCACCCTTGGTCCAAGAACCTCTAGACACCGAGAGTTCATTGATCTCCACGACTTGTCCCAGTTCGCTATCGAGTCGTTCAACCATGCTCTTGGCTTTAGCCTTGGCATGGTCCAAGGCCAGCAAGCGCAACTCTTCGTATAGTTCAGGTTCACCTGAGACCTCGTAGTAGTAGCTTAGTTCGACCTCCGCGCACATCACTAGTTCGTTGAGAACCTTCTCGAAACCTTCAAAATTTTGCTGTGTAATTTTGATTTTTCGCTCAATCCGGAAGTGCGTGAATTCACGCATATTGGTCAAATCGTTGCGAGCGTACCGACGTTCGATTCTAACTGGTCCAGTTTCTATATCGTTGTGGCTGCTCGCTACCGTTTCGGCAACATCCAAAACCGCGCTGATTCGTTCATCGTTCACTCTCTTGGCCACCTGCAGATCCGGATCTTCCGTAGTCACGGTTACTGTCCATACGACGATATCGGGAACTACTGCACGGCTTGCAATACCAACAACCACGACTCTCCTATCTACTCCGCCGGCAGCCGTTGCTGTGATGGCCGCACCTGCGACGAGAGCGAATAGCACGACTGTTGCTATCTTTTGCACAACGTTCCTTCCGGGTAGACTCGCAAACGTATTTCTAACACCATGCCGTTAAGCTGCGGGCGGTTCTGGCGCGGGCCATGCGACAGCATGGGCCGTGACAGGGCCGACTGTCAGCTTGAACGGCTTGTTAGGCTTGAGCTCACGCTACTTGCCCTTTTTGCTCGTCGTATCCGACAAGCCCGAGTATCCCGTGACCAAACCTTCCGCATCCCGAACGTCGCCGGACTTCGCGTAGCGACGTGCGCTGCCCAAGAATGCCGCAGCCGCGACTCCAACCGCCGCTGGCGGGCAAACAGCCGCAAGCAGTGCAGTCGCTCCGAGCGCGAGCCCCTTCTTGGCGCAGTTCTTTCGGTGGTTATCATCCTTCACGCGACGCCTCCCCTCACGATTCGTCCGATTCGCACCACTTCAGCCTAACAACCGATTAGCCCGTTCCCCTATATCCCCATCCAAATACCACGCCACAGCAACGCCCACGCCACCTCCCAGCAACCCAACAGTCTCGGAATACACCGGCGCAGACACGCGCCAAAACCCTCCCCATGAACAAATCCTACCAGAATCCCCACCCCGCTGGCAACCCCCGTCGCCGTTCACCACCACCATCCCCACACTCCCCGCCCTAACCCCCCTTCCCATCCCCCACCACCCTCCCCTTGATTCCCCCCACCCTCCTGAACTACCTTCTCTCCACCACTGAACCCTCACCAGCCCCGGGAGCGAACACGATGAGCGATTTCAACACCACCGAGGAGATCCTCGACTACGCCATCGAGATGGAGCAGAAGGCCATCGACCTCTACACCGGCCTGGCCGCGAAGGCCCGCAACGAGGTCACCCGCAAGGTCTTCACCGGGTTCGCCGGCGAGGAGCGGGGCCACAAGTCCAAGCTCGAGGCCATCAAGGCGGGCAACAAGCCGCTCATCGCCGCCGGCAAGGTTCCCGACCTGCGCATCGCCGACTACACCAACGACATCGTCCTCGGCGACACGCCCACCTACGAGGAGTCCCTGCTCTTCGCCATGAAGCAGGAGAAGCAGGCCTTCCGCATGTACACCGACCTGGCCGAGCGCACCGAGTCGGCCGACCTGCGCGAGCTGTTCCTCGCCCTGGCCCAGGAAGAGGCCAAGCACAAGCTGCGCTTCGAGCTGGAGTACGACGAGCACGTCCTGACCGAGAACTGATCCTGTGAGCGACACGGTCCGCCTGCGCGAGGTCACCGACGCCGACCTCGACGTCTTCTACATCCACCAGTGCGACGCGGGCGCCTGCCTCATGGCGGCGTTCACGTCGCCCGACCCCACCGACCGCGACGCCTTCGACGCCCACTGGCGCAAGGTGCGCGGCGAGCCGGGCATCACCGCCCGCACCATCCTGTGCGGCGACGTGGTGGCCGGCCACATCGCCAGTTTCCACCGCGGCGCCGACCGCGAGGTCACCTACTGGCTGGGGCGCGAGTGCTGGGGCCGGGGCGTGGCCACCCGGGCGCTGACGGCCTACCTCGCCGTGGAGACCGCCCGCCCGCTCCACGGCCGCGTGGCCGCCGACAACCTGGGCTCGCAACGGGTGCTCGAGAAGTGCGGCTTCCGGGTCGTCGGCCGCGAGCGCGGCCACGCCGAGGCCCGCGGCGAGGAGATCGACGAGCTGGTCATGCGGCTCGACGCGCAGGGCGCGCCATGAGCAACCTCGCCCTCGCCTCCGGCATCGTCGTCCTGATCAACCTGCCGTTCGGATACTGGCGGGCGGGCCTGGTCCCGAAATCGCCGCGCTGGTTCGTGGCGATCCACGCGCCGGTGCCGCTGGTGGTCGCGACCCGGCTGTTGCTGGGCGTGGGGCTGGCCTGGCGCACCTTCCCGGTGCTGGTGGCCTCGTTCTTCCTGGGGCAGTGGCTGGGCGGCCGCGCCCGCCAGGCCCGGACGCGGCCGCGCTGAATCCCGTCTCAGGGGCAGCTCGTCCCGATCACGCCCGCGAACATCGCGATGTCCGACAGGTTGATGGTGCCGTCCCAGTTGAAGTCCGAGCGGTAGGCGAACGACCCGATGTCCTGGGCGAAGATCGCGATGTCCGACAGGTTGATGATCAGGTCGCCGTTGTAGTCCGGGCTGTTGACGTTGATGGGCAGCAGGTTGGGGATGGGGGCCCAGTTGCCGCCCGCTTCCAGCACCCAGATCTGCATGGGGGCCTGGTGCCAGCCGCCGCCGTGGTAGGCCATGGTGAAGGTGGTCTGGCCGGCGGGGTCGGTGGGGCCGTCGGCGCAGTTGGGGGCGTGGACCGGCGGTGGGTAGAAGCTGTCGGGACACCAGCCGAGGTTGGTGCCGGCGTACGCCAGGCGGATGTTACGCTCGGAGTAGCCGGCCACCGGCAGACCCGAGGCGTCGATGAGCGTGACCTGGACCGAGGCCGGAACGACCAGGCCGCCGCCGCCGAAGCAGGACGACAGGGGCGTGCCGCTGCCGTCGGGCTTGAGGAACATGGAGACCATGGGGGCGGACGACTGCCAGACCGCCGTCGAGTTGGCGGCCACCGGCTGGCCGTGGGCGGGGACGGTCAAGGCCAGCGCGGAGGCCAGCAGGCAGGATAGGGCGAGCGTGGTACGGTTCATGGCGAACCTCCCGGAGTAGGGTACGGATGACCGGATACCCCGGGACGTTTGGCGCGGGCGGGGGACCTTACGCGCCGCTGGTGTCGGCCACCGCGGGCGCGGGGGCGGTCCACTGCTGATAGCCGGGCGTGATGATCACCTCGATGCGCGCGTTGCGCACCTTGCCGACCGCCGTCTCGGGGTCGGCGAGGGGCTGCGACCCGCCCTGGCCGGTGATCTCCAGGCGCTTCATCTCCACCCCGTTGGTCGCCAGCACGCCCGCCACCGCCTGGGCCCGTAGCTGAGACAGCTGATCCTGCCGCGCGTCCGCGCCCGCGGGGTTGACGTGGCCCTCGATGCGCACGCGGCTGCCCTCGTAGCGTTGCAGCACGTCGGCGAGCTTCACCAGGTCGGGCAGGGCCTCGGTCAGCACGTTCGCCTCATCGTCGGCGAACAGCTCGGCGGCGCTCAGCCGCACCCGCACCCCGTCGCCCACGGGCTCCACCTCGGCGGTGTCGAGGCGGCGGGCGAGCTCGGCGGCCTGGTCGGCCATGAAGGTGGGCCCGTACGCCACCGATTCGCGGGACACCGTGCCGCCGCAACCGGCCACGCCCAGCGCCAGGATCATTGCAATGGCCACGCCGCGTAGGGTGTTCACGTCGCTTCCTCCTGGTATCCGGACGCGGCGCCCGGTTCCGGGATGCGCCGCAGGAGTCTGCCGCCTCGCCGGCGGCTGCCATGGTTCAAGCAAGGATCCGGCCATTGGCGGCCGGCGGCCACCATTGTCTTGACCGGGAACCGGGAGATCAACCCCTATCCTGGAGGTTGCCGCGGCGTCGCGGCCGGCCCGGCTGACGATCGGAGGTGCGGCGTCCACCCCGCGGTGGTTGATTGTGCCAGGAGAGCCGCGACGCGCGTCGCCCCCGACAGTCCGCGCGACCGGTGCGACCGCGGCGACCCTGACCGTGAAGGAGACCACCATGAAGACCCTGCTGCTCGGCCTCGCCCTGGCTCTGATCGCCTTGCCCGTCGTGGCCGGCGACCAGCCCAGCCACCAGTCGGCGTCGGGCTGGTTCGATATGGAGAACTGCGCCTTCTGCAAGAACCTCGTCGAAGACCCCGGCCTGCTGTCCCACATGACCTGGGAGAGCCACGAGATCAGCAACGGCGCCGTGACGATCGCCACCGTCGATCCGGCGTACCGCGCGTCCTACGAGAAGGCCGGCAAGGCCATGGAGACCCTCGGCAACAAGATGATGAACGGCGAGGTCAACCCCATGACCGTCAAGATGTGCGGCCACTGCCAGATGTTCGGCCAGTTGATGATGGCCGGCGCCAGGATGGAGGAGGTGCACGGCGATCTGGCCGACGTGAGCCTCATCACCTCCGACAACCCCGACGTGGTCAAGATGATCCACCAGATGACCGAGCGCGACCGCAAGGAGATGGCGATGATGGAGGGCCGTGGCCACGACCATCCCGACGACCACGGCGCCCACAAGCACTAGGAGCGATACCGGAATGGGCCGCATCGGCGCCGTCCTCGGATTCCTGGCCGTGGCCCTCGGGGCCTTCGGCGCCCATGGTCTCAAGGACCGGCTGCCGGCCGATCTCATGGCGATCTTCGAGACGGGCGTGCGCTATCATCTGGCGCACGCCCTCGCCATGTTCGCCGCCGCCTGGGCCCGGGAGCGCGGGGGCGGCCGGGCGGCCCACCTGGCCGGCTGGGGGTTCGGCCTCGGCACCCTGGTCTTCTCGGGCAGCCTCTACCTGCTGGCCGTCACCGGCGCCCGCTGGCTCGGCGCCGTCACGCCGGTGGGCGGCGTGATGCTGCTCGGCGGCTGGGTGGCGCTGGCGGTGGCCTGCGGACGGCGGTGATCGCGCGATCCGACGAAAGGACGATCCATGCCCATGCTCTGGAAACCCGCCCGCGGCAAGCTCGGCCGCCTCGCGCCGCTGCTCGGCGCCTGGCGCGCCGAGGCCGACACCGAGCGCGGGCCGCTCGTCAGCACGCGCCGCTTCCGCCACACCCTCGGCAAGACGTACGTCCAGCTCGACGCCGTGTGGCGGTTCACCGGCAGCAGCTACGAGGAGACCGCGCTGTTCGGCGTGGGGCCCTCCGGCGACCTGGAGTTCTGGTCGTTCACCTCGGACGGCAAGCATTCCCGGGGACGGCTGGCCGACGTCGGCGACCTGCATCCCAGGGCCGTGGGCTTCGAGGCCGAGATGCCGGCCGGGCTCGCGCGCCAGGCCTACTGGCCGGACGACGAGGACGGGATCCGCTGGGTCGTCGAGGCGCGGACGAAGAAGGGCTGGAACCGCATGGTCGATCACCTCTACCTGCCCGACCCGGAGTAGCTCATGGCGTCGAGCTTGCCCGACCCCGCCGACCTGGCCCGCCACTACGCCCGCTTCGGCGTGGCCGACCGCGTGCTGCTCACCGGCCACTCCCACCAGGCGTGGCCCGACGTGGCGCGTGCGGCCCAGCTCGCCGCCTGGGACGACGCCGCCCGTCACGTGGACGACAAGTGGGAGCGCGCCTTCGCGATGGTCGCCGAGGTGGGGCGGGGCTACGCCGAGCGGCTCGACGATCCCGACGGCAGCTACGTGATCGCCGCCAGCACCCACGACCTGCTCGTGCGCCTGCTGTCGGCCCTGCCGCTGGACCGCGGCCGGCGCCTGGTGACCACCGACGCCGAGTTCCACACCATCCGCCGCCAGCTCCAGCGCCTGGCCGAGGCCGGGGTCGGCGTCGAGGTGGTGGCGTCGACGCCCGTGGACACGCTGCCCGAGCGCCTGGCCGCCGCCGTCGACCACCGCACCGCCTGCGTGCTCGTCTCCTGCGTCCTCTTCCAGACCGGCCGCATCGTGCGCGGCCTCGGCGAGGTGGCGCGGGCCTGCCTCCGTCACGGCGCCGAGCTCCTGGTCGACGCCTACCACGCCGTCAACGTGGTGCCCTAGTCCCTGCGCGTCGAGGGCCTGCAGACGGCCTGGGTGGTGGGCGGCGGCTACAAGTACTGCCAGCTCGGCGAGGGCAACGCCTTCCTGCGCGTGCCGCGCGGCTGCACGCTGCGGCCGGTGATCACCGGCTGGTTCGCCGAGTTCGCCGACCTGGCCGCGCCCGCGGGGTCCGGCCAGGTGGCCTACGGCGAGGGCGCCGCCCGGTTCGCCGGCGCCACCTTCGACCCCGTGAGTGCGTACCGCGGCGCGGCGGTGTGGCGGTTCTTCGCCGCGCAGGGGCTGGACGTGGCGGCGTTGCGGACCATCAACCAGCAGCAGGTCCAGCACCTGGCCGACGGGTTCGACCGGCTCGACCTCGACCCCGCCGTCATCACGCGCGACCGTGACCTGCGCGGGGCCGATCGCGGCGGGTTCCTGGTGCTCGAGTCGCCCCATGCCGAGGCCCTGTGCCGCGGCCTGCGGGCCCGCGACGTCTGGACCGATCACCGTGGCCGGGCCCTGCGGTTGGGCCCGGCGCCCTACGTCGCCACCGCGCAGCTCGGCCTCGCGCTCGGCCACCTGGCCGAGCTGGTGCGCACCCTCGACCGTGGGGAGGCGTCCTCATGATCCGTTCCGCCTGGGTCCTGTGCCTTGCCCTCGCCATCGTGTCCGGCTGTGGACCACGCCCCGCGGCCACCGCGGCGCAGGCCGACGCGCCGGTCGAGTTGCGCGGCATGTTCACCTACCTGGCCGACGCCGCGTCGTTCCTGGATTGCGTGACCCGCGAGCGCCATCCCGTCGCCATGGAGGGCGACTACCTCGCCCTCGAGCGCGCCTACGGCGAGGTCCGCCGCTACCCGGCCGAGCCGATCCTCGTCGTGGTCAGCGGACACTACGCCACGCGGCCCGGCATGGAGGGCGATATCCCCGTCACCCACCTGATCGTCGACCGCTACGTGGCCTGCTATCCCGGCGAGACCTGCGGCAACAGCGACGCCGACGAGCGCCTGGAGGACCAGTACTGGAAGCTGACGCGGCTGGTGGGCGAGCCCGTCGAGCGTCCCGACGGCCAGCGCGAGCCGCACCTCGTGCTGCACTCGAACGAGCATCGCCTGGCCGGCTCGGGCGGGTGCAACCGGCTCACGGGCAGCTACGACCTGCGCGATGAGGAATTGACGTTCAGCGGGGTGGCCACCACGATGATGGCCTGCCCCGACGCGATGGAGCAGGAGCAGCGCTTCCTGGCCGTGCTGCGCGACGTCCGGTTCTGGCGCATCCACGGCGCTCACCTGGAACTGCTCGGCCCGGCGCGCGAGATCCTGGCGCGGCTGGAGGCCACGCCCCTGCAGTAGTCCGTTCCCCGGAGGAGCCACGGCCATGCCGAAGCAGAAGACCATCGCCCTGGTGGCCCACGACCACCGCAAGGCCGACCTCGCGGACTGGGTGCGCTACAACGCCGGCTCGCTGAGCCGCCACAAGCTGGTGTGCACCGGCACCACCGGCGCCAAGCTGGCCAAGGTGCTGGACGACGGCGTCGACATGGTGCTCCTGAAGAGCGGCCCCCTGGGCGGCGACCTGCAGCTCGGCGCCATGATCTCCGAGGGCAAGATCGACGTGCTCGTGTTCTTCTGGGATCCGATGGAGCCGCAGCCCCACGACGTGGACGTCAAGGCGCTGCTGCGCATCGCCGTGGTCTACAACGTGCCGGTGGCCTGCAACCGGTCGACCGCGGATTACCTGGTGTCGTCGCCGCTGCTGGCCGAGGACTACGCGCCGCGGGTCGATCCCTACCGCGAGCACCTCGAACGGAACGTGGACTGACGTGGACGCCTGGGGCGTCGCCACGCTCGCCGTCGACGCCGGCCTGGTGGTGCTCGTGTGGCTGGTGCAGCGGATCATCTACCCGGCGTTCGCGGACATCGAGCCGGCGCGGTTCCGCGAGTATCATCGCGGCTACGGCGCGCGGATCGCGCAGGTGGTGGTGCCGTTGATGGTGGCGCAGGCGGCGCTGCACGGGCGGGGGCTGCTCGTCGCGGCGGATCCCGTGGCGCTCGCCGCGGCCGGCGGCATCGTGGCGGCCTGGGCGGTGACCTTCCTGGGCGCCGTGCCGTGCCATCGTCGGCTGGCCGTGGCCGGCTGCGAGGCCGGGTTGCTGCGCCGGTTGCTGCGCTGGAACCTGATGCGGGCGGTGGCCTGGACGCTGGTGCTGGGCCTCGTGCTGGTCGACCTGCGCTAGCCCGCCCACCGCGTTTCTGCTAGGCTGCGGCCGACACCCCGACGCTCAGCCCCGGAGGCCGCCATGCCCCTTGCCCCCATCCCCGTCGAGCAGTTCCAGGTCTGCCCGCACCGCCTCTGGCACGAGCGCTGGCTGCTCCTGGCGGCCGGCGATCTGGCCGCCGGGCGCTTCAACATGATGACCGTGGCCTGGGGCAGCCTGGGCACCATGTGGAACCGGCCGTTCGCCCAGGTGGTCGTGCGGCCGACGCGCCACACCTACCGGTACACCGAGGAGTTCGACACCTTCACGCTCACGGCCTTCGCCGAGCGCTACCGTCCCATCCTCAAGGACCTGGGCACCCGCTCGGGCCGCGACATGGACAAGATGAACGGCTCGGGCCTGACGCCGGTGCCGGGCCTCGAGGTGGCGGCGCCCGGCTTCGCCGAGGCCGACCTGATCCTCGAGTGCCGCAAGCTCTACTGGGACGACCTCGACCCCGCCCGCTTCCTCGACCCCGCCATCGACAAGCTGTATCCGCAGCGCGACTATCACCGCGTGTACTTCGGCGAGATCGTCGCCGTGCGCGGCACGCCGGAGTTCCGGGCGTCATGACGAAGCTCGCGTGGCTGCTGCCGCTGCTCGCGCTCACCCTGGCCGGCCCTGTCCGGGGAGAACCCGTGGACCTCCGCCCCGAACTCATGCAGGCCGACCGCGACTTCTGCACGGCCGTCGCCGCCGGCGGCCTCGCGGCCTGGCTCGACCACCTCGCTCCCGATGCCGTGCGCCTACCGTCCCTCGGCTCGACGACGCCGGTGCAGGGCAAGGCCGCGATCGCCGCGAGCGATCGCCCCCTGTTCGCCGACCCCACGCGCCGCCTGCTCTGGGAGCCCACCTCGGCCGCCGCGTTCGCCGACGGCCGCTCGGGCTGCACCACCGGCACGTACCGCTACGTCCAGCTCGACCAGGCCGGCGCCGAGGTCGCCGTCCTCGGCCAGGGCCGCTATCTCACGTGGTGGGTGCTCGACGCCTCGGGCCACTGGCGCGTGCTCCTGGACACCGGCGAGGCCGACCCCGCGCCCGCCGCCCACGACTGACGAGGTTCGCCACGATGACGTCGCGCCTTACCTGCCTCCTGCTGCTGCTCGCGCTCGCCCTGGCCGGCTGTGCCGGTTCCCACGGCAAGGTCCCGTCGGTCGAGGACGCCACCCTGACCGCCGTCGGCGATCCCGCGCCGTCCCTGACGGTCACCACCATGGCCGGCGAGGTCTTCGACCTCGCGGCCCAGCGCGGCAAGGTGGTGCTGATCAGCTTCTGGGCCACCTGGTGCCCGCCGTGCCGCGAGGAGATGCCTCACCTGCGCGACGAGGTCTGGCGCCGCTGGCAGGATCGCGATGACTTCGTGCTCATCTCGGTGGCGCGTGAGGAGACGCCCGAGGTCGTCGCCCCGTTCCTCGCGAAGTTCGATTTCGACTGGACGTTCGCCACCGACCCCACGCGGGAGAACTACGCCCGCTTCGCCGAGGCCCACATCCCGCGCAACTACGTGATCGGTCGCGACGGCAGGATCGTGTTCCAGTCGGTGGGGTACACGGCGGAGGAGTTCGCGGCGATGGTGGGGGCGGTGGAGGGGGCGTTGCGCTAGGAACCGGTGGTTGCCCGTCCGCCCCGGGAGGCAGCTACCGCCCCAGGTACTCCACCAGCATCCCCCGGATCTCGTCCGACGTGTCGAGCATCTCGACGCCCGCGGCGTCGTGCCTGAGGTCGACGCCGCGCGCGAGCAGCATCGCCACGATCTCGCGGTGCTCGAACACGACGGCCATCTCGATCACCGACCAGTCGTTCGCCGTGATGGCGCCGGGATCCGCGCCGGCGGCCAGGAGCCTGGTCGCCAGGTCGGTGTGGCCGTAGTAGGCGGCCACGCCGAGCGGCGTGACGTCGGGCCACGGAGCGGCCAGCGGCACGTCCATCGACACGTTGCCGCGCGGGTCGACCGGCAGGCCGCGCGCGAGCAGGAACTCGGCCGCCGCCGCATGGCCGTGCCAGGCCGCGGCGTGCAGGAGGCTGCCGCCGATCTCGCGGCCGCCGGTGGTGAACCCGAGGTCGGCGCCCCGGTCCGCCAGCAGCTCGAGCACCGCCACCCGGCCGCCGGCCGCCGCCGCCCAGGCCGGCGTCACCTGCGCGGTGGTGCCGCCGCTGGTGTTCCAGGTGCCGCGCACGTCGACGTCGAGGCCGGCATCGAGGTAGGCGGCCACCGCGTCGGTCAGGCCGAGGTAGGCGGCGTTGTGGATGGGCAGGCCGCGGAACGGACTGGGCTCGTCGAGCCGGGCGCCGGCCGCCGCCAGAGCGGCGATCGCCTCGGCGCTGGCGGCATGGTGGATGGGCTGGCCGTTGTTCAGGTCGGCCATGCGGATGGGCGCGCCGGCGTCGAGCAGCAGCTGCACCACGTCGGCCAGGCCCGAGGCGGCGGCCTCGTGCAGCGGCGTCAGGCCCCAGCCGGTGCGCGCGTCGACCCGGGCGCCGCGGGCCAGCAGCAGGGCGGCCACGTCGGCGTGGCCGTGGCGGCAGGCCCAGTGCAGGGGTGCCCTTGAGGGCGGCCGCCGTGCCGGCGAGCGGCTCCTCGGAGCCGCCCGTCTGGTCTGGCCGGCCAGGGGCAGCAGCACGTCGGCCATGATGTCGGCGCCGTGGTCGAGCAGCAGGGCGGCCACCCCGGGGCAGCCGGCGCGGCAGGCCCGATGCAGGGCGGTGGTGCCGTCGTCGGCGCGGCGGCCGGGGTTGAGGCGGTTCGCGAGCAGGACCTCGGTCATCGTGCGCCGGCAACCGTCGGCGGCCGCGTGCAGCAACGTCGCGCCGTCGGGATCGGTGGCGGTGAGGTCGACGCCACGTGCGCGCATGGCCTCGAAGGCGACGAGGTCGCCGGCACGGGTGGCGGCGAACGCGGTGGCCACCTCCAGGGAGTCGATGCGCGCGGCGGCGGTGGCCACCAGGGCGCTGCCGGGATGCTCGTTGATGAACCTGATGTAGCCGTCGAGGGTGCCGGCCTTCTGGGCGGCCTGCCAGGCGCCTTGCTCGCCGTCGCAGGCCAGCAGGCAGAGCAGCGGCAGCAGGGCCGCCACCCGCCGGCCCAGGCGTCCGCGCAAGGTCAGCATGTCCGCTCGAAGCTGAACTGCCGGATCACGCGCGCTAGCATGGTCTGCTGGCTGGGCCGCAGGTGCTCGAACGCGAAGCCCGCCACCAGCAGGTCGGGGTTCGTGTCCCGGCCCGTCCAGGTGCAGCGGGCGTCGAGGCGGATGGTCTGGCGGCCGGCGGCGCCGATGTCCGTGGTGATCAGCAGCTGGTAATCGCGCTGATCGTCGATCGGCCGGTCGGCCACCATGCGCATGCCCGCCGTCGTGAGGTCGACCACGCGGCCCACCGCCTCGCCGGTCTCGGCGTCGCGCACCTCGAGGTAGACGTTGAGCAGGTGGCGGTCGGCGGAACGCTGGTTGGGCATGGTCAGGCCTCCGGCTGCGGGTGACCTCCGGATCATCGGCCGCCGGGTCCCGAGGTTGAGGCGTGATCCCGGCTGTTGCAGGCTCTTGCGTCGTACGGTGTTCGACCGAACCCCGGACGGAAGGCGGTCCGCTGCCGCAACCCCGCCACTGGCGTGGCCTGACGCTCCTGATCGGCGCCGGTGTCGGCGCGGTGGCCTGCCAGTTCCGGCGCAAGGGCGACACCATGTTCTCTCGCGCCGCCCTGGAGCCCGGCCTCGGCGAGATCGGCCGCATGGGCCTGCCGATGGCGCCCCGCCAGGGTCCGCGGGTGCGGCTGGCCGTGCTCACCTGCGACCTGCCGCTGCCTCCAATGCTGCCCCTACGGCCATCCCGACACCTGGCCGCACCGGCCCGTGCGCTGGCTGCTCGGCCGCTCCCGGCTCGCCCGGCGGGCCGCGCTCCTGGCTGACGACTGGCTGCATGGCCGCCGTCCGGCCGGTCGGCGCCCATCCGGGTGGTATGCTGGACATTGATGCAACCACGGACTTGCTTTTCACGAACTCAATCCGGAGCGTTACCACGAAGGCCTCGTCATCCCCCCGTGGCGCGGCCGCCCCGAGTCCGGAGGTCCCATGGCTGCCGACACCCGTCCCGTGACCGGCACCGACAGGCCCGTCTGCATCGCTCACCGCGGCGCCAGCGGGCAGGAACCGGAGAACACCGTACGCGCTTTCGCGCGGGCCCTCGAGCTGGGCGCCACCTGGCTCGAGTTCGACGTGCACCTGGTGCACGACCGCCTCCTGGTCATCCACGACGACACCGTCGACCGCACCACCAACGGCAGCGGTCCGTTGTCCGTGCTCACCCTCGGGGAGCTGCGGGCACTCGATGCCGGGGAAGGCGAGCGCATCCCGTTCCTCGAGGAGGTGCTCGAGCTGGCGGCGGGCCGGGCGCGCCTGAACATCGAGCTCAAGGGCGCGGGCGCGGCGGCGGCCACCGTCGCGGCGTTGCAGGACGCGGTGGCGTCGGGTGCCTGGCGGCCCGAGCAAGTGGTGCTCTCGAGCTTCGACTGGGCCCAGCTGCAGGAGGTGCGGGTGCTGGAGCCGTCGTTGCCGGTGGCGCCCCTGGAGGGCAAGGGCGCGGGCGGCGAGATCCTCGAGGCGGCCAGCCGCCTGGGGGCGGAGGCCATCCACATCTCGCGCTGGTCGGCGCGGGCGCGGCTCGTCGAATCGGCTCACCAGCGGGGCCTCGCCGTGCGCGTGTTCACCGTCAACCAGGCCTGGGAGTACGAGCTGCTGCAGCGGCTTGGCGTCGACGCCTTCTTCACCGATTTCCCGCTGCGCGCGCTGGCCTGGGGGGCGGCGGCGCCGGTCCTGGTCTGACGGCGCGGCGGACGCGGGGCCCCTTGACATTCCCCGGCCGCAGGTTACCCTCGGCGGACACCCCCGACCCCGAGGACAAGGATGTCATGCTCATGCCGGACTCCGCGCGCCGTTTGCCCCGCCATTGTCGCCCTCTGACCATCCTGCTCGTGACCTGGAGCCTGGCCGTGTTCGCCGTCGAGGCGCCCGAGCCGGCGGCGCCGGCCGCGCCGGCCGCGCCCGCGGAGGTCGACGGGGATTTCGCCACCGCCATCCTCATCGACGCCGACAGCGGCATGGTGCTGGCCGCCAAGGACCCCGACGTGGTGCGTCAGCCGGCCAGCATGCTGAAGATGCTCACCGAGCTGATCGTGCTCGAACGCGTGGCCGAGGGCGACATCCACATGGACGACCTCGTCACCGTCTCGGCCCGCGCCAGCCGCATGGGCGGCTCGCAGGTCTATCTGGCCCAGGGCGAGGAGTTCACCGTCGGCGAGCTGCTCGCCGCGCTGGCCATCCAGTCGGCCAACGACGCGGCCGTGGCGCTGGCCGAGCACACCGCGGGCAGCGTCGAGGCCTTCGTCGACCTCATGAACGACCGCGCGCGCCGGCTCGGCCTGCAGCACAGCGAGTTCCACACCGTGCACGGCCTGCCGCCGGGACGTGGCCAGGAGCCCGACCTCACCACCGCCCGCGACATGGCCACGATCGGCCGCGCGCTGCTGGCCTTCCCCGAGGCCCTCGGATGGGCGAGCCAGTCGACCGCGCCGTTCCGCGACGGTGCGTTCACGATGTACAACCCCAACAAGCTGGTGGGCCAGTACCGGGGCCTCGACGGCCTGAAGACGGGCTACCACGGCCAGGCCGGCTACTGTGTCACGGCCACGGCGGTGCAGAAGGGGGTCCGCCTGCTGTCGGTGGTCATGGGCTGCTCCAGCGACCGTGCTCGCGCCACCGAGACCACGCGGCTGTTGAGCTTCGGGTTCAACCTCTACGAGACCGTCACCCTGGTCGACACCGCCGGCGCGCCGACCGGCCAGTCGGTGCCGGTCACCGACGGCAAGGCGGCCGCGGTGGCGGCCAACTACGCCGATCCGCTGGAGGTGAACGTCCCGCGCGATCAGAAGGACCAGGTGCAGCTGCGCTACGAGTTCATCGCGCCGCTGAACGCGCCGGTGGCCGCGGGCGAGAAGGTGGGCGAGGCCGTGGCCGTGCTCGGCGGGCACATCCTCGGTCGGGTCGATCTGGTGGCCGCCGCGACCGTGGAGAAGGGGAACTGGCTCAACCGCCTGTTCCACTGACGGTGTCGAGGGGAGGGTCCATGTCCCGGACGACCGCACGGGTGGCCCTGCTGGGCCTCGGGCTGGCCGCGGTCTGGCTGGCCGGGTGCCAGACGTCCCCCGCCCGCGCGCCCGTCGCCCTGGCGAGCCTCCGCTACGCCGCCGACGCCGATTCCCTGGGTCTGGATGCATTCCTGAGACGCTCGGCGGCCGAGCAGGCGTCCCGCCGCAGCCAGGCGCGCACGTACCTCGGGCGGGCCGCCGCCTCGGCCCGTCTGGCCGACGAACTGCGCGCGCTGCGGACGGCCGTGGGCCTGGATCCGACCAGCGCCGACGGCTGGGTGCAGCTGGCTCACCTCGGCCGCTGGTTCGGCGACTACCAGCAGGCCGAGGATGCGCTCGCGGGCTTCGCGGCCGCCTCGCCCCTGGTGCCTCGCCGCCGCCACGAGCTGGCGGCCGAGGCGGCCCTCGTGGCCTCCTGGTTGCGCTACGACCGCGGCGAGTGGAAGCGCGGCCTCGCCTGGGCCGACAGCGCCGCCGCGCACGGGGCCGCCGAGGACGAGGTGCAGCTCCTGCGCGCCCTGCACCTGGCCGGTCTCGGCCGCAACCGCCGGGCCGAGGACGTGGCGTACCGCTTCGCCAACCGCGACCACCGTTCGCACTGGATCTACGGCATGTCGTACTGGCACCGGGCCGGCGTGGAAGCGGCGCACGCCATCTTCACCGGCCGGGACGCCTCGGTGAGCGAGGAGGTGCTGACCGGGCCGATGGCGCCCGAGAAGCCCCACGCCGCCGAGTGCTTCCGCGACTTCGCCCGCGTCGAGGAGTTGATGGGCAACTGGTGGGAGGCCGAGCGCCTGTACGAGTCGGCCATGGCGTCGGTGCCCGGACGTGAGCGCACCGATCTGCTGCGCCTCGACCATCCGGCCCTCGCGGAGGCCGGTCTGGCGGCGATGCCCGTGTGGCTGGCCTTCGACCGCTATTACGTCATGGGCTCGCTGTCGGCCTACACCGACCTGGCCTACCGGCGGTACCGTGAGGCGGGCGATCCCGCGTCACGCGAGTTCTGGGCCTCGGCCGCCGTCGACGCCGCCGGCTGCTGCCTGCGCCTGGACCTCGCGCCGCCGCTCGCACGCCGGGTCCGCGGCCTGATCCTGGCCGACGCGCCCGGACGCCGGGACCAGGCCCGCCAGGACCTCGAGGCCGCCCAGCGCGCGCTCGACGCCCGCCGCGTGGTGGACCTGGAGACCCTCACCACCCTCGCCCGCCTCTACCTGCGGAGCGACCGCCCGGCGCAGGCGCGGCCGCTGCTCGAGCGGGCGGTGGCCGCCGCGCCTGACCAAGCCCGCGCCTGGAGCGACCTCGGCCTGGCCCGCATCCAGCTCGGCGAGCCCGACCTGGCGCTCACCGCGCTCGAGACGGCGCTCGGCCTGGACCCCGACCTGGCCGTCGCCTGGTACAACCGGGGCCTGCTGCGCTTCCACCTCGACGACCTCGACGGCGCCGTCGCCGACCTCGAGCGCGCCCACGACCTGGCGCCCGCCGATCCCGACATCGCCACCCTGCTCGACGAGTTGCGCCGGCTCCGCGACGCCCGTCCGGCCGCAGGTTCGTGATGCCTCCGGGAGGATTGGCTGGTACAATGCCGTCGCTCGCGCGACCCCAGCACCCGGCCAGGCGGCCGGATCCCGGAGGAATCACGTCCATGCACCGCTCCCTACGCCCCGCCCTCTCGGCCCTCGCCCTGGCCCTGCTCCTGGCCGCCGGGACCGCCGCGGCCCGGCCCGCCATCGTGGCCCACGCCGGGGTGGCCTCGGCCAACCTGCACTGCGATCCGCTGACCTCGGACGCCCGCGAAGGCCTGGCCGTGGGCGCGGGCGTGGATCTGCCGCTCGGCGGCCAGTGGCACCTCACGCCCGAGCTGTGGTACGTGTCCAAGGGTTTCCAGGGCGGCACGCTCTGGGAGATCCTGATCCTCGAGATGAAGGCCGACGTGGTGTCGGTGCCCGTGCTGCTGTCGTACCACTTCCCGGCCGAGCGGGTCGACCCGCGGGCGTTCGTGGGCCTGGCCACGGACGTGCTGGTCAAGGCCGAGACCCGCCGCGAGGGTCGCGGCTGGGTCGACGTGCTCGACGAGACCGACACGTTCTCCTGGACCCTGGTCGTGGGCGGCGGCGTGCGCAAGGGCCGCTGGGATGCCGAGGTCCGCTACCTGCAGGGCCTGACCGCGGTCACCGACTTCGACTACGGCGATTTCGACGACATGATTTCCGAGTACCGCAAGTTCAAGGACGCCACCGACACCACCTGGGTGCTGTCGCTCGGC
The DNA here is from genome assembly GCA_041390065.1 of Candidatus Krumholzibacteriia bacterium. Classification (GTDB taxonomy): domain Bacteria; phylum Krumholzibacteriota; class Krumholzibacteriia; order LZORAL124-64-63; family LZORAL124-64-63; genus Glo-17. The sequence continues at coordinate 76,753 of JAWKQQ010000020.1, forward strand.
GTGTGGTTCTGAACCCGACAGGAGGTCCCCGGATGAAGCGCGCCCTGCTCCTGACCCTCGCCACGCTCGCCCTCGCCGCCGCCACCGCCTCGGCGGGCCTGCTGCCCACCTACGGGATGAAGGCCGGACTCAACATCTCCGACGTGAACATGCAGGACATCGAGTCGTCCACGAAGTCGGGCTACGTGGCCGGCCTCTACGTCGACATGGCGAGCCCGTTGCTGCATCTGCAGGCCGAGCTGCTGTACACCAGCCGCAAGTCCGAACTGGGCGCGCTCAACCCCAGCGACTACAACGTCGAGGTGCGCAACCACTACCTGCAGGTGCCCGTGGTGATCAAGTTCGGGCTGCCCATCCCCATGGTGAGCCCGTCGGTGTACGCGGGGCCGGCCGTCGCCCTGCCCATCAAGAGCGAGTTCACCGACCGCGGCGGCGACTGGGTCGACGTCAAGGACTATAACAAGGACCTGGTCTGGAGCGTGGTCCTGGGCGCCGACGTCAAGCTCTTCGACAAGCTGATCGTCGACATCCGCTACGACATCGCCGTCACCGCGCTCAACGACGTGCCGGTGGGGGACATCCTCGACGACATCAACGACGAGTTCACGGACGCCGAGCGCTACCGCGACCTCAAGGACCGCACCTTCTCGGTGATGGCGGGGTTCCAGTTCTAGGCGCCGCCGACGGGTTCGACCTCCGGACGCCCCCGCCGGCCGTGCGCCGGCGGGGGCGCCGTCGTCCTAGCGCAGGTGGCTGGCGCCGTTGAGATCGAGCACCGCGCCGTTCAGGGCGTCGGCCTTCCCGCTCACCACCAGCAGCGTGGTCCAGGCCAGCTCCGCGGGGTCGACGATGCGTCCGATGGGATATTGGGCCCGGATCGCGTCGCCCTCGGGTCCCTCGAGGTAGGGTCGGGTCATGTCCGTCAGCACCCAGGCCGGGGCCAGCGCGACGACGCGGATGCCGCGGGGTGCGAGCGCGATCGCGAGCGAGCCGCTGAGCGAGTTCAGGCCGCCCTTGCTCGCGCCGTAGGCGGGCGCCTCGGGCTCGCCGCGCACGGCGCCGCGGCTGGAGATGTTGACGATGTGGCCGCCGCCCGCCCGCGCGAGGTGCGGGACGGCCGCCTCGCAGATCAGCGCCGGCGCCGTCAGGTTGATCGTGAGGGTGCGTTGCCAGGCGGCCCGCCAGGCGTCGGGATCGGCGCCGGCGTCGGGCTGGCGCTCGTAGATGCCCGCGTTGTTGACCACGATGTCCAGGGCGCCCAGGGCGCGGGCCGCGCGTCCGGGCAGGGCGGCGGCCGCAGCGAGGTCCGAAAGGTCGGCCTGCACGAGATGGTGGCCCTCGCCGTGGAGCTGATCGCGCACGGCGCGGGCCTCGGCCTCGCCCGCCCGGTAGTGGACGGCGACGCGGGCGCCGTGGGCGGCCAGGACGTGCGCGATGGCGGCGCCGATGCCGCGGCTGGCGCCGGTGACGAGGGCGTGGCGACCGGTGAGGTCGAAGGGGCTGGTGGTCATGGGTCGAGCCTCGCGGGTTGGGGTCCGGGCGAACCGTAGCCCCTGGCCCCGGCGCGGGTCAACGATGTGGATATCGGCGGGTCGGCCGCCCGGGATGTCCTCGCCCGAGGACGGTGCATCGGTGGCGTTACGTGCCGGCTCTTGGTGCGGCTAAGGTCAGGCCTTAACGAGCCGATATCGACATCGGCACACGTCGACCCGCCGTCGCCGTCTCGAAGGGACGCAGCATCATGGCGACCCAGACCCCGCTCACCCGGAGTTTCGCCGTCCTGTCGGTGGACGCCGATCTCTGCGTCAACTGCCAGCGCTGCCTGACCGCCTGCCCGGTGAAGTACTGCAACGACGCGAGCGGCGACCACGTGGCCGTCGATCACGAGCTGTGCATCGGCTGCGGCGCGTGCCTGTCCGCCTGCACCCACGGGGCCCGCGTGGTGGACGACGCGTTGCCGCGGGTGCTGGCCGACCTCGAGCAGGGCGTACCCTACTGCGCCATCGTCGCCCCGTCGGCCGCGGCCGCGTTCGGCGACCAGCTCCTGAACCTGAACGGCTGGCTGCGTTCCCTCGGGGTGTCCGCCTGCTTCGACGTCAGCTTCGGCGCCGAGCTCGCCGTCCGCAGCTACCTGGATCACCTCGACCACGACCAGCCCGAATGCATCATCGCCCAGCCCTGCCCCGTGGTGGTGACCTACATCGAGCTCTACCGGCCCGAGCTGCTGCGCCACCTCGCGCCGGTGCACAGCCCCATGGCGCACACCGTCCGCATGATCGCCGCCGACTGGCCCGAGTACCGCGGGCATCGGCTGCTGGCCATCTCGCCGTGCGCGGCGAAGGCCCGCGAGCTGGCGGGCCTCGACCCGCCGGTGGCCAACGTGACCATCGAGGCGGTCGAGCGCCATCTGAAGGCGCGGGGACATTCGCTGGCGGATTTTCCAGCCATGGCGTTCACCGGTCCGCCGGCCGAGCGCGCGGTCGGGTTCTCGTCGCCGGGCGGCCTCCTGCAGACGCTCGTGCGCGAGCGTCCGGCGCTGGCCGGCCTGACCCGCACCATCGAAGGGCCGGAGGTGTTCCCCTACCTCGACGACCTGGCCGCCGCCATCGCCGCCGGCCAGGCGCCCCGGGTGGTCGACGTCCTCAACTGCAGCCTCGGCTGCAACGGCGGCACGGCCAGCGGCCGGCGCGGCCAGGTCCATCGGGACCGCCTGGAATTCCCGGTGCGTCGCCGGCGCGACCAGGCCATGGCCGACCAGGCGCCCGCCGACCTCTCCGTCGCCGTGGCCGACCACTGGCGCCGCGACCGCTACCGCCGCGACTACGTCGACCGCACCGACGTCAGCGCCGTCACCGAGGCGCCCACCGAGGCCGAGCTGCAGGCCGCCCTCGCGGCGCTGGGCAAGCGCTCGTCCGACGACGAGCTCAACTGCGCCTCCTGCGGCTACGGCACCTGCCGGGGCATGGCGCGCGCCATCGCTCTCGGCCTCAACCGTCCCGAGAACTGCCTCTTCTACCTGCGGGAGGAGCTGGCGGCCGGCGTCTTCGAGACGCTGCACTCGGGGCTGGCGATCATCGACGCCGAGACGCACCTCATCGAGCGGGTGAACCCCGTGCTCGCCGAGCTGCTCGGCGCCCCGGCCGCGGACCTCGTGGGGCGGTCGTGCCACGAGGTGATCTGCTCGAGCGCCCGCGGGGTGTGTCCGATCACCGACCTCGGCCTGGACGTCGACGCCGACGAGTGCACGCTGACCGACGCGCAGGGGCGGCGGATCCCGGTGCTCAAGACCGTGGCCCGCTTCGAGTCCCACGGCCGCCCGCTGCTCATCGAGAACGTCACCAGCCTCGTCGAGCGCAAGCAGCTCGAGGACGAGCTGGCCGCCCGCGCCGCCCAGGCCCGCGAGCTCGCGGCGACGGCCCAGCGCGCGAGCGCGGCCAAGAGCGCCTTCCTGGCCAACATGAGCCACGAGATCCGCACGCCGATGAACGGGATCCTGGGCGTCCTGCAGCTCCTGCGCGACACCGAGATGTCGGATGAGCAGCGCCAGTACCTCCAGACCATGTCCGTGTGCGGCGACCAGCTGCTGACGTTGATCGCCGACGTGATCGACCTCTCCCGCATCGAGGCCGGCAGGGTCGATCTCGAGGTGGCCGACCTCGACCCGCGCGCGGTGGTCGGCGAGGCGCTCGCCGTGGTGGAGGCGCGCGCGGCCGGCCGGAACCTCGCGCTGTCCTCGCACGTGAGCCCGGAGGTGCCCGGTTGCGTCCGCGGCGACGCCGGACGCTTGCGGCAGGTGCTGATCAACCTCCTGGGCAACGCCGTCAAGTTCACCGAGGCCGGCTCGGTCGCCGTGCATCTGGCGGTGGAGACGTCGGACGACCGGACCGTCACCCTGCGGGCCGAGGTGCGCGACACGGGCATCGGCATCGCACTCGCCGACCAGGTGGCCATCTTCGAGACCTTCAGCCAGGCCGACATCTCCGCGACCCGCCGCTTCGAGGGCAGCGGGCTGGGGCTGGCGATCTGCCGCCAGCTCATCGAGCTGATGTCCGGGACGATCGGCGTCGACAGCGAACCCGGCCGCGGTTCCACGTTCTGGTTCACCGCGGTGCTGGGGCGGGCGGACGGCACGGGTCCGCTGATGGTCAGCCCGCGGTCGACCGCGGGTGAGGCCGTGCTGCCGCCGGGGCTGCGCGCCCTGGTGGTCGAGGACAACCACGTCAATCAGATGGTCGCGGTGCGGCTGCTCTCGCGGGGGCTCGGCATCGAGGCCATGGCCGTGGACAACGGCGCGGAGGCGGTCGCGATCCTGCAGCGCGAGGACTTCGACGTCGTCTTCATGGATTGCCACATGCCGGTCCTTGACGGCTACGCGGCCACGCGTAAGATCCGAGGGCCCGATTCGGGCGTGCGGCGGCCCGACGTGCCGATCATCGCGATGACGGCCAACGCCGTCGCCGGCGCGCGCGACGAGTGCCTGCTGGCCGGGATGGACGACTACCTCAGCAAGCCGATCAACGCCGGCGAGCTGCGCACCGTGCTGGCGCGGGTGCTGGCGGCGGCGACGGTCGGTTCGCGGACCTGAGCCCTGGAGTTGACCGCGATGACCACGAAGCCCTGGCTCGGCCTCGCGGGCTGGCTGCTGGCCTGCTACGCCACCGCCGCCGTCGGTTCCCGATTCCTGCCCGGGGCCTGGTACGCCTCGCTCGCCAAGCCGGCCTGGACGCCGCCCGATGCGGTGTTCGGACCGGTCTGGACCCTGCTCTACACGCTGATGGCGATCGCCGCGTGGGGCGTCTGGCGGCACGCCGGGTGGCAGGCGGCGGGGCCGGCGCTGGGGCTGTTCGTCGGGCAGCTGGTGCTCAGCGCGGCCTGGTCGTTCCTGTTCTTCGGCCGCCAGCGCATCGGCCTCGCGCTGGTGGACATCGGCCTGCTATGGCTCGCGATCCTGGCGGTCACGGTGCTGTTCTGGCGCCAGGTGCCGTGGGCGGCTGGCTGATGACGCCGTATCTGGCGTGGGTGGGGTTCGCGTCGGCGCTGAACCTGGCGTTGTGGCGGTTGAACTGAATCCGGCGGTTGGCCGTTCTTGATGTCTGGCCCCAGAAAGTGTGCAGCGCCACGCACACTTTGGGGTCAAAGATCAAACATACATCCCGGCTGCGCCAGCGCCGAACGAGCCGACGCCCCCGACCCTTGCCGGGCCGGGGGCGTCGCGCGTCCGATCGCGTGGGCCGCTACTTGCGATCCTGCGGGAAGCGTGTCATCTCCGGCAGCTTGATCGGGTCGGCCGCGATCTGCTGCAGCAGCACCTCGACCGCCTTCTCCAGCTGCGGATCGCGCCCGGCGATCTCGTCCTCCGGCAGGTTGTCGACCACGATGTCGGGGTCGACGCCGTGGTTCTCGACCACCCACTCGCCGTCCAGGCTGTAGATGCCGAACTCGGGGAAGGTGACGTTGCTGCCGTCCATCAGGGGGATGCCGCGGCTGATGCCCACCAGGCCGCCCCACGTGCGCATGCCGATCACCGGGCCCAGCTTGTAGGCCTTGAAATAGTACGGCAGCGCGTCGCCGCCCGAGCCGGCGTAGGCGTTGCTGAGCATGGCCATGTGGCCGAGGAACGCGGTGCCCGGGGTGCGCCAGTCCTGGCCGTAGCGGGGGCGCCACAGGTTCACCAGCTGCTGGCGCAGGACGTTCATGAAGAAGTCGGGGATGAAGCCGCCGCCGTTGAAGCGCTCGTCGATGATCAGGCCGTCCTTGCGCACCTGCGGGTAGTAGCCGCGCGCGAAGCCCTGCTGGCCGCCCACCGCGGTGTTGGGCAGGTGCAGATAGCCGATCTTGCCGCCCGAGAGCTCGTCCACCCGCCGGCGGTTGTGCTCCACCCACGCCCAGTAGCGCAGATCGGATTCGCTGCGGATGGGCTCGACGGTGACGTCGCGGCGCCCGTCGTCGCCCTTGCCCGTGCCGACGGTCAGCACCACCTGCTCGCCCACCTTGTCCACGAGCAGGCTGTAGGGATTCTGCGGCGCCTTCAGCTCGACGCCGTCGACGGCCAGGAGGTAGTCGCCCTCCTTGACGTCGCGGCCGGGTCCGAAGAGGGGCGTATCGGGACCGCCGTTCCAGTCGCGCTCGGTGAAGATGCGCCGGAAGCGGTAGCGGTCGCCGTCGCGCTCGAAGTCGCAGCCCAGCAGTCCGGTGCCGATGTTCTTGGCCAGCGGACGATCGCCAGGCCGTGCGTAGGCGTGGCCGGCGTTCAGCTCGGAGATCATCTCGCCCACCAGGTAGGTGAAGTCCGAGCCGTGGGCCACGTAGGGCAGCAGCTCGCTGTAGCGGTCCCACATCGAGTCCCAGTCCACCTGGTGCAGGTCGGGATCGTAGAAGAAGTCGCGCTCGAGGCGCCAGGCGTCGCGCAGCATCTGCCGCCACTCGGCCCGGGGGTCGACCTCGGCCTTCATGTCGCCGAGGCGCAGGGCCTTCTTGGCGGGCTTCTGGTCGGCCTTGGCGTCGACGATGCCCATCTGGCCGTCCTTGGTGTAGAGGAGCTTCTTGCCGTCGAAGGACAGCGAGAAGCCGCGGACGTCCGCGAGCACCGTCTGCTCCTCGCGCTCCTCGAGGTCGAAGAGCTTGATGTCGGTGGTGGCCGCCTGGTTGCCGCGGCCGCCGCCGGCGGCGAACGGGCGCACGAGGTAGAACAGCTTGCCGTCGGCGAACTGCAGGTTGAAGTAGTTCGAGGGAGCGACGTCCAGGGCGACCATGCGGTCGGCCAGGCCGTCGAGGTCGATCACCAGGCGCTCGTCCTTGGCGTCGTCCTTGTCGTCGTCCTGGTCCTCGTCCTTGGCGTCGTCCTTGCCTTTGTCCTTGTCCTTGCCCTTGTCCGCGCCGTCGTCCTCGACCTCGACCTCGTCGGCCTCGGGCGGGAAGGGATGCGGCACGTCCTTGCGCAGGGTCAGCAGGTAGAGGCCGTCCTGGTCGGCCCAGATGGGCTTGAGGTCGAAGCCGCCGAGGGTGGGGTTGAAGTGCTGGGCCGAGGCGAAGAAGAGGTACTTGCCCGCGTCATCGAAGCAGGGCCAGCTCTCGTCGGTCATGTCGTCGGTCACCTGGTGGCGCGCGTCGGCGGCCACGTCGTAGAGCCGGAGGGAGCGGAAGCCGTTGGCCTCGGGGCGGGTGTAGGCCACCCAGTCGGAGTGGGGGCTCCAGGCGGCGCCGGTGATCGGGCCCGACAGGCCGGTGTCGATCACCTTGCGGTCGCCGTTCGCGGCGTCGACGAGGATGAGCTCGAGCGGCGCCGTGCTGATCAGCAGATGCTTGCTGTCGGGCGACCAGGTCATGCCGTAGACCCAGCCGGTGAGGCCCTTGGTGAGGCGTCGGGGCTCGCCGGTGCCGTCGGCCGGGCGCAGGTAGATCTCGTACTCGCCGCTGCGGTCGCTGAGGTAGGCGATGGTCTTGCCGTCGGGCGACCACACGGGCTCCATCTCCCGCTCGCCCGGCGTCTGGGTGAGGTTGCGGACGGGACCCTTCTCGGCGGGCACGGTGTAGATGTCGCCGCGGGCGTCGGCCACGACGCGGTTGCCGTCCGGGCCGAGGTCGGCGCCGCCGAGCCAGTCGTCGACGCTGCGCCAGGCGGGCCGCGACCACACGTTGTCGCTGCGCAGGCTCACCTTCAGGCGCCGGGGCTTGGGGCTCGCTTGCGTGAGGTCCAGGGTGTAGAGCCAGCCGCCGTTCTCGTAGATGATGGCGTCGGGGCCGAGGCTGGGCTGCTTGACGTCGTACCGGTCATGGTCGGTGATCTGGACGTGCTGGTCGGTGCGCTCGTTCCAGGCCCAGATGTTCAGGCGGCCGCCCTTGCGGTCGCTGTCGTACCAGATGGTGTCGCCCTGCCACATGGGGAAGTTGTCGGTCCCCACCCAGTCGGTGACCCGGCGGGTGGCGTTCTTCGCGAAGTCGTAGATCCAGATGTCCTGGGCCATGCCGCCCTGATAGCGCTTCCAGGTGCGGTTCTCGCGGGAGATGCGGTTGAAGGCGATCCGCCCCCCGTCCGGGCTCCAGCTCGACAGGCCCGCGGTGGGCAGGATCATCTGCTCGGGCAGGCCGCCGTCCACGCTCACGGTGAAGAGCTGCAGGTCGCGGCCGGTGTGGCTCGCGCGGGCGGACTGGAAGCGGACGTGCTTGCCGTCGGGTTCCCAGTCGATGACCCGATCCCAGCCCGGGTGGAACGTGAGCCGCACGGGTTCGCCGCCGGCGGCGGGCATGACGTAGACATCGTTGTTGCCGTCATACTCGCCGCTGAAGGCGATCCAGCGGCCGTCGGGGCTGAACTTCGGGTTGCTCTCGAAGCCCACCGAGGCGGTCAGGCGACGGGCCTCGCCGCCGGTGCTGGGTACGGTCCAGAGGTCGCCGGCGTACACGAACACCACGGTGTCGCGGTGGATGTCGGGCATGCGCAACAGGCGCATGTCGTCGAGGTTGGGCTGGTCGCTGGCGGCCAGGGCCGTCACGGCCAGGAGCAGGAACACGAGGAACGCCGACACGCGTCGCATGAAAGACCTCCGGTCGATGTCGAGGACGGTTGACGTGGAAACGGTCCGGCGAGGGCCGGACCGCCCGACAATATACGCAAAAACCCCCGCCCGGTTGCACCCGGGCGGGGGCGGCGGCGGTGGCGCCGGTTACTTGGCGGGCACGGCGTCTCGCTGCAGGGCCACGGGCGCCTCACGGCCGGGGCGGACCCGGGTCACCTGGGCTCCGTCCCAGGTGACCGTGCAAACCGTCCACACCTGGTTGTCGGTGATCACCTGTTCGTACGGGACCACCGATTCGGCCTCGGTGCCCTCGAGCAGCGTGATCAGCACCGTGCAGTCGCTCGCCAGGCCGGTGCCGTGGTCGCTGTAGTAGTGGACCTGCACGAGGTAGTCGCCCGGAGGCAGGTCGGCCTCGCCGGTGATGTTCTCCGGACCGTAGCCCGTGACGTCGTCGACGTCGAGCTCGAGGCCGCTGGCGGTGGTCTTGTGGGCGAAGTAGCACTTCTCGCCGTCGGGGTCGGTGACCCACAGGTCGACGTCGGTGCCGTTGGTGTCCCAGAAGAGGGTCGCGCGGAAATCGGCCGGCGTGATGGCCGCCATGAAGCCCCCGCGGGCCTCCTCGCGGCGCAGCCCGGACTGGGCGCTCACGTTCAGATGCACGCGGCGCGTCTCGTCGGCGCCGGGCAGGATCACGACCTGCTCGAAGGCGCCGTTCTCCAGAGGCAGATGGTAGATGGCGTCGCGGTCGCGGTCGATCACCAGCTCGGCCGTCTCCAGGGCCGGGTTGGCCACCAGGCCGCTGATGGTGAGGATACGGCTGGTCTGCGGCGAACGGATGAAGTCGAGCTCCACGTAGAAGTCGACCCGGTAGTCGAGCTCCTGCACCAGGGTCTCGCCGTCGACCGTGAAGGTGAAGTCGAGGCGGGCGCGGTCCTGGTCGTAGTCGGCGGGGATGGGCACGGCCACGTTCCAGCGCGTCTGGCGGCCGCGCCCAGGGTCCAGGGCACGTCGCTGAGGTTCAGGTCAGGCCTCGCGGCCGATGGCGACGAAGTGCCGACGACATCGGCGCCGCGGTTGGCGATCCAGAGCATCAGGGTGTCGGACTCGCCGGGGTTGAAGTGCAGGTCGAGCGCATGTCGGTGACGAAGTCGGTGCGGAACACCGTCACCGCGAACGGCTTGACCTCGATGCTCACCAGTCGCTGAGCGCGTTGCCGGACTGGTCGCTGACCGTCACGAAGGCGGTGTACTGGCCGGCCGCCGCGGGGATGAACGGGAAGCTCGCGGCCCAGCTCCCCACCAGGCTGGCCACTCCGGTCCGCGCACGTCCCAGGCGAAGGACAGGGGATCGCCGAGGGCGCTGGCCGCCGCGGCCGAGAGATCGACGCGGCCGCCCGCGCCGCCCATGGCCGGCGCCTCGATGCCGTCGAACAGCAGGGCGCCATCGGCGAGGTGGGTCAGGGTGAGGCTGACCACCAGGCCGTCGCTCGTGGTCACGGCGGGGGCCACGGCGCGGGCCCAGCCCTCGGCCATCACGAGGATGGTGTACTCGCCGGCCGGCACGCCGGCCAGGCACTGGGCCGACACGCCGTCGAGCAACGCGAGGCGCGGCTGCTCGCTCATCTGGCCCAGGCGCTGCAGCAGCACCAAGGCGCCGCCGCCGATGGGCTGGCCGTCGTGGCCGTCGCGCAGGTCGAGGGTGAGCTCATGCGTGGCCGGCGCCGACTCTCCCTGGCCGGTGAGATGATGGGGCAGGTCGGTCAGGTTCGTGCCGCCGGCGCCGACGGCGGCGAAGAGGCGCAGACGGCCGCGGGCCGCCCGTTCGAGCAGGTCGATGGAGGTGGCGCGCTCGGCCGCGTCCCAGCGCGGGACCGCGGCGCGGCAGGCGAGCTTCACCGGGTGGTCGTCGTCGAGGTCGAGGTAGCCCGCCTCGCGGCTGTCCGGGTTCACGCCCGGGATGTCGGCGAGCGGCAAGAGGCCGCCATGATCATCGTCCTGGGCGATGGCGTCGAGCACGGCGCTGTCGCGGACCGCCAGGCGCGCCGCGAGGGCCTCGGCCAGGGTCCCGGTCACCGGCAGCGTGCCCTCGGGGTCGGCCAGGGCGGTGCGCAGGCTGGCCACCCCGCCGAGCACCTGCCACGAGACCACCAGCGACTCGCCGCCCGCCATGGCGGCGTCGGCGGCGGCCTCGAGGGCGCCGAGGGCGGCGTCGCGGGCGGCCTCGTCGATCTCGCTCTTGGCGCCGCCGTAGCTGTTGACCCGGTTCTCCAGCTCGGCCCAGCGGTCGAGCTGGACGCTGGCCAGGGTGCAGGCCGCGGCGTAGGCGTGCGCGGCCGTGAGCGCCTCGGCAGCCGGACTGTCCGGGTCTGCCGCCAGGGCGGCAAAGGTTTCCCAGAGATCGTCGGCGGCGGTCAGGGAGGCGCCGGCCTGGTCGCCGGCATCCCAGTAGTCGGCCAGCGCGTCGGCGGTCATGGGGTCGGTGATCGGGCCGCCGCCGTGATCGCGGCTATCGTCGCTGGAACAGGCCACCAGCAGGGCCACGAGGCCGATCAGGCCGAGGAGAGGCCGCAACAGCGGGCGCATGGGATCCTCCCGGAAAGGGGCGCAACGGAGGTCCGAGGGGCGTCTCGGACCACGAATCCGGAAGGAGGGGTGCCAGATGCGTGCCAGGAGGTCGCGAACGACGATCCTAGGGGATCCGGTGGTCCGGCCGACCGCCGGCGACGGCCCCGGCAGGGACCCATCCGCGACCATATGCCCCCAGGCGCCACCACAGCACCCCGAGGAACACGACGCCGGCCACGAGGTCGCCGATCGCGAAGCCCACCCAGGCGCCATAGAGGCCGGCAACCTGCAACCCCAGCAGCACGCCCAGGGGCTCGGCCACCACCCGCAGCACGCTGTTGGGCACCATGCCGGCCGGTCCGTTGCCCTTGGCCTGGAACCAGAAGGCCGTCACGTTGATGATGCCGAGCATCGGACGCGTCGCCGTGCCCCAGCGCACCAGCGGTTCGGCGGCGGCGATGACTTCGCGCTGGTCGGTGACCCAGCCGAGCGCCCAGGCCGGCCAGATGACGATCGGCAGCGCCAGCACCGCGACCAGGATGAGCGCCCAGCGCAGCGCCGTCAGGGTGATCTCGCGCACGCGGTCGCGCCGGCCGGCGCCGTGGTTCTGGCCCACCATGATCATCATGCTCATGCTCAGACCGAGGGTCGGCAGGAAGACGATGCTGTGGATCACGCGGGCCGCGGCGTAGCCGGCCACCGTAGCGGTGCCGAAGCCGGCCACCATGGCGTTGATCATGAACACGGAGATGGGCAGCGCGAGGTTGGCCAGCGACGCCGGGCCGGCCACCTGCAGCAGGTCGCGCACCAGGTCCGGCCGATAGCGCCACACGCCCCGCCGGAGCCGCACCTTGCGGTTGTGATTGACCAGGGTCTCGCGCAGCACGAGCAGCGAGGCCGCGGCGAAGCTCGCGACGGTGGTGACCGCGGCGCCGGCCACGCCCATGCGGGGCGCCGGGCCGAGGCCGAAGATGAAGATCGGGTCGAGGATCACGTTCAGCAGCAGGCCGAGGGCCATCACCTTGAACGGGAACATGGTGTCGCCCTCGCCCCGGAACAGGGCGTTGACGCTCATGGCGAACAGGCTGAAGAAGCCGCCCAGGAAGTAGATGAACCCGTACTCGCGGGCCATCCGGTAGACGGTGGGGTCGGTGTCGGGCGAGTTGAGCGTGGGTTCGAGGCCCAGCAGGCCCAGGCCCGTGGGGATCAGCAGCACCGCGACCACAGCGGACAGCAGGATCACGTGCAGCAGCAGGTTGGGCACCTCGTCCTGCCGACCCCCGCCGATCAGCCGCGAGCAGGTGCTGGTGCACGCCGAGCCCAGGGCGCCGCCGAAGGTGTGCAGCAGGTAGGTCACCGGGAACGCCAGGCCGACCGCGGCCATGGCCTCCTTGCTGAAGCGCCCGAGGTAGAACATGTCGACCAGGCCGTAGAAGGTGACCAGCACCATGGCCATGATCATCGGGATGCTCAGGCCCAGCAGCGTGGGCGCGATCTTGCCCTCGAGGATGGGGTCGGGACCGCCGGCGCTGCGGCGGTCGCGCAGGCCACGGAGTCGCTCGAGCCAGGCCGGCATGGGTGTCAGTTCGCTTCCGTTCGGGGAATCGGCTGGGGCGAGTCGGCGACAGCGTAGATGAACGCCGCGATGGCCGCCACGTTGGCCGCCAGGTCGGCCGGAGCGACGGCGTCGAACACGTCGGCCGGGCTGTGGTGATAGCGGAAGTACTCGCCGTGGTCGACGCGGTGACCCACGCCGATCACGCCCAGGTCCACCAGGGGCTCGACGTCGAGCCCCGCGCCGCCGGCGAAGACCGAGTCGGCGCCCAGGCGGGCCAGCGGCGCGGCGAAACGGGCCAGCGCGTCGATGGTGAGGGAATCGGCCCGCACCGAGAATCCGGCCGGGGCGAAGCAGCCGCCATCGCTCTCGAGGGCCAGCACGTGACGGTCGACGGTGTCGGCGTGCCGCTCGGCGTAGGCGCGGCCGCCCTGGCCGCCGAACTCCTCGCTCGTGAAGAGCACCACGCGCAGGGTGCGGCGCGGACGCAGGCCGAGGTCCGTGAGGGTCTCGAGGGCGCCCACCATCATCGCGCAGCCGCCGCCGTCGTCGTGGGCGCCGCTGCCGGCGTCCCAGGCGTCGAGGTGCGCGGCCAGCAGCACGATCTCGTCGGGGGCCTCGCGGCCGCGCAGCTCGCCGACCATGTTGGCGCAGGGGCCGTCGTCGAGGTTGCGGGCGCCCAGGGATAGCTGGACGCGGGGCCGCAGGCCGTGGTCGGCGAGGCGGTGCAGGAGCGCCGCGCCCTCCTCGGTGAGCGAGGCGGCGGGGATGCGCGGCTGGTCGGCGTCGTAGCGCATGACGCCGGTGTGCGGGGTGTTGTGGCCGAAGCCGGCGGGCCGGATCAGGGCCGCCACCGCGCCGTGGGCGGCCGCGCGGCTGGCGGCGTGGCCGCGGTACTGGACGTTGAACCCGTAGCTCCGCCAGGGCGGATCGAAGAGGACGATCTTGCCGGCGGCCTCGTCGGCCCGGGCCTCCAGCTCGTCCCAGTCGCGCACGGCCATGACCTCGGCCTCGAGCACCCCGTCGGTGCCGTCGCTGCCGCCGAGGGCCAGGATGCCGAGGGGCGCGTCGTAGGGCGCCACCAGGCGCGCCCATTCGCGGCCACGCTCCCAGCGGGGCACGGTCACCGGCTCGGTCCACACCGAGTCGGCGCCGGCGGCGCGGAGCCTCCGCTCGGCCCACCCGTGGGCCCGCCGCATGCCCTCGCTGCCGGCCACGCGGGGGCCCACCTCGTCGCACAGCTCGCGCAGCGCGTCGAGGGCGAAGGTGTCGGCCCGGGCGTGGGCCAGCACGGCCTCGGTCACCAGGTCGGCGCGCTCGGGCTGGGGTGCGGCCGCGACGGGCTGGTCGACGGGAGCGCAGGCCAGCACGAGGCACAGGGGCAGAAGCAGGAGCAGGACGGGGCGCCGCATGGTGGTTCACGGTCCTTTGTCGATGGGGTGAGGGCGAGCCCGTATACGATAGGGCAAAGGACCTACGATGTCGCGGCCGCGTTGCGATGGTGGTGGACCGCGGCGAACCCGTTAAATTGACACGATGAGTCAAGATTCAGGCGAAAGAGGCGTGATGACCAGCCCAGCCAGCAGGACCCGGCCCCGCGTGGTGATCGTCGGCGGCGGCTTCGGCGGCCTCAACGCGGCCAAGCGGCTGCGCAAGGCGCCGGTCGAGGTCGCCGTGTTCGACCGCAACAACTATCACCTGTTCCAGCCCCTGCTCTACCAGGTGGCGGCGGCCGTGCTGTCGCCGGCGGAGATCGCCGAGCCCATCCGGCGGATCCTCAGCCGCCAGCGCAACTGCCGCGTCTACCTCAGCCGCATCGAAGGCATCGACCCGGTGCGCAAGGTGGTCCGGCACGAGGGCGGCGAGGCCCGGTACGACTACCTGGTGCTGGCCACCGGCGCCACCCACAGCTACTTCGGGAACGACGGGTGGGCGACGCATGCGCCGGGTCTGAAGACCGTCGACGACGCCCTGGAGATCCGTCGCCGGGTGCTGCTCGCCTTCGAGGAGGCGGAGCAGGAGGCCGACGCGGCCACCCGCCGCGCCAAGCTCACCTTCGTGGTCGTGGGCGCGGGGCCCACCGGCGTCGAACTGGCCGGGGCTCTCAAGGAGATCGCCGCCCGGACCATTCCGGCCGACTTCCGCAACATCGACACCACCACCGCGCGGGTGATCCTCCTCGAGGGGGCCGACCGCGTGCTGCCGGCCATGCCGCCGGGGCTGTCGGCGCGGGCCCGCCGCGACCTCGAACATCTGGGGGTCGAGGTGCGCACCGGCGCCCGGGTGACCGACGTGACCGATCACGGCGTGCGGGTGGGCGACGAGTTCCTGCCGGCCGCCAGCGTGCTCTGGGCGGCGGGGGTCCAGGCCTCGCCGCTGGCCGCGTGCCTGGGGGCGCCCCTCGATGGTCGCGGCCGGGTGCTGGTCGAGCCGGATCTCTCGGTGCCCGGCCATCCCGATCTGTTCGTGGTGGGCGACCTCGCCCACGTCCAGGACCGTCGCTACCCCGATGGCGTGCCGGGGGTGGCGCAGGCCGCCATCCAGGGCGGCCGGCATGTGGCGCGGATCATCGCCGACGAGGTGACCGGCAAGCCCGGCGACCGCCCGGCGTTCCGCTACCGCGACCGCGGCAACCTGGCCACCATCGGCAAGAATCATGCGGTGGCCGAGCTGGGCCGCTGGCAGGTGGCCGGCTGGCCGGCCTGGGTGCTCTGGGGCGTGGTTCACGTGGCCTTCCTGGTCGGCTTCCGGGCCCGTGTCGCCGTGATGTGGAACTGGCTCTGGAACTACCTGCGCAACGACAAGGGCGCCCGGCTGATCACCGGATCGCCGCGGCTCCGCGTCCATCGCGCGCTGACCGAGCAGGACGTGGCGTCCCTGTCGGATCATCCCTGACGGAAGCGAAATAGATTGGCCCCCGCGCCGCTCATCGCGGGGGCCAGGTGCGTCGGCGGGACCGACGCAGGCAGCCGGGGGAAGGATGGCTGCCTATTGGGTCGTGGCCAGGCCGAAGTGCTCGCCCAGGATCCAGAGCAGGGCTGAGCGCATGGCCGCGTGATCGAAGCGGTACGGATCGAACCCCAGCACCACGTCACCGGCGCCGCTGGGCTTCTGGTCCAGGAATCTGCGGGTGACGAACGCGGTCACCTGCTGGTCGGTGCGGGTCGCGAGCTGGCCGGGTTCCAGGGCCTGCAGGCCGCAGAGGTCGTTCAGCGAGAGCTGGCCCGCGCCGTTGTAGTAGCCCGTGGGCCAGGTGTCGTCCGGATCGGCGGCCTGGCGTTCGTGGCGGATCCAGTCGAACCGGGAGGCCATGCGCCAGAGCGGTTCGACGCAGGGCGCGCCGTCGCAGTCCTGCGGAGCGAAGGGCGTGCCTCGGTTCAGCACGTCGACGTCGTAGAACTCGTCTTCGCCCCAGATGAACTGGTGGACGAGGACGTCGCCCTCGGCGGCCAGGGGGTCGTCGGTCCAGTCGATCTCCGGGTCGGTCAGGATGGTGTCCGGGAAGGCGGCCGCGCCGGCCATGTGGTCGGCGATGAACTGCGCGTCCAGGACCAGGCCCTTCAGGCCCACGCAGGGCGCCTTGCGGATGGTGCGGATGCCCAGGCCGCTCGGCGCGTAGTAGGGCCCGGCGGGCGAGGTGATGTCGACCGCCGCGAGCCCCAGGTTCCGGTAGGGGTAGAGCCGTGGGTAGATCGGGCCGTACTCGTCGGTGCCGAAGCCCAGGCGCACGCTGCCGGCATGCGGCACGTAGCCGTACCCCGAGTAGGGGTTGCCTTCGGCGCTCTCGAAGACCGTGGGCAGGACGTAGGGCGATTCGGGCACGAAGTTCATGGCCGCACGGTCGCTGCTGTAGAGCAGGTTGCCGCCCTGCTCCTGGTAGGCCGCCAGCCAGTTGTAGCGCAGCGCGATCCACTGGCCGATCGACTCTTCGAGGGGCCGGAATTCGGCGCTGATCTTCGAGTTGGGCGGCGAGGTGTACCGGCCGCTCCAGGCCACGGTGCGGTAGTTCACGAGGTCGCGGAGCTCCAGCGGGTCGGCCTCGGTGTCGATGATGTCGCGTGCCGGCTCGAAGCCGGTCACCCCGTCGGCGACGCTCAGCCAGAACTCGTCGCGGTAGGGGTCGCGGTCCCGGGGGTCGCCGTCGGCGTCGGGCCAGGCGTTGCTGCTGCGGTCGCGTACGTCGTCGACCAGCAGCAAGGGCAGCCGGTCGGGGAGGTCGGGCATGGGCACCATGGCCAGCGTGATCGCCAGGCGGGTTGCGCCGCCGGCGAGGTCGCGCACGTCGACGGTCAGGGTGTGGACGCCGGAGCTGAACGGCAGCGGCGGGGTGTGGCGCTGAAGGTCGCCCAGACCAGCGGGGCCGGACCAGCCGGGATCGTCGGGGTCGTCCGGATCGACGAGGTCCCAGCCCCAGCGGTAGCTGGCCACATCGCTGCCGTATTCCTCGGCGCTGGCCGCGAAGGTGAAGCCCTCGGGCAGGCCGGGCAGGAGGTCGTAGGCGCGCGTGCCGGCGGGTCCGCTGGTCTCGATCTGGCCGAGCAACGGATGGCTGACGACCAGGTACGGCGCGAGGTTCTCCGAGACGGAGAAGTTGGCGACGTTGCGGTTGTAGGTCCGCAAGGTGGAGACCACCCCGTCGTCGCCCATGACCTGGGCGGCGAACAGGTAGTAGATCCGGTTGCCCTGGTCGTCGAGGGTGGCCAGGGCGGGCACCTCGATGGTGGCCTCCTCGGCGTCGCCCCAGGCGAGCCAGGCGGTCCAGGCCGGGTCGTCGAACGGCAGCAGGGCGTCGACGTTCTGCTCGAAGCCGGTGCGGGTGAAGATGTACTGCCCGCCGGAGAGCCGGGCGGGCTTGAGGAGCCAGCGGACGTGACCGATCTCGACGCCGGGCTGGTCGTATCCGTTGCCCAGCCTGAACACCGGACTCGGCGACAGGGTCACGCTCTCCTGCTGATCATAGATGGTGGACGGCGACTCGATCCGGACCTCGGGCAGGATCGGCTCGGCCACCTGGGCGAGGCTGCCCGCAGCGATGAGCACCAGGAGCGCCGCCAGGGTCACGATGATGGTCTGCTTCCGGGTGGTCATGGCGTGCCTCCTTTCTACTTCACGAAGGTCAGGCGAATGGCGTGGCGGCTCTGGGCGTGATCAGCCGGGCGACGTAGATGCCGCTGGCCACGCTCCGGCCGCCGTCGTCGCGCCCGAGCCATTGGGCGTGGTGACGTCCGGCGTCCAGCGGATCGTGGATGAGCGTCGTCACCCGACGTCCGTCCAGGCCATAGATCACCAGCTGCACCGGACCGGCCTTGGCCACGTCGAACTGGATGGTGGTCGACGGATTGAAGGGGTTGGGATACGCCGGGAAGAGGCGGTCGACGAGGGCCGGTACCTCCGGCGCGTCGACGGCGTCGCAGGCCTGGCCGAAGGCGCCGCGCAGGCCGCAGGGGTCGCCGAGGCCCAGCGCCGGGGAGTTGGCCGCGAGGCCGAAGTAGGACTCCCAGCCACCGTCGTCCCGGCAGAAGATCGGGTTCGCGTCGAGGTTGCCGAGGCCGCCGGCGGCGAGCTGCGCGGCCAGGTAACCGGTCCAGACGTCGTCGCCCGGTTGCCAGCGCAGGCTGCACGAGTGCTGCACGTGGCTGGGCAGGTCGGAGAAAAGGACGCTCGCGAGGCCCGCGTAGCCCAGCTGCGGGCGGTTGTCGACGGTGAGGCTGCCGGCGAACACCACCGGCTCGCTGCCGAAGGCCGTCCCGTCGGCGCCCAGGGGCGCCTGGTTGCCCTCGAGGGTGGAGGACTCCACCACGAGGGCCGAGCGAGCCGCGTACCAGGCGCCGCCCAGAGCGCCGGCCCGGTTGGCGTGAAGGAGGCAACCGGTGAGGGTGGCCTGCGCCTCGCCGACCAGCTGCAGGCCGCCGCCGCTCGTGCTGGCCTCGTTGTCCAGCAGGTAGCAGCGATCCATGGCGACGGTCGCGCCATCGACGTAGACGCCGCCGCCGCTGCTGGCGAAGCAGTCGTCGATGACGATGTTCTGCAGGGAGATACTGCCGGCGTCCACGTGGATGCCGCCGCCACGGACGCTCCAGCCACCGGTCAGGCGCAGGTCTCGGACCTGGGTGTCGCCGCCCGTGATGGTCAGGACGCGCCCATGCTGCTGGGCATCGATCACTGTCAGCTCGGGACTGGGGCTGTATCCCGAGAGGTGGACGCCGGCCGGAATCACGAGGTTGCTCTCGTAGTAGGTCCCCTGGGTCACCATCACCGTATCGCCGGCGGCGGCATGATCCAGGGCCAGGGCGATGGACGAGTATTGCCCGGGAACCCACAGGGGGTAGCCGCGGGCGGCGGCGGGAGCCAGACTGACCATGAGCAGCACCACTCCCAGGGTGGCCGATCGGGATCGCATGCTGACCCTCCTCTCGCATGCTGGTGGGAGTGAGAATGTGGAGTGATGTAAGGCCGCGATCGCGGGCGAGGTCAATGGTCATACTTTTATGACCGGTCATCTGGAAATGACGGCCAGGGGCGATCCGGGCCCACGGAAAAGGGCCGGGGAACGTGTCCCCGGCCCTCCTGACGACGATCGCCAGACCGACTAGCCGTCGATCTTCTTGAACACCTTCCGGAGCCGGCGCAGCGCCAGGTTCAGCTCCTTCTTGGTGATGCAGAGCGGCGGCGCGAGCCGGATGACCGTCTCGTGGGTCTCCTTGCAGAGGATCCCTTCCTTCATGAGGGCCTCGCAGTAGGGGCGCGCCTTGGTGTTCAGCACCAGGCCCACCCAGAGCCCCTTGCCGCGCACCTTGACGATGCTCTTGCTCTCGATCTCGCCCAGCTTCTCCATGAACCAGGGGCCCAGCTTGGCGCTCTGCTCCACCAGCTTCTCGTCCACCAGCACCCGCATGGCCTCGCGGGCGACGGCCATGCCCAGGGGGTTGCCGCCGAAGGTGGAGCCGTGGTCGCCGGGATGGAAGACGCCCATCACCTCGTCGTTGCTCAGGAACGCACTCACGGGGTAGAAGCCGCCGCTGAGGGCCTTGCCGACGATGACGGCGTCGGGGCGGATGCCCTCCCACTCGAAGGCAAACAGCTTGCCGGTGCGGCCGAGGCCGGACTGGATCTCGTCGCAGATCAACAGCACGTTGCGCTCGCTGCACAGCTCGCGGGCCCGCTTCAGGAAGCCCTCGGCCGGCAGCACGATGCCGCTCTCGCCCTGGATCGGCTCGACCAGGAAGGCGACGGTGTTCTCGTTGATCGCCGCGGCGAGGGCGTCGGCGTCGCCGTAAGGGATGACCTTGAAACCGGGGGTGAAGGGACCGAAGCCGTCCTTGTACTGCTCGTCGGTGCTGAAGCTGACGATGGTGGTCGTGCGGCCGTGGAAGTTGTCGGCGCAGACGATGATCTCGCCGTGTCCGGGCGCGACGCCCTTGACCTTCTCGCCCCACTTGCGGGCGGCCTTGACGGCGGTCTCGACGGCCTCGGCGCCCGAGTTCATCGGCAGCACCTTCGCGAAGCCGGTGAGCTCGCAGATCTCCTTGCAGAAGTGCGGCAGCTGATCGTTGCGGAAGGCGCGGCTGGTGAGCGTGCACTTCTTGGCCTGGCTGCGCAGCGCCTTGAGGATGCGCGGGTGGCAGTGGCCCTGGTTGACCGCGCTGTAGGCCGCCAGGAAATCGATGAAGCGGTTGCCCTCGACATCCTCGACCCAGACGCCCTCGGCCTTCCTGATCACGATGTCCAGCGGATGGTAGTTGTGCGCCCCGTAGTGCTCTTCGAGCTCGATGTACTTCGCGGTCTTCATGGACCCACCTCCTCGGCGTCCGGGGCGGCCCAGCGGCGGCCCGTGGCATGGTCGTGTCGTGCGGCGCGGCCATGACGGCCCTCGCCCGCCCTAAGATAGGTTCCGCGGCCGCGCAGTCCAGCGGCGAGTGCGGCGGCGAGGACGCCTCGAAAAATCTGCTTGACAATATGAAGTACTTTGAATTATAAAGTATGTGTCGGCGGAGAAGCAGAGTCCGCACGGAGGCGGATGCCGGCGCCATGGAAGCGCCCTGATTTCCGATCGACTAGCCGGGTCCGACGGAGCGACGTGACCCCCGCAAGGGGCCGAACAGGAGGTTCGGACGGCTCTCCGGGGGGGTGTGCCTGACCGGTCCTGGGTGCTGGCCACCCCCCTACGGTTTCCCGGCTCCGCGTCGCGAGGAGCGCGACCTTCCCCGGCGGCCCTCTGGGCCGCGAGCCGCATGCGGCCAAGCCCGGCAAGGAGGCCGGTGGGCGTGGCAAGCACCTCGGCGGGGTCGGGGGGAGTGGGCGGACGCACGCCGCTGCCGGCGCTCATCCACGGACGGGCGCGGCTGCTGCTGCTGTCTCACCTCATGTCCTTTCCCGGCGGCCGCACCTTCACCGAGCTCAAGCAGGCCGTCGGGCTGACCGACGGCACGCTCTCCGTGCACCTCGGCAAGCTGGAGGCGGGGGGCCTGGTGGAGATCCGCAAGGAGTTCGTGGGCCGCAAGCCGCGCACCCTGGTGCGCATGACCGCCGACGGCCGCCGCCGCTTCGAGGCCTACGTGGAGGATCTGCGGCGGGTGGTGCCCGGTCTGGGCGACGACGACCCGTCCTGAACGGCGACGGGCCCGCCATGACGGCGGGCCCGTTCGCTCCGGGACGGCCTGGACGGCGGGGGATCAGGCCCGCACGTTCTCGGGCGCCGGCGCCAGCACGTCCTCGCCGTACCAGCGGATCAGGCCCGTGTCAAAGCGGCTGAGCGGGAAGCGCGGATTGCGCGGAATCACCCGCACCGTGAACCCGCGCTGGCCCGAACGCCGGCAGGGGATCTCGCCCTTGTAGGTGACCAGACCGCTGGCGGCGTCGCCGTCGAGCATCATCGTCTCGCTCTCGCCGCCGCGGATCTCGCCCAGGCGATTGACCAGCCCGTGGTAGATCTCCACCAGCACGTCGTCGGAGCTGAGCTGTCCCAGATCCACCGTCGCCCGCACCGCGAACCGCGAGCCCATGGGCTGGGCCTCCTGCTCGTCGGCGTCGATGCCGATCACCCGCACGCCCGGCCACAGTCCGGCCACCTGGGCGCGCCAGGCGGCCAGCTCACGCGCCGCGGCGGCGTTGTCGTCGTTCAGGCGGCGGGCCTGCTCGACGCAGGGCACGTAGAAGCGCTGGGTGTACTCCTCCACCATGCGGTTGGTGTTGAACTCGGCGTTCACCGTCCGCATGCTGTTCTTCATCACGCGCACCCATTCCCGCGGCACGCCGTCGCTCGAACGCTCGTAGTAGATCGGCGCGATCTCGTTCTCGAGCAGCTCGTAGAGGGCGGTG
>JAWKQQ010000021.1:0-83931 GCA_041390065.1 Candidatus Krumholzibacteriia bacterium
ACTCGCGGTCGACGGTGACCAGCTTGTCGTTGTTCTTCGGGATCACCGCGGTGTAGTCCGGGAACGGGCCCTCGAACAGGCGGATGTGCAGCAGCGTCTGGCCGGCGCGGAAGCTCAGCTGGTTCTCGCCGAGGAAGACCTCGATGGTGCCCTCGTCAGGGTTCAGGCCGGCCACGCGCGGAAGATGACGCAGGCCGCCGGTGTCGACGATGAGGTTGCGCTCGCCGGTGAACGACCAGTCGAGCGACCGCCGGCTGCGGGCGAGGCGGTGGGCGTCGGTCGCGACCATCGTCAGACCGGTCTTGCGCACCTCCCAGAGGATGCCCATCAGCGCCGGCCGCGTCTCGTCGCGCGAGACGGCGTAGTTGGTCTCGCTGATCATGTCGGTGAGCAGGGAGCCGGGAACCTCGAAACCCTCGCCGGCCGCGGTCTCCGGCAGGTTCGGATATTCCTCGGCGTTCATGCAGCCTTCCTCGAAGGAGGCCTTGCCAGCCCGGATCTTCAGCTTGCCGTCAGCCACGGTCACGCTGACCGAGCCCGGCGCCAGGCTGCGCACGAAGCTCACGAGCTTGCCCGCCGGCACCGCCATCCGACCGGCCTTGGCGACCTCGACCTCGCTGGTGCGGGTGACCATCGAGATGTCCAGGTTGGTCGCGGAGAACTGCAGACCTTCCTTGTCGGCCTCGACCAGGACGCAGGTCAGGATCGGCAGGGTGGTCTTGCTGGGCACCACGCCGGCCACCAGGTCGAGGGCCTTCTGCAGAGTTTCTTGCTGGATCACGAAATTCACGGTCCGGTCCTCCGAACATCGGTTGGGGGCGTGGGCAAGGCCAGGGCGGTATGATAGGCGATCGGGTGCACCCCATCAAGCGCCTTGATGTCCGCGGGCTCTTCTCTTCATCTCTTTATCTCGTGAGTGAATGTGATGAAGCTAGGAGTGGGCTGGGGATGGTGGGGATAAGCGAACAACCCGTTACCACGTCGTGCGTTGTTCTGTTCGTGGGTCGGTGATAACTCATAGGAAGTCGTGGATATGTCACGGGTTATCGACGAGGAGGATGAGCGGGTCCCGCGCCGCGCGGTTTATCCGGAACGTTCACCTGGGTTGTCCCCGGATCTATCCCCGTATATTTCGGGTGACGGGGGAGGGGCGGGCCATGGAAAAACCCCGCCGGGTGGGTGCTCCCGGCGGGGCGGTCGAGGATGCAAGAGGAGGACTCGAAACGGTCAGTTGCGGCCGCGGTCGCGGATCAGTTCGACGAGGTCCTTGATCGTGCCGCGGTACCGGGGATCGCTGCGCGCGAGTTCCCCGATGAGGTTGCAGGCGTAGGACACGGTGGAATGGTCGCGACCGCCGAAGGCACGGCCGATCTGGTTGAGGGAAGCGCCGGTAAGGTCGCGGGCGAGGTGCATCGCCAGCTGACGGGCCCGGGCCAGGTCCTGGGTGCGTCGCTTGGACTTGAGCTGATCGACCGTGAATCCGAAGTGGTCGGCGACCACCTCCATGACGTCGGCGATCTTCACTGGTCCGGATGAGTTGCCCTCGAAATAGGAGGAGAGAACCTCTGAGGCCATTTCCAGGGTAATCTCTTGTCGCATCAGGCTAGCGAACGCCAGCAACCGAACCAGCGCCCCCTCGAGCTTGCGGATGTTGTCGGTGACGTGGCGCGCGATGAGCTGCACCACCTCGTTGGGGATGATGATGTTGTGGGACTCGATCTTCCGTTCCAGGATCGCGATGCGCGTCTCGAGGTTCGGCGGCTGGATGTCGACGATGAGTCCCCACTCGAAACGGGACCGCAACCGTTCCTCGAGTGTGGTGATCTCCTTCGGGGAGCGGTCGGAGGTCAGGACGATCTGCTTGCGGGCGTCGTGCAGGGCGTTGAAGGTGTAGAAGAACTCCTCCTGCGTCGATTCCTTGCCGGCGAGGAACGCGACGTCGTCGACCAGCAGCACGTCCATGCTGCGGTACTTCATCTTGAACTCGGGACGACGGTTCTGCTTGATGGCGACGATGAGCTCGCTCATGAAGTGCTCGGCCGTGAGGTAGCAGATCCTCGCCTGGGGATTGCGCTCGGCGATGGCCGAGCCGATGGCGTGCATGAGGTGGGTCTTGCCGAGGCCGACCCCGCCGTGGATGAAGAGAGGGTTGTAGTAGGTGCCGGGCTGATCGGCGACGGCCATGGACGCCGCGCACGCGAGGTCGGTAGCGCCGGAGACGACGAAATTCTCGAACCGATAGTCAGGGTTGAGGTTGGCTCGCTGGACGGCCTCGCTGGCGGCGACGGGGTCCACGAACTCGTCAGGATCAACGGTGGCGGTGGTCGGGCCGTGGACCTCGGCGAACTGGGGCTTGAAGAGGTCCTCGCTCTCGCCGGACTCCGGACGGACCTCCAGCTTGAATTCGAGCGGATAACCCAGCGCGCGCGATCCCGCCTCGTTCAGGGCGGGCAGGTGGTGCTCGCTGAACCAGTCGAGGAAGAAGTGGTTGGGCACCAGGACGGTGGCGTCGGACACCTGACCGATCGGTTCGAGCGGAAGGAACCAGGTGTCGTAGGTCTGCTGCTGGACCATCCGCCGGACGATGGCCAGGATATCGTGCCAGAAATTATCCATGGGATCGGGAGCGATGGCTTCCAAGGCGCCTCCGGCTGGGTTCTGGACCGCGCAGAACGGGGACCACCGAGGGGTCCGTGACGAAAACGAGGCACGACAGCACAACTTACCAACACAAGCTAAAGACCATAAAACACTGTTAATGAGTAACTTGAATTAAAAACCCACCCAAGGCCCAAGATTTATCAACACCACCCACCACACTGTTGATAACTTAACCCAACACTGGGTGGGTTATCGGCAGAGGGGGGAAGCTATCACGGTGGTCCGCGGGCCAGCAAGGAGTTTTTCTGGGCCCGGCGACGGAGTTCGCGTAACCGTTTGTTGACATGAAGCATACTCTTCATCGCCACTTGTCGGGGTGGCGGCGGCCGGCCGGTCCCCGGACGGCGCGACCCTTGGTAGCCAGATCTCAACCTGAGGATAAGTGGGGGAGTTCCTTGACAGTATGCCGGTGCAGGGTTACTCTTCGTCGGCTGAAACATCGGAGAATCATGAAGGAGTTCAGCTGTGAAGCGGACGTTTCAACCGAGCAATCTCAAGCGCGCGCACAAGCATGGCTTTCGCGCCCGCATGTCGACGCGAGCCGGTCGGCTGGTGCTGAAGCGCCGGCGGGCCAAGGGCCGCAAGCGTCTTTCCGTTTGAGGTCGCCTGGTCAGGGCCCGGTACGCTGGCGAGCCCTGAACGGCACACGTGATTTTCAAAAGGTTTACGAGGAGGGCGTCAAGTACGTAGGGCGCCTCTTCGTGCTTTATCTGTACCCTGGCGACGATCTCGCCAGGGCCGTGGTCGCGAGTCGGAAGGTCGGCAATGCGGTGTGCCGCAACCGGGCCAAGCGCCTGTTGCGAGAGGCGTTTCGCCAGCGCATCGAGGCCCAGCCCGACCGCATCGGCCATCTGAGGCGGCAGCACTGGCCCGATCGGCCGCAGCCCGAGGCGCTGTGGCTGGTCATGGTGGCCAGGGTCCGGATCCTCGAGGCCGGCTGCGCCGACGTGATCGCGGAGATGGACCGAATGCTGGAATGCCCGGCCACGAACGGACCGACCGGCTCGCGCAACTGAACCGCGGGCGGGACGGATCCCAGGTGACGTGGTGTTCTTGGAGAGAGGTGAATGGCTGTTCCCCGGCTCCGCCGCCAACCCGGCAACCCAGGAGCAGGAACCGCCAGATGTCCCATGTGGCGATTGCCGTATGTCCTGATCCTCGCCTACCGACGCTGGCTTTCCCCCTGGTTGCCGGCCGTCTGCCGTTTCCATCCCTCCTGCTCGGTGTATGCTGCGGAGAGCCTGAAGCGCCACGGGTTGTGGCGCGGCGGTGGGCTTGCCGTGCGGCGTATCCTGCGTTGCCATCCCTGGCACCCGGGCGGCCTTGATCCCGTTCCCGAGCGAACCGGAGACTGACCCCATGGAGCGTCGCACCGTCCTGGCCTTCTTCCTCATCTTCGTCGTGCTGGTGGGCTACCAGATCCTCATGTCCAGGATCGCGCCGCCACCGCCGGCACCGGCATCCGTCGAGACGACCGCGCACGATCCGGCCAGGCCGACCGGTCCGGCGCCGGCGGTGGGCGCATCATCGCCGACGTTGCCCGAATCGCCTCCCGCGGCCGCCGATGCCGGCGCCACCTCCCTCGAGCTGGCCCTGGCGCCCGCCGACGCCGGCGCCGACGAAGCGCGGGTGGTGGTGAGGACACCGCTCTACGAGGTGACCCTCGCCGGGCGCGGCGCGCGCATCACGAGCTGGCGAGGATTGCAGTACACGCACGGGGACGACGAACCCGTGGAGATCATCCCGCAGGGCGACCTCGCGGTGCCCTACGGCATGGATGCGGTGGTGTTCAACGCCACCGACCTCGAGCTCGGCCAGCTGCTCTTTACGACCGCAGCGCCGGCCCGGCTCGATCTGAACGAGGGAACCCGCAGCGTGGTCTTCACGCTGCGCACCCGGGGCGACCTCGAGGTTCGGAAGATCTATACCTTCGACGCAGAGTCCTACGAGTTGAAGCTGGACCTGGAGGTGGCCGCCGTCGGCTCGCAGGCCGCGACGACCCGCGCCTTGCTGGGGACGCCCCGGCAGGTGCGGTTCGGCTGGCCCCAGGGTATCGCCAGCACGGAGGGGGGCGACCGCCTGGAGATGGCGGCGTTCCGCTCCTTCGCCAAGGTGGGGGACGAACTCCACCTGAAGCGACGCGGCGGCCTGGCGAAGAACGTGGACAAGGTCCACGGAGTCTTCTCCGGCGCCGTGAGTTTCGCCGGGGTGGAGAACAAGTACTTCATCGTCGCCGGCCTGCCCGGTCAGGCAGGACAGCTCCCGGACGGGACGGTCATCCTCTCGGGTGACCAGCCGCGGAACCTGCAGACCTGGAGCATGGAACTTCCCCTGACCACCGGCAACGCCGGATCCGGCGCCTTCGCCGCGAGCCGGATTGCCCTGTACCTCGGCCCCCAGGAGAGCGACCTCCTGAAGGCCTACGGCGTCGGTCTGGACAAGACCATGGAACTGGGCTGGGCCCTGTTCCGCCCCCTGACCGAAGCCACCCTCTGGATCATGTACCAGTTGCGACGGTTCATTCCCAACTGGGGCCTGATCATCATCCTCTTCTCGGTGCTGACCAAGCTCGCGTTCTATCCGTTGACGAAGTCGAGCACCGAGTCCATGAAGCGGATGCAACAGCTGCAGCCGAAGATCAAGGAGCTCCAGGAGAAGTACAAGGACAACCAGGAGAAGCAGAGCAAGGCCATGATGGAACTCTACTCGAAGGAGAAGGTGAACCCCATGGCGGGTTGCCTGCCGCTCCTCTTGCAGATGCCCGTCTTCGTGGCCCTCTACCAGGCGCTGGCCCACACCATCGCCCTGCGCAACACGCCGTTCGTGGGCTGGATCAAGGATCTTTCCCAGCCCGACGCGCTGTTCACCATGCCCTTCTCCCTGCCCTTCCTGGGCCCGGATTTCAACCTGCTGCCGTTGCTGATGACGGGCACGATGGTCGTCCAACAGCGCCTGACCCCCACCGCGACAACGGGTGGTCAGATGGCGATGATGAACACCATGATGCCCATCGTCTTCCTCTTCTTCTTCTACCAGATGCCGTCCGGATTGGTGCTGTACTGGCTGGTCAACAACGTGATGACCATCGTCCAGACCTGGCGAATCCACCGGTCGGCGACGTCTGACGGAGGTCAGCAAACAGCATGAGCAACGTCATGAAAAGCACGGCCAAGACCGTGGACGAGGCCGTCCGCGAGGCCCTCTTGCGGATGGGATTGCGACGCGAAGAAGTGAGCGTGACGGTTCTCCAGGAGGCCCGTGCCGGGTTCCTGGGCATGGGCCGTCGCGATGCCGTGGTCGAGGTGGCCAGGAAGTCCGAGACCGAGCGCGACGCCCGCCGCCGCGGAACCTCCCGGCGGGACAGCGGTCGCCGCGGTCGTGACGGCGAATCCGGCGAGCGGACCGAGGCCCGCCAGGGACGCGGCGGCGAACGCCGTGGCGCCAAGCGCGACGAGACCGATGAGAGCAAGCGTTCACGCCGCGGAGGCCGGGGTCGCTCCCGGGACCGCAACCGCGACGAGGAGAATCAGGTCGCGCAGGCCGCTCAGGCCACGCCGGAAGCTGCCACCAAGGTGGCCGAGCCGCGGGCCGAGCGGACCGAGCGACGCGACGACGAGAGCACGGACAGCAACGGCCGCCGTCGCCGCCGCCGTCCGCGCCGCCGCCGCAAGTCGGGCGCCACGGTGGACGAGAACGGGCAGCAGCTCAACAACGGCCAGGACGCACAGGACGATCAGGACTTTCAGGACGACGCGCGGCCCGAGGAGCGCAACGCCGCGCGCGACGAGGCAGCGCAGGCCTCGCCTCGCCGCGAGCGGCCGTCGCCGTCGCCGGAGGTCGAGCTGAACGACGACGCGCTGCCCGAGGTGCTGCTCGAGGGCGTCGAGGAGGATCCGCGGGCGGTGGTCGCGGAGGCGGTCGAGGCGTCGTCGCAGGTCGTCGAAGACGAGGAGATCGAGGCGAGTCCGGCCCCGCAGGCGCCGCGGTCGACCGGTGGCGCCGAGCTGGTGAACGACCTGGTGGCCACCCATCGGGTGCAGCCGTTCGGCGCCGACGACGCGACCGACGAAGCCCGGCTGCTCACCCGGGCCGCCACCTCGCTGATGGTCAAGGCCGGTTTCCAGGCTCGGGTGACCGTCACGCCGGGCGACTATCATCAGGTCAAGATGGTGGTGGATGATCGCAGCGCGGGCGTGCTGATCGGTCGGCAGGGGTCGACGGTCGACGCCGTGGAGCATCTGGTCGAACGCATCGCGACCCGTACGGTCGGCGAACGCGTGAAGCTCAACCTCGACATCAACAACTACCGCCTGCGGCGCGAGGATGGTCTGCTCGGCCAGACGCGTGCGGCCATGCACGAGGCCCGCGAGAGCGGCGAGCCCGTGCCCATGGAGCCGGCCGGTGGCCGTGAGCGGCGGATCGTGCACCTCGAGGTCGCCGAGGACGACGAGCTGGTCACCTACACCGAGCAGGGCGAGCGGGGCAAATACGTGGTCATCTGCCGGCCCGAGCAGGTGCCCGCGGAGTACCGCAATCGCGAGGCGAACGCCGGGGACGAGGCCGAGGGGTCGGAGGAATCGCGCGACGACGCGTGATCGACGCCGACCGGTCGAACGGGGGCCGCGCCTGGCGTGCGGCCCCCGCTTTCGTAATGTCTGACGGAGACGACGGCGACGCACGCGCGGGAGCTGGCAGCATGCTGGACGATGGACGGACGATCGTGGCCCTGGCCACCCCCGAAGGACGCGGCGGTCTGGCCGTCGTGCGGCTGAGCGGGCCCGACGCGGTGGCGATCGCCCGCCGCCTCGTGCGCGGCGACCGCGCCGCGCCGCGGTTCGTGTCCCACCACGCCCGCCTCGTGACGTTGCGCTGGCCGTCCGCGTCGCCGGACGGTCCGGCCCACAGTCCCCTCGATCAGGTCTTGCTGCTGCCGCTCCTGGCACCGCGCAGCTACACGGGCGAGGACACGGTCGAGTTCTCCTGCCACGGGGGCGTCATGCCCGCCCGGCTGGTCATCGCGGCCTGCCTCGCCGCGGGCGCCCGGGCCGCCGCGGCCGGCGAGTTCACCCGGCGCGCCCTGCTCAACGGACGGCTTTCGCTCACCCAGGCCGAGGCCGTGGCCGACCTCATCGGCGCCGAGCACGCCCTGGGCGCCCGCGCCGCGCTCACCCAGCTGAGGGGCGGTCTGCGGCGCCGCCTGCACGAGGTCGAGCAGCCGCTGCGAGCGCTGCTGGCCGACCTCGAGGGCGGCCTCGAATTCGGAGACGACGAGCACGTGGAGCCCGACCTCTCGGCCGCCCGCGAGGTGTTCGCCGCCGCGGCTGCCGCGGTGCGGCGCCTGCTCGACCTCGCGCCGGCGGGCCGCCGCCTGCGTGACGGCGTCCAGGTGGTGCTGATCGGCGCGCCCAACGCCGGCAAGAGCAGCCTCTTCAACGCGCTCCTGGGCGACGACCGCGCGATCGTCGACCCGACGCCCGGGACCACGCGCGACGTCGTGAGCGCCGAACTCGACCTCGGCGATCTGCGCTGCGTCCTGCATGACACCGCGGGCCTGCGCGCCCACGGCGATCCGCTCGAAGCCAAGGGCATGGCGCGCACGCGTGAGCTGCTCGACCGCGCGGACATCGTGCTGCGCCTGCGGCCGGCCGACACGACCGGCGACCGCGAACCGCTCGACGCGCCGGTCGGCGCGCACGTGATCGACGTGGTCACCAAGGGCGACCTCGCGCCTGGCGCCAGGGGCCTGGTGACGTCGGCGATGACCGGCGCGGGCCTGTCGGAGCTGCGCGACCGGCTCATGTCCGTCGCACGCGCCGGCGGCCTCGAGGCCGCGGCGGCGGCCGGCATCATGCTCAACCAGCGCCACCAGTCGCGGCTCGTGGCGGCCTCCGCCGGCCTGGCCGAATGCCTGGCCGCGTGCGACCGCGGCGCCGAGGTTGTCGCGAGCCTGCTGGCGGCCGTGCTGCAGGACCTGGGCAGCGTGAGCGGCCGCGTGTTCTCCGAGCAGCTTCTGGGCGACGTGTTCGCCCGCTTCTGCGTGGGCAAGTGAGGTTGCGGTGATCGCACGTGAAGCGTACGACATCATCGTGGTCGGCGGCGGCCACGCCGGCGTCGAGGCCGCGCTGGCGTCCGCCCGACTCGGCGCCCGCACCGCGCTCGTCACCCACGCGCGCGGCGAGATCGGCCGCATGCCCTGCAACCCGGCCATCGGCGGCCTTGGCAAGGGCCACCTCGTGCGTGAACTCGACGTGCTCGGCGGCGAGATGGGCCGCGTGATCGACCGCACCGGCATCCAGTTCCGTATCCTCAACCGGCGCAAGGGACCGGCCGTACGCGCGCCGCGCGCTCAGGCCGACAAGCACCGCTACCAGTCGGCGATGGCCGACGTGGTGGAAGACCAGGCCGGGCTCGCGTTGATCGAGGGCGACGTCGTGGGTCTGCTCGACGCCGTCGCGGGCGCGCGCCCGCGGGTGGTGGGCGTACGCCTGGGCGATGGACGAGAGGTGCGCGGCCGTCACGTCATCCTCTGCACCGGCACCTTCCTGCGCGGTCTCATGCACGTCGGCGAGCGTCAGACGCGCGGCGGCCGCGAGGGCGCCGCGAGCAGCGAGGGCCTCAGCCCCGACCTGCGTCGGCTCGGGCTCGAGCTGCGTCGCCTGAAGACCGGCACGCCGCCGCGCCTGCATGCCGACAGCATCGACACCTCGCGGCTCGAACCGCAGGCCGGCGATCCCGACGCGCGACCGTTCTCGTTCCGTACCCGCGGCTTCTCGCCACCGTCGCATCTGTGTTGGCTGGCCTACACGACGCCCCGGACGCATGCGATCATCCGCGACAACCTGCACCGGTCGCCGCTCTTCGCCGGGGCGATCGCGGGGCAGGGGCCGCGCTATTGTCCGTCGATCGAGGACAAGGTGGTACGCTTCGCAGATCGCGACCGTCACCTGATCTTCCTCGAGCCGGAGGGGCTCGACACGCACGAGGTCTACGTCAACGGCATCTCCACGAGCCTGCCGGCCGATGTCCAGACGGCGGTGGTCCACTCGATCCCAGGACTCGAACGTGCGGAGCTCCTGCGGTTCGGTTACGCGGTCGAGTACGACAGCGTCCCGTCGTGGCAGGTGAACTCGCAGCTTGCGTGCAAGGGCACCGACGGCCTGTCGCTCGCAGGGCAGATCCTCGGCACGTCCGGATACGAGGAGGCGGCGGCGCAGGGCCTGGTGGCCGCGGTCAACGCCGTGCGGATGCTGGGCGACCAGCCGCCGTGGCTGCCGGGGCGCGATCAGGCCTACCTCGGCGTGCTGATCGACGATCTGGCCACCAAGGACATCACCGAGCCGTACCGCATGTTCACCTCGCGAGCGGAGCACCGGCTGGAGCTGCGGTGCGACAACGCGGAGACCCGGCTCGCCGACGAGGCCGCCCGGCTCGGCCTGCTTCCCGCCGCGGAGGTGGCCCGGTTGCAGGCGCGGCAACGGTGCCGCGATCGGGCCCTCGCGCTCCTGGAAGGGTGGCGCACGCCGGACCCGGCCGGCGGTCCCGGCACGACGGCGGCCGTGTTGCTGCGCCGACCGGGTCTCGATCTCCAGACCGTCTTCGCCGGCTGCGTGGAGGGTGCGTCGCTACGTCGGCGCTGGGAGGAGCTGTTGAGCGAGGATGGGTCGGGAGCGTGCGAAGATGTCGCCGAAGATGTTATAAATACAATAATTTATAGTGGATACGCATCTAAACAGCGAAGGCTCTTGGCCGAGGCGAGCCATCTCGACCACCTCGAGATCCCGAGCGACTTCGACTATCTCACCGTCGCTTCCATCAGCACGGAGGCGAGGGAGAAGCTCCACCGCATGCGGCCGTCCAGCCTTGGCCAGGCGAGCCGGATCGATGGCGTCCGGGCGGGCGACCTCGCGGTGCTCTCGGTCCTGGTGCGCCGCAACCGGGCAGCGCGTCCGGCGGGAGGCGAGGCATGACGCCGGCGGAGCGGTTCGAGAGGCTGCAGTCGGAGATCCTGCGCTGGAACAGCCAGATCAGCCTCGTCACGCGGGTCGATCCGGAGCGCACCGTTGTCGACCTGATCGGCCAGTGTCGCCGGGCCTGGACACTCCTGGTCGAACGGCTCGACAGCATGGGGTGGCCGCACGACACATGCTGGGTGGACATCGGCTCGGGCTCCGGATTGCCGGGGCTGGTGTGGGCGGCCGAGGCCCGCGCGGCCGGCTGGCCGGGGTCGGTGGTGTTGGTGGAGCCGCGCGACAAGCGGGCCTGGTTCTTGAACCGAGCAACCCGGGCCATGGGGCTCGATGGCGTGGTCGTACACGCGGCCCGCTGGGGCGATCAAGCCGCGACGCCGGGAGTCGCAGGGTCGCGGGCTGCCGTGCTCTCGTTCAAGGCCCTGAGGATGGGGGATCGGGAGGCCTTGGCGGGGTTGGCGGCGGATGATGGCCTGGGAACGCTCGAACGGGTCGCCGTCGTGCGATTTCTCGGGATGGGGGATCAAGACACCGGAGCCCTGCTCGACGAATTCGGCGCGAGCTCGGGCGACGCCGGGGGCGGCTGGGTGCCGGACGGGGGAGAGTTTCTGGGCGAGGACAATCCGCGGCTCCTGGTCGTATTCTATCGGCGCACGTGACGGCGCGGAGTTGTTCCACGTGGAACATCGCCGTGGAGACGAGGCTCTTGTTCCACGTGGAACATCGCCGCGAGGCGGCCCGCGGCCGCCGCCACGGGCCCGATCGGGAATCATTTCCCCGGAAGACCCACATCGAGAATTGATTGCCCCGGCTGGCCAGGCTTCGCAGCGTCAGAACCCTGGACACACCAGCCCGGGTCACGCTACATTCCGCCGCACGTCAGGACCCCCGGATCCGGGATGAACACCAGCACGGGGCGCCATGTCCCCGGGAACCACGGACGGCTCGTATGGGCAAGATCATCACCATTTCCAACCAGAAGGGTGGCGTCGGCAAGACGACCACCGCCGTCAACCTCAGCGCGAGCCTGGCCGTATCGGAGCGAAGGGTGTTGATGGTCGACCTCGACCCGCAAGGCAACGCCACGAGCGGCGTAGGCGCATCGGCCAAGGAGTCGACCTCGTACGAGTGCCTTCTCGGTCAGGCGTCGGCCCTGTCCTGCATCCAGAACAGTCTGGTGCCATTCCTCGATATCATCCCGGCCGACCGCCGGCTGGCAGGGGCGGAGATCGAGCTGGTGGACATGAGTCGGCGGGAGTACTACCTCAAACGAGCCCTCGCCGAGTGCCGCGATCGCTACGACTTCATCTTCATCGATACCCCGCCGAGCCTCGGCCTGCTCACGCTCAATGCGTTGACCGCGGCCGACTCGGTGCTCATCCCCATCCAGTGCGAGTACTACGCGCTCGAGGGCCTCAGCCAACTCCTCAGCACGGTGCAGCTCGTGCAGCGGGGCCTGAACCCGGAGCTGCAGATCGAGGGGGTGCTCCTGACCATGTTCGACAAGCGGTTGCGCCTCTCGAACCAGGTCGCGGACGAGGCCGTGGAGTTCTTCGGACGCGTGGTCTACGAATCCCGCATCCCCCGCAACGTACGGCTGAGCGAAGCGCCCTCGTTCGGCCAACCGATCTTGCTCTACGATGTGGAGTGCCAGGGCGCCCAGAGCTACCTGTCCCTCGCCCAGGAGGTCCTGGCGGGCCACCGGAGCATCTTCGCCCGGGAGGAAGGTTGACCCATGGCCAAGAACCGCGTGCTCGGCAAGGGGCTGTCGGCCCTCATCCAGGGAGCCGAGGCTCCCGCCCTGACCAACGCCTCGGGCGGTCGCGAGGTCAGGGAAGTGCCGCTCGACGAGCTCGCCTTCAACCCCGACCAGCCGCGCAAGGTCTTCAAACAAGACAAGCTGGAGGAGTTGGCAGCCTCGCTCCGCGACGTGGGAGTGCTCCAGCCGGTGCTGGTCCGAGCCCTCGGGCGCGGCGAGGCGCTGCCTCCGGTCCGCGACGGCGGGCCGACCCCGCGCTTCATCGTCGTGGCGGGCGAGCGCCGCGTGCGTGCGGCCCGCCTGGCCGGCCTGGACACCGTGCCGGCCATCGCCTGCAGCTACGAGGAGACCGAGGCGCTGCGTATCGCGCTGCTCGAGAACATCCAGCGCGAGAACCTCGGCCCGATCGAGGAAGCGCAGGCCTACCAGGGCCTGATCGATGCCTACGGCGCGACCCAGGAAGAGTTTGCGGACATGCTCGGCAAGAACCGCAGCACCGTGGCCAACGCCCTGCGCCTGCTCTCGCTGGAGGAGGAGATCCGCGAGCTCGTGGAGTCCGGCGTGCTCAGCCGCGGCCACGCCAAGGCGTTGCTGTCGGTGCCGGCGGGCGAGCCCCGGCTGCGCCTGGCCCGACTGTGCCGCAGCCGCGGCCTGTCGGTGCGCGAGGTGGAGCGCCGGGCCCAGGGCGCGGCGGCGGCTCGCCAACGGGCGCGTCGGCAGCGGCTGACCGACGGCGCCGCCGGCAACGAGAGCCGGGAGGTGCGCGCCCTGCGGGAACGGGCCGAGGCCCACTTCGGTTCTCCGGTCACCATCGACCGCGACTCCGCCGGCAAGGGCAAGGTCAGCGTCGCGTTCTTCGACGACGCCGACCTGGAGCGCCTGCTGGCGATGATGGGTGTCGACACGCGGATCGACTAGGCGTATAGCATTGAAAAGAAACATATTAAAGAATCTACGCTTCTCTCGTCTACGCCTCCTCCTGGTGGTGTTGATCCTGTTGTCGACCGGGTTGCTGGTGGCCAACCTCGTCGATTTCCTGTCGTATGGCGGCGGGGTCGGCGCCCTGTCGCGCCAGCAGATCTTCAGCACGGGAGCCCTGCACCTGCTCACCCTGCTGGCCGCCTGGGTGGTGTGGTTCGCCCTGAGGGGACGCGAGCGTGACCAGGAGCGGCTGCGCCGCAGCGAGCACAAGCACCGCACGATCATCAACCACGCCGGCGACGCCATCTTCCTGCTCGACGCCCAGGGTCGGGTCGGCGAGTGGAACAAGGGCGCCGAGCAGCTGTTCGGGGCCGCGCGCCGCAACGTGCTCGGCAACCCGCTGCAGGAGGTGCAGCTCTGCGACGGCCTGGAGCTCGACCGCGCGATGGCCGACGCCCAGCGCCTCGGCCGCAGCCTCACCTTCGAGGCTCCCTTCCGGCGGACCGAACGACCCGACGGTATGATCCGGCTCACGTTGTCGCCCATGCCGGCCGACCAGGACGGCAACCACCCCGACGGGTCGTTCGTCGTGATCGCCCGCGACGTGACCAGCGAGCGCCAGCTCGAGAGCCGCATGAGCCAGACCGAGAAGCTCGCCGGCATCGGCCAGCTCGCCGCCGGCATCGCCCACCAGCTCAACACGCCGCTCGGCAGCATCCTGCTGTCCGCTCAGATGCTGGCCGACGCGCCGCTGGCCGAGGACGAGGCCGAGGACGTGCAACGCATCATCCGCCAGACCGAGCAATGCCGACAGATCATCAAGGGCCTGCTCAACTTCGCGCGCCCGCAGAGCCGCGAGCGCAGCCTCGTCGGACTCGGCGACGTCGTGCACGAGACCGTCTACCTCATGGAGAAGAGCCTCCGGGTGGCCGGCGTGGAGGTGGTCCTCGCCGGCGATGCCAATCCCGAGGTGCTGGGCAACCGCAACGAGCTCGACCAGGTCTTCTTCAACCTGCTCGTCAACGCGGTGGACGCCATGCCGGATGGCGGTCGCGTGGAGATCACCATCGGCCCCGGCGATCCCGGCGAGGAGCGCGTGGTCTTCGCCGACACCGGCACCGGCATCCCGGCCGAGTACCGGGACAAGATCTTCCTGCCGTTCTTCACCACCAAGTCCTACGGCAAGGGCACGGGGCTCGGCCTGAGCATCGTGGCTCGCATCATGCATGAGCACGGCGGCCGCATCGAGCACGATGCGACCGCGACTCCGGGCACCCGGTTCATCTTGTCGTTCCCGAGTCCGGGATCGCCGCGGCCCGGCGGCCTCCGCAGTCTCTCCACCACCAGCCTCGATCAACCAGGGACGGACGACCTGTGAGTTCGCGCTTCACCCGCATCATCCTCATGACCGACGACGACCGTGGGCTGCGCGAGTTCACCATCAGCCACACCATGGTCTGGGTGCTGGGGGTGCTGGGCCTGCTGCTGGCCGGCCTGCTGCTCTATATCTTCCTCAGCTACGGCGAGCTGCTCGGCGAGGCGCGCCAGACGCGGCGGCTGGCGGCCGAACTCGACCGGACGCGAGCCGAGGTCGCCGCGGTGGACACCTTGCAGGCCGAGCTGCGGGCCATGGGCGCCATGCAGCAGCAACTGCTGACCATGCTGGGGATCGAGACGGCGCCCGTCGACACCGGCCTCGGCGATGGGCACCAGCCCGACGCGGACCCGCTGAGCCGCCTGGCCGACGTGGTGATGACCCGGCCGCCGGACGCCTGGCCCGCCGCGGGCTTCATCACCCAGGAGTTCACCGAGGGCGAGGTCCACCGGGGCGAGCGCCCGCACCTGGGACTGGACATTGCCGGGCCGGAGGGTGAACCGATCCTGGCCGCCGGCGACGGGCTGGTGGTCCGGACCGGAACCGACCCGTTTCTCGGGAACTTCGTTGAAATCCAGCACGGGATGGGTTACCTAACAGTGTACGGCCATTGCCGGCAGGTGGCGGTCGCCCGCGGCGCCGAGGTGCGGCGGGGGCAGATCGTCGCGTACATGGGGGCGACGGGCGAAGCTTCGGCCCCACATTTGCATTTCGAAGTATGGCAACACGGCATGGCCGTCGATCCCCGACGGTTCCTGCAAGGAGAGCCGCCGCAGCCATAGCGCCGGCCAACCGGGGCAACCGCCCCACCCACCGGGCCGTGGATCGCGACCACGGCACACGCAAGGCCGGGGGCACCCGGACGGATTTCAGGAGGACGACATGTTCGGCAAGGAGCCCGAAAACACCACCGTCAACACTGGCCAGACCTCGATCATCGCCCAGGGCACCAAGTTCGAGGGCTCCATCTCCGCGAACGGCACCCTTCGCATCGAGGGCGAGTTCAAGGGAGACATCGGGGTTCCGGAGAGCCTGGTCGTGGGCAAGACCGGCGTCGTGCATGCCTCCGTCAAGGTGAAGAACGCGATCATCGGCGGCCAGTTCTTCGGCAACATCGAGGCGGAGAACAAGATCGAGCTGCAGAGCGGCAGCCACCTCGAGGGCGACATCAAGACCAAGCGTCTGGTCATCGACGAGGGCGTGTTCTTCGAGGGCAACTGCTCGATGGGCGCCAAGAAGACCGTCGACGCCGGCCCGCCGGCCCGCCGGCCCCCAAGGTCGACCAGAGCGCGCCGTTGTCGGCCAAGAAGTAGCGTTTCCGCGGACAGGAAGCGTTGCCAACCTTCCTGCCGGCGTCTACGATAGCAGCCGCACCGCCCCACCGGGCGGTGCGGCTGCCGCGTTCCGCCGGTCACCCCAGAGAGGGCAGGGTCTCTTGCCATGGTCCTCTTCCGCCCACCCCAGGATGACGAACAGCGCCGCGCCATGCGCGAGGGCCTCTACACGTCCATCCCCATCATGCTGGGTGTCGGCCCGGCCCTGGGCTGGTGGCTCGGCAAGCTGGCCGAGGGCCGCTGGGGTGGCGAGCCCTGGTGGGAGGTCGGCGGCGTGCTCCTCGGGCTTGCCGCGGCGGCCCGCCAGGTCTACAAGGCCATCCGGCAGGGGAGCCGAGGCCAGTGAACCAGGATCTGGTGCTCCGGCGCGCGCAGGTGCTCACCGTGGTCTTCGGCGCGGTGGCCGCGGGCGCCCTGGCGCTGGGGCGTCATCCGGAAATCGCGAAAGGACTTGGGGTTGGATCGCTCTGGGCAGCGGCGAACCTCGTCGTCCTCGAGGGTCTGATGCGGGCCGCGTTCATGCCGCGGGACCGCGTCCGCAGTGTTCCGAGAATAACAATCTGGTTTTTATTGAAGATGGCTGTTTACGTTGTCGCGGTTTGGCTGTTAATTGTTGCGCCGTTTCCGGTGGTCGGCATGGCCCATGGCCTCACGGTCATGCTCACCGCTCTGGTCGTCTCAGGTCTGACCACCCGTTCCGCGCCCCCGAAGAACGTGTCCCGAAGAGGTGACGATGCGCACGCGTGAGCACCGCCGGTTTTTGACCGCCTTGTCCGCCCTGGCCCTCGTCCTGGTGCTGGCGGCGGGCATCGCCTCGGCCCAGGAGCATGGCGGCGGCCATGCCGAGCCCGCGGCCGACCCTCACCACGAGGCCGCCGTCGTCGAGCCCGGCGAGGCCCACGGCGCAGCTCATGGCGAGGCCCACGGTGAAGCCCACGGCAAGGCCCACGGCGGCGAGTTCCATCTCGACAACCTGGTCAAGCTCCTCATCGTCAACGGATTCGACGACGAGAAGGCGGACGCTCTCTCGAAGTGGATCGACCCCATCTACTCGCTGTCGGTCGCGCTGATCATCGCCATCTTCTTCATCTCGGTCAGCCGCTCGCTGCGCGACCGCGATCCGTCGCGTCGGCAGATGTTCGTCGAGGTGCTCGTCGGCGGGCTCTACGATCTCTTCCGCAGCATGCTCGGCGACCAGGCCCGACGCTTCGCGCCCTACCTCGGGACGCTCTTCATCTTCATCTACGCCAACAACCTGTTCGGCATCGTTCCCCTGGGTCACTCGGCCACCAACAGCTTCGTGAACACGACCCTGGGCCTGGGCATCTGCACGTTCCTGTACGCGCAGTACGTGGGGATCCGGGAGAACGGCATCGGCGGCTATCTCTACCACTTCGCCGGTCAGCCCAAGAGCGGCCTGGAGTGGGGGTTCGCGATCCTCATCTTCCCCCTCGAGGTGATGGGGGAGATCATCAAGCCCATCTCGCTGAGCCTGCGTCTGTTCGGCAACATCTTCGGCGAGGAGACCCTGATCGCCGTGATGGTGGTCCTCGGCGTGCAGCTCATGGATTTCATCGCCGGCTCGCTCGGCGCGGGCCCGGGCGTGCTCGCCTGGCTGCCCGGCCTGCCGCTCCAGGTTCCGTTCTTCGCCATCGCCCTGATCGGCAGCACCGTGCAGGCCCTGGTCTTCACCCTGCTGTCGACGATCTACATCGCGCTCATGCTTCCTCACGGTCACGAGGAAGCTCACTAGTCCGGATCGGATCCGGTGCTTAGAACGGCGGGACCTTCCGCCACATCCAAGGTTCGCTTAAGGAGGAAACATGGACGGCAACGGCATTCTTGCTATTGGCCTGGGCCTCGCTGCCTTCGGCTCCGGTCTCGGTCTCGGTAAGGCCATCGAGGGCGCCATGACCGCCATGGGCCGTCAGCCCGAGGCCATCCCCAAGATCCAGACGGCGATGATCATCGGTGCGGCCTTCATCGAGGCTCTCACCATCTACGCCTTCGTTTCCGTCTTCGTGCTCAAGGGCTAGCGTAGGCACCAGCCCGTACGTCGGCGACGACCGGTGAGCCTTGGATAAGGGGGGCGGACCACCGCCCCCGTGGCCCTCGACCTCAACCGGTCCAACGCGAAGGAACGAGCCCATGAACATGGCCCCGAACTGGCCCCAGTTGTTCACCACGGTGGTCGGCTTCCTGATCCTGGTCTGGATCCTGAGGAAGTTCGCCTGGGGTCCCATCCTCGATCTCCTCGACCAGCGTCGGGAGAAGATCGAGAACGACTACAAGGCCGCCGAGCGCGAGCTGGGCAGCGCCGAGCAGCTCAAGGCGGACTTCGAGACCAAGCTCAGCGAGATCAAGGTGATCGAGCGGGAGCGGGTGCAGGAGGCC
This sequence comes from Candidatus Krumholzibacteriia bacterium, assembly GCA_041390065.1. GTDB lineage: Bacteria > Krumholzibacteriota > Krumholzibacteriia > LZORAL124-64-63 > LZORAL124-64-63 > Glo-17. The sequence continues at coordinate 18,412 of JAWKQQ010000021.1, forward strand.
GTCAAGAAGGGTGAGGTGCTGGCCGAGGGCATCGTCACCAAGGCCCGCGCCGAGGTGGACCAGACCAAGGCCAAGAGCCTGCAGGATCTCGAGATGGAGGCGCGCAAGGCCCAGAAGCAGCTGCGCGACGACGTGGTGACCCTGGCCATCGGCGCCGCGGAGAAGCTGATCGGCGAGCGTCTGGATCAGGACAAGCACCGCCAGCTCATCCAGCGGTACATCGACGAACTGGCCCTCGACGGCCCGGGAAAGTAGACGAGCATGCGTGACCGCAAGATCGCCGTCCGCTATGCCCAGGCCCTGCTCGACGTGGCCATGGACCGCGGCAAGGTGGACGGCATCACCGAGAGCTTCGATGCCATCGCCGCCGCCATGACCGGCCACAAGGACCTGCTGGTGTTCATGCAGAGTCCGCAGGTGCGCACGCAGGAGAAGAAGCAGCTCATCGAGACGGTGTTCGCCGAGCGCGTCGAACCCGCCATGCTCCACTTCCTGGAGCTGCTCCTGGACAAGGACCGCATCATGCACCTCGGCGACATCCACGAGGAGTACAGCGCCCTCGTGGAGATCCACCGAGGGGTGCAGCGCGTGCGCGTGGTGACGGCCGTGCCGTTGCCCGGCGACCTCGAGCAGAAACTCGCCGCCAAGCTCGCCGCCCTCACCGGCAAGACCATCATCCTCGACAAGAAGGTGGACCCGTCGGTCATCGGCGGCGTCTGCGTGACCATGGGCGACCAGATCATCGACGGAACCGTCGCCACCGGCCTCAGCCGGCTCGGCCACGCCCTCGAGCAGTCGCCCCTCCGATCGTCTTAAGGAGTCCGGTAGTGAAACTGAGGCCCGAGGAAATCAGCTCCGTCCTGTCCCAAGAGCTGAACAAGTACGGCCGCGACCTCGAGGTCGAGAGCGTCGGCACCATCCTGCAGGTGGGCGACGGCATCGCCCGCATCTACGGCCTGACCGATGTCATGGCGGGTGAGCTCGTGAAGTTCCCCGGCGACATCATGGGCATGGTGCTCAACCTGGAGGAAGACTCCGTGGGCGCCGCCATCCTCGGCGACGACACCCAGATCAAGGAGGGCGACCAGGTCACCCGCACCGGCGCCATCGCCTCGGTGCCGGTGGGCGACGCGGTCATCGGCCGCGTGCTCAACGCCGTGGGCCAGCCCATCGACGGCGAGGGTCCGGTGCCCAGCGACCAGACCCGCCCCATCGAGGTCAAGGCGCCCGGCGTGATCGACCGCCAGCCGGTGGGCCAGCCCCTGATGACCGGTCTGAAGGCCATCGATTCGATGACCCCGATCGGACGCGGCCAGCGCGAGCTGATCATCGGCGACCGCCAGACCGGCAAGACGGCCATCGCCATCGACACGATCATCAACCAGAAGGGCAAGGGCGTCCTCTGCTTCTACGTGGCCGTGGGCCAGAAGCAGTCCACCGTGGCCGGCGTCTACCACACGCTCAAGCAGCATGGCGCGATGGAGTACACCACCATCATCGCCGCCTCGGCCAGCGAGCCCGCGCCCATGCTCTTCATCGCGCCCTACACCGGCTGCACCATGGCCGAGCACTTCATGTGGCAGGGCAAGGACACCCTCGTGGTGTACGATGACCTCTCCAAGCAGGCCAACGCCTACCGCCAGATGTCGCTGCTGCTGCGGCGCCCGCCCGGACGCGAGGCGTATCCGGGCGACGTCTTCTACCTGCACAGCCGTCTGCTCGAGCGGTCGGTGAAGCTGTCCGATGAGCACGGCGGCGGCTCGCTCACCGCGCTGCCCATCATCGAGACCCAGGCGAGCGACGTGTCCGCCTACATCCCGACCAACGTGATCTCGATCACCGACAGCCAGATCTTCCTCGAGAACGACCTCTTCTACAGCGGCGTGCGGCCGGCCGTGAACGTGGGCATCTCGGTGTCGCGCGTGGGCGGCGCGGCGCAGACCAAGGCCATGAAGAAGGTGGCCGGGTCGCTGCGCCTGGACCTCGCCCAGTACCGCGAGCTGGCGGCGTTCGCCCAGTTCGGCAGCGACCTCGACCAGGCCACCCAGCGCCAGCTCACCCGTGGCGAGCGCATGGTCGAGGTGCTCAAGCAGGATCAGTACGTGCCCATGGCCATGGAGAAGCAGGTGGCGATCATCTTCGCCGCCAGCCAGGGCGCCCTGGACAGCGTGCCGGCTCCCGAGGTGCGCCAGTGGGAGGCCGACTTCCTGGCCTTCCTGGACGAGAAGCACGCGGGCGTCCTGCACAGCCTCGAGCAGACCGGCAAGCTGGCCGACGACATCGTCGACCACCTCAAGGCCGCCATCAAGGAATTCAAGGCGCAGCGCTAGCGCCCTCGGACGGAGGTAGGCCGTGCCCGGTGCCGGCGTCAAGACACTCAACAAGCGGATCCGCTCGGTCAAGAGCACCCAGCAGATCACCAAGGCCATGAAGATGGTGGCCGCGGCCAAGCTGAACCGCTCGCAGGGCAAGATGCTCGCCGCGCGTCCGTACGCGCGCAAGCTCGTCAAGCTCGTGCAGCATCTGGCCGCCGCCTCGGACGGGGCCAACCCGTTGTTCGAGGTGCGCGAGGTGAAGTCGCGCCTGTACGTGGTCATCGTCTCGGACAAGGGCCTCTGCGGCAGCTACAACATGAACCTCATCAAGCTCGCGCAACAGGCGGCCGACCGGTCGCGGGCGGCCGGCGTCGAGACCCAGCTGATGACCATCGGCAAGAAGGCCGGCGATTACTTCGCCAAGCGTGGCTACACCATCTTCAAGCGCCACGACCACTTCAACGGCGACGCCACCGCGCAGCGCGGCCACGAGGTCGGCAACGCCCTGGTGGGCGCGTTCCTCGACCGGACCTTCGACGAGGTGCGCGTCGTGTACAGCGAGTTCATCAGCACCATGACCCAGCGACCCGCCGACAACCTGGTGCTGCCCATCGCGCCCGAGGACGCCGCGGGCAAGGACGAGGACACCGAGGTCGCGAACCTCGACTACATCTGGGAGCCGGGCCAGGCGCAGCTCTTCGACGTGCTCCTGCCCCTGTACCTGCGCAACCGGGTCTTCATGACGCTCATGGAGGCCTTCACCAGCGAACACGCGGCCCGCATGACGAGCATGGCGGCCGCCACCGAGAACGCCGGCGAGCTCATCGACGCCCTGACGCTGCAGCGCAACCGCGAGCGCCAGGCCGCCATCACCGCCGAGCTGCTGGACATCGTCGGCGGCGCCAACGCCCTCTAGGCATGAGAGACCAGTAACGAGAACGAGGAGAGTCAAGGACATGGCCGAGAACTACGGCATGGTCAAGCAGGTCATCGGGCCCACCGTCGACCTCGAGTTCGATAGTGACAAGCTGCCCGAGATCCTCAACGCCATCCACATCGTGGACGAGGCGCGCGGCATCGACCTGATCACCGAGGTCGCCCTGCACACGGGCAACAACATCGTGCGGACCATCGCCATGGACAGCACCGATGGCCTGGTGCGCGGCATGAAGGGCCTCGACACGGGCAAGCCCATCGCCGTGCCCGTGGGCGATCAGTGCCTGGGCCGCCTCTTCAACCTCCTCGGCAAGCCCATCGACGGCAAGGGTCCGGTGGCCGACCCCGCCAAGACCAACCCCATCCACGCCAACCCGCCCGAGCTCACCGACCAGGGCGAGGCCAACGAGATCTTCGAGACCGGCATCAAGGTCGTCGACATGCTCGCGCCCTACGCCAAGGGCGGCAAGATCGGCCTGTTCGGCGGCGCCGGCGTGGGCAAGACGGTGATCGTGCAGGAGCTGATCCACGCCATCGCCACCGAGCACGGCGGCTACTCCGTGTTCTGCGGCGTGGGCGAGCGCACCCGCGAGGGCAACGACCTCTACCTCGAGATGTCCGAGTCCGGCGTGATCAAGAACACGGCGCTGGTCTTCGGCCAGATGAACGAGCCCCCGGGCGCCCGCCTGCGCATCGCCCTGTCGGGCCTGACGATGGCCGAGTACTTCCGCGACGAGATGAAGCAGGACGTGCTCCTCTTCATCGACAACATCTTCCGCTTCACCCAGGCCGGCTCGGAGGTGTCCGCCCTGCTCGGCCGCATGCCCTCGGCCGTGGGCTACCAGCCCACCCTCGCGACCGAGATGGGCCAGCTGCAGGAGCGCATCACGTCCACGCGCAGCGGCTCGATCACCTCGGTGCAGGCCATCTACGTGCCGGCCGACGACCTCACCGACCCCGCGCCGGCCACAGCATTCTCGCACCTCGACGCCACCACGGTGCTCTCGCGCCAGATCGCCGAGCTGGGCATCTACCCCGCCGTCGATCCGCTCGACTCCACCAGCCGCATCCTCGATCCGCGCGTCGTGGGCGACGAGCACTACGCCATCGCGCGCAAGGTGCAGCAGTTCCTGCAGCGCTACAAGGACCTGCAGGACATCATCGCCATCCTGGGCATGGACGAGCTGAGCGACGACGACAAGGTCATCGTGCAGCGCGCCCGCCGGATCCAGCGCTTCCTGTCGCAGCCGTTCTTCGTGGCCGAGCAGTTCACCGGCAAGGCGGGCCGCTACGTCAAGCTGGAGGACACCATCCGCAGCTTCAAGGGCATCGTGGCCGGCGAGTACGACCACATCCCGGAGCAGTGCTTCCTCTACTGCGGCGCCATCGAAGAGGTGCTGGAGAACTACGAGAAACTGCAGGCCACGGCGTAGGAAGGCGGCCGCATGAAGTCCCTGAAGGTCAACATCGTCACGCCGGAGAAGGTGGCCTGGGAAGCCGAGGCCGTGTCGGTCACCCTGCCCGGCAGCGAGGGCTACCTGGGCGTGTGGGCGCACCACGCGCCCCTGGTCACGGGTCTGCAGCCGGGCGTCATCACTATCAAGCTGAACGACGCGGGCGACACGAAGATCATGGCCTGCAGCGGCGGCTTCGTCGAGATCTCGCACAACACCGTCAACATCATGACCGACACCTGCGAGGAGGCCGGCCAGATCGACGCCAACCGCGCCAAGGCGGCGCTGGAACGGGCGAAGAAGCGGCTGGCGGCCCCCACCGAGGACGTGGACATCGACCGGGCCATCCTGGCCCGCCAGCGGGCGGAGGCGCGGATCGCGGCGGTGGAGAAGGCGCTGAAGTAGAGCCCGGCGAACCAAGGCGTGAACGTGACGGGCCCGCCTCGGGTGAGGGGGGCCTTGTTGCGTTGCGGGGGTGTCCGCCCAGGGGGGGGCATGGGCTGGCTATCCGGTTAGATGGAACCGCCTAACGCAAACCGGCTCACCGCACCCGCCGGTTCCGCGCTGGAGCCAGTAAGATGTTTCTATTTATTGATTTACGCGCTCGCGCCGGCGCAAGCCCCCCTGTCGGCAGCGAGCGCGTGGACCCCTCCCCAGGGGTTCCGATCGACCTGTCTCATCTGTCCCGGAGGAGACTAGGTCAGTAACCCATCGAAATGCAATCAGTTATGCACAATGCAGAGCGGACGTCGCGGTCGGCCCGACGGGTGCTGAGACACGCCTGCCCGGCGGCCGATCGGCGTCGTAACCTCAAGTCATGATGGGGCTTGTCCGCGTAATCGGCCAACTCCCCCCCTCCGGCGTCATCCATGCAGAGCCTCAGCATCTTCGACCCCCGGACCCCGAGGCGACCGCACCCGCCACCGCCAGCCAGAGGAGCGGCAAGATGTGTCACCCACCCCTGAAACCAGTCGCCGCCATCGCGGCCCTGTTCGCGATCGCGATGTCCGCCTCGTGCCTCGCCGCCTGCAATCCTGACCGCGGGCACTTGCCCACGGGCGAACACCGCATGTGGTCCTGCGGGTTCACTCTCCCCTGCGGCCCCATCCTGTTCCCCGGCGTCCCCTGGCTCACCGACGACCCGCCGCCGCCACCGCCGCCACCGCCGCCACCGCCGCCGCCGCGCGGCCCCAAGCTCCGGATGCAGGACCTGCCGCCGGTCAGCTGGACCGTCCTGAAAGGATGGTTCGCCTAGGCCGCGGGCCGTCTGCCGTCGAAAGGACTCGCCATGCGCCACGCCACGTTCGCCGCCCTCGTTCTGATCCTCGCCGCGGGCACCGCGGCCGCCAGCATCACCCTCCTGGTGAGCGGCAAGTACAACCGGGCGGAGCTCGAGGCCCGCTGGTGCGCCCGGCTCTACGGCGACGCGGGCTGCGACAACTGCCTCAACGAGCAGTGGGCCGACTGGGATTCGCCCTGGTCGGGAGAGGACGACCTCAGCTGCAACACCCTGGCCCCGTTCTGCCTCACCCGCGTCTACCAGTTCGAACAGGGCGACTGGACCAAGTTCGGCCTCTGGCTCACCTCGGCCGCCCAGCTCCGGAACGCCGTCGACCAGTGCGGCCTCGATTATAACAACCCGGATCACACCCGTTTCGGGTACAATTGCGCCAGCGAATACGTCGAGATCCGGGGCGGCTTCATCGTCGGCTCGGAGTTCGACGTGGGCGCGACGCTGCCGCCCCGCATCGACCCGCACCTGGGGCCGCCGACGGGCGACGAGGTCTACCCCTTCGTGATGGACTTCGCCGCGCTCGAGGCCAACGTGGCCGAGATGGCGTTCGATGAACGCTTGAGTCATCTGACGCCGTGGGGCATCGTCTTTGCAGCGTCGTACCGCGAATGGGTCGAGACCGGGCGCGAGCAGGCATTATGGAACATGGCGCACAGCCTGCCGTGCTGGCAGTCATGCCTGGACGGCTGGGAGTGCGGCCGCGGCGTCATCGACGCGTTGCCCCCGGGCTTTCCCGAGTGGCCGTTCGATTACACGCAGCAGCCGACGTACCTGTTCCATCTGTACCTCGCGGTGGCGCCCTATCTCGACGTGACGGTGCGCACCGAACCGCGCACCTGGAGCGACCTCAAGGCCCTGTATCGCTGACGGGACACGCAGGCGACGAGAGGACGGGAATCATGACCAGATCCTTGCTGGTTGCACTGGTGCTGCTGGCGGCCGTCGCCGCGGCGGCGGCCACCGGCGACCACTTCGGGCCCATCCTGGGCACCCCGAGCCAGTTCGTGGTCGAGGTGGCCGTCGGCAAGCTCGTCGACAGCGCGGACTACGCCGAGCAGCTCGCCGAGGGCCGGGTGTTCGCGGCCATCGCGAGCATCATGTCCGTGGCCGAGGCCGAGTACGTCAACCGGATCCACGAGCTGCGCAACGGTGCGGACGGTGCCGCCACCCCCGCCGCCATCGAGCGGCTCGCGGAGGTCCAGGCGCGCCTCGCCGAGCTGAACGCGCATGCGGGCCGGCCATGGTCGTTCTGGCGCAACGTGGCCGGCGTGGCCGACCTCGTGGCCTCGGGTGAGCTGACGGGGTATCCGACGGCCACCCTGGAGCGGCAGGCTTTCGAGATGCAGCGGGCGTTCGAGCCGCTGCTGAGGCCGCTGGAAACGGGCAGCGTGTTCGGCGGCAACCCGGACTAGCCGTCGCGTCGTCGTTACCGTTCCGCCTCGTCGTCGACGAACACCTCGGCCACCACGTCGGCGAGCTGGCCCGTCACCACGCTCACCTCGCGGCCGCTGCGCAGCTTGCCGAACAGCCTCTCCACCGCGCGGCGTGCGCCATCGTCCAGCGGCGCGAGCAGCTCGCGCGCCTGCTCGCCCAGCTCCAGCGCGCCCCGCTGCGCGTGCGACCGCCCCGCCACCAGCGCGTGGTGCAGCCGGGCGCGGCCCAGCACCACGTGCGGCAGGTTGCGGTTCTTGCTCGGCCCGGCCACCAGCTTGCGCTTGCCCATGGGCACGGTGAGCACCTTGACGTCGACCAGCTTGGTCGCCGCCAGCAGCGTCGACGCCGCGCCGAGGCCGCCGCCGATCAAGGCGCCCGCAAGGAAGCTGGCGCCGCCGACGGCGAGGTCGATCATGCCGCCCGCCGCTGCGCCGCCCGCCGCACCCACGCCCAGCAGCTGCATCCGGGTCAGGCCGAACACGCGCCACGACTCGGCGGAGAACAGGTCCTCGGCCTGCAGGGCGTCGAGGGCCGACTCCTGACGCTCGAGCTGGTGGTGGTCGTACACCGCCTCGACGGCCTGGCGGCAGCGGCGCTCCAGTTCCTGGAGGCGCTGCTGGTACTCGGTCACCAGGCCCGGCTTGAGCGACTCGGGGTCGACGTCCTGCTCGATGGTGCGGTCCACCCGCAGCGTGAGCATCTCGGCCAGGCACGACGCCACCGCCCGCGCCGCCGCTTCTCGACGGCGCGCACGGTCGGCCACCAGGCTGTCGGTCGCGACCTGCAACGGCGCGCGCCACTCGTCCTTGAGCTGGCCGAAGGCCCGCAACAGTTCCACGCGCTTCTGGAAATCGGCGGTCACCGCGTTGAACACGCGCACCACGCTGAAGTACTGGCCGAGGGCGGTGCGCCAGGCCTCGATGTGGTCGGCCGCGCCGATGGGGTTGATGAGCGCCAGGCGCGGCTGGCCGGTCCAGCGCAGGATCTCCATCTCGGCGTCGTACTCCGGGCCGTAGGGCACCGAGCCGTCGACGACGTACAGGATGCCGGCGCCCTCCATCACGGGCGCCAGCAGTTCGCACTCGTCGGGGAACCGCTCGCCGCCGACGTGCTCGCGCAGGAACGCCCGCACCACCTCGGGCCGCCGGTCGGCCGACGTCTCCCGCGCCTGCATCCACTCCCAGACCGCGCGCGCCCGCTGGAAGCCCGGCGTGTCGACCAGGGTGTAGAGCACCTGGCCGTCCAGCTTCATGGGGTAGGCGCGGCAGTGGGTGGTGGTGCCGGGCAGGTCGCCCACGCGCACGGTGTCGTCGTGGGCGAGGGTGGAGACGATGCTCGACTTGCCCTTGTTGGGGTGGCCCACCACCGCGAAGCTGGGGTGCTCGCTCATGACCGCTCGCCTTCGCAGGTGACGACGCCGAGCCACGGATCGCCCAGGCGGGCGAGGGCGCGGCGCCAGAGGTCCTGGTGGTGGGCCTCGGGCAGGGTGGGGGCGTCGCCGGCGCTCGGGCCCACCGGCAGCACGTGCACGCGGCGGTCCTGGCCGGCGGCCTGCCGCAGCGCGCGCAGGAAGTCGGTGAGCTCGGCCATGGGGGGCTCCCAGGCCTTGACCAGCACCAGGAGCGCCCGGCCGGTGGCCACGGCGGCCTGGAGGGCCGCGCGATCGGCGTCGAGGGTGCTGGCGCCGCCGGCCTGGTGCCACGACGCGGCCGTGATGCCCAGCCTGGAGGCGAGCCAGCCGGCCGTGGCCTCGCCGGCCTCGGCGGCGCCGGCCCAGATGACGACGGCGGCGGGCTGGCCGTGGAGCGAGGTGGCGGCCGCGGGTGTCGCCGCGCCGGCCTCGGCTACGTCAGCGTCGGGCTCGTCGGCCTGGGTTTCCACCAGGGCGTGGTTCAAGCGCATGCGCACGTCATCGAGGCCCGGCAGGTGCAGGAAAGTTCGGCGCAGGGCCGCGCGCAGGCGCCAGCGGGCCAGCAACAGCGTCAGGAGGCGGGGCAGGATTCCGTAGACAGCCATGGCCATGGCCAGGAACGGCCACCAGCCGCCTAGGCCGGCGGGCGACTGGGCGGCGGGGAAGCTGCCGTCGCCCAGCCGGAAGTAGCGGGTGGACGCGATGAGCTCGGCCGACGGCCGAGCGCCGTCCCAGGCCCAGGCCCAGGGCGTGGACAGCAGGGTGGTCCAGCGCTCGAGCTGGGCGGCGTCCAGTTGCAGGGTGGTGCTCCAGGCGAAGGCCAGGTCGGAGAACACCACGAGGTAGAGGGCGCTGGCCACGGCGCCCACGTGGAAGGCCAGCCCGAAGGTCTGCGACGAGTGCACCACCATCCAGCGGTCGACGCGGCCGTAGAGGCGGCGGTGGATCTGGCCGCGGCCCAGCCAGCCGGCGAGGGTGTCGCGATGCTGCTGGGGCAGGCGGCGGGCCAGCACCCGTTGCAGGCGGCCGGGGCTCAGGAGGCCGACGGCGTCCTGGAGGCCGCCGAGGCCGGGGACGCGGCTGGTCAGCCGGGACGGCAGCTGCCCGATGGCGAACCCCACCAGCAGCAGCAGCGGCAGCAGCACGAACACGGCGAGCACATGGATGACGTTGACCGGGTGGGTGCCGTCGTAGAAGAAGACCACCGCGGCGGCGCCCCAGCCGGCGAGGAGGCCGGCGAGGGCGAGCAGGGCCAGGCCCAGGCGATGCAGCCCGTTGACCCGGCCGGCCTGGCTGGAGCCGTCGTCCTCCTGCACGCGATGGAGCCAGGCCAGGAGCTGAGGCAGGGGCTTGCCCTCGAGGGCGGCGAGTTCGCGGCCGACGGCGCGGTCGCGATGGCGCAACGTCGGGCCCGACGCCACCTCGTCGCGGGTCAGCTGGCGGGCGAGGTCGAGGACGTCGCCAAGGCTGGGTGTGGTGGGCGGCTTGTTCATGATCGGGGAGAACCTAACGCGGAATGGCCGCCAGGAGAAGGGTTGGTGCGGATCTGGGCGTGGATTTCCGGAGCGGCGTCGTCCGGCGCGCTGCATGCCGTGTACTGCATTCTGAATACACGTTTCGTGATCTTCGGCGTTGAGGCATCAAAACTCTGCTTGCTCGATGGTGCGATTATCACGAAAAACTGTCGCCTCTTGTTCGCTAACCCCATCCCGGGCCGCAAGATACGGCACTTTACACTTGCTCCGCACGAATTGGTTCCGTTCATTCAATGAACCTGAAGCAGCACCACGGTGAGGGAGCCCCCGACCTTCCTTTCGGTGGGGGAGAGGGAGCGGGCATCGCGACGGCCGATCGGCCGACCGGTGCCCGCCTTTCCTTAGGGGTACGTTTGGACCTCGCCAACCTCCCGGCGCCGGGCTAAGATCTCGGGCGATCAACCCCAGCCCGGAGGCCCCCCGCATGCGTCCAGCCACCCTGGCCCTCATCTTCGCCCTCGTGGCCAACGCCACCGCCAACGTGCTCATCCGGTGGGGCATGAAGGATCTCGAGCTGTCTCTGGCCCAGCCCGTGGCCACCCTAAAGAGCATCCTGCTCAACGGCCGGGTGATGGCGGGCATCGTCCTGTTCGCCCTCAACGTCCTGGCCTACGCCTACGCCCTGAGCAAGATCCGCCTCTCGGTGGCCTACCCGGTGATGACCAGCCTGGGCCTGATCATCGTCATGGTGCTCAGCTGGCAGCTCATGGGCGAGCGGATCACGCCGGTGCAGGTGGGCGGGACGGCGCTGATCATCGGCGGGGTGGTGCTGGTGGCGAGTCAGATGGGGTGAGCGGGATCGCCTGCCGTCTCCGACATCTCGAGAAGGCGACGACGGGAATACGAGACGACGCGGAAACACCAGCAAATTCCTGCCGCGTCATCAAGCCGGGTCACAGAACCACAAAAACATGGTATCATTCCGGTCTAGCCCCCGGAGGGAGACGACCATGACCCGACGTTTCGCGATCCTCGGCGTGCTGCTGCTGGCCGCCGCCCAGGCCGCCGCCGCCACCTGGGCCGTCCGTGCCGACGGCTCCGGCGACTTCATCCACATTCAGGATGCCATCGACGCCGCAGCGAGCGGCGACACCATCGACATCGGCCCGGGACGCTACGACAGTTTCAGCTACCAGTTCCCGGGTGGCTGGACGATCGGGCGGATCGAGGGCAAGAGTCTGGACTTCGTCGGGGCCGGGACGGATCAGACATTCATCGGGCCCGAGACGGATTCCGGTATCGATAGCGATTTTGTGTGGTGTTTTCTGGTTATGTCAGAAGGCTTGACGACGAAGTTCCGGAACATCACGTTCGAGAATGTCCGGAATTGCAGTGTTCGCATCGAGGGTGCGGGGCGAGGGGAGTTCGAAGACTGTCTGTTCCGAGGATCTGGCGGTGCGTTCTTTGGGCGTCTCGCCAACGGTGGGTTCTTTCGTCGATGCCAGTTCATTGATCTCGACACCGACATCGAGGCGGATGCGATTGGCCTCATGTCTCCCACTCACAATGTTGAGATCCGCGATTGCAGCTTTGATCATGTCTACATCGGAGTTGGTGCGTATTGGGATCAAACAGACGGTGTCGTGGTTCAGGACTGTGTGTTCGACGGGGGTGACGCCGGTATTCATATCGCGGACGGCGCCTCGGGCGAGGTCCGCAATTGCCGGATCACGAACATGCAGGGTTACGGCGTCGTCGGCAACAGTCCCGGCACCGTCGTCATCGAGGACAACACCATCGAGATGCCCGATGTGGGGCACCCCAACTACTGCGTGAATGCCTACTACCCTCCCGGCGACTACATCGTGAGGAACAACATCCTCCGCAGCCACTCGGTGATCTTCGGTCTGTTCACGCCACAGATCAGCCTGGAATGCGAGAACAACCAGCTGCTGCGCATGACGGAGGAGACCTGGTACGTGCGCCCGGCCGAGAGTGGTCCCATCTACAACGGCCCGATCATCACCCTCGACCTCGGACACAACTGGTGGGGCACCGACGATGCGTCGGAGGTGTCGGCGTGGATCTGGGACCACAACGACGACGAGGCCCACAAGTTCGTGGTGGACTTCGAGCCCATGAACGGCGTGGTGCGGACGGAGGCGCGGTCCTGGGGGGCGATCAAGAGGCTGTTCGGGGATTAGCATGGCCGATCACCGAGAATGGCTTGTGATGAAGAACGTGTCGAGCGGGGCGAAAGCCCTCACCTCACCAGCGTGACCGCCCGCGTCGCTTCCGCCCCCCCGACCACCAGCCGCGCCAGGTAGACCCCGCTCGCCAGCCCATCGGCCGCCACCACCACCTGGTGCGCTCCCGCCGCGAGCGCCCCGTGGTACAGACCCCGCACCCGCCGCCCCGCCAGGTCGACCAGCTCCAGCGTCACCAGCCCGTCGCGGGGCACGTCGAACCGCACCACCGTCCGCGGATTGAACGGGTTCGGCGCCACGCCCAGCTGGAGGGCCGAAACAGGCACCGGCGCCGCCACCTCCGGCGCGAACACCTCGACCACCTCGAGGCCGCCCGCGCCGCAGGCCACCGCCACGTACCGACCAAACACCCCCAGGTGAAACGCGTTGTCCACCGTGGCGTAGCTCGTCACCAGCTGCGGCGCAGCCGGGTCGGCCAGCGAGACCACCAGCAGGCCATCGCTGCCGGCGGCGACGAGGGCCAGGTCGTCGTCGACGACGATCTCCGTGGCCAGGCCGACGGTGGGCAGGATCCCCAGCAACGCCGGCGCCGCGGGCGCACTCACGTCCAGCACCACCACTCCGCCGACGCTGTCGGCCACCACGCACAGGCCGCCCACGACGTCCAGCGCGTTGGCGTCGCCGGCCGTGTCGTACGCGCCCACCTCCACCGGCGCGGTGGGATCGCCGACGTCGATCACCCGCACGCCGCCGTCGAAGTCGGCCACGTAGGCGAGGTCGCCCACCACGACCACGTCGCTGGCGAACCCGGGCGTGTCCACGGAGCCCACGATCACGGGCGCCCCGGGGTCCGAGATGTCGACCACCTGCAGCCCCGCACCCTTGTCGGCCACGTAGGCGTAGGCGCCGGCCGCGTCCACCCCGAGGGCCAGGCCCGGCGTGTCCACGGAGCCCAGCTCGACCAGCGCATCGGGATCGCTGACGTCGATCAACCGCAGCCCCTCGGCCCGGTCGACCACGCAGGCCAGCCAGCCCACCACCGCGGCGTTGCGCGCGAAGCCCGGCGTGTCCAGCGAACCGCGGACCACCGGCGCCGCCGGCGTACTCAGGTCGACGACCACCACGCCGGCGTCGTGGTCCGACACCAGCGCCAACGGACCGGCCATGGCCACGCCGAAGGCCAGGCCGTCGGTGTCGACCACGGCGACGGGCTGGGGCGGCACGAGCACCTGGGCCGACGCAGCGGCGGCCAGGAGCAGGCTACAGAGCAGACGGATGATCACGAGGGCGCCTTTCGTTTCACCCCACGAAAGCACGGTTCCCGCCACCGTCAACAAACCGTTGACAAAAAGTTAGGCTGGTCTAACTTGACGACGTCCGCCGTCATCCCGACCCGCGACCTGGAGTTCGTGCATGAAGACCACCGTGCTGCTCGCCCTGGCCCTGCTCGCCACCGTCGCCCACGCCGACCAGCCCCTGGTGGGCGACCGCCCCGACTTCACCGAGAGCGCCCGCGCCGTGCCCACGGGCAGCGTCCAGGTCGAGGCCGGCGTCACCCTGGACACCAGCGACGCCGCCGACCTGACCACCGTGGGTGAGATCCTCGTGCGCTACGGCCTGAAGCCCGGCACCGAGCTGCGCTTCAACGTCCCCAGCTACCTCAGCCTGAAGCCCGACGGCGGCGACAAGCTCACCGGCGCGGGCAACCTCGCCTTCGGCTTCAAGCAGCAGCTCGGCCACGGCGATGCCGGCCCCCGCCTGGCCGTGCTCACCCACCTGACCCTGCCCACCGGCGACGAGGACGTCACCGCCAGCGACACCGCCGTCGACCTGGTCCTGGCCGCCGAGTGGGACCTGGCCGACAACCTCGGCCTCGGCATGAACGTGGGCGGCGAGCTGGTCTTCGACCAGGACACCTCGGCCCGGCAGTGGCTGAGCGCATCGGTTGGCCTGAGCGCCACCGACCGCCTGGGCCTGTTCGCCGAGTCGTTCGTGTTCACCGAGGAGCTGGACACCTTCGCCAGCTACCTCGACTTCGGCGCCACCTACCTGCTCACCGACACCTTCCAGGTGGACGCCCGCGTCGGCCTCGGCCTGGGCGACCACGAGGACGAGCTGTTCTACGGCGCCGGCCTGGTGACGAGGTTCTAGCGATGATCAGCGAGTCGGTGGCCGACTACCTCACCGAGATCCTGCGCCTGGAGGAGGCGGGCGAGCCCGCGTCCACCAGCGAGCTGGCCACGCGCCTGCAGGTGGCGCGGCCCTCGGTGTCGGGCATGCTGCGCCGCCTCGCCGACGACGGCCTGGTGACCTACGCTCCCGACCAGGGGGCGCACCTCACCGCCCGGGGCCGCCGCCGCGCCCGGGCCATGCTGCGCCGACACCGGCTGGTGGAGACCTTCCTGGTGAACGCCCTGGCCATGCCGCCGGAGCAGGTGCACGCGGAGGCTCACCGCTGGGAACACGCCCTGAGCGACGACGCCGTCGACCGCCTCGACCGCTGGCTCGGCAACCCCGCGGCCGACCCGCACGGCACGCCGATCCCCGACGGGCAAGCGGCAGACCGGGCGCACGCCGGCCTCGGCGCCCTGGACGTCGGCACGCCCGCTCGCGTCTCACGCGTCGCCAGCCGCGACGCCGACCACGCCGCCTACCTCGCCTCGCTGGGCCTGCGCCGCGGCGCCACGGTCACCATCACCGAACGGCGCCCCTTTGCCGGGCCCGTCACCCTCGACGTCGACGGCCGCCGCTGCGTCGTCGGCCCCGAGGTCACCGAGTACGTCACGATCCACGAGGAGCGCCCATGATGACCCGCTGGTTCTTCCTGATCGCCGCGATCACCCTCATGGCCGGCTGCGGCGGCGGCGACAAGACCACCGCCGACAAGGGCGGCGGCGGCAAGCTCAACGTGGTCACCACCACCATGCAGACGGGCGACCTCGTGCGCGAGGTCGGCGGCGAGCACGTGCAGGTGACCACGCTCATGGGACCGGGCATCGATCCGCACCAGTACAAGGCGTCGGCCGGCGACGTCGACCGCCTCGGCCGCGCCGACCTCATCGTCTACAACGGCGTCCACCTCGAGGCCAAGATGGCCGACGTGCTCGAGCGCCTGGGCCACCACAAGCCTACCCTCGCCGCCGGCGAGGCCATCCCCGAGGACGAGCTCATCACCACCGACGGGGCCCACGACCCGCACGTCTGGTTCGACGTCGCGCGCTGGCGCCTCGCCCTCGACGCCGTCGCGGCCAGGCTGCAGGAGCTCGACCCCACCCACGCGGCCGACTACCAGGCCAACGCCGCGCGGTACCGCGAGGAGCTCACCGCGCTGCACGAATACTGCCGCTTCGAGGTGCAGAAGATCCCGGTCCAGCAGCGCATCCTGATCACCGCCCACGACGCCTTCAACTACCTCGGCCGCGCTTACGGCCTGGAGGTGGTCGGCCTGCAGGGCATCAGCACGCTGGCGGAGGCGGGCACGTCGGACGTCCAGGATCTGGCCGAGCTGATCGCGCGGCGCAAGATCCCCGCCCTGTTCGTGGAGACGTCGGTGTCGCCGCGGGCCATCGAGGCGGTGCGGGAGGCGGTCCGCGCCCGCGGCTTCGACGTGAAGGTGGGCGGCTCGGTCTACAGCGACGCCATGGGCGACCTGGGCACCCCCGAGGGCACCTACGTCGGCATGGTGCGCCACAACATCGACACCATCGTCAAGTCCCTTGGCGGCAAGGAGCAGCCGTGACCTCAGCCGTCAGCGTCACCGACCTCAC
Organism: Candidatus Krumholzibacteriia bacterium; assembly: GCA_041390065.1. Taxonomy (GTDB): domain Bacteria; phylum Krumholzibacteriota; class Krumholzibacteriia; order LZORAL124-64-63; family LZORAL124-64-63; genus Glo-17. Next base: position 34,705 of record JAWKQQ010000021.1, read on the forward strand.
CGTCGCCTACCGCGAGCGTCCCGTCCTCTGGGACATCGACCTCGAGGTGCCCCAGGGTAAGCTGATGGCCATCCTGGGTCCCAACGGCGCCGGCAAGACCACCCTCATCAAGGCCATCCTCGGCCTGGTGCCCACGGCGGCCGGCCAGGTGCTCATCCACGGCAAATCCTACGCCGACAACCGCCAGCTCGTGGGCTACGTGCCCCAGCGCGGCAGCGTCGACTGGGACTTCCCCACCACCGTCCTGGACGTGGTGATGATGGGCCGCTATGGCGTCCTCGGCTGGCTCAAGCGTCCGGGCCGCCGCGAGCGCGAGCTGGCCACCGTCGCCCTGACGAAGGTGGGCATGGACGCGTACGCCACGCGTCAGATCAGCGAGCTGTCGGGCGGCCAGCAGCAGCGGGTGTTCCTGGCCCGCGCCCTGGTGCAGGACGCCCAGGTGTACTTCATGGACGAGCCCTTCCAGGGGGTCGACGCCCGCACCGAGCGCGCGATCATCGACCTCTTGAAGGAGCTGCGCGCGCAGAACCGCACCGTCGTCGTGGTGCACCACGACCTGCAGACGGTGACCGAGTACTTCGACTGGGTGACCCTGCTCAACGTGCGCCGCATCGCCAGCGGCCCGGTCGCCGACACCTTCACCGACGAGAACCTGCGCCTGGCCTACGGTGGCCGCGTGGAGTTCCTGCAGCGCCAGGCCCCGGCCGACCCGCCGCCGGCCGCCACCGACGGCGACCACGGCCTGGGCGGCTACGGGAAGGTCCGCCCATGAGCGTCGTCGTCGGCGTCCTGGTCGACCTCGTGACCGACCACACCCTGCGCACCGTGGCCCTCGGCTCGGCAGCCCTCGGCCTGGTGGCCGGCGCCCTGGGCGCCTTCGCCGTGCTGCGCCGCCAGAGCCTGCTGGGCGACGCGGTGAGCCACGCCGCCTTGCCCGGCATCGTGCTCGCCTTCCTGCTCACCGGTAGCAAGGCGCCCCTGGTGCTGGTGCTGGGCGCGGCGCTGGCCGGCTGGGCGGCGTCGCTGCTGGTGATGCTGGTGGTGCGCACCACGCGCATCAAGACCGACACGGCGCTGGGCCTGGTGCTCTCGGTGTTCTTCGGCGGCGGCATGGTGCTCATGTCGGTGGTGCAGCGGTCGGCGGGCGCGGGCCAGGCCGGCCTCGAGAAGTTCCTCTTCGGCCAGGCGGCGGCCATGATGAGCCGCGACCTGGTCACCATGGCGATCCTCGGCGGCCTCGTGCTCGTGGCTCTCACCATGCTCTGGAAGGAGTTCAAGCTGCTCAGCTTCGACCCCTCGTTCGCCGGCGCCATGGGCATGCCCGTGCGCGTGCTCGACGTCGTGCTCACCACCCTGCTGGTGATCGCCATCGTGATCGGCCTGCAGACGGTGGGCGTGGTGCTCATGAGCGCGCTGATCGTCGCGCCGGCCGCCGCGGCCCGTCAGTGGACCGACCGCCTCGGCCACCTCGTGCTGCTGGCCGGCCTGTTCGGGGCGGTCGGCGGCCTGGTGGGCGCCGTCATCTCGAGCGTGGTGCCACGCCTGCCCACCGGCCCCACCATCATCCTGGTGATCACGGCGCTGACCGTGCTGTCGTTGCTGCTGGCCCCGCGCCGCGGCCTCTTGATCGCCGAGCTGCGCCGCTGGCGCCAGCGGCGCGCGCTGCAGATCGACCGCGTCCTGGCCGACCTCTACCGCCTGGCCGCCCAGCACCCCGAGCCCGCCCTGGCGCCGCACGACGCCGACGTGCTGCGCGCCATGAGCCCGCGCGCCGGCGTCCGCCGCAGCCTCGGCGAGCTGGACGCGCGCGGCCTCGTCACCCGTGAATCGGACGGCCGCTGGCGCCTCACCGCGGCGGGCCTCGCGCGCGGCCGCCAGCTGGCCGAGGGGGGCGAATGATGAGCATCGCCCAGGTCGAGATCCTCGCCATCGCCGTCTGCACGGCCGTGGCCTGCTCGCTGGTGGGCACGTTCCTGGTGCTGCGGCGGCTGGCCATGCTCTCGGATGCCATCAGCCACGCCATCCTGCCCGGCATCGTGGTGGCCTTCTTCATCACCGGCGACCTGTCGTCGCCCTGGCTGGTGCTGGGCGCCGCGGCCACCGGCGTCCTGACCGTCGCCCTGGTGGAGGCCCTCACGCGCACCCGCCGGCTCAAGGAAGACGCGGCCATGGGCCTGGTCTTCCCGGCGCTCTTCTCCATCGGTGTGGTGCTCATCTCGCGCTATGCGGGCAACGTCCACCTCGATGTGGACGCCGTGCTGCTGGGCGAGCTCGCCTACGCGCCGTTCAACCGCTTCGAGCTGGGCGGCGTCGATCTCGGTGCCCGCGGCCTGTGGGTGATGGGCTGCGTCATGTTGCTGAACCTCGGCCTGGTGACGCTGTTCTTCAAGGAGCTGAAGCTCACGACGTTCGACGCCGGCCTCGCCGCCTCGCTGGGCTTCGCGCCGGCGCTCGTCCACTACGGACTGATGTCGCTGGTCTCGCTGACGGCCGTGGGCGCGTTCGACGCCGTCGGGCTGATCCTCGTGGTGGCCCTGATGATCGGCCCGCCGGCCGCGGCCTACCTGCTCACCGACCGCCTGTCGTCGATGCTCGCGTGGTCGGCGCTCCTGGGCGCGGTGGCCGCCGCGCTGGGCTTCTGGTGGGCCATCTCGCTCGACGCGTCGATCGCCGGCTGCATGGCCGTGGGCGTGGGGCTGGTGTTCCTGGTGGTGTTCCTCGTGGCGCCGGGCCGCGGCCTGCTCGCGGTGATCCGCCGCCGCCGTCGCCAGCGCTGGGAGTTCGCCCAGGTCATGCTGACGATCCACCTCTGGCAGCACGAGGGCGGGACCGACGAGGCCGAGGAGTCGAGCGTCGACCACCTCCACGGCAAGCACGTGGGCTGGACGCCGGAATTCACGCGCCGCACGGTGAGCCTGGCCGAGCGAGCCGGGCTCGTGGCACGCGACGGCGACCGGCTGCGGCTGACGCCGCCCGGACGCGAGGCGGCGGGGCGGGCGTTGCGGGGGACGGTGGGGGCGTAGGGGTCTGTTCATCGGCACGACCCAGGACGAACATCTTCTCGCCGGCGAGATCGGCCAACCTGACGTCTCCGAACACCGCCAGGTCGCCATCGCTGGTGTCGTGGTGATCTCCGCGGGCAAGCGAGCCGTGGATGAACGCCGCGTCGATCTGCGCGGCGAAGGGCGCGAGCGCATCGCGCATCACATCGACCACCCCCACGGTCTTGCGCGGCATTCCTTGCAGGTCGGGCAGGATGGGACAGGCCGGATCAGGTTGGAAGTAGACCCGGTCGCCATCGCGTCGTCGGACGAGGATTCCGCCAGCGACGAGCGACGGTAGCGAACCGGCATCCTCTCAGTCGAACAGCCCCTTCACCGCCGACCAGCTCTGTGCCGCGCCGGCGACCGGATCCTCCGGTTCGAGGCGCAGGATGTAGTCGTACTCGCCGTCGCCGTCGAAGGTGGTGGGCCCCACCCAGATCCAGACCGTGCTGAACGGCTCGCCGGTGATGGTGAGCTCGCCCGGTTCGCACGGGCCCACCTCGACGCTCTGCAACACGCCCACCGTCCCGCAGTCCTGCGGGCCGAGTTCGAAGACGTACGTCGCCTCCTCGGCGTCGGCCGTGATGGTGCGGGTGCCGGCGGGCCCGAGCTGGTGCACGAACCAGTCTGTGTCGCGGGCCTGGCTGCCGTCGGCCGATAGGTACCAGCCGCTGGTCCCGAAGACGTCCGGACCCGGGTCCAGCACGCCGAACGGGTTGCCGAACTGTGGGCTGTTGCAGCCGCCGTTGTAGGCGTCCTCGTAGCCGTCGTGCAACGCCGGCTCGCCCTCGAGAACCATGCCCGGCTCGGGTTCGAGGATGCACCAGTCGTCGGCCCAGAACGTGTCGACCACGTACTGGCCCGAATCGCCGCCGTAGCCGTCGATGACCAGGTAGTAGGTGACGTCGGCGAGGAGGAGCAGGTTCTCGATCCTCGACACGTAGTCGGGGTAGTAGTCGTCGTTGCAGGCGACCAGCTCGAGATCCTCGTCGTAGACGTAGATCTTCGTGTCGTACGTCGAGCCGTACATGTCGATGAAGGTCCAGATGTCGTGCGGCACGCTGAAGGTGTAGACCACGTCGGGCGAGGTGCTCTGGGTGTAGGGGCAGGCCTCGTCGTAGTCGTCGGTGTAGCCCACGGTGGTGCCGGTCGCGGCGAACGGGAAGTCGACGTGGACGGCGTCGGCGAGGGTGTCGCCGCCCTGGCGGAGGACCTGGGGGTCGGGCGTGGGGGCGGTGTGGTGGGAGGACGCCTTCGGCGGCGCCGTGTTGCCGAGGTCGTAAGCCAGGCCAGGCGCGGCCAGCGCGAGGATCAGCAGGAGGTTGACGTAGCGCATGGTCATGATCAGCGGCCTCCCCGCCGCGAGGATCAGTCGAAGAGCTGCTTCACGGTGGACCAGGAGTGGGATTCGGTGCGGACGGCGGCCGACCACCAATTCGTGTAGAGGACGTAGTCGTACTCACCGCTGCCATCGAACGTCGTCGGGCCGACCCAGAACCAGACCGTGCTGCCCGGGGACCCGGGGATGGTGATCGTGCCCTCCGAGCAGGGGCCGGCGACGACGTTCTGGACGACCGCCACCGAGCCGCAGTCCTGTGGAGCGAGCTCGAACATGTACGTGGCGAACTCGGCGTCGCCAACGATCTCGATGTAGCCGTAGCCTGGAACCACGAGCTCGTACCAGTCGGTGTCGCGGGACTGCGATCCGTCCGGGGAAACGAACCAGCCGCTCTTGCCGCAGAAGCCCCAACTCCAGATCGATTGGAACGGATTGCCGAACTCGGGGCTGTTGCAACCGCCGTTGTACGCATCCTGGTAACCGTCCACCAGCGGCGGCTCGCCTTCCAACTGGGCGCCGGCCGGGCAAGCCACCACGCACGGTTCGAACTCGCTGATCGTCAGCACGAAGTCACCCGCCTCCTCGCCGTACCCGTCGATCACCAGGTAATACTTGGCCGCGCCGGACAGCGGCAGTTGCTCGATCTTCGAGACATAGTCGGGATAGAAGTCGTCGTTGCAGGCGATGAGCTGGAAGCCGCTGTCGTAGACGTAGATCTTGGTGTCGTACGCCGAGCCGAGCATGTCGATGTCCACCACGATGTCGCGCTCGGGCGTGAACTTGTAGACCACGTCGGGCGCGGTGCTGGTGGTGTAGGGGCAGGCCTCGTCGTAGTCGTTGGTGTAGCCGACGGTGGTGCCGGTGACCCCGACGACGGGCCAGGTCAGCAGCACGGCGTCGAGGATGGTGTCGCCTCCCTGGCGGATCACCTCTGGGTCCGGCGGTGGCGCGGTGTGGTGGGAGGACGCCTTCGGTGGCGCCGTGTTGCCGAGGTCGTACGCCAGCGCGGACGCGGCCATGAGCAGGATCAGCAGAGCGGTGGCGAGTCGCGCGGTCATGATGGGCGGCCTCCTCGGGGCGAGGGTCAGTCAAAGAGCTGCTTCACGGTGGACCAGGTGTGGGGTTCGGTGCGGACCGGAAGGCCCCAGAGGTTGGAATACAGGACGTAGGTGTATTCGCCTGCGCCATCGAACGTCGTGGGGCCGATCCAGAACCAGGCGGTGCTGCCGGCCGCGCCGTGGATCGTCATGGTGCCCTCGAAGCAGGGTCCAATGACGGTACTCTGGATGACGGCGACGGAGGCGCAATCCTGCGGTGCGAGTTCAAACATGTAGGTAGGGTACTCGGCATCGCCGATGACGTGGAAGAAGCCCGAAGACGGTATTGTGACCACGTACCAGTCGGTGTCCCGGGACGGGATTCCGTTGGGAGAGATGTACCAGCCGCTGGTTCCACAGAAGATACCCCAGTCGATAGAGCCAAACGGGGTCGAGCCCTCCGTGTTGCAGCCGCCGTTATAGTTGTCGACGTAGCCGTCGACCAGCGGTGGTTCGCCTTCCTGTGGTGCGCCGGCCGGGCAATCCACCACGCACGGCTCGAACTCCGTGATCGTCAGCACGTAGTCGCCCGCCTCCTCGCCATACCCGTCGATCACCAGATAGTACTTGGCGGCGCCGGAGACCGGCAAATGCTCGATCTTCGAGACGTAGTCCGGGTAGAAGTCATCGTTGCAGGCGATGAGCTGGAAGTCGCTGTCGTAGACATAGATCTTGGTGTCGTACGCCGAGCCGAGCATGTCGATGTCCACCACGATGTCGCGCTCGGGCGTGAACTTGTAGACCACGTCGGGCGCGGTGCTGTCCGTGTAGGGGCAGGCTTCGTCGTAGTCGTTGGTGTAGCCGACGGTGGTGCCGGTGACGCCGACGACGGGCCACGTCAACAGCACGGCGTCGGCGATGGTGTCGCCGCCTTGCCGGATCACCTCCGGATCAGGCAACGGCGCGCCATGCCCCGCCACCGGCTTCTCCGGCGCCCGATTCCCCAGGTCGTACCCGACCGCCGGCGCGGCGCAGCACAGCGCCACGCCCACCACGATGGTGATCATCCGCATGGTCATGATGGTTCCCCCTGTCTCGGTTGTCGTTGATCCCATTCTATCATAATCCATTCGCGCCGTGCGGATTCTTGTGTCACCCGCCCGCCGCCGACGGTCCAACCAGCCAGTCGTCCCCCTCACCCGCCCCGGGAGCGTGCGCCATGAGCCAGATCCGGATCGCCGTCCTCTACCTCGCCATCCTTGCGACCAGCGTGCTGTTCGCGTCCGACGTCGCGCCCCGGCCGGAGGCCCGGCCGCTCACGCCGCAGCAGCAGGAACTGGCCACCTTGCTGGAGGCCCGCGCCGCCACCCTCGAGACCCTGCGCGCCCAGCTGGCCGCCGCCACCGACCAGGCGACGGCCCTGGCCACCCTGCGCACCATCGAGGACCACAAGAGCGGCACCGAGGTGGAGATCCTGCGGCTGCAGAAGCGCCACGCCGAGCGGGCGGGCGACCTGGCTGCCGTGGCCGCCCTCGAGGTCGCCATCGAGCGCCTGCTGACGACGCCCGCGCCGGTGGGCACCGAGGCCGCCCGCGAGGCCAGCCGTCAGCGTCGAGCGGGGGGACGGACCCATGACTAGACGCCGCCTCTCGCCCTGGGTCGCGGTCGTCGCCCTGCTCTGCCTGGGCGTCGCCCCGGCCACCGCCCGGGTCGTCACCGGCGTGGACGTCGCCCCGGCGCCCGACGACCCCCTCGCCACCGCCGGCCAGCGTCACGAGGGCCGGCTGGTGATCGCCTGCGACCACGACCTCATCCTCACCGAGCTGCGCCTGGACGGCCCCGGCTGGCGCGGCCTCACCTGGGACAACGTCGGCTTCCGCAGCCTGCGCGCCGGCGATACGATCACCGTCCTCTACGCCGGCACCCCCGACCGAGCCGACGACCCGCTCCATGTCACCCTGAGCAGCGATCTGCTGACCGTCCACCGCACCCTGGTCCTGGGTGGCCCCGAGCTCGAGCGCGCCGGCAAGCCACGGCCCCTGCGCCGCGGCCTCGGCGGGCTCACCGCCCCGCCGCGCGCGCCGGGCGCCGTGAGCTGGTCGCCCGAGCCCGTCCAGACCCGCGAGCCGCTCGCCCGCGACGGCGATTCCCGCTACGCCATCCGCATCCACGGCCGCTTCCTCTACATCCGCGACGGCGACACCGTCCTCGGCGCCGAGGGCTTCACGGTCAACGTGTACGACGGCGATCCCGGCGTCGACGACTACCTCGGCAACGGCGGCACCGACTGGGACGGCTATTTCGACTTCACCGTCAACTGGACCCCGCAGTGGGACGATGCCGACCCCGACCTCAAGCTGGAGTTCGAGGCCCAGAACTCCGAGGTGCGCATCCAGCCCGGTGGCGGCGCGCTCGTCTACCTCTTCGAGCTCGGCGGCTGGGCCAACTTCGCGGGCACCGACCTCGACGTGGGCAACGTCATGCCCGACGACGAGAGCGACATGGGCATCCCGCACCTGTTGACCAACTCCACGCGCAACTGGCGCTACGTCGCCCAGCGCGGCCACGACACCCGCTTCCTGGAGGTGCACTGGCCCAGCGCCGAGGACGACGGCGCCTACTACAACAGCGTCAGCGAGACCATCCACCTGCCCCGCAGCACGACCTGGGAGAGCAGCACCCTGGCCCACGAGTACGGCCACCACATCATGGAGTGCCTGGGCGAGATGCCGGGCACCAACTACTGCAACGGCATCTGCGACAACTCGCTCACCGACTGCGGCCACTGCGCGTTCTGCCGCGAGGACGAGGCCGTCGCCTGGGCCGAGGGCTGGGCCGACTACATCGGCCACGTGGTCCCGCGCACCTATGCGGCGATCTATGGCCTGCCGGCCATCAACCTGGACAACTTCGAGAGCCTCGCCGTCTGCTCCCAGGACGACACCTGGCACGACCCGGACACCACCGAGGGCTTCACCGCCGCCGCGCTCGTCGACCTCGACGATGCGGCCAACGAGGACGACCCCCACACCGTGGGCTACGACGACCGCATCACCCTCGGCGGCGAACTGCTCCTCGACCTCCTCGACCGCGAGGAACGCCTGCGCACCATGCCCTTCCTGCGCGACGTCCTGGCCGAGCTGCCGGACCAGCGCGAGGCGGTCTGGTGGACCGTGCGCAACAACACCTTCGACCTCGACGAGGAACCGCCCGACCCGGTCTACCCCATCGTCTGCAGCACCCACACTCCAGGCGTGCCGTCCGCCAACCCCGAGATCACCTTCCTGTGGCAGCGGCCCGACGACGACGCCTCGGGCGTGTCCGGCTACGTCTCCGACCTGCGCGCGGGGTCGCCCGCCTCGCCCTTCGGCTATCCCGAGCCAGGGACCAGCCGCACGTTCAGCAACGTGGCGCCGGGCACCTACTACTTCTGCATCCGCACCGTGGACAACGCCGGCAATTTCACCGGCGACTACACCTCGAGCGGCCCCTACGTCATCACCGAGCCCGAGCCCCGCAACCTCGTCTTCGAGCTGCGCACCGGCTGGTGGTCCTACGTGGTGCCGCGCAACACCCAGGACGCCACCCTCAACTCGTGCCCCGCGCCCACGACGCTCACCAGCCAGCAGCCCACCTACTGGAACCTGGCCGGCCGCAACGAGGGCGACCTCGCCACCGGCGCCGACCTGATCACCGCCCTCGAGATCGACGGCAACGAGGTCGACCGCTTCAACTGGGGCAACCTGCCGGGTTGGAGTCCGTTCGTGGTGCTCAACCGCGGCCCCGAGAACGTCTACGGCGGCCTGCACACCGTGATCGGCAGCATCGATCCCGACAACGACATCAGCGAGACCGCCGAGGGCGACAACGCCCGCGGCAAGCAGTTCGCCTGGCGGCCGCCGCTCATCGCGGCCAACCAGCTGAACTACCTGGCGTCGAGCATCCCCAGAGCCACGGGTGGCTGGAACTGGGTGTCGGACTGGGTCAAGTTCTACAACTGCTACGGCGTGGGCATCCAGTCCAGCGGGTGGTGGAACGCCATGGTGGTGTGGTCGACCAACCCCCTCGTCGACCACGACCTGCGCCTGTACGAACCGGACACCGGGCCGCTGGCCGGCTACCGCTGGGCCCGCGAGGTGAGCGGCCAGCCCGCCGGCTGGGCCGACGTGGTCGTCGTCAACCGCAACCTCACCGGCAACCTGCCCTGGGACGTGGGCATCGTCAACGAGACCGGGCAGACCGCCTCCGCCCGGTACGCCCACCTCACCAGCGTGGAGGTGGCCTTCCCCGATTCGGCCGTCGAGGTCATGGGCACGAACGAGTACGTCCTGTTGCGCGAGTTTGAAGTGGGCGTTCTGGAGACCGGCGGCATCAGCCTCGACGTCTGGACCGACCCGCCCCAGGCCGACGTGCTCGTCACCTGGTACGACGTCGCGACGGAGACCGCCGACCTGCTCGCAGGCGAGGCCGTCGCGCTCACCGGACCGGACGGCCATGCACGCGTCGACGTGGTGGCCGACGACCCGGGCTACACCTGCCTCGTGATCTGCCGCCAGCCCAACGATGGCGACGCGCCCCTCGCGGTCACCTACCGCATCCGGCCCACCCTGCCTGACCTGGCGCCCGGCTGGCCCGCGGCCTGGCACGCGCCGATCGTGCCGCGGCCCGACGAGGCCGGCGCCCCCGGCGGCGTGGCCCTGCCCACCGGCCTGGTGGGCGACGCCGCGTCCACGTACTACAACTTCGCGGTCACCAACGCGAGCACCGGCACCGCCCTGGGCGCCATGCGCTTCCACGTCATGGTGGACGAGGGCGTGGGCAGCTTCAGCGACTTCCACGTGTTCGACATCCCGGGCCTGACCACGCGTACGTTCAACGACCAGGGCCCGCGCACCGTGCGCGGCGGCCGACACCTGGTGGTGCTGGATCTCGACCGCGACGATCACATGGTCGAGCTCGACGAGACCAACAACACCTACGGCGAGCAGTACGTCTGGACGCCGGTCACGCTGGGCAGCGGCGCGAGCGTCGTGCGGGACGCGCCACCCGACCGCACCGGCGGCCTCGCGGACCTCGCGTCGGGCGACCCCTTCTTCTACAACTGCGACGCCGTACGCGCCGCGTATACCGGGACCTACTGGCGGGCGGTGGCGGTCATGCCCGGCCCCGCCAGCGACGTGGATCTGAGGCTGCACGAGGCGGCGGTCGGCGTGCAGAGCGGCTTCAGCACCTGGCTCGCCAACAGCGGTTGGGGACCCGGCTGCAGCGACTACGTGCTGGTGAACTTCAACGTCACCGCGCGCCGGGCCTTCGACGTCGGCGTGCTCGGCTACGGGGGCGACGAGGACTACGCCCTGGAGGTTGAGAACGAGTTCTACCTCGGCGAGGGCGCCGTGACCCACGGCCCCGTCAGCCTGCCTGCCGGCCAGATCATGGACCTCTACGAGATCTTCCTCGACCCCGACGTCTGGACCGTCCGCGTGGAGAACCTCGCCGGCGCCGTCGACTGGGGCCTCACCGTGCACCCGGCCGACCAGGCCTACCTCGCCAAGTCGGCCAGCCTGGACGGCGGCCTCGCGGTGTGGAACGACGCCGGCGAGGACGAGCAGGTGCAGGTGACGGTGCCGGTCGAGGGCTACCACGCCATCACGGTGTGGAAGTCGCAGGCGACGGACCTGGACCTGCCCGGCGAGTACATCCTGCACGTCATCCGCGGCCCGGTCGTGGGGGTCGGCGACCTGCCGACGGCGACCGCCCTGGACGCCGTCTACCCCAACCCGTTCAATCCCCAGACCACCGTGGCCTTCGACCTCGCGCAAGCCGGCGACGTGGATCTGAGCGTCTATGACCCGGCCGGTCGCCGCGTGGCCACCCTGCTGCACGGCGACCAGCCCGCGGGCCGCCACCAGGTGGTGTGGCGTGGCCAGGACGACGGTGGCCGCCGCCAGGCGAGCGGCGTCTATCTGGTGCGCCTGCGCGCCGGGGAGGTGACGGACCTGCGGAAGGTCCTGCTGGTCAAATAGCCTCCGGCCAGCACCGACGACCGGCGTTCCCCCACCAGGGGAGCGCCGGTTCGTCGTGTCTTCGCAGCCCTTCCGTGGGCTATACTGAGCTCGTGGTCGTGGAATGCCGGCGGGAGCGGGGGGCCATGAGGGGCTGGTGGTTCATGTCGTGGGTGCTGACGGGGTCGCTGGCCGCGGCGGTGTCGGCGACGACACCAACCTGGGACCAGGCCCTGCAGATCCTCGACCTTCGTGGGCCGGACGCCGCCGCCGCCTACCTGCAGCCCGGGCGGCGCCAGGACCCCGGACGCCTCGACCTGCTCGACGCCTGGCTGCGCCTGGAGCAGCGGCGCTGTCCGGCGGACTCCGTGGCAGGGTCCGTGCTTGCGAATGCGCCGGACGCACGCCCGATCCAGGCCTGGCTCGACGACCCCACGACGAGCATCGCCGCGCCTGACTCCGTCACCGCCGCCATCGTCGCCCTGCGCGCGTGGCGCGCCGCCGCGGCGGGTCCGCGGCGCCCCACGTTGGCCGCCGCCCGGCGCCGTTTCGCCGACCTGCTGTCGGCCGCCGAGCCGCCACCACGCCTGGCCGCCGAGGTCAACCTGTTGCTGGCCGATCTGGCCTACCTGGCCGACGACCTGGCCGTCACCGACAGCCTCCTGGCGCCCATCGTCGCGGCGGCGACCTTCCCGTCGGTCACCGCACGCGCCCACAACACCCTCGGTGGTGTCGCGGCGAAGCAGCGTTGCCTCGACCAGGCGGAGCTGCACTACCGCGAGGCCGAGCGTCTGGCCCGCCGTGTCGGCGATCCCGAGCTGCTGGCCACGGTCCTGAAGAATCTCGGCTATCAGGTCACCATGCGCCGCGACCTCGCTGCCGCCTCGGCCTACCTGGCCGAGGCCGACACGCTGGCCAGGCGCTGGCACCTGCTCCGCCTGCAGGGCGCCATCCGAGCCGGCCAGGGCGCCGTCGCCGAGATGGCCGGCCACCGGACCCAGGCCGTGGGCCACTTCCGGGAAGCGGCCGAACTGAGCGCCGCCCAGCACGACGTCATGAGCGAGGTGGGTGCGCGTCAGCGCCTGGCCTACAGCCTGTCCCTGCTCGGCGACTATCCCGAAGCCCGCGCCGAGTATCGCACCTGCCTGCGACTGCTGGACGAGCACCACAGCGAGTTCATCCGCAACTGGGTGCTCGCGGGCCTGGCCCTGATGGAACACAAACTCGGCCGCCTGGACCTCGCCGCGGCCAGCTACGCCGAGGCCCGGGAGCTCGACCTGGCCATGGGCGACCACCTCTCGGCCGCCTGGTGCCTCAACTCGCTCGGCCTCATCCAGACCCTGCGCGGTCGTTACCGGGAGGCCCTGCTCACCGATCACGAGGCGCTCCGGCAGTTCGAGCTCGCCGGCGACCTCGAGGGCATGGGCGAGGCTCACGCCAGCCTGTCCGAAGCGTACCTGGAACTGGGCGACCTCGGCCGCGCGCGCGAGCACGGCCAGCATGCCTTCGTCATGGCCGACAGCACGTCCAGCCAGGAGCTGCTGCTGCGCAGCCTGCAAGACCTCGCGGCCGCCCATCCGGGCGCCGCGCCCGCCGCCGAGACGGCCGACCTCTACAAACGTGCCATCGCGATCGCCGCTCAGTGGGGCGACCGCCTGGTCGAGGCACGGCTCTGGCTGGACCTGGCCGCCCACCACTTGGCCAGCGCCGACACGGCCGCCGCCCGAGGCGCCCTGGCCCGTTCGGCGGCCTGCCTGCCCGACGGGCCACACCATCAGGTCCGGGCGCGGGCCGCCCTGCTCGAGGGCCGCCTCGCGACGTCGCATGCCGATGCCATCGGCCGGGCCGAACGCGCCGTGGCCGAGGCCGAGGCCGCCGGCCTGCCCGGCCTCGAGTGGGAGGCCCACAGCGACCTGGGCTGGTACCAGCACCTCGCCGGCCACCGCGAGCGCGGACTGTCGCACCAGGAACACGCCGCCGCCCTGGTGGAGGGTCTGCGCTGGCAGGTGGGCGCCGACGAGTTGCGCCGGCACATATTGCGCACGGCCAACCTCCCCTTCGAACGGCTGGTGAGCCAGCTCATGGCCGCACCGGCGCGGCCCGCGGAGGCCCTGGCTGCGTCCGAACGCTCACGCGCCCAGATCCTGGCCGGGCGCCTGCGAACCTCCCTGGTGCAGGCGCCGGACACGACCCGCTCGCGCGCCGAAGACCTCGCGGCGTCCATCGCCTTCCTGCAGTCGCGCCTCCAGGACGGGTCGCTACCGGCAGGCGAACGGGATTCGTTGCGCCGACGGGTGCGCGATGTGGAGCAGGCGGCGTCGCTGCAGCGGTTGCAGACGGCCGACGGCATGGCGGCCGTGGCGCTGCCGCCGATCGTGACGCTCCGGCGCGCCCTCGCCGCGGACGAGCGGGTGCTGTCCTACGTCCTCGGCGACCAGGAGTCGTTCCTTTTCGTCGTGTCGGCCGATTCGGTCCGGGCCTGCCGCCTGCCGGCGCGGGCGGTGCTCGAGGCCAAGGTGCAACGGTTCCTCGACCTGCAGCGGGCTGTCGCCATGCCGGCGGAGGTCATGGCCGCCGCCCGCGCCGAGCTCTTCCGCCTGCTGGTCGCGCCCGCCATGGACCAGGTTCCCCCCGACGCGCGCCTCTTCATCGTGCCCGACGGCCTGCTCCACCGCCTGCCCTTCGTCTTCCTGGGCGAGGGTGAACTCCTGGTGGTCCGGCACCAGCTCTGCCTGGTCCCGTCGTTGCAGACGCTGACCTACCTGCGGCAGCGCGCTGCGCGGCGGCCGGCCGCCGGCGACGCCGTGCTCGCCGTGGGCAGCCGCGGGGGCGAACCAGGCCGCCGCCATCCGTTCCGCGACGAGCCCATGCCGCCCCTCGAGGCCGCCGAGGACGAGGCCCGCGCCATCGCCGACCTCGTCGCCCACACCACCGTGCTCGTGGGTGACCTGGCCACCGAAACCGTGGTCCGCGAGCGCCTCGGCACCGCCCGCCTGATCCACGTCGCCGCCCACAGCGACCTCGACCTGGACGACGTCCGGCGCACCCACCTCGTGCTCAACCGCTCGGCCGACGCGGACGACGGCCTGCTCATGTGGCCGGAGATCGCCTCCCTGAACCTCCAGGCCGACCTCGTCACCCTGGCGTCGTGCCGCTCGGCCGACGGCGTACTCGTCCGTGGCGAGGGGATCGGCGGCCTGGCCCAGGCGTTCCTGCACGCCGGCGCCCGCTGCGTCCTCGGTTCCACCATCGACCTGTCCGACCGCGACGCCCGCCGGCTCATGCGGCGGTTCTACCACCACCTGGCCGGGGGGCTGCCGGCCTCCGCCGCCCTGCGCGAGGTGCAGCTGAGCCTCCTCGTTCCGGGCACCGACCCGCGCCTGCGGGCCGCCGGCGAGGGCCTGGTGCTGGTGGGCGACGGCGCGGTCGTCGTGGCCGGACTCGAGCCGCGGCGCCGGGCCGCGCTGCCGTTCTCCATCGTCGGCATGGCCGTCATCATTTGTGTCATCCTGGCCTGGCGTCGGTCCAAGAGATGACGGGCGATCCGCGCACGCTCGACGATCGGGAGCTGGTGGACCGCTGTCGGGCCACCGGGTGCGAGGATGCCAGCGGCGAGCTGTTCCGTCGCCATCGTCAGCGGGTCTACCTCTGGTGCTACCGGATGACCCACGACCACGACGAGGCGATCGACCTGACGCAGGAGGTGTTCATCCGCGTGTTCCGCAGCCTCGACGGATTCGACGGCCGCGCCAGCTTCACCACCTGGGTCTACACCATCGCGCGCAACACGTGCCTGAACCAGCTGACGTCGCGACGAGCGCAGTGGCGTCGCCGGCTGGCCGAGGTGGACCAGCTCGAGGTTGCCGACGAGGCCGCCGTCGAACGCCTGCGCCAGGCCGAGCTGGCCGGCGAGCTGGACGCGCTGCTCGTGCGCGCCGGCCGCGTGACCGAGCCCGACGAGCTGGACGCCTTCGTCCTGCACTACCGCGACGGCCTGACGGTCAACGAGATCACGAGGCTGCTGGGCTGCACCAACACGACGGGCGCCCGCACCCTCATCCAGAACGCGCGGCGCAAGCTGCGGCGGCTGGTCAAGCGAGAGGACGGTTCCGCATGAACGACCCGCGACCCGACCGGCACCTCGACCTGGCCGAGCTCGAGGCCTTCGTCGCCGATGAGCGGCCCGACCTGAAGCGCCACGTCGACCGCTGCCCCGGTTGCCGCGCCAAGGCCCGCGACCTCGCCCGCTTCCTGTCGCTCGACGCCGACGCGGACCTGCAGCGCGACGCCGACTGGCCCGGCGCCGAGGCCCGCCTCGAGCGTCTGGGCCCGCCGCGACCGCGACGCGCACGCGAGGTGCGCCGCTGGTGGCCGGTCGCCGCCGCCCTGGCCGCCGTGCTCACCCTCGTGCTCGTGAACCTGCCGCGCGACCTGGCCGATCCGTCCGGCCGGACCGTCGTGCGTGGCGCCGGCGCCGCGGCCGCCATCACCCTGATCGCGCCGCTCGACGACCTGGCCGCGTGCCCCGACCGCTTCACCTGGTCCTGCGAGCCGGTCGGCCGGCGCTACAGCGTCGAGGTGTTCACCGCCGAGCTCGCGCGCGTCGCCGGGGTTGACAGCCTGCCGTCCGCGACCTGGGCCACCGTCGCCGCGCTCTGCGATTCCCTGGTGCCCGGCCGCCGCTACCTCTGGACCGTCACCGCCCACTTCGACGTTCGCGAGCCGGTGACGTCGGCGCCGGGCTGGTTCCGGATCGCGCCCTGACCTCGGGTTTGCTGTGTCATCCGACCGTCGCCGCCGGTCTCACCGACCGGTGGCGGTGCATGCGGCTCCGTCCACCGGTGGCTCCAGCCAAGGGATGACACCATGTCCGCCTTTCGCCTCCGCGCCATCTGCCTGCTCGTCGTCCTCTCGCCGGCCCTCGCCCAGGCGGCCTGGTCCACGGACGTGACCGAGAACAACCCCGTGTGCACCGTCGTCGACGATCAGTACTGGCCGGTGACGGTGGCCGACGCGGCCGGCGGCCTCTACGTCGTCTGGGCCGACCTGCGCAGCGACACCTTCGGGGTCTATGCCCAGCACCTGGACGCCGATGGTTCCCGCCTCTGGGCGACCGACGGCGTGGCCGTATGCACGTACGCCAGCACCCAGGATCAGCTCGTCGCCTGTGGCGACGGAGCCGGCGGCCTGATCGTCGTGTGGCGGGATACCTCCGGATCCATGATCGACATCTACGCCCAGCGTCTGGACCCGGCCGGCAACCGACTCTGGCTCTCGTCCGGGCAAAGCGTGACCACGAGCCCGGGGGAACAGTCGTACCCTCGCGTGGTGAACGACGACCACGGCGGGATCGTGGTCGCCTGGGCCGACGACCGCGGCACGGATGCCGATATCTATGCCCAGCGCCTCGACGCCTTCGGCGCCGCCCAGTGGACCGCCGGCGGGGTGGCCATCTGCACCGCTGCGGGGTCGCAGCACGAGGTCGCCCTCGTCGGCGATACCCTCGGCGGCGCGGTGGTCACCTGGGTCGACTTCCGCGCGGCGCCCGAGCAGGTCTACGCGCGGCGGGTCAACAGCCTCGGCAGCCTGCTCTGGCAGACCAACGGCAACCTCGCCGTGCCCAGCCTGGGCCGGGAATCGTCGCCCGACATCGAGCGCACCAGCGACGGTGGCTTCATCGTCACCCTGCTCATCGACGTGGGCGACTGGGGTCCCTACCAGATGTGGGCCCAGCGGTTCAACGCGGCCGGCGCGGCAACCTGGGAGTGGGGTGTCTCGCTGGGCCCGGCCGTGATCGACGACTACGTCGGCTCCGACTTGCTCGCCGACGCCGACGGCGGTGTGTACTCGGCCTGGATCACCTGCCCCGACGGCCAGACCGACATCGCGGCCCAGCACCTGTCGGCCAGCGGCGCCCGCCTCTGGACGGCTAGCAGCCTGACGGTGGCCGGCGCCGCGGGGGATCAGCGCGATCCCTCCCTGGCCCTCGATGCCACCGGGGGCGTGTACGTCACCTGGAGGGACGAGAGCACCGGCAACGCGACCGGCTGCGTTCGCGCTCAACGCCTGGACAGCCTGGGCAACGAGCTGTGGCCGTCCGGGGGCCGGCTCGTCAACCTGGGCTCGACGCTCGCCTGGCCGGTCTGTATCGGCGACGACCTGGGCGGACTGCTGGTGACCTGGGCCGACAATCGCGCCGGCCACTCCGACCTCTACGCCCAGCGGCTCGACGACACCGGCTACCTCGGGGCGCCCGATCCCTCGATCACGTCGGTCGGCGACCTGCCCAACGACCAGGGCGGTCAGGTCCAGGTCGCCTGGTCGTCGAGCTACCTCGACGCGATGCCCTGGCACGCGGTGGCGTCCTACTCGATCTGGGGCCGCCCGACCGCCGACCACGCGGCCAGGACCCTGCCGACCGACCAGCACGCCGCGCTCTGCGCGCGCCTCACCTTGCCGCCGGCCCGCCTCGACCTCCTGCTCGACGACGGCTGGGTCTACCTCGCGCAGGTGCCGGCGATCCTGGCCGCCGACTACGCCTGCCTCGCGCCGTCGTTCGGCGACTCCTCCGCCGCGGGCATCGTCTGGTCCGAGTACCGCGTGATCGGCCACGGGGATACGGCCTGGATCACCTGGGACTCGGCCGCGGCGAGCGGGTACTCGGTGGACAACCTGAGGCCCGGCGCCCCGCTGGCCCTGGCCGGCGAGCGCCCCGTGCCCACCGAGGTGCGGCTCACCTGGCAGGCCAGCGGTCACCACGACGACGACCTGGCCGTCTATCGGATCTACCGTGGCGATACCGCGGGCTTCCCCCTGGACACCGCGCACATGTATGCCGAGAGCGCCGCGACCTCCTACCTCGACGACGACGCCTCGGGCACCTGGTACTACCGGGTGACCGCCGTCGACGTCCACGGCAACGAGGGCGACGCGAGCAGCGAGCTGGCCATGTCGGGCGCCGTCGGCGTGGGCGACCTGCCGGCCGCGCTCGCCCTGCACGCCAGCTACCCCAATCCCTTCAATCCGGCCACCACCCTGGCCTTCGACCTGCCCGCAGCCGCCGAGGTGCACCTGGACGTGCTCGCGGTCGATGGCGCGCGGGTCGCGACGCTGGTGCACGGCCACCTGCCCGCCGGCCGGCACACGACCACCTGGCGCGGCGAAGACGGCAGCGGCCGCGCCGTGGCGGCCGGCGTCTACGTCGCCCGCCTCACGGTGGGACAACAGGTGCAGGCGAGGACCCTGGTGCTCGTGCGGTGAGCTACCGCTCGTACCGCGCCAGCTCCGTCGCGTGCGACACCGACGGCGCGTAGTACGTCGCGCGCACCGCGAGGTAGCCGGGATCGCTGAAGAACGCGTCGAGCGCCGCCGCGTCGGGGAAGTGGATGGTGAACACCCGGTTGATGGGCGCCGCCGTGGCCGACCGCAGCACCTCGGCGATGCGGAAGTCGTAGCCGAAGCCGCCGCCGTGGGCGTGCAGGATGGGCGTCATGTGCTCGCGGTAGGCCTGGTAGCCCGCCTCGTCGATCACCTGCAGGCCGACCAGCCGTTCGATGGTCATGGGGTCGCTCCCGGGTCGCGTCCCCCGGGGGACGACAGTCGCACAAAACTATTCTTTTCAACACCTTGATGGGGTCACGGTTCCCGCTGCCGCGCCACCACCAGCCCGCTGTTGACGGCCACCTCGAGGCGCCGCACGTCGCCCAGCCCCAGCCCGCGGCACAGGTCGGCGGTCTCCCGCCAGGTGTAGCTCTTGCCGCCCGCGGTGCCCACGAGCATGTTGACGGCGAACCGCGAACCGAACGCCGGCCGCGTGCGCGTGTCGTCGAGGTAGAAGTCCTTGATCACCAGCAGGCCGCCGGGCGCGAGCACGTCCACCGCCTTGCGCAGCAGCGCGCCGGTCTCGTCGGGCGACAGGCTATGGATGATGTTGCTGACGTAGACCGCGCCGTACGGCGCGGCGCCGGGCGCGGCCAGCGGGTCGACATGGTAGTCGCCGGCCAGCGTGCTCACCCGTGCCGACAACCCCGCCGCCTCGATCTCCTCCTCGGCGATGGCCACCACCTCCGGCAGGTCGAACACCACCGCGGCGAGCTGCGGCCACCGTCGG
Source organism: Candidatus Krumholzibacteriia bacterium (assembly GCA_041390065.1). Taxonomy (GTDB): domain Bacteria; phylum Krumholzibacteriota; class Krumholzibacteriia; order LZORAL124-64-63; family LZORAL124-64-63; genus Glo-17. The sequence goes on from JAWKQQ010000021.1 coordinate 54,237, forward strand.
CAGAACGTGAGCGCGCTCGTGCCCGGCCCGCCGCCGAGGTCGAGCAGCCGCCCGCACCCGCCCAGCTCGGGCAGCACGTCGGCCACCTCCTCGCTCGAACGGCGCGAGATGTCCTTCATGCCGCAGATGAACGCCCGCAGCGAGCGGTCGCTGCGCGGGCCCGCCGCCGGCGCCGGCTCGCCGGTGCGCACGACGTCGGCCAGCTGCACCCAGCGCGCGAGCAGGTGGTGGTGGTGATCGAGGATGCTGTGCATGGTGTCCGCGCTCGCGGGATCGAGGTAGGGCGCGAGATCATCGCGCATGGCGAAGCCGTCGGGCGACGGTTGCACCAGCACCTCGGCGCCCACCAGGGCGCGGAGCAGGATGTCCAGCGCGCGTGGGTCGACCTCGAGCTGCGATGCGAGCTCGGCGGCCGTGCGCGGCCCCGTGGCCAGCGCGCCGAACACCCCGAGGTGGTTGGCCGCGAGCAGGATCATGGCGTCCTGGTAGCCGCCGGACATGCGGTCGAGGAAGGGGCGGGGGTCGGTCATGCGGGCCTCCAGGCTGGCGAGGGTTCAGGCGTCCATGATGCCCCGGATCGCGGCGGTCTTCAACCGCCGCGCGGCGCGTCACCGCACGAGCGTCACCGTCGCCGTCCGTACCATCTGCTCGCCCGACAGGCGCGCCAGGTAGCGGCCCGAGGGCAGCGCGCGGCCGGCCAGGTCGCGGCCGTCCCAGGTGAACGCGTGCGGCCCGGCGGCCAGCTCTCCGCGCCACGGCGACGCCACGCGGCGGCCCGCCACGTCGAACACGTCGAGCGCGACGGCGCCCGACCGCGGCAGCGCGAACGCGAGGGTCACCCGCGGGTTGAACGGGTTGGGATAGGCGAGGAGCGCGTCGAGCGGCGGCCGCGGCGGCGTGTCGCCGTCGGCGGGATCGTCGTCCTCGACGGCCACGGAGGCGGCGCAGTGCAGCGGCAGCAGCACGAGCCCGGCGTCGGTGGCCGCCGCGTGCACGGCCCGATCGCTGAGCGCGAGCACGAACGCGGAGTCGGGCAGGAAGGTCTGGCCCAGCCAGCGGGGCGCGGTCGGGTCGGACACGTCCACCACGTGCACGAAGCCGAGGAAGGTGGTGACGTAGGCCACGTCGCCGTCCACGACGACGTCGTGCAGCTCGTCGGGCAGGCGGAGCGTGCCGAGGATCGCGAGCGCGGTGGGGTCGGACGCGTCGATCACCGCGAGCAGGCCCTCGCCGCCCTGGTGCAGCGTGGCGTAGGCCAGCGCGCCCTGGACCCGGAGGCCGTTGATGCCGCGGGCGTCGACGGGCAGCTCGGCCACCAGCGACGGGTCCTGCGGCGTGGCGATGTCGAAGACCTGGATGGCGCCGTCGCCGAACGCGCCCGTGCCCACCAGCAGGTGCGAGCCCGCGCGGGCCAGCTGCAGGGCGTAGGGGCGGGTCACGTCGGTATCGACGACGCGGGCGCGGGTCGGGTCGCCGACGTCGACGGTGTAGAGGCCGCCGTAGAAGAAGTCGCCCAGATAGACCACCCCGTCGCCCACGCAGACGCCGCTCACGAAGCCCTCGACCGGCACGAAGGTCGCGAGGCTGGGCGCGGCGGGATCGGCGGCGTCGATCACGAGCAGACGCGCGCCGCCCGCGCCGGCGGTCGTGAGGTAGACGTAGCGGCCGTCGGTGCGCAGGCGGCTGGTGGAGCCGGTGAACGGGAAGCTGCCCAGCAGGACGGGCGCCGCGGGGTCGGAGTGGTCGAAGATGTCGAGGTCCTCGCCGCCCACGAAGGTGAGGTCGCCGGCCGTGTCGAGCCCGAAGGCGACGCCCGCGACGGCGGCCCGGCCCAGGCTCGGCGGCGACAGCGGCGGATCGCTGTCGAACACGTCGACCCCGCCGCCGGCCGCGGCCACGTAGGTGAGCGCCCCGGTCGGCAGCACGGTGATGGGCGCCGCGGTGGTGCTGGCCCGGCCCACGAGGCGGGGCCGGTCGGGCAGCGCGACGTCGACGACGCAGAGTCCGCTGCAGGCGATGAACGCCTCGCCGCCCACGAGCTTGATGTTGCGGGCCGTCCCCGGCAGCGGCAGCTGGCTGACCGCCGCCGGCGCCGCGGGTGCGGTGAGGTCGAACACCTCGAGCCCCGCGTTCCACGAGGTGACCAGGGCGATGGGCCCGTCGAGGGCCACGTCGTAGGCGTGGTCGAGCGTCTCGACCCAGCCCACCAGCCGCGGCTGCTGCGGGATGCCGAGGTCGATCACGGCCAGACCCGCGTCGTCGGCCACGGCCGCCAGGTCGCCGCTGAAGGCCACTCCGCGCGCGGTGCCCGGCGTGTCGACCGCGCCCACGATCACCGGCTGGGCCGGGTTGCCGACGTCGATCACCAGGAGGCCCGCCTGGCCCGCGGGCACGAGCAGCTGCTGGCCGCGCACCACGACCGCCTGCCCGTCGCCCGGCAGGGGCAGCATGGCGACCGGCACCGGTCGCGACGGATCGCTGACGTCGAGCACGTGCAGCTCGGAATCGATGTTGGCCAGGTACACGTGCTGCGCGTGGTAGGCGACCCAGAGGCAGGTGCCGGCCGACCCCTCGCCGGCGATGACGACGGGGCGGGCGGGGTCGGCGAGATCGAGCACCGCGAGGCCTTCGTTGCCGTTGGCGAGGTAGCCGAACGAACCGTCCACGGCCAGGTCGCGCGCGCTGCCGCCGGTGAGCGTGTTGCCGACGATGCGGAGGAAGTCGCGGTAATCGACGCAGGGCTGCGCCGTGACGGACGCGGCCAGCAGGCCGACGAGCAGCGTGGGGGCGAGGCGACGGAACATGGCGGACCTCCCCGTGGCGGCGGCGATGGGTCCTCCCAATGAAGACGAAAACCGGCCGATCGGCGATGGCGAGACGCCGGCGACCCGCCTCGCTCAGTCCTTCTTGACCTTCTTGACCGAGAGGGCGAGCGCGGCGACCATCCCGACGCCGATGCCGATGAGCAGGGTCATGGTCAGCAGCGCGGCCCGCGGCATGGTCAGGGTCACGAACAGGATCTTCGTCTCCGTGGGCTCGGTGTTCTGCAGGACGACGATCAGCACGAGCGCCACGAGCACGAGCGCCACGATGAGTCTGGTTCTCGCCATGAGGTCCTCCGGGAATTGCGGCCACGACGTGCTTCGCCCTGGCGATGGCGGCGTCGGTCCGGCCGATCCCCGTCAGTATCCACGATCGGCGCACCGAAAGCCAGCCGGCATCCCGACCTCGCGGCGCCGCGTCGCGGCCTCAGAGCGTCAGCCGCATCTCGTTGGTCGACCGGAAGCCCAGGCTCTCGTAGAGCGGCCGGCCATCACGGCTGGCGTGGAGGTAGAGGTGGACCATCTTCTCCTCGCGGCACCACCCGACGATCGTGTCCAGCAGCCGCCGCGCGAGCCCGCGCCGCCGGTGCGCCGGTTCGGTGAACATGTTCACCACCCACGCCCGGTGCGGCCGCGGGTCCAGGGGGTTGGGGTGGTACCGCAGGATCATCACGCCGCCGCCGGCGACGATGCTCCCGTCGCCCGTCTCGGCCAGCCAGCCGCGGTACGAACCGTCGGCCAGGCCCTCGCCGATCAGGGACGACGAGACCCGGACCATGGCCGTGAGCGCGTCGGGATCGGCGTACCCCATGTCCTCGAACATGCGGCGACGATGATGGAGCACGACGTCGAGGTCGGCGGGGGTGGCGGGCCGGATCCGGTAGGGTTCCACGGGCTGCTCCTCGGTGCGGGGATGTGCGGTCACCGGGCGCCTCGCCGGTAGACCTCGACGAGCTCGTCGCTCGCGAACATGGCGGCCGGAGAGATCACCGGTTCGGCCAGCGGCGGATGCGCGCCCCAGCGCTCGGCCAGCTTCGCCCGCACCGGGGGCGGCGAGAGGTCGAAGCTCCCGAGGGTCGCCGGCGCGCCGATCTCCAGCCCCAGGGCGCGCTGGTAGATCTTCCAGACGAGTTCGGAACAGTAGATCCGATCGTCGCTCCACTCGAAATACAGATCGTAGGGCTTGCCGACGAAGCCTTCCCCGACCGCCAGCATCCGCGCCAGGGCCTCCGGGGTCAGCACCTGCGACGAGTTCTTCAGGCGCTTCACCACGAACGCGCCCCCCTCGCCGCGCGCGATCCACTCGGCGAGCGGCGTGGACCTGACCGGCTCGACCGCCTCGAACACGAACGCGTCGCCGCCGCGCAGATGGACGAGCCCCAGGTGGCTGTAGGCCGATCCCGTCGCCAGCTGGATGGCCCGGCTCTGTCCGGATGTCGACGTCTGGAAGATGATGTCGCCGCTGACGGGCCGATAGTCCGACGGGCCGCGACAGCCCAGACAAGCCACCACGGCGACGCTCGCGATCAGGCACCACAGCATCCGCGGCACGTCCAGCCTCCGGGACTGCGGGGGAGGGAACCCCCGAGGGACGATCCTCGCAACCTATCCCGCTACCGAGAACAATCTAATCCCGCACCCGCCCCACCTGCCCCAGCAACCGCCGCGCTTCCCCCTCGGTCCGCGCGAACCCCGCCGCCCGCCCGAGCGCCTCGCGCGCGGCCGCCTCGTCGCCCAGCTTCAGCGCGCAGGCTCCGAGCATGAGCCACGACCGCGCCGCGTCCGGATCCGCCGCCACCGCCGCCGCATAGGCGCGCCGCGCCGCCTCCCACCGCTCGGCCTCGTACTCGACGTCGCCCAGCAACCCCCACAGCGACGGATCGCCGGCGACAGCCTCGCTCAGCACCACCCGCGCGCTGTCCGGCTCGTGGGCCTGCAGCCAGGCCACCGCCAGCGGCCGCGCGAGCCGCGCGTCGTCCGGCCATAGCCGCGCGTACTGCCGGGCCGCCAGCCGCGGCAGCGCGGCCGCGCCGTACAGGTCGGCGAGGTGCCGACGGTCGGCCGCGCCCAGCGGTGCGAGCCAGTCGGCCACCTGCATCCGCAGCGCCGCGGTCGCGTAGTCCTCGGCCAGCTGCGACTGCTGGCTCGCCAGCAGCCAGGCCGCCCGCGCGTCGGGATGATCGCGCACCAGGCGTTGCACCGCGGCCGCCGCGCGCGCCGGTTGAGCGGCCGCCGCCGCGGCCGACACCAGGGCCTGCACCCAGTCGCGCGGCACGGTGTCGGGCGCCGAGGCCACCAGCGGCGCGAGCACGTCCACCGCGTCGGCGGGCCGGTCGGCCAGGATCCAGGCCACGCCGCCGTAGTAGAGCAGCAAGGCGTCGGCCCTCAGCTCGTGCGCCCGTACGAACGCACCCGCGGCCACCGCATAGGCCCCCGACTCGTAGGCCGCCCGCGCGTACTCCGTCCACACCGCCGCCGACGTCGGCGCCTGCTCGCTCGCCCGCGCCAGGTGCGGCACGGCGTCGGCCGCGCGGCCGAGCTCCAGGAGGTAGGCGCCCAGCCGGTAACGCACGGCCGGGTGGTCGAGGTGGTCGGCGAGCGCGTCGGTGAGCACGGCCACGGCGTCGCCGACCTCGCCGCGCGCGAACGCGGCCTCGGCGCGGAACACCGCGCGCCGCACCGGCGCCGGCGCGCCCGCGGGATCGAGCGGGTTGGGCTCGCCCGCGGCGATCGCCGCGCCCGCCGCGATCACGAGCAGCACCAGCATCGCCCGCCTCACCGGTCACCCCCGAGGTCGAACACGATCGGCGTCACCATCCAGGCGGCCACCGGCCGGCCCGCGAGCACGCCCGGCTCGAACCGCCAGCTCGCCACCGCGTCGAGCACCGCCTGGTCGAACACGCCAGCCGGCTCGGCCTCGAGCACGGTGATCTCGCTCGTCCGACCGTCGGCGCCCACGAGGAAGCGCACGCGCACCCGGCCCTCGATCCGACGCTGCCGCGCGCGGTACGGATACACGGGTTCGCGGCGCGCGATCGCGCGCGGCGGCCGGTCGAGCTCGCCCACCTCGAACACCGGCGGGCCGGAGGCGGTCGGCGCCGTGAACAACGACGGGTTCAGCGTCACCGCCGGCCCGGCCAGCTGCGGCGCCGTGAGCGACGGCGTGGGCAGCTCGGGCGCGAAGTCCACCTCCGGCGGCTGGCGGGGCGGCTCGGGCGGTTTGCGCTCGGGTTCCTCGGGCGGCGCCTCGTCGCGCGGCACGTTCACCAGCGCGACGGGCACCGGCTCGGTGATGTCCTGCCGCTGCGGCCGCTCGCGCACGAGCTGGGCGGCGGCCACCAGGATGAGCCCGGTGATCACCAGCGACGCGAGCGCGGCCGGCAGGAAGCGCATCAGTCCTCGCCCTCGCGCCTGGCGGCCAGCGACACGCTCGCGGCGCCGGCGAGCCGGCACTGGTCCATCACCTTGACGGTGTCGCCGGTGGCCGCGTCCTTGTCCGCCACCACCACCACGCCCGCCTCGGGATCCTCGGCCAGCGCCCGCTCGACCAGGCCGCGCACCGAGCGCACGTCCACCTGCTTGCCCTCCATGTAGACCTCGCCGTCGGCCGACACGCCGATCATGATCGACGCCTTCTCCTTCACCTCGGCCGTCGACGCCGTCGACCGCGACACCTCGATGCCCGACTCCTTGACGAACGACGTGGTCACCACGAAGAAGATCAGCAGCAGGAAGACCATGTCGATGAGGGGCGACATGTTCACGTCGACGTTGTCGCCGCCGCCGCGGATGGTGCGCCGGACGTTGATCATCGCGTCCTCCGTTCGCGGTCGCGACGGGCGAGGTCGCGGTCGATGAGGTGGGTGGTCTCGGCCAGCAAGAGCCGCAGCTGCTCGGCGCGCCGCCGCAGGCGGTTGCTCACCAGCAGGCCGGGGATGGCCACCAGCAGGCCGGTCTGCGTGGTCACCAGGGCGACCGAGATGCCGCCCGCCAGGGCGCGCGCGTTGCCGGTGCCGAAGTCGCTGATCACCTGGAAGGTCTCCACCATGCCGAGCACCGTGCCCAGCAGGCCGAGCAGCGGCGCCACGGCCGCCAGCACGCCGATCGCCTCGTGCCGCATCTCCAGCTGGTGGTCGAGGCGCGCGGACTCCAGGGCGAGGATCTCGCGGTCGAGGCGGGGCCGGCCCGTGCGCTGGCGGGCGAACGCCGCGGCCAGCCGCGCGCGCAGGCCGCCGCGCCCGGGCGCCGACCGCTCGCCGCGGCAGACGGCGAGCACGCCGGGCACGTCGAGGTCGGCGCGCTGCAGGCCCAGCAGCACCTGCCAGCGCTCCATGATCAACGTCCACATCACCAGCGACACGCCGATCAACGGCAGCATCACCCAGCCGCCCTGGTCGAGGTAGGCGCGCGTGGCCTCAATCATCATCGTCGTCCCGGACGTCGGGCTCCTCGCGCCGGCGGTCGATGGTGTTGACCAGGTGCACCGCCTGCTCCTCCATCTCGCCGATCACGTGGTCGACCCGGCGCTTGAGCCAGGTGTGGGCGAGCATCACGGGGATCGCGATCGCCAGGCCAACCTCGGTGGTGACGAGCGCCTCGGAGATGCCGCCGGACATGAGCTTGGGGTCGCCGGTGCCGTGCAGGGTGATCACGCGGAACGTCTCGATCATGCCGGTGACGGTGCCGAGCAGGCCCAGCAGCGGCGCCACCGCGCCCGAGATCGCCAGCAGCGCCAGGCCGCGTTGCAGCAGGGGCAGCTCGTGCAGGATGGCCTCCTGCAGCACGCTCTCCTGGATCTCGCGCGCCTCGTGGCGGACGTCGAGGCCGGCGCGCACCACGCGGGCGACGGGCGAGCGGCGGCAGGCCGCGTCGCCCACGTGGGCGAGGGCCAGGTCCCACTGCCCGCGCGCGGCCTCGAGGTTGACGGGCTTCATGATGCGGTCGGTGCCCGCGGCGATCCGCTGCAGGTGCAGCACCTTCCACACCACGACCGCGAGCGCGGCCAGCGCCAGCAGCGCCAGCGGATAGACGATGGGTCCGCCCGCGCGCAGCTGCGCGAGCAGCGACGGCCGCCGCGCGATCTGGCGCAACGCCGGGCCGCCGGAGAGGTCGACGGGGGCCAGCGTCGTCCGTCCGGACAGGTATCCGGATAGCTGGTTGCGGATATCCCGGGACACCGGCTCCGGCAACGCCACCAGCCGCTGGCCGTCGGGATTCCAGAGCAGGAAGCCGAGGTCGTCGGCGGTGCGGTACACCGTGCAGAAGCGCCCGAAGCTGATGATCTCGCCCTCGGTGTCGCGCCCGTCGCGGCCGCCGAACGTGCCCTCGTTCACGGCCACCTGGCCGGAGCGTCGCAGCTCGTCGAGGGCCACGCGCGCGAGGTCGCTGATGTCGTCGAGGTCGGGGAAGTAGCCCTCGCGCAGCATCGCCTCGAGCACCGCGAGCCGCTCGGGCGCGGTGGCCGACAGGGGCGACGCCCGCAGCAACGATTCCAGGTCGCGGGCCGCCACCCGCACGTTGCCCGCGAGCTCGCGGAAGGAGAGCTCGTCGCGCGACCACTGCGCGCCGAGACGATCGCGGCGCTCGCCGGCGGCCGCCTGCCGTCGCGCCAGGTCGCGCAGCTCGGCCTCGAGCGCCGCCTGGCGCGCCTCGAGCGAGTCGACCACCGCGGTGAGCCGGGCCTGATCCTCGAGGATGCGCGCGGTCGCCGCGAGGGCCTCGCGGCCGGCGGCCTCGCGGTCGGCCTCGGCCTTGCGGAGCGCCTCGCGGATGTCCTGGGCGGGCGCGGCGGCCGCCGCCGCGAGCAGGAGCGCGACCAGGGCCGCGGTCAGCGTGCGCGCGCTCATGAGCCCACCTTCCCCAGCGGCAGCGGCTGCACGCCCACGGGCCGCCGGCGGGTGGCCATCTGCATGGCGCGCCGGACGGCCTCGCGCTCGGCGCCGACCAGCTCCACGTAGCGGCGAGCGGCCGGGTCCCAGGCGCCGCCGCGCGCCTCGTCGGGCGTCAGCCAGAACAGGCCGAGGCGGCCGACGGAGAGCAGGTCGCAGAGCAGCTCCTCGTCGCCGACGGCGATCCGCTGCTGGTCGACCTCGAGGGCGCCGCCGTAGCCGGTCTCGATGAGCAGCGCCTCGAGCACGCGGCGCAGCTTCTCGGCCGGCGACGCGGCCGGGTCGCCCAGCTCGCGGCGGACGTGGTCCAGGCGCGCGGTGCGCTCGCCCGCGAGGAAGGGCAGGTCGGCGGCGACCGTGCGGTCGAGCCGGCCGAGGATCGCCAGCAGCGTGTCCTCCAGGCTCGACGTCAGCCGCTGGGATTCCTCGAGCCGACGCGCCAGCTCGTCGCCCGCGGCGTCGAGGGCGGCGAGGCGGTCGCGCTCGAGCCGGGCGCGTTCCTCGAGGTAGGCCACCTGGGCGGCGGCGGCGTCCCAGCGGGCCTTCAGGTCGGCGCGCTCGACCGCCCAGCGGTCGAGCTCCTGCTGGGTGGCGCGGCGGGTGTCCTGGGACTGATCGGCCACCTGGGCGACGCGGTCGGCCGCATCCTGGCCGAGGGCGACGAGGGCGAGGGCCGCCGTCAGCAGCCCGGCCCCCATGGCGCGGGAAAGCCTGGTCATCGTGGAGCTCGCTTCGGTCGAGGGCGAGGGTCTGAGGTCGACCCCGATGGTACGCCCGGGCCGCTCCGGGGACAAGCCGCCGAGCCCGCCTCGCGGCCAAGATCTCTGCCCGGAATTCCGCATACGGTATACAGCGACTTGTCACCATGCCCACGCGATCTGTGGATATCTTTAGTTGCGGCGGCCCGCCACCGCGCCAATATCCTGCAGACACGTGAGTTACCGGAACCTGAAACCGTACTGATCAACGGTGAATAACATCGCCGCACGGCGGGTCGACGCCGCGTGCTTCGAGGAGGTGCCGCCAGGTCCCGCCGGACCGTCTGGACGCTCGCCCTCGTCAGCCTCCTGCTCGCGGCCTCCATGACCACGGTGGCGGCGTGGACGCGGCGGATGCACCGGGACTTCGCCCGCGCGCCGGACGACGCGAGCTGAAAGAAACCCGACCCTCCCGGGGGGCGAGAGGATCGGGTGGTGGCGACCGGGCCCGAGATTCATGTTATCATTCTGAGCGTCGGCGAGTGAAGATCGGCTCGTTCGATCGAGATATCGGCGGGAAAGGCCCGGTCGCGCCCGCGTAGCATCGGCCGACGTCAAGCAGCCGGCCAGGGAATCGGTCGGAATTCTTCGGAATCGCTCGCGAATGGCGGCGGCGCGGCGTTCCGCGCCACTTCAGGAATCACTTGGCAGAGTGGCTCGCGTTCACGATCGTGGTTCCCGGAACGCCCCGAAATTCACCAGCGCGGACAGGTCATGACCGAGCAACCGTCGCCTCCACCCCCGAACCCGTCGCTCGCCGACCGCGTGCGCGACCTGCGGCTGGCCCGCGGCCTGACGCGCCAGAGCCTGGCCGACCGGGCCGGCGTGAGCGCCAGGACCGTCTACAACATCGAGCGCGGGCAGCAGCAGAACCCGCTCGAGGACACCCTGCTGCGCCTGGCCGCCGCGCTGGAATGCCCGGTGCGCGACCTGATCGCCGGGCCGCCGCCGTCGCCGCCGATGCCCCGGCCCGAACCCGAGCCCGAGCCCGGACCGACCGCCGCGCCGCCCCCGCCGCTCCCGCCGCTCCCGTCGCCCACGCCGCCCCGCGCCGAGCGCAACCCGCGCCCCACGCCGCTGCTGCTGCTGGTGCTCGCGCTGGCCGTCGTGGCGGCCGCCATGGTCATGATCAACGGCCGCACCGCCACCCTCGTGGTCACCCCGCATTCGGTGGCCATGCGCGGTTCCCTGTTCGGCAACCTGATCTGGGAACGGACGTTCGCGTCGCGGGTGTCGGTGGTCGAGCGCGCCCGCTGGGCCAGCGACGACGTGCTGGTGGGCCTGGGCTTCGACGGTCTCGACGCCGGCGGCCTCCACTGCCTCGATGCCGCCAGCGGCGAGGATCGCTGGGCGACCGGTCCGGACACCCAGCTGGTCGAACGCGCCTTCGGGCCCGACGCCCTCGGGGGCCAGCGCAGCTTCGGCGCCCACCAGGCGCAGTGGCTCGACCTCGACGGCGACGGCGTCGAGGAGCTGGCCACCACCTGGATGCACATCCGCAACTACCCCGAGGTGGTGCTGATCGTCGACCAGCAGGGCCTCGTGCAGGTGGAATACGCCCATCGCGGGCACATCTACAGCCTGCACCGCCTCGACCTGGGCGACGGTGGCCGCCAGGCCCTGCTCTGCTCGGCGGTGAACAACGCCGTGCCGTTCAACAGCGGCACCCTGTTCATCCTCGACCAGCAGACCGGCCGGTCGGCGTCCGTCGACCCCGAGAGCGGCGGCAACCTCGACGGCCTGCACGACGGCGCCCGCGCCCGCGTGCTCCTGCGCAACTGGGGCGAGCCGTACATGTCGTGGCTGGAGGTGCCGCGGCTGCAGTCGGACGCCGTGATCGTCACCCGCGACCCGACGGGCGCCGTGGAGTTCCAGGCCGCCGTCGGTACCGGCGCCGCCAACGTGCAGGTGCTGCTCGACGCGAACCTGCACCCGCTGAACGCCCGGCCCACCGACGGTCTGGTGGTGCGCGCCGGCGCCTGGCCGCCCGGTCCGCGCGGGCCGCTGGATCCGGCCTGGCTGCAGGCCTGGCTCGACCGAACCGTGGTGCTGTCACGGGGCGAGGTGGTGGTGGGGCCGGGCCGCGGCTGAGTCGCTGGGATTCCGTTTCGTATGCAGGACGAGATCACAGGCTGCCATGAATCCGCCGCGGCCCGGCTGACCATGCGTCTCCCCAGCTCGTCTGCTCCGGGAGGAACAGCGGCGATTGTCGCGCTCGGGCCGCTCCCGAGGCAACGGAAACGAGCGGAAACGACAGGAATCGATTCTGCGGCAACCGGTTAGGCGACGATTTTCCTGCGGCTCACCGCGCCCATGTGGTAGACTCGGCCCGCCATGGATCCAGAATTCGCCCGCGACGCCTCCGTTGCCCGGAACCTGAGCGTCCGCGAGATCGACCTCGCGGTGCGTCTGCGCGCCCGCCGCCTGGCGGCTGGCCTCTCGCGCCAGGACCTGGCCGACCGCGCCGGCGTGAGCGAACGCTCGATCCGCGACATCGAGAACGGAAAGCGCCCCCGCGTGCAGGACAAGACGCTCATGCTGCTGGCCGAGGCCCTGGGCTGCGAGCCCGGCGACCTGGCCGTGCTGCCGGCGGTGCCGCCGCCGGCGCCAGCGGGCGAGGCGACGTTTCGATCTGGCGGCGAGAAGCCGCGCCGCGTGCGCTGGCCCCTGGTCACGAGCCTCGTGGGCGCCGTGGCGCTGCTGCTGATCGCGGCCGCGGTCTGGTTCGCCATCGACCGCGCCTCCTGGGAGATCGTCGACGGCGACGTGGTGGTGCGCGACGCCATGCTGCAGCACGTGCTCTGGCGACTCGATGCAGGGCAGACCGCGCGCCTGGTCGTTCCGTCGCCCTGGACCCGTCATCGGCTGCTGATCGGCTTCAACGGCAACGCGCGCGACGGCGCCCAGGCCTGGCTCGTGGACGCGGCCACCGGCAAGCATCTGGCGAGCTACGCGATGGACGACGGGCCGGTGCGCGAGGCGTTCGGCGACGAGATCCTCGCCGAGGGCCAGGACTTCAGCTGTTCGGACATGCGCGCGCTCGACATCGACGGCGACGGCACCCCCGAACTGGCCATCCGTTTCACCCACGGCAAGTATTACCCTGTCGGCGTGGGCTGCTTCACGGCCGACGGCACCCGCCTCGGCCTCTACGTGAACCGCGGCCACCTCTGCGACTGGCGGGTCGAGGACCTCGACCAGGATGGCCGCGACGAGCTGCTCGTCCTCGGCACCAACAACGATCCCGCCTACCAGGGCGCCACCATCATCTGGCTGGAGGAGGGCGCGTGGGACGGCGCCTCGGTCGACCCGCCTGGCGGACCGGGCGACGGCCCCGTCGGCGACATCGCCGACGGCGCCCGCTACCGCCTCGTGCTGCCGGCCTTCACCCTGCCGGTGATGAACGAGCTGAAGGTGATGCGCCTGGACGCGTTCAACGTCCGCACCCACCGCCTGGCCGACGGCGCCCTGCGCATCGTGTTCTCGGTGGGCGTGCGTTCGCGGGCCGGCGTCAGCGTGGTCTGCGACGACCAGCTGCGTCCGCTGATGGCCAACCCGGTCGACGACGCGGTGAGCCTGGCCCGCACCTGGGGCCCACCCTACGGCGAGCCCGGCGAGTTCCCCACGCAGGAGTGGCTCGACGCGTGGCTGCAGGGCGCCCGCTGGTCGTCACGCGATTCGCGTGAGGTGATGCTGGGCCCGCTGCGCTAGAGTGTGGGGGTCAGCGTTCGAACCCGGACCACGCCGTCGCCCCCGGAGCTCCGCATGCGCCTGCGCCCGCTCGCCCTCCTGCTCCTGCTCCTTGTCCTGACCCTGGTCGGCTGCGGCAAGGACGACGCCATCGTCGACCCGCCGCCCGCCGACACCGGCCTCCGCGTTCCCGAGGACTACGCGACCCTCTACGACGCCCTCGCGGCCGCCGGCCTCACCGACGAGGTGAGCCTGGCGCCCGGCGCGTATACCGTGGACGCGAGCCTCGACCGCGGCGTCACCGTGCGCGCCCGCCGGTTCACCGCCGGCGAGGTGCGTCTGCTCGACTCCCGCCTGACGGTGCGCGCGCCCGCGGGCGACCGCGTGGTGCTCGAGGGCCTGACCATGATCGGCGGCGACACCCTCGTCAGCGCGCCCGGCGGCGCCGACCTCGCGCTCGTGGCATGCCGGCTCGTCCGCGCCACCCTCGGCGTGCTGTATACCGTGGACGGCGACCTCGACCTGGTCGATTGCGACCTGGACTCGCTCGGCCGCGGCGGCGCCGTGCACGTGGGGGGCCAGGCCCGCCTCACCTGGCAAGGCGGCGCGGTCCGCGCCTGCACCGCCGACCAGGCCGTGATCGACCTCCGCGACGAGGCCCGCGCGAGCATCGCCTCGGTCACCTTCGTCGACTGTCCACGGTATACCATCCGCCACCGCGGCCTCACCCTCGAGCTCGACGGCTGCGGCTTCGTGCAGGCCACCGGCCCCAGCCTCGCCGTGGGCGCGGGCGCGGTGGCCCACGCCGGCGGCACCGCGTTCCTGGACAGCGCCTGGCCCGCCATCGAGGTGGCCGGCCAGCTCACCCTCGACCCCTGCCTGATCGCCGGCGGCCTGGGCGACGGCCCGGCGATCCAGCTGAACGCAGGCGGGGCCTTGTTCATGGTGGACACGACCGTGCACGACGGCGCCGGCCCGGCGCTCACGATGGCGGCCGGCGCCGCGGCCACGGTGTCCCGCTCGCTGCTCACCTGGCTGGCCGCGCCGCTGGCGACAGGCGCGGGAGCGACGGTCGCCGCGCTCACGTTTGACAACGTCGACGCCTGGGCGCCTGGTCTGTCGGCCTGGTCCGGCCTGGAGGCCATGCGCGACGCCGGGCAGGGCAACCGCGAGACCGATCCGCTCTATTGCAGCCCCGACGACCTGCGGCTGCAGGCGGGGTCGCCGGTGGCGGGGTGGGGTGGTCTGCAGGTGGGCTGCCAGTAATGCGTAGGTTATGCCGCGAAGATTACTGCTACGTGAAAACGCGCCCGATGGCGGCCAAAATGGTTGTCCTGGAGTCAAGAAATCGGACGACAGATGCCGTTTTACTGAGAACGGGTACCTTGCAAGGAACCAGCAGTAATCTTCGCGGAATAACCTAAATTTCGCCGAATCACCGAGTGACCGGGAGGGGCCATGGCCGGAGCATCCAATAGGCTCGCAAGATCCCTCACCGCCGGCATCCGCGGCAACGCCCTCACCGTCGACCTCGGGCTCCTCGTCCTGCGGGTCACGGTCGGCCTCGCGTTCGCGACGGTGTTCGAGAAGTTCCTCCCCCGCGACGGCGTCTGGGGCCCGCAGCCGTGGTTCGTCGACGACGTGGCCAGGATGGGCTTCCCGCTGCCGGTCGTGTTCGCCTGGCTCGCGTCGCTGTCCGAGTTCGTGGGCGGCATCCTGCTCGTCCTCGGCCTGTGGACCCGGCCGGCCGCCCTGGCCAACTGCGGCGTGACGGCCGTCGCCCTGTTCGTCTACCACGACGGCGACATCGGCCAGACCGGACTGACGGCCGCCGTGTTCCTCGTCATGTGCACGACGCTCGCGCTGGCCGGTCCCGGCCGCGTCAGCGCCGACGGGTGGCTCGCCCGGCGAGGCCGGTGACCCGGCCAGGACCCGGGCCCGCGTCACCCTGCCGGCTGTCTGCCAGCGCCGGATCGCCCCGCTCGGTGAGCGCGGGAATCCGGAACGCGCACTCGGTCGCCCCGGTGCACGTCACCGTTGTGTATCATGACGAGGCGCCGGATGCCGAGCTGCTCGCGGCCCGCCTGCGGGCCGCCGTCCCGACGCTCGGGCCGCGGCGGCGGTGACGAACGAAGGAGGCGCACGATGACGACCGACCAACCCCTGAAGGTGATCGCCCAGATGCTCATCCGCCGGCCGGCGGCCGAGGTCTACGCCGCGTTCGTCGACCCGGCCATCACCACCAACTTCTGGTTCACGCGCAGCAGCGGGCCGCTCGAGCCCGGCGCGCGGGTGACCTGGGAGTGGGAGATGTACGGCGCGGCGGCGGACGTCGAGGTGCGGATCATGGAGCCCGACGCGCGGATCGTCATCGTCTGGGGCGACCCGGCGCAATCGGTGGAGTGGACGTTCGACGCCCGCGACGACGGCACGACCCTCGTGAAGATCGCCTGCTGGGGCTTCGCCGGCGATCCCGACACGACGGTCGCCCTCGCGCTCGACGCCATGGGCGGCTTCACGTCGCTGCTCGCGGGCCTGAAGGCCTGGCTCGAGCACGGGGTGCGGCTGAACCTCGTGGCCGACAACCATCCCGACGCGCAGGTGCGGGATTGCGAGTGAGCGAACGGGTCTGTTAGGTTGAATCTGACATCGATCGACGATTGACTTCGGCTGGTCAATTCATCTAGGCTACTGATATCGTTTGGCTACAGTTTGGATCATACCATCAAATTCATATGCAACGTGGTCATCCGGTCGACCGTGGCATTCCGGTTCATTGCTCCAACGCGGTCGCGAATGCTGCGTTTCGACAGAACTCGATGTAGATGTCTGGAATCGTACATAAATACAGAAATACCACCGAAACGATCAAAAAAGTACAGGAGGTTGATCGATGAACCGTATCCTGGCATTCTGCTTAGCGCTTTTCAGTATCACTGCGACATGTGCGTACGGAGCGACGGGGTACCTGACCATCAGGTCTGAACCGACGGGCGCCATGGTCTCGATCGACGGTGTCAGGATCGGCCAGACGCCCGTCGAGACATACAAGGTCGCGGCCGGGCAGCACAACGTCCTGGTGGAGTTTTCCGGGTACGAGACCAAGAGGATCAACATCGAGATTCCCCCGAACGAGATCGTGGAACACCGTGTGATTCTCCTCAAGGACGATAGCTACCGGTTCCCCGACGAGGATACCCAGCGGCTCTCCCAGCAGAAAGGCAAGCTCTCGATTATCACCGAACCGAGCGGAGCTACCGTGCGCCTCGACGGTCGCCTGATCGAGGAGCGGACGACGCCGTTCATGATCGAACTCGCGGCCGGCGAGCACGAGATCGAATTGACTCGACCGGTCAGTGATCTGCTTCGCAAAGAGTTCTCCGTCAGGAAAACCGTGAGGGTCGAGCCCGAACAGGCGTCCGTCCTGGACGTTGACTTCGGCGAATACCTGAAGACCGGATGCCTTCAACTCGATAGCAACGAACGCGGCCGGATCCAGATCCGTTCCCAGCAGGGCAACCTATCCGCGAACTCGATGGCTCCCGGGAGATTCGACCTCTTCGCGGGTAAGTACTCCCTGCACTGGAACGACAACTTCCGCGACAACTCGTTTGTGTTCGACGTTCAGTCCGACAGCGTGACGCATGCATTCGTTGCGTTCTACAAGCGAGAGCTTGCCCGCAAGACGATGGATGACGTCCCGGGATTCATGACCCTCGATGACTACCTTGGTAAGAACTACAAGCCGGAGTATGACAGGACCCAGAAGACCAGTGGCCTCCGTTGGAAGTATCGGCACGGCAGGACCAACTTCCTCATGGCTGCGTTCTGGACCTCGCCGCTGCTCCTGGCGGCGATCTTCGAGGACACCCCGGGTCCCGGGGCGAACATCGCATTCGGTGCCGCCTGGGCCGGCCTGATGACCTGGTCGGCCATCGCCAACATCGAGACGGATCACGAATACGTACTCGACGAGGAGGCCGCCTCCAGGAACAGGGACCGCAAGGCCGAAGTCAACGCGGAGTACGAGGCGAAGCGCAAGGCGTGGACGGCCACGCTCGAACGTCTTAACGCTGAGATCGATGAGAAGAACCGAAGTATCCGTCAGGCGAACTCCGAGTTGCCACCAGCCGGAGTGAAGTTGACGACTGCAAGCGGAGCCGAGTATGAACAGATCTAGGATCCTGATCGGCGTCCTGGTCATGTTCATCGTGGCGGCGGACCTGACCGCGCGAGGAGACGCCATCCAGACTGCGATCGACTCGTCGCTGCCCGACATGCGGTCGACAGTCACGTTCATCGATCCCGCCGGGGCCTACGTACGCCTCAGCATCCCGCCGTTTCTGGTAAACGATCAGTGCCAGAGGAGGCTCATCGGTAATTCCCCCGATGTTCTCGGCCTGTTCGGAACCCTGTACTCGGGCGAGCGCCGGCGGGAAGCGTACGAGCGCGCAATTCGCGAGCTTTGCCTGCAACCCGAGCTGGGTCCGCCGTCGCTTGGAGACCTCGAGGAACTTCTCGCGTCGACCGGCCTCGCTGCTGGCGACATCCGGGAGGTCGTTGGGCTCCTGGACGCGGCTAGTCAAGCCTACAAGAAGAACTACGTCAGCGGTGCAACGCTCGGCGGCAGGCTCCGCAACACGCTGGCCCACGCCGGCCGCGAACTCAATCGACAACACAAGCTCGGGACGTTCGCGGCGGCCGGTCTGGCGCTCGAGGACGTCCAGGCGACCGCGGAGCTCACGGAGATCGTCGCCGGAGCCTTTCTGCTGAACGCACTGGCGACGGATGTGGCGGCGGCTCGGTTGGACCGCATCCGGGACGAGCTGACGGCAATCGAAGGACAGCTCGATCCCGAGATTATCGCCGCCTTGATCGAGGCGGACATCAACCTGCGTGCAGCGCAGGCGGAGATCGGTGCGCTGGCGGTCAGCATCAACGACAATCTCGATGAGATCGGCCGCTCGATCCTCTCCCTTGGCGCCTGCCTCGCGGACATCACGCTGAAGCTGTCGCCGGCCGTCGCGATGTGGATCGGCGCTCCTCTCATGACGCTCCAGACCCTGCAGGCGATCTCGGACCAGTGGGAACTCGCCCAGGACGCGGTGGCCGCCGGCACTATCGCGATGCTCTTGCTCGATCGCGGCGACCTCCAGGGTGGACCCGCGGTCCGCCTCGCGGCTTATGGGCTCGCATGCGACTATCTGCTGCTCCGAGAGGCCTTCAGCACGAACGGAGCGCGGTGGAGGGACTTCCTCCGTCCGGGTAGGACCAATGGAGATCTGGCGGACCACTGCCAGAAGACGGCCGACCAGATACTCGCGAGCCTCCTGCAAACAGATGCGGTTGTCGGTCCCGCAGTTCGCGAACCCTTCGGTGGATTGTCCGCCGGTGGTACGGAGCCGTTCTGGACCCTCGTCCTCGGAGCCGACGGCTCGGCCCGCTTCAGCCCCAGCCATGACGGTTCGATCATTCGCGCTACCTGCATCCCGTCTCCGACGCGCGACGGACATCGTCGATTCTCGCTGGCCCACCAGACGCGAAACGCGCGGCAGCTGGACATCGAGTGGTTCGACCAGACGTGCGGTGACGGCATGTCCGACCGCCGGTATCCGGCAACGGTCCTGGTGACGTGGAACGGTGCCGAGTACGAGGGTTGCGCACGGGAGCTGGCGCCTGACGCCGATGTGCCGGCGTTACGAAACCTCGTATACCCACTTCCTTCGTTGCCGAGCAGGAACAAGCAGGCGCAGTTCCGCGATGGCGAATTCTGCTTCGACCCTGTATCCCGAGGCAAGGTCTCAGGCCTGACGTGTCCTGATTGCGGGATCCTGTACCAGATCACGACCATCAGGGCGACGGCGTTGACCGGACGGGGCGGCGAATACACGGTCGAGATCGAGGGGTGCAGCGGCAACTCCTCCTGGACGGACGTTGCGCTGGTCCTGACCGACGGTGGTCGGCCTCGCGTGCTGGACGTCGTGACGATCTCCGATCCCAGGGTGTCCGGCGACGTGATCACCGGCCAGGACACCAGCGGGCGGTACGTCGAACTCGGATTCGGGAACGGACGGTTCATCCGTCGCTGAGCACGACCGGCGCCGGCGCTCCACGAAATGGAGCCCAGCTGTGCGATCATCCACCCGATCCGGCATCGCGCTCGCACCGCGATGCCCCGGCGCCGCGGTCCCGCCGACCGCGCCGCATCCCGGGAGGACCCACCACCATGCCCGACCAGCACATCACCCGCGACCTCGCATCCCGCTCAGACGTCCCCGTACATGTCCCCCTGCGGCGCCCCCTCGACCATCAGCTGCAGCAACGCCTCGCCAAGCCCGCGCTCGGTCTCGAGGTCGGCGTCCGCGAGCTGCTCGATGTCCTGCGCGAACCGCGCGCACACCGCCTCCATGCGCGCAATGGCCGCCTCGGGCGCGTCGCCGTAGTCGGTGGCCGCGGCCTTCATGCCGTCCACCAGCATGGCCAGCGCCACGGTGCGGCCCACGATCGGCTGCTCGAACGTGGGCAGGTCGCCGGGTGCGGGTAGGGTCCACTGGAGCGACTGCTGCACGGTCGCGCCGCCCAGGTTCAGGTAGGCGAGCTCGCCGGTGACGACCGCGCCGGCGGGGAACGCCTCGCCCGTCGGCCGCAGCTCCACGAGCAGCGCGCCCCGGCGGCGGCTCAGGAAGACCGACGCGACCGCCAGCTCGGCCGTGTCGCCGGGGAAGCCGTAGGTGGCGGACACGGCCAGCTCGGCCGGCACGGCGAGGCTCATGGTGAGCGCGTGGGCGATGGGGCTCACCATCCAGGGCCAGGAGTCGTCCATGAGGGCGTCCACGTCGTCGTGGTCGAAGAGGCTGAACGCGTTGCCGCCGCGCAGGTCGGTGATGGCGTTCATCACCTCCTGGCGCATGCCCACGCCGAGGCCGAACACGGTCAGGCCCACGCCCTCGTCGGCGGCCGCGCCGGCCATCTCGCGGAACGACCCCGCGTCGGTGGCGCCCACGTTGGGCTGGATGTCGGTGAAGAGCATGACGCGCACGGCCGCGGTCTCGGCCGCCAGCTCCTCGTGGGCGACGGCGAAGGCCCGCCGCAGGCCGGCTTCCATGTTGGTGGAGCCGTTGGTGCCGAGCGCGTCGATGACCTCGGCGATGCGCGGGCTGTCGCCGGCCACCGGAGGCAGGGGTGTCGCGACGTTCGAGCCGTAGGTGACGATGGCGCAGCGGTCGTCGCCGCCCAGCTCGGCCGCGATGGCGCGGAGCAGGCGCCGCGCCACCGAGCCCGGCGTGGGGTACTCGGTGTCGTCGCCGCCGTAGCTCCAGCCCATGGAGCCCGACACGTCGACGCAGGCGATCACCGAGAGGGTCGTGCGCTCGAAGGTCTCGGGGTCGACGCTGGACGACATGCCGACCTGCAGCCAGCCGCGCGGCTCGCCGGCGAGGTCGGGCGCGCAGCCGGCGGCGCCACGCAGGGTGAGCACCTCGGTGGGCGGGTCGCCGGCGAGGGGCAGGTCGTGCTCGCTGAACATGCCCTCGACGGTGAAGGCTTCGGGCGGCGGCACCATGCCGCTGCTGATGAGCTCGCGCGCGAACTGCATGTCCTGGACGCCGCCCTGGGTGGCGCCCATGCCGCCGGGGCCGGCCAGGTTGCCGTCGGCGCCGAAATGGTCGCTGCACCCCGCGCCGAGCAGCACGAAGGCCGCCAGGATGGGCGCGGCGAGGTGTCGGAGTCTGATCGTCTTCATGGTGATTCCCCCATCGTCTGATCAGCGGATGCTGATCGTGTCGTGTCTTGCTCGCGCTCGTGACGCGAGAGTCTGGTCGGCCGGACTAGCAAGAGACGATGGCAGAACCTCCTCCAGGGGGGCTCGAGTTCGGTCGGAGAACTTGTGGGATGGTACGACGAATGGATGGGTGGTGTCAATCGGGGTCGCGCTGCGTCGAGCCGCGCCGAGGTCCACCAGGGGAGCCGCACCGTCTGATATCCACTGCGATGACGGTTGACGTGTGAGTTGCCATGCGGCCAGCGATCGGCCCGGCCCGGCTCCCCCGGTGACTCCTCCTCCTCCCCATCGTCCGGCTGGGCGGTGGGTCTGCTTCAGGAGACGAGGGGAGTTTGGGGGGTGGGGGTTCCGTTGGGCGGAATGGGGAAGTGGGGAATGTGGAATTCAAGATTGGATCTCGAATTTTAAACGATCGACGTAAAGCATTGCTGAAATGCGGGATAGGTGGACAGCCTGGTGCGGCTCCCGGCGGGTCGACGCCGCTTGCTCGCACGGAGTTGCGCCGGCGCAACTGGCGGCACGTTGATGCTTCACCGGCAGGGACACGGATGCCAACGGACAGGCCAGGCCAGGTACCACGGGCCGCCTTCCACAAGAAACGAACTTCCCCCGAGCCAGAACCAGCCTTTACCATGGCGTCCAGATCCGCCCATGCTAGAGGCAGCCGGCCGCCAACAGTCAGGTCTCCCGGTTCGCAACCCACGAGCCGGATCCACGCCCCCCAGAGGACCCTACGCCACCATGACCAGACCTCGCCCCATCCCCGAGATCCTCGCCGACCTGGCCCCCGACCGCCTGCGCGCCATCCTCGCCGACCTGGCCGCCCGCATCCCCGAGGTGGCCGACCGCCTCCAGCTCCTCGGCGCGCCGCCGGCCGACCGCGCGAAGTCGCTGCGCAAGACCATCGCCGGCCTCAAACGCCGCCGCGCCTTCGTCCACTACCGCGAGTCGTTCGAGCTGGCCCGCGAGCTGGCGAGCCTGGTGGCCGCCATCACGGACGCCGGCCTGCCGCCCCGCGACACCCTCGACCTGGCGGCCGCGTTCCTCGGCACCGTCGACAGCACCGTCCTGCGGGCCGACGACTCGGCCGGCGTCATCGGCTCGGTCTACAGCCAGGACGGCGTGCAGGCGTTCGCCGCGGCCGCCGCCCAGGTGGACGACCCGACCGCCGTCATCGATCACGTGCTCGCCATCCTCGACCACGACGCGAACCAGGTCTGCTGGACGCTCCTCGAGCTGGCTCCCACGTTCCTCGACCGGGACGCCATGGTGGTCCTCGGCGAGCACCTCGATGCCCGCGACGCCAAGCTGGTGCCCCTGGAGGGCCGCCACTTCCGCCCCTACCGCGAGGCTGCCAAGATCCTGGCCCGCGGGCTGGGCGACGCCGACCGTTTCGCCGCCCTCTGCCGCGCGTCCGGCGGCGACCGCTCCTGGATGGACTCGCTCGACCTGGCCCGCCTGTACCTGGCCGCCGGCCGTACCGACGAGGCCCTCTCGACCCTGCAGGGCGTGGAGCGCCACCGCCTGGCCGAGCGCGACCTGGACGCCGTGTTGCTGGACGTGCTGGCTGCCCGCGGCGAGACGGCCGCCGCCACCGACGTGGCCTGGCGCATCTTCCGCCGCGAGCGGTCCGACGCGGCGCTCGGCCGCCTGCTCGACCTGGTGGGCGAGGACGAGCGCGAGGCCGTGATCGCGGGCGAGGTGGCGGCCATCGAGGCGCAGCCGGCGCTGGAGCCGGCCCACGTGCAGTTCCTCGAGCAGCACCGCGACCTGGCGGCCGTGGCCCGCCACATGGAGGCGCGGTCCGCGCAGCTGGACGGCCGGCAGTACGATTGGCTGCCGACGCTGGCCGCATCCCTGGCCGACGGCGGCGAACCGAGGGCCGCGACCCTGGTCTACCGGGCGCTCCTGCTGTCGATCCTCGAGCGCGCGCAGTCCCGCACCTACGGGCACGGGGCGCGGTACCTGAAGCGGCTCGACGCGCTGGCCCCGCTGGTGGCCGACTGGGGCGCCGTGGCTGACCACGAGGCGTTCGTGGCGGAGATCAGGGGGCGCATGGGCGGAAGACGTCGTTCTGGGGGCGGTATGGGGAGGGGTGACGCGAGGACGGGAGTTGCGCCGGCGCAACAAGAGGGGCGCAGCCAACCCGCGCCCCTCCAGAAACGGGCCTGAGGACCCCGAACCTACTTCAACACCGCCAACGCCGCCGCGTAATCCGGCTCCTCGGTGGTCTCCGGGCACAGCTGGGCGTGGAGCACGTTGCCGTCCTCGCCCACGACCACGACCGAGCGGGCGCAGAGGCCGGCGAGGGGGCCGTCGGTGATGCGGACGCCGTAGGCGCGGCCGAAGGCGCCGTCGCGGAAGTCGCTGGCGGTGACCACGTTCGCGATGCCCTCGGCGGTGCAGAAGCGGCCGGCGGCGAACGGCAGGTCCATGGACACGCACACCACCTTGGTGTTGACCAGGCCGGCGGCTTCCTCGTTGAAGCGGCGGACGCTGGCCGCGCAGACCGCGGTGTCGAGGCTGGGGAAGATGTTCAGGACCACGCGCTGGCCCTTGAAGCCGCCCAGGTGCACGGGGGCGAGGTCGGCGCCGACGAGGGTGCAGTCGGGGGCGTCGGCGCCCACCTGGGGCAGGTCGCCGCTGGTGTGGAAGGTGTTGCCCTTGAGCTTGAACTCGGCCATGACGGGTGCTCCTTGCTGGGGGATGGGGTCGATTCACACAGGGCAGAGTATCGGTGCGAAGGGAGGATCTGTCACGTCGGCGCGGAGCGCGGACCGGGTGTGTCGGCGAGCCCGACCACCGCGTGGTAGTCAGCAACCGTTTCCGTGCATTCCCTGGCGTGCATGGCTCCAGCCGACGCCATGGGGCAGCGGAACGCTTCCGATTGCAGCGACTTAGCAGTTGAATCTGCATTCGTATTGCGGTACGGTGTTCCTTGCTATCGAACTCGTCCATGGCATGCTGATTGGTCTCGAGCCCGATCGGGGGAGGACATGCCGAGGAAGCGCAACACCGACACGTCGTACGGCCAGAAGCTGGTCCGCCTGTTCGCCCGCCTGCTGTTCAGCGGCGAGTGGGTGGGCCTGGTGGAGCTGGCGCGCGACCTGGACTGCAGCAAGCAGACGGTGATGCGGCTGGTGGACGACATCACCCTCAGCTACGAGGCGAGCATCGAGAGCGAGCTGCGCGCCGGGCGCCGCTACTACCGCATCCGGCGCCGGGTGCCCAGCGAGCCGGCCGCCATGCTGACGCCCCAGGAGATGGACGCGCTCTTGATGTGCCGGGCGTTCGCCAAGCACCTGCTGGGGGAGCAGAACTTCACCGAGGCGGAACGGGCGCTGGAGAAGACGTCGCAGCTGCTCGCCGCCGGCGGTGGCGAGGGGGGCGACGACAGCCTGGGCGAGGGGCGGTTCGGGGTGTTCCGGCCAGGGTCGATCGACTACACGCCGCACATGGAGACGCTGCGGACGGTGTCCGAGGCCATCGGGGAGCGGCGGGTGCTGGAGGCGGAGTATCGGAAGCCGGGGGTGAAGGAGAGTAAGGTTTTTCGGTTCAAGCCGTTGAAGGTGTTTTCGTGGCGGGAGTCGATCTATGTGCATGGAAGGTATGCGGCCGTGCCGGGGGAGAAGTGGAAGGATCCTGGGTATGATCCTATTTGGGCGTTGCAGAGGTTTTGTGGGTGAAGAAGACCGAGGTGACGTTTCGGTGGCCGAAGGATTATGACTTGAGAAGGGTTGAATCGGGAGTTTGGGATGATGAGGGGGAGAAGTTTCGGGTGGTGGCGGAGTTTACGGGGTGGGCGGCGGATTATGTGGCGGAGGGAGTGGTCGCCGGGGCAAGTCGTTGAGTGGGGGAGGACGGGACGCTCAGGCTTGAGTTTGATGCGGTTAGTGTTGAGGAACGGTGGGGTGGGTGTTGGGGTTTGGGAGGGTGTCGGGTTGTGGGGCCGGAGGAGGTTGTTGGGCGAATTGTAGAGAGAATAGGTCGGCTGGAATCGATCTATTCCTGAGTTAGGAGGACGAGCGGGTTTGTTTACAGCGCTTGTTGGGGAGTCGGAGTACGTCTGCATATTGAACTTTGGTGCCGGCCACAAGCAGTATCTACGCGAGTGGTCAGATCTAGGCACTTTCCGTTGCCCAGTCTGTCGCCTCTCTAAGGGCAGCAATGGGGACCGTTAATCGGTGGTATTTTGCGCACAGGGAAGGAAGCCCTGATGATTGCCCTCTTAGATCGGTGACCCGAGTCGACTACAAGACAATAGTTTTGGTTTATGACTGGCTGAAGGGTAGGCCCGAAGTGGAGGACCTCGTCATGGAATATTTTCCCGACGAGTTGCAAGGCTCGACTCCTGTTGATTTCGGATTTAGAATCGGCGCGAAACAGTATTTGTATAAAGTCATCGACAAGCGCAGTGTCTGGAAAAAAATGAAGGACTACGAGCGGTTACGCAGGAGTCATATCCTCAACTATCTGTTCACACCGAACACTTATCTCAATGACGAAGGGGAAGTGAAGCTTAAACGTATGCATCATAGCTGTTTTTCCCATATGGGGAGGGTGTATGAGGCCAAGGAGTATGTCTATGGCGAACCACTACAGGTCGGGTTTGTGCATTTGGTTGACACTGAAAACCGCGCCATCCGGAAATTGAAGACCGTAAAGGGGCTGAACCCCGGGGGGCGTTGGCCACAAGACAGAGTGGTTTGTAGTCCCGATTCGGGACGCAAGGATTGACGAAAGAACAGGTGAGGTTGTATCGACAGCCACCTAACAAGCCGTTCAAGCTGGCAGCCGGCTCTGTCACGCCCCATGCTGGCGCATGGGCCGCGCCGGAACCGCCCGCAGCTTAACGGCAAGGTGTTATGTAGAACAGAAGCGGGTACGTCATGATGCCAACACTGGATTCGCTGGTTCGCGAGTACAATCGTTTGACGTATGGCTGTAGCGTCCAACAATAGATGCTCCCCAATCTCACCATCAATCAGTTGACATGTCCCCTCCTCTGCGGCCGAACAGGCCACGCGGAAGGAGAGCAGACATGCGACTGTTCAAGCGCAAGCAAACGACCCCGAAGTCGCCCCCTGAGGTGCCGGCCAAGACCACCGGCGGCGCCCCGAAGCGCCGCTCGGTCACGCCGCTGGAGATCAAGCTACTGGCCCTGGACGCCCTCCAGCAGGGACTGACCCGCGGCGAGGTCGCCACAATCATCGGCGTGGCCCCGGTCACGGTCTCCGGCTGGCAGAAGAAGTATGATTCCGAGGGTCTGGCCGGCTTCTATCGACGCCCGCCGCAGATCCGCCGCTTCGAGCGCTCGCTGCCCAACGCGCACTGGCAGATCGACATCTTCACCTTCGAGCTCAAGCGGATGTACAAGGTCTACCTGGTAGGCATCATCGACGACCACAGTCGTTACAATGACCCTGGGCAAGATCGAGCGATTCTGGCAGACGGTGTGACGGGAGCTTCTCTGCGAGGCGGCTTTCGCCTCGTTCGCCGACGCGTGCCAGCGCACTCGGGTGACGTGGGACCGCATGAAGATCCTCGAAAACCGCTGGATCCCGCATGCTCGGGTCATTCATCCCTGGCCGGAAGAGCGGTTCTTCGCAAGGACCCAAGGTAGGAGCCCAGTGCGGTAGTTCTGCACGCTGGGATCTGTGCGGGGGGCGCCGGGTAACCGGTGTCCCTACCGCAACCCTGAGAGGAGAGCACCATGGTTGGAGAGATCCTGGGCATCCTGGGGAAAGTCGCCGGCGGAGTCGCCGACCGCATCTTCCCGGACCCCGAACAGGAACTGAAGCGGATCGAACTGCAGCAGGCACTGCAAGCAGCCGTCCTGGAGCGGACTTCGGAGATCGAGCGGGCGGCCGCGGAAGTTAGTGAAGGCCGAGGCCCAGGGCCAAAGCTGGCTCCAGCGGACCTCAGCGCCCGATCACGATGTTGGTCTTCGTCGGGTTGATCGTGGCCCGATGGCTCGGGTGGTCGGCCCCAAACCTGGGCGAGCCGAGGTCCTGAAGCTCTGGGGACATCGTCGAGATCGGCCTCGGCGGTTACGATCGGTAGCGGTCGGCGGAGAAGATCTTGCCGGGGCTGAAGTAGTTCGCAGAGACTAGATCAGGAAGAAGCAGCGCTAGATCAACGATTCGAATCTAGCGTTCTGGGCTCCCGACGTTGCGGGAAGAACCTCGGCTCTTGATTTCTTCGATCAATGCCGCGAAGTCGTCAGAAGAGAGTCCTACCTCGATAGCCGTGCGAAGGAACTCCGGCACGTTGGGTACCGCATGAATGAAATCTCTGCAAGTTACGGATCTGTACTTTCCGACAACCGAAACAGGATATCTCTATCGCTACCAAGAAGGGCGGCAATCCGGCTGATAACTTCAACCGGCGGACGTTCTTGCCTCGTTCAATTCTGCTTAGATACGTTGGCGAAATACCGAGGTGCTCAGCCGCAACGCGGAGGCCTAGACCCTGCGCCTCCCGCACCTCGAACAGTCTCCCCGAACCGCTTCGCCATGCCGTTTTGCCTCCCGACGGTGTTGTGTGATGCAACACATAACACCTTCGTTGCCGGGCGGTCAACTCCCGTCTTGCTACGCCAGACAATCAGTGCGGCACGATTGGAAGATCAGAAATTGATGCACAGGTCTACACCAGCCTGGAGGGCCGTGCCATGGCTTCTGGGGAGATTCTGACTCTGGGGGCGAGGGTACGCCTACTTAGGATGTCAGAAAAACCGTCTATACCATGGCCCAGCAAAGATGCCTCCCGGCGTTCAAGGTCCGTGGCCAATGGCGACGAGGCGAGGACTTGGATCTCTGGATCGAGGAGCAGAAGACACAGGCTAGGAGAAACTGGATGAGTAGAGATAGTGCTGCCCGCAACCGGCCGTCCCGTCGAAAGACGCAGCGGAAGCGCCTAGCCGATCCTACCAGTGAAATACCGCACGTTGTCGCTGCCGAGGACGTCGATTCCGAGGTAGTTCGCGACGGCTTCGTGCTCGACTTCATCTCGGGCACCAAGGAGCTGAAGGAGACCCCCAAGGAGCTCGTGCGGCAGCGGATCGCCCGGGCGCTGTTTCACGAGTACGGGATCTCGGTCAACGACATGGAGGGCGACTTCCCGGTGTCTGTCGGTGGCCGGCGTCGCCGGGTGGACATCGCCATCTTCGCCTCGGGCAAGCCGCACGCTACCGAGAACCTCCGCCGGGTCGTGGTCTGCCGTCCCGAGCCCAAGCAGAACAAGCGCGGCGCGGTCAAGATGCGCGACTACGACCAAGCCGCCAAGGACATCGAGGAAATCAAGCCGTACTTCGAAGAGTGCGAAGAGTGCGAGTACGGGTTGTGGACCAACGGCCTCGAATTTTTCTTCGTGCGGAAGAAGAAGTCGAAGTTCCAGGTCGATGCGGAGCCGATCGGCGACTGGCCCATGGGCGACGAGTCGATCGGCAC
The DNA here is from genome assembly GCA_041390065.1 of Candidatus Krumholzibacteriia bacterium. Lineage (GTDB taxonomy): Bacteria > Krumholzibacteriota > Krumholzibacteriia > LZORAL124-64-63 > LZORAL124-64-63 > Glo-17. The sequence continues at coordinate 82,626 of JAWKQQ010000021.1, forward strand.
TCGCGACGTGGTGTCCCATGCGAAGTCACGGCGCGCGCAACCCGACATGCTGCGAACCGCCTTCCGACGCTGCCACAACTTCATCCACGGCAACGAGGGCATGCCCAAGGACGCTGCCTTCTGGCAGTTCCTCTACCTTATCTTCTGCAAGATGCACGACGAGCGGGCGCCGCGCGGGCGCCGTCGCTTCTGGGCAGGTCCTCAGGAGCAGTTCACCGAGGCCGGGCGCAAGGAGATCCAGAAGCGACTCGATCCGCTCTTCAACGAAGTCAAGCAGGAGTACAAGTCGATCTTCCGCGGCAACGAGGAGATCACCCTCTCCCCCCGGGCGCTCGCCTTCATGGTTTCCGAGCTATCGAAGTACGAGTTCACCCGTATCGACGTCGATGCCAAGGGCGCCGCGTACCAGGAGATCGTCGGCACCAACCTGCGCGGCGACCGCGGTCAGTACTTCACCCCTCGCGGCGCGATCAAGCTGGTCGTCGAGATTCTCGACCCGAAGGAGAAGGAACAGGTCCTCGACCCTGCGTGCGGAACAGGCGGCTTCCTCGTCGCCACGCTCGCCCACATGATGGACCGCTTCCGCGTGGAGGAGAAGATCAGCGCCGGCGCCGAGACGTCCGAGGAGTTTCAGACCCTGCATGATCGACTGCGCGAGTACGCCTCGAAGCAGGTCTTCGGCTGCGACTTCGATCCGTTCCTGATCCGTGCCAGCCAGATGAACATGGTGATGGCCGGTGACGGCAAGGGGCACCTCTACAACATCAACTCGCTCGAGTTCCCCGAGGGCTACCTGCCCGGCCTGAAGCCGGCCAAGAAGGACGTCCCGTTCGGCGCGATGGACGTGGTGATGACCAATCCCCCCTTCGGCTCGGGCATCCCCATCACCGACAACAACATCCTGCGCCACTTCCACCTCGCCGCCATCTGGGAGCGAGCTGAAGACGGATCCTTCCGAGAGACCCCGAAGCGCCAGAGCAGCGTGGCGCCCGAAGTGCTGTTCATTGAGCGCTGCCTCGACTGGCTCAAGCCGGGCGGCCGCATGGGCATCGTCCTTCCCGATGGCATCCTGGGCAACCCGGCCGCCGAGTACATCCGCTGGTGGATCCTCCGGCACGCCTGGGTGCTGGCCAGCGTGGACCTGCCGGTGGAGACCTTCATCGTCGAGGCGAACGTCAACATCCTGACCTCCCTCCTGTTCCTCAAGAAGAAGCCGCCCGAGGTGATCAAGCGGGAGGCCATGAGCGGTGCGGCCGACTACCCCGTGTTCATGGCCGTGGCCGAGAAGGTCGGCTTCGACCGCCGC
>JAWKQQ010000022.1:0-82424 GCA_041390065.1 Candidatus Krumholzibacteriia bacterium
AGCGACGGGCCGCCGAAGTACACGTAGGCGCGGCCGGCGTTGTAGAAGGCGGCGTCGTTGCGGGGCGCGCCCACCACCAGGTCGTCCCAGCCGTCGCCATTGACGTCGCCGCAGCCGCGGACCGAGGTGCCGAACTGGTCGCCCGATGCCTCACCCTGGAGCACCAGGTCGGGGGTGTCCGACAGGGTGTCGCGACCGAAGTAGACCCACGCCTGGCCGGTGGCCACGCTGGTGATCCTCGCTCCCGGGGCGCCGATCACGAAGTCGGGCCGGCCGTCGGCGTTCAGGTCGCCGGCCGCGCTGACGAACAGGCCGAGCTGGGCGTTGGCCGTCAGGCCGACGGGCGTGATGATCGGCTCGACCGTCGCGGCGAGTGCGGATCCGGCCAGGAGGACGAGGGCCAGTTGGGCGGCGAAGAGACGGGGGCGGGGCCGCAACGTGGTGTTCGACATCGGGCGCTCCTCGGGTCACGGCGCACGGATGGGGTGGCCGGCTCGGAGGAATATCCGGTCCGGCGATGAGTCATTATAGCAAAAATAAAAGCATATAACAGCAAAAATATAGGATGGGGCCAGCCACGGCGGGGAGCCTGACCCCGTCGACATCGCCGTCCCTGAGACACCGCTCAGCGCTGCAAGTTCACCATTTCCAGCGCGTTGAGGTATTCCGACCAGGTCGCAGCCAGCCGGTCGCGGTACGGAGCGAGCGACACCAAGATCGCTTCAGGCAGTCCATCCTGCCAGGGGAGGCGCTCGTAATCCCGGTTCAGCCGCTCGAGTTCCGCATCGAGGGCGTCGGTCCAGGCGCCGTCCTCGCCGGCGGCGATCGCCGCCGCCCGCTGGTTGGCGAGGATCGCTCGCATGGCCTGGTTCAGGGTCTCGCGGACCTTGCGGTCCCGCTGGTCACGGGCGTCCCCGTCCGAGTCCGAGGACCAGCGGACGGTGGAGTCGTCATCGTCGCTGTTGCGGTCGAGGGTGAACCCCGGGCCTGCGCCGGGGGCCTCGCCCAGCAGCACGTAGTAGCCGAGCGTGTAGATGTAGGCGTACTCCCCGAGCCCCATGCCGCCGTCGCGCAGGGCGCTCACCTGCGCGTCGATGACGGTCACGATCGCGGGCACGAGATCGAGCCCCGCCTTCACCTTGGCCAGTCGGCCGGCGGGCGCGCCGTCGGCGCCGTCGAGGGTGCGCATCAGCCGTTCGGCGCGTGCGCCGCCGGTGAGCAGCGAGTCGCGGACCGCCAGGAAGACCTCGAGACGGGCGGGGTCGATGTGGCCGTCGGCGGCGGGCGTGTAGTCGCCGACGTCGCCGTACTCGGACTCCAGTTCCTTGAACACGACCTTCAGATCGTCGGCCTTCTCCTTCACGTTGCGGATGCCGACCACCGCGCACGTGCCGAGGCCGCCCATGACGAGGGCCAGCAGCAGGCAGCCGATGCCGCAGCCGGTCGCGATCGTCTTGCCGGTGGACGCCATGACTCTTCCTTCGCTCGAGGTGGGGCCGGGCATCGTCGTGGCCACGGTACCCGCCGCAGCGGCTCCTTGTTCGCGCCGGTGTGGTCAGCGATACTGGAGCCATGCGCTGGCTTCTCCTGGCATCCTTACTGTGGGCCTTCTCCTTCGGCCTGATCAAGCGTTTCCTGCCCGGCCTGGATCCGTGGTGGGTGGCGGCCGTCCGTCTGGCGCTGGCGGCCCTGGCGTTCGCTCCCTGGTGGCGGCGCGGTCCCGCGCCTTGGACCGAGCGCGGCCGGGCCGTTCTGCTCGGCGGCCTGCAGTTCGGATTGATGTACGTGTGCTACCTCGCCAGCTACCGCGCGCTGGCGGCCTGGCAGGTGGCCCTCTGGACCGTGTTCACGCCGGTGCTGGTGGTGCTCGCGGCCCAGTTGTGGCGGCGCCGCTGGCAGGGGGCGGCCTGGCTGGCGGCGCTCGTGGCCGTGGCCGGCGCCATGCTGGCGCAGGGGCAGGTGCCCACCGGAGAGACGCTGCGCGGGGTGCTGCTGGTGCAGGCGAGCAACCTGGCGTTCGCCGTCGGCCAGCTCCTCTACGGACCGCTGGCGCGGCGCAATGGCGCTCTCGGTCGGGGCTCGGCGGGGCGTGAAGCCGGATTGCTGGCGTGGATGTCGCTCGGGGGTGCGGGGCTTGCGGGTCTGGGGGCGCTCGTGGCCGATCGGCCGTTTCCGGCCGCCGGGATGGTGGCCGCTGCGCCCGTGCTGCTCTACCTCGGGCTGGTGCCCACGGCCGTCGGCTTCTGGTGCTGGAACCGCGGTGCGGCGCGGGTGGCCGCGGGTCCGCTGGGCGTGGCCAACAACCTGAAGATCCCGCTGGCGGTGGTGGTCGCTTGGACGGTGTTCGGCGAGTCGGCAGCCTGGGGACGGGCGGTGCTGGGCCTGGGGCTCGTGGCGCTGGCCCTGGCGTGGCTGCAACGCCGCGCTCTCAATGCGGAGGGCCCCGGCGCATGATTGCGAGCCGGAGCCCTCGTTGCTGCGGAATCGTGGTGCCTGACGAACAGGCGAGCGGGCACCCGGAGCCGCTGTCTCCCTGCCCGCCGGGCCAGCCGGGCGAACGCCGCGCGGAGGGCCGATCCGGGGGTGGGAGCGCCATTGAATCATCAGGCCGAACCCGAAAGCAAGATAAAATCACTTAAGGATGGGGTCAGGGTCAGGTAAAGAACCCGACCTGGTTGACAACTATCTGCAATGTTTTCACTTAGCGAGAGCCGGCAAGGTCCAGCGCGCGGGTCAGGAACGCGTACCGGTCGGCGTACTCCGCGATCAGCATGTCCGTCGGCTTGCCGGCGCCGTGGCCGGCCCGGGTCTCGATGCGGATCAACGCGGGCAGCGGGCCGGCCTGGCAGGCCTGCAGGCGCGCGATGTACTTGAAGCTGTGGCCGGGCACGACGCGGTCGTCGTGGTCGGCCGTGGTCACCAGGACGGCCGGATACTCCACACCCTGCCGCAGGTTGTGATACGGGCTATAGGCGTGCAGGTAGGGGAACATCGCGGGGTCGTCGCTGCTGCCGTAGTCGCTGGTCCAGGCCCAGCCGATCGTGAAGTGCTGGAACCGCAGCATGTCCATGACGCCGACCGCGGGCAGGGCGGCGCCGAAGAGCTCGGGCCGCTGGTTGACGACCGCGCCGACGAGCAGGCCGCCGTTGCTGCCGCCCATCACGGCGAGCTTGTCGGCGCACGTCCAGCCCTCGCGCACGAGGTACTCGGCGGCGGCGATGAAGTCGTCGAACACGTTCTGCTTGCGCTGCCGCATGCCGGCCTCGTGCCAGGCCTCGCCGTACTCCGCGCCGCCGCGCAGGTTGGCGATCGCCCACATGCCGCCCCGCTCGAGCCAGGGCAGGCGGGCGGCCGAGAAATAGGGGGTCAGCGAGACGTTGAAGCCGCCGTAGCCGTAGAGGATGACCGGGACCTGGCCCGTCTTGCGCAGGTCGGCGCGATGGACGAGCCAGAGCGGAATGCGGGTGCCGTCGCGGCTGGTGTAGAAGACACGCTCGCTGACGTACTGGTCGAGCGGGAAGTCGACCGTCGGGGCGCGGAAGACCGTGCTCTCGCCCGAGATCAGGTTGAGGCGGTAGATGACGCTGGGGCTGAGGTAGCCGTCGAACGCGTACCAGGTCTCGGTGTCGTCGCTGCGGCCGGTGAAGCCGGCGACCGAGCCGAGTCCGGGCAGGCTGATCTCACCGAGGTGGTCGCCCGTGAGGCTCGCCAGGCGGACCGAGCTGGCCACGTCCTTGAGGTAGGTGAGGACGAACTGGCCGCCGAGCACCGTGGCGCTCTCGAGCACGCCGGCGTCCTCGGGCACGAGGGTCTGCCACTGGCGGGGTTCGCGCCGGTCGAGGTCGATGGCGACCACGCGGCCGCGCGGGGCGTCGCGGTTGGTCTTGACGAGGAAGCGGCCGTCCTGGTGCGCGATGAACTGGTACGAAGCGTCGAAGTCGGCCAACAGCTCGTGAACGACCAGGCTGCGGTCCCGCAGGTCCTTGTAGAAGAGGCCGTTGCGGGGGCTGGTACCCTGCCAGACGTTGACGACGAGGTAGCGGCCGTCGTCCGACAGCTCGGCGGCGAACCCCCAGTCCGCATGGTCGGGGCGCTCGTAGACCAGGACATCGTCGTCCTGGCTGGTGCCGCGGCGATGGAAGCAGAGCTTCTGGTTCCGGTTCTGCCCCTGGAGCTCGCGGCCCGCGCGGGGCGCGTCGTAGCGGGAGTACCAGAAGCCGCTGCCGCGCTCGTCCCAGGTGGCACCGGAGAACTTCGACCAGCGGACGGTGTCGGGCAGATCCTCGCCCGTCTCGATGTTGCGGACGCGCCAGGTGTGCCAGTCGCTGCCGCCGTCGCTCGTCGCCCACGCCAGCCAGCGGCCGTCGCGGCTCACCGACCAGTCGGCCAGGGCCACCGTACCGTCCTCGCTCAGCAGGTTGGGGTCCAGCAGGACGCGGGGCTCGGCGTCCGGATCGGCCTGGACCAGGAGCACGGCCTGGGGTTGCAGACCGTCGTTGCGGGTGTAGAAGAGGCGCCCGCCATGCCGCACCGGTACGCCGATGCGCTCGTAGTCCCAGAGCTGCGTGAGGCGCTCGCGGTACTCCTGCCGGGCGGGGATCGTGGCCAGGAACTCCTCGGTGACCCGGTTCTGCGCCGCGATCCACGCGGCGGTCTCCTCGCTGTCGGTATCCTCGAGCCAGCGGTAGGGGTCGGGGACCTGGGTCCCGTGGTAGTCGTCCACCACGTTCTCGGTGCGCGTGGGTGGGTAGGTGAGCCTGGTCATGTCGTTCCGCGTCCTGGTCAGGGGATCGCCGCCGGGGTGGCCGCCGCAGCCGACGAGCACGGCCAGTAGGCCGAGGCACGCCGGCCGCCAGAGCGCCGCCCGCCGGCCGGGTCGGCAGGGGCAGGACATGGGGGAGCTCCTCTCGGGGGACACATCGGGTCTGGGTGGAAATGTACGAGCCCCGGCGCGGGGTGTCAGCCTTTTTGGCCGACGGCGATGGCGGCTTGGCGGCGGGGGCCGCGCCTGCTAGTTTCCCGCCATGTCGATACCCGACCTGCACGTCCTGCACGAGGACAATCATCTGCTCGTGGTGTGCAAGCCCGCGGGCCTGCTGACGCAGGGCGACCGCACCGGCGACCTCACCCTGCTCGACCTGGCGCGGGCGTACCTCAAGCAACGCTACGCCAAGCCGGGCAACGTGTACGTGGGGCTGGTGCACCGCCTGGACCGTCCTGGTATCGGGCGTGGTCGTGCTGGCGCGCACGAGCAAGGCGGCGGGACGGCTGTCGGCCCAGTTCCGCGACGGCACGGTGGGCAAGCGCTACCTGGCGGTGGTCGAGGGCGTGGTGAGCCCGCCGGGCCTGGTCCTGCGCCACCACCTCGCGGCCACGGGCGACGCGGACGGCGTCACCCGCGCCGCCGGCGAGCCGTTCGAAGGCTCCAGGGTTGCGGAGTTGCGCTATTTCGTGCAGGATTCCCGGCACGATCGCAGCCTCCTGGAGGTCGAGCTGGTGACCGGCCGTCGGCACCAGATCCGCGCCCAGCTGGCCCTGGTCGGCCATCCCGTGTGGGGTGACGTCAAGTACGGCGCCCGGCGCCGGGCGGGCCGCGAAGGCATCGGACTGCACGCCCGGACCCTGACCCTGGCGCACCCCGTGGGGGGCGCGCCGCTCACCATCGAGGCGCCGCTGCCGACCGACTGGCCGTGGCCCGCTAGCTGAGGAGAGACCATGCGACGGATGCCGACCACCCTGCTGGCCCTGACCATCCTCGTGAGCCTGGCCGGTCTGGCCGCCGCCGGCGACCTGGTGTGGCGTAGCCACGCCGAGGCCCTGCCCGAGGCCGCGCGCACGGGCAAGCCGGTGATCATCCACTTCACCGCCGACTGGTGCAGCTGGTGCACCAAGATGAAGAAGGAGACCTACACCGACCCCGCGGTGGCCCGCCTGATGACCGAGGACTTCATCACCGCGATGGTCGACTCGGATGACAACCCGCTCCTGAACTGGATCTACGGCGTCCAGAGCCTGCCCACGATCTGGATCGTCGACAGCGACGGCCAGGGGATCACCAAGATCGCCGGCTTCCGGGATGCCCGGGCGTTCGCCAAGCAACTGGAGTGGGTGGCCAGCAAGGCCTACCTGACGCAGAGCTTCAACGCGTACGCGAACCTCGGCCAGTAGCATGACCGACCTCGACGTCACCGTCGTCGGCGGCGGCATCGTGGGCTGTGCGGTGGCCGCCCGGGCAGCCACCGCCGGTCTGTCGACCGTCCTGCTGGAGCGCGGTCCCCACCTGGCCGGCGGCACCACCAGCCGCAACAGCGAGGTGGTGCACGGCGGCATGTACTACCCCACCGGCTCGCTGAAGGCCCGTTACTGCGTGCAGGGCCGACGCCTGCTCCGCTCCTTCTGCGCCGTGGCCGGCGTGCGCTACCGCGAGTGCGGCAAGCTGATCGTCGCCGCCGCGCAGGACGAGCTGCCCGAGCTCGAGCGGCTGCTCGCGCTCGGCATGGCCAACGGCGTGGAGGGCTTGCGGCTGCTGGACGCGGCCGAGGTCTGCAGCCTGGAGCCCGAGGTCCGGGCCCTGGCCGCGCTGTGGTCGCCGGAGACGGCGATCATGGACGCCGAGGGGTGCGCGAAGGCGTTCGCGCGACGCGCGCAGTCGGCCGGGGCGCAGGTGCTCACGGAGTCGGAGGTCACGGGGCTCGAGCCGGCGGTCGGCGGCGGCTGGCTGGTGTCGGTGAACCCGGCGGGCCTGGGCGTGCGCGAGGGCTGGCGTCACACGTCGCGCTGGGTGATCAACGCGGCCGGCCTCTACAGCGACCGCGTCGCCGAGCTCGCGGGCATCGACGTCGAGCGGCGCGGCTGGCGCCTGAGCTGGGTCAAGGGCAACTACTTCGGCATCTCGCCGCGGCACGACGGCCGCGTGCAGCGGCTGGTCTACCCCGTGCCGCCCCGCGATGGTTCGAGCCTCGGCGTGCACCTCTGCATCGACCTCGCCGGCCGCATGAAGCTGGGCCCGGACGTCGAGCTCCTGCCCCCGCGCGCGCCGGAGGACTACAAGGTGGATCCCGACCGCGCCGGCGAGTTCTATCGGGGCGCCCACCGGTTCCTGCCCTTCCTCGAGCCAGAGGATCTGAGCGCCGACATGTGCGGCCTGCGTCCGCGTCGCGCCGCTTACTGGAAGGACGGCTTCGCCGACTTCGTGGTCTCACGCGAGACGGGCGATCACGAGGGCCTCGTCAACCTGGTGGGCATCGAGTCGCCTGGCCTGACGAGCGCCCCGGCCATCGCCGACGAGATCGGCGAGTGGCTCACCGAATAGCCTGCGTCAAGGAGCGCCCCGTGAAGGTCTATCAGAAGGTGACCCTGCTGCCCAAGGATACCAACGGCCAGGGCACCATCTTCGGCGGCGTGATCATGTCGCTCATGGACCTGGCGGCTGCCGGCTGCTGCCGCGACCATTTCCGCAACCCGCGGTTCGTGACCCTCGTGGTGCGTGAGCTCCACTTCCACGAGCCGGTGTACGTGGGCGACGTGCTCACGCTGAGCGGCGAGATGGTGGCGGCCGGCAAGACGTCGGTCACGGTCCACCTGGTGGCCGACGCCCTGCGCCGCGACACCTGCGAGACCGTACGCGTGACCGAGGCCGAGCTGGTGTTCGTGGCCGTCGACGAGCGCGGCCGCAAGGCGCCGTTGGTGCGGTGGGAGTCGGGCGGGTGCGCCTGATGGCCGCTCGGGAGCGTGGTCCGGCCCTGCTGCGGCACACCGCGCCGCAGTGGCGGCGGGCGTACGGACGGCGCGCGTTCCTGCGGCTGGGGGTGGCCCTGGGCGCGGCGGCCGTGCTGGCCTACAGCGGCGCCGACGAGGCCTTCGACCGCTGGCACACCGGCCTGCTCGACCCGCGCGAGGGACGCGCCGAGGCCGCGCGCGAGGCGCTGCGAGCGTCCGGCCGCAAGGCCGAGGCCAAGCATCTGAAGACCGAGTCGTTCCCCGGCAGCGCGTCCGACCTGGTGGCCCGTGCGTTCAAGCCCTGGGGCGAACGTGAGCTGTTCCTGATCTGGGGGACCGTCGGTCTGGCGGACTGGCTGTGGCGCACCAATCCGGTCACACGCTGGGGCCGCGCGAACTTCGAGGCCATGTGCGTGGGACTGCCGACGCTGTGGACGGTGCAGCGGGGTCTCGGCGCGAACCGGCCGTCGAGCCGCGACGGATCGCCCCGCTGGCGGCCGTTGCAACACGCGAACTCGGCCAGCGGACACGCCTTCATGGGCGCCATCCCCTTCTGGAACCTGGCGCGGCGGCTCGATGCCCGCTGGGCCCAGTGGCTGGCCGCGAGCCTCGGCGCGGTGACGGGCTGGTCGCGCCTCAACGACCGCAAGCACTACCTGTCGCAGGTGCTGCTGGGCTGGACGATCGCCTGGAACGCGGTCGCGGCCGTCGGCCCCGAGGCGGCAGCGCCGGACGCCGCGGTCGTCGCGGAGGAGGCGTCGTGATGGAGCTCTGGCTTCCGCTCGCGGTGGAAGGCTACCACCTGCGCGAGTTCGACGAGGGCGACCTCGAGCGGCTCGCCCAGCTGGCCGACGACGTGGAGATCTGGCGCTGGCTGACCGACCTGTTCCCCCGGCCCTACGATTTCGAGGCGGCGCTCAAGTGGGTGGTGCAGCAGGCGGACCACGATCCGCCGCGCAACCTGGTGATCGCCGGACCCGAGGGGCTGGTGGGCGGCGTGGGCGTGATGCTGTCGAGCGTGCCGAATTTCGCCCATGACGGGGAGCTGGGGTATTGGCTGGGGCGAGAGTACTGGGGGCAGGGGATCATGAGCTGCGCGGTGGCCGCGTTCATGGCGTGGGCGGCGGCCGCGCACGGGCTGAGCCGGTTCACGGCCAAGGTGTATGCGGGGAACGCGCGGTCGAGCGCGGTGCTGCAGCGGTGCGGATTCGCGCAGGAAGGCGTGTTGCGGGGAGCGGTGCGGAAGGACGGGCGGGTGCTGGACATGGTGGTGTACGGCAGGGTCGTGTAGGGCGCCCGGCCGCGAATCCGTCCTCGCGCGGATCCTCGGCGACGGCCGAGGGCGGCCACGCGGCGCCGATCGCCGTTCCCGCGGCGGCGCGCGGGCCGGGCCGGTTCACCGTCCGCTGAGCGGTTTGCATCGCCTCGGCCGCGTGTTATCGTGGGCGCGCTTGCCGTCCGTCGTCCGGCCCTCCACCCCTTGGAGCGATCCCCATGAACCATGCCCAAGATCTCGACCAGCTGTGCATCGCGACCATGCGCACCCTGGCCATCGACGCCATCCAGAAGGCCAACTCCGGCCATCCCGGCACGCCGCTCGGGGCCGCCCCCGTGGCCTACACCCTCTGGCAGCGCCTGCTGCGGTACGACCCGACCGCGCCCGACTGGTTCAACCGCGACCGTTTCGTGCTCTCGGCCGGGCACGCGTCGATGCTCCTGTACTCGCTCATCCATCTGGCCGGCGTCAAGGCGACGTCGCCCGCCTACCGTGACCGCGTCGGCGGTCCCGCCCTCACCCTGGACGACCTCGCGAGCTTCCGCCAGCTGCACAGCCGCTGCCCGGGGCATCCCGAACACGGCTGGACGTCGGGCGTCGAGGCCACCACCGGTCCCCTCGGCCAGGGGGTGGCCATGAGCGTCGGCATGGCCCTGGCCGAGCGTTATCTGGCGGCCCGCTACAACCGGCCGGGGTTCGACATCATCGACCATCACGTCTACGCCCTGGCCGGCGACGGCTGCATGATGGAGGGCGTGAGTACCGAGGCCGCGTCGCTGGCCGGCCACCTCGCCCTCGGCAACCTGTGCTGGATCTACGACCGCAACCGCGTGACCATCGAGGGCCACACCGACCTCGCCTTCACCGAGGACGTGGGGGCGCGGTTCCTCAGCTACAACTGGCACGTGCTGCACGTCAGCGACGCCAACGACCTCGAGGCCCTCGCCGCCGCCCTGCAGCAGGCCCGCCAGACGTCGGACCGGCCGACCCTGATCATCGTCGACAGCAAGATCGGCTACGGCGCGCCCAACAAGCAGGACACCGCGTCCGCTCACGGCGAGCCGCTCGGCGTCGAGGAGGCGCGCCTGGCGAAGCAGGCGTACGGCTGGGATCCCGACGCGCAGTTCCTGGTGCCCGGCGGGGTGCGCGAGCATTTCCAGGCTCAGCTCGGCGCTCGCGGCCGCGCCGCGCGCGAGGCCTGGGACCGTCTGCTGGCGGCCTACCGGGTGGAGCACCCGGACCTGGCCGCGGACATCGACGCCATGCGGGACGGCCGGCTTCCCGCCGGCTGGGACGCGGACCTGCCGACGTTTGCGGCCGACCCGAAGGGCAAGGCCACGCGCGAGATCTCGGGGGTCGTGCTCAACGCCCTGGCGCCGCGTCTGCCGTGGCTCATCGGCGGTTCGGCCGATCTGGCCCCGTCCACCAAGACCCACCTCACGGCCGAGGGGACCGGCAGCTTCCAGGCCGACGGCCAGGGCGGCCGCAACCTGCATTTCGGCGTGCGCGAGCACGCGATGTGCGCCGTCGCCAACGGCATGGCGCTGTCGGGGCTGCGCCCCTTCGTCGGCGGCTTCTTCATCTTCACCGATTACTGCCGGGCGGCCATCCGCCTCAGCGCGCTCATGGAGCAGCCGGTCCTCTACGTCTGGACCCACGATTCGATCGGCGTGGGCGAGGACGGCCCCACGCACCAGCCCGTCGAGCATCTGGCCGCGTTCCGGGCCATGCCCGGCCTGCGGATGATCCGGCCCGCCGACGCCAACGAGGTGGTGGAGGCCTACCGGGTGGCCATGCAGACCCACGACCGGCCCACCATGCTCATCCTGTCGCGGCAGGCGTTGCCCACGCTGGACCGCGCGCAGACCGGGTCGGCGGCCGATCTGGCCAAGGGCGCCTATGTTGTCCGGGACGCCGTCGGCGGCGAACCCCAGGTCATCCTCATCGGGACCGGCAGCGAGGTCGCGCTGTGCCTCGGCGCCCAGGCCGCGCTCGCGGACGAGGGGATCCGGGCGCGGGTCGTGAGCATGCCGTCCTGGGATCTGTTCGAGGCGCAGGACCGCGCCTATCGTGATCAGGTGCTGCCGCCGCGCGTCGAGGCGAGGGTCGCCGTGGAGATGGGGTCGACCCTCGGCTGGGAGCGATACGTGGGGCGGAGCGGCGCCGTGCTGGGGATGCACTCGTTCGGCGTCTCGGCGCCCGGACCGGCCGCCCAGGCGCACTTCGGCTTCACCGTGAACCACGTGGTCGAGGCTGCGAAGTCGCAGCTGGCGCTATCTCTGGACTAGGAGCGTCTCGTCATGCAACTGGGGATGATCGGACTCGGCCGCATGGGGGCCAACATGGTGCGTCGGCTGATGCGGCACGGGCACGAGTGCGTCGTGTTCGACCGCGACCCCGACGCCGTCAAGTCCCTGGTGGCCGAGGGCGCCCTCGGCTGCGCTTCGGAGGCCGAGCTCGTCGGCAAGCTCACCGGGCCGCGGGCGGTGTGGCTGATGGTCCCGGCCGCCGTCGTCGATGCCGCGCTGGCCGAACTGACGCCGCACCTCGCCGAGGGCGACATCGTCATCGACGGGGGCAATTCGTACTACGTCGACGACATCCGCCGCTCCGGCGAGCTGAAGGATCGCGGCCTCCACTACCTCGACGTCGGCACCAGCGGCGGCGTGTGGGGCCTCGAGCGCGGCTATTGCATGATGATCGGCGGACCGGCCGCGCCGGTGCAGCACCTCGACCCCGTGTTCAGGGCGCTGGCGCCGGGGGCGGGCGAGGTGCCGCGAACGCCCGGACGCGAGGGAATCGCGGGGACCGCCGAGGAAGGCTACCTGCACTGCGGACCCAGCGGCGCCGGCCACTTCGTCAAGATGGTGCACAACGGGATCGAGTACGGCCTGATGGCGGCGTACGCCGAGGGGCTGAACGTCCTCAAGCACGCCAACGTGGGCAAGGCGGGCCGTGAGGCCAACGCCGAGACCGCGCCCCTGCGCAACCCCGAGGCCCACCAGTACGATCTGGACCTCGCCGACGTGGCGGAGGTCTGGCGGCGCGGCAGCGTGATCGCCTCCTGGCTGCTGGATCTGACGGCGGCCGCGCTGATCGCCGACCCGCAGCTCGATCACTTCTCCGGTCGGGTGTCCGATTCCGGCGAGGGCCGCTGGACGCTGACCGCCGCCATCGAGCAGGGCACGCCGGCGCCGGTGCTGAGCGCGGCGCTCTACGAGCGCTTCACGTCGCGGGGCGAGGGCGACTTCGCCAACAAGGTGCTGTCGGCCATGCGGTTCCAGTTCGGCGGTCACCACGAGCTGCCGGGCAAGTAGGCCCCTTCGGGAAGGATGCTCGGCCATGAGCAAGATCGAGTCCGACGCCTTCGTGTTCTTCGGGGCCACCGGGGACCTCGCCTACAAGAAGATCTTCCCCGCCCTGTACGCCATGGTCGGGCGCGGCAGCCTCACCGTGCCGGTGATCGGCGTGGCCCGCGGCGAGGGCGGCCTCGAACAGTTGCAGGCGCGCGCGCGGGCGAGCGTCGGCGAGCAGGGCCCCGTCGACGAGGGCGTGTTCGACCGGTTGATGGCGCTGCTGCAGTACGTCAACGGCGACTACAGCGACCCCGACACGTTCAAGCGCCTGCGGGTGGCGCTGGGCGACGCCCGCCACCCTCTGCACTACCTGGCGATCCCGCCCAGCATGTTCGGCGAGGTGGTCGGACACCTCGGCGCCGCCGGCTGCGCCGCCGGCGGTCGCGTGGTGAACGAGAAGCCCTTCGGCCGCGACCTGGCCGGAGCCCGGGAGCTGAACGACCAGCTGCACCGGGTGTTTCCGGAGGAGTCGATCTTCCGCATCGACCACTTCCTGGGCAAGAGCGCGGTGCAGAACATCCTGCACTTCCGCTTCGCGAACACGTTCCTGGAGCCGATCTGGAACCGCAACTACGTCGAGAGCGTGCAGATCACCATGGCCGAGAGCTTCGGGGTGCAGGGCCGCGGCAAGTTCTACGAGGAGGCCGGAGCCGTCCGCGACGTGCTGCAGAACCACCTCCTGCAGATGGTGGCCTACCTCGCGATGGAGGCGCCGGCCATGCAGTACCCCGAGGGCATCCGCGACGAGACGGCCAAGGTGCTGCGGGCCATCGTACCGCTGGATCCGCAGAACCTGGTGCGGGGCCAGTTCAACGGCTACCGGGCGGAGGCGGGCGTGGCGCCCGATTCCCACGTGGAGACCTTCGCGGCGGTGCGGCTGGGCATCGATTCCTGGCGCTGGGCCGACGTGCCGTTCCTCATCCGCACGGGCAAGTGCATGCCGACGACCGTGACCGAGGTCCAGGTGACCCTCAAGCGTCCGCCCATGGCCCGGCTCACCGCCGGCAAGGGCAACCGGATCCGGTTCCGGCTCAGCTCGCCGATCATGCTGGGCATCGAGGCCCGGGTGAAGGCCGGCGGCGAGGGCGCGGATTCCCAGATCCAGGAGCTGCTCGCCGAGTACCACCCGGGCGCGGCCAGCCTCGGTGACTACGAGCGGCTGCTCACCGACGCCATGCGTGGCGAGGCCACCCTGTTCGCGCGGCAGGACGCCGTGGAGCTGGCCTGGGAGATCGTCGATCCGATCCTGGGCGACGTCGTGCCCGTGCATCCATACGATCCCGGTTCCTGGGGCCCGGATGCGGCCGATGCGATGGCCGCCGCGGTCGGTGGCTGGCACCACCCGGGTGACGCCAACCGGCCCTGCTCCTGAACGAAGACCTGGAGGCGAGCAAGATGGCGGCAAGCGATTCGGTCACGCAGCGGCCGGCCTGGCAACGGCTGGCGACCCACCACCGGAGTCTGCAGGACGTGCACCTGCGGACCCTCTTCGCCGAGGATCCGGACCGCGGCGAACGGCTGACCGCCGAGGCTGACGAGCTCTTCGTCGACTTCTCCAAGAACCGGGTCACCGACGAGACCATCGAGCTCCTGCTCGAGCTGGCCCGCACGAGCGGCCTCGAGGCGCAGCGGGACGCCATGTTCGGCGGCCAGAAGATCAACGTGACCGAGGGTCGGGCGGTGTTGCACGTGGCCCTGCGCGCGCCGCGCGACCGGCAGATGTTCACCGACGGTCAGGATGTCGTGCCGGACGTCCACCGGGTGCTCGACCGGATGGCGGCGTTCGCCCGCCAGGTGCGCGGCGGCCGCTGGCTCGGGCATACGGGCCGGCCGGTGCGCAACGTCGTCAACCTCGGGATCGGCGGCTCGGACCTCGGGCCCGTCATGGCCTACGAGGCGCTGCGCCACTACGCCGACCGCAACCTGACCTTCCGGTTCGTCTCCAACGTCGACGGCACCGATTTCCACGAGGCCACCCACGATCTGGACCCGGCCGAGACCCTGGTCATCATCTCGTCCAAGACGTTCACCACGCTGGAGACCATGACCAACGCGGCCACGGCTCGCCGGTGGGCGCTGGCGGCGCTCGGGGACGAGGCGGCGATCGCCCGCCACTTCGTCGCGGTCTCCACGAACGCCGAGAAGGTGGCTGCCTTCGGCATCGACACGGCCAACATGTTCGGGTTCTGGGACTGGGTGGGCGGCCGCTACTCCATGGACGCGGCGATCGGCCTGTCGACGATGATCGCGGTGGGACCGGAGCGGTTCGCCGAGCTGCTGGCCGGCTTCCACGCCATGGACGAGCACTTCCGCACCGCGCCGCTCGCGCGCAACCTGCCGGTCCTGATGGCGATGCTGTCGGTCTGGTACAACGTGTTCTTCGGGGCCGAGACGATGGCCGTCCTGCCCTACGACCAGTACCTGAAGCGCTTTCCGGCCTACCTGCAGCAGCTCGCCATGGAGAGCAACGGCAAGGGCGTGACCGTCGACGGGTCGGCGATCACGGATTATCCGACCGGCCCCGTCATCTGGGGCGAGCCGGGCACCAACGGCCAGCATTCGTTCTACCAGTTGATCCACCAGGGCACCCGCCTGATCCCGTGCGACTTCATCGGCTTCGCCCACTCGCTCAACCCCCTCGGTGCGCACCACGACATCCTCATGTCGAACGTGTTCGCGCAGGCCGAGGCGCTGGCGTTCGGCAAGACGGCGGCCGCGGTGGCGGCGGAGGGGACGCCGGCCTGGCTCGTGCCCCACCGCACGTTCCCGGGAAACCGGCCGAGCAACGTGGTGCTGGCCGAACGCCTGACGCCGCGGGTGCTCGGCAACCTGGTGGCGCTCTACGAGCACAGCGTGTTCGTCCAGGGGGTGGTCTGGGCGATCGATTCGTTCGACCAGTGGGGCGTGGAACTGGGCAAGGTGCTGGCCGGGCGCATCGTGCCCGAGCTGACCGACGACCGCGCCCCGACGCTTTCGCACGACAGTTCGACCAACGCCCTGATCCGGCGCTACCGCCATCTGCGGGGCCGCCGCAGCTGAGTCCGTGTCCCACGATCGGAGGTGCGTATGCCGAAGCTGACCACCTTCCCGGATCCGGCGGCCTTCGCGGTCGGGGCGGCCGAGCTGATCGTCGAGATCGCCGCCGCGGCCGTCGCGGCGCGTGGCCGGTTCACCGTGGCCCTCGCCGGCGGCGGCACGCCGCAGCCCGTGTATGCGCGGCTCGCCGCCCCGGCGTTCGCCGGGAGGATCGCGTGGGATCGGACGGACGTGTTCTTCGGCGACGAGCGTTGCGTGCCGCCCGACGACGAGCGCAGCAACTTCCGCATGGCGCGCGAGGCCCTGCTGGCCCACGTGCCGCTGCGCCCGGACGGCGTCCACCGCATCCGCGGCGAGGACGATCCCGCCAGCGCGGCCCTCGCCTACGAGCAGGAACTGCGGCGGGTCTTCCATCGCGAGACCGTGCCCGCGCTGGACCTGGTCTGCCTCGGCCTCGGCGACAACGGGCATACGGCGTCCCTCTTTCCCGGGACCGCCAGCCTCCACGAGCGCGAACGCTGGATGGTGCCCCAGTACGTCGAGGCCCTGGCGAGCTGGCGGGTGACGGCGACCGCGCCGCTCATCAACGCCGCGCGCCACGTCGTGTTCCTCGTCGCCGGAGCCGGCAAGGCCGACGTGCTGGCGCGCGTCCTCGTCGGCGCGTACGAGCCCGATGTGCTGCCGGCCCAACTCGTCCAGCCCAGCCGGGGAGAGGTCCGCTGGCTCGTCGATGCGGCCGCGGCCGCGCGCCTGCCGTCCGGATTCGCGGGCGACCGGGAGCCGCGATGAGCGGCGCCGCCGACCCCGCCGTCGCCTTGAAGGAGGCGGCGGCCCGCCATGCCGTCGGGCTCGTCGCGAGCGGCATGTCGGTGGGCCTGGGCACCGGCTCGACGGCCGCGTTCGCGGTCCGCCACCTCGCCGAACGGCTGCGGACCGGCCAGTTGCGTGACATCGTCGGCCTGGCCACGTCGCGGGCGACGGCGGCCGAGGCGCGGCGGCTCGGGATCCCGCTGATGTCCGACGACCTGCCGGCCGAGCTCGACCTGACCATCGACGGCGCGGACGAGGTCGACCCTCAGCTCGACCTGATCAAGGGCGCTGGCGGGGCGCTCCTGCGCGAGAAGATCGTGGCCCAGGCCAGCCGGCGGGTGATCATCGTGGTCGACGGCAGCAAGCCGTCGCCGCGGCTGGGCTCCCGGCGGCCGGTGCCGGTCGAGGTGGTCGGCTTCGGCAGCGCCTCGCAGATGCGGTACCTGGCCGACCTGGGCGCGGCGTGCACCCTGCGCCTGAACCGGGACGGCAAGCCGTTCCTGAGTGACTCCGGTCACCTCATCATCGACTGCGATTTCGGCCCGATCGCCGATGCGACACAGCTGGCGGACGCCCTCGAGCGCCGGGCCGGGGTCATGGGGCACGGGCTGTTCCTCGGGCTGGCCACCGACCTGATCACCGCCACCGAGGCCGGGGTCGTGCACCGCGTGCGCCCGGGTCGGAATCCTGAACGCACACCGGAGGCTCGACCATGATCGGAGATCACGCCGTCAACGGACGTCAGGTGCTCGTCATCGACATCGGCGGCTCGCACGTCAAGGTGATGCACTCCGGCGATCCGGAGGAGCGGAAGGCCGCATCCGGTCGGTCGCTGACGGCCGCGCAGATGGTGGCTGCGGTGCAGGCCATGACCGCCGATTGGTCCTACGACGTGATCGCCATGGGGTATCCGGGCCCTGTGCTGCACGGCAGGATCGTGCGGCCGCCGCACAACCTCGGATCCGGCTGGGTGGGATTCGACTTCGCCGCCGCGTTCGGCAAGCCCGTCCGGATCATCAACGACGCCGCCATGCAGGCCCTCGGCAGCGACGAGGGCGGCACGATGCTCTTCCTGGGCCTGGGGACCGGCCTGGGGACGGCCCTGGTCCAGGATGGCCACGTGCAGCAGCTGGAGCTCGGGCACCTGCCCTACCGCAAGGGGCGCACCTACGAGGACTACGTGGGCGAGGCCGGGCTGAAGCGCCTGGGGCGCAAGAAGTGGCGCAAGCGCGTGGCCGAGGTGGTGGCCGAGTTGCAGGCCGCCCTCGAGCCGGACTACGTCGTCCTCGGCGGCGGCAACGCCCGGCTGCTGGAGGCGTTGCCGCCCGGCTCCGCCTGGGCGACAACGCCAACGCGTTCGCGGGGGGCTTCCGGCTGTGGCGCGACGGCTGATGCCGGCCGCTTGACACCCGCCACCGGGATCCACTACGGTGCGGCCACGGGATCGGCGCCTGCCTCGCCCCGCAGCGGTGCCTCGCACCTGCAGCGCCCCCGGGGAGCACTGCACATCATGCACGATCGGCAGCAGACCCACTTCGCGCCGGCCGAGCGCAAGTCACCCGACGCTCTCCGTCGTGATGTCGCCGCCGTGGCCGCCAGCCCGGTCGTCGAGGCCATGCTGCAGGCATGCGGCGGGCTGGTGGCCGTCCTCAACGTCGAGCGGCAGGTGGTCGCCCTCAACCATGCGCTGCTCGACACGCTCGGCGTGCAGGATCCGGCGCGGTGCTCGGCCTCCGGCTGGGCGAAGCGCTGCAGTGCATCCATCGCGACGACGTGGCGTCCGGCTGCGGTTGCAGCGAGGTCTGCCGCACCTGCGGGGCGGCGATCGCCATCGTGGCGGCCCTCGACCGCGGGCGGTCGCAGGAGCAGGACTGCCACGTCAGCGCCGTACGTGACGGACAGACGCTCGACCTCACCTTCCGCGTCAAAGCCGTCCCCATCCATCTCGCGGGCCAGGATTTCGTGCTGGTGTTCCTGCAGGACGTCACCTTGAACCGGCTGCAGGCCGAACTGTCGCGGGTCTTCTTCCACGATGTCGCCAACCTGGTACAGGCGCTGCAGGGCGCCTGCGACATGTTGCCGGACGCGAGCCCCGGCGAGCGTGCGGTGCTCACCAAGCGGGCCGGCTCCCTGGTGCGGCGGCTGGCCCGAGAGATCACGATCCAGCGCGCGCTGGCCGACACCGACGGCACGACCATTCCCGTGCACATGACGACGCTCGCCGCCGTCGCCGTGCTCGACGAGGTGCGCCTGCGGTTCGCCGACCACCCGCTGGCGTTCGGCAAGATCCTTGCCGTGACGCCGCCGGACGCCGATTGGCACGTGGTCAGCGACCGCTCGCTGCTCGTGCGGGTTCTGGGCAACATGGTGGCCAACGCCCTGGAGGCCACCCGTCGCGGTGGGACCGTGCACCTGTGGTGCCAGCGGACGGGCGGCCGGATCCGGTTCTGCGTCCACAACGACGGCGCCATGCCCCGCGACGTCGCCTTGCGCGTCTTCCAGCGGCGCTTCACCACCAAGGACGGGCTCGGCCGCGGCCTGGGGACGTTCGCCATGAAGCTGCTGGGGGAGCGCCATCTCGGCGGGACGGTGGATTTCGAGTCGGATCCAACGACGGGGACGGTCTTCCGGATCGCGTTGCCGTCCGGCGGCTAGCCGGCTCAGAAATCGAGGTCGCCGTCGCGTCGCTCGACCCCGAGCCATCGGTACGCGGGCTCGGCGCTCGTGAAGATCTCCACCGTGATGCCGTCCGGCAGCCAGTTCTTCCACAGCAGCAGGATGGCCGTGGGGTGCGGATCGACCACGATCTCGGCGTGGCGGGCGCCGGCGTACTCGTCTTCCGGGAGGTCCGCCTCGTAGGCCCTGAGGGTCTCGATGTCGAAATCGAACCGGGCGCGCCGGAAGTCGGTCAGCGTGTTGGCCACCCGGCGCGGGACTCCGGCCCGGCGGCGTTCCTCGCGCAGGTCCTTGATGTCCTCGATGCCCACGTGGCCCTCGCCGATGTGGATCAGCAGGTCGCGTTCGACGTCGTAGCGAAAGCGGATGGGCATGGCACACTCCCGGAATCCGTTCCAAGAACCACGCCGCGGCGCCTCCCGGACGCCGGCGATTCGCCTGGTCATGGTGGGGGAAGCCCGTCGGCGATGCAACCCTGGAATTGGGCGGTACGCGAGCCCGATGCTCGGGCGCCCGCGCCCCCACCGTGGTATCTTCTGGGCCCGGGGCCTGGGCCGTTGCCGCCGGACCCGCCGCGGCTCGCCTGGTTGTGGCGAGACGTTCGCTTCCCTGAAGGAGTACAGGTGACCTCGATCCCGACGAAGCTGGTCTCTGCCCGGGGCTGGAGCCGCAGGTTGCCGATGACGTGCGTCCTGGCGACCGGGATCGTGGTCGTCGCCATCCTGAACGGCACGCTGCGCCACCCCTTGCCGGCGGAGAGTCTCGAGCGCTGGGGTTTCGGCCTGCGCGACCTGATCCACGGTGACCTGTGGCGGTTGGCCACGGCGCCCTGGCTGATCCTGCGGCCGGTCATGGCCCTGACGATCGTGGCCTCCGTGCTCTTCTGCTGTGGGATCGCGGAGTGGCTGGCCGGAACGCGCCGGGCGTTGATCGCGGCTGTCCTCGGACACGTCGCCGGCTACGTGCTGGCGCCCCTGCTTCTGACCGGACTGGGAGCGGTCGGCGTGGACGCCGCGGCCCGCATGGCCGCCATGCGGGATGTCGGCGCCTCGAACGCCGTGTTCGGCGCCGCGGGGCTGGCGGTGGCCTGGCTGCCGCGGCTCGTCCGCCGGCGCGCGCTGCTGGCGGTGAGCGGCTTCCTGGTCGTGGCCCTGGTGGTCTCCTCGCGGCGCTGGGACGTCGAGCACGCGATCGCGTTTCCCATGGGGTATGCGTGCGGTCTGGCGATGCTGCGCGTGAGCGGCGCGGTCGGCAGCGCGACCAGGCGGCGGCCGGAACGGCATCAGCGACCGCTGCTGATCGCCTGGGTGGTGACGATCGCCGGCCTGGTGAACGTGCTGAGCGCGTTGTCCCACCACCACGCCCCGTCGTTGATCCAGCTCGAAGCGTGGCTCCCGATCGTGGCCGGCCAGCCGCCGCGGATGCTCGTCCTGGCGAGCGGTCTGGCCTTGCTCTTGCTCGCGCCCGCCATCGCGCGGCGTCGGCGAGCCGCCTGGACCGTCGCGGTGTTGCTGCTGGTGGGCGGTTTCCTCCTGCACCTGCCCTGGCAGGCGCATCGGATCGAGGCCCTGCTGACGCTCGGCCAGCTCGGGGTCTTGCTGATCTGGGCTCCGGTCTTCTCGGTGCCCTCCGACCTGGCCGCCGTGCGGCGCGGTCGTCTGCTGCTGCTGGCGGTCCTGATCGCATTGCCCGTGCTCGGCGTGCCGGGTGTCTGGCTGACGCGATCCGGCTTCGCCGGCGCGGTCGACCTCGAGAGCGCCGTGCGGGAAGTGGGGGCGAGCCTCGTCTTCGCCCAGCATGAACGTCTGGTGCCGGAGAGCCTGCTCGCGCGCGGCGTCGTGGTGGCGATTCCCCTGGTCGGCTGGGCCGGCGTGCTGGCGGCGCTCGCGCTGATCCTGAAGGGCGTCTCGGCCCGGCCGCGGTCCCGGTCGGACGAGGAACGGGCCCGCAGCCTGGTGATGGAATACGGTGAGACCGGCACCGCCTACATGACGCTCTGGCCAGGCAACTCGTTCGCGTTCGACCCGCGCCAGCGCAGCTTCGTCGCCTACCGGGTCGCCTCCGAGGTCGCCGTGGTGCTCGGCGAGCCGGTCGGCGCTCCGGACGCCCGCGCGGGGATGATCGTCGACTTCGCCGCGTTCGCGTCGGCGCACGGCTGGGACCACGTCTTCTACGCCGTGACGGCAGCCAGTCGGGACATGTTCATGGCCGCGGGCTACGACCTCATCCAGATCGGCGAGGAGGCCGTGATCCCCCTTGGCCAGCTGGCCTTCAAGGGCAAGGAATGGCAGGACATCCGCTCCGCGGTCAATCGGGCCGGGCGCGAGGGCCTCAGCTTCGCCTTCTACGAGGGCGGCTCCGTTCCGGCGGCGATCCGTCGTCAGTTCGACGAGATCAGCGCCGAATGGGAAGCGAGCCAGCACCTGCCGCCCATGGAGTTCACGCTCGGTCGGACGGCCGACGTGGATGATCCGGAGGTCTACGTCGCGGCCGCGGTCGACGCCACCGGTCGCGTCCAGGCCTTCGTGGACTGGCTGCCGGTTCCGGCGCGACGAGGCTGGGTCATCGATCTGATGCGGCGGCGCGACGATGCCCTAGGTGGAATCATGGACTTCCTCATCGGCATGTCGCTGCTCGCCTTCCAGGAACGTGGCCAGAGCCAGGCGAGCCTGGCCACCGCCCCGCTGGCCGCCCGGGAGCGTGAAGGCACCGAATCACCGCTGGCCCGTCTGCTCGACTTCGTCTACCGGAACTTCGACGCCTTCTACCATTTCCAGACGCTCTTCCGGTTCAAGCAGAAGTTCCAGCCGCGTTGGGAGCCCATCTACCTCGCCTACCGTGGCGAGGACGCCCTGCTGCGGGCGACCCAGGCGATCGCGCGGGCGCATCTGCCGGACCTGAATCTCGTGACGATCGCCCGGGCCGTGAGCCGGGCCGTCGGCGAGCGATGGCAACCGGAGGTCGGGAAGCCCGGGGGCACCGACGCGGACCGCGCGCCGTCCTGAGCCGCGGACGGCCGTCGGCAGCGGAGCTCAGAACTCCAGGTCGCCGTCCCGCGGCTCGACGCCGAGCCAGGCGTACGCGGCCGGCACCGTCGAGAACACCTCCACCACCACGCCTGCGGGCAGCCACGTCTTCCAGAGCAGCAGGATCGCGGTGGGGTGGGGGTCGTCCACCAGCTCGGCGTGGCGCGTGCCTCCGTAGTGGTCGCTGGAGCGGCCCTGCTCGTTGGCCTTCAGCGCGGCGGGGTCGAACGCGAAATGGGCGCGGCGCATGTCGGTCAGCGTGTGCGCCACGCTGGCGGGAACGCCGGCCTCGCGGCGTTCGCGGCGGAGCGCCTCGATCTCCTCGATGGTGACCGCGCCCTCGCCGACGTGGATCAGGAGGTCGCGGTCGGGATGGTAGCGGAAGCGGATGGGCATGGGCTGCCTCCGGGAACCGGACCCACCGTGGTGCCGACGAACGCTGCAATATCGGCTCGCGAACGGCGCCGCTCAACCGGAGATTTCAGGCGCCGGCCTCACGCGCCCGCAGGCCGTGGTGCGTCTGCAGCGCGCGCACCCGCAACGCACGTGTCCGCAGGGCCTTGATCCCGCCGACGGCGGCCCGGGCGGCCGACAGGGTGGTGATCAGCGGCACCTTGTGGGCGATGGCGGCGGCGTACATGGCCTGCTGGTCGGCCCGGGCCTGCTGGCCGAGGGGCGTGTTGATCACCAGGTGGACCTTGCCCTCGACGATGAGGTCGACGGTGGTGGTGCCCTCGCCGCCGGCCTTGGCCACCTCCGTCACCGGCACGTTGGCCGTGCGGATGGCCTCGGCGGTGCCGTGGGTGGCGTAGACCGCGAAGCCGAGCCGGTGCAGGTCGCGGGCGATGCGGATCCCGCCCGACTTGTCGAGGTGGTTGACGGTGATCAGCACCGCGCCCTCCTCGGGCAGCCGGTTGCCGGCCGCCATCATGGCCTTGGCCACAGCGTGGCCGAAGCGCGAGGCGTGGCCCATCACCTCGCCGGTGCTGCGCATCTCCGGTCCCAGGCGCGGGTCCGCGCCCGGCAGCCGGTCGAACGGCATCACCTTCTCCTTGACGAAGAAGCCGTCGATGCGGGGCGACTCGGTGAAGCCCAGCTCACGCAGCGAACGGCCGGCCTGCACCTTGGCCGCGAGCCTGGCCACCTCGACGCCCGTGGCCTTGCTCACGAACGGCACCGTGCGGCTCGCGCGCGGGTTGACCTCGAGGACGAACACGTCGTCGTCCTTGACGGCGAACTGCAGGTTCATCAGGCCCTTGACCCGCAGCGCGCGGCCCAGGCGCTCGGTCGCCTCGCGGATGAGGCCCAGGTGGTAGAAGCTCACCTTGTAGGGCGGCAGCACGCAGGCGCTGTCGCCGGAGTGGACGCCCGCTTCCTCGATGTGCTGCATGACGCCGGCGATCACCACGTCGTGGCCGTCGCCCACCGCGTCGACGTCCACCTCGTAGGCGTCCTCGATGTACTGGTCGACGAGCACCGGGGCGCCGCCCGAGATGTCGGCGGCGCGGTCGAGGTGATGGTCGAGCTGGTCCTGGTCGTAGGCCACGGCCATGGCGCGGCCGCCCAGGACGCGGCTGGGACGCACGAGCACCGGGTAGCCGATGGCGTCGGCGATCCGGCGGGCTTCCTCGCGCGTGTGGGCGAGGCCCCAGCGGGGATGGTCGACCTCGAGCTCGCGCAAGAGCGCGCCGAAGCGGCCGCGGTCCTCCGCCAGATCCAGGCTGTCGACGGGCGTGCCCCAGATGGGCACGCCGGCGTCCGCGAGTCCGCGCGCGAGGTTGATGGGGGTCTGGCCGCCGAACTGCACGACCACGCCGTCGGGCCGCTCGCGTTCGACGATCGCGAGCACGTCCTCGTGCGTCAGCGGCTCGAAGTAGAGGCGGTCGGCGGTGTCGTAGTCGGTGGAGACGGTCTCGGGGTTGCAGTTGACCATGATGGTCTCGTAACCGAGCTCGGCCAGCGCCCAGCAGGCCTGCACGCAGCAGGCGTCGAACTCGATGCCCTGGCCGATGCGGTTCGGACCGCTGCCCAGGACCATCACCTTGGGCCGCGCGGTGGGCGGCGCCTCGTCGCCCGTCTCGTAGTGGGCGTAGAGGTAGGGCGTCTCGGCGGCGAACTCGCCGGCGCAGGTGTCGACCCGGTAGTAGCGGGGGCGCACGTCCAGGGCCAGGCGCGCGCGGCGCACGGCGGCCTCGTCGCCATGGCCGAGGCGGGCGATCGCGCGGTCGGACAGGCCGTGCTGCTTGGCGCGGCGCAGGAGCGCCGCATCGAGCTCGGGCGCGGCGGCGACCTCGGCCTCCACGGCGAGGATCAGCCGGAGCTGGGCCGTGAACCAGGGATCGTAGCCCGAGAGCCGGGCGGCCGCGTGGACGGCGTCGGGCTCGTCCGCGCGGGCGCGCAGGAAGTGCGCGAGCTGGGCCAGGCGCTGGGCCGTGGGTCGCCGCAGGAGGTCGGGATCGGTGCCGGCGGCGAGGTCGGCGAGCGCGCCCCCGAAGCCGTCGAGGCCGGTGTCCAGGCCTCGCAGCGCCTTGTTCAGGGCCTCGGGGAAGGTGCGGCCGATGGCCATGACCTCGCCGACGGACTTCATCTGCGGCCCCAGGGTCTGGTCCACCTCGGGAAACTTCTCGAAGTTCCAGCGCGGGATCTTCACCACGCAGTAGTCGAGGCTGGGCTCGAAGCTCGCCGGCGTGGCCCCGGTGATGTCGTTGGCGATCTCGTCGAGCGTCAGGCCGACGGCGAGCTGGGCGGCCAGCTTGGCGATCGGCACCCCGGTGGCCTTGCTCGCCAGGGCCGACGAGCGCGACACCCGCGGGTTCATCTCGATCACGAACACCTCGCCGTTCCGCGGGTGCACGGCGAACTGGACGTTGCTGCCGCCGGTCTCTACGCCGACCGCGGCAAGCACGCGGCGCGCGAGGTCGCGCAGGTGCTGCTGCTCCTTGTCGGTGAGCGTCATCGCCGGCGCGACGGTGACCGAGTCGCCGGTGTGCACGCCCATGGGGTCGAGGTTCTCGATGGTGCAGACGGTGACGAACCGTCCGGCGCAGTCGCGCATCACCTCGAGCTCGAACTCCTTCCAGCCCGTCAGGTTGCGCTCGACGAGGATCTCGGTGACCGGGCTCTGGCGCAGGCCGTGGGCGGCGACCCGCGCGAGCTCGTCGCGGTCGTGGGCCACGCCGCCGCCGGCCCCGCCGAGGGTGAAGCTGGCGCGCACGAGCAGGGGGTAGCCGATGGACTCGGCGGCGGCCAGGGCCTCGGCCACGGTGCCGCAGGTGACGCTCGGCGGCACCGGGATCCCGGCCGCGATCATGGCCTCGCGGAACAGCCGGCGGTCCTCGGCCATCCGGATCGACGCCAGACGCGCGCCGATCAGCTCCACCCCGTGGCGCTCGAGGGCGCCTCGCTCGGCCAGCTGGACCGCCAGATTCAGGCCGGCCTGGCCGCCGACGGTCGGCAGGATCGCGTCGGGCCGCTCGATCGCGATGATGGACTCGACGAGCGCCGGATGCAGCGGCTCGACGTAGGTCGCGTCGGCCAGGCTGGGGTCGGTCATGATGGTGGCGGGATTGCTGTTGACCAGGACCACGCGGTAGCCCAGGCCGCGCAGCACCTTGCAGGCCTGCACGCCGGAGTAGTCGAACTCGCAGCCCTGGCCGATCGTGATGGGGCCGGAGCCGGGGATCAGGATGGTGCGGATGTCGTCACGCCTGGGCATGGGCAGTCTTCCTCGTGGTGTCGATGAGCTCGATGAATCGGTCGAAGAGGTGGTCGGAATCGTGAGGGCCGGGGCTCGACTCGGGGTGGTACTGCACCGAGAACGCGCGCAGGGCCGGCGCCGCTGACGCCCTCGCAGCGGCAGCCGTCGTTGAGGCTCACGTGGGTGACGCGGGCGGCGTGGCAGGCGGGAAGCCAGCCTCGACGCGGCGAACCCGTGATTGTGGGCGGAGATCATGACGGCCGGTGTCCAGCTCGCTGCAGGTGGTTGCCGCCGCGATGGCAGGCTTCAGCCGGTAGGTGCGCGCGCCCAGAGGCCCAGGCCGGATCTGGCCGAGACAGATGCCGAAGATGGGCACCCGGCCGAGCAGCGCCTCGACCGTGGCGGTGAGGTCGGCGACGGCGGCGGGGTCGCCGGGGCCGTTGCTGAGGTACGCCGTCGGGAGCGAGGGCGAGGACCTCGACGGCCGGGAGTGGTCGCCGGAACCCACCGTCAGGCGGCAGCCGCGGGCCGCGGGTGACGCAGGATGATGTGGCGCTTGACCCCGCCGTCCAGCACGACCACGTGGCGATGGGGCGGGTCGATCCGGCCGCCGGGGTCCTGGGGCTGCCACCAGCGCGCGCCGTCGCCCCAGGGATAGGGTTCGGCGGTGGTGACCTCGCGGGCCAGGTTGCGGCCGTTCATGTCGGGCGGGGCCCGAGCGGCGGTCTGCAGGGCGTCCGGGTCCAGGTCCGCGCCGGCCGCCATGGCGCCGCGCAAGGAGCCGTGCTCGCGCAGATGGAGCACCAGGGCCCGGGTGTCGAGGCCCGTGAGGCAGGGGACCTCCTGGGCCGCCAGCCACGAGGGGAGATCCTGCTCGGCGCGCCAGCTGCTCGCCAAGGGGCTGAGGCTGCGGCAGATCAGGCCCGCGGCCCGGATGCGGCCGCTCTCGTCGTCCAGGTCGCAGACGCCCGTGTTGCCGATGTGGGGCATGGTCAGGGTGACGAACTGTCCGTGGTAGCTGGGGTCGGTGAGGATCTCCTGGTAGCCGGTGAGGCTGGTGTTGAAGACGACCTCGGCGGCGGCGAGTGCGAACGGGCGGGGGCGCGCGCGGAAAAAACGCGCCCGTCTTCGAGGACGAGCAGCGCCGGCGTGTTCAGGCTCATGCGGGGGCTCCCGGTCGGGGGGCAGTGGGTGACCGGGAGGGCATGTTAACCAGGATGACGGCGGTCGTCTAGATGTTAATTGGCTGGCGGGGTCGCCGGGCCGTCAGCCGCGCTTGATCGCGTTGACCAGCTGGTCGAGCTGTTGCAGGAACAGCGAGCGATCCTTCTTCTCGAACGGTGCCGGGCACGCCCATCATGATCCCCCTGGTCGCGCAGCTGCTGCGCGGCTGCCGCAGGCCGCCCACGTTCTCGCGGGTGAACGGGCGGCCCTTGTGTCCAGCGTGGGCGCCCTCGTCGAGGCAGCGGGCGGCCAGGGGGATGTCGCCGGTGATGACGATGTCGTCCTTCGCGACCCGTTCGACGATCACGTCGTCGGCCTCGTCGAGGCCCTGATCCACCACCACCAGCTCGAGCCACGGCCCGCTCGGCACACGCATGAAGCTGTTGGCCACGAGGGTGACCTGCAGGCCGTAGCGCTGGGCGACCCGGTAGACCTCGTCCTTGACGGGGCAGGCGTCGGCATCGACGCTGTAGACGTGCCTGCAGCACGGCTAGCCGCGCCAGGGCAGCTCGGCCAGCTTGTTGCGCAGCTTGGATCTTGCGCCGGTGAAGGAGGCGCGCACGGCGCGGGCCCAGACCCCGTCGTCGAACCGGCGGTCCACCAGCACCTCGCCGTCGACGCCCACGTAGCCGAGCCAGAGGGTGTCGCCGTCGATCCGGTAGAGCAGCTGGTCGCCGCGCGGACGCCACGCTCGGCGTACGGGGCCATGGCCGCGCGGTAGGCCTCGGCCACGCCGGCGGGCCTCGACTTCGGTCAGCTCGTCCGCTTCGACGGCGCGCTGCATGTTGCCCAGCGCGCCCTTGAAAGCGGCCGTGGTCGTGTCGCGGCGGAAGGTCGACCACGGTGACGATCGGGTCGCCGGACTGGAGGATGGCCGCGGCCCGCTTGCGGCGGTCGTCGTTCGCTTGCCCTCGGCCACGAGGGGCTCTCCATGGCCGCAGCGCGCCAGGCCAGCACTCGGCATCGGCCACGTGCTGATGCTCATGAACGTGACCTCGAGGAAGCCCATGGGCCCGCCGGGGCCCTCGCCGAGGCCGGCGGTCAGTCGGCCAACCTCGTCTGCCGTGGGCTGGGCGGCGGCCGTCATCGGCAGGCCGACGACCAGGCAACCGAGCAGGATCATGCGAAGCATCATGGGCCTTCCGTCGGGTTGTACGTCCGCGCGGGGGGCGGGTGCCACCTGGCCCGGACGCGGACCCTTCTCCGCCGACCCCGGATCAGGCAAGATCATCACCGGAACGGATCGGGGACCCATTCCCCGGCATCCTAAACGATCTGGTCTGGAGGGGAATCACGATGTGGATGCCGACGCTGGCCGGTGGGCTCATGGTGGCCGCCGCGACTCCGCACGCCGTGCCCAGGGCGATCGCGCCCACCCAGGTCGTCGCCCGAGATCCCTGCCGCGCGATCGACCGACGGCGATACGGCCCGCGGAGGCGGGCCGGGCGGATCCGAGGGTCGACGATCGCTCCGACGGGGCGCCGGATCACTTCGCCAGCATCATCCGGCCGCTCTGCACGCCCTCGTCCAGGGTCACGCGGTAGAGGTAGATCCCCGAAGGCGAGGCCGTCGCCGTTCCAGGGCAACCGGTCCTCGCCGCCGCCGCCGTGAACGCCTGCCGCGCGACCTGCCGGCCCCGCACGTCGAACGCATCGAGCAGGCCGCGCCCGCCCGCTCGCTGCAGGAAGCGGATGACGGTGGCGGATTGAACGGGTTGGGCGCGTTGCCCAGCAGGGCGAACGTCGCCGACGCGGGCAGCACCGGCGTGGTGCCCTGCTCGTCCATGTCCCAGTTGTCGCCGTCGACCACGTAGGTCTGGTAGCCGGTGGTCTGGATGACCACGTGGCCGTTGGCCACGCTCAGGTTCGACGCCGGCAGCACGTAGCCGCTGCCGGGCGTGGTCTGGTAGACGAAGATGTCGCGGGCGAGCATGCGCTCGAGCGGCTCCTGGTGGGGATGGCCGTAGCTGTTGGGCGTGCCGACGGAGATCACCGCCACCTCGGGCGTCGTCGCGTTCAGGAAACTGGCGTTGCTGCTCGTGTTGCTGCCGTGGTGGTTGACGTGATAGACCTCGAGGTCCGCCTTGCCCATGGCCACGAGGTCCTGGGCGATCGACGTCTCGATGTCCTTGTGGCCGCCGTCGTTGGTGCCGATGAGGTCGCCGGCCTGGACGTAGTCGAAGTCGCCGCACTCCACGAGCAAGGCCACGCAATACTCGTTCTCGTAGGTGCTGTTGGTGTAGGGCGACCCCAGCTGGCCGTTGCCGTTGAGGCCGAGGCAGGTCACGGTCACGCCGTCGCCGAGGTCGAAGACCTGGCCGTCGACGAGGGTGTACCGGTTGCCCGCCGTGGCGCTGGCGTAGTCGCTGTAGGTGACGGTGGTGTAGGTCCAGCCACGGTCCCAGACGCCGAAGACGGCACCGGTCTGACTGTAGACCTCGTCGAGACCGCCGATGTGGTCGGAGTGGTAGTGGCTGGCCACGATGTAGTCGAGGCTGGTGATGCCCTGGCTGGCGAGGTAGGGCAGCACAACGCCGTTGCCCTTGCCGTTCTCGCCGCCGTCGAACAGCAGGGTCATCCCGCTGGAGGAGCGGATGAGGGTGGCGTCGCCCTGGCCGACGTTGAGCACGGTGATGGTGACCCCGGCCGAGGCCCCGGTGGCCAGTCCGAGCAGGAGCCAGACGGCGAACAGTCGACGCATGTGCCACCTCGTTGAGGAGATCAGTCCGGAATTCGATCCGGCAAATATGATAACAAAAAGTCGGCCGCCGGGAAAGGGCGGCCGACTCTTCGTTACGGAAAACCTTCAGATCAGCTGTTCTTCACGAAATCCTGCAGCCACTTGATGGTCACGGACTTCGGGCGCTCGATGGGCGCCATCATGGCCCGGTTCCAGACCAGCTGGGCGCACATGCCCATCACGCGCGAGACCGAGAACATCACCGTGTAGTAGGGGAACTCGGTCATGCCGTAGTGGTAGAGCAGGGCGCCGCTGGCCGCATCCACGTTGGGCCAGGGGTTCTTGGCCTTGCCCTGCTCCTTGAGCACCTCGGGCACCACCTTGAAGACGCGGTCGACGATCTGCACGATCTCGTCGTCCGGGAAGTGCTTCATGCCGAAGTCCTTCAGGGCGGTGAAGCGCGGGTCGGTGATGCGCAGCACGGCGTGGCCGTAGCCCGGGATCACGCGGCCGGAGTTGAGGGTCTCCCAGGCCACCTCGCGCAGCTGCTCCTCGGTGGGCAGGCCGCCGAACTGCTCGCGCACCTGCAGCACCCAGTTCAGGCACTCCTGGTTGGCCAGGCCGTGCAGCGGGCCGGAGAGCCCGTTGAGGCCGGCGGACACGCTGTAGAAGGCGTCGCTCAGGGCCGAACCTACCAGCGAGCAGGTGTGCGCCGACACGTTGCCGCCCTCGTGGTCGCAATGCAGCACGAGGTAGAGGCGGATCATGTCGGCGGCCTCGGGGTTCTTCTGGCTCAGGCCGAGCATGTGGGCGAAGTTCTGCGAGTAGTCGTACTCCGGCTTGGGCTCGATCCGGGGGCCCTTGTTGAAACGCTTGCGGTAGATGGCCGCCGCCAGGGTGGACATGCGGGCCTGCAGGGTCAGGCAGTCCTCGAGCATGGGCTTCCAGAACTCGTCCTTCGCCATGCCCGCGTTGTAGGCCTCGACGAACTTGCTCTCGCCCTGCATGCTCAGGATCGCGGTGTCCAGCATGCACATGGGGTGCGAGTCGGCCGGCATGGCGTCGAGCACCTGCCACACGTACTGCGGCACCACCGCGCGCTTGGCGAATTCCGTGCGCAGGTGCTCGTGGGCCGCCTTGTCGGGGAGCGCGCCGGTGCAGAGCATGTAGAAGATGTCCTCGGCGGTCCGGTCGGTGAGCTGTGCGAGCGGGGTGCCGCGGATCAGCAGGCCCTTCTCCGGCGGGACCTCGCTGGTGTCGCAGACCATGCTCTTGACGCCGCGGGCTCCACCCATGGCCTGGGCCACGGTCACCTGGCTGATGACCTTGTCACCGTGATTCTTGGCCAGTTCGGTCAGCTGACCCCGCCAGACGGGGATCTGCTGCTCCAGACGTTCAAAGAGATTCGCCATGCCTCGTGACTCCCTCGTCATCCCCGGGAGTGGCCGCCGGGGCGTGGATTGCCTGCCGATTCCTTTGGATATACTAATTGAGTCGACGGTTGCGGCAAGATGGTAACTTGTTGTTGCATCGCCGAGAAGAGCCTATTTTGTTTGGCGAGCGAACGCCACCCCATCGAGACCGAGGAGGACCCTGGATGAACGACGACGTGCGGGAGTGCCTGGAGATCCTGGACAAGGCCGTGAAGTTCGAGGAGACCGGCATGAGCTTCTTCCTCGATCGCGCCGAGAACGCACCCAGCGAGCTGGAACGCAACCTGTTCCGCTCCCTGGCCGAGGACGAGAAGGGCCACAAGGCCTACCTGCTGCAGCTCAAGGCCCAGCTTCTGGCCAACAACAACCCCGATGACATGCAGCCCGACGATGACGACGACCACAGGACGGCCCGGCAGATCTTCGAGGACGCCCTCGAGCGGGCCAGCGATCCCTACCACGCGGAGTCCACCGAGCTCGAGATCATCAAGGGCGCCATGGACGTCGAGCGCAAGGGCTACACCATGTACACGGCGGCGGTCGCGTCGGTGAAGTCCGAGCGCGCCAAGGCCATCTTCGGCGCCCTCGCCCGCGAGGAGCAGCACCACTACAGCCTGCTCAAGAACACGTACGACTACATGGCCGACCCCGAGGCCTTCAATGGCTTCGACGAGAGCCCGATGCTCGACGGCGGCTAGGCCGGCGGCGCCGGAGCACCGCGAGCCACGATCCGACGGCCGCCTCTGCGGGGCGGCCGTCCCCTTGAGCCCCGAGAGGACCAGCGTGAGCGCAGCCCAGGATCTCTTCCGCGACGTGGTGGCCATGGCGCCCATGGCCCAGGGCGGCAACCTGCCGTACCGACGCCGCAGTACCGCGAGTACGGCGCAGCTCACCTGCAGCGAGATGGTGGTGGCCGACAAGCTGGTCAAGGGCGGCGAACGACCGCTCCTGCGCCACCACGAGTCGGAGGACGTTCGGGATCCAGCTCTGCGGCAAGCATGCCGACACCCTGGCCGAGGGCGCCCGCATGGCCCGTCCGATGCCGGCGCCGCGTTCATCGACCTCAATTTCGGTTGTCCCATCGACCTCATCGTGCGGCGGGGCGGCGGGGCGGCCCTCCTGGAAGCCCCACCAAGCTGGCCCAGCTCGTGGCCGCCGTGCGGAGGCCGTGGACCGCTGTCGGTGAAGATCCGCAGCGGCTACAGCCGAGGACCGCATCAACGCCGTGGAGGTGGCCCAGCTCATCGAGGCCGAGGGCGCCGACGCGGTCGGCGTGGTGCACGGCCACCCGCGCCAGCGCTACAAGCGCAACGCCGACTGGGGGAAGATCATCGCCGCCGTGGCCGACGCCGTCGATCCCGGTCGTCGGCAACGGCGACTACGCCCTGGGACCTCGCGCGCCGGCGACGCGAGACCCGCGTCAGCTCCTTCCTCGTGGCCCGCGGCTGCCTCATCAAACCCTGGGTGTTCCGCGAGCTCGCCACCGGCGAGGCCTGGTATCCCACGGTGGCCGAACGCTGGGGTGTCATGCGACGCTACCTCGACTTCGCGCTGGAGTACTTCGGCGAGGACGAGAAGGGGCGCCAGCGCGCCCGCCGTTTCCTCCTCTGGCACCTTCATTTCTGGCACCGCTGGCGGCCCTACACCGAGGCCGATTTCGCCGCCCAGCTACCGGACTCGCTCATCCAGAGGCGCGAGGACGACCCGACGGACGACGATCCGGAGGCGGGGCTGCTCATGAGCCCGGACGAGGCCCAGCACGAGGTGATCTGGGAACGGCTGCTGGTCGGGGATTTCCCGGGCGCCGAGCGTTGACGCCTGGCCGGCCTTGCCGCGCCGCCGGTTCCGACCGATACGTGGGAGCGCGACGGACACCGTGCCGGTGCCTCGTCGTCGACCGTCACCACGAGAGGACCCACCCCATGGCCAACGTGCTCATCACCGGCGCCAACGGCGGCTTCGGCCGGCTCGCCGTGCAGGAACTCCTGGACCGCGACCACGCCGTCGTGGCCACCATGCGCGACACGACCGGACGCAACGCCGTCGCCGCGCGCGATCTCACGGACCTGGGCGCCATCGTGGAGGACCTCGACGTCACCGCCCAGGACAGCGTCGACCGGGCCGTGGCCGCGGCCATCAGCCAGCTGGGCTACCTGGACGCCGTCGTCAACAACGCGGGCGTCGGCACCCTTGGCGTGCAGGAGGCCTTCACGGCCGATGACTGGCGACGTCTCTTCGACGTCAACGTGTTCGGGGTGCAGCGCGTGGTGCGGGCCGTCTCGCCCCACTTCCGCCAGCGGCGGACCGGACTCATCCTGCAGATCTCCAGCCTGCTCGGCCGCGTCGCCCTGCCGTTCTACGGCCCCTACAACGCGTCCAAGTGGGCGCTCGAGGGCATGACCGAGAGCTACCGCGTGGAACTGGCGGGATTCGGCGTGGACGTGGCGATCGTCGAGCCCGGCGGCTATCCCACCACCTTCGTCGAAGGTCTCATGCGGCCGTCGGACACCCGGCGCACGGCGGACCTCGCGGCGATGTCGGCGGCGGCCGACCGCATGCTCGAGGGCTTCGAGCAGACCATGGCCGGCAACCCCGCCCAGGATCCGCGCGCGGTGACCGCGGCCATCGCCAAGGTGATCGAGACGCCGGCCGGTCGGCGCCCGTTCCGCACGGTCGTGGACTTCCTCGGCATGGGGGACAGGATCCGGCCGTACAACGACCAGCTCGAGACGCTCACCGACGGCCTCTACACCGCCTTCGGCATCGGCCACATGCGCAGGCTGGCGACGGGCGCCGAGGGCAAGGGCTAGCTCAACGCAGCGGCCGCTTGATCGCCGACCAGGTCGTCCCCTGCACGGGGGCGCCCTCGACCGCGAGCCAGCCGGCGATCTCACCCTCGGGGTCGAGGTCGGTGTGGATGACCACCGACCCGTATCCGTCGAGCAGCTCGGCCACCCGCCGCTCGCTCGGCTCCCAGGAGCCGATCTTCGGCGTGCCCAGCGGCAGGTGATGGATGATGGCGCCGAAGTTCCCCGCCGGGCCCGAGTGGATGTGGGCCGCGAATTCCTCGCCCTGCAGGTCGGTATAGGTGATCTCGTACGTGATGGTGGTCCGGGAGTCGTCGAGGACGAGGCGCGCGAACCCCTCGGCGGGCGAGTCGCTCGCCAGGGCGCTGCTGTCGAGGACGGCGGTGAGGACGGTCGCGGCGGAGGCGGAGCCCGTCGCCGCCAGCATGGCCAGGAGGAGGCCGAGCGGTCGCCGGATACCGGGCGCGACGGATGATCGATGGCGGTTCACGGCGGCTCCTTTCGCCGCGGCACACGTAAGCCGGGAATCGGTCCGGCCGCGATCCGTCCTTCCCGGCCACGATCCCTTTGACACGATCGGCGGTGGCGCGTACTATCGGCGCTGTCCGTCCGGCGTCGTGTCCGGCCGGGCACACAACAACGGCGGCTCGATGATCAGCGGAAGCCGGTGTGATTCCGGCGCGGCCCCGCCACTGTGAGCGGCGACGAACCCCGCACCATGCCACTGAGGACCCTCTCCCGGCTGGAGACGACCTCGGGAAGGCGCGGCCAGTAGGACGACCCGCGAGCCAGGAGACCGGTCCCGAGCCCTTGTCCGTCACCTTCGTGGGAGAGGTACGGCAGTGTCGGTCCAGGGGACCGGGAGCCTCGCGCACCCTCGGGTGGCGCGTATCTTCCGACCGCATCGTCGTTTCCGGTTGCCGGCAAGCTCGCTCGCGTTCGCGTTCGCGCTCGTGGGCCTGGTCCGCGCCGTGCCCGCCGGGGCGGACCAGGCCCCGATCGCCGATCCGCCGCTCATGGCCGAGGCCGCCGCCGCCACCGTGGTGCTCGACTCCATGGTGGTGCATGGCCGCGGCGTGGCCGAGCGCTTCTTCCCGATCGCGCCCGGCGTGGTGACGGTGGTCGAGCTGGACGACGAACGCGGCGGTGCGGACCTCGGCGAACTGCTGGCCCGCGTGGCCGGCCTGCAGGTGCGTCGCTACGGCGGCCTCGGCGCCCAGGCGGTGCCCTCGATCCGCGGCTCGAGCGGCGCCCAGGTGCAGGTGCTGGTGGACGGCCTGCCGCTGGCCGATGCCCAGAACGGTGCCGTCGACATCTCGCTCTTGCCGCTCGAACGTTACGCCACCGCCGAGATCCACCGCGGCCTCGTGCCGGTCGGCTTCGGCGGCATCGGCGGCGCCGGCGCCGTCGACCTGCGGACCCGGCCCGATGCCCATGGCACGAGCGTGCGGCTGTTCACCGGCAGCTTCGGCGACCTGGGCGGCCGCGTGTCCCACGGTCTGCGGTCGCGAGGCGGCCACCGGCGCCTGCTCGTGCTGGCCCACGGCCGCCGGCTCGACAACCGCTACGGGTTCACCCCGCGCATCCCCGCCGCCCAGGTCGACCTGTATCCCGACACCACCTGGACCCGCGCCAACGCCGACCTCGAGGAATGGGGCTGGCTGGCGAGCGGCGAGCTGGAGGGTGCGCCGGGCCTCCTGCGCGCCTCGGTGGGGAGCTTCCGGCGCGACGGCGGCCGCCCCGGACCGTTCAACCTTCCGTCGCCCCACGCCCGCGTGCGCCACGAGCGTCTGGACGCCCGCCTGGGGGCCGTCACGCGTGATCGCGACTGGACGGCGGACCTGAGCCTGGCGCGGGATCGGGGCCAGCTCATCGACACCGCCCGCGAGGTGGGGCACGACCCGGCCGGCGTCAACACGAGCGAGTCCGACGACGTGCTGGCGCGTGCGATCTGGTCGCCCTTGTGGCGCCTCGGCGCTGCCGACCTGGGCGTGACCGCCGGCGCCGAAGGCCGCCTGCAGTGGTACCGCGAATCCATCGCGGGCGACGCGCAGCCCCGGCGCAATCGCCGCAGCGTCGGCGCGTTCGCGAGCGCCAGCGTCGACCTGCCGGCCTGGCGGCTGGGTCTGACCCCGCAGTGGCGCTGGCAGCGCGTGCGCGACGACTTCCCGCCGGTGCCGAACCTGCCCTGGCTGCCGGAGGAACTGGGCGTGGTGCACCGGCAGGACGCGGTCTCGCCCGCGGTGAACGCCACCGTCGCCATCCTGCCCGAGTCGCTCATCCTGCAGGCCCACTGGCACCACAGCGTGCGCCAGCCCACCTGGGTCGAACTGTTCGGTCAGCCCGGCGGCCTGGTGGGCAACCGGGAGCTCGTGCCCGAGGAGATCACCGGCCGCGACGTGGGCCTGCGCTGGACCCTGCCCGGCCGCAACGGCGTCCTGCGCGCCACCTGGTTCAGCCAGGTCACCGAGAAGACCATCCTCTGGTACGTCAGCGGCCTGGGACAGAGCAAGCCGTACAACGTCGGCCGGACCCGAGCCGCGGGCGTGGAGCTGGAGGGCGCGTGCACCCATCGGGCCGCCGAAGGCTACGTGGCGGCCACCTACCAGGGCGCCCATCACGGGCACGGCCAGGATCCCGTCTACCACGGCAAGCAGCTGCCCTTCCTCAGCGACTGGACCGTGTTCGCGGATCTCGGCCTGCGCCTGGACGCCTGGCGACCCGGCCTGCGTCTGCGTCACGAATCCGCGTCGTTCACCGATCTGTTCAACGACCCCGACGCCCGCGTGGCGCCCCGCACCAGCCTGGACCTGTCCCTGGCCCGCACCTTCGAGGGCGGCGTCTGGGGCGACGGGCGGCGCGCCACCGTCACCGCCGAGGCCATCAACGTCACCGACCGGCAGCTCCACGACGTCGAAGGCTACCCCTTGCCGGGTCGGAGCCTGCGGCTGTCGCTGCACTGGCAATGACCCGAATCCGCCACGGAGGCACCAGCATGCGCACCATCCTATTCGTTCTCCTGGCCCTGATGCTCGCCGTCGGCGCGCGCGCCCAGTCGCAGGGCGCCGTCATCGCCACCGACTACGCCACCACCGCCTACGTCGCGGGCCTCGGCCTGGCCGCGCCCTGGGCCGTGGGGCCGGTGCCCGGCGAGCCGGTCTACAACGACGCCGTGGCACGTTGGCACGCGGGGCTGCTCTACGTCGTCAACCGCGGGGGCGCCGACAACGTCCAGGTGCTCGATCCCGCGCAGGGCTTCGACACCGTGCGCCAGTTCAGCCTGGGCCTCGGGCGCAACCTGCAGGACATCGGCTTCGCCACGGACGGCACGGCCTACGTCAGCTGCTACGACACGGCCGAGTTGCTCCACATCGACCCCGCGACGGGCCAGCTGCTGCAGGTCATCTCGACGGCCGGGTTCGCCGACGCGGACGGGCTGCCGGAGACCGGCTGGCTGCTCGTGCATGACGGCCGCCTGTTCCTGAACTGCCAGCGCCTGGACCGCGACGGCTGGTACGCCCCGGTGGGCGACAGCTACCTGCTGGTGCTCGACACGGCCACCAACCAGTGGCTCGACGCCGATCCCGCGACGCCGGGCACGCAGGGGATCCGCCTGGGCGCCACCGACCCGATCACGCCCATCCAGCGTCGCGATGGCCGGCTGTACGTCGGCTGCGTCGGCTACTACGGCGTCAACGACGGCGGCGTGGCCGTGGTCGACCCCGTGACGCTCGCCCCGCTGGGCCTGGAGATCACCGAGGCCGTCCTCGGCGGCGACCTCGTGTCCCTGGCCGTCACCGGCGAGACGCGCCACCTGATCGTGTCGGACGGCTCGTGGGTGACCCACGTCATGGAATACCTGCCCGGACACATGCCCACCACCGTGGCCTCGGGCGCCGCCTACGACCACGCCGACCTGGCCTGGGACGGCGGCTTCCAGTAACTTCGTGGCCGACCGGCGCCTGGAGTGCGAGCGGCATCCGCGTGTACGACGTCGAGACAGGACAGGAGCTCACCAGCGGCCCCATCGCGACCGGCCTGCCGCCCGCCCTGGTGGTGCTGCCCGCCGCCGAGGGCGCCGTGGATGTCGAGACGCCGTCGCTGGGGGGGCTGTCCCTGGCTGCGCCGTGGCCCAACCCGGCCAATCCCACCACGCAGGTGGCGTTCACCCGCCGCGCCGCGCGAGGCGGTCGAGCTGCGGCTCGTGGACCTGCACGGGGCCGCCTGGTCCGCCGCGCCAGGCTCGAGGCCGGCCTTGCGGGGGCGGGGCCGCTGGACCTTCGACGGCCGCGACGATCAGAGGGCCGCACGGTGGCGTCGGGTGTGTACCGCTGCGTGGTGCAGTCAGCGGGGAGGGTTCGCGGCGCGCAGCCTGACGGTCGTTCGCTAGGTCGTCCGGAGATGATCCGTGCCGCGTGTGATTCCGGCGTCATGGATGCGTCTCTCCCCACGACGCCGGCCATCCGCCGATACGTCGCGGCTGGTGCGCCAAATCATCCATCGGATGGACCACCATAGCCACCATGCCGCCCCATGCCGGCCCGGAGCATCCCGCCACGCCCGATTCTGGTTGCTCCCTCGCCGCACTGCGCTAGTATTCAGCCGGTCGCCACCCTGGAGGAACGACCGTGCCCGTATCTATACCCGCACCGGAGACCGCGGCGAGACTGGCCTCGTCGATGGGTCGCGCACCCTCAAGTCCGACCCTCGCGTCGATGCCTACGGGGATGTCGACGAGCTCAACAGCGTGATCGGTGGCGCTCGCTGCCCTGCCCGCCGACGTGGACGGCCTGCGGGCCGACCTCGGCGCATCCGGTCAGATCTGTTCGGCTCGGCGCCCTGCTGGCCGACCCGCCGCGGTGCGAGGCGCTGGTGGCCGGTGCGGCGGACGCGCTGCCCCTGGATGGCGGCGCCCTCGAGCCGGTGATCGATCGGCTCGGTGAAACACTGCCGCCTTTACGTGCGTTCATCCTGCCCGGTGGCATCCGGGTGCGGCGGCCTGCGTCGCGCACAGTCTACCGCCGCGTCGAGCGCCACGTGGTGGCGCTGCGGGCAGCTCAGGTGGCCATTCCCGACCCCGTGGTGGTGTACCTGAATCGCCTCAGCGACCTGCTCTTCGTCGCCGCCCGGCACGTCAACCGGGCCGCCGGCCGCGACGACGTGCTCTGGCCCGGACGCCGGGATCGCAAACCCGCGGAGTAGCCGTGTTGCTGCGTGTCCTTTCGCCTGCCACTTTCCGTCGCCTGACCGCGAATAGCGAGGCGGGCGGTGGGGTATCCCCCCTGTCCGACCCGTCCGCCGACCTCGGTACTCCGGTGGACCCCGATCAACAGGACATCGTCCGCTTCCAGGACGGTGATGGCGAGGGATTCGCGGCCCTGATGGAACGTTATCGGCATCGCGCCTACGGCCTGGCCCTCGGCTTCTGCGGCAACCATGACGATGCCATGGACG
This sequence comes from Candidatus Krumholzibacteriia bacterium, assembly GCA_041390065.1. Lineage (GTDB taxonomy): Bacteria > Krumholzibacteriota > Krumholzibacteriia > LZORAL124-64-63 > LZORAL124-64-63 > Glo-17. Next base: position 39,194 of record JAWKQQ010000022.1, read on the forward strand.
CCGTGCAGAAGTCGTTCATCCGGATCCACCGCTCGCTGGGCGGCTTCCGGGTGGGCGAGCCGTTCTTCCCCTGGCTGTACCGGATCGTGCGCAACACGTCGTTCAACCAGCGGCGGGACGAGACGCGCCATCGGGGCGACTGTCCGCTGGAGTGGGTGACCGAGCCCGCCAATCTGCCCTCGCCGTTGCAGATGGCGGAGGCGGAGGAGCTGCGCCGCCGCCTCTGGGAGGCCGTCGACGGCCTGCCCGTCGAGCTGCGCGAGGTCTTCCTGCTCTACACGTTCCAGGGCCTGAAGTACCGAGAGATCGCCGACGTGATGGCGATCCCGCTGGGCACCGTCATGTCGCGCCTGCACAGCGCGCGTCAGAAGATCCGCAAGCACCTGGGGGAGGAGGAGGTGACGGCATGACCGACCGTCGACCCTACGACCCCGAACGCGACGGACCGCTGCTGTCGGCCTATGCCGACGGCGAGCTCGACCTCGCCGACCGCGCGCTGGTGGAGTCGTGGCTGGAACTGGACGAACGGGCCCGTCGCGAGCTTGACCGCATCGTGCAGATGAAGGCGTTCACCGACCACCTGGCCCTGCGGCCCGCGCCCCGGGAGGCCTGGGAGGAGTTTCACCGCAAGGTCTACAACCGCTCCGAGCGCAGCCTCGGCTGGAGCCTGTTCTGGATCGGCGCCGGGTGCGTGGCGCTCTACGTCGCGGTGCGCCTGCTGATCGCCATCGTGGCGCTGGCGGTGCCGGTGCTCGTACGCCTGGGGTTGCTGGCCGCGGGCCTCGGCCTGCTCATCCTGCTCGTGTCGGCCATCCGCGAGCGGCTCTTCACCCGGAAACGCGACCGTTACGACGACGTTCGCCGCTAGCGGAGGTTCGGCATGCTGGTCACCACCCTGGAACAGGTTCCGGGCAAACGCATCGTCAAGGTGGTGGGCCTGGTCAAGGGCAACACCATCCGGGCGCGAGACATCGGCCATGACATCATGGCCAGCCTGAAGAACCTGGTCGGCGGCGAGATCAACGACTACACCAAGATGATCGCCGAGAGCCGCGAGCAGGCCCTCGACCGCATGGTGGCCGAGGCCCGCGCCAACGGCGCCAACGCGGTGGTCGGCATGCGCTTCGCCACCTGCGAGATGATGGAACATGCGGCCGAAATCCTGGCGTACGGGACGGCGGTGGTGCTGGAAGACGCGTGACGGGGCGGCGCGAGGGGTGCGCTGGGTCCTCGCGAACGGCGGTCCTGGACGGACCGCCGTTCTGCTGCGGAGCCGTTTACCCCTCGCGCCGCCCCGCCACGGGTCCTCCAGCACCACGGTTCCCCGCGCCGCTTCCGCCAGGCAAGGGGTCGGGTGGATGTCCGGGGTGCGACTCCGCAGCAGCCGGGCGGCCCGTCCAGGGCCGCCTGGCGCGAGGACCGAGCACCCCGGACATCTACCCGACCCCGTCCTTGTAGGCGAAGATCGTCGTGGGGATGGAGCGATGCTCGCCGAGGTGATAGAGCGGGGCGAGGCGCTCCAGCAGGGCGTCCACCTCGGGCTCCCGGATGGGCGTGGCCCAGAGGATCTTGACCTCGCGGCCGCAGCGGCCCTGCTCGATGTCGGCAACGCTCGGCAGGGTGGCGAGGATCTTGCCCGTCTTGCCGACGCGGCGCAGCAGCAGATAGGCGGCCAGGAAGGCGGGCTGGCGGCCCGGATCGAACTCGAGGTAGGTCTCGTAGGTCCGCTCGCCGCGCTTGAGGGCGCTGAGGACCTGCAGCTGGGCGGTCGGCGTGAGGTCGAAGGGCTGGCGCACGAGGGCGGCGTAGTCCAGGCCGTCCTCGGCGGCCACGGTGTCGCTGTCGGTGAGCTCCTGCAGCTGGGCGAGCAGCTCGGTCGGGGGCGTGTCCGGCGCCGCGGGCAGGGTGGCGGCGGAGGCGATCAGGTAGCTGACGCCGTCGAGCAGCAGGTCCATGCGCTCGGAAGTCATCGCGAGCCGCCCCGCGCGCAGGTAGTCGAGCGCCGTCTCGAGCTGATGGGCGAAGGCGGCCTGGAGGTCGGCCTCGAGCACCGAGAAGTGGCCCTTGGCGGCGTGCAGGCGGCGGAAGGCGCGGTTCAGCTCGTCCTGCAGGTCGGGATTCTGTTCGAGGGTGAGCAGGGCGTCCTGGAGCTCGGCGAGACTCGCGGCGAGCTCATGGTGCAGGCTGCCCACGTCGTCGCCGAGGGCGCTGGCGTTGCGACGGCGCCCGACGTCGTCGGCGGATCCGGCGTCGGGGGCCTGCGGCGGCGAACTCGGGCGGGCCGCCTCCGTGGCCGCGGCCACCAGCGCCTGCGCCGTGGCGGCCTCCGGTTGGATCCCCATCGCCGCGGCGACCAGGGTGTCGACGTCGATGGTCAAGCCCAGCTTGCCGCCGGTGAAGACGGCGGTGCCGGCGACGGCGGCGTGATGACGGAGCCCCGCGTCGAGGGGGATGTTGACCAGCTTCTGGGGCCCCAGGAATTCGCTCACGATGAAGGCCACGTCGCCGGCGCGACCGTGCAGGATGATGACGGGCAGCGTGCCCGCCGGCGTGGTCGCGGCTGGCTCGCCGAGCACGGTCTCGAGGTCGTGCAGCGGGATGATCCGGCCCTGGTAGGTGATGTGGCGGCCTCGATCGAAGGCGGTGTTCACGTCGGCGGGGTCGAGGCCGAGGTTGGCGATCACCTTGTCGATCGGCAGGGCGTAGAGATTGCTGGCGGCCCTCAAGGTCAGGGCATCGATGATGTTCACGGCGCGCAGCTTGGGCACCCGCAAGGTGAAACTGGAACCCTGGCCCGGGGCGGTGTCGAGGCTGAGCTCGCCGTCGAACTCATCCAGCACCGTGTGCACGAGGTCCAGGCCGACGCCCCGGCCGCTGGTGCCGGTCACCTGGTCGGCCGTGGTCAGGCCCGGGCGGCAGATCAGCTCGAGCAAAGGCCGCGTATCGGCGTCGGGAACTGCCAGCTTCCGGGCGGCCTGGCGGACGGCGGCCTCGTCGATGCCGGCTCCGTCGTCGGCTACGGTGATGACGGTCTCGTGTTCACTGTCGCTGGCGCTGATGCTGACCCGGCCTTGCAGGGGCTTGCCGGCCCGTTTGCGATCGATGGGGCTCTCGATCCCGTGGTCGATCGCGTTGCGCAGCAGATGCAGCAGCGGGTCGACGAGGTGCTCGGCCAGGGCCTTGTCGATGAGCACGTCCTCGCCCTTGAGCACGATCTCCGCGTCGCGGCCGAGGTTCCGGCACAGGTCGCGGGCGGGCCGTCGCAGCAAGCGGTAGGTCTCGTCGATCTCCACCAGGCGGATGGCCATGACCAGGTCGTGGAGCTCCTGGCTGATGCGCCGTGTGGACTGGTTGCAGGTCTTGATCAGATGCAGGCTCGCGCTGTCGGTGGTCGTGCCGGCCGCGCCATGGCCGCCGGCCCGGCGTTCGAGGTCCTGCAGGTTGGCCGCCGTGATGATCACCTCGCCGGCGAGGGAGAGGAGCGTGTCCAGATGGGCGATGCGGACCTGCATGCGGTCGAGCGTGCGCGTCTGCTGCGTGGCGATCTCAGTCATGGCTCAACACCCGTTCGATGATCTGGGCGAGGTCCTCGCGGTTGAACGGCTTGGGAATGAAGTCGTCGGCACCGAGCTTGAGCACCCGGATCACGCTGCTGGCGTCGCTCAAGGTGGAGACCATCACGAGCGGCGTGCCGTCGTACCAGGGGGCTTGCTGCAGTCGCCAGCAGAACTCGAAGCCGTCCATGCTGGGCATCTGGATGTCGCTGAAGATGATCGTGGTGCCGTCGATCGTGGATTCCAGGGCGAGGAGGGCCTCGCGGCCGTCGTTGTAGGCCTGGACCGCGAGGCCGAGGCCGCTCAGCTCGCGCTCGAAGATGCGCCGCATGGTGGCGCTGTCGTCGATGACGACCGCCCGGGCGCCGCCGGGCAGGGAGGTCTGCAGGCTCTCGACGTGGCTCATGGCTCCATCCTTGAGGTCGGGTCCGGTCACCGGGCAGTCCTGGATATCGGCAGCATACGGCCTGCCTTTAGTCGGCCCGCGCCGTTCCGGAGCAGACGCAAGAGGGCCGGAGGCATGGCCTCCGGCCCTCGAGTCTGCGTGCAGGACGCGACTACTGCATGGTGATGGCCGACTCCGGGCAAACATCCACGCAGGCTTCGCAGTCGGTGCACTCATCCTGATCCACCACGGCCTTGCCGTCGACGAGGCTGATGCACTCGGTGGGGCAGGTCTCGATGCAGTCTTCGCAACCAGTGCACTTGGCGGGATCCACGAACGCGGGCATGAGGTTCCTCCTCGACTGAAAAACGGTGGCGGCCGCCCCGGCGGCGTCATGGGCGAATAATGGCCCGCTCTCCGGAGCAAGTCAAATCACAACTCGACGGGACAGCGACTCGGAACGCCGGCGCGCTGAGGCCGGATATCAGCGTTCATGACGGCGCGCGGCATCGAGCGACCAGCGGTCGCTCCGGAGGGCGAACGGCAGCAGCGCCACCAGCAGCAGGACCACGTCGCGGATCAGCAGGTCGCGGCCGACCGCATGGCCATTGCCGGTGTCGAAGCAGCCGCAGGAGATGTCCAGGTTGCGGATCAGGGCCGCGGCGATGGCCACCATGAACACCAGCAGCATGGCCGCGGCCAGGATCAGGGCGCCGCGGCGCTGCCAGCCGCAGATCAGGGCGACGGCCACCACCGCCTCGGCCACCGGCATCAGCCAGGCGAACGGATGCAGCAGGGCCATGGGCACCAGGCGGTAGTTGGCGATGTTCTGGGCGAACGCCGCCGGGTGCGCCAGCTTGTCGATGCATGCGTACAGGAAGACCGCGCCCACGCCGAGGCGGCAGAGCAGCGAGAGGGCGTCGCGCCAGCGGCTCATGGCGTGGCTCCGCCGGGGTTCGCCACCGGGCCGCCGGCCGCCCGCCAGGCCTCGAGGCCACCCTGGAGGATGCGCACGTCCGTATGACCGCGGGCCTGGAAGAGGACGGCCACGTCGCCGACGGGTACGGGCGAGCCCTCGCCGTAGAGGATCAGCGGATCCTCGGGAAAGATGAACTCGCGCACCGCGTCCAGGTCGGCGGCGAAGCTGGCCGCGCGGATGACGAACGCGCCGGGGATCGCATTGGCGAGGGTGGCTTCGGGCCGGGTATCGATGAAGACGTGCCGGCCCTCGTCGTAGGCCGCGCGGGCCTCGTCCACCGAGACCAGCGGCGCGGGCAGGTCCAGGGCGTAGAACTCGGCGTCGGCGCGCAGGGGCAGTCGGTCCGGGCGCACGAGCCAGGTGACGATCCCCACCGCCAGGATCGCCCCGACCAGGCGCAAGGCCTCGGTCACGGGCGTCGGATGGACGCGGCGGGTGCGGGTCGTGGCGGTCACGGCGCCAGGCTCACGGACGCAGGACGTAGGTCACGGGCACCTCGAACAGCGGCGACGACGGCAGGTTCGTATGGATCCGCAGCGTGCCGGCGATCCGACCGTGCGCCGCCTGCGCGAAGGGATGATCCATGGCCAGGGCCACGCCCTCCAGCACGGCGAACGACTCGCGCGTTCCGTTCTCCACCCTGGCCGTCAGGCCCGGGATGTCGACCTCGGCGCCGGTGAGCTTGAACTCGATGCCGGGCTCGGCCGGCGCCACGCGCACCCGCGTGCCGAGCTTCTGGCCCGACCGCGGCCGCATCAGGTTCACGCGATCCATGCCGAGGATCAGGTCGGTCACCACCCGCACGTCGGCCTCGAGGTTGACGACAGGCACGTCGGGCACGTTGGTGCGCAGCTTCAGGGGCTCGCGCCAGGTGCCCGGGGGGCTGTCCGCGCGGACGGTGAAGTCGACGTCCACGCTGTGGGGGTCGCGGCTCGGCCGCACGGCGATGTCCAGCCAGCCCTGCGGCCAGCTCACCGGCTCGATCTCGAGGGGCGAGACGTCCTTGGCCACGAAGGTGTAGGTGAGGGTCGAGGTGGCGCCGCCGCGCACCATCGGGAACCGCAGCAAGGTCTGCGCGGGCTCCATGCTCAGGGCGACCTCGATGTTGGCCTGGATCTGGAAGTCGACCACCTGGTGCCGGGGGTCATCGGTGTAGATCTTGATGAACTTGAGCTGGTGGCCCTGGAAGTGCTGGCTGTTGAACTGCACCTCCATCACCGTGCTCGCGCCGGGGCCCAGGGTGGTGACCTCCAGGTCGGGCACGGTGCAGCCGCAGGTGGCCTCCACCTTGGTGATCTCCAGCGGCGCGTCGCCCGTGTTGCTGAGCATGACGGTGGCGTCGCGGGTCTGCTGCTGGGCGAGGGTCCCGAAGTCCAGGCTCGCGGGCTCCAGCACCAGGTTGGGCTGGGACAGCGCCACCAGGGGCGCGAGCAGCATCAGGCAGGCGATGATCCGGCGCATGGACGACCTTCCGGTTGGAGTGCGGGCCGCGGCGGCTGAAGGTCCTGGAACCCGGCCCGCGGCCGCAGGTTCCCGCCGCCGGGACGATCCGTGCGGCCACGCCCAAAATTGCCCCTTTCCGGCCGGACGGCAAGCCCTTAACCTCCTGGCCAACCCGCTGGAGGCGAGCATGGATCTGGAGACCGGCCTCGGCAACGTCGCGCGCGGACTGGCGCTCCTGCTGGGCGTGGTGATCGTCGGAACCATCGGTTTCATGCTGATCGAGGACTACCCCTTCCTCGACGCGGTCTACATGACCATCATCACCATCAGCACCGTGGGCTACGGGGAGGTCCGCCAGCTCGACTCCGCCGGGCACGTGTTCGTCATCGTCCTCATCGTCCTCGGCATCATGGTGGTGGGCTACACGCTGACCGCGCTCGGACGGGCGGTGGTCGAGGGGTCGCTCCAGAAACTCGTCGGGAGGAAGCGCATGCTGCGCGAGATCGGATCGATGCGGGGCCACGTGATCGTGTGCGGCCACGGACGGGTCGGGCGGACCATCTGCGAGGAGCTGCGGACCGAGGGAGTGCCGTTCGTGGTGGTCGACCGCGACCCGGAGTGCGCCGAGCAGCTGGCCGCCAAGGGCTACCGCGTGGTGGTGGGCGACGCCACCGAGGACGAGGTCCTGCTGACGGCCGGGGTGCTGCGGGCGCGCGGCCTGGTGGCCGTGGCCTCGCGTGACGTCGACAACCTGTACATCACCCTGTCGGCCCGGGAGATGTGCGCCTCGGAGAACCCCGGGCTGATGATCGTCAGCCGGGCCAGCGACACCCGGGAGCTTCGCAAGATCCGGGCGGCGGGGGCCGATCAGGTGCTCTCGCCCTACGCGATCGGCGGCGTGCGCATCGCGCAGGCGTTGATCCGGCCCGCGGTGTACGAGGTGATCGACCTGTTGACCCGCAGCGGCGAGATGGAGCTCAGCCTGGAAGGGGCCACCCTCGGCGAAGGCTGCCGCCTGGCCGGCAAGGCCTTGCGTGACACGAACATCCGCAGCCAGTTCAACCTCATCATCATCGGGGTCAAGAAGCCGGATGGTCACCTCCGGTTCAACCCGGGACCCGAGCACGTGCTCGAGGTCGGCGACGAGCTGATCATGCTCGGCAGCCGCGAGCAGCTCGAGCGCTTCGGTGGCAGCATCCGGACGGCCTGACCGGTAGCGGTCCGGCGCCGTGGGGTGTTATGTTGGCGGTATACATGACACCGACGGTCGAGTTTTCCGCTCGTCCGCAACCCGAGGAGTCCCGTCATGACCGACCGCACGCCAGCGTCCTCGCCGCCGCCGGGCCAGACCGCCGGGCGCATCCATGACCGCATCACCGAGGTGGTGGGCGACACCCCGCTGGTGCGTATGCAGCGCCTGAACACCACCGGGGCCGACCTCCTGCTCAAGCTCGAGTTCTTCAACCCGCTCGGCAGCGTGAAAGATCGTATCGCGCTCGCGATGGTCGAGGCGGCGGAGGCCGACGGGAGCCTGCGGCCCGGCATGGAGATCGTCGAGCCCACCAGCGGCAACACGGGCATCGGACTGGCGTTCGTGGCCGCGGCCAAGGGCTACCCGCTCACCCTGACGATGCCGGCCAGCATGTCGAAGGAGCGACGGCAGATCCTGCGCGCCCTGGGCGCCGAGCTCGTGCTCACGCCGGCCGAGAAGGGCATGAAGGGCGCCATCGCCGAGGCCGAGGCCCTGCATGCCTCGCGGCCGCGCAGCTACATGCCGCAGCAGTTCGCCAACCCGGCCAACCCGGCGGTCCACGAGCGCACCACCGCCGAGGAGATCTGGCGCGACACCGGCGGCCGGGTCGACGGCCTGGTGGCCGGCGTCGGCACCGGGGGCACCGTGACGGGCGTGAGCCGGCGGCTCAAGCGGCTCAACCCGCAGTTCCGCACGTTCGCCGTCGAGCCGGCCGCGTCGCCGGTGCTGTCGGGCGGCGATCCGGGCCCGCACAAGATCCAGGGCATCGGCGCCGGGTTCGTGCCCGACGTGCTCGACCGCTCGCTCATCGACGAGGTGATCACGGTGACCGATGACGAGGCGATGGAGCACGCGCGGGAGGCGGCGCGGAGCGAAGGCATCTTTGTCGGCATCAGCAGCGGGGCGGCGATCGCGGCGGCCCTTCGGATCGGCGCCCGTCCCGAGATGGCGGGCAAGCGCCTGGTGGTGATCATCCCGAGTTGCGGCGAGCGCTACCTCTCGAGCGCGCTCTACGCCCACCTCGCTGATTGAGCGACGTGGGCCTCATGCCCGGGCGATTCTTCGGCGGGGCGGACCGAGCGCCGCCCCGCGAGGTGAAACGATGACCGAGAGCGAGCGCAGCCGCGCGATCTGGGATCTGGCCGAGCAGGTGGCCGGAACCTACCGCAACGACGGCGTCATCAACCGCATCGGCGAGAAGAACCTGCCCTCGCAGCCGGCCATCCGCCGCATCCTCGAATGCCTGCTCACGCTGGTGTTCCCCGGCTACCACGGCGAACCGGTGCGTCGCGACGCCGACCTGCGGCTGTTCGCCGCGTCGCACCTCGAACGGCTGCACGGCGCGCTGCGCGACGTGCTGTCGCAGTCCCTGCAGTTCAGCCGGCGCCACGGGTGTTCCTGCGCAGCCCTCTGGGCCGACGCGCCCGGTCAGGATGCCGGCACGGCGATCGGCGAGCTGTCCGGTCGCCTCGCCCTGGAGTACCTGCAGCACCTGCCGGCCATCCGCGGCATCCTGCGCACCGACGTCAACGCCGCCTACAGCGGCGACCCGGCCGCCGGCAGCACCGACGAGGTGATCCTCTGCTATCCCGGGGTGTATGCGATCGCGGTCCACCGGCTGGCGCACCCGCTGCAGCGGATGGGCATCCCGCTGGTGCCGCGCATCATGAGCGAGTGGGCGCATCACCGTTCGGGCGTCGACATCCACCCCGGCGCCGAGATCGACGAGAGCTTCTTCATCGACCACGGCACCGGCGTGGTGATCGGCGAGACCGCGCGGATCGGCAAGCGGGTCAAGCTCTACCAGGGCGTGACCATCGGCGCGTTGAGCTTCGCACGCAACCCGGACGGCAGCCTGGTCAAGGGCGGCAAGCGCCATCCCACCCTCGAGGACGACGTCACCGTGTACGCCGGCGCCACCCTGCTCGGCGGCGAGACGGTGATCGGCCGCGGCGCGGTGATCGGCGGCGGCGCCTGGATCACCGCCTCGGTCCCGGCCGGCGCGCGCGTGGCGGCCAAGCGCCGCTCGGTGATGGTGGCGGAGGACGACTGACCCGTGGTATGCTCCCTGGACTCCGGCCGGGGGACGCGCCGGAGGTTGCCACCCCGCCTGCCTCGAGGAGCCCGCATGCCGCGCATCCTGGTGTCTCTGTCTGCGTTGACGGTGGTCTGCGCCTGCCTGGCCGCCGCTGCGATCGCCGCGCCTGACCGACCGCTGCCCCATGGCCCGCTCACCCGTCTGGACTGGGAGGGCAAGGCCCTGTCCGACAAGGGGCCGGAGGAGGGCGACTTCACCCCCGGCAGCGAACGCTACGATATCCTGCGCACCACGCTGCGCCTGCGATTCGAGGTGCCGGAGCCGGGCGTGGGCCGGATCGCGGGCGAGGTCACCCACGTGTTCGCCAGCCTCGACGACACCCTGCAGACGGTGATCCTCGACCTCGCCAGCGGCTACGGCCTGACGGTCGGCGAGGTCACGCGCAACGCCCTGGCGTTGCCCTTCGTCCATGCCGACGATGCGCTCCTGATCCGTCTGCCGGCGCCCCTGGCCGCCGGGACCGAGGACAGCCTGACCGTACGCTGGGAGGGCATCCCGTCGGCGCCGCAAACGCGCCGCGGACTCTGGCTCGAGAACCACGCGCCCGGCGACGAGAACTGGACGATGGCCACCATGAGCCAGCCGGCCTACGCCAAGTACTGGTGGCCGTGCAAGGACCGTCCCGACGACAAGATCGACCAGCTTCTCGAGGTCTACACCGTGCCGGAGCCGCGGCTGGCCGCCGGCCAGGGCCTGCTCGTCGGACAGGCCGCCGCGGACCCGGGGTACACCACCTTCACCTGGTTCTCGCAGTACCCGATCGCCAGCTACCTGGTCTCCGCGGCCGTGAGCAACTACGTCCTCTGGCAGGAGACCTGCACCACCACCGGCGGCACCAGCCTGCCGATCCTGAACTTCGTCTATCCCGAGGACGACGCCGACTCCCGCGTCGACTTCGCTCCCACCTGCGAGATGATTCAGCTGGGCGAGGACCGCTTCGGCGTCTATCCGTTCGCCCTCGAGAAGTACGGCCACGCGCAGTTCGAGTGGTCCGGCGCCATGGAACACCAGACCTGCACCAGCTACGGCATCAACCTCACCGGCTTCGGCCTGGCCGAGAACATCGTCATGCACGAGCTGGCTCATCAGTGGTTCGGCGACAGCCTGACGCCCCGCACCTGGGCCGACATCTGGCTCAACGAGGGCTTCGCCACCTACAGCGAGGCCCTGTGGGTCGAGGCGCAGGAGGGGGCCGACGCCTACTTCGCCTACATGCGTGACGCGCGCGGCGCCTTCGACTGGGTGGGCGCGGGCCCGGTCTACGACCCGGTGCCCGTGTTCCCGGGCCGGGTGATCTACGACAAGGGCTCGCTCATCCTCCACATGCTGCGCGGACGCCTCGGCGACGCCGACTTCTTCGACCTCCTGCAGGACTGGGCCCAGGCTCCCACGCGCCGTCTGCGGACCGTCACCACCGAGGAGTTCATCGCCCTGGCCGCGGCGTACGCCGGCGAGGACCTCGACCCGTTCTTCTGGCCCTACCTGACGACCGACGTGGTGCCCGAACTGGTGCTCACCGACCGGATCACCGGCGGACCCGCCGTGCCCGACACCGTGCGCGTGACCGTCACCCAGACCCAGGAGCCGCTCTTCGACCTGAACGTGCCGGTGCACCTCGACCTCGGCGCCGAGACCCTCGTGCGCACCGTCGAGCTGCGCGGCGCCGAGGCGACCGCCACGTTCGTCCTGCCGACCGCCGACCAGACGGTCCGACGGGTGCTGCTGGATCCCGAAGGCTGGCTGTTCGCCAACACCCGCGTGGCGGCGGCCGAGCAGCCGGGCCTGGTGCGGGTGTACCCCAACCCGGCCCGCGACGACTGGGTCGTGTTCCGCTACCGCCTGGCCACGACCGCCGACGTCGGCGTGAAGGTCTACGACGTGCGTGGGCGGCTGGTGTTCGAGCGCGACCTCGGCCTCGTCGTCCCCGACGCGGCGGGCAATCAGTTCGCCTGGGATTGCCACGCCTCGCGCGGCGGACGGGCCGCCAGCGGCGTCTACTGGGCCGCCATCACCATCGACGGGCGTCGGACGGTGCAGAAGTTCACCGTGTTCCGCTGACCGACGGGGTTTGCCTGGACGCCACGCTCTCCGTAATGTCATGCGCCCCAAGGATGACATTCAGCCCACCGCGCCGAGGAGGGAGAGCATGGTGCGATCGCTGAGGTATCTCCTGGTGTGCGCGACGGTCGGGAGCGCGGCGCTCGTCGCCGGCTGTTCCGTACGCCACCATTCGTTCCTGTCCGAGACGGACCTGGCCGCGGCCAGCGTCGATTCGGTTTCCCTGGACGACTTCCTGGCGCTGGCGCCGGCCGACCGGGCGCTTCGCGCCGAACGGGCCGAGGCCGCGCTCAAACCGCTGGCCGAGATCGAGTCAGCCCAGGCTGCCCTCGATCGGCTGCTCAGCGCACCTCTGGTGCACACCCCGTCGCCTCAGTACCGCAACCTGCCGGCCCTCGGCGACGTGATCGAGCACCTCGACGCGTCGATCGGGCTGGACCCCTCGCGCGCCGATCTCTGGCTCGTCCGCGGTCGCTTGCTCGACCTGGCGGGCGACCGCCGCCGGGCGCGACAGAGCCTCGCCATGGCCTGGGAGGTTCAGACCCGGGTGCCGGAGCAACGGCGCGATGCCGGGGTTCTCCGGCGCGATATCGCGGTCACCGCGGCCTGGATCGAGCGCGACGCGGGCTGGTGGGACCCGGGCCTGGCCTGGCTGGACCGGGCGGCCGACGACTTCGGGACCGACGACAGCGAGGCCATCTTGCTGCGCGGGCTGCTGCTGGCCGGCCGGGGCGACCTCGAGGAGGCCATGCGCCTGTCGTACCGGCTGCCGCCCGTCGAGCTGCCGGTCGTCAGCGACCTCGGCCTCACCGGCTTCCTGGGTCTGAAGCGACAGAAGAGCGACATGCTCAAGCGCTGGCTCCAGGCCGAGGTCTGGATGCGCCGCGGCGAGCCCGACCTGGCCTGGAACGTGCTCGGCGAGATCCCCTACTGGCGCCGCATCACGGTCATCCCGCACCGGCTGTACCAGGATATCGGGTTGTACTACGAGCTCGGCGGCCTGCCCGACCGGGCCAACTTCTTCTACGCCCTGGCCTACGTCCGCCGCGAGTACCGGCGGTCCACCATGCCCGTGCCGCTGGCCTGCGATCCGGTCATCCGCGGCCTCCCGGACGCGAGGCTCAACTTCTACCGCCTGGATTCGGGCGCCTTCCACGGCGGTTCGCTGACCGCCTTCGCGGCGTCGACGACGATGCTCGCGCTCGTGCGCGGCGAAGGTGGTGCGAGCGACCAGTCCTACCTGCTGGCCACCGAGGCGCTGGAGACCTGCCTGCGGCGCGGCATTCACCCGGCCGAGGCCCTGGCCCTGCGGGGGCGCTTGCGATTCTCGCGGGGACACTACGTCCTGGCGGAGATGGACCTGGCCGAGGCCCGAGCCCGCTTCGCCGGGCAGAACGAGATCGAACCCTGGACCAGCTACCTCCTGGGGCTGATCGCCATGGGCCGCGATCGGGCCGAGGAAGCCACGGGGTTCCTGGAGGAGAGCCTGGCCGTCGACGACCGTCGCGCCGGCGCCTGGGACGCGCTCGGGGTGGCCCGCCTGCAACTCGGCAAGCGCGCCGAGGCCCGCGCCGCGTTCGACCGCGCGGTCGAGCTCGATCCGCAGCTCGCGACCGCCTGGTTCAACCGCGGGCTCCTGCGGAGCCAGGAGGGCGACCTCGCCGCCGGCGTGGCCGATTTCGAACAGGCCGCCCAGCTGGCGCCGGACAATCCGGAGATCGGCCGGATCATCCAGCTGGCGCGCCTCGCCCAGCGCGAGGGTCGCAGCTTCCTGCCCGGGCTCGGCCCCGGCGGCCGCTGGCAGCCGGCCGAGGTCGAGGTGATGGCTCACGAGGGCAGCAGGTTCGCGCCCGCGGCCGTGGGCGGCCGCGAGGCCTGGCGTGGCCGTCTGGGCGAGTTGATCGACGACATCATGGCGGAGACCGGCCAGCAGGCCCGGGCCGACGGACTGGATGCCGCGGCCCTGCGCACCCTGTCCGCGGCCTACGATGCGGACCCGACGCCGCGGCGTCGCAAGCTGCTGGCCCACGCCCTGGTGTGGCTCGACCTGCCGGAGGCGGCGCGGGATCTGCTCGCGCCGTTCTGGGGCCGCGACCTGGACAACGACGAGGTCTTCCTGCTGCTCTGGCTCGATCAGCGCGCCGGTGAACAGTCGCGCCTCCGCGAGCTGGCGGCGGCCATGGGCAAGACGCTCGACCTGGAGGTCGGCCGCTTCGACTGGCAGGGGCTCTTGAGCTTGCTCAACGAGCGGGACGATCCGGTCTACACCGGCCCGACCACCTTCGCCCGGTACGACGTGGAGCAGATGTCCACGTCCTACGGCGCCCTCTGGAACGTCTGGCTCAACCGCCAGGCGGACGCGATCCTGCTGGGCTACGGCGACCGCGACGGCAACCTGCTCGTCGATCCGCGCGGCCGTAGCTACAGCTTCCCGCGGGGCGGCGAGGGCCGCCACCGCGCCAACGCTTCGGCGCAGAGCCTGGGCAAGTGACGGTCCTTCACGACGCGTCGGCCGTCGAATCGGCCGGCGCGTCGGCCACCGCCCAGGCGGTGCGGAAGGCCAGGCGCACCAGCTCGGTGTAGAGATCCCGGTTGAGCGTCTCCGGCGTGTCGCTGGGCTGGTGCAGGTGCGGGTAGCTGTTGGTGGTCACCCAGTAGAGGGTCGGGATGCCGGCCTCGTAGAACGGGGTGGCGTCGGCTCCGCCGCCGCTCCAGGTGTCGGCGACCATCAGGCGGGCGCCAGCACGATCGAGGTCGCGGGCCAGCTGCCAGTGCGCCGGGTCGCTCTCGCCGCCGCCCACGCGGATCGAATCGCCGCAGGCCACGCAATCCAGGTTGAACATGGCGGTGACGTGGTCGGCGGCGACCGTCGGATGCCCGACGTAGTAGCGCGCGCCCACGAGCCCGGATTCCTCACCGGCGAACAGCACGAAGACCACGCTCCGGCGCGGGCGCACCTGCGCGCTGCTGAAGGCCTCGGCCAGGCGCAGGACGGCGGCGGCGCCGCTGGCGTTGTCGTTGGCGCCGGGAAAGTAGAGGTACGGCCCCTGGCGGCCGACGTGGTCGAGGTGGGCGCCGATCACCAGGACCTCGTCCTTCAGCAGCGGATCGCGGCCCGGCAGGCGGGCGACGACGTTGCAGGTCTGGCGGGCGGGGTCGTAGCTGGCCTCGACGGCGATCGCGGCCCGTGCGTCGAGCGGACGGGAGGCGGGAACACGGGTCGAGTCGATGCGGGCCTGGAGGCGGGCGCCGGCGCCCGTACCGCCGAGCAGGCGGTCGGCCAGGGCGTGGTCGATCTCCAGCTGCGGCAGGTCGGGCAGGTGCTCGCCCGGGCCATGCAGGACGCTGCCGATGGGGCCGTGGTCAGGACCGTCCTGGGCCTCGGCGTGCGGCACCTCGAACCACAGCATGGCCAGCGCACCGTGGTCGCCCGCCGTCCGGGCCTTGGCCCGCGGCGTGCTGCTGGCCCAGTCCCAGGCCACGGAGTCGGGCGACCACTGCGGGTTGCGCTTGAACACCAGCACGACCTTGCCGGCGACGTCGAGGTCGGCGTAGTCGTCGTAGCCGCGGGCGGGGGCGCTCAGGCCGTAGCCGGCGAACACGACGGGCGCGGTGACGGTGCCGCTGCCGGTGAAGCCGCGGCAGACGAAGTCTCGCCCCAGCACGGCGGCTTCGGTCTCGCCGCCGACGGTGACCGTCAGGCGCGGGGTGCCGAGGATCGCGTTGTGCTCGATGGGCAGCCGCTGCAGGTAGCCGCCGTCGTCCCCGGCGGGACGCAGCTTGAGCCGGTCGAAGCGGCGTGCGGCCCAGCGGGCGGCGGCTTCGTAGCCGGGGTCGCCGGCCAGGCGGCCCGCGAACGCGGGCTGGGTCAGGGTGGTGACGTCGGCCATCAGGGCCTGGCCGGTGATCGTGGCCAGGCCACGGGAGACCGCGTCGGTGCGGGTGGACTGGCAGGCGGCCAGGACCAGCAGGCAGACCAGCACGGACGTCAGCGGGCGGACAACGGACCATGGACGCACGGGGCACCTCCAGGGAGCTGGCACGGGATCCTCGGGTCGACGCGCTCAGATATAGCGGCCACGGTTCTCGCGGTCAAACCTGCTCGCAGATGGATCCGTGGAGGATCGGGTTCCCGGATCGGCCCGGAGCGTGCTATCCTCGTGACGATCGATCAAGAAAACCGACTCCCGGCGTTCCGGAGACCCACATGCGCCGCATCATGTCCGCCGTCCTCGCCGTCTCGCTGCTGGCCGCCGCCACGGCCCTCGCCGTCCCGGTCACCTTCCAGGTCCGCATGGCCTATCAGGTGGAGCTCGGCGTCTTCGATCCGGCCGTGGACTCGGTCGATCTGGCCGGCACCTTCAACGGCTGGGGCGATCCCCTGATCCCGCTGGCCGACGCCGACGCCGACACCACCTACTCCGTCACCGTGGACGGCTTCGCGGCCGGCCAGGCGATCGAGTTCAAGTTCCGCATCAACGGCCAGTGGGACGGCAGCGAGGAGTTCCCGGGCGGCGGCCCCAACCGCCAGTACACGGTGCAACCGTCGGACAACGAGATCCTGGTCTGGTACGGCGACCAGGTGTCCCACGAACTCGAACTCGGAGAGCTCGCCTGGTGGAACGACACCGTCTTCTACGAGCTGTTCGTGCGCAGCTTCCACGACTCCGACGGCGACGGCATCGGCGACTTCCAGGGCCTCATCCAGAAGCTCGACTACCTCAACGACGGCGACCCGGCCACCGACACCGACCTCGGCGTCACCGGCCTGTGGTTGATGCCGATCAACGACTCGCCCAGCTACCATGGCTACGACGTGACCGACTACCGCGGCGTCAACCCGGACTACGGCACCCTGGCCGACTTCGAGGAGTTCCTCGCGGCCGCCCATGCGCGGGGCATCAAGGTGATCATCGACGATGTCATGAACCACTGCTCCAGCCAGCACCCGTGGTTCACCGCGGCGGCGGCCGGCAATCCGGCCACCCGCGACTGGTTCCGCTGGTCCGCCGGCAATCCCGGCCAGACCGGGCCCTGGGGGCAGGTCGTCTGGCACTGGCACCCTTCGGGCTACTACTACGGCCTCTTCGGAGACGGCATGCCCGACCTCAACTACGAGACCCCCGCCGTCAAGGCCGAGATGTTCGACACCGCCGCCTGGTGGCTGGACACCGTGGGCGTGGACGGCTTCCGGCTCGACGCCGTCCTCTACATCTTCGAGGACGGCGACCAGTTGCAGAACACGCCGGCCACCTTCCAGTTCTGGCACGACTTCAACGCGCACATCAAGGCCGTGGCGCCGGACGCCCTGTCCGTGGGCGAGGCGTGGACGAACACGGGCACGGTGCTGCAGTACGTCAGCGACGATCGCCTCGACCTCTGCTTCGAGTTCGAGCTGGCCGGCGCCACCCTGGGCGCCGTCAACGCGGGCGACGCCGGCTACCTCGCCGCGAAGGCGCGCAGCGTCCACGACGTCTACCCCTATCTGCAGTTCGCCACCTTCCTGACGAATCACGACCAGGACCGCGTCTTCACCGTCCTCGGCGAGGATGAGGGCAAGAACCGCGTGGCGGCCGGCATCTACCTCACCTTGCCCGGCGTTCCGTTCCTCTACTACGGCGAGGAGATCGGCATGGTGGGCAGCGGCGCCCATGAGTTCATCCGCAGCCCCATGCAGTGGGACGGCGGTCCGGGTGCCGGGTTCACCACCGGCGTGCCCTGGCAGCCGCTCAACGGCAACTACCCGCAGTACAACGTCGCCGACGAGCAGCAGGATCCCGGGTCGCTCTGGCGCTGGTACCGCCAGCTGATCGACGTGCGGCGCGCGACGCCGGCCCTGCGGCGCGGGGAGTTCCTGGCCCTGGAGAGCTCGGCCGGGGCGGTGCTCGCGTTCCTGCGGCGAGACGCCGGGCGGACGGTGCTGTGCGTGGCGAACACCGGCGCCGCCGCGCAGCCGTCGCTGGCGTTGACCGGGTCGGCCGACGCGCTGACGCCCGGCGAGCACGGGCTGATCAACCTGCTCGACCCGGACGACACGCCGCTGGTGTCGGTGAGTTCGGCGTTCGCGTTGACCGGGCTGTCGCTGGCGGGCTACGAGGTGGCCGTCTACCGGTTCACGAGCGCCACCGGGGTGCAGCCGGACGGGAGCCCGCTGCCGGGTGCGCGGATCCGCCTGGAGCAGAACGTTCCGAACCCCTTCAATCCGGCCACCCGCATCCGCTACGCGCTGAGCGACGCCGGCAACGCGCGCCTGGCGGTCTTCGACCTGGCTGGCCGGCAGGTGGCCGTGCTCTGGGATGGGGTGCAGGCGGCCGGGACGCACACCGCGCGCTGGGACGGCCGTGACCACGCGGGGCGGTCGGTGGGCGCGGGCGTCTACCTGGCCCGCCTGGAAGCTGGCGGCGAGACGACGTCCATGAAGCTGGTGCTCGCGCGATAGGGCGAAGAACGGCGGCGGGAATCCTGACGACCGCAAGCTCCGCCCGCCGGAGCGGCCCTCCCGGTCACGCTCGTGGTCGCGTCGGCGTAGCCTGGACGAGCGACCCCACCGTCTCCCGCAGTTCCAACGGCTGCCGGGCGCCGGACGGTCCGACGGACTCGGACCACGGCACGGTGCCGTCCTTGCCGATGAGCACGGTCGCACGGTCGGAGATGGAGGCTTGCCCGAGCCAGACGCCGTACTTCCGGGAGACCTCGCCCTTGGGGTGGAAATCGGCCAGCAGCGGGACGTCGATCCGCTCGAAGCTCTTGGGCCGCGCCATGGGTCCTTCCGCGACGATCTCGGCCAGACCTCGGGCACCGCTCGGGGCCTGGCGTCTCCCACCGCATGCCGCAATTCATGCCGCCGGTTGATCGTCAGCCGGGGCTGATGGTGGAGCCGCGAGCCGGCCATGCCGCGCGGCGTAAGCCCGTCGGCGTCCAGACTCCTCGGCCCGGCGCAGCGTGGCCAGCCTGCGGTGTCGTCGCGGGGGACCGGGGGCCGCCGCTCAGCTCTTCGGTTGCTCGGCGCCGGCCGCCAGGCTCCGCTGGTAGGCCTTCCAGCCCGGGCACCAGGTGGTGTGCCATCGCCAGAGCCGGGCCAGCAACGACCCGGGCCTCGCCTCCGCCCGTCGGCGCCACCTGCAGGCCTCGCAGCCGGATGCCGCCATGACCGCCTCCTACTTCCAGTGCTCGGAGATGAACGTGTCCACCTCGGGCAGGCCGCCCTGCATCACGAGGTAGCCGTTGTGGGGCTCGCGCTCGGTGATCTCGCCGCAGATCGGCGTGAGCATCAGGCGCTTGACCTCGTCGCGGTCGTGGGTCTGGCCCAGCACCCAGCCCAGCTTCACGTAGGCCACCTCGGGGGTCATGTTGGCGGCCGGCACCACGCCGAGCTCCATGATCTCGCGGCCGGTCTCGTAGACGTACATCTGCACGTAGCCCCACAGGGTCTGTACGGTCATGTAGACGTGGACGCCGGCCGCGCGGGCGCGGTCCAGCGCCGGGTAGAGGGGCTTGTTCACGTGGCCGAGGCCGGTGCCGGCGATCACGATGCCCCGGTAACCGTTGGCCACCAGGCTGTCGATGATGTCGGGCTTCATGTTCGGGTAGTAATAGACCAGCGACACGCGGTCGTCGAAGCAGGCGTTGAGCTTGACCCTGCGCTCGGGATCGCGTCGGCGGTAGGTCGGGTTGATGGGGGTCACGCCGGAGGGATCGACCTTGGCCAGGGGCACGTCGCTCAGGGTGCGGAAGGTGCTGCGGTAGCTGCTGTGCATCTTGCGGACGCGGGTGCCGCGATGCAGCAGACCGTACTGGTCGCTCGTGGGGCCGAACATGCAGACCATCACCTCGGCGATGTCGCTGGTGGCGGCCGTCCGGGCGGCGTTGATGAGGTTGATGGCGGCGTCCGAGCTGGGCCGGTCGCTGGAGCGCTGGCTGCCCACCATCACCACGGGCACGGGCAAGTCCTGCAGCATGAAGGTGAGGGCCGCGGCCGTATGGTGCATGGTGTCGGTGCCGTGACCGACCATGATGCCGTCGACGCCCTTGTCGATCTCCGCGGCGATGGCCCGCGCCGTGCCCATCCACTGCTCGGGCCCCATGTTCTCGGAGAACACGCCGTAGATCTTCTCCGTCTCCATGTTGCAGACGTCGGCCAGCTCGGGCACCGAGCCGTAGAGCTCGCCGGGCGAGAAGGCCGGGATGACGGCGCCGGTGCGGTAGTCGAGCCGCGAGGCGATGGTGCCGCCGGTGCCGAAGAGCTTGACCCGGGGCTTCCCGGGATCGTAGGGGAATTCCTTCTCGGGGATCTTGTAGTTGGCTTCCTTGCGGCCGTGGATGGTGATCCGCTCGACGGTGTCCGACCGCACGCCGATGTTGTAGCCGGTGTCGAGCTTCAGGACGATGTGCTCGGCGTCGGCGGTCTCGCTGCGGGGCATGACCAGCCCGGTGAAGTCGCCGCGGGTGGTGTGCAGGGTGGCCTGGCTCCAGACCCGGGCGTTCTCGCGTTGGAGCACGTCGAGGGTGGGAGACCGGTAGCCGGGGAAGTCGTTCTGCGTGCTCATGCGAGGGCCTCCTTCACCCAGCCGCGCACCGTGCGGCCGGGCACCCGGCCGCGCAGGCCGGTCATCACGTGAGCCATCACGAACGCCTCGCCATCGGGCCCGGTGCGGGGGCCGTCGGGCACGGTCGTCAGGGCCTGGTCGAACCTGCGTCGGGCGTCGTCCTCGGCGAGCGCCGTGAGCGGCTCGTCCTCGGCCAGGTAGACGCCCTCGGGCAGCAGCTCGCCGCTCGCCAGACGGCGGCATACCCGGCGCCACCAGTCGCCGGCGGCGGCGAGGCTCGCGGGTCGGGGGCAGCTGCGGTCCAGCAGCAGGCTGGCCAGCGTGTGCGGGGTCAACGAGCCGCCGATCTCGTCCTGCAGGTCGAGGAACAGGGGGTAGGCGCGGTGGATGCTCAGGCGCTGCGCCAGGTCGCGGCCCACGCCCAGGTTCTCGAGGCGGCTCCGCCGCTCCCAGGGACGCTCGGGCAGGGTGGCGAAGATGGCCTCCAGGCGCGCATCGGGGATGCCGATGGGCGGCAGGTCGGTGTCCGGGTACATGCGGTCGGCGCCGGGCAGGATGCGCTCGAAGCCGTTGGTCCCGTCGTCGAGGGCCTGGCGGGTCTCGCTCGGCACGCCGCCGACGGCGTCGCGGGCGCGGATGACGATTTCCCGCGCGGCGGTCTCGGCATCCTGCCGCCGCCCCCAGACCACCAGGATCGGCACGGTCGGTTCGACGGCGCAGACGCCGCAGATCTTGTCCCACTCCGCGCCCGAGAACGTATGGGCATCCTGGGTGGAGCAGGCCACGTTCGGCAGGTCGTCGATGCAGGCGATGACGCGGATCCGGTCGGAGAACTCCTTGAGCATGGTGGTGCGCGGCTGCGTGGGCGCGGTGACCAGACCCTCGAAGCCCGGCAGGGGGACGGCCAGCACGGTGGCGCCCTTCTCGACAGCCTTGCTGACGTTGCGGAACTCGGTGCCGCGCACGTTGGGCGTCACGTCGTACCAGCGCTCGGGTAGGTCGGCGACGGTGACCCTGCGGCGCTGCAGCTCGCGCTGGATCGCCACCAGGCTCGTCTGGCGCAGGGCCTCGTTGTGCACCAGGCGGGGAATGTCGCGCAGGCTGGGGACGCCCTTGATCTCGATGCGGGTGCCGCCGGTCACCGACACGTTGACGTCCTGGCGGCCGGCGCCGGGTCCGGTGCGCACCAGGCCCGACACGCGGGCCAACCAGCGGATCAGCTGGCCCACCTCGGCCACCTCCCAGGGCGTCATCATGTCGGGGTCGGTGACGGTCTCGATGAGCGGCATGCCCAGGCGGTCGGTGCGGTAGTGGCGCAGGTGGCCGCGGTCGGAGACCTCGCGGCAGCTGTCCTCCTCGATGGAGATCTGCCGGATGCGGATCGTGCGTCCCTTGTAGGGGATCGCGCCGTCGGTGTCGACGATGGCCGTGCGCTGGAAACCGGTCGGAATGCTGCCGTCGAGGTACTGCTTGCGGGTGATGTGCACCTCGCTGACGATGTTGCAGCCCAGCAGGCGGGCGATGCCGAAGCTGCGATCGAGGGCCAGGTCGTCGATCTCGAACGGCGGCGCGTCGTCCATCTCGTAGGTGCAGACGGTCTCGTTGTTCAGCAGGTAGACGATGTCCTTCCTGGTCTTGAACTCCATGAGCGCGGTGCCGTCGTACTCGCCCATCTCCGACAGGGTGGGCCGCATGTGGCGCAAGACCTCGGCGTGGTGCTCGGTGCTGTAGCGGCCGGCGGGGCAGCGGCAGAAGAGCTTGCGACGGGTGAGCAGCTGCTGGTGGACCTCGAGGCCGGACATCAGTCCGAGGTCGGCGTAGCCGGCGGCGTCGAGCTCGCCGAACAGGGGCAGGGGCCTCAGCAGCCAGGGCTCGGTGACCGAGTGGCGAGGGGACATGGCAACCACCAGGGGCTCGAGGATGGACGGGGCGCCGCGTCGGGGCGGTCGGGAAGCGGGGCAAATATAGGTTTTCGCCGGGAACCACGCACGAAAAAACGACTTGCAGGTCATACCGCGGTGATCCGGGAGCAAGCGGGGGGTTGCAACCTGCTGAAAATCGCAGTAATCTGTTCAAAATATCACAGATTAAAGGTCGGTCAGCGACGGTTCGATCGACCGCGCACGCATGCCGGCGCCCCAACCAGCCGCGGGAGACAGGGTCATGGAACGGACGATCCGCAGTTGCGATGTGCCCGAAGCCACCATCCAGCGCCTGCCGCTCTACCTCGAGAAGCTCAAGCTGCTGCAGGGGATCGGCGTGGAGGATGTGTCGTCTCGTCAACTCGCCGAGTCGTTGGACATCAAGGCCAGCCAGTTGCGGCACGACTTCCACTACTTCGGCGGTTTCAGCCGGCCGGGGCGCCCCTACCGCGTCGCGATCCTCGTCGATGCGCTCGAGCAGATCATCGGCGTCGATACGCCCGTGCCCACGGTCATCGTCGGCGCCGGCCATCTCGGCCAGGCCCTCGCCAACTATCCGGGACTCGAATTGCAGGGCTTTCCGATCCGCGGCATCTTCGACGCGAACCCCAAGCTGCAGGGGCTGGAGATCCGCGGCCAGGCGATCCGCGACCTCGATGAACTGGAAACCGTCTGTCGGAAAGAGGGCGTCAAGATCGGCGTGATCACCGTTCCGGCCACCTCGGCCCAGGATGTGGCCAACCGCCTGGTGGCCGCCGGGGTGACCGGACTGATGAACTTCGCGCCGACGGAACTGAAGGTACCCGCCCACGTTTCCGTGCGGCACGAGCGGCTCTCTGTGGGGTTCATGGCGCTGAGCTTCAAGGTCAAGTGCGGACAGAGCGCTCGGGCCAAGACCGAGATCGTCACCGACAAGGACTGAGCGGACGGCGGCCCCGCCGCGGTTCACCGATGGACCGGGTAGGCCTCGCCGATCCGGTCCTTCTGCTGCCTGGCGAAGGCCTGCGCGTCGTCGCGCGTCGCGAACCAGCCGATCCAGACCCGGTGGATCATCTCGCCGCCGCTGGTGTTGGCCGCCCGCACGGTGGCCGCGATGCCCTTGGCGGCCAGGTCGGACACCACCGCGTCGGCGCCGGTCCGGGTGCGGAACGCGCCCACCTGGACGGCCCACACGCCGGTGGCCGCGGGTTGGACGACCGCCGGCGGCGTTTCGCTCGCCTTCCGGGCGGGTTCGGCAGCGCGCGGCCGGGGTTTCGCGGCCGGCGGGGTCGTGGCCTGTGGCGTGGCGGCCGCAGGTTCGGAGAGCTTCAGGGGCTGGCGCGACGCGGCCTCGGCGTGTGTGTCGCCGGCCGGTGGTTCGGGCACGAGGGTGTCTCGCTCGGCGGTGATGTCCACGCTGCCGGATCGCGGGACGGCGTGGTCGGTGCTGTCGGTGGTGACGACCGAATACTGCTCGCCGATCCCGGTGGGGACGCCGCCGCCGCGCGGCCAGAACAGGTAACCGCCCCCGACCACCACCACGAGCAGCGCGATCAGCAGGGGTCGCGAAAGCTGGCGCGAGCCGCTGTCACCGGCTAGACTCTTGCGCCGGCGGGTGGCCGTTCCGGCCGGCTTCGACGCCGGCTCCTTCTTCTCTGCCATGGTCGCCTCCTTGCCTGACCTCATTATGGCGCGGCGGGCCGCGGGTGCAAGCCCGGGTTTCTTTCCCTGGAGGATGCGACATGCCTCAGCTGCCAGCCTCGTCGGCGCCCGTCGGCATCCTGTTCGATCTCGACGGCACGCTGGTCGATTCGCGGGCCGATCTGGCGGCCGCGGCCAACGCCGTCCGCCGGGCCTGGGGGCGGCCGCCGCTGTCCGATCCGGTCGTGGCCGGCTACGTCGGCGATGGCGCCCGGGCGCTGCTCACGCGAGTCCTGACGCACGTCGATGATCCGGCCTCGCCGCCGGCCTCGCCCGGCGCCGAGGTTCTCGACCGCGCGTACGAGGTGTTCCGCGAGCACTACGCGGCCCACCTGCTCGACCGGACCGTCCTCTATCCGGGGATCGCCGATCTGCTCGCCGCGCTGGCCGGCCGCAGCCTGCTGGTGGTGACCAACAAGCCTCGCGAGTTCACCCTGCCCATCCTGGCGGGCCTCGGCGTGCTCGACCGCTTCGCGGCCGTGGTCGCCGGGGACGACGTCGTGCGGCGAAAGCCGAATCCCGATCACCTGCGCGCCGCCATCGAGGCGGTGGGACTGCCGGTCGGGTCGTGCGTCATGGTGGGCGACAGCCCCAACGACGTCGTGGCGGCCCGCAAGCTCGGCATGGCCAGCGTGGCGGTGACCTGGGGGCTGGTGGCGGCCGCCACCCTGCGTGCGGCCGGGCCCGACCAGGTGGCGACGACGGTGCCGGAGCTGGCGGACGCGCTTCAGGCCTCGGCGTGAGCGCGGGCCTGCGCCAGCAGGCGGGTCAACGTCGCGCCGACGCCGCGGAGGGTGTAGGGATCGTCGACGTCGGGTTCGGTTCCCGGACGCTCGAAATGGGGACGCTCGTCGTTGAGCCGGCCCCATGCCATGTCCACTTCCCGCACCAGATCCTCCAGCCATCCCATCGCCTCCAGCCGACCCGGCAACCAGACGGCGAGCAGGCTCGCCGGACGGTCGACATGCGCCTCGAGGAGTTCGGGGGCAGCTTCGAGATGCCGCAGCAGCACCGTACGGAGCGAGGAATCAGGCGCCTCGAGGTGCTGGCGTAGCCACAGGTCGGCCGCCAGCAGGGCGCGCTGGATCACCGGCGTGGGGCTCGCGCCGCGCAGGTTGTCGCCGCCGTCACGGCCGGCCAGCGCGCCGGCCAGGCCGGTGCGGCGACCCAACCGGGCTTCCTGCTCGATCCGGCGTTTCTCGTCGTCGGAGAAGTCGGGCATCGCGGAACGGTCAGCGCACCAGGCGGTGCGGGGCGGTCGGGCCGGTCCAGCTGGCGGCTTCCATGCTCTCGAGGCAGCCCACGTCGAGGGCGCCGATGAGGCCGCAGTCGCTGCCGGCCGACAGGCCGGCGGCCGGCGAGTTGCGCCGCAGGGTGAGGTCGAGGCCGCGGAAGTCGCAGAACTCGGGATTGGCCACCAGCTCCTCGGGGCGTCGGTTCGCTGTTCAGCAGGGGGCCGTCGTAGTTGTCGTAGAAGAGGTTGCAGCTGCGCTCGACCGACTGGGCATCGTGCCGGCTCCCTCGAGGTCGCCGCAGAAGATGTTCCGCAGGACGGTGACGTCGTGGTCGGATGTGGCGGCGGCCAATGACAATGGCCGCTCCGCTGAGGCTCAGGTTGCGGAAGAAGGTGTTGCCCTCGAGGACGACCGGGCCGCCGGCGGTGCGCAGCCCTCCGGCCGCCAGCCCTCGTTCTCGATGAACAGGCAGCGCTCGACGACCAGCGGCGAGACTGACGCGACGTCGACCGCACCGCAGGCCCTGTCGGCCGTGTTGGCGAAGAAGGTGCAGCTGCGGAACGTCAGTTCGGCGCTGAACTGGGCGCTCACGGTGCCGCCGTCGCCGGCGGTCCGGTTGCGCTGGAAATGGCAGCTGACGAACTGGCCCACAGACCCGCGCCGGTCAGGGCGAGGGCGCCACCTCGCGGGCGTGCTGCCGTGGAAGGTGCAGTTGAGGATCCTCGGCCACCGCCGCCGACAGGTGCGGCCGACCCCTGGTCGGCGTGGGGCTGCCGCGGAACCAGATTCTCGCAGCGGAGGACGGCGGGGCCGATCACCTTGACGATCGCGCGACGGTTCTCGCCGTCCAGGATCGTGGACTGGTCGGTGGCGAAGCCGACGAGGGTGAGGTTCTTCGTGACGACGACGGTCTCGCGGTAGATTCCGACGCACGCGGATCACGCTGTTGGAGCGGCCACGGCGACGGCGCCGGAGATGGTCGAGAACGGCGCGCCGCCATCGGCCGCTACCAGCAGTTCCCGCGACCCCGCTCCGGGTGGCGCGGCCTGGGCTGCCAGCGCCAGCAGCACCCAGCATGCCACGACGGAGGGTCGGAATGCTGATGTCGGGCAACTGTTCACACCGTCACGATACACCATATCAACGCGTCTTGAAGGGCTGTCTTGGGGTGGCGCGAGGCCGTCGAGCAGGGCCTGCTGCTGGTAGCCCGCGGCGGCCGCGAGCTCGATGAGCCGCCCTGCGCACGCCGCCGCGCCCGCCGCCGTCACGGCGCCCAGCCGAGGCAGCACCCTCGGCGAGCCGCACAGAGGGTGTCCCAGCGCTTCCTTGTGGAAATACCAGATACCTTCGAACTGGTTGGCATGCAGGAACTTGCGCGCATTCTCGTCGGTGAACACGGCCGCCCAGGCCCGATGCACGCGCGGTCCCAGGAGGCCGCCGTGGCGGGCCAGCAGATCGGTGGCGGCCAACCACTCGTCCACCGGACGGTCGCCCGTCGACGCGGGCGTCAGGGCCGGGCGGATATGGTCGTGCAGGATATCGAGATCATCGCGGTCCAGGCGCCAGCGGTCCGCGTCGAGACCGTCCGTCTCGGCGCCTGGCTCGGGCGCCACCGCGGTCCCCATCGCGGCCGTCAGATGGCGCTGGGCCCAGACGAGGTAGGCGGCGACGAGTCCGGGCGCCGGCGCGACCTCGTCTGCGGGATCCCGGACCACCGGGCCGGTCGCGGCCGTGGCCGGGTCCGTTCGGAGCGGTCGGTCCGCCATCAGTTCCTGCAGCTCCTTCCGCAGGTCCGTCGCCGTCGGGCAGGAGGTGGCGGCGGCCGGCCGGGCCACCTGAGCCGCGGTGCTCAGCACCGCCTGCCACGACGCGCCCAGATCGGCGATCGCGCCGCCGGCCAGAGCCGTCAGGGCGTCCGCCCCGAAGACCTCGGGCAGGCGTGCGAGCAACGGCGTCAGCTCGCGCTCGCGCTGGGCGCGGCGCAGGGACGGCACCCCGCGTCCGGCGAGATGGTGGTGGAGCGCGCCCCAGCGGCCGTCGTGGTCGCGCAGCTCACGCCAGTCGAGGAAGGTCTGGTACTGGTAGCCGTGCAGGCTGGCGTGCAGGCCGTTGCGGGCGAGGTCCTCGCCGTTGCGCAGGAACTCCAGGCCGCTGACCGTCTCGCGGAAGCTGTAGTAGACGCCGGGCGAGGCGTCGAGCCCGAGGGCCTCGACCAGGCTGCGGCGCTCATGCCGCGGGTCGTGGTCGGCCGGAGCCACGTTGATCGGCGTGCTCGTGTGCAGGTGCCCGCGCGTCCCTTGATAGGCGTTGTTGTAGAGCACGAGGGCGCGCTCGGCGTCGTGGCGGTTGGTGTAGGCGAACACGTTCTCGTCGACATGGCCGTCGGGAGCGATGAAGTCGTAGAGGGCGAAGTTCTGGGCGCCGGAGAAGAGCGAACGCCGACGCATGAGCGGGAACACGTCGCGTTCGTGGCGCCGCACCATGTCCTCGTCGACGGGCTCGTCCCAGTAGGCTCGCTTGTATTCCATGCCGTACTTCTCGGCGAACCCCTCGACCTGGCCGTGGCCGACCATGGGCAGCCCGGGCATGGTGACCAGCATGACGGCCACGCCGAAGTACTTGTCGCCCTTGCCGAACTGCTCGACGGCGGTGCGTTCGTCCGGGTTGTTCATGAAGTTGACGAAGCGCTGCAGGACGGCGGGGCTGAACTCCAGCACGTTCTTGATGGTCTGCCGGTACTTCTGGTTCTCCTCCATCTTCAGCATGTTCATGAAGGCGCTGTTGTACACCCGGTGCATCCCCAGGGTGCGCACGAAGTAGCCCTCCATGAGCCAGAACGCCTCGGCCAGCAACAGGGTGTCGGGCACCTCCCGCGCGACCCGGTCGACGACCTCGCGCCAGAACTCCACGGGCATGAGCTGGCGGAACTGCTCGCGGCTCATGCCGTGTTCGGCCCGCGAGGGGATGGCGCCGGCGTCGCCGGGCGCCGGGAACCAGAGCCGCTGATAGTGCTTGCGGGCCAGGGTCATGGCGGCGTCGAAGCGGATGATCGGGAACTGACGGGCCACGTGGAGGATGGTCTGGATGACGGCCTCGCGCACCTCGGGATTGGTGAAGTCGAGCTGGGCCGTGTCGTTCCACGGCATGCTGGTGCCGTCGTTGCCGTGATAGATGTAGCGCCGTTCGCCGCTGCGGGTGTCGTGCCGTTCGAACACCACGGCGGCGTCGGTGCGGGTCCAGTAGCCCTCCTCGATGCGCACCTCCACATCGGGGTGGTCGCAGAGGTCGCCGCCGGTGAAGCGGTAGCCTGGGTAGGGGGGGCGGTCGCCTTGCAGGAACCAGTGGGGATGCTCGATGACCCAGCGGCTGTCGATGCCCATGTGGTTGGGCACCATGTCGCTCGCCAGACGGATGCCGCGGCGCCAGGCGCGCTCGCGCAGGTCGTGGTAGGCGTCGGCGCCGCCGAGGTCGGCGGCGATGGTGTAGTCGTGCAGGCTGTAGGCCGAGGCCACGGCGTCGGGGTTGCCCGCGAACTGCTTGATCTTGCGCGAGGCGGCCGAACGTTCCCAGAGGCCGATCAGCCAGAGGCCGGAGAAGCCCCAGCGCGCGAGGCGGTCGAGCTCCTCGTCGGGCACCTGGGCCAGGGTGCGGATCTCGCGGCCGTGACGGCGGGAGAGCTGGTCGAGCCAGACGTAGGTGCTCTTGGCCATGAGCACGACGTTGCTCATCCAGTCGGCGTCGCGGCTGAAGGCGGCGGGCTCGGCCTCGTGCCACGCCTCACCGCCGAACTCGAGCACCGGCGGCGGTCCGTAGACGGGGGCGCGGGCCAGGGACATCTCCGCCAGCAGGTCGCGCACGAGGTCCAGGCGGGCGAGCATGGCCGCGGGGAGCAGGTGCCCCCAGTGCCGGCGGATGTAGGCGAGCTGGCCGTCGAGGTCGTCGGGGCTGGCGAGGATCGGCGCCCGCAGCGTGTGGAAGAGCGTCTCGCCGCTCAGGCCGGACGGCTCCTGGGCGTCGAAGTACTCCTCGAGGCTGACCACGAACGGGACATAGCTGGCGCGGCGCTGCAGGTCGCCGTCGTCGAACAGGTCGCGGAACGCGCGGGTGGCCGGATTGCGGGCCATGAGGTAGAGCAGCACGGCCTCGACCGAGACCCGGCTGCGGCCGTCGAGCTCCGGCTCGCCGCCGGCCAGCCACTGTGCGGGATCCTGCCGGTCGATCAGCACGGCGGGCGGGGGGAACAGGCCGGCGAACGTCACCGGCAGGCGGTCGATGCGATCCTCCCCCACGCGGCGACGGGCCCATTGATAGGCATCGGCGAGCGCGCCCGGCTTCTGGCGCAGCGCGTAATGGAGCAGCACGTAGCGCAGGGCATCGTTCAGGATGCCGAGGCTCAGCCACTGCTCGGCGAGGACCGGAACCACCGGCCGGCCCGGCGCGGGCGGGCGCTGGTTGTAGCGGTCCGCCAGTCGGCGCACGGTGTAGCGCGCGTTCTCGTCGCTGAACGGCTCCTCGTGGGCCAGCAGCGCGGGCAACTCGAAGCGATCCCAGCCGTCCCGCGAGGTCTGGAATCCGAACGGGAAGTAGCGGTGCAGCAGTGACACCAGCGATTCGTCTGCCACGTCGGCCTGCCCTTGCTGGAGAGAGTGGTGGATCCGGTTGGAGGGTACTCGACAGGGGGAATCCCGCAAGACCGGGGTTCGACGCAGCACGACGCGAGTTCCAGTGGATGATAATTCTCTAACGTACGGCGACCCGATTGGACGTGTCGATATGATATTTGGAATTATTGGATGACTTCAGGTGTCCCTCCGGAGCCTCCTGAGTCTCCGGCGAGGTGGAGACCGCACCGGGCGGCTGTCGGAACCCGACGCCGGTCGGAGCGGGGGGCGACGCGGGTGAAAACCGCGAATCAGTAACCGACGGACGCGACCAACGCAAATACAAAATTGGATTTGCCTCCACCGCGGCGAGGTGTTTCCTTTCCCTCGAGGCCGCGATGTTAATCAATTAACACATCCGGCGACGCGGCCCGGGCGATCCGGGCGCAACAGGAGGACGTCCGACGTGGATCTGATCGTGTGCGTGGGGGATCATTGCCACCTGAACGGCTCCGAGATGGTGGTCCGCAGCTTCCAGGACCTGCTGAAGGACCACGGGCTCGACGACCGCGTCATGCTCAAGGGCAGCTTCTGTCTGGGCAAGTGTTCGGCCAGGGACGAGGTGGCGATCCGGCTCGACGGCACCGTCTTCCACACGCGGTACCAGGACGCCGTCGCCTGCTTCCGCCGCGAGATCATGCCCGCCATCGAGGCCCAGCTCACCGACGCCTAGGCGTCGTCACCGGAGGAACGAGGACATGGCCAAGGTGATCTTCGGCGTCTGGGACGGGCAGGTCTACGACAACCGCGCCAAGCAGCTGTTCGAGATCGAGGACTCGCCCGATTTCGCCGAATTCAACGAGTTCGATCCCGGCAACCCCATCAAGGCGTTCATGGGGGGCAAGGGCTTCTTCGTGTTCGAGAAGGACGTCAGCCTGCTCGACATCGCGGTCTGCTATCTGCGGCGCGCGGCCCACGAGTCCTGCGGCAAGTGCACGCCCTGCCGGATGGGCACCCGGATTCTCGAGGACAAGCTGCAGAGCCTGCGCGAGGGCGAGGCGGGCGTGGGCGTGCTCGACGAGGTCGCGACCCTGGCCGAGCACATCGGCAGCACGAGTCTCTGCGGTCTCGGGCAGACCGCCGGCGTGGCCCTGCTGGAGATGCTCACCCACTTCCGCGACGAGTTGGAGCGCGAGGTGGAGGGCGGCGCCCGGCGGGGTCGCCAGAACTGCACCACCTACGTGACCGCGCCGTGTATCGAGGAGTGCCCCAGCAAGGTCGACGTGCCGCGCTACATCGACTACATCAAGGACGGCAAGTTCACCCACTCGGTCGGCGTGGTGCTGCAGAAGTATCCCATGGCGGCCACCTGCGGCCGCGTGTGCGTGCGCTTCTGCGAGATGGCCTGCCGCCGCACCCAGGTCGACGAGGCGGTCGGCATCAAGGTGCTCAAGCGCTTCGTGGCCGACCGTGAGAAGTACGTCACCGACCGCTGGTTCACGCCCGAGCTCATCGAGAAGAAGCAGCCACCGGAGCTCAAGGTGGCCGTCATCGGCAGCGGCCCGGCCGGCATCTCGGCGGCCTACCACCTGCTGCTCAAGGGCTATCCGGTGGAGGTCTTCGAGGCGATGACCGAGCCCGGCGGCATGGCCGCCGTCGGCATCCCCGAGTACCGCCTGCCCAAGGAGGCCGTCCTGCGCAAGGAGATCTCGATCATCGAGAGCCTGGGCGGCAAGATCCACTACAACCAGCGCCTGGGCCAGCACTTCAGCCTCGACGATCTGCGCGACCGCGGATTCAAGGCCGTCTTCCTGGGGGTCGGCGCGCACAAGGGCAAGGGCCTCGGCATCCCCGGCGAGGAGCGCAGCATCGCCGGCTACGTGACCGGCGTGAAGTTCCTGCTCTTCATCAACCACTACCACATCAACCTCGACCTCCCGATGGAGCTCGGCGAGCGCATGGTCGTCGTCGGCGGCGGCAACGTGGCCATGGACTGCGTGCGGTCGGCCCTGCGCATGGGCGTCAAGGACGTGCACCTGGTCTACCGGCGTACGCGCGAGAGCATGCCGGCCGATCCGGAGGAGATCGAGGCCGCCGAGGCCGAGGGCGTCCACTTCCATTATCTGACCCACCCCACGCGGCTGGTGACCGAGGACGGAAAGGTCAAGGCCATCGAGCTGGTGGAGATGGAGCAGGGCGAGCCCGACGCCAGCGGTCGCCGCAGCGTCCGCCCTCGCGAGGGCAGCGAGTTCCGGCTCGACTGCGACTTCGTGATCCCGGCCATCGGCCAGGAGGTGGACCAGCGCTTCCTCGGCCCCGACGACGGCATCGACCTGAACCGCTGGGGCCTGATCAAGACCGACGAGACCACGCTGGTGACCGATCGCCCGGGCGTCTTCGCCGGCGGCGATGCGGTGACGGGTCCGGCCACCCTGATCCAGGCCATGGCCCAGGGTGAGCGGGCCGCGCGCTCGATCGATGACTACCTCACCTACGGGCGCGTCCGCTTCGACAAGGGCGACCGCTTCAGCCAGCTCCTGCGTTCGATCCGCAAGCTGAACCCCGAATACGTCGACAAGCCGGTCAAGCACATCTACCGCATCAAGGCCCAGGAGCTCGACCCCGAGGTGCGCAAGCGCATCTTCGAGGAGGTCGAGAAGCCCATCAGCGTCGAGGAGGCCTACGCCGAGGCCGAGCGCTGCATGCGCTGCTACCGCGTCTATTCCGTCGTGACCGAGAAGTAGGAGGCAGGAGCGATGCAGGGATTCATCAACGGCAAGCCTGTCGAGTTCCAGGAGGACGAGTCGATCCTCTCGGTCGCGCGCCGCTACGGGCAGTTCATCCCCACCCTGTGCGAGCTGGCGGACGCCCAGCACACGCCCGGCACCTGCCGCGTCTGCCTGGTGGAGATCGCGCGCGAGGGCCGCGACCGCGACGTGGTCACCAGCTGCAACACGCCCATGGAGGAGGGCATGCAGGTGCTGACGCGCACCCAGATCGTGCGCGAGAAGCAGCGCCTGCAGGTGGAGCTGCTGCTCGGCGACCATGACCAGGACTGCGCCACCTGCGTTCGCCACGGCAAGTGCGAGCTGCAGGACGTCGCGCAGTTCGTCGGCCTCCAGCGTTCGCGTTACGGCAAGCGGATGTACTTCCGCGGGCGCACCCGCGACGAGAGCTCGGTCTCGGTGGTGCGCGACATGACCAAGTGCATCCGTTGCCACCGGTGCGTGCACGTGTGCCGCGACGTCCAGGGCACCGACGTGCTGGTGCTGGCCGCCAAGGGCCTCGATGCGGAGATCGGCGTGCGCGACAGCCTGGCCCTCGGCACCAGCGATTGCGTCAGCTGCGGCCAGTGCACGCTGGTCTGCCCCACGGGCGCCCTGGCCGAGGTGGACGACACCGAGCAGGTGATCGACTACTTCTACGACCCCGACGTCTTCACCGTGGTGCAGATGGCGCCGGCCACGCGCATCGCGCTGGGCGAGGAGTTCTACCTGCCGCCCGGCAGCAACGTCGAGGGCAAGATGATCACGGCCCTGAAGCAGCTGGGTGCCGACGTGGTGCTCGACACCAACTTCACCGCCGACCTCGTCATCATGGAGGAGGGCACGGAGCTGCTGGGCCGCGTCAGGAACGGCGGCACCCTGCCCATGATCACCAGCTGCTCGCCGGGCTGGGTGAACTACGTGGAGAAGAACTACCCCGAGCACCTCGGGCACGTCTCGACGACCAAGAGTCCGCAGCAGTGCTTCGGCGCCCTGGCCAAGACCTATCTCGCGGACAAGCTGGGTGTCGATCCCGCGAAGGTACGGGTGGTCAGCATCATGCCCTGCACGGCCAAGAAGGAAGAGGCGCAGCGGCCCGAGATGGCGCGAGACGGCGTGCCCGACGTCGACGTCGTGCTCACCACCCGCGAGTGCGCCCGCCTGTTGAAGCGCGAGGGCGTATGGTTGCCCGACCTCGCCCCGTCGACCTTCGACAACGCGTGGATGGGCAGCTACTCCGGCGCGGCGGAGATCTTCGGCACCACCGGCGGCGTCATGGAAGCCGCCATCCGCACGGTGCACTTCGTGGTCACCGGCCAGGAACTGCAGGGCGTGGTCTACACGCCGGTGCGCGGTTACGAGAACCTGCGCGAGGCGTCCGTCGACCTCGGTCCGCTCGGCACGATCAAGGTGTGCGTGGCCCATGGCCTGAAGGCGGCGAAGCTCGTGATGGAGCGCATCGCGGCCGGCGACGCCGACTGGACCTTCGTCGAGATCATGGGCTGCCCCGGCGGCTGCATGGGCGGCGGCGGCCAGCCCCGTATCAAGAAGAGCTACCAGAGCTTCTGGCACGAGCGGCAGGAGGCGATTTACCGGATCGACGAGCGCTGCGAGATCCGCCAGAGCCACAACAACCCGCTCATCAAGCTCATCTACGACGAGTTCCTCGGCGAGCCCAACGGGCACCGGTCGCACGAGTTGCTGCACACGAGCTACCGCGACCGGAAGCAGGTGGTGCATCACACGATGAAGGAGATCTGGGACGAGCTCAAGGGTTAGGCCGTGCCGCGGAGATTGTTGATGGGCCCGCAACAGGGCTGGATCCTGGTGTTTGTCTGGATCTCGTCAACGATTCTGTCGCCGGGACACCCGAGCTCGGGGACGACTCGTGCTGCAACGATCTTCGCGGCACAACTCAAGGGCCCCGAGCGGCTGGCCGGCGGCCTTGCGACGCGCCAGGCCTGGGCGTAGGATCTCTCCGACCCGCCAACCGAAACGGAACCGCCATGCGCCTCAGCGAACGCATCGACTCCCTCTTTCCCACGGACGCGGCGATACCGCCCGAACATCGCCTGCCCGGTCGGCTCGACCAGCGCGGGTATCTCGTCGACGGCGAGATCCGGACCTGGGACGGCCCGCTCGCGGAGGTGCGCTCGCCCATCTGCGAGGGCAACGGCCCGGCGGCCTCGATGCGCGCGATCGGCGGCTATCCGCTCTTGACCGAGGTCGAGGCGACGGCCGCCCTCGCGGCGGCGCGCGAGGCCTATGACCACGGCCGCGGCGAGTGGCCGACGATGGGCGTGGCCGCGCGGATCCGCCACGTCGAGGAGTTCGTGCGCCGCCTCAAGCTCCAGCGTGACGCCGTGGTGCGCCTGGTCATGTGGGAGATCGGCAAGACCTACGCGGATGCCTGCAAGGAGTTCGACCGCACCGTCGCCTACGCGGTCGACACGATCGAGGCGCTGAAGGACCTCGACCGCGCCGGCTCGCGCTTCGAGATCCGTGAGGGGATCCTCGGCCAGATCCGCCGCGCGCCGCTCGGCGTCGTCCTCTGCATGGGGCCCTACAACTACCCGCTGAACGAGACCTTCACGATCTTCCTGCCGGCCCTGATCATGGGCAACACGGTGGTGTTCAAGCCGCCGCGGATGGGCGTCCTGCTGTACGGGCCGTTGCTCGAGGCGTTGCGAGATTGCTTTCCCCGGGGCGTGGTGAACACGGTCTACGGTGACGGGGCCCGCGTGGTCGGGCCGTTGATGGCGTCCGGGCAGATCGACTGCCTCGGGTTCATCGGGTCGTGCAAGGTCGCCGACATCCTCAAGCACCAGCATCCGTATCCGCACCGCCTGCGCTCGGTGCTGGGGCTCGGGGCCAAGAACGTCGGCATCGTCCTGCCGGACGCGGATCTGGAGACGGCGGTCGCCGAGTGCGTGCTCGGCGGGCTCTCGTACAACGGCCAGCGCTGCACCGCGCTCAAGCTCCTGTACGTCCACCGGGCGATCGCGCCCGAGTTCACCGCGCGCCTCGCCGCGGCCGTCGACGCGCTCGCGCCTGGCTTGCCGTGGGATGAGGGGGCGCAGATCACGCCGCTGCCGGAGCCGGGCAAGCCGGCCTACCTTGCCGGGATCGTCGCCGACGCGGTGGCGGCCGGCGCGCAGGTCCTCAACCCGCACGGCGGGCGGACCAACGGCACCTACTACCATCCGGCCGTGGTCTATCCGGTGACGCCGGGCAGCGCCTTGCACGAGCAGGAGCAGTTCGGGCCCGTGGTGCCGGTCGCGGTCTTCGACGACATCGCGCAGCCGGTGGGCTGGATCGAGGAGAGCCGTTTCGGCCAGCAGGTCTCGATCTTCGGTTCCGACCCGGGCACCATCGCCGAGCTCGTCGATCCGCTGGTGAACCAGGTCTGCCGGGTCAACCTCAACAGCCAGTGCCAGCGCGGTCCCGACACCTTCCCCTTCACCGGCCGCAAGGACTCGGCCGAGGGCACCCTCTCGGTCTCCGACGCGCTGCGGGTGTTCTCCATCCGCACCCTCGTCGCCGCCAAGGCCAACGCGGGCAACGAGGAGATCCTGACGGCGATCATCCGCGGTCGCAAGAGCACCTTCCTCAACACGGACTTCATCTTCTGAGCCGGGGCCGGAACGAAAGGAGGCCAGACCATGGAATGGCAGGCACGTCGCGAGGCGAGCGTCCGTCGGCTGGGCCGGGCATGAGCACCCACGGTGCGCCGCCGCGGCCGAAACCCATCACGATCGAGCCGCGGGCCGTCCGCAAGCTGACCGCCGGTCATCCCTGGATCTACGCCAACGAGATCACGCGGCGGTCCGGCGACCTGGCCGACGTCGACCTCGTCGTGGTGAACGATCCGGACGGGCGGCCGCTGGCCACCGACACCTACCACAAGCACTCGCTCATCCAGGTGCGGGTGCTCACCAGGCGTGACGAACCCGTCGACGCCGCGCTGATCCGCCGCCGCCTCGCGGCCGCCCTCGCGCGCCGCCGGGCGGTCTACCCCGAGCTGGACTGCCTCCGTCTGGTCCACGGCGAGTGCGACGGTCTGCCTGGCCTCGTGGTCGACCGCTACGCCGACGTGCTGGTCATCGAGCTGAACACCCAGGGCATCTTCCTCCTGCTCGAGCCGATCCTCGACGGCCTCGAAGCGCTGCTCGGGCCGCGGGCGATCGTCCTGCGCAACACGTCGACGGCGCTCGCCTACGAGCAGCTCGAGCCGCGGACCGAGGTGCTGCGGGGCGAGCTGGCCGGTCCCGTCGAGGTCTCCGAGTGGGGCGTCAAGTACCTCGTCGACCCGCTCCAGGGCCAGAAGACCGGCCTCTTCCTCGACCAGAAGGAGAACCGGCGCCTGCTGCGCCGCTGGTGCGAGGGCGCCACGGTCTGGGACGTGTTCGCCTACGCGGGCGGCTGGGGCCTGCACGCCCTGGCGGCCGGCGCCCGCCACGTCACCTTCGTGGACAGCAGCGCGGCCGCCTGCGCGCAGATCCGCACCAACCTCGCGCTCAACGGCTTCACCGACGCCGTCGCCGACGTCGTCCAGGCCAGCGCCTTCGACGCCCTGCGCGAGATGCCGCGCAACGCCGTGGACGTGCTGGTGCTCGATCCGCCCGCCTTCGCCAAGACCCGCAAGGACGTGAACGCGGCCGTGCGCGCCTACGTGGACATCAACCGGGTCGGCCTGCAGCGGCTCGACGAGGGCGGCATCCTGGCCACCAGCACCTGCTCGTTCCACGTCTCGGCCGAGATCTTCGGCCAGGTCGTCGATCGCGCGGTCTTCCAGTCGTCCCAGCGGGTCGAGCTTCTGGCCGAAGGCGGCCAGGCCCCCGACCACCCGGTGCAGCTCGAGTTTCCCGAGAGCCGCTACCTCAAGACCCGGTTCCTCCGCAAGCTCCCCTACCACCCCTGAGGGGGCGGATAGGATGCTGAACGAACCCCGCCTGGAACGTGCTTCGCAAACGCTCCAGGCGGGGTTCGTACAGCATCCCATCCGCCCGCCCGGCTAAGGGGCGACGGGCATCGACTCGACGTTGACGACGGCGCGCATCTGCAGACGTCCGCGGTCGCGGCGCTCGATGGTCAGGCTCGACACGCCCTGCCAGAAGGTCTCCGGCTGGGTCTGCTGAGCCTTGTAGCCCACGCTCGGCGGTCCCACCCAGCCGGGGTCGTCCGGATCGTCGGGATCCGACACGTTCCAGCCGTAGCGGAAGGTGACGCGGCCGTCCAGGCCCAGGCCGCCGACGGCCCGCCAGAAGAACTGGATCGGCTCGTCGGGCATGACGTTGATGACCACCGGTTCGGAGTCGGCGTCGAGCAGCCAGCGGCCGAAGCCGGGGGCGGTCACGGCGAGCGCGCCGCCTGTCACCGGAACGACGGGCTCGAGGTGCGCCACGAACTTGTCCGCATCGGGCGCCGTGGGCGAGGTGGCATCGCTGCAGCCGGCCAGGGGCAACGTCGCCGCCCCGATCAGGACGAACGCAAGGCAAACCGGCCAGAATGCACGGCTCGGGGCGAGGAGTCGTGAGGAATGCTGGGTCATCATGGAACCTCCCGGTCTCGGTGGCGCCACCCGGAGGACTCGTCGGCGGCGCGGGTTGTCCGGAACGAGGCAAACGGCGGGCCGCCTGCCGCCGGCGATTCAGGTTTCTCCCTCCAGACGAGCGTGTTACCTTGGTTCGGAGACCTTCCGCCTGCAACCGTGCACCCCGTCGCCCTGGAGGCCCGACATGACCACACCCGCAGCCATGGAGAAGCGTAACCGCATCGCCCAGTGGGCGTTCGACACCCGGCCGATCCTGGGGCGCTTCCATCTCTGGCTCGAGGACGTCGAGGTCACCTGGCTGCGCGGCGGCACCGGTCGGCGCGAGCTGGCCAACGACATCACCTTCGTCGGCGGTGCGCTCGAGCGCGGGTTCATCATGGCCACCGGCGTCGCGGCCCTCGGCACCCGCCTGTTCGGCCGCTTCGGCGAGGGCGAGGGCAAGGCCAAGCAGGAGATGAACCGGGTCAAGAAGGACGCCGACGCCATCAGCGCCTACATGCTGAGCGAGTGCCTCTGGCACATCACCCGCCAGCTGCCCGAGAACCATGCCGTGATGGTCTGCCTCGGCGAGGGCCTCATGCCCAAGGGGTGGCGAGACTCCCGACATGGGCAGCAACCGTTGCTGGGATTCAGGCGCATCTACGCGCGGCCTCGAGTGGCCAAGCTGCTCGACCGCCGGGTGCAGAAGCTCATCAACAATCCCGACTTCAACTGGGGAGGACTTCCAGCGCCGCATCGATCAGAGCTGACATCACCATCTGGGGCGCAGCCATCGACACGCTGGAGAACGTCCCACTTCGCCAAGGGCAAGCCGACGGGCCGGTGACCGTCATGCCTCTTCGACCAACCCCTCAACGTCACGCGCCCCTACGGGGGCTACATGGGCAACCTCATCCTGCCCCGCGAGGTCCGTACCACTGACGGCGCGCGAGTCGCTGCTCGTCGATTTCCACACCCCCGCGCCAGAAGGTCATGGGAGGCCATCCGCATGACCTGGCCGGACCTCGAGCCAGGCAACGTGCACGTCTGGACCCTCTCCGGCCCCCACCGCGAACCGCGCATCGGCGGGCTCTGGGACCAGTGGCGGGAGGCCGGCGCCCACGTGGCCGAGGACGGCTGGAAATGCCGTCGGGCATGGCGCTGTTCAACGACTCGGGCACCTACGCGCCGACCTACGAGATCGGCACGTGGCTCGACGATTCCGGCAACCGCCACCTCTTCCTGCTCGACGGCTACGCCGCCAGCGCCGAGGCCATGCAGGCCGCGAGCCTGGCGCCGATCCTCGACCTGGACGTGTCGCTCGCGGTCTTCAGCTCCAGCTTCGATCTCGCCTACGATCAGGAGGCGCAGATCATGCGCCTCGATGCCGAGGCCGGCGACTTCGCCGAGCGGCTGGGCGCCGTCATGGGCAACACGCCCGATTCCGAGACCGTGGAGAACTACCGCGAGTGGATCCGCGAGGCCCGCGACTCGGGCATCGAACTGGGCAAGCCGACCCTGGTGGCCGAGGACTTCCTGCCCCGCAAACGCTGGGACGTGATGGCCCTCGTCGGCTACATGCTCGACGATCCGTACAGCGGCTCGCCCGGCGTGGAGACGATCGACCCCGACACCTACCGCGTCACGGTCCGGCTCTCCACGCCGCACGGCATGAAGCAGGTGCGGCTCACGCTGCGCTTCATGGAGGACGCCCGGGTGCGCCCGCTGGTCTGCAACCCGCTGCTCACCCGCTTCTTCCGCGGCGAAGACTGGCGTCGCCGCGCGGTGAAGATCAGCGATTCAGGACAACATCCACGGCTTGAGCTGCAGACCCTCTGCTCGGAAGCTCTCGAGCACTTCGGCGAGAACGGCATCCGCCTCTACTTCGACCATCGGCAGCGACGTCATCTTCCCCGAGCAGCAGGTCGTGCTGAAGGAAGTCCTGCAGTGGTACAAGGTCCACCACCCCTTGTGGTTCGCCTGGTTGGAGCTGGCCTAGGGGGTATGGATCATGGCGACCAGGCGCTCGAGGCCGGCGACGTCGGTCTCTGGCTGAAGCGTCAGGGCGGTCGCTGTCGACGTCGAGGACGGCGACGATCGCACCGGCGGCGTCGCCTGCAGGACCACGACCTCGCTCTGCAGGATCGGCTGTCGCTGAAGGCCGCATTGACGGCGAGGGCGAGATGGATCAGGAACCACGGCGCCGCTCTGTGCGATGGACCAGCCCGGCGAAGACGCCCTCCCGGCGTGCCGTCAGCAAGGGATCGCCTGGCGACGAGAAGGAAGGCTGACAGGGCCGACCACGGCGCCCGCATCGGGCCGGAGGCCGGGCCGATCCCGGAAGGATGGGCATCTTGGCGGTTGCGGCGGGGCGTCAGCGAAGATGCCGTGCAGGCGCGATGGTCGGTTGCGTTCGAACAAGGCCGACGAGCTGTTCGGTCACGCGACGGTAGCGGTCGGCGAGGCGGGGGTCGGGTGCGGCCATCGGGTCCTCCGTGGGTTGAGTTGACAAGATAGTACCGCACCGCCGATCATACGAGGGCTCCAAAGTCGCACGATCGACCCCGGCCGCCACGCGGCCGACCGCCCGAAGCCCGGAGGCCCTCATGGACGCCCTGGAAGCCATCTTCACCCGCCGCAGCATCCGTACGTTCACCCGGCAGAAGGTCAGCGACGAGCACATCGAGACCCTGTTGCGGGCCGGCATGGCCGCGCCCTCGGCGGGCAACCAGCAGGCCTGGGAGTTCGTGGTGATCGGCGACCCGGCCGTCCTCGAGGCATCCCGTCCACGGTGCATCCTACGCGCAGATGTGCGCCGGGCCCCGCTCACCCTGGCGATCTGCGCGATCCGGCCCGCGAGAAGTACGCCGGGTTCTGGGTCCAGGATTGCAGCGCGTCCGCAGAACGCATCCTGCTGGCCGCCCATGCGCTGGGCCTCAGGCGGTGTGGCTGGGCATCGCCGCGGGCGGCGACCGCCGCACGCCAGGTGGGCGAGCTGCTGAAGCTCCCGCGGGGCATCGAGGCGCTGGCCCTGATCGCCGGTCGGCCATCCGTCGGAGACCGAGAGCCGGAGGATCGTTACGACCCGCACAAGACCCACCACAACCAGTGGTAGACAGCAGAGCGGCGACGACGACGCCCCGCCGGCGGCAGGGCGTCGTGCATCAGGCTGGAGCCGATCAATCGGTCGTGAGGAACACGATCGGCTGGGATCCCGAACGCATCGCCGCGGCGGCGAGCCGCCAGGACATCCAGCCAGGCCTGCGGGTCGATCACACCCTCGTTCAGGCTCAGATGCACCGTCCGGCGCACCCCGCGCGCGGTCTCCTGGCAACTCGTCTCCAGCACGAGCGGACCAGCCGACGCGTCGGCCTCGCCGGCCGCGAGGTCCGTCGAGCACCCATGGCTCCGGGACCATCGATCGTCAGGTGACGTCGACCGAGGCGGCGCGTCGCACCGCCGGCCCGGATGCCGGCGCTCCGCGCAGTCGAACCCGAGAGAGGGTGGGCCAGGGAGGTCGCCGGGGGCCAGGCCCGCCGGCCAGGGCGCCTGGTACTGCAGCCGACCCGCAGCGCTCTGGGCCAGACCACGGCCGCCGGCCACCAGCCGCAGGCTCACGCACGCTGATCGGCGTCTCCTGGCGAAGACCAGCAATTCGCTGACCTTACCGTCCTGCAGGAGCTGCGCCGCGAGCGCGTCGGCGAGTTCGCTGGCGGGCGCATGGTCGTGCGCGAGGCCGTCCATCTCGAGTTCGGCCTCGGCCTGCCAGCCTGCCGCGGCCGGGGCCAGGTGCACCGTCCAGTGGCCTTCCAGCGGACGGGGCGGCACGGTGTACTCGCGCACCCCGCCGGCGGCGGCCAGGAAGAGGCCGGTCGCACCGGGGAGGTCGGCGTTGCCGCTCCAGGGCGCCTTCTGATCCGGATCGAGCCACCAGTTCTCGTCGCCGATCCGGGTCACCACCCGGACCTGATCGAGACGGCCGGGATCCAGCGGCGGTCGCTCCGCGCGCACGTCGTGGCCGAAGAGGCCGAGTTCCGGCACGAGGCCGTCGGCCCTGAGGATCGCGACGGCGACGACGGCCCGTTCCCAGGCCGTGCCAACGCCCGAGCGCAGCACCGTGTCGGCCGTTCGCGGTGCGCGGCTCCACGGTCCCGCCGCCGGCGCGACGGCGGCGATCTGGTCGTGCACCAGGGTGGCGACTCGGCCGAGCAGGTCGCGCTGCGTCAGCACCTCGGGATCGGCATGGGCGGCGGCCAGCCAGGCGGCGATGCCAGGTCCGGCCACCGCGGCGGCGTCGGTGGCGCGGGCGATCGGCGCGGCGAGGGCCTTCAGGTCGCCGGTCGCCCCAAAGACCACGTGCGGCACCGTCCGGGGCCACTGGTCGCGCGGCACCTCGGCATAGGCGGCGAGGTCCTCGACGCGCCAGGCATCGGCCCGGTCATCGGACGCCGCGGCGCCCACCAGCCGTCCGTCGAGGTGCGTGAGGTCGACCTCGGCCGCGAGCACGGGATACTCGCCGCCGAGCCAGAGCGTCCCGCCGGCCGGAACCGGGCCCGGCTCGCGGTCGCGGACTTCGTACTCCAGCTCCACCACGCACCCCGGCTCGGTGCCGATGTGCGTGACCACCATCTCGCGCAGGTCCAGGAACGGCACCGCGCGGGCCACGCCGTCGGGCGTCACCTCGTTGAAGCCGTTGGCCGGCGTGTCGAGCACGGTGCCGTCGCGCATGTAGGTGCGCGCGGTGAGCACGGTCAGGTCCTGGCGCGCCGCGTCCCAGTCCAGGCGCGGATCGGCAAGGCTGCGCATGGCCCACTGGGTCTGCAGCCGGCGGACCGTGTGCACGCGGTGGGTCAGGCGGCCGCCCTCGTCCAGGCTCAGCGCGTCGAGCTGGTAGAGCACCACGACGTCGTCCTGCGCGAAGGCCGAGATCGGCGGGGCGGCCGCGATCAGCGCCGGGGTGTCGAGCGCGAGGACCGGGACGACCAGGGACAGGAGGCCGAGGGTCGCAAGCAGGCGGCTCATGTCAGTCCTCCTTCCAGGCCACGAGATGGGCCTCGCCGGCATCGAGCAGGGTGTCGACGGCGTCGCGGAACTGCGACCACCGCTCGACCGGCACCTGGCGCCGGTCGTAGCGGAAGGTGCCGCCATAGGTCACTTTGCGGCCGTTGGCGTGGGCGTCG
>JAWKQQ010000023.1:0-76692 GCA_041390065.1 Candidatus Krumholzibacteriia bacterium
GCTGCACGCCCCACAGCACGGCCAGACGCCGGGCCGTGGCCGCGTTGGGGGTGACGGCCAGCACGTGCGGCTGCGGCCGGCGCTTGGCCACCATGCGGGCCGTCGTGCCGCCGAAGGTGCAGGTGATGATGGCCGTCGCGCCCACGTCCTCGGCCAGCTCGACGGCCACCTGGGAGACCGCCTCCTCGGTGGTGCAGTCGCGGCCGTCGCAGAGGAAACGGCGCAGCCACTGGTCGTGGGGGAAGTCGCTCTCCACGTCGCTCGCCAGCCGCTGCATGGTCTTGACGGCCTCGACGGGGTAGCGGCCCATCGCGGTCTCCTCGCTCAGCATCACGGCGTCGGTGCCGTCGAGGATGGCGTTGGCCACGTCGGTGGCCTCGGCGCGGGTGGGCCGCGGGCTGTCGACCATCGAGCGCAGCATCTGCGTCGCCGTGATCACCGGCTTGCCGGCGCGGTTGGCCTTGCCGATGAGCAGCTTCTGGGCGCGGGGCACGCGTTCGATCGGGATCTCCACGCCGAGGTCGCCGCGGGCCACCATGATGCCGTCGGCCGCGGCCACGATCGCGTCGATGTTGGCCAGGGCCTCGTGCTTCTCGATCTTGGCGATCAGCGGCATGTCGGGCTGACCGTGGCGCGTGCACAGCGCCCGCACCGACTCCAGGTCGTGGGCCGAGCGCACGAAACTGACGGCCACCAGGTCGACGCCCTGCGCGAGGCCGAAGGCGAGGTCGGCCCGGTCCTTCTCGGTGAGGATGGGGGCCGACAGGCTGCGCTCGGGCAGGTTGATGCCCTTGTGCGAGGTGAGCGGACCGCCCACCACCACGGTGCAGAGGATGTCGGTGTCGCCGGCCGACTCGACCCGCAGCTCGAGCGCACCGTCGGCGAGCAGCAGGCGGTCGCCGTGGTGCACGTTGCGGGGCAGATCGGGCCAGGTGAGGCCCACCTCGCGGTCGTCGCCGGGCACGTCGCGGCTGGTGAGGGTGAACGCGGCGCCGGGCGCGAGCACGACGCCCTCGGCGGCCATCGGACCGGTGCGGATCTTGGGGCCGGCCAGGTCCTGCAGGATGGCCACCGTCTTGCCCAGGCGCGTCGCCAGCTCGCGCACCCGCGCGATCACGGCCGCGTGCTCGGGATGGCTGCCGTGGGAGAAGTTCAGGCGCACCACGCTCAGACCCGCGGCGATCAGGGCCTCGAGGACCGCGGGGTCGGCGCTGGCCGGGCCGATGGTGGCGACGATCTTCGTGCGGGTCATCACGGACTCCCTGTTGGTGGTTGACGCGGCGCCTGCTCGACAATATCGCCGTCATTCCGACGCGACCACCAGTGCCAGTACCGGCGGCGATGCGGTACAGTCGACGCCGACCCTCACCCGTGGAGGCCCGCGTGACCCTGTCG
The DNA here is from genome assembly GCA_041390065.1 of Candidatus Krumholzibacteriia bacterium. Taxonomy (GTDB): domain Bacteria; phylum Krumholzibacteriota; class Krumholzibacteriia; order LZORAL124-64-63; family LZORAL124-64-63; genus Glo-17. Next base: position 1,396 of record JAWKQQ010000023.1, read on the forward strand.
ACCGCGGTGGACCCGACCTCGCCGCGCCGCCGCGCCCTGGTGGTGGCCGTGGCCGCCCTCGTGCGCGGCCTGCACCTGCTGGCGAGCGCCCGGGGGCCGTTCTTCATGAACCGGTGGTGGACGCCCTCACCTACCACGACCTCGCCCGCGACCTCGCCGCCGGCGGCCCCTCACCGACCGCCTCCTGTGGCAGGCGCCCTTCTACCCCCTCATGCTGGCCGGCCTGGACGCGGTGGCCGGTCCCTCGGTGGCCCTGGCGAGGGTGCTGGGCCTGGCGGTGGGCGCGGGCACCGCGCTCGTGACCTGGGCGCTGGGCCGCCGTCTGCTGGGCGCGGGCGGCGGCCTGGCCGCGGGCCTGATCGTGGCCTGCCACGGCGTGCTGGTGGCGTTCGACACCGAGCTGCTCGCCACCGGCTGGGCCACCCTCTGGCTGGTGCTCGGCGTGGAGCTGCTGGTGCGCCTGGCGGACCGGCCGCGGCCCGGCGACGCGCTGCTCTGCGGCCTGGTGCTGGCCCTCGCGCTCCTCTGCCGCACGGTGGTCGGCCTGGCGCGCTGGCGGAGCGGCCTGATCTGGGTGGCCTGGCGCTCGCACCTGGCGCGGGGCTCTCGTCGCGTCGGCCGCCGCGCTGCTGCTGCTCACGCCGTTCGCGCTGGTCATGCACCGCCACACCGGCCACGCCGGCCTCTGGCCGCCCTCGGGCGCGGTGAACCTCTACCTGGGCAACAGCCCGGACCTCGACGCCACCCTCGCGATCCGTCCCGGCCTGCCCTGGGAAGCGCTCATCGCCGCGCCGGCGCGGCAGACCGGCGTGAACGACCCCTGGCGCAACGCCGCCTGGTACGCGGCCCGCACCCGCGAATTCGTCAGGCGGCAGCCCGGCCGCGCACTCGCCAACCTGGGCCGCAAGACGCTGCACCTGCTGGCGTCGCGGGAGCTGCCGCGCAACCTGGACATCATGGCGCTGCGTCCGTGGTCGCCGGTCCTGCGGGTGACGCTCTGGCGGGTCGGCCGCTGGGGATTCCCCACCGGGGTGCTGCTGCCGCTGGCGCTGGTGGGGTTCTGGCTGGCGCGCCGGCGGCTGCCGTCGGTAGTGCCGGTGACCGCCCTGCTCTACGCCGCCGCGCTGGTGCTCGTGTTCACGTCGGCCCGGTACCGGGCTCCGCTGTGGCCGCTGGCGGCCATCGGGGCGGTGGCCGGCGTGCAGATGGCGTGGCGGGCGCCGCGGCGACGGACGCTGGTCGCCGCGGCGGTGGCGGCGGCTCTGCTGACCATCGTGGGCACCGTGCCGGGACCGTTCGCCCAGGAGCGCACGGACCTGCGGGCGGAGATGTGGCACGGCGTGGGGTTCAACCAGCTGCAGCGTGGCGAGCTGGCCGCGGCCGAGGCCAGCTTCCGGCAGGCGCTGGCCCTGCGGGAGCAGTACCCGGAGGCCTGGAACCGCCTGGGGGTGGCCCTGGCCCGCCAGGAACGCTACGAGGAGAGCATCGGGTGTTTCGCGCGCGCGGCCGCCCTCGCGCCCGACTACCGCGAGGCGGTCGCCAACCTCAAGCTGGCCCGGCGCAGAGCCGCCGCGGCGGACGCCGCCGGCCAAGGTCGGTGAACGCGCCTAGACGCTGGTCTCGGCCTTCTCCGCCAGCCGCAGCTGGGGCAGCAGCGTGATGTCGAACACGCGCTTCTGCCGCCCGCGCACCACCCGGATCTCCTCGGCGCAGCGGCGCAGGCCGGCCAGCAGGTTGGTCACCTGGAAACCGTTGTACGCGAAGCCGAAGTTGCGCAGGCCGTGCATGGCGGCCACGAAGTGCTTCTCGGCGTGGTCGGGCCGGTCGGCCATGAGGTCACGGAAGCCCTCGCAGGCCTCGCCGAGGCCCATCCAGAACACCTCGTCGCGCCCCTCGGCGTGGAGGAGACCCTCGGCGGCCTGGGCGGCAGCGGTCGCGAAATCACGGCGGTTGAAGGCCGACACCAGTGCGGCCAGGATGGTGTCCTGCATGCGCGTCCCTTCCCTGGCGGCCGGCCTGAACCCGGCCGCTCAGCTGTCCTGGTCGTCCTCGTCGTCGGGGCCGTCCAGATCGTGAAAGCGCTGGACCTCGTCCTCGAAGCCCAGCTTGCTCTTGTCCTCGATGCGGTCCACGTACAGGACGCCGTCCAGATGGTCGCACTCGTGCTGCATGACGATGGCCGGGAATCCCTCGAGCTCGAAGTCCTGCCGCTCGCCGCGCTCGTTGTAGGCCTGCACCCGGATGTGGGCCGGCCGCTCCACGTAGCCCCGCAGGCCGGGAATGCTGAGGCAACCCTCGTACATGCCCAGCACGTGCTCGTCGTCGAGCACGGTGATCTCCGGGTTGATGAGCACGCGCAGGCGCGGACGGCCGTCGTCGCCCTCCTGGCCGCCGGCGATCACCAGCTGCACCGGGGTGTACACCTGGGGCGCCGCGAGGCCCACGCCGTTGTACTCGACCATGGTCTCGAGCATGTCGCGGATCAGCCGCTGGACCTCCGGGCCGGTGATGGCCTTGGGATCGATCGGCTTGCACTTCTGCCGCAGGACGGGGTGCCCCATGCGGGCAACCTTGAGGATGGCCATTGGACGTCTCCTGAGGTGGTCGGGAAAGGGAAGGCTCGCGCCGTCACCATAACCCATTTGGGGGCGTTCGCAAAAACGGGACCAGACGGAGGGGGCGCAGAACGGCCCGAAAATACGGTTTCCCGACGATCGAGGCGCCGGCCGGGGGAACATTGCGACCCATGGGCGGTCACAAATTCACCGGCACGACGCCGCTCTTTACCTGAACCTAACATTGCTTTGACATCACTGCTGGCGGCGGCTAACGTCGCGCCCGTCCGTGATCACAGACCGCACCCTCCGGGCGGAGGACCATGGAAACGGGCCGGCAACCCCTCGGCCGGGCGCTTCATCTCGGCGTCCGCGCCCTCCCGATCGTACGCCGCGTGCTCGAGGTGGCGCTGCTCCTCTACTTTTTCCTGTTCGCCATCAGCCTGCTCGGCGGGGCCTTCAAGCTCTTCGGCAAGGGCTTCAGCCAGGCGCTCATCACCGGCACCAGCAACCCCGTGATGGGCCTGATGATCGGCCTGCTCGCCACGTCGATCATCCAGAGCAGCAGCTCCACCACGAGCATCGTGGTGGGCCTGGTGGCGGCCGGCGCGCTGACCGTCCAGGGGGCCATCCCCATCATCATGGGCGCCAACATGGGCACGACGGTCACCAACACCCTGGTGGCCATGACCAGCCTGAACCGGCGCGGGGAGTTCGTGCGGGCGTTCGCGGGCGCCACCATGCACGACTTCTTCAACCTGATGACCATCCTCATCCTGTTCCCGCTGGAGCAGGCGTTCCACCTGCTGGAGAAGGGCGCCACCTGGCTCAGCAGCCTGCTCGTCGGCACCGGCAGCGGCGTGGAGTTCGAGAGCCCGATCACCATGGTGATCAAGCCCGTGGTCAAGCTGGTGCAGCACGGCCTGAGCGACCTGGCCCACCTGTCGCGCTGGTGGACGGGCGGCATCATGCTGGCGCTGGCGCTGCTGCTGATCTTCATCACGCTGACCAGCCTGACGCGGGTGCTCAAGGACATGGTCGTGCACCGCGCCGAGGGCGGGTTCGCGAAGTTCGTCCGCAAGGGCGGCATGGGAGCCATGCTGGTGGGCCTGCTGGTGACCGTCTCGGTGCAGAGCAGCAGCATCACCACCAGCCTCCTGGTGCCGCTGATCGGAGCGGGCATCGTGCCGCTGGAGGGGGGCTTCGCCGTCACCCTGGGCGCCAACGTGGGCACCACGGTGACCGCGCTGCTGGCCTCGCTGACCGGCAACGGCGCCGCCGTCACCGTGGCCCTGGTGCACCTGCTGTTCAACCTCTCGGGGATCCTGATCATCTATCCCCTGCGGCCGATCCGCCGCATCCCCATCAACCTGGCGCGCACCCTGGCGCACCGCACGGCCAACAACCGCCTCTACGCCGTCTTCTACATGGTGGGCGTGTTCTTCGCGCTCCCGCTGGCGTTCGTCATGCTGGACCGCTGGTTCGGCTAGCTGTCGGAGAGAGCCATGGACTTCAAGTCGATCATGTCGCTGTTCCGCGAGGACGACTGGACCCGGAACCTGGTGGAGAAGCTCGACGAGATGCTGATGCTCTCGGGCGCCATCTTCGACCACGCGCTCGGCGTTGTGCTGGGCACGGTGGAGGACGTCGACCCCAAGGAGCCGGTCTACGACCGCGACAAGCGGATCAACAAGCTCATGCGCAAGATCCGGCGCCGCGTGGTGGCCCGCCTGAGCATCGACAAGCACGGCGCCGAGGTGCCGACGGCCCTGATCTTCATGAACGCGGTGAAGGACGCCGAGCGCATCGGCGACTACGGCAAGAACCTCTACGAGATCGCCGCCATGCAGCCCGACACGCCCGACGCGGACCTCTACCAGGCCTGGCTCGGACCCCGCGGCGAGCGCATCAGCGACCTCATGGACCGCACCCGCAAGGCGTTCGCACGCAGCGACGACACCCTGGCCGCCCGCGTGATCGCCGACAGCCGCCAGCTCGGCCGCGAGTGCGAGGAGGCCATCCGCGAGATCACCGCCACGGTCACCTCGGTGCGCGACGCCGTCGCCCTCGTGCTGGCGCTGCGGTTCTACAAGCGGATCGTCGGGCACCTGTCGAACATCGCGACCACCGTCGTGATGCCCGTCGACATGCTCGACTTCCACGACGAGGACTGAGCCGGACCGCGGGCGTCCGCCGATCCGGGGCGGGTGAGCCGCCGCCGGAGGCGGTGGGCCGGCTCGCGCCGGACCCGAAGGCTCCCCTCACCAGCGCACGAGGCACTCCTCGACACGATCCATGACGGCCGGCTGGCTGAAGGTCGCGAGCGCGCGGCGACGGCCGGCCTGTCCGAGGCGGCGGCGCAGATCGGGGTCGCCGAGGAGGTGCTCGAGGTCGCCGATGAACGACTGGCGGTCGTCGATCGCGTGCAGGAAGCCGGTCTCGCCGTGGACGACGAGTTCGGGGATGCCGTCGGCGCGGCTGGCGGCGACGGGCAGGCCGAGGGCCATGCCCTCGAGCAAGGTGTTGGGGAAGCCCTCGCTGCGGCTCGGCAGCACGAGGATCTGGCTGGCGGCGAGCACGGCCGGGACGTCGCCGCGGAAGCCCAGGAAGCGCACGTAGCCGTCGTGGAGCAGGCCGCGAGCGCGGGCGCGGTCGGTGAGGTCATCCAGGCCGTCGCCCTCGCCGGCGATGAGCCAGACCGCCTCGGGAAACTCCTCGCGCAGGCGTTCGGCGGCGGCCAGCACGTGCTCCTGACCCTTGCGCCAGCCCACCTCGCCGATGCAGCTGACCACCACCGCCCCGGGCGGCAGGCCCAGCTCGGCGCGGACGTCGCCGGCGGCGGCGCGCCGGTCGAGGTCGTCGACATCGACACCGTTGGGGATGATGCGGAGCTTGCGGCGGTCGAACCAGGGCGCGCCGCCGCAGACCGGCTCGACCAGGGCCTCGGCGTTGCAGATCAGGCGGCTGACGCCCCACCGGTAGACCAGGCGGTAGTGCCAGGTGTCCTTGATGGGCACGGGGCTGCCGCGGCGGGCCACCAGGCGCACGCGGCGGCCCGCCGCGCCGGCCGCGAGGCGGGCCTGGCGGATCTCCTTGTCGAGGTTGGCGCAGATGACCTCGGCGCGCGCCTGGCGCAGCACCCCGGCGAGCTGGAGGATCGATCCCGGGTCGAGCCAGCCGCCCAGGCGCACGCGGTGCACGGCGAGGCCGGCGGCGACGGCCCGATCGCCGAGCGCGGCCCCGGGCTGGGCCACGAGGGCGACCCGGTGCCCGCGCTGCTTCATGGCGAGGGCGGCCTCGAGCATCCACTTCTCGCCGCCGCCCCACCGGCGCAGCGAGGAGACGAACACGATCGAGCGCGGCGCCTCCGGGGTCGGAGGCGCCGCGCTCGTGGGTCTGCTTGCCGTCGTCCGGTCCATGCCGCGATGCTAGTGCACCGCGGCGACCTCCGCTAGCGGGGAATCACCAGCAGCGTGCGCTGGCTCGTGCTCGGGCGATAGATGCGCAGGAGCACGCCCTTGTCGCCCGCATGCTTCATGGCGTCGCGGTAGTCGCTCAGGCTCGTGACCGGCTTCTTGTCGATCTCGAGGATGATGTCGCCCTCGCGCAGGCCCTCGCGGGCGGCCCGGCTGCGGGTCTCGATGCCCGTCACCAGGAGGCCCTGGACGTCGTCGGTGAGCTCGAGCTGGCCGCGGGTGAGCTGGTCGAGCGTGCGGACGGTGACGCCCTCGATGCCGTCGTCGGCCGTGGCGCTCGGGGTGCGGCCCTGGGCCACGTTCTCGGGCGCGGGCAGCGGATCGAGCGTGACCTTCTTGGTCAGGTCCTTGCCGTCGCGCTGGATCTCCAGATTCACGGTCTTGCCGGCGGGCAGGAGCGAGACGGTGTTGCGCAGCTCGGAGACGGTGTCCACGCGCTTGCCATCGATGCTCAGGATGATGTCGCCGTCCTTGATGCCGGCCTTCTCCGCCGGGGTGCCCTCGTTCACGCGGGCCACCAGCACGCCGGCGGGCTTGTCGAGGCCGTAGTAGTCGGCGATCCCCTGGTTGACCTGCTGCACCTGCACGCCGAGCCAGGCGCGCTTGACCTCGCCGTCCGCGCGGAGGGCGTCGAGGATGCGCTCGACCATGTTGGCCGGGATCGCGAAGCCGATGCCCTGCGAGCCGCCGCTGCGGCTGAGGATCGCCGAGTTGATGCCGACGAGCTGGCCCTCCATGTTCACCATCGCGCCGCCGGAGTTGCCGGGGTTGATGGCGGCGTCGGTCTGGATGTGGTCCTCGTAGTCCATCAGGCCGATCGAGCGGCCCTTGGCCGACACGATGCCCATGGTCACGGTCTGGCCCACGCCGAAGGGGTTGCCCACGGCCATCACCTGCTCGCCCACGCGCAGGTTGTCGCTGTCGCCGAACTCGAGGTAGGGCAGGTCGTGGTCGACCTTGATCTTGATGAGCGCCACGTCGGTCTGCGGGTCGGTGCCCACGAGCTCGGCGTCGTAGGTCTCGCGGTCGTTGAAGGTGACGCGGATGTTCTCGGCGTCGGCCACGACGTGGTTGTTGGTGACGATGTAGCCGTCGGGCGAGATCACCACGCCCGAGCCGAGGCTGCGCTCCATGCGCTCACGGTTGTTGTTGTCCGGCATCTGCCGCTCGAAGAAGCGGCGGAAGATGGGGTCGTCCATGAAGGGGTGGTTGTTCTGCTCCACCACCTTGTCGGTGTTGATGTTCACCACCGCGGGCATGGTCATGGCGGCCACGTCGGCGGAGTCCAGCGGCTGGTCGTGGCTGGCGGCCATCGCGGTGGCGACGCCGAAGCCCGCCACCTGGTCGCGGGCCTCGTCGGTGCCCAGCATCAAGCCGCCCATGTAGCCGGCCGCCACGAGCAGCGTGGCGGCGAACAGGCGGATCAGCATCCCTCGCGTCATCATCGTTCGTTCCTCCAGGGGTCGGATCTGGTGGCTGGTGTTGGCGCCGCGGTCCGGCGGGACAGCCTGAGCGGGATCGCGCCGGGCGGCGGCGTCAGCCTCCGAAGTGTCCCCTCTAACTCCGGGGTGTTTGAAAAGTTTCTTCAAAAAGAGGAGAATTCACATCGCCATGGCCCGGACGCCGGGAGGCCGGCTTCCGGGGAAGCCGGCCTCCGCCGACGGGATCGCGGCCAGGACGGTTATTCGCCGTCGTCGCCGATCGCCTCCACGGGGCAGTCGTCGAGCGCGTCGCGGCAGAGCTGCCGCTCGTCCTCGTCCTCAGGCTGCTTCTTGACGTAGGAGTAGCCCTCGTCGTCGTTGCGGTCGAAGTTGTCGGGCGCCGTCTGCCGGCAGAGGTCGCAATCGATGCAGTTGGTGTCCACGTAGAACTCGCCGTCCACGTTGCCGGGCACCTTGTCCTGCGGATCAGCCATGGTCAATATCCTCCTGCGTCCACCGGACGCTTGGCGGGATGGTCAGCGGTCGTTGGCAGGTATAAACCCAGAGCGGAGGATTGGCCAGGGGCGACCGGCCTTCGCGGCCGCAACGCCACCTCGGCGAAGGGCATGGCGCGGAGCCGGCCGGCGACCGGCGACTGGCCGTCGAACCGCAGCACGACATCGAGGCGGCCGCCGTCGGCCAGGTCGGCAGGCAGCGGGCAATCCAGATCCTGCCAGCGCCACGCCGGGCCGGTCGGCGCGACGACGCCGATCCGTTGCCCGGCCACGAAGACCTGGCCTCGCGCCGGCACCGCCGCGCCCTCGAACGCGGCGAACCTCAGATGCAGGACGTCGCCCTGCTGCACTCCCTGCAGGTGCAGCCGCGCGGACCGCCCCAGGGCCCAGCGGCCCCACGACTCGGCCGCGCCCCAGCCTGCGCCGAAAACCACGGGCGACGGGTCGGCGCCGAGCACCCGGGCGTGCAGGCCCTGCTCCGGCAGATCGAGCTGTCGGAGCGTGGCGAGCTCCGGCCGGGCGGCGATGGCCGCGGCCACCTGGAGCTTCCACGCCCCGTAGCGAGCGTAGTCCTCCGTCCACCAGGGCGACCCGGGATCGACTGTGATGAGGATGACACGGTCCTCATGGGCGGCGAACCAGTCGTCGACCAGCTCCCGGTAGTGCGGATCGGGGCCGGCGGGCAGCCGATCGCGACCGCGCGCGAGCGGGTAGGGGAAGTCGACACGCAGAGGATCCCGGGCCGCGCCCCCGCGTGAACGCAGCAACTCGACCCAGCCGGCGCTGCACTCGTTGAACGTGCCCACCACCCGGCAAGACCCCGGCGCCGTCAGTTCCTCGGCCAAGAAGTCCGAGAGGGTGGCGATGGCCTGGTCACGGCCGTGATACTGGCGCTCCACCTGGTCGCGCGCACGCTCGCTGGCGATGGCCAGCATCAGCACCGCCGCCGTGATCCCCGCCAGCCGTCCGAACCGGGGTGCGACCGCCCGCCGCCGCTCCAGCCAGGAAGCCACCACGGCGAATCCCCGGCCAGCCAGCACCGCCAGCACCAGCGCGGCGACGAAAAGGTTGCGGCCGAGCACGTACGGGTGCATGGCGAGGGCGGCCAGCGTGCCCACCACGTAGGCCGCCGCCGCGAGCGTCAGCGGCTCGCGGCGGCGCAGCACGGCCAGGGCGGCCAGGCCGACCATCATGGCGCTCATCCCCGCGTGCAGCGAGTAGTCGCGGACATGGATGACGGCGTACATGGCCAGCCTCGCGAGCGGCCCCTGATCGAGGGCGTTGGCCCGGTTACGGGCGAACTCGAAGAAGAAGCGCCAGCCGTCCTGTTGCAGGCCGAGGAACCCGACGAGGATCAGGACGCCCACGCCCCCGACCACCAGCAGCGCTAGGCTCGCCGGTCGCTCGCCACGGCGCCAGGACCACGCGGCCACCAGCAGCAACGCCGGCACGAGCGGCAACCCGGCATTGTACTTGGTGAGCAGGGTGGCGGCGACCGCGAGCAGGGCGAGGAAGCCGCGCCCGATCGTCGCGCGGCGGACGCCGGCCCGCGCCAGCCGCGCGATCGCCGCCAACGACAGGAGCACCAGCCCGGCCACCGGCGCCTCGACCAGGAAGCTCGACGACAGGGTGAGCAGCAGCGGGGTGGCGAGCAGCAAGGCCAGGCTGGCGCCGGTGAACACGGACTGCTCGTCGCGGGGCACCTCGCACGCGCAGGCGGCGACCGCCAGCAGGCACGCGAGCAGCGAGAGGAGCTGGAAGACCAGCCAGCTGCGGGTCGAGTCACCGCACAGCGCCAGCCAGCCGCCGAGCAGCAGTGAGTGTCCGGGCGGGTAGAGATCGCCGGCGGTGATCTGCGCCCACACCGCCCCGGGGTTGCCGCTCACCAGCGCGTCGGCCATGGTGCGCGCCCCGAGCATGTGGTGCGACATGTCCCACGGCAGCGGCTCCAGATCGCCCGGCAGCGGCCCGAAGACGAGAAACGCCACGGCGGCCGCCGCGACCGCCAGCGCCACCCAGGGTGTCCGCTCCCCCATACGTCGCCCCCTGACCGTTGGATCCCAGAACTCCGCATCACACTGCCCAACCCGACGCCGCCCGTCAACGCTCCCCGCCCTCGCCGCGTTCGCGGCATGCGGCGGCGGCGGGAACTGTCAGCGGTGGGTGGCCGTCCAGGGTCCCCGCATGCTCAGTACCCGACGCCGCCGTGTATCGAGACCTAGAACCGATGCTTGAAGGGGAGGAACGTCATGAAGTCCGCATGATGCACGACGTACGCTTCGGGCGACCGCGTCACCAGATCGCCCTCGCCCGCGTGCGCGGCGATGATGTGGCACACGCGGTCGGGCACGCCGGCTTCCATGGCCAGGCCCACGCCCGTGAACGGGTGGCGCAGGTACTTGCCGGTCAGGCTCTGGACGGTCTTGTCGCCGTCCTTGGCGTACTCGAGCAACTTGCCCACGTCGGCCAGGATGGCGCCGGCGATCACGGTGTCCAGGTCGCAGTGCAGGTCGGGCGCGAGGAACTCGTTCATCTTGACCGCGGCATCGCGGCTGACGTGCACCACCAGACGCTTGTGAGCCATGAAGCTCACCTGGCAGTTGGGCACGAGCAACGTGAAGGGGATGCGTTCGAGGTCCTCGGGGGACAGCGGACTGCGCGCGAGCGCCAGCTCCCAGGTCTTCGCGGTGGCCTCACGGAGGGCGGCGTCCTCGATCCATTCGAGCTCGGGCCAGAGCTTCAACACGGCGGCGTTCATGGTGATCCTCCACGCGGGTGCGCACGGGTCGTTTCGGGGCCCCTGCCGGGGCCGTCTGGATGCTCGAAATGAACACTCCGCGAGGCCGTTGGGCAAACGAGAATCGACATCATACGGGCCTGATGCATGGCGCTCCCGAAGCGGTCGCAAAACGCATGGCGGACGCGTCGCCACGCATCCGGGCTGATCGGCGAGGTTCGTCCCGTCGACGCCCCGTGGTTCCTCATCGCTCCCCGTCGCGGCTGCCGGACGACCGGGCACCCCCCTTGCAGTCAGGAGGATGTTCCACGCCGGGCGACCGGCACTCCAAGCAGCCTCGCCGTCCAGGAGTTGATATCCATGACCAAGCGCACTCGCACGATCACGTTGCTCGGCGCCGTGCTGGCCCTGAGCCTGCTGGGTGCCCTCCCCGCGGCGGCCCAGACGGTGCAGGTGTCGGCCAGCTGGGCCCCGCCGTCCGAGGGTTCGCCCGTCGACCACTACGTCTTGCAACTCTCCACCGACGGTGGCCCGTTCACAACGGTGGGTTCGGTCACCGGGACCTCGTACACCATGGAACTCGCAGTGGGCAGCACCTACATCGCCCGGGTCGCGGGTGTCGATGCACAGGATCGGCAGGGGCCTTGGTCGCTGGGGTCGGATCCGTATAGTCCGGACCTCGGCCCTCCCGGCCAACCCGGCAAGCCCATCATCATGTAGGTTCTTCCGCGAAGATTTCGGCCAGGCCCCGGGCACCGCTCGGGGCCTGGCGTTTCACACCGCAAACCGCAACTCATGCCGCCGGTTGATCTTCAGCGCCCGCGTCACCACCTCCTGCCAGTAGTACTGGCGCCATCGCCCCTCCAACCCCACCTGATCGACGAACAACCGCCTGGCGAGCACCTCGTCCACCGTCAACCTCCGCGGACACACCCCCAGCAGCTGCGCCGGCGTCTGATGGCTCTTCCGCACCCTCCGCGTCTTCACGTAGTTCCGCAGCACCAGGAAGATCGCCAGCTTGTAGGCCGCGCAGTTCCGGCGCTTGGCGTACGCGATCGTCTCCCGCTTGTGCTCCGCCTCGCAGTGACGGATCAACAGGTCCAGCAGGTTGATCTCGAACAGCTTGTTGATCCGGTTACGGATCTCCCTGGAACTCGTGATGACGTGGTGGATCCGGCACTTCAGGTTCCGGATCGCCCTGGGATAGGCCTTGTGGTCGTCGCTGTGGAGGGTCATCTCGTTCGTTCCTTCGGTGACGTACTCGAGCAGCTCCTGCATGTCCTTGCGCACGGCCTGGGGGTCGGGTCGGCCCCGGATGCGCTCCAGGACGGCCCGTTGTCGCTTCTGCTTGTCGGTCATGGTGCCTGATCGTCGGACCTCGCTGTCGGTGAAGTGGATGAAGAAGGAGGAGGGCCGGTGGACGGCGACGTGGAGGTGGAAGGGGTGGTACTGGCTGTGTTCGAAGGAGACGAGGCCGTCGACGGCGGTGTCATCGAAGGCGGGGCGGTCCTTGATCATCCTGGCGTGGAAGAGCAGGGCGTGTCGGCCGAGACGGTAGATCTGGCGGTCGACGGTGGCGGGCGAGACGCCGAGGTCGAAGGCGATCTGGCTGTTGGCGGCGCCGCTGGTGACCTTGGTGGGCAGTTGCAGGAGGATGTCGGGGCGCTTGAGCCAGTAGGTGGTGCTGAAGGACTGTGAACAGAAGGTGACGCCGCAGGCCTTGCACTTGAACCTGCGGATACGTCTGGGCAGGGCCTTGCGCCGGTGGTAGCCGTCACGTTTCCAACGCCAGCCCTCGTGCAAGGGGTTGTGGAAGTGGCAGTTACGATTAGGGCAGTGGGGCGGGACCCACTCCGGGCGGTACAGATCGGTGGTGTTCATGCCGCCGGAGCTGCAAGCGGGGAGCCAGCCGAAATCTTCGCGGTATAACTAACGGGGCAACGCGTAGCTTAGGCGGAGGGCGGCGTAGGCCCAGTCATAGTCCGCCGGCGTCCCCGTATAAAGAAACCGCACCGTCCTGAACCGACTCCCGTGGTACTCGAGCGCCAGCTCCAGCGCGCCGTGGCGCACGCCCACGCTGGCCAGCCACTCCAGGTCGTAGAGCGACGCCTCGTAGACCGTCTCGTCGGCCACCAGCTCCTCGTGATAACGCTGCTGCACCGCCGCCACACCCACAGCCGCAAGCATCCGCCAGCTGCGGGGAGTGCCGGGCGACAGGTAGCCCAGGTCCACGCCGTAGCGGATCGAGGCGGCCCGCACCTTGAACTTCTGGCCGAACCCGTCGGTCTTGCCGCTGCGGTCGTCGAAGCCGTCGTGGTCGCCGAACTCGGTGTACGTGAAGCTCGGCGACAGGAAGAAGCCGCCGCGCGCGAGATAGCGCACGCGGCCGCCCAGGCGGTAGCCCGACTCCGCGCCCAGGCCCGTCGGGGTGTGAGGCAAGCCGGCGCCGAGATCGCCGAGCGGCAGGGCGGCGCCGGTGTCGAACATGACCTCGAGGCCGGGATCGGCCGACGCGTCGTGGACGGGCGCCGTGGCGGCGCCGGTGGTGGCCGTGGTGGCCGTGGTGGCAGCCAGCGCGAGCGTCGGCATCAGGCAGAGGACGACGAGCAGGAGGCGGGGCATGGAGTTCCTTTCGGGTGACGGTCCGGTCTCCATGATACGGCACGGCACCGATCGACGGAACCGGCTTTCCAGGCCGCGTCTTGCTGGCCCGCGCGGCGCCCGTGTATACTGCTTCGTGGTTCGCATCCGGCCCTCGCCACCGAAAGGTCTCCATGATCCACCCCAGGCAGATCGTCGTGACCCTGCTGCTGCTGGCAGCGGCGGCCCGGGCGCAGGACTGGCCCGACGGCAAGGAACTGAGCGGCCGCCTGCTGGACCTCGCCCGCCTCGACCGCGCCACCGTGCACGACCTCGGTCGCTCCGCCGGCGGCCAGAAGCTGCGTCTGCTGGAGGTGGCCCCCTTGGGGCCCGGCGACTCCGGCGGCCCGGCCATCCTGGTGCTGGCCAACCTCGAGGGCGACCTCCCTCTCGCGTCGTTGACCGCCGTCGAGCTCGCGGCCGAGGTCCTGGCCGCACCTGCCGACCAGCCGGCCGCGCGGGTGCGCTGGTACATCCTGCCGCTGGCCAACCCCGACGGGCTCGACCGCTGGTTCGAGCGGCCGCGCGCGGCCGACGGTCGCAACCGCACGCCCTTCGATGACGACGCCGACGGCCTCGAGGGCGAGGATCCGCCCGACGATCTCGACGGCGACGGCCTCATCACGTGGATGCTCGTCGAGGATCCGGCCGGCTCCTGGCGGCTCACCGACGCGGGCCTGCCCGTGGCCGCGGATCCCGCCCGCGGTCATCCCGGCCTGTATCGCCGCGAGATCGAGGGCCGGGATCAGGACGGCGACGGCCGCTTCAACGAGGACCCGCCGGGCGGCGTCGACGTCGCCCACAACTTCCCCCACGGATTCAAGCCGTGGCGCCAGGCCGGCCGCTGGCCCGCGGACCAGCCCGAGAGCCGCGCCATCCTCGAGTTCGCCTTCGGCCATCCCGACGTCGCCCTGGTGCTCGTGCTCGGTCGCGACAACAACCTGCTGGTGCTGCCCGAACCGCAGCCCGACCTCGCCCCCGGCAAGCTGGTGAAACCCAACTGGCGCCTCGCGCACGATCTCGGCCTCGACGCCGAGGCCGAGTACACGCTGCAGAGCGTGCTCGACGCCGCCCGCGACCGCGGCCTGAGCCCCGCCACGGTGCGGGCCCGCCTCAGCCTCGAGCCGATCGGCAAGCCGCTGACCGAGGACCTCCGCTGGTGGGGTGCGCTCGTCGACCGCTACGCCGGGTACCTGCGCGAGCACGGGCTCGACGCGCCGCGTGAGGCGCCCGCCGCCCCCGGCGACGGCAGCGCGGCCGCCTGGGCCTACTTCCAGTTCGGCACGCCGGCCGTGGCCCTCGACCTGTGGTCGTTGCCCGCGCCGCCGGACACCGCCGGCGCCGACACCTCGGCGGCCGCCGCAACGGTCGACCCGGGCCCGGAGCCCGATCCCGTCCACGTCCGTCTGCAGCGGCGCACCGAACAGAACCGGCACGCCGGCTGGCGGGCCTGGACCCGGGTGACCCTGCCCGACGGCACGGCGGCCCTCGTGGGCGGCCCCGAGCCCGGCGCCGTGGACACCCCGGCGGCGTACGCGGCGCAGGAGCGGTCGCGGGCGTTCCTGCCCTTCTGCCTCGAGCTGGCCGGCTGGTTGCCGCGCCTCGAGCTCGCCCCCCTGCAGCTGGCCGACCGCGGCGCCGGCCTCACCGAGGTGACGGCCGTCGTGCGCAATCCGGGTCCGCTGCCGTACCCCACGGCGATGGGTCAGGTGAACCAGCGGCCGGGGCCGGTGGTGGTCACGCTCGACGGTGGCGAGCCGTTGCAGTGCGACCTGCGCCGCACCGTGCCGGGTGTGCCGGCGGGAGGCGCCGTCACCCTGCGCTGGCTCGTGCGAACCGGACGGCCGGAGCGCCTCGCCGTCACCGCCACGGCCCCCGGCCTGGGCACCGTCACGGTCACCGGAGGTGCACGATGAAGACCCTGCTCGCCGGCCTGCTGCTGCTTGCGGCCGCCTCCGCGGCGGCCGCCGACCGCCCCACCTTCGACTGGACCCGCTACTTCGACCAGGAGGCGGTGACCGCGGCGCTGCGGACGCTGCACGACGCCTACCCCGACCTCACCGAGCTCACGTCGCTGGGCAGGAGCGCCGAGGGTCGCGACCTCTGGCAGCTCACCATCTCGGGCAAGCCCGTGAAGGACCACCGCACGCGGCCCGCCATGTATGTCGACGGCGCCATCCACGGCAACGAGATCCAGGCGACCGAGGTGTGCCTCTACCTGGCCTGGCTGCTCTGCGACCGCTACGGCGAGTGGGACCGCATCACCGCGCTCGTGGACAGCACCGCGTTCTACATCGTGCCCACGGTGAACGTCGACAGCCGCGCCCACTGGTTCGACGATCCCACCAGCCACGACGTCGGCCGCACCGCGCGCGAGCCCCAGGACGACGATCACGACGGCCTCTTCGACGAGGACGGGCCCGAGGATCTCGACGGCGACGGCCTGATCCTGCAGATGCGCGTGCGCGACCCGCACGGCACCCACCGCTCGCTGCCCGACGACCCCCGCGTCACCGTGCGGGCACGGCCGGGCGAGCAGGCCGAGTGGACGCTGCTCGGCCTCGAGGGCGTGGACAACGACGGCGATGGCCGCGTCAACGAGGACGGCCCCGGCTACGTCGACATGAACCGCGGCTTCGGCTTCAACTGGCAGCCGCCATACGTGGAGTCGGGCTCGGGACCCTATCCGCTGGCCAGCACCAACACCCGCGCGGTGGCCGACTTCCTCGTCGCGCATCCCAACGTGGCCTTCGTCTTCGCCTTCCATAATTACGGCGGCATGTTCCTGCGCGGCCCGAGCAACGCGGAGTCGCCGCCGCTGGACCCGGCGGACGTGGCGGTCTGGGACTGGCTCGGCGAGCAGGGCGAACGCACGGTGCCCGGCTACCGCTACCTCGTCGCCCGCGACGACCTCTACACCACCTACGGCGACTTCGACGAGTTCGCCTACCAGGTGCTCGGCATCCTCGGCTACACCGGCGAGGTCACCATGTCGAGCGAGTTCGCCTTCCGCGGCCGCAGCGACGAGACCAACGGCGACGACGGCACCCTGTGGTCGCGCCGCCCGCGGCTGGACGAGAAGCAGGAGTTCAACGACCACCTCATGGCCGGCGAGATGTTCCAGGACTGGCGGCCGTTCGACCACCCGCAGTACGGCCCCATCGAGATCGGCGGCTGGAAGCCCCACGCCGTGCGGTCGACGCCGGGCTGGCTGCTGCCGGAGACCCTGCACCGCAACGCCATGTTCGTGGTCTGGACGGCCATGCAGCTGCCCCGCCTGAAGCTGGCCGCGCCGACGGTCGAGAACCTGGGCGCCGGCCTGTGGCGCGTGCGGGCGCGGGCCGAGAACCTGGGCGCCATCGCGTCGCTATCGGCCAACCACCTGCGGCATCGGCTGGGCCGGCGCGACCTCTTCACGCTCGTCGGCGAGGATTGCGAGGTCGTTTCCGGCGGCCTGGTGGCCGACCGCTACCTCGGCCGCGTCGAGGCGGCCGACCACCGGCCGTGGCGCCTGGAGACCTGGCTCGAGGGTGGCGGCGCCCGCGAGGCCGAATGGATGGTGCGGGGCAAGGGTAAGGTGACCGTGGCGTACGACGGGCTGAAATGCGGGCGGCGCGAGGCGACGGTGGACCTGAGATAGCGGTTCGGGACATGGGGAGGATGGCATGATCGTGACGATCCTGGTGATGGCGGCCACCGTGGGGCTGATCATCCTGCTGACCCGGGGGCCGGCCGCGGGCCGCGCCAATCCGTCGCCGCCGGTGGATGCGCGTCGAGCCTGGCAGGCCGTGGCCGTGTCGCTCGTCGGCGTCGCCCTGGTGGCCCTGCTGATGGCGGCGTTCGCCACGGGCCGCGAGCCGGGCGCCGCCACCCCCGTCGACGACGAGGATCTCGGCACCGCCGAACTGCACTGCAACCTGAGCGACGTCATCTCCACCGGATTGCTGGGCCTGCTCGCCGCCGGACCCGTGCTGATCTATCTGGGGCGCCGGAAGGAGACCGCGGCCAGCGTCGGCTGGACCCGCCGCGGTCGCGGGCGCGCCGTCGGGCTCGGGCTGGCGATCGGCGCCTTCTGGTCGGTCGTCATGATCCTGCGATCGGCGCGGCCGGCGGCCGAGATCCTGGCCGGCCTCGGCGCCGCCCAGGCCTGGTACTTCGCCAATCACCTGGTGGTGGGCGCCACGGAGGAGCTGGTGTTCCGGGGCTTCCTGCAGCAGCGCCTGGAGGCCTGGCTGGGCACCTGGCGGGGCTGGCTGCTGGCGTCCTTGATCATGGCTCTGGCGCACTGGGGCCAGCGTCTGACGGTGATGGAGATGTCGCCGCGCGACGCCCTGCTGAGCTCGCTGTACCTCATCCACCACAGCGCCCTGCTGGGACTGGTGATGCTGAGGTCGCGCAACCTGGCCG
Source organism: Candidatus Krumholzibacteriia bacterium (assembly GCA_041390065.1). Classification (GTDB taxonomy): domain Bacteria; phylum Krumholzibacteriota; class Krumholzibacteriia; order LZORAL124-64-63; family LZORAL124-64-63; genus Glo-17. The sequence goes on from JAWKQQ010000023.1 coordinate 19,147, forward strand.
CGCCGGTGATCGTGCACGCGTTCACGAACTGGCTCTACGTGCTGAGCTGACGCCGCAGCGGCTGCCGCCGCCAGTAGGTCAGGCTCCGCCACAGCCACTCCATGGGTCCGAACCGGAAGCGGGCCAGCCACCACGACGAGATCGCGAGCTGCAGCGCCCAGATCGCCAGCACCATCGCCAGCTGCTGCCAGCGTTCGGTGCGGCCGAAGAGCCCGAAGCCGTGGCCGTAGAAGATCGTGGTGCAGATCACAGTCTGGCCGAGGTAGTTGCTGAAGGCCATGCGGCCGGCGGCGGCCAGGCTGCGCCGCACCGCCGGCAGCGACCGCGACTGCACCATCAGCATCACCAGCGCCAGGTAGGCGGCCGCCAGACCCAGGCTGCCCCAGTAGTTGAACTGGAAGCCGCGCAGCATGGCGTCCTCCATGTCGAAGCCGAGCAGGAGGTTGCGCCGCAGTCCCAGCAAGATGAGCGGCAGACCGACGCCGGCGCCCACGGCGAGCAGCCCGAGATAGAAGCGCCGCGAGCACCCCGCCGTCACCACGCCGAGCTGCAGGCCGGCCATGCCCCACAGCATGAGGCTGCCGCAGCGCCAGGCCACGAAGAGCAGGTGGACGAGGGTCTGCATGTTGAAGGTCTCCGCGGCGCGCTGGGGCATCTGCTGCAGCCAGCTACCCCGCATGGCCGCGAGCTCGCGGGCGACCGCGTCGCCGGACGGCTGCCAGCTCTCGCGCAGGCCATCGAGGGCTTCGGGCGGCAGGTGGGGCACGGCGGCCGCGAGGCCGGCGAGCAGCAGGCTCGGCACGGCGATCATGAGCGTCCCGACGAGCATCTGCCACCGCGCTCGCAGGCTTCGCAGCCAGAACACCACCATCCCGCAAACCGCGTAGCTGACGAGGATGTCGCCGTACCAGAGCAGGTAGCCGTGGAGCATGCCGATGAGCCATAGCCATCCCATGCGCCGGTAGTGCAACCCGGCCGGCTTGCGGCCGCGGTGCTCCAGGCGCCCGGCGAAGATCGCGATGCCCACGCCGAAGAGCACGGAGAACAGGGTCATGAACTTCGAGTCGGCCAGCACGTGGCTCGTCGCCCAGATCGCGAGGTCGAGGCCCGAGGGCGTTCCACGCGCGGCCGGGTTCATGTACTCGTCGCCCGGACTGCCGAAGCTCTGGATGTTCATCAACAGGATGCCGAGGACCGCGAGGCCGCGCAGGACGTCGAGGGCCTCGATGCGGTCGGGGCCGAGGGCGGGGCCGGCGGGAAGGACGGCGGGCGAGCCGGACGCGGGCGGGTCGACGGTCATGGCGGACTCCGGGACGTGTCCAAAGAGATCGGGCGGATCGTGATCACGATCCGCCCGATCCAGGGATCCTGTCAACTGATGCTGCCGTCGTCCAGGTCGATGGTCCAGCTGTCGTCGCCCACGGTCACGGTGACCATGGCGTCGCCGTCGAAGGTCACGGTCGCGGTGATGCCTTCGTTGACGAAGGTGATCGTGCCGGACGCCGGGTAGTCGTCGCCCTGGTGCACGACCACCGCCGCGAGCGTGAAAGTGGCCGTGTAGTCGCCCACCACGAGCGAGCCGCCGCCGGCCGCGGTCGCGGTGTCCGCGCCCTGGTTGATGTCGGCCGTCAGGTTGAAGCCGAGCTGCCAGGCCACGCCGCCGTCGACGAGGGTGACCGCCAGAGGATCGCCGGTGAAGATGCGGCACCAGGCGGCCACGTCGTAGTCGACGAGGCTGCCGCCCTCGGCGTCGCGGAACTCGCTCATGATCGTGCCCAGCACCGGACCGCTGGTGAAGGTGTAGGTGTACTCGCCGTTGTCCTTGGTGGTCGTGGGATCCCAGATGCGCGGCAGCGCCCGCATCATGGTCGACGCCATGGCGCCGCTCTGCGTCGCCACGTCTTCGGCCGTGGGCGCGGGCAGCTGGTCGTCGGGGGCCGTGGAATCGCTCCCGCAGCCCGCGAGCATCATGCCGAGGCCGAGGAGGACGATGAGGTAGAACAGTTCCTTGCGCATGTCCTTGCCTCCGTTGGTTACATGCCGAACATGATGCCGGCCGAGTAGACGGCGAGCGTGCCGACGTTCATCTCCACGTTGAGCTTCACCGGTCCGTTGAGGGTGGCGCCGAGGGTGAAGCGGGCGCTCTGCTCGCCGTCGAGCGTGAAGTCGACGTCGACGGGGTCGAAGCCCGGCTCCTCGAACGTGTAGGCCACCTTGAGGCTCGACGACTCCGCGGCCACGCCCGCATAGCCGGTGATCAGGCCGAGGTTCTTCGACGCCGCGAGGTAGAAGCTCGTGGCGTCGGTCTCGACGATCGTGCCGACGTCGATCTGCTGGGTGAAGAAGCCCACCATCACGTCCACCGGCAGCGGCGGCAGCAGGAATCCGGGGCTCCACGAGAGGCCGTAGCCCACGTACTTGGTCTTGCCGTAGTCGCCGACGTCCACCTCGGGAACCCAGCGCAACGAGGCGCGCAGGCCGTAGATGCCGCCCACGTCGAGCTGCGGCGCGGCCAGGGGCACCCAGCGCGTGTCGACGAGGCCCGGGATGGCGTCGAACTGGTAGACGGGCAAGCCGCCCACGTAGGCGGTCATCGTGCCGTCGGTCTCGGTGTCGCCGAAGATGGTGGGGCCGCGCATGACGACGTCGCCGGTCGCGTTGTAGAAGGGGTGACCGGTGGGCAGGAAGTTGCTCAGCTCGACGTCCTGCAGCACGGTCTGGAACGTCTGGTCGTCCTCGTTGAGGTGCGTGCCCATGAACTTCAGGCCGACGGCGAACGTCAGGCCGGTGTGCGGGATGTCGGCCGTGTGGTACAGGGCGCTGTTCTGGTTGGCGCCCCAGGCGCTCACGAGGGGCGCGGCATAACCCTTGGCATACTGTTCACCCACGCGGGTGAGAAGCTGCTCCAGGTCCTCGCTGACGGCCGGCACGACCAGGGCCGCCAGGGCGAGCACGACGAGGAACATCTGGATCGGACGGGACATGGCAAACCTTCCTCTCGGTTGGCACGACAGGTGAACCCGTGAGGGAGCAAGGACAATACCACACGGCCGACGGGTTGTTTGTCAATAGCCGCGGAGTCTTGCGGATCGGCTCACGCGAGCCGGGCCAGCGCCCGCTCGTAGGCCGCGAGATCGGCCGCGCTGAAGCACACCATCCGGACCTCGAGGATCCCGGGGTGGTCGGCCAGACCCTCGCGGATGGCCGCCAATGCGATGGGCGCGGCCCTCTCTACGGGGAATCCGTAAATGCCGGTGCTGATGGAGGGAAAGCTGATCGAGGCGTGCCCGAGCTCGGCGCAGAGCGCAAGGCTTTCGCGGAAGCAGGCGGCCAGAAGGTCGTCCTCGTCGTCGCCGCCGCCCGCGTCCCACACCGGGCCGACGGTATGGATGACCGCGGCGGCGGGCAGATCATACCCACCGGTGGCCACGGCCTCGCCGGTGGCGCAGTGGCCGATCTCCTCGCATTCGCGCGCGAGGCCGGGTCCGGCCGCCGCATGGATGGCGCCGCACACGCCGCCCCCGCGTCGTAGCTGCGTGTTGGCGGCGTTGACGATGACGTCGGTGTCCTGGACGGTGATGTCGCCCCGGATCAGGGTCAGGCGGCTCCGCCAGCCGGTCATGACAGCTCCTCGAACTCCCCGACGTCGCGGTTCTTGCGCACGTTGTCCCAGTCGAACACCCGGCCGTTCATGGCCACGTAGACGCCTGCGGGCAGGCTCTGGGCGAAGGCCAGGGCGGCGCCCAGGTTGAAGAGGCCGTCGCTGGAGCCGAAGGCGAACGGGATCATCGCGCCCGTGAGCACGATGGTCTTGCCCGCGATCGCGGCCTCGCCCAGGGCGCGGGCGGTGTCGGCCATGGTGTCGGTGCCGTGGGTGACCACGAGGCGGTCCTGCTCCGACTTGCGGCACTGGTTGATGATGAGCTCGCGGTCGTCGTCGTCCATGTCGAGCGAGTCCACCATCATCAGGGTGCGCACCTCGACGGGGACGCGGCAGCGGGCCAGCTTGAGCATGTCGCGCAGGTGGGTGTCCTTGAAGAAGAGGTTGCCGGTGCGCTCGTCGTATTCCTTGTCGAAGGTGCCGCCGGTGACGAAGACGCGGACGGGGGTGGTCATGCTGGGATGCCTCCGCAAGAGGGGGTCTGGATGGGCAGGTGCTCGACGAAGATAGCAGGTGCCGCGCGGGGGGAAAAGTCGGCGGATCGACGGCTGCCGTGGGCGCCGGATGAGTGTATCCTGGCCTTGAACCGCCGCGATTCAACCGACCCCGCACGCGAGGAGTCCGCCCATGCCCCGCCCGCCGATCCTGAAGCCCGTCGACTGGCCGACCCTCTGGACCTTCGCCAGCGGATTCGAGGACTGGCTCGACGCCGCCGAGAGCCCCGAGCAGGTCCTGGCCATCAACGACGCCCTCGCGGCCCAGGAGCTGGAACCCCAGCAGGCGGCCACGGTGCAGAACCTGTCCCGCCTGGTGCGCGTGGTGGCCTTCGCCGAGGACTGGTGCGGCGACGTCGTGCGCCACGTGCCGGTGCTCCAGGCCCTGGCCGACGCCAGCGGCATGATCCACGTGCGGTACGTCACCCGCGAGCAGCACCCCGACGTGTTCGCCCGCTTCCTGACCAACGGCGGCGAGGCCGTGCCGAAGTTCATCTTCCTGAGCGAGCAGTACGGCGAGTGCGGCAGCTGGGGCCCCAGGCCCGCGCGGTGTCGGGAGCTCGTCGCCCGCGGCAAGGCCTGCGGCGACGTGCCGGCGGCTCGCAAGAAGGTGGCCGCGCTGTACGCCGCCGACCCGGACAAGCAGGACGTGGTGCGCGAGCTGATCGCGCTGGCGGAGACGGCGGCTGCGGTTGCCCCATGATCCGCATTTTGATACCCTCAGGTCAGCGTTTCATCTATTGACATCAGAGGGGGATCATCATGCGTGTGGCCATCGTTCTTTCGGCGTTGCTCGTCCTCGTGTCGGCGCCGGTCATCGCTCAGGAATGCTGGATGCAGGTCTTGTTCGACGTGGACGGAGAGCTGGTCGACCAGGTCTCCGTGAACACCGGACTCCTCGATGCCTACCTGGTCCTCTCGGCCCCGATCGGCGATATCTCCGCCTACGAGGCCGGCATCGCGGTCAGCGATCCGTCCCTGTTCATCCTGAGCGTCTCCGGCCCCAACGGCTGGACGAACTTCGGGGACAACCTCAACCAGCTGGTGGGCTACTCGACGCCGCTGCCCATCGACGGACCCACGGCGCTCTGCATGTTCGCGATGCTGATGACCGGCGGCGGATATGTCGAGATCTGCGTCACCGGCACCGAGCCCTCGCAGTTCGGCACGCCGGCGCCGGGCTATGCCGACGGCGACGGGAACTGGTATCCGTGCGAGGGGCGCTGCTCCCAGATCAACCCGGCCGTCGCCACGCAGGACCGCTCGTTCACCGAGATCAAGGCCCTGTTCCACTGAGCAACGCCGCCACCACGAGCACGACGGGCTCTCCTGGAAGGGAGGGCCCGTCGCCGTTGTCGCCGGGACTGTCGGCTCAGTAGTGCAGGTCGCGCTGCCCGTCCTTGATCATCACCAGCCGGTTGCAGACGTCGCAGCGCAGGCCGTCCTTCTCGATCGCTTCGAGCGAGCGGGCGATCACCTGCTCGCCCAGCGCGCGGGTCTCCGGCGACGCGTAGTCCTCCAGGTATTCCTTCACCGTGAGGATGGCGTTGGGCTGGCAGTACTCCTTGATGAGCCCCGGCTTGGCCAGGTCCATGAAGTCCCGGCCGGTGCGGCCGCGGCGGTAGCACGCGGTGCAGAACGACGGCAGGTAGCCCATCTCCAGGCAGTCGGCGATCACCTCGTCGAGCGAGCGGTGGTCGCCCAGGGAGAACTGGCTGCCGCTATGGGGATCGTCGCGCCGATCGGCGTAGCCGCCCGGATTGGTGCGGCTGCTGGCCGAGATCTGCGAGATGCCCAGGTGGAGGCACTGGCGGCGGATGGTGGCGTTCTCGCGCGTCGACAGGATGATGCCGGTGTAGGGCACGGCCAGGCGCAGGATGGCGATCAGGCGCAGGAAATCGTGGTCCTTGACCGCGGCCGGCGGGTTGAGGGCCACGGCGCTGTTCTCGGCGGGTTCGATGCGCGGCACGCTGATGGTGTGGGGGCCCACGCCGTAGCGCTCCTCGAGGTGCCGGGCGTGGTGCATCATCGCCAGGACTTCGAAGCGGTAGTCATGGAGGCCGAACAGGGCGCCGATGCCGACGTCGTCGATGCCACCCTGCACGGCGCGGTCGATGGCGCCGAGGTGCCAGTCGTAGTCGCTCTTGGGGCCTCGCTGGTGCATGTGCGCATAGGTGGGCCGGTGGTAGGTCTCCTGGAAGAGCTGGTAGGTGCCGATGTTGCACTGCTTGAGGCGCCGGTAGTGCTCGACGTCGAGGGCCGCGATGTTCACGTTCAGGCGGCGGATCTCGCCGTTGCGCGATTTCACGCCGTAGATGGTCTCGATGGCGTCGTAGACGTAGCCGAGCCCCTCGCCGTCGGGATAGCTCTCGCCCGCCACCAGCAGGATCCGCTTGTGGCCCTCGTCGATGATGATCTCGGTCTCGCGCGCGATCTCCTCCTGGGTGAGGTTGCGGCGCAGGAGGCGGGTGTTGCTGGCGCGGAAGGCGCAGTAGCGGCACTCGTTCTGGCACTTGTTGGTGATGTAGAGCGGCGCGAAGAGCACGAGCCGGTTGCCGTAGATGGCCTGCTTGACCTCGCGGGCCGCACCGAAGATCTCGTCGTCGAGCTGGCGGTCGGTGTTCGCGAGCAGGATGGCCACGGCCTGGTCGTCGAGCCCCTTGAGTTCGCGCGCCTGGACGAGCACGTCGCGGACGGCGGCGGGCGTGGCGTCGGCGTGATGTTCGAGCGCCGCCTGGATCTGCTCGGCATCGATGTTGGGCACGGACGGGCGAGTGCTCACGGGGGCCTCCGGGATCGCTGGAATTGACCTGGCTTGACCTGATCAAGAACTGGTGTTGAAAAATTAACGAGCTTGAATTCCAAAATCAAGAAATCGTTTTAACCCGTTGTGGCCAAATAATTTCCTACCTTTCTGCAACGGGGTGTCGTATGATGGATCGGCGCCGGGAACCAGGAGCTGTTCCCCTCCCATGCAACGGATAGCACGACCAGGCGTCAACTGGCAGGTCTCCAGCATGAATCGCTATCACGACGAGATCCAGCTCGCGATCGCAAACCTCGGCGACCATCTGTCGCGCGCCCAGCTCCTCATGCGCTACCTGGCTCAGTGCCGCGCTCTGGACGACGACGCCCTCGATCCGGAGACCGACCTGGCGGTCGTGTGCTGGCTCGAGGAGGCGAACGAGGTCCTCGGGCGGACGAACCTGCGGCTGCGCCGGCAGCGTCCTCTCGTCTGACGCCACGTCAGGCGGTCAGCACCACCACCGGCCGCCGCTGGGTCGCCGACCGGCGCCACCAGCCGAGGCGGGCGTCCGGGATCGACCCGAACGGCACCAGGGGCGCCGCGTGCAGCGGCCCCGGAGCGGGTTCGCCGGCCGCGCCCGCGGTCGGATCGGCCGCCAGGGCCGCCTCGAATCCCGCCAGGAACCCCGCCTCGCCCGCCAGGGCGTCCACCACCTGACTCACCCGCGCCACCGGCACCTGGGCTGCATGATGCTCCAGGATGACGCTCACCACGCGGTCGCTGTCGCCCGCGGTGTCGGACACGGGGCTGTCGCCGAGCGCCAGGCACTGCTCCGGCCGCGCCCCGAGCGTGCGGGCGAGGGCCCCGAAGGGCTTGCCGCCGCCGGGCAGGTTGGTGTGCAGGCCGGCGAACAGCTCGCGCACCTCCAGCGAGTCGAGGGCCGCGCGCGCACCGGCCGTCGAGTCGCCGGTGGTCAGGTGCAGGTCGTGCCGCGCGGCGAGGGAATGCAGCAGGCCCGCCACGCCGGTCCAGGCGACCCAGCGTCGGATCTCCGGATCGCGCAGGATGAGGGTGCCGGCCAGGTCGACGAACAGGATGGAGCGTGGCATGCTGCGGGCCTCGGCGCGGGAGCGGGGGTTGCACGGCGGTCGGCACCATGGTAATGGTCGGGCATCCACGCCACAACCGGGAGAGTCCACGCCGTGCGCAAACGCATCGCCCTGGTCATCGTCGCCCTGCTCGTCGGCATCCAGCTCGTGCCCGTGGACCGCGGCACGCGGGCGCCGGTCACCCTCGCTGCGCCGACCGAGGTCATGCAGGTCCTCGAACGGTCGTGCTTCGACTGCCACTCCGGCACGACCCGCTGGCCCTGGTACGGCCGCGTGGCCCCGGTGTCGTGGATCGTGGCGCACCATGTGGAGGAAGGCCGCGGGAAGATCGACTTCTCGCGCTGGGGCGAGGCCGCGCCCGGCACGCAGCAGCACTGGCGCGAGGAGATCGCCGAGGTGGTGCGCGAGGGCGAGATGCCGCCCGGCTACTACAAGCTCATGCACCGCCGCGCCGCCCTCGACGGCGCGGCGCGCGAGACGTTGCTCGGCTGGGCCGCCAGCGGCCCCCATCGAGAGGACTGAGTCATGGCCAAGGTCACCTGGTACAGCCACTCCGTCATCGAGATCGACACCGCCGGCACCAGGCTGCTGGTCGATCCCTTCCTCACCGGCAACCCCGCCGCCACCGTGACGGCCGACGCGCTGTCGCCCGACGTCATCCTCGTCAGCCACGGCCACGGCGACCACGTCGGCGACACCGTCCCCATGGCCAAGCGCACCGGCTGCCAGGTGATCAGCAACTTCGAGATCGCCGGCTGGCTCGAGAAGCAGGGCCTGAGCAATGTGCACCCCATGCACATCGGCGGCGGCCACGATTTCGCGTGGGGCCGCGTCAAGCTCACCAACGCCCTGCACGGCAGCGTCCTGCCCGACGGCACCTACGGCGGCAACCCCTGCGGCTTCCTCTTCACCATCGAGGGCAAGAAGATCTACCACGCCTGCGACACCGGCCTGTTCTACGACATGAAGCTCATCGGCGAGGAAGGCATCGACCTGGCGATCCTGCCCATCGGCGACAACTTCACCATGGGTCCGGACGACGCGTTGCGCGCGGTGATGCTGCTGGAGCCGAAGCAGGTGCTGCCCATCCGATACGACACGTTCGAGCTCATCGCGCAGGATGCGGGCCGGTGGAAGAAGCGGGTGGAGGATGAGACGGGGGCGAAGGTGACGGTGCTGGAGGCGGGGGGAGCCTGGAACTGTAGGGAATCGCGAGATCCAGTCATGAAACGAGGGTCCCCCGGGGGACCCTCGTCACGTGTTGCGCTGTTCACGCCGAGGTCAGCGATAGAGGCCCTTCACGCTGCTCCACGACACCGCTTCGGTGGCCACCAGGCCGCAGTTCTCCGCGTCGATCAGGCCGTTCACGATCCCGTAGTCGGCGTGGAGGTAACGCGTGAACACGATGGTGGCGCCACCGTCGATGGTGCGTTCGTGGATGACCTCGATGACCTCCAGCGGGCCGGCCACCGTATCGTTGGGGGTCGGGCCGACGACCGTGCCGGTGAGCACGTAGCTCCTCGGAATCGCGGGTCCGTTGGTGCGGGTGCGCACCGACTCGCTGGTCCAGGTCTTGCCGGCGGTCAGCGGCATGTCGAGGATCACCAGGGGCGGATCCCACTGGAAGTTCCAGGCGTCCATGCCCCAGCCGTAATACCGCACAAGCGCCAGGTCGTCACCGTTCACCAGGACGTAATCCTCATCCCAACCGTCGACGTCGATGTCGTATCGCATCTTCAGCCTGAGCCCGGAACTTCCGAAGAATCGTTCTTCGGGCCAATTCTCGCCCACGCGCACGATCTCGCAGCCGTCTTCGGCGATCCAGTACGGTGCTGCGCCGAGGACCGTGGTTGGCATGATGAACAAGACGAACAGGATCACGACGGCAAGGTCTTTCACGATGTCTTCTCCCCCGAGAACGCGCGGAACGCCGGATGTCCGTTCCACGATACCATGGACGATCGAGCGTTTTCAATGAGGGCATCCCTCGGCCATGGCCGTCTGCCGACCTGGCGGCGCGTCCGGCGCCGGCCGTCGTCACCGAAGCCACTCGCTCGTACCATGGACAGCAACCTCGAGGAGCCCGCCATGACCACCCTGCGCATCGCCCGCCCCACCGACCTCCTCGACGAGATCGTCACCATGTATCGGACCGGCCTCGACCTCGTCGAACTCGGCCGCTTCGAGGACCATGCCGGCTACGACGGCGTCATGCTCGGTCGCCCCGGCCTGCCCTGGCACCTGGAGTTCACCCATTGCCGCCACGCCCCCGCGTCGGGAGCTCCGTCGCCCGAGCACCTGCTGGTGCTCTACCTGCCCGACCCGGTGGAATGGGCCGCGGCGTGCGCCCGTATGAAAGCCGCGGGCTTCGTCGAGGTCGCGTCGGAGAACCCCTACTGGGCCGAGCAGGGCCGGACGTTCGCCGATCTCGAAGGCTACCGGGTGGTGCTGCAGAACGCGGCGTGGCCGGCATGAGCGGCGCTGCCCCGGTCATCATCTTCGACGGCCGCTGCCCCCTCTGCCGCGGCGCGGTCCGCCTGCTGCGCGCCTGGCGCCGCGAGGGCGCGCTCCGTTTCGCACCGGCGTTGTCGCCGCCGGGCCGTACGTTGCTCGGACGCCATGGCCTCGACCCGGACGCGCTGTCGGCCGTCGTGCTGATCGACGGCGACCACCACTGGCTCGGCAGCGACGCCATCTGGCGGGCCGCCACCCGGCTGCGCTGGCCGTACCGGGCGCTGGCCCAGATCCGCTGGTTTCCACGGGGGGTTCGCGGCGCGGTGTATGAGTGGATTGCGCGGCGGCGGCCGATCGAACGGAATTGATGTTTGGCCCCAGAAAGTGTGCAGCGCTGCGCACTTTTTGGGGTAGAACATCAAAATCTATCCCAGCCTTTCGGTCGAATGGCCCGTCCGTTTCAACGCACCAGCACCACCTTCCCGCTCACCGCCACCCCATCGGCCACCGCCCGCGCCAGGTACACCCCGCTGCTCAGTCCCCGGCCCGTGTCGTCGCGGCCGTCCCAGCTGAAGGCGTGCGGACCGGCGCCCGTGAGCGGCCCGTCGTGCAGGAGCGCCACGCGACGGCCGCGCACGTCGAACAGCTCCACCAGAGCATGCGCCGCCCCGCGCGACGGCAGGTCCAGCCTGACCGTGGTGCGCGGGTTGCAGGGGTTGGGGAAGCAGGCCAGGCGGGCCGACACGGCCGGCGCCGGCGACGATCCAGGCGCTCCGGTGGTCACGTCGCCGTACCGCGTCTCGCGCCAGGCCAGGGTCGCCGGCTCGGCCGTGCTGCCGGCGCGGCGCACCTGCACGAACCGGTAGTTGTTGGGCGACGGCACCGGGTTGCCGCCCGCAGGCTCCCACGCCTCCCACTCGATGAGCGCCAGCTCGTCGAACCAGGCGAGGCCCTCGCCGGTCGACGGCGGCCAGGCGGCGCAGCGCAGCTCGAAGAACGTGGCGTGGTCGGGCGAGTCGAGGTCGCGCCACTGACGGGTCCAGTCGAGGTCGCCGGTGACGGGGTCGGCCACGTCGAGGTCGGCGATGGGGTTCTCGGAGTAGCGGTTGTCGTAGAAGCGGGCCAGGATGCGGGCCTGCGGGGCGTTCTGGCCGCGCAGCCAGCCCACCGCGGTGTGCTCGCGCGTGCCGTCGCAGGGCAGGTGACGCTCAAGGTCGGTACCGGTCTGGTCGCCCGAATCCCAGGTGCGGCGCAGGGCCAGCGAACGCTGGCCCGCGAGGGCGACGGTCTCGTCCAGCCACTCGTCGGCCGTGTTCACGTCCCAGAGGTCGGCGCCCTCGGACTCGAAGCCGCCGAGCCAGAGCAGGTCGCGGCCCCAGCGCACCTCCCAGCCGCCGCCCTCGAGCACGCCCTCGATGCCCGAGAGGAAGGCGTCGCCGCCCACGGGCACGGGCGCCGAGACGACGTAACCGTCACGCGCCTCCAGCGACAGGGCCACCTGTTCGGTCGATACGATGGAGTCGGCTTCGGCGCGGCTGAGCAGGATGCGGCCGCCGGGCGAGTCGGGCAACGCCACCACCAGGGCATTCATGGGGCGCGAGTAGTCGGCGAGGCGCTCGGTGATGTGGCGGCCCAGCGTGCCCACGGCCGGCTCGGGGATCCAGTGGTTGATCCAGGCGGGCGTGAACGTGTAGCCGGTGATGCCGGTGGCGTCGATCTCCAGCGTGAGCACCATGGTGACCATGGTCTCGGGGTAGTAGAGGTCGAAGACGAAGTTGCCCAGGCTGTGGGCGATGAGCTTGCCGTGGTACGACTCGAAACCCTGCAGCACGTGCGGGTGGTGGTTGATGTGGACGTCGGCGCCCAGGTCCAGCGACAGGCGGCGCAGCTCGCGCTCGCCCGGAGTCGGCTCGTTGCGGAACTTGAAGTCCGGGGCGTCGGGCACGGCGACGTTGGACTCCACCGGCGGCGGCGCGTCCTGGAAGCGGCCGTCGGGCGGCGGGGCGGACTGGTACTCGTCGCCGCTATGGGTCTGGACGATCACGATGTCGCTGTGCTCGCGGCAGCCGTCGATGGCCTTCCGCAGGTTGTCGGGCAGCAGGTAGGCGAAGCCCGGCTTCGAGGCGCCCGCGTCGAGGAACGGCTGGTAGTTCCACTGCCGACCGGTGCGGTTGCAGAGGCCGACGAAGCCCAGGCGCACGCCCTTGGCGCCGTAGTAGGCGGGCAACAGCGCGAAGTACTCGTTCACGCCGGCGCCGCAGTAGGGGATGCCCAGGCCGTCGAGGCCGGCCATGGTGTCGAGCATGCCCACCTCGCCGTAATCGATGATGTGGTTGTTGCCCAGGGTCACCAGGTCGACGCCTGCATACTGGATGCCGACGATGTTCTCGGGCCGGCTGCGGAAGACCACGCTCTTGGTGGGGTGGGGCGTGCCGCGGTCGGTGTAGCTGACCTCCAGGTTGGCGACGCTCACGTCGGCCGCCTCGCCGAAGATGCCGAGGGTGGGCTCGAACAGGGCCTCCACGCCGTAGGTGTCGATGATGCCGCCGTTGCTCTCGTAGCCGCGGCCGGTGAACACGTCGCCCACGAAGTTGACCGTGAGCGGCCACTGGTCGGGGCCCGGGTCCACGGCCACCCGGCAGGTGTCGGCGCCGGCGAGGCCGTCGGGGTCGGTCACCACCACGCCCACGGTCCAGGGGTGGCCCGCCTCCACGAGGAAGCTGTGGGCAGGCTCGGCCTCGTCGCTGGTGGTGCCGTCGCCGAAGTCCCAGGCGAAGGTGAACGTGTCGCTGTCGGGGTCGAACACCTTGGCCATGAACAGGACGTCCACCGCGAGCAGGCCGCCGGCCGCCTTCGCGGTGCGCTGCACCGAGGCCAGGATGCGGCAGCGGGGGGCGTGGGGCTGGTCGACGGTGACGTCGCGCAGGTCGTCGAAGGAGGTGACGCCGGGCTGGCCGCCGTCGGCGTCGTTGACGTAGACGAGCTCGGTCACTTGCGCGAGCGGGGTGCCGTAGGTGGCGAGCCAGTCCTCGGCCACCGGCAGCAGGAACACGCGCCACTCGCCGCGGTCGTAGGCGCCCTGGTAGACGGTCCACCAGTTCGGGTCGGCCTGCAGCTGCTCGCCCCAGAAGGTGTAGAACAGAACGTTGGCGCCGTCGCCGAGGCCCAGGGCCTGGATCTCGCCGATGCGGTCGGCCTTCACCGCGATCTGCCACAGGGTGGTGTCGGTGACGGCGACGGGCGTCGTGAGGGTCTGCAGCTTCCAGGTGTTGCCGTCGAGTCGGAGGGACTGCGCGCCCTGATAGGCGTCGCCGTCGAGGTTCCAGGCGTTGGGCTGGATATCCTGGTCCGTGTAGCTGGATAGCTGGATCGTGGGGGCCTCGAAATCCTCGATGATGGTTCCGCGCGGGGCGGCGGCGAGGGCGGCGGGGGCGGCCAGGAGCACGAGAACGGGGGCAAGGCGGCGCAAACGGAATCCTCCGGCTGGGGTTCCGTTGATTGTAGCACAATGGCGGGCGCGCGGGACATCGAACAGCGCAGCTCGTTTTAAAATATGCGTTTACACGAAATTCGTCCCCCGGGGGACGGTTACTCCCCGAGGTGGCGGTAGGCGTACATCGCGTACGTCCCCAACCAGTGACCGCCCTCGTATCCCGCGAGCGCGAGCCCCTGCAGGCCGGCCGCCAGGTGGTCGGCCGCCGCCCGCGCGAGCGCCACACGCCGCAGATCTCCGCCGGGTAACGTGTCTCGGATATCGGATAGCATCCACGCGCGGCTCAGGTTCAGGCCGTCCAGGTGGGCCAGCTTGCCGTCGCTGCGGTCGGTCACCTCGGCCACCGGCAACCAGCCCGTGTCGGTGGTGAACGGGATCTCCGGCAGGAACCGCGTGAGCCAGCCGGCGAACTCGGGCGCCGGCAGCACCCGCGCCATCAGCGCCGCCTCGGCCAGCGCCGGCGAGAGGAAATCCTGGCCCGAGGGCTCGAAGGCGAGGTCGGCGCCGCGGTCGGCGAGGTAGAGGCGGCGCGACGTGGCCTCCACCAGCGAGGCGAGCGTGGTGTCGCCGACGGCGCGGGCGTAGTCGAGCACGAGGCCGAAGGCGAAGGCCGTCTGGCTGTGCTCGCCGGTGCGGATGGGGTAGGCGAGCTTCGGCAGCCAGGCCTCGAGGCGCTCGACGCAGGCCGCCTCCAGGGGCGCGAGCGCGGCGCGCCAGGATCGGGCCTCGGCGTCGTCCCAGCCGTGCAGCTCGCTCGCGAGCTGCAGCAGCCAGGCCAGGCCATACGGCCGCTCCCATGACGCCCGGCCCTCGCCGGCGAGGTAGGCGGCCTCGGCGGCGATGGGTTCCCGCGCCAGGTGCGCGGCAAGGACCCGCCGGGCGTCGGCCGCGAGCGGCTCGCCGGGAAACCGGTGCGCGTAGGCCGCGAGCAGCCAGTGGCCGTGCACCGACGAGTGCCAGTCGAAGCAGCCGTAGAACGCCGGGTGCAGGGAGCGCGGGGTGCCCCGGTCCAGGTCCGACTGCATGGTGTGGGCGATCTGGTTGGGGTACTCCTGCCCGGCGCAATCGAGGGCGAGCTGCACGAACGGCGCGGTGGCCTCGGCCAGCGAACGCGAGGGCGGCGGCGACGCATCCTGCGCCGCCGCCGCCGTGATCGACCCCATCAGCACCATCGCCGCCAACCCGACCCTGGCACCCATCGTCGCCCTCACTTGCTGGCGGTCACCTCGAAGCGGCAGGTCCGCTCGGCCCAGGCGCCTTCCGGGTCGGTGGCGCGCAGGGTCATGGTCACGCTGCCGGTCCAGGTGTCGCTGGGCGGCTGGACGGTCAGCACCCGCGCCGGGCTGATGCTCACCAGCAGCACGCCCTGGCCCGAATAGGTCCACGTCATCTGGGCGTCGGTATGGTCGACGTCGGAGACGTAGTTGTCCAGCGGGATCGCGAGGAACTCGCCACCCACGGGCACCGACTGGTTGGGCAGGACGGCCACCACCGGCGGATCGTTCACCGAGGTGACGGAGAACACGACGTCGGCGTTGGCGACGGCGTTGTGGGGATCGCGGACGCGGAAGATCAGGCTGTCCGAGCCGTACCAATCCGGACCGGGCGTGGTGACGGTGAGGATCCGGTCGCTGCTCACCGAGACGGCGAGGGCGTCGGCGCCGAGGATGAACCACTGCAGCGTGGCGTCGGCGTCGTCGTCGTCCTGGACCAGCGGGTCGAGGGCGATCGGCGCGAAGACGCCGCCCTCGGCGATGACGTAGCTGACGGGCGCGTCGATCACCGGCGCGTCGTTCACCGGCTCGATGGTCAGGCGCACCCAGGCGGTGTCGCTCTCGGCCGAGGCGTCGGTGATCACGTAGCGGAAGCTGTCGGCCACCGCCTCGCTGCCGTCGTTGATGTAGGCGAAGGCGCCGCTGGGCTGGATGGTGAGCAGGCCGAGGAAGGGACCGCTCACCGGCTGGGTCTGCAGCGTGATGGCCTCGCCGGCGTTGTCGAGGTCGTTGCTCAGGAGGCCGGGCGCGGGCACGCTGAGGGTGGCGCCCTCGGACACGGTGTACGCGTCGTCGCCCGCCGTGGGCGGATTGTTGACGACGGTGAAGCGCGTGCTGGAGGCGTTGTCGTCGGGCGTGGTGTCGGCCGGCGCCATGGCCATGATGGCGGCGCTGAACTCCAGCTCCTCGCCCACGGTGCCGTCGGCCACGGTGGCCTCGAGCGTCAGGATGGCGGTGCTCGCGGCGGCGATGCGGCCCACCGTCCAGCGGCCGTCGGCCGGGTCGAAGCTGCCCAGGTCGGCCTGGGCCTGGTCGAGGCTCACCTGCAGGGGCAACGTCACCGCCACCAGCACGCTGTCGGCGGGGCCCTGGCCGCTGTTGGTGAGGGTCACGGTGTAGCCCACGGGTTCGCCCACGTTGACGTGGTCGTCGGCCGCGGGCTGGTAGGCCACGGTCAAGGCCAGGTCGGGGTCGCCCTGGGGCTGGGGAGCGATCGGTTGCGCCCAGTCGGTATCGGTCTTGTCGCAGCCGCCGGAGGCGGCCACCAGGACGGTGACGGTCAACCCGGCCAGCCAGGTCAGGGCGAAGCGCGTCCGTGCGCGGGTGGTCAAGCGGGGCATGATCGTTCCTCCTGTGCCGCTATTCGCTCACCAGGCCGACGAGGATCGACGGCGCGGTTCCATACCAGTGGTCGTGATCGTTCGCGTCGGCGAGGTAATGGACCGCCGACGCCTGGGCCATCAGGGCGATCCCGCCGCCGCCGACCGTCAGCACCCGGCGGCTGGCGCGGGCGGTCACGCCGAGGCCGAACATGGCGTAGCGGCGGCCGTCGCGATCGAGCAGGGTGGTGCCGTCGTAGACGCCGCCATACCCCAGGACGCCCAGGAGGGCGAGCCGGCCGTGACGCCAGGCGCGGCCCGGTCCGGCCTCGAGGCTGAAGCGATGAAAGGTGAGGTCGCTCGTGCCGGCCGTGTCGAACTGGCGGACGGTGTAGCGGTTGGCGGCGTAGCTCAGGCCCACCTCCAGGTAGCTCACGCTGGAGCGCCCGGCGGGCCAGGTCGCGGGCAGGCCGAGGCTGCGGGCTACCAGGAACGAGAGTCCCGGGGCGACGTCGGTGACACCGCCGAGGGCTGCGTCATCCTGCGTGTACGCCCCGCCGACCAGCCACGCGACGCCGGCGCCCAGGCGCCAGGCCGACGGGCCCGGCCGCGACCCGGCCACCGGCGGCGGCGGGGCGGCGGCGACCTGCGCGGCGGCCTGCGCGGCGGCCGCGGTGGTGAACGTCAGCTGCACGCGCAACGCCGGCGTTCCCCGCAGCAGGCCGCGGGTCCGCGCGGGCTGGTTGGAGAGCAGACGGCGGTCGGCCGCGCTCGGCAGCCAGTCGGAGGTCACGTAGCGGGTGGCGCCGTCGGTGCCGTAGACGACGATCGTCAAGGCCGACGAGCGCAGCAGGAGCTCGCGGTCGAGGTGCACGAATCCCTTGCCGTCGATCGCGACTTCCTGGCAGTCGGCGCCCGCCGGGCAGACCGCCACCGTACCGCCGGTCAGCGGACGCCCGTCGGCCGCGAGCACCTGCACGGTGATCCGCGTCGGGGTCTGGGCCGAGGCGACCGTCGCAAGGGCCAGGAGCAGTCCGGCCAGCAGCGGCAGCGTCCGGCGAGGGTCGAGGTCTCGGCGCACGGCGGGGATCCCTTCGAACGTGACGGTATGACACAATCCTACCCACAATGCTCTTAATTGGCCACGCGCGAATGTCTCGACGCGGTACGCAAGGCGCCATCGAATGGCATGTTCTCGTGCAGGTTGGGCTGGCCGCCGTGGCAGGACGATGGGGCGGCGGAGGCCTGGCCGGCGGCCCCCACCGGGGCCCTGGCGTCCCATTCAGATGCCCCAGGCGGCCGGGAACGGCCGGGTTGCGGCCCGCCGGGCACCAAAATTTTCCTGCGTCCTGGCAGGGAACGTGCTACATTTCCCGCGCGGCGCCAAGTCCGGGCCGCCCGAGCTTCAACCTGTGTCTAGGTATGAGTTTCGGATGAGATGGGCCCATGACGCAGGAAGGAAGCGACATGGATATCTACGTGGGCAACCTGCCCTGGTCGACCAACGATGACGATCTGCGCGAAATGTTCCAGGCCTTTGGTGAGGTCGAGGGCGCGCGCGTCATCCTGGACCGGGAGACCGGCCGCAGCCGCGGCTTCGGTTTCGTGCAGATGCCGAACGCTGAGGAAGCCAACCAGGCGATCCAGAACCTGAACGGCACCGACTTCAGCGGCCGCCCGCTGCGGGTGAACGAGTCGCAGCCCAAGCCCCGCTCCGGCGGCGGCGGTGGCGGCGGTGGTTACGGCGGCGGTGGCGGCGGCTATGGCGGCGGCGGCGGTGGCGGCTACGGCGGCGGCGGCGGCGGTGGTCGTCGCGGCGGCTGGTAAGTCAACCGTCATGTCCTGACGCGACGAGGGCCCCTCGACAGAGGGGCCCTCGTGTCATGTCGGCCTCGCCGAACCCGGGATCAGTTCTGAACCCGGGCGGCGAACTCCTTGCGGAACTTGGCCAGCTTGGGCGCGATCACCGCCTGGCAATATCCCTGACCGGGGTTCTTGCGGAAGTAATCCTGGTGGTACGCCTCGGCGGGATAGAAGTGGTCGAGCATCGCCACCTCGGTGACGACCGGCTTGTCGTACACGTGGTCGGCGTCGAGCCGCTTGATGAGCGCGAGGGCGGCGTCGCGCTGCTCGGGGTCGCTGGCCAGGATGATCGACCGGTACTGGGTGCCCACGTCGGCGCCCTGGCGGTTGAGCGTGGTCGGATCGTGCACCCCGAAGAAGATCACCAGGAGCTCCTCGAGGCTGATCATCCCGGGGTCGTAGGTGACCTGAACCACCTCGGCGTGCCCGGTGTCGCCGTTGCACACCGCGCGGTAGTCGGGATCGCGGGTCTCGCCGCCCGCGTAACCGGACTCCGCCTTGATCACCCCGGCCACCTCCTCGAAGACGGCTTCGATGCACCAGAAGCAGCCGCCGCCGAGCGTGATCGTGCTGGTGCTATGATGACGGGAATCGGCCATGGCGGGCGCTCCTTGCCAGGTGAACACGACGGCGACCAACAGAGCCGCCAGGAAGCGGATGGGACGGTAGGGGCGTTCGGTCATGATGGAGCCTCCCGGGAAACGTGGGGCGCGTGCCTGGCGCCAGATCAGCTTGAACCGGACTTTATTCGTCTGGTTCCATGTCCAGCTCCAGATGCCAGCGCAACGCCTGCCTGGCCCGCGACTCGGGACAGGGATCGGCGTAGACCGCGGCGGTCGCCGCCGCGTCCAGAGGAAGGGTGTTGAGCAGGATATCGGCGAGGAGGCCGAGGGGCAGCTCGCCCTCCAGGGTCTGCCCGCGCGGCGCCCGCAGGTGGATCGCCTCGCGCAGGCGGGGCGTCAGCTCCGATTCCACGGCGTCGTCCGAGTCGCGGTCGGCCACCAGCGTGGCATCCGTCTTGCGGTAGAGGCGATCGCTGGGAACCTCGTTGACCTGGACCCGGCCGAGGCCCAGCACCCAGATGAGGTAGCGTCCGTCGGCCAGGGTCTCGTGGTGGACGATCTCGCCGAGGCCGGCCACGGGCATCACCTCCGGACCCAGGTCGGTCAGGGGTCCGTCGGGCCGGTAGGCGGCCAGGACCATGCGCCCGGAGGTGTCCAGCAGATCACCGATCATCTGGCGATAGCGCGGCTCGAAGATATGCAACGGCGCCACCGCCCCCGGGAACAGGAAGAAGTCCGGCAGGGGGAACATGGGCAGCCCGCGCATGGTGTGTCCAGAAGAGGTGATCATCGGCCTCGGTTGTGCTAGGGTGTGTGCCAGACAGATTAATGCAGGACCGGTTCGGTCGCCTGTCGTCGGCGCCAGCCTGGCGGCGGCTCGGGGCGATCAGGTCTTCGACCCGGGAAGGTCCGCGTGAGGTGTCGAAGGAACATCCTCCGGCCCGGTCGGGCGGCGCTATTGCTCGCGGCGCTCGCGTTGGGCTCCGGCCTGCTCGGCGGCGCGGCCGAGGCCGAACCGGTGCGGATCCTGGTGGTCGACTCCTACCATCTCGAATACCCCTGGAGCGCCGGGATCCGGCACGGGATCAACGAGGTCCTGGGCGTCGATCCGGGCCCTCCGGGACGGGCCCTCAGCCGCGACGGCCGGTACGACGTCTGGACCGAGTTCATGGACACCAAGCGCCAGCCGGACCCCGCGAAGGTGCAGCAGGCCGCGCGGCGGGTGGCCGGCGTGGTCGAGTCCTGGAAGCCGGCGGTGGTGATCGCCTGCGACGACAACGCCGTGCGCGATCTGGTGGTGCCCTACCTGCTCGGCCGCGAGACCCCCGTCGTGTACTGCGGCGTGAACTGGGACGCCTCGGTGTACGGCCTGCCCGACCGCAACGTCACCGGCATGATCGAGGTCGACCAGACCGGCGAGCTCGTGGCCACCCTACGCCCCCTCGCCCGGGGCGACCGCCTCGGCCTCCTGGTGATCGACAGCACGTCGGGCCGCCGCGACGTCGACGCCCTGCGCACCTACGTCGGCCTGGACCTGCTGGTCCGGCTGGTGCCGGACTACCCGAGCTGGAAGGCGGCCTTCGCCGAGCTCCAGGATCAGGTCGACATGCTGCTCATCAAGCAGAACGTCGCCGGCGTGGCGGGCTGGGACCTGGCCGACGCCGTCCGCTTCACCTTCGAGGCGACCCGCATCCCCACCGGTTGCACCACCGAGCCCACCATGCCGTGCGTGCTGGTGGCCTACATCAAGAATCCCGACGAGCAGGGCATCTGGGCGGCCAGGACGGCCCTGGAGATCCTGGCCGGCGCGTCGCCGGAGTCGATCACGCCAGGCGTGAAACACGATAGCCGCGTGTTCCTGAACATTTCGCTGGCCCGCAAGCAGGGCGTCCGGTTTCCCATGGCCCTCATCGAGCGTGCGACGTTCATGGAGGAACGATGGTCGCCCTGAAGCGTGACTCCCTCGTCTGGCGGCTGCTGCTCCTGCTGGGCGGCGCCTTCGCCGTGACCGCGCTCCTGGTGTTCCTCATGGTGAACGTCCGGGTCAGCCGCGTGCTCCGCGAGCGGGGCCTCGAGGTCTACGGCCAGCGGGCCGAGTCGATCGTCCGCGAGCTCGACCGCCAGGCGCAACGCCTCGCGCTCACCGGCCAGGAGGAGGCCTACCGGGCCGACTTCCAGGAGGCGGCCCTCCGCAACCTGTCGGACGTGCACTACCGCGAGGCCGATCCCGACGGCTTCCCCTTCGTGGTCGACGGGCACGGCGTGATCCAGATGCACCCGTGGTATCCGCGCGGCGATCTCACGTATTTCGACGAGTTCACCCACCTGCGGGAGGCCGGCGCGACCTCCGGACAGTTCGCGTTCGTGGGCCGGGATGGCGAACGACACGTGGCGGTCGTGCGTTACGAGGCGCCGTGGGACTGGTTCGTGGCCTACTGCGTCCCCGAGCGCCTGCTGGCCGCCGAGGCGCGCCAGATCGAGGCCCAGCTGCTGGTGGCCTGGGGCATCGCCACGGTGCTGGTGCTGGCCGCGCTCGCCTGGCTGCTCATCCGCGAGACCCGGCCCCTGCTCGTCCTCGCCGACGCCGCCGAGGCTATGGCCCGCGGCGACCTCGACCGCGAGGTGGAAGAGGAACGCCCCGGCGAGGTGGGCGTGCTCGCCCGCGGCTTCGTGCACATGCGCGGCGCCATCCGGCGCCAGCTGGCCGAGCTGCGCGAGAGCGAGGCGCGGTACCGCAAGATCTTCGACGCCGGCGCCGACGGCCTGCTGCTCCTCGACCACGACGGCACCATCGTGGCCGCCAACCCCGCCGCCGGCGCGATCTACGGCTGGTCGCCCCAGCAGCTGCAGGGACGCAGCATCACGAGCCTGCTGCGTGACGGCGACGCCGAGCTGGCCCAGGCCCTGCGTCTGCCGCCGGCCGACAAACCCGTCCACCTCGAGGGCATCACCTGCAACCGCGAGCGCCAGCAACTGGAGACCGAGATCTCCGCCGTGCGCCTCTCGTTCCAGGGACGCTCGCACGCGATGGTCATCCTGCGCGACGTGACCGAGCAGCGGCACCTCGAACGTCAGCTCCTGCAGTCGCAGAAGCTCGAGACGGTCGGCCGGCTGGCGGGCGGCATCGCCCACGACTTCAACAACCTGCTCACCCCGGTGCTCGGCTACACCGAGATGCTGCTCGAAGACCCGGACCTCTCGGCCGAAGCCCGCGCCGACCTGACCGCCATCCAGCGCGCCGGCGAGCGCGCGCGCGGCCTCGCCCGCCAGCTGCTCGCGTTCAGCCGTCGCCAGGTGCTGGAGATGCGGAGCCTGAACCTCGGCGAGACGCTCCGGGAGTTCGCGCCGATCCTCCGGCGCACGTTGAGCGAGGACATCGAGCTGGTGATCGATTGCCAGGACGCCGACTGCCAGGTGCACGCCGACGCCAGCCAGGTCGAGCAGATCATCATGAACCTGGCCATCAACGCGATGGACGCGATGCCCGACGGTGGCCGGGTGGAGATCCTGACCGTCTGCCGCCGCATCACGGCCGACGCGGCGGGGTCGCCCGCCGGCGCCGCCCCCGGCACCTACACCAGCCTGGTGGTCCGCGACACCGGCACCGGGGTGTCGCCGGAGATCCTCGACCGCGTGTTCGAGCCGTTCTTCACCACCAAGGAGGTGGGTAAGGGCACCGGCCTGGGCCTGGCCACCATCCACGGCATCGTCAGCCAGCATGGCGGCTGGGTCGGCCTGCGCAACCGGCCCGAGGGTGGTTGCGAGGTCGAGATCCTGCTGCCGAGCCTGCCCACCACCAGCCACCTGCCCGATTCCGAACCGGCGGCCGACGACGGACGGCGGCAGCCCGGCCGGGGCGAGCTGATCTGGCTGGTGGAGGACGACATCATGGTGCGCGAGCTGGTGCAGAACATGCTGACGCGCAACGCCTACCGGGTGCAGGCCTTCGAGTCGGCCGACCTCTGCCTGGCCACCGCGGAATCCGGCGTGGTCGCCGACCTCGTGATCACCGACGTGGTGATGCCCGACCTCAACGGCCCCGAGCTGCGCGACCGGCTGCGCGAGCGGGGCCTCACCATGCCGGTGCTCTTCATGTCCGGCTACGCGGGCGACGCGCTGGTGCGCCGCGGCCTGGCCGACATCCGCGCCGATTTCATCAACAAACCGATCGACCCCGGCGCCCTGCTGCAGAAGCTGCGCCGGATGCTCGACGCCTCCCGCGAACGGTCCAGCTAGTCCGCCGCCGGCCGTAGGCCGTCGAGCATCTCGGCCGGCAGCCGCCAGAGGTGGCCCAGGCCGTTGCCCGGCGATCCGTGCAGCTCGAGCACGCGCGCGTAGGTGAGCGGTGCGGTCTCGAGGATGCCGTCGCGCGCGGACATGAAGTAGAACCAGGCCCCGTCCGGCGTGACGTACGGAGACCAGCCCTCGCGCCCGGGGCCGTTCACCTCGGCGCCCAGGTTCGTCGGTCCGCGCCAGCGGCCGTCGGGATCGCGGAAGGCGATCCAGTAGTCCACCTGGCCCAGGTTCTCCGGATGGCCCGCCACGCACACGATCAGGTACCGCTCATCGGGATCGACGAACGCGTTGAACCGCGTGGCGCCGGCGTTGACGGCCTCGGGCAACGCCTCGGGCTCCCGCCAGCCACCCTGGCCATCCGGACGGGCGCACATGATCCGCTCCACGCCAGAGTCGGCCGCGCGCCGGGTGAAGTAGAGGCTGCCGTCGCGGGTGAGCGACGGGAAGAACTCCGCCGCCGCCGAGTTCACCGGCGCCCCCACGGGCCGCGGCTCGCCCCAGACCACGCGGGCGTCCTGCCAGGTGTAGTCGACGAGCCAGATGTCCTCGTTGCCGACGTCGGTGTCGGCGTCCGGGGCGGGGCGGTCGCTCACGAAGAAGAGGCGGCGGCCGGACGGGGCGAGGTGCGGTTCGAGGGTCTTCCAGCGCGGATCGGCGGCGAACGCAGGCACGTGGGGACCGCGTCCGTCGTCGCAGATGAGGGTGCTGTAACGGAAACCGCCCACCATCACGCAGACCAGCGACAGCCGGCCGTCGGCCGACAGGGTGAGGTCGCGGGTCCGGGGCGGCAGGTTGCCGGGCCAGAGTTCGGCGGTCGTGGCCAGGGCGGTGGCGGCCAGGGCGGACAACAGGACGACGGCGAGCGTGATCTGGCGCATGGTGGCCTCCCGGTGGGAACACGGTTCGGGTGGAACCCCGCCCATACGGCGGGGACGGCCGAAGGGTTCGCCGCGGAGATCAGAACGACCAGGCCAGCCCCACCGACCGCGGCGTGACCACCAGGCTGGCCGCGCCCTCGGTCCGGCGCCGCTGCGCCACCACCGCCGCGCCCGTCACGAAGCCGATGGCCGCGCCGGCGATCACGTCGGACAGGTAGTGGCGGTTCTCCTCCATGCGGCCGCACGCCGTGAGCGTGGCCAGCGCGCCGGCCGCCACCCCGCCGGGCCAGCCCAGGTGGTGCCAGATCACGGGCACGGTGCTGAAGGCCGAGGTCGTGTGCCCGGACGGGAAGGAGAGCGAGCCGCCGCTGGGACGCCGGCGGTCGATGCTGACCTTGAGCGCCCCGGACACCAGGGCGGACGCGGCGAACGACCGGGCGAGGTCCGTGCCGAAGGTCCGCGCTCCGGGGTGATCGGTCAGCGCGCCGTAAGCCAGGAGACCCGCCGCGCCGCCGCCGATCAGCAGGCCTCCGCCGTAGACGTTGCCGACGTCGTAGGCGCCGTCGAACAGGCTGGCGTCCAGGCTGCGCTGCAAGGCGGGGAACGTCTCGTCGGTCTCCTCCCACGCCCAGGCGGCCGTCAGGCCGGCCACGCCGAGCACGACCAGCGAGCTGGTGGAGCCGAGGTGGCCGAGGTCCAGGCCGAGGGTCGGGCTCCAGTCGCGGTCGTCGTCGGTCCCGGCAGCGCGGGTGGGCGGCGGCAGGCAGGCGGCGAGCAGGAGGCAGGCGAGGAGGACGGAGCGGAGGGACACGGTGAAGACCTCGCCGGGGTGGAAGGCCGCGGGTCGTTGACGACACCGGCGGCGTCGCCGCTGACCGTACCGGCGGGGCCCGGACCGGTCAACCGCTGACCTCCCGGGTTCGTTCCGGCCACCAGGCTCTGCCTCTAGTCCTGGTCCGCCAGCTCGAACGAGAGGATCTGCAGGGTCACCGGCAGGAACGCCGCCGTCTCCCCGAGCCTGATGTGTCCGGAATCGAGCACGGTCCACTCGCCGAGGGTGGCGTCCAGGGGCACCCAGCCGCCCGCGCCGAGGTGCACCTCGGTCCAGGCGTGCTGGCCGAACGCGCCGCCCGTGTCATGGAAATAGATCCCGCCCACGACCATGCGGGCCGGGATCCCCACCGCGCGGCAGAACGCCGCGAGCAGCCGGCTGTGGGAGCCGCACTCGCCGCGGCGCACCCGCAGAGTCCCGCTGGCGGTGCCGCCGCCCGGAATGTCGTACCGGATCTCCTCCGAGACCCAGCGGGTCAACCGCTGGACGGCGTCCCAACGATCCCGGCTGCCGCGCGTGATCTCCGTCGCCACGGATACGATCTCGGGATCATCGGATTCGATGAGGGACGAGGGCGCCAGGTAGCGGGCAAGCGAATCCGGCGGCGCGTCGGGCCGGCCGGGAAACGGCGGCGCCAGGGCCGGGTCGAACGTCCGGTGGCCGATGGTGAAGACACCGTCGATGCGGTTGCCCGCGACGGTGCCCGCGAACTGCTGGCCCGGCACGTTCAGCTCGGCCGGATCGAGCCGCGCTCCCGGCGCGTCGATCACCGCGTGCACCGTCATGGCGCGGATCCGCCGCTCGTCGGCGATGAACGTGTCGACCGGCGCCAGGATCACGCTATCCAGCTCGACCGGCGCCAGGCGTTGGCCCGAGGCCAGGCGGCCGCGGGAGACCCACCCGCCGTCCGGTCCTTCGCTGCGCAGGACGATGCCGTCGCGCGGATCGACCCAGAGCCGATGGGGAGCCGCCGTCGCCGGATACCGGAGGTCCACGCGGCGGGCCGGCACGCGTCCACCGTCGACCAGGACCGTGTCGACCCCGTGATCGGTGGCCGTGACCCGCGGGACAAGGGCGCGGTCGAGGTCGACGGTCCGGTAGCGGACCGTGTCGCCGGCCGCGTCGAGCCGCTGCAGGAGCCAGCCGTAGTGGATGCCGTCTTCCAGCATCAGATCGGCCGCGCGGCCCAGCGCCAGACGCCCGCCGTTGGTCGCCAGGACCCGGATGGAGTCGGCGTCGGCCTGCAGGGTGGCGCGTAGATCGAGGTCGCCGCCGAGGCGCGTGCGCCGCTCGGCCGCCAGCAGCTGGCCCGTCCGGGGATCGATCACCAGGCGGTCGTCGCGGCGCGAATCGAAGGTCCGGCCCATGGCCGTCATCATGACCGAGCCGCGGATCCGGATCACCTGGAGGGAACTGTCGTCCGCCACCGGCTCGAACCGGATGTCCATCGTCCCCACGGGTTCGCCCCGGTCTGCGATCAGATAGTCGAGCCGCTCCGCCCGATCACACGCCGCCGCCAGGGCCAATAAGACCAGCAAGCCGCCGGCCCCGAGCCGTTTCCGCCGCATTCCCACCTCCTGCGGATTCGTCGTTCCACGTGTAACCACGCCGGGCGCCCTGCGTCTTTACCCGTACCATGACACGAGAATTCTTCCAAGACCTGCTGCGCGAGCATCGCGACCGGATCTACAGCCATGCGCTGTACAGCCTGCGCGACCGCGACGACGCCGAGGATGTGACCCAGGAGGCCTTCCTGAGGCTCTGGCGCACCGATCCCGACGTGCCGCCCGAGCGGCTGGGCGCCTGGCTGACCCGCGTGGCGCACAACCTGTGCATCGACCACGTCCGGCGACGCAAGACCGTCCGGGTCTACTTCGGCCGGCCCGACCCCGACGCGCTCGACAGCCTGGCCGCCGCGGCCGCCGTCGAGTCGCCGCCGGAGGCGCTGGGCCAGGAGCTCCTGGACGCCATGGAGTCGCTGTCGGCCGAGACCCGCAGCGTCATGCTCATGCACTACCAGCAGGGCCTGAAGCTGCGCGAGATCGCCGACCTCCTCGACCAGAACGTCAACTCGCTCAAGGTCCGCATCCACCGCGCGCGCAAGACGCTGCGCGAGGTCCTCGAACGGCCCGGCCAGCCGCCGCTGGCCGCCCGCGGGAAGGGGCACTGATGACCCGCTGCAACCACATCGAGAGCCTGTTCACCGAGTACGTGTCCGACGAGCTCACGCCCCTGGAGCGCGCGATCGTCGACGACCATCTGGCCGCGTGCGCCGCCTGCCGCGCCGAGCTGGCGCTGGCCCGCGAGGTGGCCGACGGGCTCGCCTCGCTGCCGGACGTCGCCTGCCCGGATCGCGTCGCCCGCGACATCCTGGCCGCGGTCGACGCCGAGGCCGCCGGCCGGCTCGCACCCGGACGCCGCGGCCACGCCGCCTGGTGGCGTACGGCCGGCCTGGCCGGCACCCTGGCCGCCGCCGTGCTCCTGGCCGTGGTGCTGCCCCGCCGCGCGCCGGCGCCGGCCCCCGTGGCCCACGACCCCCGACCCGACACCCTGCTCACGAGCCCGGCCCAGGTGGCCGCGGCCCGGCAGGAGCTCCTGTGGACCCTGGCCTACACCGCCGAGGTCATCGAACGCTCCGAACAACGTTCCCTCGCCAACATGTGGCGTCAGGTCCTCTCCCGGACCCCCGACTCCCACACGGCGACCATCCCCGGAGGACAAGGATGAACACGCGACGCTTGCTTCCCATCGTCCTGGCCGCCCTCGTGCTGAGCCTGGCCGTGCCCGCGCTGGCCGGCATCAAGGACGAGCCCGGCTACATCGACCTCGGCTTCATCGAGATCCCCGCCGACGCCGAGGAGGTGCAGGACATCGACCTGACGTCCATGCTGGTCAACATCGCCGACGACGCGCGCGCCGAGGGCGAGACCGAGCTGGCCGACGTGCTGAGCATGGTGCGCTCGGTGCGGGTGAAGTTCTTCTCGATCGGCGACAAGGACGACGACGCCGTCCGCAAGAACGTCGACCGCATCATGAAGAAGCTCGACCAGGACGACTGGACCCGCATCATCTACATCAAGGACGGCGACGAGACCGTCTCGGTGAGCACCAAGAACGACAAGAACGGCGTCATCAACGGCCTGACCGTGGTCGTGTTCGAGCCGGGCGACTCGGCGGGCTTCGTCAACGTGGTGGGCGAGATCAACCTCGGCAAGCTCATCACCATGTCGGGCAAGTTCGACTTCGACGACCTCGACGGCTACATGGAGAAGTACGGGCACGGCGAGCATGGAGAGCACGTCGAGTAGGATCCACCCGCCGTCTGACACGACGAGGGAGCGCCGGCGCGGCGCTCCCTCGCGTCTTGCGGTCAATGGAGATAGATCAGCGTCCGGGCATGCACCTCCGCCCCCGCCGCGACCCGCAGGACGTAGCCGCCGTCGGCCAGGGAGCGGGGCAGCGCGAGGTGGTGCTCCAGACCCGCGGCGAGCCCGCCGCCGAGCACGGCCCGCGTCGCCCGCCCAGATCGTAGAGCTCCGCGCGACCCGGCGCCGAACCGTCGGCCAGCCGCAAGGTCACGTGCTGGCCACCGCGCGTCGGGTTGGGCACCGTCAGGCGGAACCCGACGGTGGTCTGGACCCCGGTGGTGACCGGCGCGAGGGCCACGTCCACCACGGTCCAGCCCGACCCCACGCTCACCGGGATGATCTGCCCCACGTGGTCGCGGTAGGAGACCCGCAGGGTGTACTCGCCGGGCCTGGTGAAGCGGTGGTACTGGCCGTTGTGCTGGTCGCACAGCCTCGGCCCCACGTTGCTCGCGTTCATCTCGGTGATGATGACCTCGGCCGCCAGCGGCTCGCCCGTCAGGGCGCTGGTCACCGTGCCGGTGATCCCGGGACCGACGAGGGCGCGGTCGAGGAGCGCCATCGCACCCCGCGCCACGCGGTGGCCGATGGTGTCGACGTCGGCGCCGGTGAACCAGCACCCGTCCTCGATCTCCATGAGCAGCGTGATGACGCCCGCCTCGCCGTAGACCAGCACTGCTCCTTGGGCAGGGTGTCGTAGCAGACGATGTCATGATAGGCGACGTTCTGCAGGTTGCGGGTGGCCGCGCTCCAGGCGCCGGCGAGGTCGCTCGCGACGCCAACGTCGGGCGCGCCCTCGCTGCTGAGCCAGGGGTAGAACACCTCGCTGTGGTAGCCGATGGTCACCGGCGAGTGCAGGTCGCACACCAGGGCCGGTCGCTCGCGCAGCACGAGATCGCGCAGGGCGCGGGCCTCGGGCTCGGAGAACGGGTGGGGTCCGCGGTACTGCTGCGACGAAGGATCCCACTCCGGACACTGCTGCCAGCGCCAGTCCCAGTTGCGGTTGAGGTCGACGCCGTCGTGCGGGAAGTCCACCTCGCCGTTGCCGTTGTTGTCGCGCAGCGTCTTGCGCCAGTCCTGCCAGTGCGGCGCGCCCGAGAACACGAACCGATGGCCGTCCACGTTGACGATGGGCACGAACCAGAGCTCCAGGCCGTCCACGCGCGCGGTGATGGCGGGGTCGCTGCCGTAGCGCTCGAGCAGGCGCCGCATGACCTGCATGATGGCCGTGGTGCCGTTGCACTCGTTGGCGTGCTGGGCGCCGTGCAGGAGGACGCCGGGCTCCGGCTCGCGCACGGCCGCGTGGTCTGAGATGCAGACCAGGGGGATGTCCTCGCCCAGGCCGCTCTGGCCCAGGACGGTGACCTGGATGAGGTCGGGGTAGGCGGCGGCCCAGGCGGCGAGCTGCTGGTTGACGGCGTCGAGGCGCCAGTAGGCGGGGTCGGGATACTGGGCCTGGGTCCGGGTCGCGAGCGACAGCAGCAGCATGGCGACCAGGTGGGTCGTGGCGAGGCGATGCGTCATGGGGAGCGTCCGGGGCTTGGCGGTGAGGGGCGGCGGAGTGCTCCGGAAGATCATACCACACCCGGGCGTGCGGATATCCGCGCGTCTGGCGGACGAGGCATGACGACCCCCGCAGCGGCCGGCTCCTTCCGCGCCGCCGCAGGTCGTCGTCAGGGGGAGTTCTAGCCCTCCGCCTCCGCCTCCGCCTCAACCATCGCCACCGGGGTGACCGCGAACGCGCCGCCGATGTAGTCCACCTCCACCCCATCGCCCGCCGTCACCTCGCCCGCGAGGATCGCGTCGGCGACCCGGTCCTGCACCTCGCGCTGGATGACGCGCTTGACCGGCCGCGCCCCGAACCGCGGGTCCCAGCCCAGCTCGGCGATGCGCGCGACGGCGAGGGGCGTGGCCTCCAGCGACAGCTCCTGCTCCCGCAGCACCCGGTCCAGCTTGGCCAGCTCCAGCCGCACGATCTGCTCGATCTCCTGTCGGCCCAGGCTCCGGAAGCGCACCACGGCATCGAGACGGTTGATCAGCTCGGGCCGGAAGAATCGGTTCAGCTCCTCGAGCACGGCGCGGCGCAGCTGGTCGCGCGCCTCGGCCGCGGCGCCCGGCTCGGGCTCGAACCGCGGGTCCTGCGCCAGGTTGCTGGTCATCACCACCAGCGTGTTGCGGAAGTCCACCACGCGGCCCTTGCCGTCGGTGAGGCGGCCGTCGTCGAGCAGCTGCAGCAGCACGTTCATCACCTCGGGGTGGGCCTTCTCCACCTCGTCCAGCAGGATGACGCTGTACGGGTGACGGCGCACCGCCTCGGTGAGCTGACCTCCCGACTCGAAGCCGACGTAGCCCGGGGGCGCGCCGATCATGCGCGCGACCGCGTGGCGCTCCATGTACTCGGACATGTCCAGGCGCACGAGGTGCTTCTCGTCGCCGAAGAGCTGGGTGGCCAGGGCCTTCACCAGCTCGGTCTTGCCCACGCCGGTGGGGCCGAGGAAGAGGAACGCACCCAGGGGACGGTCGGCGCCCACCAGCCCGGCGCGGCTGCGGCGCACGGTGCGGGCCACCTCGCCGACGGCCTCGTCCTGGCCCACGACACGCGCCCGCAACCGGGCCTCGAGCTCGCGCAGCTTGCGGGTCTCCGCCTCCACCAGGCGGGTGGCCGGGATGCCGGTCCACCGCGACACCAGCTCGGCGATGTCGTCCTCGGTGACGTCCTCGCGCAGCAGGGGCCGCTCGCCCTGCACGCGCGCCAGCGCCGCGCGGGCCGCGGCCATCTCGGCGGCCAGGCGGGTGGACTCGCCGTACTTCAGCTCGCTCGCGCGGGCCAGGTCACCCTGACGCTCGGCCTGTTCCATGTCGTTCTGGAGCCGGTCCTGGGCGGCCTGCACGGCGCGGATGGCGTCGATGGCGCGCTTCTCCTCCTCCCAGCGCGCGCGCACGCTCGTCAGCTCGTCGCTCAGCTCGGCGATCTGCTCGGCGATCACCTCACGACGGCTGACGGCCGTCGGCTCGGTCTCCTTGGCCAGGGCCAGCTTCTCCATCTCCAGCTGGTTGAGCTTGCGCTGCAGCTGGTCCACCTCGCCGGGAACCGAGTCGATCTCCATGCGCAGGCGGCTGGCGGCCTCGTCCATCAGGTCGATGGCCTTGTCGGGCAGCATGCGGTCGGCGATGTAACGCTGCGACAGCATGACCGCCGCCACCAGCGCGCCGTCGGTGATGCGGATGCCGTGGTGGACCTCGTACTTCTCCTTGAGGCCGCGCAGGATGGCCACGGCCTGCTCGGCGGTCGGCTCCTCCACCATCACGGGCTGGAAGCGCCGCTCGAGCGCCGGGTCCTTCTCGATGTGCAGCCGGTATTCGTCGAGCGTGGTGGCGCCGATGCAGTGGAGCTCGCCGCGCGCGAGCGCCGGCTTGAGGATGTTGCTGGCGTCCATGGCGCCGTCGGTCTTGCCCGCGCCCACGAGGGTGTGCATCTCGTCGATGAACAGCAGGATCTGGCCCTCGCTGTCGGTCACCTCCTTGATGACCGCCTTCAGGCGCTCCTCGAACTCGCCACGGTACTTGGCGCCGGCCAGGAGCGAGCCCATATCCAGGGCGAACAGCTGCTTGCCCTTGAGGCCCTCGGGCACGTCGCCCTCCACGAGGCGGCGCGCGAGGCCCTCGGCCACCGCGGTCTTGCCCACGCCGGGCGAGCCGATGAGCACGGGGTTGTTCTTCGTGCGGCGGCTGAGGATCTGCACCACGCGGCGGATCTCCTCGTCGCGGCCGATGATGGGGTCGATCTTGCCGCGGCGGGCGAGATCGCAGAGGTCGCGCGCGTAGCGGGCGAGCGCCTGGTCATCACCGGTCTCGGCGGCCTCCGGGTCCTGGCCCGCGCCGGCCGACAGCGACTCGAGCGCCTGGGCGAGGTCCTTCAGGGAGACGTCGAGGGTGCGCAGGACGCTGCCCGCGCGGCCCTTGTCCGCGGCCAGGGCGAGCAGGAGTTCACGCGTACCGACCATGCCGCCGGAGTGTTCCTGGGCCAGACGCTGCGCCTCGAGCATGAGGGTCTGGAGCTCGCGGCCGGGTTCGGGCGCCTCGCGGCGGGTAACCGTCGGCAGGCTCTTCAGCTCGCTGTCGACGGTGCGCTGGATGACGCCGGGGTCGAGCTCGAGGGCGCGCAGGGCGCGCACGGCCAGGCCCGGCTGGTCGAGCAGCGAGGCGAGCAGGTGCAACGGCGCGATCTCGGCGTGACTGAGGCCGAAGGCGCGCTGCTGGGCGGCCTGCAGGGCCTCCATGGCGTGGACGGTCCAGTTCTTCATGGTCGATGTCCCTCCTGCGACCTTCCGGGTCGCCGATCGATGGATACGTTCGACGGAAGGGATTGCAGGAGGCATGCCGCGGGAGCCGGGAACCAGAATTCCCGCAATGTCATTTGAATGATACGTTTACGATGAACATGCCCCCCGGAGGACAAAATTCGTATGCCGTACACCGTATACAAAGTCATGCATCAGTGCCAACATGACACACTGAATCCGCCATTCATGTCAAAGGTGTCAGTGCTCCCGACGCTCCGGCGACGCGCAGATATCCTGCGGCCGCTGCGCCCGCAGGTCGCTCACCGGGCACCCGGCGCAGCCGCCGCCGCACCCCGGCCCGTCCGGCGACCCCGTCTTCGGTCGTGTCGCCCGCCATAGGCGCCGGCCCGCCCAGGCGCTCGCCCCGGCCAGGATCACCCCGGTGATCACCACATCCAGGCTCATCACGCCCCCCCCAGCCCGAGCAGGGTCCCGACCTGGAAGACCGCCACCGCCAGCACCCAGGCGAGTGCCGTCAGCCCCCAGAACTGCAGCATGGCCCAGCGCCAGCCGCCGCTCTCCTGGCGGGTCACCGCCACCGTCGACATGCAGGGGGTGGCCACGAGGCAGAAGAGGATGATGCAGAAGCCCACGAGCGGCGAGTAGGCCTGGCGCAGGCGGGTGCGGAGGGCCTCGGAGGTCTCGTCGGCGTCGGCCACGGCGAACACGATTCCCATCTGGGCGACGAACACCTCCTTGGCGGCGAA
Organism: Candidatus Krumholzibacteriia bacterium; assembly: GCA_041390065.1. Lineage (GTDB taxonomy): Bacteria > Krumholzibacteriota > Krumholzibacteriia > LZORAL124-64-63 > LZORAL124-64-63 > Glo-17. Next base: position 52,544 of record JAWKQQ010000023.1, read on the forward strand.
GGCGCCGATGAGCGCGGTGCCGATACGCCAATCCATGCCCATGGGTCGGAGGATCGGCTCCAGCGCCCGGCCCAGCCGGCCGGCCACCGAGTAGGCCATGGCATGGGCCGCCGCCGTCCCCTGGTCGAGGGTCGTCGTGGCGGGGGACGGCGCCTCGCCCGGCGGCGTCCACCCCGCGGGGGCCTTGGGGTAGGAGGTGAGCGCCCAGAGGATGATCGACACCCCCAGGATCACCGTGCCGGCCTTCTTGAGGTAGAGCCAGGCCCGGGTGGACATCTGCACCAGGAGGCTCGTCGGCGTCGGCATGCGGTAGGGCGGCAGCTCCATCAGGAACGGCGTGGCCTCGCCGCGGAAGAGCGACTTCTGCAGCAGACGGGCGCCGAGCAGGGCGAGCACGATGCCCGTCACGTAGATCACCCACAGCACCGGGCCTTGCCAGCGCTGGGGGAAGAAGGCGGGGATCAGCAGGCTGTAGATCGGCAGCCGGGCGCCGCAGCTCATCAGCGGCAGCACCAGCATGGTCACCAGGCGGTCGCGGCGGGTCTCCAGCGTGCGCGTGGCCATGATCGCGGGCACCGTGCAGCCGAACCCGATCAGCAGGGGGATGAAGCTCTTGCCGTGCAGGCCCACGCGGTTCATGAAGCGGTCCATGACGAACGCCGCACGAGCCATGTAGCCGCTGCCCTCGAGCAACGCGATGCAGAGGAACAGCAGCACGATGTTCGGCAGGAAGACGAGGACGCCGCCCACGCCGCCGATCACGCCGTCCAGGAGCAGCGACCGCAGCGGGCTCTCGCTGCCCACCGGCCAGAGGCTCGCCAGGCCGGCCGCCAGCCGGCCGATGCCCGCCTCCATGAGGTTCATCAGCGGCGCGCCCAGCGAGAACGTGAGGTGGAAGGCGCCGAACATCAGCGCCAGGAAGATGGGCACGCCCCAGACCGGGTGCAGGGCCCAGCGGTCGATGCGGTCGGTGAGGTCGCCGCCGGCCGCGGCCCGCCCCTTCACCGCCGTGCGGCAGAGCTGGTGGATGAACGCGTAGCGCTGACGGCTGACGATGATGTCGCTGGAGTCGTCGCCCTCGAGGTCGAGGTCGCTGGCGGCGGCGGCGGCGGGGCCGGCCACCAGGGTCGCTTCGAGCTGCGCGAGCACCTTCTCGTCGCGCTCGATGAGCTTGAGCGCGTACCAGCGGCGCTGGCCCTCGGGCGGCGGCGCGTCGAGGTCGCCCAGCGTGCTGACCAGGGCCGCCACGTGGGGCTCGATCTGGGCGCCGAAATCGACCCGCCGGGGCAGGCCGTCGCCGTTGCGCGAGGCCACGTCGAGCACCGAGGCCAGCAGCTCGTCGATCCCGTGGCCGCGGCTGCCGACCACCGGCACCACGGGGCAGCCGAGGCGCGCGGCGAGCCGGCGGGTGTCGATGCGCAGGCCCTTCTGGGCGGCCACGTCGCTCATGTTCAGGACCACCACCAGGGGCAGGCCCAGCTCCAGCAGCTCGGTGGTGAGGTAGAGGTTGCGCTCGAGGTTGCTGGCGTCGACCACGTCGACCACCACGTCGGGCCGGCCGCCCAGCAGGTAGTCGCGCGCCACCAGCTCCTCCTCGCTGTACGCGGTGAGGCTGTAGGTGCCGGGCAGGTCGACGAAATGCAGGTCGAGGTCGGGCGTCTTGCGGACACCCTCCTTCCACTCGACGGTGACCCCGGGATAATTGCCGACGCGCTGGCGGGCCCCCGTCAGGCGGTTGAAGAGGGTGGTCTTGCCCGAGTTGGGGTTGCCCGCGAGGGCGACGGTGATGCTGGGCACGTCGGACCACCTGCCAGCCGAGTTTGTGGAGACAAAATCTCCGGTCAAGAAAAAGGCGGGGCTAGTCGACCTCGATCTGCATCGCCATGCCGCGGCCGAGGCAGATACGGGCGTTGTTCACCGCCACCACGAACGGGCCGCCACCGCCGTTGCGCAGGACCATGATCTCGGCGCCGGGAATCAGCCCGAGTGCGGCCAGGCGGCCGCGCAGCCGGCGGCCGCCGCTGACCGAGCGCAGGATCGCGCGATGCCCCTGTTGCAGCATGGCCAGCGGCATCTCAGGCCTCCCCCGCCCTGACGAACGCGCCGCGGACCTTGTCCCAGGTCACCACGGCCTCGGGATGGCGATGACGGTATTCCATGAGCAGGCGCAGCCGCTCCAGGACGTCCTGGCTGATGGCGTGCTCGAGCCGGCAGGCGTCGCGCTCGGCCTCGGCGTGCTCGAGGCCGAGCACCTCGAGCAGGAAGATGCGCAGGGCCCGGTGGCGCTCGACGACGCTGGCGGCGGCTTCCTGGCCGAGGTCGGTGAGGGTGACCAGATCGTAGGGAGCGTAGTTGACGAGGCCCTTCTCGGACAGCGAGCGCAAGGCCTGGGTGACCGAGGAGTTGTGCACGCCCAGCCGCTCGACGATGTCCTTGGCACGCGCGGCGTTCTTGCGATCGACGATGTGGTAGATCGCTTCGAGGTAATCCTCGAGGCTCGCGCTGAGCTGGGGCTCCATCGTCATCGGGGCCTCCTCGGGCCGGCGACGGGTGCGGACGGGCGCCCGACGTGTCAAAAGATTAACGCCCGGCCTGCGTCGACACAAATTGTTTTTGCCTCCACCAAACCTTTTTCCAGGACCTTTAGCAAGAACGACGCCTCGTTGCTCCCTGACGATCAGGCGTAGAGCTTCTCGATGCCGGCGAGGTTCTGGCGGACGTCCCAGATCACCTGGGGCAGCTGCGGGTCGGTCAGGCCCAGGCTGGCCAGCAGGGCCCGGTGGGGTTCAGGGTCGAAATCGATGCTCAGATCGATCTCCTCGACCTCGCCGACCCGCCAGGCGCAGACGATGGCCTCGGCCAGTTGCAGCAGACGGGCTCCGGCCGGCGTGCCCGCGTCGTCGAGGCCGCAGTGGTGGTCGCGGATGCTCTCGACGATCGATTCCGGCAGCTTCCACTGGCCCAGGATGTACTCGGCGAGCTCGGCGTGGTCGAGGCCGATCGCGGCGATCTCCTCCTCGCGGGTCACGCGGCGCGGGCCCATCTCGGCGTCGAGGAAGTCGTCGATGATGAGCTTGCCCACGTCGTGGAGCAGTCCGGCGACGAACGCCTCCTCGCCGTGGAGCGGCTTCTGCGGCAGCACGTCGATGATCGCGCGCGCCGCCAGACCCACGGCCGTCGAATGCATCCAGTAGCCGCGGTTGCTCTCGTAGGCGTAGTTCTTCAGCCGGGTCCGCGTGAGGCCCTCGGTGCTGACGGAGAACACGATGCGCTTCATCTGGTCCAACCCCACCAGGACCACGGACTCGGCGATGGAGTGGATGCGGCGCGGCCTGCCGTACATGGCGCTGTTGGCCACCTTCAGCAGGCGCGCCACCAGCGCCTGGTCCTTGCTGATGACCGTCTCGAAGTCCTTGGCCGTGAAGTACTCCCGACGGGTCAACTCGAGGAACTCGGCCACCACCGACGAGAGGCTGGGCAGGTCGTCGATCCGCTGCAGCACGTCCAGGTTGACGGACCGCCAGCCTTTCTCGTTGCGGCGACCGGTTGCGGCAATGGGCATGGGCGATCTCCTCGACGGACCGACGGCACCGGATCGATGTGTGTCCCCGGCACGGAAGCATGGATCGGGCCACGGCAGACGGCACGACCTCGTCCAGGATTTCGGCCGGGCGGGGCGGAACCTGAGGGTTATGCCGCGAAGATTTCGGCTGGCTCCCCGCTTGCAGCTCCGGCGGCATGAACACCACCGATCTGTACCGCCCGGAGTGGGTCCCGCCCCACTGCCCTAATCATAACTGCCACTTCCACAAACCCTTGCAAGAGGGCTGGCGTTGGAAACGTGACGGCTACCACCGGCGCAAGGCCCAACCCAGACGTATCCGCAGGTTCAAGTGCAAGGCCTGCGGCGTCACCTTCAGTTCACAGACCTTCAGCACCACCTACTGGCTCAAGCGCCCCGACATCCTCCTGCAACTGCCCACCAAGGTCACCAGCGGCGCCTGCAACAGTCAGATCGCCCACGATCTGGGTGTCTCGCCGGCCACCATCGACCGCCAGATCTACCGACTCGGCAGGCACGCGATCCTCTTCCACTCCAGAATGATGCGGGACTGCCCGCCCCTCGAGGACGTCGCCGTCGACGGCTTCGTCTCGTTCGAGCACAGCCAGTACCACCCGTTCCACTTCCACGTCGCCGTCCACCGGCCCTCCTCCTTATTCATCCACTTCACCGACAGCGAGGTCCGCCGATCAGGGACCATGACCGACAAGCAGAAGCGACAACGGGCCGTCCTGGAGCGCATCCGGGGCCGACCCGACCCCCAGGCCGTGCGCAAGGACATGCAGGAGCTGCTCGAGTACGTCACCGAAGGAACGAACGAGATGACCCTCCACAGCGACGACCACAAGGCCTATCCGCGGGCGATCCGGAACCTGCGGTGCCAGATCCGGCACCTGGTGACCAGTTCGAAGGATATCCGTAACCGGATCAACAAGCTGTTCGAGATCAACCTGTTGGACCTGCTGATCCGACACTGGGAGGCGGAGCACAAGCGGGAGACGATCGCGTACGCCAAGCGCCGGAACTGCGCGGCCTACAAGCTGGCGATCTTCCTGGTGCTGCGGAACTACGTGAAGACGCGGAGGGTGCGGAAGAGCCATCAGACGCCGGCGCAGCTGCTGGGGGTGTGTCCGCGGAGGTTGACGGTGGACGAGGTGCTCGCCAGGCGGTTGTTCGTCGATCAGGTGGGGTTGGAGGGGCGATGGCGCCAGTACTACTGGCAGGAGGGTGACGCGGGCGCTGAAGATCAACCGGCGGCATGAGTTGCGGTTTGCGGTGTGAAACGCCAGGCCCCGAGCGGTGCCCGGGGCCTGGCCGAAATCTTCGCGGAAGAACCGAACCTGAGCCGAAAGGGGCTCAGGCGTCGATGTCGGGCACCTCGCGGGAGGGATCGAGGTTGCGCTCGTGGCGGTAGGCCTCGTAGAGCCGCGGCACCGGCGGCGCCGTGGTCACGCAGGTCAGCAGGAAGAGGAAGAGCCCGAGCACCAGCAGCGCCGGCAGCCAGCCCGGCACCACGCCGATCGAGAGGACCTCGAACCAGCTCGCGCCCGCCGTCCGTCGCTGCAGGGCCACCGTCAGGCACCAGCCGATGATCTCGACCGAGAACAGCGGCGCGTAGACCCGGGCCAGCCGCGCGCGGATCGCCTGGCGCATCGAGAGGTGGAAGTGCGGCACCCGCAGGTCGTCGGCCACGCAGACTCCCCAGTCGGCCATGGGGCTGGCGAGGTCGCGGCGCAGCAGGGGTCCGTAGAAGTTCTCCTCGACGAGCCGCAGGCGCGAGTGGAAGACGTCGAAGAAGCGGAACCGCTGGGCCTCGAGCATGAGGAACATGAGGTTGGCGTACATGCCCGCCAGCAGCGTGTGCAGGGCGTATTGCGGGTTGTTGAAGGCGAAGGTCAGGAGGCCCGCGGTGGTGACGACGGCCCAGTTGGTGGTCGTGTCCAGACGCAGGCGCCACGACAGCGAGCGCTGGAGTTCACCGCGATAGAGATGCGCCATGGCGGTGATGTACTCCACCCGCTGCAGCGGTACGTTCTCGAAATCGGCGTACGCCTTGGGGTCGATGTCGTGGCGCGGCTCGTTGCTCATGGCCTGCTCCGTGGCTCGGTCGAGGTCAGCGGCGGCGCGGCAGGACGCCCCCGAGGGCGTCGCGCAGGATGCCCTTCACTTCCTCGGTGAAATCCTTGTCCAGCATCCACTCCAGGTAACCGCGATCCTTGGGGTTGGCCACCATCTCCTTGAGGGTGCGACCGTCGTGCTTGCCGAAATTGAACGCCGCCTCGCCCTGGTCGGTCCAGCGGAACTTGCGGGTACGGTCGACATACTTGTCGCGGCCCTGGTTGCAGAATTCGTGGAGACCGGCGGTATCGCGTGGCAGGTCGGGGTAGCGGCCCAGCTGGGCGTCGAGCACGTCGAGGGTCGCCAGAGCGTCGGCCTCGGCCGAGTGGGCGCCCTCGAGGTCGCGGCCGCAGTAGAAGCGGACGGCCGCGGTGAGGTCGCGGCGCTCCATGAGCTTGAAGATCACCATGGCGTCGAGGAGTCGGGCGTCGCGGGTGTCGAGCCGGCCGCCCTCGCGCCGGACCTCGGCCTCGAGCATGGGCAGGTCGAACCCCACCATGTTGTAGCCGGCGAGGTCGGCGCCCTGCAGGAGCTCCTCGACCTCGGCGCGGAGCTGGCTGAACGATGGCGCCGAGCGCACGTGCTCGTCCTTGATGCCGTGGACCGCCGTGGCCTCGGGTGGGATCGGCCGCTGCGGGTTGACCAGGGTGCTGAGGGTGCTGCGGCGGCCGTCCGGCTCCACGCGGATGAGCGCGATCTGGACGATCCGATCCTTGGCGACATCGATGCCGGTGGTCTCGAGGTCGAAGCAGACCAGGGGACGATCGAGCTTGAGGTGTTGCATGGGCGGCTCCGGGGTTGGTGGTCGCCGCCCACGTTAACACAGGCCGTGCGGGTTGTCGCGCGTCAGGCGTCGGCGTTCACCCGGTGCACCCACTCCGGATGCAGGTCGCTGGTCCCGGCGTGGATCGCGCCGAGGGTCTTGCGCAGGTGCCGCGTCACCGGACCCTCCTCGCCATCGCCCATGACCACATCCTTGCCGCCGGCGTGGATCTTCCCGATCGGCGTGACGATGGCGGCCGTCCCGCAGGCGAAGGCTTCCTTCAGCTTGCCCGCGGCGGCGTCGGCCAGCACCTCGGCCAGCACCGGACGCTCCTGCACCCAGCGCAACCCGTGCTCCTGGACCAGCCTGCCCACCGAGTCGCGCGTGACGCCGGCCAGGATGGTGTCGTTGTCGGGCATGGTGGGCGCGGTGATCACGTGGTCCTCGTAGACGAAGCAGATGTTCATGGCGCCCATCTCCTCGACCGTGGTGCGCGTGAGGGCGTCGAGCCAGATGATCTGATCGAAGCCCTCCTGCTGGGCGAGCTTGATGGGCAGCAGGGCGGCGGCGTAGTTGCCGCCGGTCTTGGCGTAGCCCACGCCGCCGGGCGCCGAGCGCACGAACTGTGTCTCCGCCTTGAGGTAGAGGGGCTTGATGCCGCCCTTGAAGTAGCTGCCCACCGGGCCGGTGATGATGTAGAAGAGGAAGCGGTCGGACGAGGCCACGCCGAGGCTCGGCTGGTGGCCGAACATGGTGGGGCGGATGTAGAGCGAGCCCGGATTGGGGGCGACGTAAGCGCGGTCCATGTCCACGAGCAGCTCGAGGGCCTTCAGGAACAGCGCGGGGTCGACCGTGGGCATGCACATGCGCTCGGCGCTGCGGTTGAAGCGGGCGATGTTCATGTCGGGGCGGAAGAGGTGGCGGCCGTCGTCAGGGCTGCGGTACGCCTTCATGCCCTCGAAGATCTCCTGCGCGTAGTGCAGCACCTTGGCGGCCGGGTCGAGGCTCAGCGGACCGTAGGGCTGGATGCGCGGATCCCGCCACTGGCCGTCGATCCACTCGGTGATGAACATGTGCGGCGCGAAGTGCTTGCCGAACAGCAGATGGTCCCAGTCGGGCGTGGCCGGCGGATTCGGGTGACGCTCGATGCGGATGTCCATGTCTGCCTCCTGGTCTCGATGTCCTGCGCGCCGCCGCAGTGCGGTGTCCGGGGGACCTCAACGTTGGCAAAAAACGCCGCGCATTGCAAGGTTCCGGACCTGCGGCTAGGCTACGGCCATGCACCGTTTGCGTGACCTCGACAACCCCGCCACCCAGCGCCTCGCGCTGGGTCTGGTGCTGCTGGCGAGCCTGGCCCTGCGCGTGTGGTACGCGGCGTCCGTCCTGGGCGATCAGCTCACCACCGTGCCCTACCTCGACGCCGAGGAATACGACCGCTGGGCCCGCGCCCTGGTGGCCGGCGACTGGGGCGTCGGCCAGCCCTACTGGATGGGCCCCCTGTACCCGCATCTGCTGGCGCTCAGCTACGCCGTATTCGGCGCCGGGAGCCTCGCCATCCTTTACGGGCAATGGGCGCTCACCCTGGTCAACCTGGTGCTCGTCCACCGGCTGGCGCGTCCCTGGCTCGGGCCACGCTGGGCGCTGCTCGCGGTCATCCTCTACGCGGGATACGGGCCACCGGTGTTCTACGCCGGCCTCAAGCTCATGGTCACGCTGGTGACCACGCTGCTGCTGCTGATCGCCCTGCAGGCCCGTCGCGCGGCCGACCGGCGGAGCCACGCCGCCTGGCTGCAGCTCGGCCTCTTGGTGGGTCTCTGCGGCCTGGCGCGCGGCAACGTGCTCGGCCTGCTCGTGCTGCTGCCGTTGACGCTCCGACGGCCGGTCGCCCACGAACGCGTCGCGCGCTGGCGGCTCGTGGGCTGGCTGTGGTTGGGCGCCGCGCTGATGATCCTGCCGGTGACCGTCCGCAACCTCGTGGTCGGCCACGACCTGGTGCTGCTGACGAGCAATGGGGGCGTGAACCTGCTCATCGGCCAGCAGGCGCGCTACGGGGGGCGCTTCGGTCCGCTGCTGGAGACGCCGCAATACGAGTTCGACCCCTCCGGCCAGACGCAGCTCGAGAACGAGTTCGGCGAGGAGCTGCGGCCGTCGACGGTGTCCCGCGAGCTGACGCGCCGCGCCCTCGACCGGCTGATCCACGAGCCCTGCGCGATGGCCGTGCACTACGCGCGCAAGGTCTACCGCTTCTTCAGCGGCGACGAGCTGCCCCAGATCTACAGCTGGAACTTCTGGCGCAGCCAGGTGACCGCGCTGCGGTGGTTCCCGGTGCCCGCGGTGGCGCTGCTGGCGCTCGGACTCGTGGGCGGCCTGCTGCTGCCGGCGGACGCCCGCCGCCTCTGGCTGGTGCTCGTCGGCGGCTGGTTCGTGAGCCTGGTGCCGTTCTTCCCCACGGCGCGCTACCGACTGCCCATCATGGGCCTCCTGGCCATCGGGGCGGCGGCCTTCGCCATGATCACGGTGGGCCGCTGGCGCGCCGGGCACCGCCGCCGGGCCGGGGGCCTGGCGCTGGTCGCCCTGCTCCTGACGCTGGCCCTTTGGCCGCGCTGGGCGCGCCTCGATCCCCGCGATGAGTTCTGGCACAGCCAGCTCAACCGCGCCGCCCGGGCCGCGCTGGTGGGCGACGTGGCGACCATCGACCAGGCCGTGGCCGCGGCGGAGCGGCTGCGGCCGGGGTTGGCGGAGACCGAGTTCCGCCACGGCGGCTTCCTGGAGCGGGCCGGGGATCTCCCTCGCGCCTTGCAGGCCTACGAGGAGGCCGCCCGCCGCGCGCCGGAGCACCCGTTCGTGCTGTACCGGGTAGGCCGCACGCTCACCGAGCTGGGCCGCCACCGCGAGGCCCTGATCTGGTACGACCGCGCCGCGGCGGCCGATCCGGCGTGGTCGTACCCGTGGCACGGCCGGGGGCTGTCGCTGCAAGCCCTGGGGAGCTGGACGCGGCGGCGGACGCCTGGCGGCAAGCGGTGGCGCGCGATCCCGGGCGGCCGCGGTACCGGAGCAACCTGGCGGCCGTGCTGGCCCTCGCCGGACACGACGACGAGTCGCGCGCGATCCTGCAGGACCTCGTGCGCGATTTCCCCAACTACGTGCCTGGATGGTACAACCTGGCGCTGGCCGAGGCGCGCGACGGCCATGGAAGCAGCGCGGCAGGCCTCGAAAGGGCCGCCGCGCTGCCGGGATCGTCGCCCGCCGAACAGGCGAGCATCGCCGCCTTGCGCCGCGAGCTTCAGCGCCCCTAGCCGCGCCTAGCGGGGCAGCTGGGGCTCGCGCTGGTCGGGCACGGCGTCGGGCACGATCTGCATCATCTTCACCTGGCGCTCGCGCGAGAGCAACGTGGCCTGGCGCACGGCCAGGACCCCGCCGATCCGCTGGCCGGTGATCATGACGAGCCGGCCGCCGGCCGGATAGCCGACCTCGCCCGTATCTTCCTCACGCCACTCGAGGCCGGGCAGGAGCTGCAGCTGCGTGCCGTCGTCGAGCTGCCAGGTGCCGAGGCGGCCCTGGCGCAGGACGCCGGTCGTGAACGAGAGCGAGGTCGAGCCCGGGCGCTTGCCGTGGTGTCGCTTGTCGATGCGCAGGCCCAGCAGATCGCCGGCGCCGGCGGTGACCACGACCGCGAGCAGCACCACGCAGGCGAGCACCAGGGCGGGCCGGGTCAGGGTTCGGGTTTTCGGTGCACGCATGTCGTCATCTCCTCGTTGCTGGCGAATCCGCGGCATGGCTAGTTGCTGTCTGGCGGCACGCTCACGTAGTCGAAGTTCTCCTGCCAGGCGCGCACGGTCAGGTGGAAGTAGGTCTGGCCGATGTCCTCGACGAGGATCGTCGCGTCGCTGCTCTGGACGATCACCGTCTCGTTGACCACGTCGACCACCGGCCGCGAGGCGATGCCGTCGCCCAGGACGATCATCGCGTCGCCGTTCCAGTCGTCGGACTCGCCGTCGTCCGGCACGATGCCGTTGGCGTAGTCGAGGCGGTAGAGCCAGGAGACGCCGCCGGCCGAGCACAGCTCGCTGCTCGGCACGTAGGTGGTGAAGAACACGGCGCCGGCCACCACGACGGCGGTCTCGGTCACGCGCTCGCCCTCGGCCTGCTCCAGGTTCACGTACCAGCCGTCGGCGTCGATGAGCACGTCATCGGAACCGGTCTGGTCGGTGGGGTGCAGGTCGTCGCGGCCGTCCTGGCGGTCGATGATGCAGACGAAGCGGTGGTCGTCGCGCGTGTGGATGTCGTCCTCGGTGAGGTAGGCGCCGGTGCCCACGTACACGTAGACCTCGCCGTTCTCGCCGTAGGCGGCCGTGGGCGTGGCGGTGATCTCGTCGTGGTCGGAGTTCCAGAGCATGAGGCGGTCCCAGTGCGCGGGGTTGTCCGAGCCGTCGAAGTCGAAGCGCCAGAGATGGCCCTGGAGGTCGGCCACGTAGCAGAAGTCGTCCTCGCCGTCGAGGTCGTAGTCGACCGCCGTGACGCCGGTCGAGCGGTTGCGGCGTGACGCGTTCGACGACAGCGTGATCGACCCGAGGTGCGTGCCGTCGGCCACGTCGTAGGCTTCGAGCGAGGCGATGCCGTCCACCTCGTCGAGGCCCGAACCGATCAGGGCCACGGTGGTGCCGTCGATCACGGCGAACTCGACCTCCGACGCGAACGGCTTGCCGTGAGGCAGCTCCACCTGCCAGAGCAGGTCGGGCCAGTAGGGGTCGGTGACGTCGAGGGCGAAGTAGCTGGCGCCGCCCTGGCGGCCGCCGCCGATCAGCACCGTGCGCCAGAGGCCGCCGAGCTTGCAGTCGGTCACCGACGGCGTGAGGTCGACGGTGTACTGGTGGCAGTAGCTGGTGTCGGCCACGGCGGCCAGCTTGGGCAGGGCGAACTCGGGCACGAAGGCCCAGGCCTCCTCGCCGTTGGCCGCGAAGAAGGCGTGGAGCATGCCGTCGTTGGCGCCCGCGTACACCATCTTGGTGCGGATCTCGTTGGCCGCCATGAAGCTCTGGTAGGCCGGTTCGGGATTGAAGTTGGCCGGGGCGCCCACGACCACGGGCGTCGAGTGGATGATGTCGCCCAGCCTCCAGCCGCCGCGGTTGCGCAGGCCGGCGACCGCCTCGCCGCGGGTCCAGCGGATGACGTCGGTGGCGTCGTCGACGTGCGCGATGCCCATCGGTCCCATGAGGGTGGCGGCGTTGCCGACGTCGAACATGAGGTCGGTCGAGCCGATGCCGGTGATGATCGAGCGCGTGTTCGGCGCCCGGCCGGACAGGATGTAGCCCGCCTCCCAGACCGGGGAGTCGCCGTTCTCGTAGGGCAGGTCGAAGCTCTCGAGGTAGCCGTGCCAGCTGCCGGGCATGAACTTGCCGCGGTAGAGGCGCTCCTCGTAGCCGCGCTCGGTGGACACGACGGCCACGGCCGCGCCGGTGGAGATGCGGCTGATGATGTCGAGCATCACCAGCTCGAGGCTGGTCCAGAGATCGACGGCGTTGTTGGCCAGGAAGTAGAGGCCGTCGCCGTTGTCGGCGGTGTCCTGCAGGATGGAGGCGTCGAGGCCGAAGCCGATGGTGTAGGTGACGACCGTCTGGTCGCCCACGAAGTCGCCGCTGAGGTCGTTGTGGTACATGTAGTAGGCGACGTCGTCGAGGTTGTCGCTGCAGTCGCTCGAGTCGGGGTCGGGCGATCCGATGCTGGTGCAGGATCCGGGATCGCGGCCGTCGTTGTCGGCGTCCAGGAGGTACCCGCTCAGGCTGCGGTCCTTGGTCGGGAAACCGTCGGTGATCACGATGCAGAAGTTCTTCTGGCACTCGGCCATGATGGGGCTGTGGTTGCCCTTGAAGTAGTCGAGCACATCTTCCATGGACTCGCCGAGCGGGGTCCAGCTGTCGCCCTCGATGTTCATGACGGTGTTGACGAGATCGGCCTCGGACGTGCCGCATTCGGCGATGATCCGACCGCCGTTGTCGTAGTTGAAGATCGCCAGGCCGAAGCGCACGCGCTCGCTGCGCTGGATGATGTCGCGCACGACCTCGTGGGCCACATGCATGCGCGTGGTCGAGTTGGTGATGGTCCAGGCGCGCTGTTCGTCGGTCGCGTTGTAGAACAGCCAGTTGAGGTAGTTGCCGACGTAGCGGCTCTGCTGGTGGAACCCGGAGATCATGCGCACGGTCGGCGTGGTCTGGTTGGCGGCGCTCGGGCGGCCGGGCACGTTACGCGGCCCGTAGTCGCCGTCCGAGCTGATGTAGTACATGCGTTCGCTCACGAACGGACCCGGATACACCGTGTAGCGGTCGAAGTCCGGGTGGAACATCACCTCGTTCATCGAGCCGCTGTTGTCGAAGAGGATCATGACGTTGGCGTCCACGGTGCCCTGCTGCACGAAGAGGGGCACCTCGCAATCCTGGGCGGCCAGCGGCGCGGTCAGCGCCAGCAGGAGCGCCAGGCTGGCGAGCGGGGTGAGGTTGCGCGTCTGCATCAGTATCCCTCCCGGAACAGGCGGCTGGCCACGAGGTCCACATCGCTGCGGCCCTGGGCGGCGGCCCGGCCGCTGCTCGCGATGCGGAAATCGTAGTCGACGAACTGGATGCTCCAGCCCGACTTGGGGCGGCGACGCACGTAATGGGTCGCGGAGTCGAACTCCTGGCTGCCCTCGAGGGCCTCGTTGGAGAGCACGTAGACCTTGTTGTCGGCGGAGTCGATGATCTTGGGCGGCGCATCGCTCATCCGCAGGAAGTGGATGGCGGCCTCGCCGCCGGCGTCGGCCGAGAACACGGCCGTGGCATGCACCCCCTCGGCGAACGTGGTGCGCTTCTCCGTGCTGGAGAGCACCACGGCGGCGACGGCGATCAGGCTGAGCACGAGGATGATGAGCAGACTCGTGACCAGGGCGAAGCCGTCGCGGTCGGGGGCCGTATGGCGTGCGAGGCGCATGATGCGTCCTTTCGATCCGACGCGGATCAACCGTTGCGCAGGAAGACCCGGGTCGAGTAGTTCACCGGCTCGCCGGGATGCGGCTCGCCGACGATATCGATATCCACGAATCGCACCCGGTCGCGATCGGCCGCGCTCAGCGGGGTGGCGACGATCTGGGCGCCGTTGGTGTCGAAATAGCGGAACTGGAAACCCGTCAGGTTGTGCAGGATGGTCATGGTGCCGTCGGCGGTGGTGCGCTGGAGCTCGCCGCTGCCCGCCACGTAGACGTAGCGGATGTCCTCATCGGGGCCGGTTCCGAGGGTCGAGCCGTCGCCGTCGAGGTCCATGCGGCAGCGGATGACGTCGTCATCGCAGAGGGTGAGCCGCTCGAGTCCGGTCTCGGCGGGATCGCAGCCGGCGCTGCGCAGTTCGCGCGAGAGCAGCGAGAACACCGCCCGCATCGATTGCTGGTACTGGGCGCGGTCGCTGGTGGCGTTGTAGGTGCGGCGTGAACCGGTCAGGAAGCTGATGACGACCGTCGTGATGACGGCGAACAGCGCGAGCGCCACCATCAGTTCGACCAGCGTCAGGCCGCGGCGATCGGGGACGATTCTGCGCATGGCCACCTCCTAACGCATGGACAGCAGGGACGCCATCTGGAGCGTGTCCGGCGACGAGCCCTGGTTGAAGATCACGACCACGTCGACCCGGCGCAGGCCCATGTCGACGTCGGTGATGGCGGTGCGCCAGATGACGCCGGTTTCCACGCCGGAATCGGCCGCCGCGGCGGCGAATCCCATGCCCTTGGCCGACTCGAGCTGCCGCTGGGCGATGGTGACGGCCCGGGTGTAGTTGTCGGCCTCCTGGACCTCGCCGCGGGCGCGGGTCTGGATCAGCGCCAGGGGCAGGATGCCGATCGCGAGGATGACCATCACCACGAGCACCTCGACCAGGGTGAAGCCCTGTCGGGTCGGCCGCAGCCGTCGCCAGCCGCGCCTGATGCGTCCGCGGGCCTTCATCAATGCACCTCCGCGATCCCGGTCGGCAGCACCACCACGGCGCGGTTCTCGGAACCGTTGCCGATGTTCATGGTGGTGGCCTCGGCCGCACCCCAGGGGAAGAAGTTGACCGAGACGTCGGCCGCCAGGGCGACCGTGCCCTCGAATGTCCGGTCGCGGATGACCTGGAACGTGATGGGGTCGATGATCTGGTAGCCTGCCGCCGTGCCGACGAAGCGGACGACGCGCCCCTGCGACACCGACAGCGACCGCGCCAGGGCCAGATCGGACGTGATGCGATCGGCCGTCGTGTCGACCTGGTTGGCGCGCAGATAGCCGTTGAACGAGGGGACGGCGATCGCCGCGATCAGCCCCAGGATGCTGATGACCAGCATCAGCTCGACCAGGGTGAATCCGCGCTGATGAGTGCCGTTGCGAACCATGGACCGGCCTTCCCGCCATGCGTGCAGAAGCCAATGACCCGGTCATCCGCTGCAAGTGGCGTGCCCGACTCAGAACGCTGTAAGTTGTTGTTTGACGGGGGGGATTAAGGAAAATCCTGGCCGGGGGACGGGCAAAAAGCGCGGCGGATGGGCTAGTGTCCGCCGGCGCCGCGCACCCGGGCGCCGACCAGCGCGA
This sequence comes from Candidatus Krumholzibacteriia bacterium, assembly GCA_041390065.1. Classification (GTDB taxonomy): domain Bacteria; phylum Krumholzibacteriota; class Krumholzibacteriia; order LZORAL124-64-63; family LZORAL124-64-63; genus Glo-17. The sequence goes on from JAWKQQ010000023.1 coordinate 67,566, forward strand.
CGAGGAGTTCGGCCGCGCCGCAGAGCGCCAGGACGGCCACCACGCCGATGGACTCGGCCAGCAGGGGTCCGAGGAACACGGCCACCAGGGACAGCGGCCCCACCACCGTGCCCAGCCACCCGAAGGTGCGGCCGCGGAGGTCGTCCGGAGCAGCCCTTTGCAAGAACGTTGCCAGGGCGATCTGCGCCAGCGTGGCCAGGGCGCCGAAGCAGGCGAACAGCCCGCACGCCAGCCAGACCGAGCGGTTGGCCGCGAACAGGAGCAGCAGACCGCCGTCGATGGCGGTCAGCAGGGCGATGACCCGCAACGGGCTGCGGCGGCTCACGGCGACGCCGCCGATCAGCGCGCCCAGGATGCCGCCGAGCCCCGCGGCGGCGATGATCAGGCCCAGCTGCCGATCGTCGCCCAGGAGGATCTCCTTGACGAACACCACCACCAGCGGCTGCTGCATGGCCGTCACGAAGGTGAGCACGGCGAAGAAACCGAAGGCCAGGCGCAGACCGGGGTGGGCCCGGACGCCGGCCAGGCCCGCCGCGGCGTCGCGCCACAGGCCGACCAGACGGCTGCCCAGGCTCACCGGTGCCGTGGATCTGGCGTCGAGCCCGACCACCTCGACCGGCAACGCGTCGCCGCCGGCCGCCGCGGCCATGGCCAGGGTTCCCGCGCGCGTCTCCTGGCGCCAGAGGGTGAGCACGGCCGCCGACGCCACGAACGTGACGGCGTCGATCCAGAACGCCGGATCGGTGCCGCGCCAGGCGACCAGGAAGCCGCCGAGCGCCGGGCCGACCAGCAGCACCAGGTTGCGCGTCAGCATGAGCAGGCTGTTGGCGCCGCCCACGAGGTCGCGGCCCACGACATCGGGCAGCAGGGCCATGCGGGCCGGGCCGTTGAACTGGCGGCCGCAGCCCAGCAGGGTCGCCAGCACGTAGACCTGGCCGGGCGTGTGCACCAGCGGGATGGCCGCGACCACGAGCGCCGAGAGCAGATCGCTGACCACCATGATGCTCTTGCGGTCGACGCGGTCGCAAACCAGGCCGGTGACCGGTCCCAGGACGATGGCGGGCAGGATCTGGGTGGCGGCCAGCAGGCCGAGGTCCATGGGCGAGCCGGTGAGGCGGTAGATCAGCAGATACAGGGCGATGGCGGCCATGCGGTCGCCCAGTCCGCTGATGACGGCGGCGCTCCAGATGGCGCGGAAGCCGGTGTTGCGCAGCAGCGGTGCGTAGCGGTTCACGAACCGGGGACCTCCCTGACCTCGGACTCGCGGGCGAGCAGGCGCCGAGCGTCCTCCTGACGCATGCGGACGGTGGCCTGGCAGACGCCATTGTCGCACACCTGGTCGAGCACGTCACCCGTGCGATGCCAGGGTCCGAGCAGGTGGAGCTTGTGGGTCGGCAGCTGCAGCCGGTAGGTGCGTTCGGCGGCGCGCAGATGATCGGCCACGGCCGTGCGCAGCGCCTCGGCGCCCGCCGGATCGAGGGCCGAGACGAACAGCGCCCCCGGATGGTGTCGCGCCAATCCGTTGCGCACCTGCTCGGGGTCGCCCACGGTGTCCATCTTGTTGAACACCAGCCGGGTGGGCCGATCGGCGGGCACGAGGTCCTTGAGCACCGCATTGACCGCCGCGATCTGGTGCTCGGGATCCTGGCCGCCGGCGTCCACCACGTGCAGCAGCAGGTCCGCGTCGGCCACCTCCTGCAGCGTGGACCGGAAGCTCTCCACGAGATGGTGGGGCAGGCGGCGGATGAAGCCGACGGTGTCGGTGAGCAGGAACTGGCGACGCTCGTCCAGCTCGACGCGGCGGGTGGTCGCGTCGAGGGTGGCGAAGAGCTGGTTCTCGACGAGCACGCCCGCGCCGGTGATCGCGTTCATGAGGGTGCTCTTGCCGGCGTTGGTGTAGCCCACGAGGGCCACGCGGAAGGTCGTGTCGCGACCGCGGGTCTGGGTCGCGCGTTCCTTGTCGAGCTGCTTGAGCTGCTGGCGTAGATGGGCGAGGCGGCGGCCGATGAGGCGGCGGTCGGTCTCGAGCTGGGTCTCGCCGGGGCCGCGGGTGCCGATCGCGCCCTCCTGCCGCTCGAGGTGCTTCCAGAGCCGCGTCAGGCGCGGCAGCAGGTACTGCAGCTGGGCCAGCTCCACCTGCAGGCGCGACTGACGGGTGCGCGCGTGGCGGGCGAAGATGTCGAGGATCAGCTCGGTGCGGTCGATCACGCGCACGTCCTCGCCGAGCGCCTTCTGCAGGTTGCGGCCCTGGTTCGGGGCGAGGTCGTTGTCGAACACGACCAGGTCGGCGGTATGGGCGATCACCGCCTCCTTCAGCTCCTCGAGCTTGCCCTTGCCGATGAACGTGGCCGGGTTGGGCGCCGGCAGGCGCTGCTCGAGCACGCGGCAGACCTCGCCGCCGGCGGTGTCGACCAGGCGCGCGAGCTCCTCGGTGTCGGCGGGGCCGCTGAGCGGCTGGTCGGGATCGTGGGGCAGATGCACGCCCACGAGCACCGCGCGCTCGGGGCGCTCGCTCTCCAGGCGGTCGAATCCGGGGCCTCCCATCAGTCCGACGTCCCTTCCAGTTCGGCGTGCCAGGCTTCCCAGCGCCGGAAGGCCTCGGCCAGCTCGTCCTCGATGGCCGCACAGCGCGACGCCAGCTCGCGACGGCGGAGGTTGGTGCAATCGGCAGCCGACATCTCGTCCAGGGCCGCGGCCTTCTCCGACTCGAGCGCCTCGATCGCGGCCTCGACGTCGGCGATCCAGGCCCGGCGGCGGGCAGCCTCGTTCTTGCTCAGGCCGGTCGGGACGGTTCCGGACGGGGTGTCCGGCGGCGGGGCGGCGGGGCGGCGGTCCGCCGGTGCCGAGGCCGCAGCCTCGTCCTCCTCGTCGCGCTTGCGGATCCAATCGGCGTAGTTGCCCAGGAACACCCGGGGCGACGGCGCACCCGCGCCGGGCGACGGGAACACCACCAGCCGGTCCACCAGGTCGTCGAGGAAGCGGCGGTCGTGCGACACCATGATCACCGTGCCGCTGAAATCCGCCAGCGCCGCCTCCAGCGATTCCCGGCTCTGGATGTCCAGGTGGTTGGTGGGCTCGTCCAGCAACAACGTGTTGTGGCCTTCCTTGATCAGGCGCAGGAGGGCCAGGCGGCCGCGTTCGCCGCCCGACAGGCTGCCCACCGGGCGGTCGATGAGGTCCTCGCCGAAGCCGAAGGCCGCCAGGAAGGAGCGCAGCTCGCCGAGCTGCGCCGCCGGGTCGACCGACTGGATCTCGCCCAGCACCGTGTTGTGGTCGCTCACGGTGGCGAGGTTCTGGTCGTAGATGCCGAGGTCGACGTTGTGGCCGCGGGATACCTGGCCGCGGTCGGGCGCGACGCGGCCCGCCAGGATGTGCAGGAGGGTGGTCTTGCCGCACCCGTTGGGGCCGATGATGCCGATCCGCTCGCCGCGCACCACCAGCAGGTCGAGGTCGGCGAACAGGGCCCGCGCGCCGAAGCTCTTCGCCAGGCCTTCGGCCTGCAGCACGGTGCCGCCGCTGTCGCGAACCGGCCGCAGCAGGAAGTTGTAGCCGGTGGGCTCGGCGCCGGGACGGTCGACCCGGTCGAGCTTGGCGAGCTGCTTGCGCCGCGCCTGGGCCTGCTTGGTCTTCTGGCCCTCGATGTTCTTGCGGATGAACGCCTCGGTCTGGCGGATGTGGTCCTGCTGGCGCTGCCAGGCGGCCAGGTCCTGCCGGCGACGCTCCTCGCTGGCCGCATGGAAGTAGGTGTAGTTGCCGCCGTAGTCGACCAGCCGCCCGCGCTCGAGGTGCAGCGTGCGGCGGGCCACCCGATCGAGGAACCAGCGGTCGTGGGAGATGATCACCGCGGCGCCCGGCCAGCTCGTCAGGTGGTTCTCCAGCCACTCGCAGCTCGTGAGGTCGAGGTGATTGGTGGGCTCGTCGAGCAGCAGCAGGTCGGCCCGGCCCAGCAGCGTGGCCGCCAGGGCCGCGCGTCGGCGCTCGCCGCCCGACAGGCTCGCGACCGGGTTGTCCCACAGCGCCTGGGGCAGGCCGACGCCGGCCAGCGCGGCGGCCAGCCGCGCGTCGAGCGTGTAGCCATCGAGGCGCTCGAATTCCGCCTGCAGCCGCCCCTGCCGCGTCACGAGCGCGTCATGCTCGGCCGCCGGTCCGTGGGCCAGCGCGTCGGCCACCCGTTCGAGCTCGGCCTGCAGCGCGAGCTCGTAAGGAAACGCCACCTTCGCGCACCACGTCGCGCACCGGACGCGGCTGGTCGTCGGGGCCCCCGGATCTCGCCTGGCGCAGCGCAGCAGCACCCTGCCGGTGAGCTGCCGCCGGCCGCCCTGCAGGACGGCCTCGCCGGCGAGCACGGCCAGGAGCGTGGTCTTGCCGGCGCCGTTCGGCCCCACGAGGGCATAGCGGACCCCGGGCTGCAGGGTCAGGTCGACCCCGGCCAGGATCGGTTCGCGTCCGTAGTCGAATCGAGCGCTCGCCCAGGGTGAGCAGCGACATGATGGGCGGTCACCCGGCCTCTGCGGCCCCCGTGGCGCGCGGACACGCCAAGGTAACACACGGCCGGTGCAGCACAACGGCCCTTCCTGCGGGAAGGGCCGTCGACTTCTCTCGCTCGGATCAGTTCGACACCGCCGCCCCGCGCTGGCGAGGCCAGGCGGTTCAGGACGACACGTGCGGGCTCTTGCGATACTTCAGCGGCGAGAGTCCGCACCGATCCTTGAAGGTCCGCGAGAAGTGCGCCAGGCTGTTGAAGCCGCACTTCTTGCTGATGGCCTCCACCGACAACTCGAATCGCCGCAGCATGGCCTTGGCGTTCTCGATCCGCACCATGATGAGGTAGTCGCTGAACGACATGCCCACCTCGGAGCGGAACAGGTTGGAGAAGTAGCCGGGGGAGAGATGCACCATGTCCGCCATCATGTCGCGGTTGACGTTCTCGTGGAAATGCGCCAGCACGAAGCGGCACGCGTACTCGGCCCGGTAGTCGTTCAGGCTGGTGGCGGCATGCACGAGATTGCCGTCGTCATCAACCATCACGATATCGGGCAGCGGCTCGTCCCAGATGGTCTCGTCGCCGACGAGCTGCGCGTGGTCGCCCGTGGCCATGCCCGGCTGCGTGTCGAGGATCGACCGCGTGGCCTGCTGGGCATGCGGCAAGGCGAGCAGGTCGGTGACGCACCGCGCCGACCGCACCACGCTGGCCTTGCTGGCCAGGATCACCACCGTCTCGCTCAGATCTCCGAACCCCTGCAACAGATGCGCCGGCCGCTCGACGAGCGTCGGCGCGTAGAGGAACGCGAAGCGCACGCGTTCCGCTGGATCAAGAGCTTCCCCGGTCTGCAGTCGCTGCATCACGATCTGCCGGCCGAAGAGTGCCAGGCACAGTTCCGTGGGGTTCGTCTCGGTTGCCGGGCACAGGAACAGGATCCGCTGGCTCTCCTCGCGACCATCGGATTGCAGCTTCGGCAACGTCGGAAATTCGACGAGGAAGCTGATCCAGGACTGTGGTTGGACCGCCAGTTTCTCTTCCATCACCACTCCCAAGTGAGGATCCACCTTGGGCAGAGCACAGATGTTACGGAATATATAATTTCCGCATGGGTTGGTAAATATGATAAGCGGTGATGGGTGGGTTTGTCTACGATCAAATCGACAAATCTTTCCATGAGTCTGGACTATTTTTCGGGGAGGGTCCGGGATGGCCAGCTATCGGACGAATATCAGCCTTTTTGTCACGCTCCAATTTTCGATTTGGAGTTTACAGAAATACGCACCGGACGGAACTGCGCGGCCCTGTTCATCCCGACCGTTCCAGGTGGCTTCGTAGAGGCCGGGGCCCTGGCGATCGGTCCGCAGCGTGGCCACGCTGCGGCCCTCGAGGCTGAAGATGCTCACCTGGACCAGCGGGGGCGACGCCGCGTACGGCATGGCCCGCGCGGGATCGAGGTCCGGCGCGTCGGGACCGTCGAGGTCGAACGCCTCGCCAACGGTCGCGGGCACCCGGTAGCTGATGCTCGTGGATTCGCGGAAGGGGTTGGGATAGTTGCTCAGCAATTGTGGCGAGAGGCGGACGAAAGTCGTGGGATCGTCTGCCTGAGCCGGCGCCGCGTCGGCCGGGCCCGTCGGAGCCGGCGCCGCCTCGACGTCGAAGGTGAGCGGACGGCCGTCCACCCGGTGGGCGATCAGACGCTCCCCCGGCACCGGCGCAGGTCCGTCCAACGTGAAGACCAGGACGCCTGGGCCCTCGACGCCCAGCAGGCGATCGGGCGGGCACAGGGGCGCCGATTCCAGCAGCCGGCCAGGCCAGGGCAGCGTCACCGGCGGCCCGTCGGTCGGCCGCCACGCGAGCTCGGTCACGGTCAAGCGCCGGCCGAGATCGGTGGACCAACGATCGGGATCCAGATCGGGCGCCTGCTGATCCGCCACCGTCAGCTGCAGCTCCGCCGACGGGCCGCCGACCGCCACCGCGATCCGGCCGCGCTCGACAGGCAGCAGCGTGTCCGGGCGCGGAATCCAGCGCACGGTCGTGTGGGTCACGGGGTCGGTCATGCCCGCCCGCAGGGCCGCGGCCGACATGAGGTCGTCGACGACCTGCAGGCGGCTCGTGCCGCAGGCCACGACGATGGTGAGCCGCCGGTCGACGAGCGGCAAGGTGAGACGGCCGGCCTCGGCCCGCAGGCGCTGGGCCGCCCGCGCACGCGGCGCGCGGTCGAGCACCACGACACCGAGCCAGCATTCCGGGCGGTCGGCGGTTGCGGCAAGCCGGCTGAGGAACACGGGACCGCCGGCCTCGGCGCCGGTCTGCGCGCAGGTGCGGTCGACGGCCAGCCAGTCGGCATCCGCGGGCAAGAGCAGCTCCACCGGATCGACCAGGCCGGAACCGGACTGCTGCAGCGTCACGGCCACCAGGCTCTGCAGCGAGGGGTAGGACCAGTGGTAGGCCTCGAGGTGGCGCGACCAGGTGGGACGCACGCGGTCCCAGACCACCATGGCGTGGCCGATGGCGGCGAAATCCTCGTCGACGAGTCCGTCGCCGTCGTTGTCGCGCCCGTCGAGGCGGTCCTCGTCGGTCTGGCCGTCGTCGTCGTCGTCGGCCGTGGCGGCGAATCCGCGCCGGCCGCCGGGGTCGCCCTCGCAGGCCGCGCCCAGGAAGTCGGGAGCCGGAACCGCGCCGCGGATCGGTTCGTCGACCGACCACCGCAGCTGCAGGAGCGGCGGGGCGTCGGCCGCGCCGACCGCCGACCACGAGAGCGTGCCGTCGACGGCCAGAGCGGCCGTGTAGCCGTCGCCCAGGGCGAAGGCGTGCGGTTCCGAGAGGCCGGCGGCCGCGGCGAGGGGGGCGGCGCCGAGAACCAGCAACACGATGGGCAGCAAGCGCGTCATGCGACTCCGGATGGGTTGAGCCCCGTGGCCAGCGGGCGCATCGTACTCCTCGGGACGGCTCGTGGCAAGGGGCCCGCCCTTGCCCGGACGCCGTCGGCCCCCTAAGGTCATCGGGGACAACCGCTCGCGCCGGGAGGTCGTGATGGTCACCGCGGTTCTGCGTCACCGCTGGCTACTGGGGGGATTGCTGGTCGTCGTCATGGGTTGCTCGGAGGCGACGTCGCCGCCGCCCGACGGGGTCGTCCGGGGCACCGTCGCCCGCATCTACACCGACGAGCCGATCGTCGGCGCCGAGGTGACGCTCGCCGGCGAGACGCGGACCACCGACTCGCTCGGGTTCTTCCAGTTCGCCCACGCGCCCCAGGGTCCGGCCGACCTCGTGGTCGTGGCCGCCGCGTACCGCGACGAGCGGCGCGCGATCACGGTGGGCCCCTGGCAGACCGTCGCGGTGACGCTCACGCCCCTCGACTCGCTGGTGACGTTGACGGGCCATGTGCATCACCGCCAGGACGGCCCCCTGCAGGTGCTGCTGACGGTCGCCGGCCGCGAGGTGCGCTCGGACAGCGACGGCGACTGGTCCATCGACGACGTCGACCTCGGACCCACGACCGTGATCGTCGACCATCCCCCGTACAACCGGCTGCAGACCCAGGTCGTGGTGGCCGCCGAGGGGCAGTTCGTCGATCTGCGGCTCACCCGCGATCTGACGGTGCAGCTCGCCATCGAGAACGACGCCTACGTGTGCACCGAGGACGATTCCCTCAACGCGAACCGGGGCCAGGTCGACGTGCTCTGGGCCTCGCCGAGCCTCGGCCGCACGGCCCTGCTCGGCCTGCCGGCGCCGGATCCCGAGCTGGGGCCGGTCCAGATCGCCCGGGCCACCCTGCTGCTGCACGGCAACCTGCGGCCCGAAGGCGAGGAGTGGGACGGGGTCACCCGGCTGCGGGTGCTGCGCCACTGGATCAGCGAGCCGTTCTACGAGAACGCCGTCGACGGCGTGCAGCGCCCGGGGTGGACGCCCGCGGGCGCCGACACCCTCGACCTGGAGCCCGGACCGCCCGGCCAGCCGATCACCCTCGACATCAGCGAAGCCTTCACGCTCGGCGCGCCGACCTTCGGCGTGGCGCTCGCCATGCCGACCGGCCAGAACGGCCTGGGCATCGCCAGCTCCGAGTTCGGTCCGGACGACGGGCCCCAGGTCGCCTGGCGGCCGCGGGTCGAGTACGTGGTGCGGTTCTAGTCCTGGTCGTCGTCCGGCTCCAGGTCGGCTCCAGCCTCGTCATCGGCGTCCGGGTCGACGTCGAGATCGGTCTCGTCGTCCACCATGGCGGGCTGCGGCGCGTCCGAGGTCTCGTCGTCCGGGTCGTCACCCGCCGGGATGCGCGCCAGACCGGCCACCTCGTCGTCGGCACCGAGGTTGATGATGCGCACGCCCTGCGTGTTGCGGCCCAGCTGGCTGATGCCGTCCACGGAGATGCGGATGAGCGTACCGCCGCGGGTGATCACCATCACTTCCTCGCCGGGCTCGACGCCCCGCACGCCCACGAGCCGACCGTTGCGCTCGGTGCACTTGATGGTGATGAGGCCCTTGCCGCCGCGGCCCTGCACCCGGTAGTCGGCCACCGGCGTGCGCTTGCCGTAGCCGTTCTCGGTGAGCGCGAAGATGTCGCTGTCGTCGCTGTCGACGACCACCATGCCGACCACCTCCTCGCCCTTCTCCAGCTTGATGCCCCGCACGCCGCGCGCGGTGCGG
>JAWKQQ010000024.1:0-72735 GCA_041390065.1 Candidatus Krumholzibacteriia bacterium
GCGAAGACCTTGCGGGCGCCGTTCCAGGGCCGGAGGTCGGCGTCGTCGCCGGCGAGGCCGTCGTGGTCCGGCAGGTACCAGCGCAGCTGCAGCAGCTTGAGCTTCACCGTGCGGACGTTGTCGCTCGTCAGGAGGGCCACCAGGCCGGCAGAATCCGGGTGGGCCAGATTCGCGAAATCGAAATTGGCGAGGATCGAGGAGGCGTCGCCGGAGCGCGCGCCGAGATAGAGGACGTTGGCCTGGTCGAGCGGCGCGACCGGGTTGTCGACCTCGAGCTGGCCGAGGTGCACGAGGTCATCGACCACGAGCTCCTGCATGAGCGTGTCGAGGTGTGCCGTGCCCAGGCCCGCGCCGATGGGGTTGCTGTCCTCGCTGGTGCAGGACCCGAGGATGGCCACCACGGCCAGGACGGCCGGCAGGACCAGCGAGGCGCCCGGGCGGCGGGTGGTCAACGGCAGGAACGGTCGTGGCATGCGTGATCTCTCCGTATCCCTCGCGGGCTGGAATCTGCGGGGCGGCCGACGGGGTCACGTCGACGCATCCAGGCGTGAACCCCGCAGCGGGCTCTCGGTTCCGATGTTGCCCGGTCGCGGCGCTCTCAGGAGCCGTCCCCGGTGCGGGCAGCCAGGCTGACGCGGCGGAAGCCGCTCTCCTTGATCAGGTCGATGAGGTCGACGACGGCCCCGTGTTCGGCGTGTTCGTCGGCCCGCAGCACGATGCGGTCGTCGTCGGACGCGGCCAGGCGCTCACGCAGCCGCGTCCGCAGGCCGGCGCGGTCCACCGGCTGCTCGTTCAGGTACAGGTTGCCCGCGCGGTCGAGGTAGACCACCGCGGGCGTCGACGCCACCGTCTCCGCCGTAGCCGAGCGCGGCAGGGTCAATTCGATGGCCGGCTGGAGCTTGAAGGTGCTCGACACCATGAAAAAGATCAAGAGCAGGAACATGACATCGATCAGCGAGGTCACGTTGATGACCGTGCCGCGCCCCTTGCGCTCGCCCAGGAACTGCATGCTCAGGCCTCCTTGCGGCCAGGCCGGCTCCGCCGCGCGCGCAGCAGGTCGAGCAGCCGTGTGGCATAGACCTCGATCTCGAAGACGATGCCATGGGCCCGGCCCTCGAGCCAGTTGTGGGCGACCAGGGCCGGGATGCCCACGATGAGGCCGGCCGCCGTGGTGACCATGGCCTCGGAGATGCCGCTGGAGAGTTGCTCGGGGTTGCCGAGGCCCACCTGGCCGATGCCCGAGAAGACGCGGATCATGCCGACCACGGTGCCGAGCAGGCCGAGAAGCGGCGCGACGGCGGCCACCGTCTCGAGCACGCGCAGGTTGCGGGTCAGCCGCACGGCCTCCTGGCGGCCGGTCTCCTGGAGCACGTCGCGGGTGATCTCCCAGTCGGACTGGGCCTGGTCCAGGCCGGCCCGCACCACGTTCGCGAACGGGCCGGGATGGCGGTCGCACACCGCGTAGGCCACCGAGAAATCGCTGGCCTCGGCCAGGGTGTCGACCACGCTCGCCACCTCGGGCACGATGATGTGCCCGCGCCTCAGCACCCAGAGCCGCTCCAGGATCACGGCCAGGCCCACGAGCGAGCACAGCGCGATCGGAATCATGAGGTAGCGGCCGGCCAGGATCAGGTCCCACATTGGCTGTCACGTCCTTCCACGGGTTCGCGGGTCGGCGGCGGCGGCGGACCTGCGGTCAGCGCCGCTGCCAGTCGGGATAGATCAGGGTGAACACGATGACCAGCTGGTCCTTCGGGAAATCGGGTGGCAGCGGCAGATACGGCGCGCAGGCCTGCAGGGCGGCCAGGCTGGCCGTGTGCAGGGATTTGTGGCCTTCCTTGCTGAGCACATCCATGCGCGAGGGCGTGCCGTCGCGCTCGACCACGACCCGCACCTCGGTCTGGCCATGGATCACCCCCAGTCGGTAGGCATACGGCGGGATCCAGGCCCGCTGCAGGTCGTTGGCGAAGCGCCGGATCCAGGGCACGAAGTTCCACTCGTAGGTGTTGAGGCGATAGCCGCCGACGATGTCGACGTTGGTCTGCACATCGCCGCCCTCGAGCTGATTGAAGTCGAAGCCGCGGTCGCCCTGCCCGAGCAGCGATGCGGTCCGCTGCTCGGAGATCCAGTCGCGGACGTCGGTCTGGCCGGGGTCGGCCGGCGGCGTCTCCGACGGTTCGGTCGTTGCGCGGTCGCGCGGCTCGGCGAGGTCGGCGGTCGGCACGTCGCCCTGCGGGGAGATCTCGGAGCCCGGCGGGGTCGGCACGGGCTCGGCCGGCGCCGGGCGCGGCGTCGGCGGCAGGATCACCGACGGCTCGACGGCCACCGTGGCCGCGCCGTCGAGCTGCTCGCGCTCGATGGCCACCATCGGCGCCTCGCTCTCGCGGCGGGCGGCCGGCTGGGCGCCCGCCTCGCCGCCCGGCACGAGGTCGGCCGCGCGGCTGTTGAACTCCGCGAGGTAGTCGGCGCGGTCGGGCGCCGCCGAGGCGTGGCTCTCGGGGATGAGCACGACCTCACGGGGCTGCGACGGATCCGCGGCCGGATCCGGCAGCGCGGGCGGCAGGTCGTCCGCCAGGAGGAGTTCCACGGTGTCGGCCCGACGGCCGGGCGCGGCGAGGCGCAGGTCGATCCCCGACAGCACCAGGTACAGCAGGACGTGGAGCAACAACGACACGCCGATCATGGCGGCCAGGAGCTTGCTCGGCTGGAAGAGCCCGTACGTGGTCACGAAAGATCCTTGATCCCGGCCCCTCGCGGAGCCAACGTGGCGGGACGCGTGCGGATCGTCGCCTGCGGGGCTTGAATGTACCCTGCAACGTCGACTTTGGCAAAGCGCGCCGGCGCTGACCACGTCCCAACGCGCCCCGACCGTCAAACCAGCGAAGGACCGCGACGTGCCGACGACCGTGCCCTGGCCCGACCTCGCCGAACAGCTGAACCGGACCGGCGTGCATGCCCGGTCCCTGCAGCCGCTGGCCGAGCTGACCACGTTCCGGATCGGCGGTCCGGCCGGCCTCGTCTGCTGGGTGAAGAACCCGGACCACGCGTTGAGGTTCCTGGATCTCGCCCACGCGCACGCGTTGCCCTGGACCTGCCTCGGCGGCGGCAGCAACATCCTGGCCGACGACGCCGGCTACGCCGGGGCCATCCTGCGGGTCGCGGGCGCCGACCTGGAGGTGCACGGCGACGCCGTGCGTGCGGGCGCGGGCTGGGATTTCGACGCCCTGATCGCCGCCACCCTCGACGCCGGGCTCAGCGGACTCGAGTTCGCATCGGGCATCCCGGGCACGCTGGGCGGCGCCGTCGTCGGCAACGCGGGCTGCTACGGCCACGAGATCGGCGAATTCGTGCGCGAGGCCACCGTGCTGCGGCCCAACGGGCGCCTCGAGGTGGTCGGGCCCGAGGAGTTCGCCTTCACCTACCGCAGCTCCGCCCTCAAGGAACGGGCCGACGTGGTGCTGGACGTCCTCTTGCAGCTGCGGCGCGGCGCGCTCGCGGCGGCCGCCGCCGAGCGCGCCGACCACCTCCAGGATCGGCGCCGCAAGCATCCCTGGGATCTGCCGTGCGCCGGCAGCTACTTCAAGAATCTGCCGCCGCTCGCGCCCGGCGAACGCCGCCGCGCCGCCGGCCAGTTGCTGGAGATCGCCGGCGCCAAGGCCATGCGGGAAGGCGACGCCGGCGTGTACGAGAAGCACGCCAACATCATCGTCAACCTCGGCCGCGCCGGATCGGCCGACGTGCTGCGCCTGGCCGACCGCATGCGGACGGCCGTGTGGGACCGGTTCGGCGAGCGCCTCGAGGAGGAGGTCCGGCATCTGAGGACGCCGAACGCAAGCCTCAGTCAAACCAGCGAATAAGTCGTGGTTGACACTCCCCCACGCGCACCTGATTTTAATATGGTGATTCCACAGTCCCGCCCCGCCGTGGCACGGCCCCTGCCACGCGAAGTCCGCGGGCTGGTCCGCCCCACCGGTCAGATCCGACAGGAGCGAGTCCATGGCCAAGCATTTCCTCGTCGTGCTCGTTGCTCTTGCACTCCTTGCCGCCGCGCCGCTGGCGCTGGCCCAGGACAAGCCTGAGCCCGAGGAGAAGGTGTTCAACCTCATCGTTGGTGACGAGAACGCGAAGGTCATCGAGGAAGAGGTGGACGAGACCCCCCGCTACGAGCCCAGGATCGAGCCCGGCCGCTGGAGCGTCACGCTCACCCTCGGGTACGTGGGCTCGGGCGGCACCATGTTCGAGCACGACAACATCATCTACAAGGCCACCTCAGAGGCGTTCTACTACGGCGACGTCAAGATCAAGTCCGCCTCGGCATTCAATCCGATCTTCAGGATCGGCCACAACCTGACCAGCTGGTTCGCGATCGAGGGCCAGTTCGGCCTGGCGTTCGGCGAGTACACCGCGGACATCAGCAACCCTTATTCCGTCGACCCGTTCGGCCTCGAGAGCCCGGTGCGGGTCACCGAGCTGGGGACCTTCGACCGCGAGAACCGCTCGGTGCTGATGGGCACGGGCAACCTCAACGGCGTGTTCTTCCCGTTCAACCTCGACGGCGACGGGCGCGGGCGCTGGCACCCCTACCTGACCGGGGGCGTCGGCTACGCGCTCTACAACATCGACTCCGACTACACCGATGATCCCGCCGGCGGACTCAACGTCAACGCGGGTCTCGGTCTGATGCTGATCGCCGACGACCTCATCACCATGCGGGTGGAGTTCCTCTACCAGGTCCACACCATCGAATTCAAGCCTGGTAAGTTCTTCCAGCAGCGCGACGCCGGCACGGTGACCGTGCCGGTGTACGAGTTCACCGATTTCGGCCAGTACCGCGAGGTGGAGTCGTTCAGCTCGCATACCCTGAGCAACCTCGCCTGGCAGATCGGCTTCCAGCTGGGCTTCTGACGCCCGCCCGCCCCCGTTCAGCCCTCGGCGGCCAGCCAGCTGCCGAGGGCTTCGTGTCGGTACCCCAGCGCCTCCTGAACGTGTTCGGGCTGCACGGCGGCCGCTCCGGCCAGCGCGGCGGCCGTCCTGGCCACCCGGCACGCCCGCAGCACCGCCCGCGCCGACAGCCCCAACGGTCCCCGCGCCGCGGTCAGCACATCCTGCGCGGCGGCGTCGAGGCCCAGAGCGACCACCCGGCGCTGCAGGCTCCAGGAGACCGGCGTGGGCCGGGCGCGGGCCAGCACCCGACGGGCGGCGTCCACCTGGCGACGAAGCTGCCGCCGCTCCTCGTCGCGGCTGAGCGCGCCGGTCTGCTCGCCGAGGTCGACCACCAGATCGAAGCGGTCACGCAGCGGACCGGACAGGCGGCCCCGGTGCCGCGCCACCTCGGACGCCGTGCAGGTGCAGGTCCGCAGGCGGCTGCCCAGGTATCCGCATCGGCACGGGTTGGTGGCCGCCACGAGCTGGAACCGGGCCGGAAACGCACGCTGGCCGCTGCCGCGGGCCACCCGCACCACCCCCTCGCTCAGCGGCTCGCGGAGCGCGTCGAGCGTGCGGCCGCCGAACTCCGACAGCTCGTCCAGGAACAGCACCCCGAGGTGCGCGAGGGTGACCTCCCCCGGCCGCAGATTCGCCCCACCGCCCAGCAAGCCCGCCGTGGTGATCGTGTGGTGGGGCGCGCGCAGCGGCGGCCTGGTCACCAGCCCCGGCCGGTTCAGGAGGCCAGCGGCGCTGTGGATCCGGGTCACCGCGAGGGCCTCGGACGGCTCGAGATCCGGCAGCAGGCCCATCAGCAAGCGAGCCAGGCGGGTCTTGCCGGCGCCCGGGGGGCCGATGAGCAGCAGGTGATGCCGTCCGGCCGCGGCCAGCAGCGCGGCGCGGGTCAGGTGGGGCGGCAACGCCAGCACATCGTCCGGCGTCTCCGGCGTCTCCGGCGCCGTCATGGGCGTCGCGGGATCGTCCGCGTCGGGCCGGCGTCCGGCCAGGTACCACTCGACGGCCTCGGCGAGCGTGGCGACGCCGACCACCTCCACGCCGGGGACCAGACGCGCCTCCCAGACCTGCTCGCGGGGCACCACGACCGTGGCCTCGCCCCGCGCCCGGGCGTCGAGCACGATGGCCAGCAGGCCGCGGACCGGCCTCACCTGACCGAACAGGGAGAGCTCGCCCAGCAGGAACCCGCCGCGGCCGTCCCGGCGTCCGCGCCGGCGCCGTTCGGCGGCGATCACCGCGACGGCGATCGCGAGATCGTGGCCGGCGCCCTCCTTGCGGATGTCGGCCGGCGCGAGGTTCACGGTGACCTTGCCCGCGGGCAGGCGGTAGCCGGAGTTGCGGATGGCTGCCAGCACCCGCTCGCGACTCTCGCGCACCGCGGTGTTCGGCAACCCCACGAGGTGGAAGCCGGGCAGTCCGCGGACCAGGTCCACCTCCACGTGCACCGTGACGCCATCGAGCCCCTGCAGGCCGCCGGTCCGGATCGTCGCCGTCATGCCGCCTCCTTCGCGGCGCGGCGGCTGCAAGGAGCAGACCAGCCCGCGAACCGCCCCTCAGGCGGCCCGGCGGCCGGTTGCGTCCGACCCGGCCGTCAACCGCGAGCGACGCCGGCGGCCCCGCCGGCAACGGCAAGGGGCTCCCCGGATCGGGGAGCCCCTTGAAAGTCTGCAGCGCAGGCCACGGACTCCGTCTCGGCGCCACGGAGGCGCGAGCGTCTACAGGTCCTGGGGACGGACGGTCTTGCGGCCGTTGGCCAGGGCGCGCTTCTCGGCATGGTGAATCAGGTCACGCACCTTCTTGTCCAGAGCGTCGTAGAACTCGCCGCTGACGTTGCATTCCTTGACGACTTCCTTGGTCTTGCTCTTGCTGATGATCAGATCGGCCATGGGGGTCCTCCCTCATGCTCGGGTTCCGAGTGGGGTCACCGCGACGAGGGCGACACGGCAACCTGCGATTGGCTCCATCTCTTCGAATACGGGCACTGCAGGCTCGATGGCGGCCTTCAGCATGCCGGGACACAATCGTCTCGACACCGGGGACTGTCAAGCATTAGTTTGGATGCTCAACCGCCGCCAATCCGCGCTATTCTGGCCCTACGCGCCCGTTTCCAAGGAGTTGCCCATGCCCACCCCGCCGGTCCTCGCCTACCTCTCCGAGCACCAACCGCACCACCTCGACCAGCTCTGCGCATGGCTGCGCATCCCGTCCATCAGCTCCGAGCCGAGGTTCAAGGCGGACACCGCCCGGGCCAGCCGCCACATCGCCGATGAGTTGCGCGACCTCGGCCTCGCCGTCGAGACCTTCGACCTCGGCGGCCATCCCCTGGTCTACGCCGAGAGCGAGCAGCGACCGGATCGGCGCACCCTGCTGTTCTACGGCCACTACGACGTGCAGCCGGTCGATCCGCTCGACCTCTGGAACAGCCCGCCGTTCGAGCCGGTGATCGAGGACGGCAAGATCTTCGCCCGCGGCGCGAGCGACGACAAGGGCCAGCTCTACTGCCACGTCAAGGCCGTCGAGGCCTACCTGAAACTCGGCCAGGACCTGCCGGTGAACGTGAAGTTCATCATCGAGGGCGAGGAGGAGTGCGGCGGCCACAGCATCTACGAGTTCACGGAGAAGAACCCCGAGAAGCTGGCTTGCGACGCGGTCGTGATCAGCGACACGACCCTCTATAACGCCGAGACCCCGGCCGTCTGCTACTCGCTCAAGGGCCTCTGCTACATGGAGATCCGCCTGACCGGCCCCCGCATGGACCTGCACTCGGGCAGCTACGGCGGCACCGTCAAGAACCCGGGCAACGCGATCGCCGAGATCATCGCCCGGCTCACGGACCAGGACGGCCGCTGCCTCGTGCCCGGCTTCTACGACGACGTCCTGGACCTCGACCGGGACGAACGCGAGGCCTTCGCCTCCCTCGGCTACACCGACGAGATCCTGCGGCAGGAAACCGGCGCGCCCGCCGCCTTCGGCGAGGCGGGCTACACCACCCTTGAGCGCATGTGGGCCCGACCCACCTGCGACGTCAACGGGATCGCCAGCGGCTACGGCGGCGACGGCGCCAAGACCATCGTTCCGAGCAAGGCGGTGGCCAAGGTGAGCATGCGCCTGGTGCCCAACCAGGACCCGCAGAAGGTCGCAGCCGCCTTCACCGCCTACGTCAAGGCGATCTGCCCGCCCGGCATCCAGTGCGAGGTCAGCAACCTGCACAACGCCGGCGCGGTGCTCGTTCCCCGCGACAGCGACCTCATGCAGGCGGGCATGCGGGCCCTGGAGGCGGGCTTCGGCGCCCGGCCGGTGTTCATCCGCGAGGGCGGCTCGATCCCCATCGTCGGCACCTTCCAGAGCTGCCTGAAGGCGCCCGTGCTGCTGCTGGGCTACGGCCTGTCGACCGACAACATCCACAGCCCCAACGAGAGCTTCCACGTGGCCAACTTCACCAACGGCTGCCGGACCTCGGCCTTGCTGCTGGAGGAGGCCGCGCGAACCTAGGAATCGGGGGCGCGGCGCGCGTCGGCGCCGCGCCCGCCGGAGCCCGCCGTTTGACAGGACCGGCTCGCGGGGATAATTTGGCCCCCCACGGCGTCCCCTTCGTCTAGTGGTCAGGACACCGCCCTTTCACGGCGGCAGCACGGGTTCGAACCCCGTAGGGGACGCCACCTCTGCTCTGGCCACCGCGCCCCCCTCCCCGTACCATGGCCGGGTTCCCACGACCCAGGCGCTCCCATGCCCGGAGGTCCTCCGTGTCCCGAGCCGATCAGGTCCTCGACCAGGCCCAGGTCGCCGCCCGCGAGTTCCGCGAACTGGACCAGGCGGCCACCGACCGCATCGTGCACGCCGTATACCTGCGCGCCCTCGACGCCCGGGTCGAGCTGGCGAAGATGGCCGTGGACGAGACCGGCCTGGGCGTCTGGCAGGACAAGGTGATCAAGAACCTCATCGCCACGCAGCTGGTGTACGAGGACATCCGGCGGCAACGCACGGTGGGCGTGATCAGCGACGAGTCGTGCGGCGGCATCGTCGAGGTGGCCCGCCCCATGGGACCGGTGCTCGCCTTCGTGCCCGTGACCAACCCCAGCTCCACGACGATCTTCAAGATCCTGATCGCCCTGAAGACCCGCAATCCGCTCATCGTCAGCCCGCCCAGGGCCGCGCGCCGGACCTGCACCGCCGCGGCCGCGCTGTGCGCCGAGGCCGCCGTGGCCGCCGGCGCTCCCGAGCACGCCATCCAGTGGTTGGCCAAGCCCACTCCGCGGGCCGTCGACGAGCTGATGCGGGATCCCCGCCTGGCCGTGATCCTGGCCACCGGCACGTCGAACCTGGTGCAGAAGGCGCTGCAGACAGGCCGGCCGGTGCTGGGAGTCGGTCCGGGGAACGTACCGGTGTATATCGGAGGGTCGGCCGACGTGCATTTCGCCGTCCACGGCATCATGGAGTCCAAGCTCCTGGACAACGGCACGGTGTGCGCGAGCGAGCAGGCCGTCGTCGTCAAGGGCTCTATGCTGGACCCGGTGCTGGCGGAGTTCGCCGCCCACGGCGCCTATCTGCTGACCGCCGACGAGGCCGCCGCGGTGGGCCGCCTGGCGTTCGATGCCGAACGCGGGACCATGGCCGCGGCGGTGGTGGGGCAGCCCGCGGCCCGCATCGCCCAGGAGGCCGGCGTGTCCGTGCCGCCCGGAACCCGGCTGCTGCTCGCGCGCCTCGACGGGGTCGGCCCGGCCTATCCGCTCTCGGCGGAGATCCTCGCCCCCATCCTCGGCCTCTACGTCGAGGACGATTTCGACGCCGCCATCGCGCGCTGCTCGGAGATCACCCGCTACGGCGGCACCGGCCACACGGCCGTCATCTACTCCAACAATGACGAGCGGATCGAGTACTTCAGCCGGGTGGTGGACGCCGGCCGCATCCTGGTCAACGTGCCGGCCACGCAGGGAGCCCTGGGAGGCATGGTGACGGGGCTCGAGCCGTCCTTCATGCTCTCCTGCGGCCCCGGCGGCGGCAACGTCACCATGGACAACATCACGGCCCGACACCTGCTGAACATCCATCGGGTCGCAAGGCGGCAGCCCAATCCGCGCTGGCACGCGCTGCCGCGCGAGGCGCTGCTGGATCCGGAGGTGAGCGGCGAGGACCTCGCACGCCTCTACCGCGCGAACTTCTGAGACGGGCTCAGCCGGCGGGCGCCGGTTCGGGTTCGGCCACCAGGCGCGCCATGGCGAGCCGGAGCTCGGCGGCGTCCACGGGCTTGGTCACGTGGTCGTCGGCGCCGGCCGCGAGGCAACGCTCTCGGTCGCCGACCATGGCGCATGCCGTCAGCATGATCACCGGCGTGCGCGTGCCACGGCAGTCCTCGCGCTCCCGCAGCGTCCGCGTGGCTTGCAGTCCGTCGAGCACGGGCATCTGCAGGTCCATGAGTACGACGTCATGGGGTGCGCGCTCGAGCGCCGCCAGCGCGTCGGCGCCGTTGGCCGTCATGGTCACCTGATGGCCGTCGCGTTCGAGCAGCCGGGAGATCACGGTCTGGTTGACGAGGTTGTCCTCGGCCACCAGCACCCGCAGGGGCCGCAGGGGCACGGTCCGGTCGGCGCCCGGCTTCACGGCGACCGGCCGACCGTCGCCGGCGGCGACCGGCGAGAGCCGCACGACGCGCAACGCCTCGAGCAGCTCCCGCTGCTTGACCGGCTTCAGCAGCACCTGCGCGCCGCTCAGGTCCTCCGCCTCGCGGGCCTCGGACAGGCGGCCGATGCGCGCATACGGCACCACGATCGCCGGTTCAGCCGCGAGCAGCCCCGGGACCCGGTCGGCGGGGTCGAACTCGCAGAGCACCACGTCGAAGGGTTTCGCTCCTGACTGGGCGTGGTCGAGCCGCATCTGGGCCCGCGAGGTGGTGGCGCACAGCTCGGCCACCATGCCCCAGCGCTGGCACAGTTCCACCAGCCGTTGGCCATGGTGGCGGTTGCCATCGATCACCAGCGCCCGCCGGCCTGCGAACCGGTCGGCCGCCGTGGCCTCGGCGACCGGCGCCTGGTCGGCCACCACGGGCAGGCAGGCCGTGAAGCGGAACGTGGTGCCGAGGCCGGGCCGGCTCTGGACCTCCAGCTGCCCGCCGAACAGCTCGACGAGCCGGCGGCTGATGGCCAGGCCGAGGCCCGTGCCGCCATGACGACGGGTGACCGAGGCGTCGGCCTGCGTGAACGGCGCGAACACGCGCGACTGCTGCTCGTCCGTCATCCCGATTCCCGTGTCGGCGACCGTGACCACGAGCTCGGCGAGGTCGCCCCGGAAGCCGGCCAGCTGGACGTCGACGGTGATCTCGCCCTCCTCGGTGAATTTGATGGCGTTGCCCACCAGGTTGACCAGGATCTGGCGCAGGCGCAGGGCGTCGCCCCGCAGCACGCAAGGCACCTCCCCGTCCACCCGACCGTCGAGTTCGAGTTGCTTCTCGTCGGCCCGCAGGGCGAGCGTCCGCAGCGTGTCGTCGAGCATCTCGCGCAGTTCGAAAGGCTCGGCGCTGAGCTCGAGCTTCTCGGCCTCGATCTTGGAGAAGTCGAGGATGTCGTTCAGCAGGGTGAGCAGGCCCCGGGCCGACGAGTGCACGATCTCGAGCGACTCTCGCTGGCCGGCGTCCAGCCGCGTATCGCGCAGCAGATCGGTCATGCCGATCACCGCATTCATGGGCGTGCGGATCTCGTGGCTCATGTTCGCCAGGAACGCGCTCTTGGCCGCGTTCGCGGCGACCGCCGCCTCCTTGGCCTCGGCCAGCTGCCGGGTCTGCAACGCCACCTGCTCCTGCAGGCGCCGTCGCTGCCGCCGGGCCTCCGCCTCGCGCCAGCGCCAGGTGGCGAGCACGATGGCGAGCACGAGGAATCCGACGATCAGCTTGAAGGTCGCCGTCTCGCGGAACGCCGGCTCGAGGCGGAACGCGACCGCGGCCGACTCGTCGCTCCAGACGCCCTCGGCGCTGCCGGCGCGGACCCGGAACGTGTAGTTGCCGGGCGGCAGGTTGGTGTAGTAGGCGCGCCGCCGCTCGCCCGCATCGACCCAGCGATCCTCGTAACCCTCGAGGCGATAGCGGAAGCTGATGCCGTGCGGGTCGCGGAACTGCAGACCCGTGTACTTGATCTCCAGGTCGCGGCGGCCCGGCGGGATGCGCAGCAGATCCGCGCCGCTGTAGCGGGCCCGGTCGACCACCAGCTCCTCCACCACGGCCGTCGGCGGCTCGCCGTAGGCCGTCACCTGCGCCGGGTCGAAGAACACGAGCCCGCCGTTGGTGGCGTAGGCGATGCGGCCGTCCTGATCGTTCCACGTCGACGGCTGCGAGCCGCCGTTGCACTCGGTGCCCGGGAACCCCTGCTGCGGTCCCAGCACCTGGGGCCGCAGGCGATCGAGGTCGCCGGCCAGGTAGCGTGCGATGTCCGACTTGGCGATCCCGAAGATCCCACGATTGCACGGCAACCAGATGCGTCCCTGGGCGTCCTCCGACACGGCGTAGACGGTATCCTCGGGCAGGCCGTCGCTGGTGTCGAGGATGTCGACCCGGTCGCCGTCCAGTCGCACGAGGCCACTGCCGTAGGTACCCATCCAGGCGACCCCGTCGGCGTCCAGGTAGACGTTCATGACGTAACGTCCGTGCAGCACGCTGCCCGCGGCGGCCGTGTGGTACGCCTGACCGTCCCAGATCACGACGCCGGAGTCGCTCGCGATCCACAGGCGGCCGTCGGGCGCCTCGGTGAACCAGCGCACGATGCGGATGTCGGCCAGGTCGCCGTCGTCCTGCGGGACGATCCGGCCGGCGTGCATGAGGTTGACGCCGCCGCCCTTGGTTCCGATCCAGAGGTCGCCGTGGCGGTCGACCAGCAGGGCGCGGATCGCGTTGTGCGACAATCCGTGCGCGTGGTCGAAGACCTCGAGACGTCCGTCGGCGAGGTGCGCGAGCCCCTGGTCCGTCCCGAGCCACATGGTGCCGTCACGGTCCTCGCAGATGGCGTGCACCGATCCGCCGGGCAGGCCGTCGGCCACGGTCCAGCGGGCGACGCGGCCGCCCTGGACCCGCACCAGGCCCTCGGTGTCGAGGGCTACCCAGAGCGCGCCGTCACGCGACCGCAGGGCCGCCCGCACATGGTCGGTCGGCAATCCGGTGGTGGTGTCGAGCGCCCGGAACGGACGGTCCCGCAGACGGTTGAGACCGCCGTGGAAGGTGCCCACCCAGAGCGCTCCCTCGCGGTCGGCGAGCAGCGAGTGGATGGCGTTGCCGGCCAGGCCGCCGGCTTGCGTGAGCGCCTCGAGGCGTCCGTCGCGCAGGCGCAGCAACCCACCGTTGTAGGACCCGACCCAGAGGACGCCCTCGGGGTCCCGGATGATGCTGTGCAGGAAGTCCCACGTGCTGCCGGCGGGTGGCGGAAAGCGCGTCCAGCGCCCGTCGCGGTAGCTCACCAGATTGCGGCCGCTGCCTGTCCACACCGTGCCGTCGGGATCGACGTGCAGCGCCCAGACCGACTGGGCGCTGTCCTGGTCCGGCAGTTCCACCGCGGACCAGCGGCCGTCGCGGCAACAGGCCAGGCCCTGCTGGGTGCCGATCCAGAGCGTTCCGGCGGGGCCTTCCTTGACGGCGACGATGCCGGCCTCGGCCAGCTCGGCGGGGACGGGGATCTGCTCGAAGACGTCGTCACGCCAGCGGACCAACCCGCAGTAGAGGCCGGCGATCCAGAGGTCGCCCGCCGGGCCGCTGTCGAGCGCCATGATGTTGGCCGTCTCGTCGAGGCCGACCGCCTGGCCCACCAGGCGGAATTCGCCGTCGCGGTAACGCACGAGGCCGCCCTGGTAGGTGGCGATCCACAGGCTGCCGTCGACGGTCTCGGCGAGGTCCTGGATGTCGTTGTGGTGCAGGGCGGACGTGTTGGCCGAACTGTAGACGCAGAAGCGGACGCCGTCGAAGCGGACCAGGCCCTCCTGGGTGCCGAACCAGAGGTAGTGGTCGCGGGTCTGCACGAGCGCCTGGATGGAATTCTGCGGGATCCCGTCGAGCGACGACCAGCCCTCGATGCCGTACTGCAGGAGGTCCTGGGCGGGGTCGAGGGCAACCACGGGAGCCGCGCCGGACAGGAGCGCGAGCGCGACGAAGGCGATTGGCCGCAATGACGGGCGCATCATGGGCGAGACCTCGGATCCGGGGCGAAACTGGTCGGTCCCGTTGATCATCGGCCGGATCCGCCCCCGACTTGACCCCCTTCGGTCGTACCCGCGAACTTGTCGATGAGCCTCACGGCGCCCCGACCGGCCCACCTGCACGGCCAACTTGCGATCGCGCAAATGGTTACGCTCTCTCCGGGGCGTTTCCCCTCAGGTGAGCAGAACTCCCGCCGTCGCCCCCGGGGAGCCGTCAGCGGAGGTCGAAGAGCAGGAGTTCGGCGTCCGCGAGCCCGGTCAACGTGAGCCCGAGCTCGTCGGCCACCGCCACGCCATCGCCGGCCTCGAGGTCGAGCTGATCCAGACGGGCCCGACCGCGCGCCACCTGGAGCCAGGCTCGCCGCCCCTTCGCCAGGTCGTAGGTCACCTGCTCGTCCGCGGCCAGCCGGACCGCGTGGAGCCGGGTGTCCTGATGGATGCGCAGCGACCCGTCCGCGCCGTCGGGGGTGGCGATCGCCTGCCAGCGACCTTGGCGCGCGGCCGGGTCGAAATGCCGTTCCTCGTAGCCCGGGTCGAGGCCGACCGCGGCCGGCAGGATCCAGATCTGCAGGAGGTGCAGCGGATGGTCGGGACTCGGGTTGAACTCGCTGTGGGTGATGCCGCGGCCGGCGGTCATGCGCTGGACGTCGCCGTAGCGGAGGACCGACCCGGTGCCTAGGCTGTCCCGGTGTTCGAGGGCTCCGTCGAGGACGTACGTGATGATCTCCATGTCCCGGTGCGGATGGGTGCCGAATCCCTGGCCGGCCGCCACCCGATCGTCGTTGATGACCCGGAGATCGCTGAAGCCCATGTGGGCGGGGTCACGGTACTGTCCGAAGGAGAACGTGTGCCAGGTCTGCAGCCAGCCGTGATCGGCATGGCCGCGCTGGTCGGCCGGACGCAACGTCTTCATGGTGTGCCGTCCTTTTCGTTGGGGAAACCGGTCGTCTTCGCTCGTATTATATATGTTTAAACAGTTAATGTCGCAACAATGAAAAGCCGTACTTGCCCGGCCGCCACCGCGGAGCCATCATGGCGCCCGCCATCCTCCCCCGGACCTCGCGAGGCGTCATGTCCGACCCGCAACGTGCCCGCACCGGCGTCGCCTTCGGCCTGGCCGCCTACCTCTGGTGGGGGCTCTGCCCCATCTATTTCAAGGCCGTCGCCCAGGTGCCGCCGCTCGAAGTGCTCGCGCACCGGATCGTCTGGTCGTTGCTGCTGCTGTCGCTCCTGATGTGGCGTCGGGGCCGGCTCGGTGAGCTTCGGCAGGCCGTGGCCACGCCGCGGGTCCTGCTCGCCCTGGCCGCCTCGACCGTGCTGGTGGCGGTCAACTGGTTCGTCTTCATCTGGAGCGTGAGCCACGCCCAGCTCCTGCAGGCCAGCCTCGGCTACTTCATCAATCCGCTGATGAACGTGGTGCTGGGACTGATCGTGCTGCGCGAGCGGCTCCGGCCGTGGCAGTGGGTGAGCCTCGGTCTGGCCACCATCGGCGTGGTGCTCCTGGGCCTGCGCCTCGGCCAGCCGCCGGTGATCAGCCTGGTGCTGGCCCTCTCCTTCAGCCTGTACGGATTGATCCGCAAGACCGCGGCCGTCGGAGCCACGGCGGGCCTGACGATCGAGACCGCCCTGCTCGCGCCGGTCGCGCTGGCCGCGCTGCTGATCTGGCAGGCGCAACGGACCCTCGTGTTCGGCCACGTCGGCCGGGCGACCGACGGCTTGCTGATGCTCAGCGGGGTGGTGACGGCGTTGCCTCTGGTGTGGTTCGCGGCGGGTGCCCGCAGACTCCGCTACGCCACCATGGGGTTCCTGCAGTACGTGGCGCCGACGGGCCAGTTCCTGCTCGCCGTCCTCGCCTATCAGGAGGTCTTCAGCCGCGAGAAGCTGCTGAGCTTCGGTCTCATCTGGCTGGCCCTGGCCATCTACACCGCGGACACCGCACGAGCTCTACGCCGCGATCGCCGCGCCGCGCTCGCTCAATCGCGGGGCAGTTGATCCACCTTGGCCGCGAGGATGAAGTCGGCCTCGGCCAGGCCATCGATCTTGTGGGTCCAGATCTCCACCTCCACCCGACCCCACGTGAAGGTGATGTTGGGATGGTGCCCCTCGGCCTCGGCCACCTCGCCGATGCGATTGACGAACACCAGGGCGCCGGCGAAATCGTCGAACGCGAACACCCGGCGCAGGTGGTGGCCGAGGATCACGTCCCAGTCGGGCACCTGCCGCCGGAGGTCCTGAACCTCGTCGGCCGTCAGGCGCGGGACGCCGCCGCTGCAGGGGATGCATTTCTTTCGCGCGAGCTCGGACATGTCGGTCGGCCCTTCGTCCAGGTTGTGGGTCAGCCGGTCGCGGCGTCGGCCCGGGTGTCGAACAGACGGTCGAGCTGGGCGGCCACCTGCTCGGCCGAGTGGCCCTCGATGCCCGACCGCGGCACATGCCCCTTGAGCTCGCCGCCGTCGAGTACGTAGAAGCTCGGGCTGCTGGGCGCGACCGCCCCGAAGTGCTCGCGGAGCCGGGACGTGGCCTCGGGGTCCTGGCCGGCGAATACGGTCGCCCGCCGAGCCGGACAGCGCGGGTTGCGGGTCGCCAGGAAGAGGGCGGGCCGCGCGTTGCCGGCCGCGCAGCCGCAGACCGAGTTGACGAACACGAGCGCGGGGCCGTCGGCGGCGGCCAGGAAGGCGTCGACCGCCTCGGGAGTGCGGAGTTCCTCCACGCCCAGACGGGTCACCTCGTCGCGCATGGGCTGGACCATCAGCGGGGAATAGGCCATCGTGAGCTCTCCTGGGTCCTGGCGCCGCCCCTGCGACGTCCGACCCGGTGGCGGGTTGGTGCGTGAACTCTACACGACCTCTCAGGTCAAGTATTCGCCTCCAAACATAACAACGTTGGCACCAGGCGCAAGCCTCCCGGCTCATTCGGGCACCCGGATCTGATCGGGCCCGAATTCCCCATACATGGCTGCTTCGCGCCGTTTCAGGTCCACGTAGGCCCGGGCCTTGGCGAGGGCCGCGAATATCCCGGCGACGTCGTTGCGGGCCAGGCGCTGCTCGGACACCAGCTGCCACAGGCGGGCCTCCACGACGCTGTCGGGCTCGGCGATGATCCGCTCCACGGTGGCGCCCGCCCCCCAGAGTTCGCGCAGCGGGGTCATGAACAGGGTGTCGGCCGCCGCCGGCAGTCCGCGTCCGAGGTCCGCGTCGACCCGCAGGGTCCAGGCTTGCGTCCACCAGCGGGCGTCCGGCGGCGGGGGCTCCGGATCGCCCCGCGGAGGATCCTCGACGGCCACGATCACCGGCGGCGGAGGCGCCACGTCGAGTTCCAGGAGCACGAGGGGCGGCGGCACCGCGCGCGCTTCCTGGCGCGCCCGCAGGCGGCCGCTCGGCCAGAGCGCGTCCCACCAGCGCGCCGGCATGAGCCCGAGCGCCACGAGGACCAGGCCGGCGAGCGCCCAGCTCACCGGCCAGATCCAGCGGACACGTTCGCGGCGAACGGGCAAGGCCATGACCACCGCATACGCCCGGCGCGCCGGGCGGTTCCGGAGGGATTCAGAGGCGGGGTTCCAGATCACGGAGGCGCCCGCCGGACAGGGGCTGGGAACACCCCTCCACGAGCAGCTGCAGCGACTCGTCGAGGCCGGTCACGCGGCCGCAGGCCAGCGGAGGCGGCAGGTCCGCCGGGTCGGTGGCGTCGGGCAACCCCTCGGCGTACACGGCCACGCGCCGGCCGACGTCGCCGCAGAGACGGCGGTAACGCGCGACGACCGACCCGCCGCCCGCGGCGTCGGCCAGGCCGGCGAGGTTGGCGCGGAGCCGGGCGAGGACCGCCACCGCGACCGCGTGCAGGCCGATGTCGTGGCCGGCGGCGGCCAGGCTGGTGATCCGCGGCACGAACACCGTAGGCGCGACCGAGGGCGTCACCCCCACGTTCAGGCCCACGCCGTAGCTCAGCGTGATCAGCCGGCCGCCGCGGCTCTGGGCCGCCGCCAGGACACCGGCCACCTTGCCGCCATCCAGGAGCACGTCGTTGATCCACTTGATGCGGGGCGCGGCCTGCGGGCAGAGCCGCGCGATCGCCTCGCTCACGCTGACCGCGGCCACCGCCGGCACGGCCGCCGCGCAACGGCCCAGATCCAGGTCGACCGGCGCCTGGCAGCTCAGGTGCAGGTTGCCGCGCACCGTCTGCCAGGGACGTCCCCGGTTGCCGTGGAAATCGCGGCCGGCCAACGCCAGGGCCGCCACCGCGCCGGGCGGCCGGCCGCGCCGGCGGACCGCGTCGAGCAGGGCGTCGTACTGGGAACCCGGCGCGGAGTCGATGAGCACGAGGGCGTCCCAGTCGCCGGCGGCCGACCAGGCCCGCGATTCGACCACCCGTACGGCCGCCGGATCCGGGAGCAGATCCGCCAGATAATCGACAAGCTCACGTGTGTATTTCGTCAATCCAGACTTGACGAGCGGGGTCCGGACTCGGCAGTCTAGCGCTTCGGCTGCGGAGCCGTCGAGGTCGGTCAGGATGAGCACCCGTTCTCCTCCGGGGACGGTGGCGGCGCCGTGGATCCGTGGGATCGTGCGGCGCGATCATGACCGAAGCGACGGGCGCTGACAAGGCCCGCAGGTCGGCCGGCGGGGAGCAGACGCTCCGGATCCGGGAGATCTCGAAGCTGCGACGTCGGCCGGCATGGCGCCGGCCGCATACGAGGAGGAAGCATGCTCAAGTCGACAACGAATCCGTCGCTCGCGGCGTGTCTGCTGCGGGCCCTGGCGTCCACCGCCCTGGCCGGCGGCTTCAGCATCTACGAGGCCGGGGCCCGGGCCACCGGCATGGGGTGCGCGGTCACCGCGAGCGTCGCCGACGGTTCGGCGCTGTTCTACAACGTCGCGGGACTCAGCTTCATGCCGGGCACGCAGGCCGACGTGAACGTGATGCCCGTGGCGCCGCACATCAAGTTCGCAGGCCTCGGCGACCCCTTCCCCTCCTACACGGCGGAGACCGTGACCCAGAGCTTCATCATCCCGGGCGTCGGCGTCAGCCACAACCCCGGCGGCAAGCTGGCGTTCGGCCTGGGCGTCTCCGCACCGTTCGGCCTGGGCGTCGAGTGGAAGGACCCGGACACCTACTCGGGCCGCTTCCACAGCTACGACGTGGACCTCGCCACGATCTACATCACGCCGGCCGTGAGCTACAAGGTGACGCCGCGGCTGGCCCTGGCCGCGGGACTCGACGTCGCGTACCAGCACATCCAGCTCAACCGCCGGGCCGGACAGGCCTTCGGCGGCAACGCCGAGCTGGTCGACGTGCTCGACGTCCAGCTCGAGGGCGACAGCGACCTCAACTTCACGCCGACCTTCGGCCTGATGTACAAGCCGAGCCCGAAGGTGTCGCTGGGCGTCATGTACCACCACAAGAAGACCATGACGTACAAGGGCGGCACCGGCACGCTGACCAGCGTCGCGCCGGCCGGCCCGTTGCAGGACGCCGTGGCGCCGCTGGTGGGCGAGTACGACGTCGACACCGAACTGGGCCTGCCTCACATCCTGAGCCTCGGCATCGCCTACCGGCTGACCGACCGCCTGCTCGCCGAGTTCGACGCCGTCCAGTTCGGCTGGTCGAACTTCGAGGAGCTCGCGCTCGACTTCGACCCCAACCCGGGCGGCGCCCTCAGCTCGGTGGTGCCGATGAAGTACGAGGACAAGTGGCAGTTCCGCCTGGGCCTGGATTACGCCGTGAACGAGCGGTGGTCGTTGCTCGCCGGATATGCGCGCGACGAGTCGCCCCAGCCCAAGGCCGGCATGGGCGCGCTGTTGCCCGACGCCAACCGCAACGATTTCTCGTTCGGCGCCCAGTACGTGGCGGACGGCTGGCGCTTCACCGCCAGCTTCATGGCCGTGCTCAACGAGGCTCGCGACAACCTGGAGAACGGGCGGGTGACCCTCTTCCCGGAAGACGCCGCGGACCCCGAGGCGGTCGAGCTGCGCAACCGTGAGGCGGGCCGCTACGAGTCCGTCGCCAACATCTGGGCCTTCGGCATCGGCCGACAGTTCTAACCAGGAGGACCTGCGATGAAGACCATCCGCATCAGCCTGGTCGCCATGGCCCTCCTCGGCCTCGCGCTCACCGGCTGCAGCCCCGACGACCCCACGCATCCCATCCCCGAGATCGCCCGACCGGACGGCCCGGCCGCGCTCGCCCGCTACGTGGCGATCGGCAACAGCCTGACGGCCGGCTTCATGGACGGCGGCCTGTCGATCGTCGGCCAGCTGAGCAGCTACCCCGCGCAGATCGCCGGCCAGCTCGGCGAGAGCCCGGCGCCGGGGTCCGACCCCTGGTTCAGCCAGCCGCTGATCGCGCTGCCGGGCGTGGGGTCGAGCACCCCGAGCACGCCGGCCAACGCCGCGGGCGTCCTGCACTGGAACGGCGCGTCCATCAGCGTGCTGGACGAGACGCCGCTGATCGATCTGCAGGCGAACCTGCTGCTGGCGAGCCTCTACCCCACGCCGTACCGCAATCTCGGCGTGCCGGGCGCCACCACGCTCGACGTCACCGCGGCCCTCAACAGCAGCACCAGCCAGAGCCCCGGCAACCGTTACTTCGACCTCATCCTGCGCAACCCCACCTTCGGCGACGTCAACATGCTCGACCAGGCCATCGCCCAGGGGCCCACCCTCGTGTCGGTCTGGATCGGCAACAACGACGTGCTGGGCGGCGCCACCGGCGGCCAGCCCGAGCTGGGCGTGAACGTGACCCCGCCGGCGGAGTTCGAGACCATGCTGGACGGCATCATCACCACGCTGGTGACCGGAGTCGAGGACCGGTTCCTCGTCACGCCCCACCTGGTGGTGGGCAACATCCCGTCCATCACCTCGGTGCCCTATTTCATGCCCAAGGCGCTGTTCGACCAGATCACCACCGGCGGTCTGGGCAGCTATCCCACCGACGAGGACGACGTGGCGTACGTGCGGTTCCCGGCCCTGGCGATCGCCGACGGCTCGCCGCTGGACGCCACCTGGACGCTGACCGCCGACGAGGTGCAGGTCGTCGAGGCGGCCGTCGCCGGCTACAACGCCGCGATCGCCGCACTCGCGGACGAGCACGGGTTCACCGTCGCCGACTTGCACGCCCTGCTCGGAGGGCTCGACGCCGCCAGCCGCACGCATTTCCAGGTGCTGGTGGGCGGCGGCATGACGGTGTCGGCGGCCGCGGCCGCCACGGCCTTCTCGCTCGACGGCATCCATCCGAACAGCCGCGGCTACTCGCTGGTGGCCAACGCGTTCATCGAGGCGATCAACACCGAGCTCGGGCTCAGCGGGGCCGACGCCGTGTCCTACGTGGACGAGGCGGCGTGGGACCCGACCTATGCCAGCTACGCGGGCAAGTCGCCGCAGCTGGCCGGCCTGCTGCGGTAGGCCGTCGCCGGGAGCGGACCACGCGCGGGGGAGCCTCCGGGCTCCCCCGCCATGCCTCCCCCCCCCTGTGGGGCTTACTCTGTGGGCGGCCAACAACCCGGAACAACCGGCCGGATCCAAGGAGAGCACCTGGTGAACCAGTACGGCAATCGCGGTATCGGCAGCTACGGAGCCCGCATGGGGCTCGGTCCGGCGGTCTTCCTGCTCCTGCTCGCGAACGTGGCGGTCTTCCTGTTCCAGTTCCTCGTGGCCGGTTTCTCGGGCAGGGATCCGATCGGGGCCTGGGGTTCGTTCATCCCCTACTTCGCGATGCAGAAGCTCCAGCTCTGGCGCTTCTTCACCTACATGTTCCTGCACGGCAGCTTCACGCATATCGCCTTCAACATGCTCGGACTCTGGCTGTTCGGCTCCCGCATGGAGGCGCTGTGGGGCAGCCGCACGTTCACCTGGTTCTACTTCGCCGCGGGCGTGGGCGGAGCCCTGGTCTACGGCGTGTTCAGCCTGGCGGGGGTGAGCGCCCTGGTGCCGATGGTGGGCGCCTCGGGCGCCATCTACGGCATCCTGCTGGCCTTCGGCCTCGCGTTCCCCAACGCCATCATCTTCGTGTTCTTCTTCCCCATGCCGGCGCGCATCGCCGTCGTCGTGTTCGCCGCGATCTCGCTGCTGGGCATCGGCGGCGCCAACGTCGCCCACCTCGCCCACCTCGGCGGCATGCTCACCGGCCTGGCGTTCCTCTGGTTCTTCACCGGCGGGCATCCCAGCCAGGTGCCCCGGCTGCCAGGCGGCCGGTCGCGTCGCACCCGCGCCTGGTCCGACGGCCTCCCGCGTTCCCGCGCCCAGCAACGTAGCCTCTGGCAGCAGACCATCGACGCCTACCACCGCTGGCGCACCGGGCAGCGCCTGCACGTGGTGGACAAGACGTCCGACAAGGACCCGGCACCCCGTCCGGGCAACGGCAAGACCCGCGGCGGCGTTCCCGTCGACCGCGTCGATGAGATCCTCGAGAAGATCTCGCGCGAGGGGCTCAAGAGCCTGACCGCCGAGGAACAGGACATCCTGCGCCGGGCCAGTCGCCGCGACTAGCGGTCCGCGTCCCCGGGACCCGAAAGGCCGCCCGTGAACCGCAGCGCCACCTCGCCGCCCGACCTCAGACGTGATCGTCAGCTGGAACACGCGCGACCTGCTGACGGGCTGCCTGGCGGCGTTGCCGGCGGCCTGCGGCCGGCTGCAGACGGAGATCCTGGTGGCGGACAACGCGTCCGCGGACGGCACCGTCGACCCGCGTGCGCCGGGACTTCCCCGCCGTGACCATCCTGGAGACCGGCGGCAACCTGGGCTTCGCACGCGCCAACAACCTGGCGCTCGCGGTCGCCCGCGGCCGCAGGCTGTTGCTGCTCAACCCGACACCGTGTGTCCCGCCGGGTCGCTGGCCTCCCTGTGCGATCATCTCGACCGGCTGCCGGACGCCGTGGCCATCGGTCCCGACCTCGTGGCGGGCGACGGCACGGCGGCCGCCTGCTGGGGCGATTTCCCGGCCTGCCACCACCACTGGCAGGCGTGGTGTTCGATCCCCGGGGAGCCTGGTTGCCGCGCCGGTGGCGCGGGTCCGGGCTCGGACGGACGGCGGCCGGCGCGCTCGCGTCGCCACGGCATCGCGACCCGGCCACCGGCGCCCTCGAGGTGCCGTACGTCAAGGGCGCCTGCCTGCTGACCACCCGTGAGGTCTGGCAGCGAACCGGCCCGCTGGACGAGCGGTTCTTCCTCTACTTCGAGGAGACGGACTGGTGCCATCGCGCGCGCGCCGGCGGCGGCCGCGTCTACCTCTGTCCCGACGTCCAGGTGCGGCACCTCGAAGGCCAGGCCACCGGCCAGGTGAGCGAGTTCAGCCTGCGGCAGTTCCAGCACAGCTACCGGCTCTACCTGCGCAAGCACCAAGGAGAGGCCGCCGTGCGCTGCGTGCGGCGGGCCCAAGCGTTCGAATACCGCTGGAAGGCGTGGTGGCGGGGTCGGTCGCGGCGGCCCGCCGACCGCGCGCTGGCCGCCCGGTACCGCGCGATCGCCCGCCTGCAGGACATGGACGACGTCGCGCCCGACCGGCCGCGCTGAGCCGCGTCCGACCACCAGGACGGACCCGGCCGGGCGCGCGCCCTGGGGCGTTGGTCCGGCCGGTGACGGTCCGGGTCCGCGGATCGGCGGCTAGCGCCGACGGCCCTTGGTCTTGCGCTCGAACTCGGCGATCAGGTCCTTGTCCGTCTCCAGCGACACGATGCGGAATTCCTCCACGTGCAGGCCGGGATCGTCCATGACGTTGACCTCCAGGGAGAACGTGCGGCACATCTCGCGGAACTGCTCCGGGCGTTCCTCGAGCAGGTAGAGCGCCAGCATCGGGTTGGCCTGGATCTGCAGCCGTTTCTCCTTGGTCACGATGGCGATCCGGTGCACGAGCCGCTCGATGCGGTTGCTCATGGTCTCCAGCGAGAGCACCTTGCCCGTGCCCGTGCAGTAGGGACAGGGGTCGGAGAGCTGGCTCAGGAGCGACGGCCGCACGCGCTGGCGGCTCATCTCGATCAGGCCCAGGCCCGAGACCTGGAACACCTTCGTGCGGGCCCGGTCGCGCTTGAGATGGTTGCGCAGTTCGGCGAGCACCCGGCGCTTGTTGGACTCGCTCTCCATGTCGATGAAATCGACGACGATGATGCCGCCGAGATCGCGCAGGCGCAGCTGACGGGCCACCTCGCGGGCCGCCATCATGTTGGTCTGGACGATCGTGTCTTCCTGGTTGCGCTTGCCGGTGAAGCGGCCGGTGTTGACGTCGATCGACACCAGCGCCTCGGTGGGTTCGATGATCAGGTAGCCGCCCTTCTTCATCCAGACGCGCTTGTCGAGCGACTTCTTGATCTCCGGCTCGATGTCGTAGTGGTCGAAGATGGGCAGATCACCGGAGTAGAGGCGGATGCGCTTCTCCAGCTCGGGCGCGAAGGTGCGGGCGTATTCGATGAGCCGCGCGCGGTCGTCCGCATCGTCGATGATCAGCTCCTCGACGTCCTCCTTGAAGATGTCGCGGATCAGACCGACCACCAGGCCCACGTCCTCGTGCACCAGACCGGGCGCCGGCACCTCCTTCGCGCGCACGCGGATGGTCTCGTTGAGCTCGCTGAGGTAGCGCACGTCGTTGCGGATGGCCGCTTCCTCGGCCCCCTCGGCGGCGGTGCGGATGATGAACGCGCCCCGGTCCGGCCGATGCTGCTGCAGGTGCTGCTTCAGGCGCACGCGCTCGCGGCGGTCGGCGATCTTGCGCGAGACGCCGATGTGGCGGCCCTTGGGCATCATCACGAGGTAGCGGCCGGGCAGGCTCAGGTCGGCCGTCAGGCGCGGGCCCTTGGTGCTGATGGGTTCCTTGGTGACCTGCACGAGGATCTCGTCGCCCACCTTCAGCTGGGTGTCGATGTCCGGCACGGGTTCATAGCGGCCCCGCCGACGGTCCTGGCCGCCGCCGGACTCGGCCGCGGCCGCGGTTCCCTCGGCATCGTCATCGTCGTCGTCGTCATCGTCCTCGGTGCCGCTGTGCACGACGTCGCTCGCATGCAGGAAGCCGGCCTTCTCGAGGCCGATGTCGACGAACGCCGCCTGCAGGCCGGGCTTCACCGAGGTGACCTTGCCCTTGTAGACGTTGCCCACGATCCGGCGGGCGTCGGCCCGCTCGACGAGCAGCTCGACCACCTCCGCATCCTCGAGGATGGCGACGCGGAGCTCGTTGGCGGTGGAATTGATGATGATGTCTTTCCGCATGGTATGATCTCGGTTCCGATCTAGTCGTTGAGTCGAGCCTGCATCCAGACGCGCTGCCGCATCGCCTCGATCTCGGCGAAGGGCGACAGCCAGCGTCCGGCCTCGTCAGGCCCGGTGATGGCCAGCCGGCTGACCGCGCACCAGCGCGGCTCCGGCAGGTCCGCCCCGAACAGGGCGGCCAGGAAATCGTGCACGGGCAGACCGGCGCCTTCGAGGCGCAGCAGGCTCACCCGGAGGGTCAGCGGATCGTCGGCGAGCCAAGCCAACCCGTCTTCGGGGACGAGCCGACGCGCATCCACCACCTTGTCCGGCTTGCCCTGACGCTGCCGGTTCCACGGCCACGTCGTGGCCGCCAGGAAGGCCGACACCGCCGCGTCCGCCACCCGCCGGTCCGGCCCGCCCTCGACGGGCAGGACCACCCGATAGTCGAACCGCTCGGCCAGGGCGTCGATGCTCGGCGGCGCGATGGATCCCACCGTGATCGCGCGGATCAACTCGAGTCCCGCCGGCAGCACCGCCCGCAGACGCGGCTCCCAGCCGGGCTCGATCCACTCGAACGCCAGGTCGAGGACCTCCCGCTCGCCAGCCACGCCCACCGGCAACGGTGGGCCATACTTGACCAGCGGATGCGGATGATACCCCTTGCTGTAGGCCACCGGCAAGCCGGAACGACGCAGGGCCTGGTGCAGGAGGCGCTGGAAATCCAGGTGGCCAAGAAAGACCAGCCGGTCCCGCTTGGCAAACTCGAGCCGGCACCAGATCTTCGCCGACGCCCGCTCGCGCCAGCGCGCCCAGCGGGGGTCCTCGTCGGCCGCCGGCGTCGACGGCGCCGCCGCCGGGGCGGCCGGTTCCGGCATGGGCGCGGGCACGTCCGGCTCCAGATCGGCGATCACGTGCGCGAAACCGTCGCCACAGGCGGCGCAGCCCTCGCACGGACCGTCCAGCCGGCAATCCGGCGTGGGCTCGCCGGCCAGGGCGCGCGCCCATTCCCGGCGGTGGTAATCGTCGTCCACCGGCCCCTGGACCAGACGCCAGGGCAGCGGCGCCTCCGGGTCGCGGGGCGCGACGACGGCGACCGGGTCGACCCCGCACGTCCGCATGGCCCGCCACCACCGGTCGGCCGCGAACCACTCGTCCCAGGCATCGAGCCGCGCCCCCTGCCGCCAGGCCTCCTCGACGACGTCGGCCAGGCGTTCGTCGCCGAGGCCGAGCACCGCCTCGAGCACGCTGACGTCGGGGTCGCGCAGGCTCACCTTCACGTTGAAGCGACGCAGCCGCTTGGCGAGGTACTGGTTGCGCCGCTCGATCTCCTCGCGCGGGATCTGGCCCGCCCACTGGAACGGCGTGTGGGCCTTGGGCGCGAACGGCGACACCGACACCGTGATCTGCGAGCCGCCCCGCGGCGCCAGCGCGACGAGCTGGCCGACGAGGGCGACGATGCCGTCGAGGTCGTCGTTCGTCTCGGTCGGCAGGCCGATCATGAAGTAGAGCTTCACGCGGCCGATCCCGCGCTTGAAGGCCACCCGCGCGGCGTCGACGATCTCGGCCTCGGTGATCTGCTTGTTGATCACGTCGCGCAATCGCTGGGTTCCGGCCTCCGGCGCGAACGTGACGCTGGCGGGACGCTCCCGGCCGACGCGGTCCAGGAGGTCACCGTCGAGGCTGTCCATGCGCAGGCTGGGCAGCACGAGGTTGGTGCGGGTGCCCGCGAGCCCGTCCTGGATCCCGGCCACCGCCGGTCCGAGGCCGGTGTAGTCGCCGGTGGACAGGGACAGGAGCCCCACCTCGGCGTACCCCGCCGCCTGGCTCGCGTCGCGCGCCTGGCGGACGACCGCCGCCACGTCGCGCTCGCGCACCGGCCGCTGGATCATGCCCGCCTGGCAGAACCGGCAGCCGCGGGCGCAGCCGCGCATCACCTCGACCGCCAGCCGGTCGTGCACCGGCTCGGTGATCGCCACCAGCGGCCGCGGAGCCGGCAGGCGGTTGAGGTCCTGCACCACGCGGGCCGCGACCGGCGTGGCCACGCCCTCCCACCAGGCGCCGGGAATCGCGCGGGCGGCCGCGAGCAGGGCCTCGCGGCCGACGCCGGCCGTCCGCGCGCGGGCGACCACGCTCACCAGATCGTCCAGCGCCTCCTCGCCGTCGCCGGGCAGCATCAGGTCGCAGAAGGGCCCGCAGACCGAGGGATTCATGGTACAGGAGCCGCCGGCCACCACCAGCGGGCCGCCCGGGACCCGATCGCGTGCCCGCAGGGCGAGGCCGGACAGGTGCAGCATCGTCAGAACGTTGGTGTAGGCCAGTTCGTAGCCGACGCTGAAGCCGATCACATCGAAGCTCGCCGCGGGCCGCCGGCTCTGCAGGCCGAACAGCGGCAGACCTTCGGCGCGCATCGCCGCCTCCATGTCGGGCCAGGGCGCGAAGGCGAGGTCGCAGAAGGTGTCCGCACGGTCGGCCAGCAGGCTGTAGAGGACGCGCAGCCCCGTGTGGGACATGCCGACCTCGTAGGCGTCGGGAAAGCAGAGCAGCACGTTGACGCCGTCGGACCGCCAGCGATCGCCGGGCACCGCCCCGTCCTCGCCGCCGACGTACCGGGCCGGGCGGTTGACCAGCGGCAGGACCCGCCGTTCGAGCGCCTCGCTCAAGACGCGAGGATCGTCGAAACGGCGGTCGGGCCGCCAGATGCCGTCGCCGCCCTGGCTCATGCGTCGGGTCGTCGCTCGTCGGGAGTGCGCGGCCGCAGCAGGATCTCCGCGCCCTCGGCGTGGCGGTCGAACACGTCTTTATCCAGCTCGGCGTCGAAGGCCACGGGGTACTTGCCCGAGAAGCAGGCCGTGCAGTAGCGCTCGGCCTCGCCCGTGGCCTCGAGCAGTCCGTCGAGGGTGAGGTAGTTGAGGCTGTCGACCCGGAGGTAGGCCGCGATCTCGGCGACGGTGTGGCTGCTGGCGATCAGCTCCTTGCGCACCGGCGTGTCGATGCCGTAGTAGCAGGGGTTGGTGACCGGCGGCGAGGCGATGCGCAGGTGCACCTCCTCGGCCCCCGCCTGGCGCATCAGCTTCACCAGCTTGCGCATGGTGGTGCCGCGGACGATCGAGTCGTCCACCATGACGATCCGCTTGCCGGCCACCACCTCGCGCACGGGGTTGAACTTGATGCGTACGGACATGTCGCGCACCTGCTGCGCGGGCGAGATGAACGTGCGGCCGATGTAGTGGTTGCGGATGAGCGCCATCTCGAACGGCAGCCCGGTGGACCGCGCGTAGCCCAGGGCGGCGGTGTTGCTGCTGT
The DNA here is from genome assembly GCA_041390065.1 of Candidatus Krumholzibacteriia bacterium. GTDB lineage: Bacteria > Krumholzibacteriota > Krumholzibacteriia > LZORAL124-64-63 > LZORAL124-64-63 > Glo-17. The sequence goes on from JAWKQQ010000024.1 coordinate 28,575, forward strand.
CGGGCACGGCGGTCACCAGGTCGGCCGCGACCGGCGCCTCGCGGCCGAGGATCTCGCCGCTGCGCCGGCGCACCCGCTCGACGCTGATGCCGAAGACCTGGCTGTCGGGCCGCGAGAAGTAGACGTGTTCGAACACGCAGCGGCACTCACGCTCGCCGGCGGGTAGGCGGCGGCTCACCAGCTCGCCGTCGCCCAGGACCACCAGCTCGCCGGGCTCGATGTCCCGCAGGTAGCGGGCGCCGATGATGTCGAAGGCGCAGCTCTCGCTGGCCACCACGTAGCGGTCCTGGAAGCGGCCGAGGCACAGGGGCCGGAAGCCGAGGGGATCGCGCGCGGCGATGACCTTGCTGCCGGTGATCACCACCAGGCTGTAGGCGCCGCGCACCTGCGGCAACGCTTCCATCAGCGCGTCCTCGGCCAGCTCGGCCTTGCTGCGGGCCATCAGGTGCAGGATGATCTCGCTGTCGCTGGTGGTCGAGAAGATGGAGCCCTGCTGCTCCATCGCGCGCCGGAGCTGCGGCGCGTTCACGAGGTTGCCGTTGTGCGCCAGGCTCACCGCGCCCCGGTGGTTGGCCACCTGGATCGGCTGGGCGTTGACGAGGTTGCTGCTGCCGCTGGTGCTGTAGCGCACGTGGCCGATGGCGTAGCTGCCGGGCATGCGCTTGAGGGTGTCCTCCTTGAACACCTCGGTCACCAGACCCATCGCCCGGTGGGTGTGGATGAGGTGGCCGTCCGACACGGTGATGCCGGCCGATTCCTGGCCCCGGTGCTGCAGGGCGTGCAACGCCATGGACGCGAGCTCGGCGGCGCCGGGCACGCCGGCGATGCCGACCACGCCGCATTCCTCCCTCCAGTGCCGTGCGTCGCTCATCTCGGATCCTTCCTGACGCCCCTCACGGGCGCCGCACGCGCAGCAACCAGCCGTGCAGGTGGGGGTTGATCAGCAGGCCCTGCGAGCCGCCGCGCGCGACCGCGAGGCGCTCGCCCAGCCGGGCCGGATCGCGACCGTCGGCATCGAGCACCAGGCGCCAGAGCACGCCCGAACGCACCGGCTCGACCTCGCCCAGCGGCAGGGCCACCACGTCGACGGCGACGCACCCGTCGGGCACCGGTCCGCCCAGCAGGGCGGTGGCCAGGGTCGGCTCCAGGGTCGGCAGATCGGTGGCCACCGGCTCGCCCGGCCAGCCCGCCGGCAACTCGGCGCCGCCGGTCACCATCTCGTCGGTCCAGGGCTCGGGCAGGACGCCGGCGAAGTGACCGTAGTGGTGCTTGTTGGGGTTGAAGTAACGGCCGATCCGCAGCAGGTCGGCGATGCACCGGCCGCCGCCGTCACCGTCGAGCAGGTGCACCTCGCAGCGGGCGAGCGACCGCAGGGCCTCGCCACCCTCGAGCCGCCGCTGCATCACGCGCACCGCCGTGGCCGCGTGCAGGTCGACGCCCTTGTGGCTGACGAGCAGGGTGGTCTGGTTCACCATGGTCAAGGCCTCCGCCGGGTGGCTCAGCATAGTTCGATCAGACGGCGCAGCAACCACCAGCCCGGGCCGGCGGCTTCCAGGCGCTCGGCGTCGGCGGCCGCCCGCCGGCGCAGCGAGCCCCAGCTGTGGGGCAGATCCTCGGGCACCATGCGCAGCAGCAGCGCCCGTTCGGGGTGCGGCATGAGGGCGAGCACGTTGCCGCCGGGGTTGGTCAGGCCCGCGGTGTCGAGCAGCGACCCGTTGGGATTGCCGCCGCTGCCGCCGGCGAACGCACCGTAGCGCAACGCCAGCAGGCCCTGCTCCTGCAGCCGCAGGAAGAACGTCGGGTCCTCGTGCGTGAACTGTCCCTCGGCGTGCGCCATCGGCACGGGGAACGACCCGTCGATCCCCTGGACGAACGCGCAGCGGCTGCCGGGCACGGGCTCGAGGTTCACCCACCGCGAGTAGTAGCCGCGGCGCCCGGGCGCCCGGTTGGCGGCCAGGCCCACCTCGATGGCCCCGGGCTCGATGCCGGGCACGATGCCGCTCTCGACGAGCACCTGGCAACCGTTGCAGATGCCGAGGATCGGCTTGCCGCCGGCGGCCGCCTCGCGCAGCACCTCCAGCAGCGGGTCCCGGGCCGCGACGGCGCCGGCGCGCACCCGATCCTGGTAGCTGAAACCGCCGGGCACCAGGAAGCCGTCGAACGCGGCGAGCTCCGCCGCCGGTCGGGTCCAGCGGAAGATCTCCGCCTGGCCGCCGACGCGCACGACCGCCGCCGCCGACTCCGTCTCGCAGTTGACGCCGGGCAGCTGCAGCACCGCGATCCGCGGCTGGCGCGACAGCACCGCCGGTCCGGGCTGCCGCCGCTCGTCGGCCGGCAGCGTGGCCGGCGTTCCGGGCAGCGCGGCCACGGCGGCCTCGCCGCCGAAGAGCCGGGGCAGGGATTGCTGCCAGGCGTCGGCGAGCCGCCCGACCCCGACGGCGACGTCGCCGCGACCACCGCCGCGAACGCGGATCTGCGGGTCGGCCGTGACCTTGCCCAGCGGCCACCACACCGCGCCGCCGAAGCTGAGCAGCTTCTCCACCTCGCCGGCGCTGCGCTCGGGGCAGGTGAGCACGAAGCCGCCGGCCTCGTTGAAGAGCCACTCGCGCAGGCTCAGCTCCGCGGGTGCGGCCGGCAGCGTGAGGTCCAGGCCGAGGCGCTGCTGGCCTTCGAGGCCGACGGCCATCTCGGCCAGGGCCACCGCGAGGCCCCCGTCGCTGATGTCGTGAACGGCGTTGACGATCCCCGCCCGGACCAGCGACAGGACCGCCCCCAGCTCGGCGCGCACCGCGTCGAACGCGAGCTCGGGCACGGCCGGCCGGCCGGCCTGGAAACCGGCGTCGAGGTACAGGCTGGCCCCCAGCTCGGGCGCCGGGCGTCCCACGACGTAGACGCGGTCGCCCGCCTCCTTGAGGTGCTGGCTGCGGCTACGCCGGTAGTCGTCGACCACCCCCACGCAGGCCACGACCGGCGACGGCGCCACCGATCGGCCGCTGGCCGACTGGTTGTAGAAGCTGACGTTGCCCGAGATCACCGGCAGCGGCTCGCCGGGGGCCGACAGGCGGCCCAGCGCCCGGCAGGCGTCGCCCACGCCGCGCACGGCCTCGGCGAACGTCCACATGGCCTCGGGCACCTCGGGGTTGCCGAAGTTGAGGCAGTCGGTGATGGCGGCGGGCTCCCCGCCCACGCAGACGACGTTGCGGCAGGCCTCGATCACGGCCCGGGCGCCGGCCGTGTAGGGGTCGGCCAGGCCCAGGAGCGGGTTGCCGTCGCAGGTCATGGCGACGGCCCGCCGGCTGCCCGGCACCGGCGCGACGACGCCGGCGTCGGCCTCGCCGGGACGCAGGATCGTGCTCGCCTGCACCTCGGGGTCGTAGTGACGGTAGAGGTACTCGCGGCTGGCCACGTTGGGGTGGGCCATGACGGCCACCCACTCGTCGGCGATCCGGTCCGAGTCGGCTTCCGGCAGGCGTTGGTCGGCCGGCACCTCGGTCCGCGCGGGCGCGGCCAGGGGCCGGTCGTAGCGGATGCCCTCGGTGATGGTGTCGATGGGCGCGTCGGCCAGGATCTCGTCGCCGCGGCGCAGGACGTAGCGGCGCTCGGTGGTGACCTCGCCGATGCGGCGGGCGCAGGCGCCGTCGTAGACGTCGGGCAGGGCGAAGTCCTCGTTGTAGATCTTCAGGACCGCGTCCACCAGGCGGCGCGGCACGGCCAGGCCGTAGCGCTCCTGGGTCTCGCTGCAGGCGCAGACGCGGGCCGGCAGGTCGGCGATCTGGTGCACGAGCGCGAGGTCCACGTTGCAGCCGAAGCCGCCGGCGTCGCAGAGCTCGCTGGTGACGCAGGCCACGCCGCCGGCGCCGAGGTCCTTGAAACCGATGGTGACGCCCGCCTCGCGGCACCTGGCGAGCACGGCGCGGTTGGCGACGGTCAGGATGCGCTTGAGGAACGGGTCCGGGGTCTGCACCGAGCCCTTGTTCTCGGTGGCCGCGGCGGCGTCGAGCGTGGCCGAGGCGAAGGCGGCGCCGCCCATGCCCGACCAGTCCGTCGGTTTGCCCACGAGGATGAGGTCGTAGGGCTCGCGGGCGGCCGCTTCCGGCACCCAGCTGTGGGTGATGTGGGCCTGGTCGACCAGGCCGATCGCGACCACGTTGACCAGGCAGTTCTCGTTGAACGAGTGGTGGAAGTAGACGTCGCCGCCCAGGTTGGGCACGCCCAGGGCGTTGGCGTACTCCCAGATGCCGGTGACAACCTCGCGGGCGATGTCGCGGCGGTGGTCGGCGCCGCGGTCGTCGGGCGACTCCGGGGCCGGCCAGCCGAAGCGCAGCGGGTCGAGGGTGGCGATGACCTCGCCGCCCATGCAGTAGACGTCGCGCACGATGCCGCCGATGCCGGTGGCCGCGCCCTCGACGGGCATGACCTGGCTGGGGTGGTTGTGGCTCTCGTGAGCCATGATGATGCCCCAGCGGCGGCCGTCGATCTCGCCGAAATCCACAACGCCGGCATCCTCCACGGGCCCGATCACCACGTTGCTGGCGTTGTTCGGCAGGTGCTTCTTCAGGTAGGGACGGCTGCTCTTGTACGAGCAGTGCTCGCTCCACATGGTGTCGAACAGGGTCATCTCGGTGAGGCTGGGATCGCGGCCGAGGAGGTCGGCCACCCGGCGGGCCTCGCTGGGCGCCAAGGTCAGGCCGTGCTGGCGCAGATACCGGCGCAGGCCGTCGTCATCGTATCGCCCCACGCCGATGGGATTCGAACTCTCGTCCTTGAGCGCCACGGACACCCCCTGGCTATGCGGCGGAACCGGAATCGGTGGACGGTCGGCAAGAACCGACAATGTAGCGCCTGGCGCGCGAAACCAAAAGGCGGAAGCAGGGCGATGTCGTCCCGCATCAGGGTCGCGCTGCGCCGGCGGCCCGCTCGGCGAGCCCCTTGAGCTGGGCGGAGGGCAGGAGATCCAGCTCCCGGACACAGACGGCCTCGAACCTGGCGTAGACCTCGCGCGCCTCCCCCCGGTGGCCTAGGCCCAGCAGGCTGCGCAGCAGCGCGGCCGCGAAGGGCTCGTACGTCGGATCCTCGGTCAGACCGCGCCGGGCCAGCGCGGCGGCCTCCTCCCAGCGCTCGCGCCCGGTGAGGAGGTCCAGAGCACGGTCCACCGCCCGCAGGTAGGCCTGCCGGACCGCACCGGCCGCGTCCTGGACCTCCGGATCGTACGGCGAGTCGGCCAAGAGGGGACCGCGCCACAGTTCCAACGCTTCGCCGAGGGCGCGCAGCTCCCCGTCCGGCCGGCCATCGCGGCGGGCCTGGCGAGCTCGCGCGAGGGCGGCCTCGAAGGACTCCAGATCGCTCGCGCCCCCGGGTCCGAGGCGGAGCTGGACGGTCTCGCCATCGGTGACGACGTGGCTGTCCTGATCGGCGCGGCCGGCGTCGACCAGCCGCCGCAGCTGGAACACGGTCTGCCGCAGGTTGAGCGCCGTCCGGGCCGGATCGCCCTCCGGCCAGAGGGTCTCCAGCACCTGGTCGCGCGCGACGGCCCCGCCGCCCGCGAGGGCCAGCAGCTGGAACAGCCGCCGCGCCCGGCGCGACTTCCACGCCCCGGCAAGCAGCACGGCGCCCCCCCGCCGGACCTCCAGCGGCCCGAGCATCAGCACCGTGAGCGAGCCGGCCGCCGCAGGCGCGGTCGCAGTCGAGGCGGACGGCATCTCCACGGGCGAACGCACATCCGTACCCGGCCGCCGCCAGACCGCCAGCCGCGCGAGGTCGCGGGCGGCCCCGAGCCGCGTCAGGATCCGTTCGGCGCGGGCCAGGCAGGCGCTGGCCGCGCGCGGCTCCCGGCCGGCCAGGGCCCGTCCGCGCAGGCCGAGGGCGCGGGCTCCGAACAGACGGTGGCCGAGGCGCTCGGACACCTGCAGGGCCTCGGCGGCCGCGCGGGCCGATCCGGCCGGGTCGTCGAGGCGCCACGTCGCTTCCGCCGTCCCCAGCCAGGTCAGGGCCAGGAGCGCCTCCTCGCCCAGTTCCCGCGCGATCGCCCGCGCCTCGTCGAAGCGTTCGGTAGCCGCCGTGGGGTCGTCGGCCAGCAGGTCGCACTCGCCGAGGGTGTAGCGGGTGTAGCCGGCGATCAGCCGGTAGCCGATGGCGTCGGCGCGCTGCTGGGCCCAGAGCGTCGCCTGGCGAGCCTCGGCCTCCCGTCCGAGTCCGACGAGCACGAAGCCGAGCACGCCCTCGGCGTGGCAGGCGAGGTCGCTGCGGTCGAGCTCCCGGTAACGGTCGCGGGCGGCGGTCGCGGCCGCGAGCGCGGCCGCGAGGTCACCCCGCTGGTCGTGGATGTTGGCCGCGAGCAGATAGAGGCAGCGACCCTCGAGCTCGCGATCGCGCCGACGGCGGGCCAGGGCGAGGGCCTGCTCCAGGTATCGCTGTCCGGTGGCGAGGCGTCCGAGGCTGGCCGCCGCCACGCCCATGGCCGCCAGCACCTCACCCCGCACCGAGGGCGCCAGGCGCGGCGATCCGGCGAGGACCCGGCGGCCGGCGCGCAGACAGGTGTCCCAGCGTCCGCGCTGCAGGTGCAGCCGCACCAGCCGCGCCTGCACCCGCGCCTGCACCGCGTGGGCCGCGGGCAGCCTTCGAGCCCGCCGCAGGTCCGCCTCCGCCCGGGCCCAGCGGCCCTGCAGCTGGGCCAGGGACGCGCGCACCAGCAGCAGCGACGGCTCCTGGGCGAGGGTGTCCTCGGGCAGCAGGTCCAGGGCCAGGGCCAGGGTCTCCGGGCGCCGCGTCGCGCACAGCGCCTCCAGGTGGCGCCGCACGAGGCGACGGACGCCCTCCGGGTCGTCGGACCGGGCCAGGTCGAGCAGAGCCGCCTCGGGCTCGCCGAGGTCCGCCAGCAGCTGGCCCGCCTGCCGCACCGCCTGCTGGCGGGTGCGCACGCCGAGGTCGGCGGCGAGCCGGCGGCGCAGACAGCCCCCCAGCAAGTTGTGGTGGCGCCAGGAACCGTCGCCGCTGGGGACGATGAAGAGGCCGGCGTCCTCCAGGCGCCGGAGCACGCGGGCGCTGTCGTCGCGGCCCAGGAGGCGGTCGCAGAGGGCGGCCTCGAGGTGCGGCAGCACGCTGGTGCGCAGCAGGAAGTCACGGGTGCCCGCGTCGAGGTCGCCGAGCGACTCGTCGACGAAGCGGTCGAACCAGCCGCCGCCGTCGGCCAGCCGGGCGAGGACCTGCGGGTGGGCGTCGGCGGCCGCCTGGGCCAGCGTCCGGCTGACGATCTCCAGACCCGCCGGCCAGCCCTCGGTCAGGCGGTGCACCCGTTCCCGCAGCGCCACGGCGTGCGCGCGGCCCAGGCGCCGGCGCAGGAAGGCCTCGGTCTCCGGGGCGTCGAACGCCAGGTCGCGTGCCGTCAGCCGCACCGCCTCGCCGCGGGCCTCGAGGTGCGCCCTGGAAAGCGGCACCGGCTCGCGCGACGACAGCACCAGCTGGCAGGCGGGGTTCAGGTAGCGCAGCAGGCGGCCGAGGAATTCGCGGGCCCGGTCGGCCGCCGCGATGGCCTGCACGTCGTCGAGCACGAGGAGGCGACGCTCGGCCAGCGCGCCGACGAGCCGCGCCAGCTGCTCCAGCGGCGGCGCCGCCGACGATGCCAGGCCCGCGGCCGCCGCGAGGTGGGCCACGAGCACGCTCGGGTCGCGATCCAGTTCGTCGAGCGTGTACCAGAGCGCCGCGGGACCGAGCCGCCGGGCCCGCGTGGCCAGGAAGCTGGTCTTGCCCCAGCCGGCGCCGGCGGTCACGGTGATCAGCCGGACCCCCTGCCAGGCGGGCCAGCGTTGGTCGAGGCGTCGCCGGCTCTGGTAGGTGGCCGGCGGCGTGGGGACGCTGAACTTGGCGCTGAATACGGCGGCGGCCATGCTGTCCTCGGACGGGGTGGGCCGGTTTCGCTGATCATGCTAACGCAGGATCACCCCCGGGATCCAGCCCCGAGGTGGCTAGACGTCCACGCCCAGCAGCCGCTTGACCACCACGCCGACCACGAAGCTGAAGGCCGCCACGCCCAGGCTGATCCCGGCCATCTCCAGGAAGCGCCGCCGGAAATCGAGCCCACGGGCCACCGCGAGGTAGGCCGTGAACAGGAGGATGACGAGCACGGCGATCACCAGCGTGACGGCCAGGCAGACTCGGTAGTCGGCGAACACCAGGTAGGGGCCGACGAGCAGCGCGACCGTGACGATGTAGGCGAGGCCGGTGTACAGCGCCGACCGGCGGGCCGACCCGAGGCCGTCGGCCCGCTGCGAGAGGTACTCGCTGGCCGCCATGCTGAAGGCCGCCGCGATGCCCGTCACCAGGCCCGACAGCGCCACCAGCTTGGTGCTCTGGAAGGCGAAGCTGAGGCCGGCCAGGGTGCCGGTCAACTCGACCAGCGCGTCGTTGAGGCCGAGGACGATGCTGCCCACGTTGGCGAGCACCGCGTCGTCGAGCATCTCGAACAGCACCTTCTCGTGGTCGGCCTCGTCGGTGAGCACCTCGCGGGCCTCCGGCTGCGGTACCAGGAGGTCGTAGTCGACCTGGCGCGCGAGCCTCCGCCCGTTCGAGCAGCTTGATGCCGAGTACCGGGCTGGCGCGTCAGGAGCACGAACCCGTGCACGAGCGGCCAGTCGGGGCGCACGCTGCAGCCGCTCCGCTCGCGCCACATCGGCGTGCCGCAGCTCGTCGGCGGCGATGCGTTCGAGCACCTCGCGGTTGCGCGCGCTGCCGGTCAGGCGCGCCAGCCGCACGTGACATGGTGGGCGTTGATCTCGTTGCGCTGGGCCGAAGACAGCTGGCGACGGGTGACGGGCTGACGTCGGTCATCTAGAAGTCCTTGCCGGCCAGGGTCCGCTCCGAACGACCGGCACGGTGTCGCAGCTGGTGGTCGAGCTCGAAGCAACGGTCGAGCTCGGCCTGCGGCAGCCGCGCCAGGAATCTCCGGATCGGCCGCCAGGCGTCCCGCAAGGTGATGTCCCTCTCGTCCCAGACCCGCATCGCGGCCGCCTGCACGCGCGCGTAGGCGTCCTCGCGCGTCATGCCCTCGTCGGTGAGGGGAGCCAGCAGCACGGCCTGGCTGTAGAACATGCCGCGCACCTTCTCCATGTTGGCCCGCATCTGGTCGGGGAAGGTCACCAGGCCGTCGATCAGCCAGCGCATCTTCAGCAGCATGTGGTGCAGGGTGTGGCAGGCGTCGGGGAAGATGATGCGTTCGACGGAGCTGTGGCTGATGTCGCGCTCGTGCCAGAGGGCGACGTTCTCCGTCGCGGTGTGGGCGTAGCCGCGCAGCAGACGGGCCATGCCGGTGATCTTCTCCGAGACGATGGGGTTCTTCTTGTGGGGCATGGCGCTCGAACCCTTCTGACCCTTGCCGAAGGGCTCCTCCACCTCGTGCACGTCCGTGCGCTGGAGGTTGCGGATCTCCACGGCCATCTGTTCGAGCGTCGCGCCGACGAGCGCCACGGCGCTCAGGAACGCGGCGTGCCGATCGCGCTGCAGCACCTGCGTGGTGACCGGCGCCACGCGCAGGCCCAGCCGCGCGCACGCCGCCTCGCCGACCGCCGGATCGAGGTGCGCGTGGGTGCCGACGGCGCCCGACACCTGGCCGTAGCTGCACTCGGCGATGCCGGCGTCGAGGCGGTGCAGGCCTCGCCGCAAGGCCTCCCAGTAGACCAGGAGCTTCAGGCCGAAGGTGGTGGGCTCGGCATGGATGCCGTGACTGCGGCCCATCATCACCGTGCCCTGCTCCTTGACGGCGCGGGCCTCGACGGAGTTCAGGAGGTCGACGAGCGCGGCCCGCAGCACGCGACCGGCGTCCCGGATCTGCAGCGCGAACGCGGTGTCGAGCAGATCGCTGCTGGTCATGCCCTGGTGGACGAAGCGGCTGCTCGGGCCGATGTGCTCGGCCAGGTTGGTCAGGAAGGCGATCACGTCGTGCTGGACGGTGGCCTCGATCTCGAGCACCCGCGCGGTGTCGAACGCGGCCCGGGCGCGGATCTCGCGGGCGGCGTCGGCCGGGATCTCGCCGCGCTCGGCGCGCACCTCGCACACCACCACCTCCACCTCCTGCCAGTGGGCGAAGCGGGCCTCGTCGCTCCAGATGGCGGTCATCTCGCAGGTGGCATACCGATCGATCATCGTGCGGCCTCCAGGTTCTGCCGCGGAGATCGTTCCCGACGTCCCAGGACGTGGCAACTCACCCTCAGGCATCAACAAATGCGACGCAAGCTCAACGCAACCAGGAGCATGTCCGGCTGCCCGGATGGAGCACAATCTCCGAGGCAGAACCCATGATCAGGCATCGGGTGGGCGGACGCAAGGCGGGGGTCTCGCTTGTTGATGCAACCAGGTTGCCCTATCATGCCGACGTACCCCGAACCCAGCGAGGCCCCCCATGCTCCGTCGTTCCGTCCTTCTCGTCGCGGCCCTGGCCGGAGCCGGCCTGCTCGCCGGCTGCGGCGGCGGCCAGTCGGCCCCCCACTCCCCTGCGCCCCGACAGACCGTGATCGTGGGCATCGACGCCCTCGACTGGCAGGTGGTCGATCCGCTCCTGGACGCCGGCAAGCTGCCCACCCTGGCGGCGTTGCGCGCGCAGTCGACGAGCGGGATCAACCTCAGCTTCGTGCCGCTGGAGAAGTCGCCGTTGATCTGGGCGAGCATGGCCACCGGGCTCGAGCCCGAGCAGCATGGCGTGGGCGGCTTCCTCAAGGGTCACGGCGAGGACTACGAGGCCCTGGCCTCGTCCGCCGACTGGCGGGCGCCGGCCATCTGGGACATCGCCGGCGCCGCCGGCCTCCGGAGCTGCGTCATCGGCTGGTGGGTCACCTATCCGGCCCGGGACATCGACGGGGTGCTCGTCAGCGACCACGTCACGTACACCGAGCTGGGCAGCCGCAATCCGGACGCGATGGTGCGGCCGGCTTCGCTGACGGCCGCGCTGGATTCGCTGACGGTCGACTACCGCGACGTGCCGCTGGATCTGCTGCGGGCGCTCCTGCCCGGAGCCACCGAGGCGCAGCTCGTGGACGTGGACAACCGCCAGCTGCGGGAGTTGCGCGTGGTGCTGGCGGGCGACCTCACCTACCTCGCCACCGCCCGGCTGCTGGCCGCCCGCGGCCACTTCGATCTCTTCGCCGTCTACTTCCGCGGCCTCGACCTCATGTGCCACAAGTTCTGGCAGTTCATGGATCCTGCCGACGGCACGCCGGCCAGCGACGCGGAGGTGGCCCTGCTCGGCCACGTGGTGCCCGGCTACCTCACGCTGCTCGACGGCTGGCTGACCGAGGTCGTCTCCTGGTTCCCGGCCGACGTCAACCTCGTGGTGGTCTCCGACCACGGCTTCCACGGCCCGCGCCGCGACCGCGCCGGCAACCTCCGCAAGGGGGTCGCCGAGCACCGGCCCGAGGGCTTCCTCATGATCCGCAGCCGGCTCTACGAGCCCGGCGCCAGCTGCGACCGCAGCTTCGTGATGAACGTCGCGCCGACGGTGCTCGCGCTCCTCGGCCTGCCGCCCAGCCTGGAGATGCCGGGCCGGGTGCTGCGGGAGGGCCTGACGCCCGAGGGTCTGCGGTACGTCGAGCACCTCGAGCAGCATCGCATCGCGAGCTACGAGTCGCTGGCGCCGGCGCCGCCGCCGGAGGTGGCCGCCGACCCCGCCCTCGACGAGGCCGTCAAGAAGCAGCTGCGGTCGCTCGGTTACGTGGACTAGAGCTCGACGCGCAGGGGCTTGCGCAGCAGCAGGCCGGCGAGCAGCGAGAGCACGGTGAAGCCGACGAGCCAAGGGGCCGTCACCCCGAGCACCGCGAACCGCCGCGCGGGCATGGCCGCGGCGAACCGCGCGACGTCGGCGGCCGGCGGTAGAGCGGCCTCCGACGGATCCAGCAACACCTGCTCGAGGCCATTGCGGTAACGCGCGGCCGCGATGGCGGGCAGCCCCGGCGCGGCCACGGGCACGGCGAGTTGCTGACTGTCGCCGCCACGCGTGATCGCCAGTTCGTGGCGACCCGGCGCCAGCGCCCGCACCCGCCACACCAGTTCGCCGCGCGCGGCGTCATGCACGGGCCCGGCTTCGACCTCCAGGGCCGCCGGCGCCTCCAGGCGCCAGCCGGCCGCCGCATCCGTCACCTGCGCGGTCACGAGCACAGCCTCTCCCACCTCCAGCGGCCGCCGACCGAACCGCGACTCGAGCTGCGGCAGCACCAGCACCAACGGCAGCACCAGCGCCGCGATCGCGGGCAAGGCCAGCACCAGGTACCGCAGGTTGGCCTTCAGCAGATCGCCCTGCACCGCGAGCAAGGTGCGCAGGCTGGTCTGGTAGATGGCGGCCTCGAGCAGGCGACCCACCAGCCGGTTGCGCGCCGCCGCCAGACGGCGCTGCGGGGTCGCGAGCTTGAAGAGCATGATGGCGACCGCGCCGAACACGGCGGCCCCCACGGCCAGGGCCCAGGCCGCGTGGTCGCCGAACGGCGCGACGAGGAGGTCGCCGAGGCGGGTGGCGGCCTGCGAGATCCGCGTCACGAGATGTACCCGAGTCCCTGCATGCGCTTGCGGATCTCGTCCTCGTCGGCGCCGCCGCGGTCGAGCTTGTCGAGCTCGCGCTCGAGGACGTGCTGGACGAACTCCTCGACCGACGCGTAGCCGGCCGCCCGGCTCACGCGCGCGGCGCGGTCGAGCAGGTCCTTGTCGAGCTTGAGCTTCGGGCCTCCGAACATCGTGTCATCTCCTCGCGGTCTGGGCCTCGACCAGGTTGCGGCCGGTCATGACGGCCGGCGGTTCGACGCCGAACAGGTTCAGGATGGTGGGCGCGAAGTCGGCGAGGGTGGGGTCGCTGACCAGGATCGGCCGGGTGCTCAGCAGGATGCCCGGCACCTCGTCGGCGGCCTGGCAGTGGTCGCCGCTCCACTTCTGCTCGTTGTCCACGAACACCTCGGCCGGCACCTCGCCGAGGGCCGACTCGTTGCTGCCGCGCCAGCCACGGTGATAGCCGAGCACGATGTCGGGGCCGCCTGCGGCGTAGTCGCCGTGGTAGATATCCTTCGCGCGGTAGGCGTACTTGATCGCAAGCGTGCCGACGGCGGGATCGACCGTGGCCTCGAGCTCGCGCACCAGCTCCTGCAGGAGCGCCTCGGCCTCGGCGCCGGGCGTGACGATGCCGTGGGCTTCGCGTCCGGCCAGGTTGAGGTAGAGGCCGTTGATGCCGATGGCGTAGGCACGGGTGCGCGACCAGTCGATGCCCTCGGGTAGCTGACCTCGCCCGGTTCCACGCCGTCCTGCAGGGTCAGGTAGCCGCGCTCGCGCAGCCAGGCGTTGACGTGCAGGCTGCGGTAGTAGGGCGCGAAGCCGTGGTCGCTCATGACCATCACCAGCGCCTGCGGACCCACCTGATCGAGCACGCCGCCGAGGATCGTGTCGAGCGCCTGGTAGATCTCCGGCACGCGCTCGTGGTGCTCGGCGGCGCAGGCGGCGTGCAGGGGCGAGTGCGGATCGATGCCGCGCCACCACATGTGGCAGTCCTGGTCCGGATAGTTGAAGTAGAAGAAGAGGAAGCCGTCGTCCCGGGCCGTGAAGCGCTGCAACTCGTGGCCGAGCTGACGCTTGCGCTCGGCGAAGACGTTGTCGCTCTGGGACAGGTAGTCGGTGTCGGTGAACACGCCCTCCTCGAGCGCCTTGGTGTCGCTCGGCAAGCCCTGGGTGTAGAAGGGTCCGACGGCGGCGGCCAGCTCGCGCGAGTAGTCGCCGGGCGTGGAGATCGGCATCTCCGGCGCCGCCGGATCGATCTGCACCGGGGTCACGTACAGGCGCAGGTAGGGCGTGGTCTCCATGAGGAAGACCCGCGCCACGCCGCGCACCGACTTCAGCCACGGCACCAGGGTGAACTCGAGGTCGAGCCACGGGCTCCACTCGCCCTCGCGCAGGAGCAGACGCTCGCCCGCCAGCTCGACCAGCACCGCCCGCTCGGCGGCCGCCACGGTCACCACGAGCGGCAGCCGGGCCAGCGGCGCGCCGTCCCGGTAGACGTTGGCCGGCCCCTCGACCGCGGTCTCGCAGCGGCCGTCGGTGAGGTACACCGCGCGCAGGACGCCGCCCGACAGGTCGTCGGGCGCCAGGGGATCGTCGGTGACGTAGGTGTACTGGCCGTAGGTGCCCTGGATGTCGGGCGTGCCCATGCCGCTGAGCGTGCGCGAGCGGCTCGCGACGGGCGGGAAGTTGGCCGGCACCTTGAACACCGTGGCGTCCACCTGCGCCGTGTCGAGCAGCTGCCAGAACGCGACGCCGTGGCGCAGGTTCTCCACCGAGCCGGCGCCGCGCGGAATGCGCCAAGCACCCAGCTTCCAGAACGCGGCCGGGCCCATCGCCGCGCTCGTCGACAGGTACGGCACGAGGGTCGCGGGGTCGCGGTGGATGAAGTCGAAGATGCCGTGACCGCCCGGATCCATGCCGGTGATGAAGGTGCTCCAGGCCACCGGCGACTGGGGCGGGATCGCCGTGCCCAGCGGCACGAGCTGGCCACCGGACGCGAGGACCCGGTCGAAGTTCGGCATGAGGCCGCGCGCGCGGTACTCCGCGACCAGGCGCGGGTCCATGCCGTCGTAGCCGAGCACCAGGACCTTGGTGGCCCCGGCCTCGCCCACGAGGCAGGCGGCGAGCAGCAGGAAGGCGAGCCAGCGCATCATGATGTTCCGTTCAGCAGGCTGCGACCGTGCATGTGGCCGGGCACGGGCACGCCGCAGAGCTCGAGGATGGTGGGCGCCAGATCGGCCAGCCAGGGCGCCTCGCCGCTCAGGGGGCGGTTGCTGAAGAGCACGCCCGGCACCTGCCGCGGGTCCATGCAGTGGTCGGCCGACCAGGGCTTGCTGTTGTCGCGGAACACCGAGCCGATGGTGCCGCCGACGGCCATGTCCCAGTCGGCGCGCCAGCCGGGGTTGTACCCCACGATCACGTCCGGCGCCTCGACCCGGTAAGGACCACGGTAGCAGTCGGCGCTGGCCCAGACCTCGCGGATCGCCTCGCCGCCGGCGGGGTCGGCGAGCCCCCGCAGCCGCGCCATGATCTCGTCGCGCACCGCGTGCGCGTCGCCGGCCGGAACCATCCCGTGCCGCTCGCGGCCCGCCACGTTGATGTAGAAACCGGCCAGCCCGTTGGCGTAGGCGCGGGTCCGCGTCCAGTCGATGCGGGTCGCGGGCACGGCCTCGCCGTCGAGGCTGGGCAAGGGGCCGGTGTCGGGGTCGCCGATGAGCCGCAGGTACCCGTGCTCGCGGAACCATGCGTTCAGGTTCACCGCCCGGCGGAAGGGCTTGAAGCCGTGGTCGCTCATCACGATCAGCGTGTCGTCATGCCCCAGGCGAGCCAGCGTGCGGCCCACCAGCTCGTCGGCGCGGCGGTAGAGGTCGGCGATCACGTGCCGGTGGCGCGCGACGTCCGCCCCCGCGTTGGCCGGATGGCCGTCCTCGCGGAATCGGAGGAAGGTGTGCTGCAGGCGGTCGGTGGCGTCGAACACGCACACGACCACGCCGGTGCGCTGACGGTCGAGCGCGTGCAGCCACATGCGTTCGCGCTCGGCGTGGATGTCCCAGACCTGCTCGAGGAAGGCGTCCTCGTCGAGCACGTGCTCGTTGAGCGCCCAGGTGTCCTCCGCGAGGCCGAGGGTGGCGAAGGGGCCGTGCACGCGGCCGAGCATCATCGCATAATGCGGCGGCTGGCTGATGGGCATGGCCGGCCGGGCGGGATCCAGGTGCAGCGGGGTCACGTACAGCGCGAACGGCTCCCAGCTGACCACGCGCAACCGCGCCAGGCCGTGTGCGGTGCCGCGGCCCACCTCGAAGGGCAGCTCGAGCCACGGGGAGTACTCGCGGTCGCCGAGCGTCACCCGCTCGCGGCCCACGCGCACCTCGGCCCGCCGGGCAACCGGATCCACCGTGCAGATCACCGGCAGCTCCACCGGTCCGCCGCCCCCCGGGTGATCGGGACCGGGCAGGTGGCCGGTCCAGCCGCCCTCGCCGTCGGGCGACAGGGTGCGACGCTCGCCGCCGGTGAGTCCGCCGGTCCGGTAGCCGGGGGCGGCCAGCACCGTGAACGTGCCCTGGGTGCCGCGCAGATCGGGCAGGCACATGGCGGAGAGGAGCCGGCCGCGGAACTTCTCGGGCGGAAACGTCAGCGGCACCCGCAGGATCGTGGCCTCCACGCCGTGATCGCCGAGGATGGACCAGAAGCTGCGGCTGTGCCGGCGCAGCTGCATGTGGGCCGCCGCGTGTCCGAGCCTGAAGGGGCCGAGCCGGCGCTCGCGGCCGGGCACCAGCCGGGTGCTCGACAGCTCGGGCAAGTGGGTGGCCGGATCGCGGCGCAGGAAGTCGAAGATGCCGTGGCCGCCGGGGTCGACGCCGGTGGCGAACGTGCTCCAGGCCACCGGCGAGACGGCCGGCAGGGTGGTGCCGAGGTCGTGGAAGCAGCCCGTGTCGGCCAGCGTCTGCAGGTTGGGCAGCAGGCCGGCGGCCATGAACTCGCGCGCCAGCATGGGGTCGAGGCCATCGAGGCCGAGCACCACGACGCGGCGGCTCCGTCGCCGGCGACGGACGTGGCGGTGGCGGATGGCATGGGTCACGCGCCGGAACGGCCAGGTCAGCACGCCCAGGATCGCAAGCAGGATGCCCGCCAGGGCGAACAGCAACGAGCCGCCCAGGGCGAAGCCTGCGCCGGGGCCGATGTAGGCCAGGGCGGGGGAAGCCAGGAGCAGGGCCGTCACGAGCAGGACGCTGCGGCTGGGAGCTGTGGCACGACGTTGGCGCATGGGTACCGTCAGACGACCAGGGAACGGGGTGAGTGAATGTTCCTCGTCGTCATGGTCGGTAGCCTCGGCGGCCTCCGCAAGGGGAAATGACGCCCGCGGGGAAGGCCTACCGGTTCAGTCGGAGCCGTCGGGCCGGCAGCCAGGGAATCCGCGGCGGCGCCGGCCCGGACCGGAAGACCTTCAGCGGGCGACCGGTCACGGCTGCTCCGGTGGTCGCCGACGGGGCTCCGCGAACCGGAGATCACGCCACGGAAACTCTCGATCCTGGATACCGACACGTGCGGCGTCACGCCCCGAGGTGCCGGCGCGGGACCAGATGGTTGACCACGTAGTCGCGCACCGCGTCGGCGATCGGCGTGATCGGCACGTCGCAGCCGGCGCCCCGCAGCTTGGCCATGTCCGCCTCGGTGAAGTACTGGTACTTGCCCCGCAGTTGCTCCGGCATGGCGACGTACTCGATCTGCGGCTCACGCTCGAGGGCGGCGAAGATGGCCCCCATGAGCGTGTTCCAGTCGTGGGCGTGGCCGGTGCCGACGTTGAAGATGCCGTTGGCCGCCGGGTGGTCGAACAGCCAGAGGGTCATCGCCGCGGCATCCTTGACGTAGACGAAGTCGCGCCGCTGTCCGCCGTCCGCGTACTCCGGCCGGTCGCTCCGGAACAGGCGCACCAGTCCGTGATCGCGGACCTGTTCGTACCCCTTGCAGACCATCGACCGCATGCCGCCCTTGTGCCACTCATTGGGGCCGTAGACATTGAAGTACTTGAGGCAGCAGATCTCCTCCAGCAAACCCTCGGATCGCGCCCATAAGTCGAACTCGTGCTTCGACTTGCCATAGAGGTTGAGCGGGCGCAGCGCGTCCAGTCCGGCGTGGTCGTCGCGGTAGCCGGCCGACCCGTCGCCGTAGGTGGCGGCGCTCGACGCATGCACGAACCGGGCGCCGTTGCGGCGGGCTGCGAGGCAGAGGTCCCGGGTGTATCGGATGTTGTTGCGCTCGAGGTACGACCAGTCGGTCTCCGTGGTCGACGAGCAGGCCCCCATGTGCAGGATGCCCCGCAGCCGGCCGTCGTACTTGCCGGCCAGGAGGTCGGTGCGGAAATCCTCGTGGTTCTCGTAGCCGTGGTCGTAGCGCAGGGGGGCGAGGTTGGGCTCGCCCGCATCCGACGGGTGGACGTCGACGGTGAGGATGCCGGTCTCGCCGCGCTGGTTCAGCAGCCAGACGAGCACCGAGCCGATGAAGCCGGCCGCGCCGGTGACGACGATCATGGCGACTGCGCCTCCTCGAGCACGATCTCGCCGGCGAACGGGTGGCCCTCGCGCTCGGCGGTGAAGACCATGCGGTCGCCCACCATGGCTTCATAGACCAGGCGGGTGACGGTGTCGCGGCTGTCGAGGGCGACGCCGTTGATGGTGCGCACCACGTCGTAGGTCCGCAGGCCCGCCCGCCAGGCCGGCGAATCCTCGATCACGTCGCGCACCACGAAGCCCACCGGATCGGTGATGTCCAGGTACTGCATGATCTCGCGGGTGAGCGGGTAGAGCACGACGCCCCAGTTGGCCTCGCGATAGTGGCCGAACTCCCGCACCTCCTCCAGCACCCAGCGGACCCGGTTGCTGGGCACCGCGAAGCCGATGCCGATCGAACCGCCCGACTCCGAGAAGATGAACGTGTTGATGCCGACGACCTGGCCGTCGGCGTCGACGAGCGGCCCGCCCGAGTTGCCGGGGTTGATGGCGGCGTCGGTCTGGATCATGCCGAGATAGGTGCGGTCGTTGGGCCGCTGCCGCACGATGTCGCGGTCGAGGGCCGAGATCACGCCCACGGTCACCGTCGGCCGCGTGTCGGCCAGCAGCTGCCCGAACGGCGAACCGATGGCGATGGCCCACTCGCCGATCTGCAGCTTGTCGCTGTCGGCCAGTTCGGCCACCGGCAGGCCCTGCTCCTCGATCTTCAAGAGGGCGAGGTCGAAACGGTCGACCACGTCGACCACCGTGGCCGGGTAATCGGCGCCGTCGGTCGTGGTCACCAGCACCCGGATGGGCTTGACGCCCACCACGTGCGCGTTGGTGATGATGTAGCCCTCCTGGCTGACGATCACGCCCGACCCGTAGCTCTGCTGCTCCTGCACCCGCGGTCGGAGCGACCCGCGTCCGGGCGCGAAGAAGTCGAAGAACCCGGCCCGGGGGTCGCGGACGGCGACCCGGCTGGTGACCGTGACCGTGACCACCGCCGGCGCCACCTTCTCGGTGGCCAGGACGATCGCGTTGCGGCGGTCGCCGGCGAGGCTGCGGTCGCTGCTCGCCGTCGCCGACGCGGACGGTTGCACGGGCGCCGACTCGGCGGTGTCGGCCGCGGACTCGGCCAGCAGCGCGTCGATGGCGCGCTGGCGCTCGGCCGCGAGGTCGTCACTGCGGCCACGCTCCCGCGCGAGCAGCAGCACGACCCCCAGCAGGGCGCCCGCGAGCAGGCCGATCACCACGGCGCTCCAGGTGGACAGGCGGCGGTCCGGCATGGCTGTCTACTTCCCCTGCAGCTTGCCCCAGTCGGCCAGGAAGCCGGCCAGGCCCTTGTCGGTGAGCGGATGCTGCACCAGCTTCTTGATCACCTCGGGCGGGATGGTGGCCACGTCGGCGCCGATGAGCGCGCTCTGCACCACGTGCAGCGGATGGCGCACGCTGGCCACCAGCACCTCGGTATCGAGGTCGTAGTTGGCGTAGATGGTGACGATCTGCTCGATGAGCTCCATGCCGTCCTCGCTGATGTCGTCGAGGCGGCCGACGAACGGCGAGCAGTAGGCCGCGCCCGCCTTGGCCACCAGCAGCGCCTGCGAGGCGGAGAACACGAGCGTGGCGTTGACGGCGTGGCCCTGGCCGCTGAGCGCGGCGATGGCCTTGAGACCCTCGTACGTGGTCGGGATCTTCACGACCAGGTGCTCGGAGATCCGGGCCAGGCGTTCGCCCTCCTCGATCATGCCCTTGGCGTCGGTGGCCACGACCTCGCCCGAGACCGGCCCCTGCACCAGGTCGCAGATCTCCTTGAGCAGCTGGTCGGTGTCCTTGCGCCCGGCCTTGGCCATGAGCGACGGGTTGGTGGTGACGCCGTCGCACATGCCCATGGCCTTGATCTCGGCGATGGCCGCGAGATCAGCCGTGTCGATGAAGAACTTCATGCCTCGTCTCCTTCTGCGTTCGGGGCCCCGTCGGCCGCGGGCCGCGGGGAAAAGTCGGCGGGCAGGAAACCGGGATCGAGCAGCTCGTCCGGATATCCCACCTCGGCCAGGAAGAGTCCGTGGGCCGGCGCCATCATGCCCGCCGCGGCCCGCTCGCGGGCGGCCAGGATGGCGTCCACGTCGTCGGGTCGGCGGGCGCCGCGCCCCACCTCCACGAGCAGGCCCACCAGGTTGCGCACCATGTGGTGCAGGAACCGGTCGGCCCGGATCCGGAGGATACACCCCTCGGCGGTCCATTCAAGCGCGCAGAGGTCCACGCGGCAGGTGTTGTCGTCCTTCAGGAGCCGGCCTTGCAGAAGCTCGCGAAGTCGTGCGCGCCCAGCAGCCGGCCGCAGGCCGCCTCCATGGCGGTGCGGTCCAGCGCCCACGTCACCACGAATGCGTGCGGGTCGAAAATGTTCCGGGTCCAGCGCATCCGATAATGATAGCGCCGCCAGCGGGCCGACAGCCGCGCGTTGAAGGCCGGCGACACCTCCCGCACCTGCAGGACCTGGATGTCGGCCGGCATCAGCTTGGCCGCCGCGCCGAGCACCCGCTGCACCTCGCGTCCGTCGGCGAGCTCGACGTGGGCCACCTGGCCGAGGGCGTGCACGCCCGCATCGGTGCGGCCCGCGCCGACCGGCTGGCACGGCCGCTGGAGCAGGCGCGTGAGCGCGGCCGTGAGCTCGCCCTGCACCGTACGCAGACCGGGCTGGATCTGCCATCCGTGGAACCCGCTCCCCACGTACGCGAGGTCGAGGCGGACGCGTGGCGGGGCCGGCGGCTGCGGACCGGTCATCGGCGGACCCACACGAGCGCGGCCAGCCAGGCGGCCAGCGGCACGAACTGGTACCAGGGCGGTCCCGGGATCCGCGTCGCGTCGGCCGGCACGCGATGGGCCAAGGCCAGCGGCAGGGTCTCGGCGCGGCGCATGAGGCCGTCCATCAGCGGGGGGACCGCACGCACGTGGTCGGTGAACGCCTGCCAGGGACGCCGCGCGCCGGCCCGTCGGCGCAAACGCAGGCAGGCCACGAGGCGGTCGGCCTCGGCCAGGGTCCGCGGCGCGGTGCCCAGGGCGACGGCCACCGTCAGTCCGAGGTGGCGCGTGTCGACCCCGAACCGGCGCAGCGGGCCGAGCCACCAGCCGAACGCCGTGGTGAGGTCACGCAGGGAGAGGAACCGGCCGGCGAGCGCCACGGTCGCGAGCACGAGCGCGAGGCGTCCGAGGGTGATCGTGCCGCGCGCGAGGCCCGTCAACGAGGGATGCCAGAGCGGAGCGACATCGGTGGCCGAGACGGTGTGCGCGGCCAGCACGACCGCGGCGAGCAGGCTCCAGGGCGCCAGGAGGGCAGGCAGCGCGCGCCAGCGCAGGCCGGCGCGGGCCAGCCCGACCGCCACCGCCAGCGCCGGCAGCGGCAGCCAGCGCGCCCGCGCCGCCATGCACGTGATCACCAGGAGCAGCACGCCCATCACGACGACCGCCGGATGCGCCGTGAACGGCAGCGTCGCGGAGCCATTCCGCCAGGCGCGGCCCGCCGCGGGGATCATCGGGCCTCCGCCCCGGCGAGGCGGGCGGCGATCTGCACCGCGTTCCAGGCCGCCCCCTTCAGGAGGTTGTCCGCCACCACCCAGAACAGCAGGACATCGCGGCGGCCGGGCTCGTGGCGCACGCGCCCCACGTGGACGGCGGTGTCGCCGCTCACCTCGGCGGGGGTGGCGTAGTCGCCCGGACCGTCGGCGCACACCACGCCCGGGAACGCCCCGAGCGCCCGCACCGCCTCGTCGCGATCCGTGTCGCGGCCGAGCACCACGCGGACGGCGGCGGCGTGGCCGTTCCACACCGGCACCCGGACGGCGGTGCAGGTGACCGGAAGCTCCGGCGTCGAGAGGATCTTGCGCAGCTCCACGCGCACCTTGTCCTCTTCCTCGTAGAACCCGCCCTCGGCCAGGGGGCCGATCGCAGGGATCACGTTGGCGGCGATGCGTCGGGGGAACGTCTCGCCCGGCCGTCCGGCGCCCGGCTGCTCGCCCCCGGCGAGATCGACGGCCTGGGCAACGAGTTCGTCCCGACCGGCCTGGCCCGCGCCGCTGACCGCCTGCAGGGTGGTCACGTGCACCTCGCGGAGGCCGGCCAGCCGGGCGAGCGCCGCGCACGGCACCGCGATCTGGATGGTCGAGCAGTTGGGGTTGGCGATGATGCCGCCACCCGTGCGGGCCGCGACCAGGTGGCCATTGATCTCGGGCACCACCAGGGCGATGTCGGGCTCACGCCGCCAGGCTGACGAGTTGTCGACGACCCAGGCGCCGTGGCGCACGAACTCGGGCGCCCAGCGCCGGCTCGCCGACCCGCCGGCCGAGCAGAGGGCCAGCTGGACCGGGTCGAGCGCGGTCGCGGCCACGTCGACGCAGGTGAGCTCGTCACCCCGGAAGCCGAGCCGCGTGCCGGCCGACCGGGCGCTCACCAGCAACAGGGGCGGCTGTTCGACCCACGTCTGCCGGTCGAGCAGCCCGAGCATGATGCGGCCGACGAGGCCGCTGGCGCCGAGGATCGCGGTGCGCATGGAGTCCGGGTCCTTTCACGCGAGGTCGCGGTATGGTAGCAGCGGGCCGCGGCCAGGTCAAAAGCCCGCGCGTGGACGCCGAAGGTCCGTGGTGCTAGGCTCGTCGCCAACCCCGGTCCCGAGGAGGCTCCATGGCGCGCCCCGTCCCGTTCCCGATCCTGTTCGTCGGCCTCGTGCTGGTCTGCGCGGGCTGTGCGCCGGCCGACCGCGATCCGCAGCTGCGGGCCCTCGCCCGCTGGGAAGATCGCCGGCTCGCGCCCACCGACTCGCTCTCGGCGCTGATCGCCGGCCCGGACGCCGTGGTGCGCCGGGCGGCCCTGCAGACCGCCGGCCGCATCGGCCGGACCGACGTGCTGCCGGCCATGATCGCCGCCCTCGACGACCGCAGCCTCGCCGTGCGCGAACAGGCCGCATTCAGCCTCGGCCTTCTGGGCGACGACGCGGCCACCGGCCCGCTGATCCGGGCCCTGGATGATCCTCACCTGGGAGTCCGCGTGGCCGCGCTCGAGGGCCTCGGCCATCAGGAGCACGACGGCGCCGAGCTGATACGGTTCGCCGTCGACGGCGCCGAGCGGGAGGCCGCCGCCGCCTGGACGGCCCTGCGCAACGTGGCTGAACTCGCGGACCACGACAGCCTGGTGGCGGCGATCCGGGCCGGCCTGGCCCGCTCGGAGCCGGCCGTGCGCTGGCGGGTCCTCAGGTGCGCCGAGCGAGCCCCCGACTCCACGCTCGTGGCGCAGATCGCGCCCTACGCCGACGACTCCGACCCGCAGATCCGCGTGCACGCCCTGCGGGCCCTCGGCCGGCACTCCGGCGCGGCGGCCGCCGCGGCCGTGCTCGGGAGCGCCGAACGCCATGGCCGCCTGCGCGGCCAGGACCTGCGCCGGGTGCAGGTGGCCGAACTGCGGGCCCTGGCCGGGCTGGCCGGGCCCCTGCTGGCCGACGCGCCGGAGGCCGACCCGACCGGAGTGCCGGGGCGGGCGGCGGCCGTGCTCGGGGACGGCGCGCAGAGCCGTGACCCGCAGGTGGCCGAGGTGGCGCTCGACGCGATGTCGGCCGCGGTGGCGCATCTCGCGTTGCCGGCCGAGGCCGCCCGCCAGGAGAGCCTGCTGCCGGTCTGGCGGATCCGCATGGTGCGGGTCGCCCGCGAGCGGCTGGACGACCCGGCCCCCGCCGTCCGCGGCGCCGCCTTCGGGGCGCTCGGCGCCCTGCGCGGACCGGGCGCCCGTCACGAACTCACCGCCGGGCTCGCCGACGCGGACCCGGACGTCGCCGGCGCCGCCGCGGCCGCCCTGATCGCCCTCGCTCCCCCGGACGACGAGTTGCAGGCCGTCCTGGAGCGGGCGCGAGACCGCGATCGCCGCACCTACGTGGCCGCCCTGACCGCGCTCGACCGCCTCTGGCCGGACACCGCTCCGCTGGACACCCTGCCCCGGTCCTGCCGGGGCTCGCTCGCCCAGGTGTTCGCCACCGAAGCCCTCGCCGACCCGGACTTCGTCGTGCAGGCCACCGCCGCCCGGCTGCTCGGCCGCTTCCCTGGCGGACCGGCGTGCCACGCCCTCGCACGGACCTACCAGCGGGCCACGGGCCCGGATGAGGGCATGGCCGACGTTCGGCTGGAGGTCATCGGCGCCTGGGATCACCTCTTCGCCGCCCTGGCCGCCGGCGCCCCGGTGCGGGCGCCGCGCTGCCTGCGGCGCACGTGGTTCGACTCCGTCGCCGCGGCCCGCGCCGTGGGCGTTCCCGATGCGCTGGCCGACGTGGTGCCGGTCGAGGACGCCCACCGCGACGAGGTGGCCGGCCTCCTGCAGCGGGCCTTCGACGATCCCGACCTGCGGATCCGCCTGGCGGCCCGCGGTTGCGCCGAGGCCCACGGTCTGCTGCCGCCACCGCTGATCCCGACCGCGGCGAGCCTGCGCGAGACCCTGCCGGCCTTCGTGCGTGACCCCGCCCAGCCGCCGGTCACGCGGCCGTTCCGCGCGCCGGACCTGCACGTCGTCACCGACCGCGGCGCCTTCACCATCCGCCTCGATCCCGCGGCCGCGCCCAACACCTGCGCCGCCGTGCTCGCCCTCGCGCGGGCCGGATTCCACGAAGGCCTCACGTTCCACCGCGTGGTGCCGGACTTCGTGATCCAGGGCGGGTGCCCGCGCGACGACGGCTGGGGCGGCCCCGGCTGGACGCTCCGGAGCGAATGGTCGCGCCGGCCGTTCGTGCGCGGCACCGTCGGCATCGCCCACAGCGGCAAGGATACCGGCGGCAGCCAGTTCTTCGTCTGCCACAGCGCGCAGCCGCACCTCGACGGCCGCTACACCGTGTTCGGCGAGGTGGTCGACGGCATGGACGTGGTCGACGCGATCGAGCGCGGCGATCGTTATCGAATGGAGGTGATCACCCGCTGAGCGTGGTCTCGGTTGCCTCCGGAGTCCGGCTGCCATACAGTACTATTGTCGTCACGTTAGGCCCGACGAAAGGATGGCTGGATGCGAACGTACCCGTGCCTGCTTGCGCTTGCGCTCCCGCTCGTCCTTCTCCTCGCGCCCGCCGGTCCGGTCGGCGCCCAGACCAACGATCTGAGCGCCCTCGGCTCGGCCCTCACCGGCCCGCCGCTGGTGCTCACCGGCGACCTGGTGATGGAATCGGTCGGCCTCAACGAGGTGATCCGCGACCTCTCCGATCCCGTCCAGCCGACCCTCGTGGGCTGGCTCGACCACAACCAGAGCGGCTTCTACGGCGACCGTCTGCACAGCGGCGGCGTGGTCGTCGCCCTCAGGACCGGTCAGCCTTGGGGCTTCGAGGTCATCTCGGTGGCCGATCCCGCCCGGCCCGAGGTGGTGGCCTCGTCCACCGGGACGCCCTATGCCTCCGGCTGGTTCGGCGACGGCCAGCTGGTGCTCGCGAATTCCAGCTACTGCGTCTTCTACGATCTGCTCGACCCCTACGTCCCGGAGTTCAACGCCCTGCGCGTCCTCGGCGACCACGAAGGCCGCCGCTGGTTCACCGCGCTCGACGGCCGCCTCTATGGCATCGATCGCGCCAACCGGGTGCGGGGCTTCGACCTCGCCGCCCCCAGCGATCCCCGCGACCTCGGCACGGCCGCGTTGCCGGGCACCCGGATCGCGGCCCTCGCGTCCGGCGACGGCGTGCTGTACGCCGTGGTCGCTGACGATGGTGCAGACACCCAGACGCTGCTCGTCCTGCGGCCCGCCGAACCGCTGGCGTTCACCGTCACCGCCGAGGTTGCGCTCGGACCGGCGCCCGCGGTCGGCCGCACGAGCCTCGTCGTGGACGGCGCCCTGCTCCTGGCCGGCCTCGACGACGGCACCGTCCGCGCGTTCGACGTCACGACCCCGGATCACCCGCTGCCCGGCTTCGTCCTGCCGCGCCGCGCCGACCACCTCGCCCTCGGCCAGGACCATTTCTACGTCATGAGCGCCGACACCCTGCGCATCTACGGGCGCGCCGCCGCCGGGACGCCGGTGCTGTCCGCCAGCCGTCCGGTGATCCCCACCTACCGCACCGTGCTCGGCCGCGGCCCCGTCGTGCTCGCCCAGGTGGCCGAGACGCCGCACCGCGTGGTGCCCGTGGACATCTCCAACCCCAACCAGCCGCAGTCCGCGCCCGCCTGCGACCTCGGCTTCGGCGACATCCTCAGCTTCGGCAACGACCTGCTGATCACCTCGCAGAACACCGAGCGCTTCGACGTCTGGGACGTGGCCGATCCGAACCAGCCCGTGCAGCTGTCCAGCACCGAGACGCCGGGCGTGCTGCACGGCCGGGCCCTGATCGACCGCGACCGCGTCGCGTTCGTCGACCTCGCGAGCATCGGCATCGCGCTCTACGACCTCAGCGATCCCGCCCATCCCGTGCAGGGCACCGGCATCCACACCCCGTATCCACGGGCCTACCGCGACGGCCTGCTGCTCAGCGGCGTGGGCAGCCCGCTGCGCCTGTTCGACGCTCACGACGTGCAACGCCCCAAGCTCAAGAGCCGCATCTGGCTCGACGGCTCGCCCCTGTCGGCGACCCTCGGTCAGGGCCTGGCCCTCGTCACCGTCGAGCGCCTGCCGGGCGAGGTCGCCCTCCACCTGTTCGACGTCTCCGATCCCGCCGCGCCCGCCGAGCTGAGCAGCGTCGCGCTGCCCGGCCGTGCGACCGCGCTCGTGGTACACGGCAACCGCGTCTACGCTCAGGGCTACAGCACCACCTGGGTGGTGGACATCACCTCGCCGCGCTCGCCCCTGGTCGAGGGCGACTTCCCCACCTGGGGCCAGGCGGGCCGCGGCCTCGCCTTCCACGGCGACCTCACCGTCAACAGCGGCTGGCTGGTGTGCCTGCGCGACGCGGGCTACGTGATCACCGGCGCCCCGCCGGCCGCCGCGGCCGGCCTGGTCCTGCAGCCCGCGTACCCCAATCCGTTCAACCCGAGCACGACCATCGCGTTCGACGTCCCGCGGACGGGGCGATACGCGCTCCGGGTGTACGACCCGCGCGGTCGGCTGATCGCCACGTTGCTCGATGGCGAGCTGGTCGCCGGCGCGCACACCCGGCAGTGGCGAGGGGTTGACCCCGCCGGGCATCCGCTCGCCTCCGGCGTCTACCTGGTGAAGCTGACCGGCAACGGCCTCGACGCCCACCGGACGGTGACCCTGATCAAGTAGCCTCCAGGGTCGGGAATTCCGAGGCAGCATCGCGACGGCCCCGCTCCCATCCGGGAGCGGGGCCGCAGTGCAGCACCGTCGCGACGTTCGCCCCCGGGTTCTCAGCTCCTGAGCGCCTGGGCCAGCGACTTCCAGGTCGGCGACGCCCCGTAGAGCAGGATGCCGGCCCGGAAGAGCTTGCCCGACGCCTTCACTGACCACCAGATCGTCAGTCCCAGCAGCAGCCACGAGAGCACCACCTGCCACACGGGCGGGCTGCTCACCGAGATGCGCATGAACATGAGGATGGGCGAGAAGAACGGCACGAGCGACAGGACCGTGGCCACCGTCTGGTCGGGCGCCTTGATCACCAGCATCATCAGCATGATCGGCAGCACCAGGCCCATGGTCAGCGGTCCGGAGAACTGCTGCGCGTCCTGGATCGAGTTGCACATCGCGCCGATGCCGGCGAACAGGCTCGCGTACAGGAAGTAACCCAGGAAGTAGAACAGCAGGAAGTTGATCCAGAACCAGGGACCGAACAGGGTGAGGTTGATGTTCGCCCCGCCGACGGCGATCCCCTGTGCCGACAGCGCCACGCCGGCGAGCGTCCACACCGCCACCTGGGTGAGCGTGGCCAGGCCGATGCCCATCACCTTGCCGAACATCAGCTCCTCGGGCTTGAGGCTGGCGAGCAGCACCTCCACCATGCGGCTGCTCTTCTCCTCGATCACCACCGTCAGGTTCTGCTGGCCGTACACCAGCACCATGAAGTAGATCATCATCACCATGACGATGCCGCCGATGATGCCGACGTCGGCGTTCGACTGCTCCTCGGCGCCCTCGGTCAGGGTGAGCGACGACCAGTCGGCGCTCGCCAGCAGGTACGTCTGGCGGTCGGCGGCCACGCCCTCGCGCTTGAAGCGTTCCTCGCGCAGCACGCGGTTCAGGGCCGGCGACAGGGCGTCGCCGCGCAGCACCTCGGCGCCGACCGACGTGTTGTAGAAGACCGGCTTCGGGTGCTCGAAGAAGTCGGCGGGGATGACCAGGCCGGCGTCCACCGCCTCCGAGCGCACGAGCGCCTTCAGTTCGTCGACGCAGGCGTCGCCGCCGCCGCAGTCGAGGATCCGCAGGGTGACGTGGTCGTCGCCGAGCTCGGCGAGCTTGGCCGCGAGCGCCGCGCCCACCTCGCCGGTCGCGTCCACCACGCCCACGGTGCGGTCCTGATCCTCGGCCACCCGCGCCACGAGGGTGGGACCGAGCACGAGCAGGCCCATCAGCGCGGGGCCGATCAGGGTGCCGATGAGGAACGCCTTGCTGCGCACGCGCTCGAGGTACTCCTTGCGGATCACCGTCAGGACCTTGCTCATGACACGCTCCTCTCGACGGTGGCCGCGCCGTCGCGCTGGCGGCGGACGGCGGCGAGGAAGATCTCGCTGAGGGTGGGCCGGTTGGCCGCGAACAGGGAGAGCGGTCCGGCCGCGGCCAGCGGCGCGAGCAGCTCGCCGGGATCGCGACCGGCCTCGACCTCCAGCCGCCAGGTCCCCTCCTCGAGGCGGCGGCCGATCGTGCCGGGCAGGTCGGCTGGCGGCTCCGCGCCGTCCTTGTAGGCCACCCGCACCATCTGGAACGGGAACCCGCGGCGGATGTCGTCGAGCGGGCCGTCGAGGATCTTCTGCCCGCCCTCGATCAGGCACACGGCATCGCAGAGGCGCTCGGCCTCGGCGAGCATGTGGGTGGAGAAGAGGATGGTGGTGCCCTGCTGCTTCTGCTCGAGGATGAGGTCGCGCAGCAACTCGATGTTCAGGGGATCGAGGCCGCTGAACACCTCGTCGAGGATCACCAGATCTGGCTCGAAGATGAACGTGGCCGCGAACTGCAGCTTCTGCTGCATGCCCTTGGAGAGGTTGTCGACCTTCTTCTTGAGGTAGTCGCCGAGCCCCATGCGGACGATCCACTGCTCGGCGCGGGCCATGGCTTCGCGGCGCGGCACGCCCTTGAGCTGGGCGAGGTAGGCGAGCTGGTCCTGGCAGGTCATCTTGCGGTAGAGGCCGCGTTCTTCCGGCAGATAGCCGATCCGGTCGCGGAGGCGGCGGGTCAGCGGCTGGCCGGCGAACGTCATCACGCCGGCGTCGGGCAGGATGATGTCCATGAGGCTGCGGATGGTGGTCGTCTTCCCGGCGCCGTTCGGGCCGAGGAAACCGTAGATCGCGCCGCGCGGGATCGAGAGGCTGACGTCGGCGACGGCCTGCTTGGCGCCGTAGCGCTTGGCGAGGCCATCGACGACGAGCAGAGGCTCGCCCACCGGCGGCAGGTCCGGCTTGATCGGGGTCATGATGCGTGGCCTTCCTTCCGTCCGACGGAGTCGGGGTTCCGTTGAGGAAGCGGCGGGTCGCACGGGATGCCTGCGGATGAGGCGCAACCAGCCGACTGCCGGCGGCGCGTCCGCGAGGGGCGTCGGCGCCGGCCGTGGCGCTTCGTACGTCGGTGACCGGCGGAGGTTGCGTCAGCACCGCGCCGGTGGCAACGAGAAAGACGCCCGGACCTCGCGTGGCGGTCGGTCCGGGCGTCGGTGCAACCTGCGGTCCATCCTCGCTGCCGGGTGTCCCCTGGAGACCTCAGGAAGCAAGGAATTGATCCATCGGCTCCTCGAGGCGAGCCACGGCTGAAGACAGCCGCAGGTTAGTCCGTGGAGGGTCGTGTGACCCGACGGTGGGATGATGACAGCCAGATTTCACGGATTCATCACGGCGTGGTTCTATTTTCGTTGCGAATCTAATTTTTGATCTAAAACGATACGTATTCTTGATAAAAGTCTCCCGATTCAGCCACAATACACCGCTTGGCAGCCATTCTAGCGAAATGGTATAATTGCAGTTAGCCGAAAGTATCACGGCCCCCACGCCAAGGACGAAAGTGACAATTCCCATGTCCGACGCCACCGCCGCCAGCAGACGCCTGCTCCTGGTCGAGGATGACCAGGAACTCATCGACCTGCTGAGCCTGCACCTGCAGAGCGAGGGGTTCCAGGTGACGGCCGCCGCCGACGGCGAGGCCGGCCTGCACGCGTTCCAGGACGGCAGCTTCGCCGTGGTGATCCTGGACTGGATGCTGCCGAGCATGTCGGGCCTGGACGTGCTGCGCGAGATCCGGGCCCAGGACGCCCGCACCCCGGTCCTGATGCTCACCGCGCGCAACGAGGAGGCCGACAAGGTGCTCGGCCTCGAGCTCGGCTGCGACGACTACATGACCAAGCCGTTCTCCGTGCGCGAGCTGGTGGCGCGGGTGAAGGTCCTGCGCCGCCGGGTCGAACGCGCCGAGGAGCTGGCACGGATCGCGGCCGGCGATCAGATCCTCGACCTCGGCCCTTGAAGATCGACCACGGCAAGCGCAAGGTCGAAGTGCGCGGCGAACCCATCCAGCTCACGGTCAAGGAGTACGACCTGCTCTACACCCTGGCCGCCCGCCCCGGCCGCACCTTCAGCCGCCGCCAGCTGCTCGACCTCGTCTGGGACCAGGACTCCGACATCTACGAGCACACCGTCAACAGCCACATCAACCGCCTGCGCAACAAGGTCGAGGAGAACCCCAACCGTCCGCGCCTGGTGCTCACCGTGTGGGGCATCGGCTACCGTTTCACCGAGGACTACCTGTAACCGAGCCATGAAGACGCACCTGTTCGACAACCTCCACGTGCGCGTGTCGGCCCTGTTCCTGGGCCTGCTCGTGGTCGTCGGCGGCGTCTACTACCTGTGGATGGTCAAGATGGTGTTCGCGCCGCCGGCCCAGGATCCGGTGACCGAGCACTGGTTCGCCGACCTGGCCGACGCCGAGATCGACAGCCTGGCCCGCGCGGCCACCGCCGCGCCCGCCCGGTGCCCGCCCTGGCCCGCGACTACGGCCGCACCATCGCCGGCTTCGACGCCGAGGTCGTCTTCTTCGATGCGAACGGGCACGTGCTCGCCTCCAGCGATCCGGACAGCCTCAGCGGGAGCATCGGCGAGTGGACCCCCAGCTGCTGGCCGACATGACCGACTCCGGCTGGGCGTTCGACGAGATCTACCCCGACCCCAGCAACATCGACGCCTACGTCAACCGAATCTTCCACGTGGCCCGCGTCACCCTGGCCGGCGGCGAGGACGGCTACGTGGCGGCCACCTGGAAACCCCTCGTGTTCTCCGAGGACGACGTGCTGCTCGACCCGCGCAAGCTGTGGCTGCAGGCCGTCCTGGTGGCGCTCGTGGCGAGCTTCGTGATGGGCTGGGTCGTGATGACCTGGCTCACGCGACGGATCCACGGCCTCAGCGAGGCCGTGAGCGACCTGGCCTCCGGGCGCCTCGACCGCCGCGTGCGCGACACGAGCCAGGACGACCTCGGCCGCCTCGGCCGCGACTTCAACACCATGGCCGCCCGCCTCGAGCACCTCATCGACGATCTGCGCGGCAAGGAGCAGTTCCAGCGCCAGCTGGTGGCCAACGTGTCGCACGACCTGCGGACGCCGCTGGCGAGCGTCCGCGGCTACATCGAGACCCTGGCCATGGGCGGCCGCGACCTGCCGGACGCCGAGTACGAGCGCTACCTCGGGATCATCACCGGCAACCTCCTGCACCTCGACCAGCTGGTCGACCACCTGCTGCAGCTCTCGCGGCTCGACTCGGGCCAGGCCCGGTTCTCGTTCGAGGAGTTCCCCCTGCCCGAACTCGTCGAGGGCGTGCTCGCGCGCGCGGCCGGCGCCGCCCGCGACAGGACGATCGCCCTGTCCTGCGATTGCCCCGACGACCTGCCCATGGTGCTCGCCGATCCCCTGCAGATCGGCCAGGTGTTGCAGAACCTCGTGGAGAACGGCGTCAAGTTCGGCCATGACGGCGGCCACGTGACCGTCGTGGTCCGCGACCGCCGCGACGGCACCGTCGACGTGGCCGTGACCGACGACGGCATCGGCATCGCGCCCGACGTGCTGCCCCACATCTTCGACCGCTTCTACACCGGCGACCTCAGCCGCAGCGCCAAGGGCCAGAGCAGCGGCCTGGGCCTGGCCATCAGCCAGAAGATCGTCGAGGGCCACGGCAGTCGGATCGCCGTCGAGAGCGAAGTGGGCCGAGGCTCGCGGTTCGCCTTCCGGCTGCGCGCGGCGAGCGAGGCCCTGCGGGCCGGACAGGCCGAGGGCTGAGGCGTTGATTCCCGTTCCCCGGATCCGCAGAATGACGGCGTCCGGCGGCATGCAACGGGGAGAAGAACCATGCCGAGACCCATCGCGGTCCTTCTGGGCGTGCTCCTGGCCGCCCGGCCGTCGCCGACCCCGGCTGTGATCATCAGCACGGTCTCGGAGGAGGAGCCGCCGTAATCCGCCTGGGCGCCCCTCGACGAGTCCGGCAGCTGCCGGGTGGCGACGTTGATCGAGGCCGGCCCCTGCTACGCCGTAAGCCGCAGCGCTTGGCCGTCATCGGGGACATCGCGTACGTGGCCTGCGCGGACTTCGACCGAGCGACCGACGCCATCCTGGCGCTCGCCTTGACGGACTCCGGGCCACCCGCCCCGCGAGGATGCCACGCCCCGACCGGCGAGATCGTCGGCCTGTAGATCTGGCATAGCAGGGACGGTTGACGGCGCCCACGCCAGACGGCCGGCGGGTCGCCGTGCTCGCGGACGGACCCCAACCGGCGGGACGGCACTCCGTGCGCGGGAACGGTCGGGATGACACCGGCCGCGCCATGGCGTCGGGCACCTACCTGGTGCGGCTGCTGGCGGGCAGCACCCGGGCCGAACGGACGCTCACCCTGATCCGCCGAATGGTCAGCGCCGCAGCTCGCGCACCACGACCACCGTCGCGGCGGCCGCCACGGCCAGCAGCACCAGCCCTGCCGCCGGCTGGCCGAGCAGCAGCTTGCCCAGCCCGAAGAGGATCCCGTAGACCATCGCCACGCCCGCCAGCCAGGCCAGCAGCGTGCGGCGGCTCAACCCGTCGCACACCACGTCCGGGCACGCGGCCGCCACCGGCCCCCACGCGCCGCCGGGCCGCACCTTGCGGTAGAACGCGGCCAGCCGGGCCGGCGGCTCCGGCCGCGTGAGCAACGTCACCGTCACCCACACCAGGATCGTGATCGGCACCAGGATGATGGCCTTGTGATGGGTGGCCAGCGCGACGCCGCCGACGCGCAGCGGGGTGTCGAACAGGACGTAGGCCGGTCCGCTCTGCACGGCGGCCGCCACCTCGAATCCCACGGCCAGCAGCACGCTCGCCGCCAGCGCCGCGATCTCGCTCCAGGCGTTGATGCGCCACCAGAACCAGCGCAGGATCAGCACCGGCCCGATGCCCGCCCCCATCGCCCAGACGAAGAGCCAGGCCTTGCCGATGCTCGTGAGCGCGAAGGCGACGACGGCGGCCAGCACCATCATCACGCCCACGCAGAGCTTGGCCACCAGGACGGTCTCGCGCGGGCCGGCCGCGGGCCGCAGGAAGCGCGTGTAGACGTCGTTGATGAGGTAGCTGGCGCCCCAGTTCAGGTGCGTGTCGATGGTGGACATGAAGGCGGCGAAGAAGCTCACCAGCATCACGCCCAGCAGCCCCGGCCCCAGCACCTCGCGCATCAGCAGCGGGTAGGCGGCCTCGCTGCCCTGGCCGTCGGGCAGCACGGGAAAGAGCACGAGCGAGGCCAGGGCGGCCAGGATCCACGGCCAGTAGCGCACGGCGTTCATGGCGATCACGAACCAGAGCGTCGCCCCGCGGGCATGGCGCTCGTCGCGGGCGGCGGACATGCGCTGGATCAGATACCCGCCGCCGTCGGCGTTGTGCGACGCCCACCACATGATGGTCACGAACACCAGGAACTTGAAGACGTTGCTCTCGGGGCCGAAGCCGCCGCCGGGGATCATGGCCGTCGTGTCGGCCGTCACCTGCGGCAGCGCCGCCAGCCTGGTCAGCAGGACCTCGAGGCCGCCGACCTTGCCGACGGCCACCACGGCCAGGATGATGGCGCCGGCCATGGCCAGGATGAACTGCACGACGTCGGTCACCACCACGCCCCAGAAGCCGGCCATCAGGGAGTAGGCGAGGGCGAACGCGGCGCCGCCGAGGACGGCGACGGTGGGGTCGATGCCGAGCACCGTCTGCGCGACCGTGGCCATGCCCTTGAGCACCCAGCCGAGCACGATGAAGTTGTAGAGGACGGCGAAGTAGAAGGCCTTGAAGGCGCGCAGGCTCGCCGCCGGCCGGCCGGCGTAGCGCATCTCGATGAGCTGGTTGTCGGTGATCACCTCGGCGCGGCGCCAGAACCGGCTGAACAGGAACACGGCGAGGATCTGGGCGAGGGCGTAGTGCCAGCCGAACCAGTTGTACCAGATGCCGTGGTCGCGTACGAAGCCGGTGACGGCCAGCGGCGTGTCGGCGGCGAAGGTGGTGGCCACCATGCTGGTGCCCAGCACCCACCAGGGCAGCGAACGGCCCGCCAGGAAATAGCTCTCGCCGTCCCGGCTGGCCCGCCGGCTGAAGGCCAGGCCCAGGACGATGGTGCCCACGAGGTAGGTGCCGATGATGAGCCAGTCCAGCGGGTGCAGCGCATTCATGCCGGCCATGGAACCACGCCGCCGGGCCCGGGGCAAGGCTCAACCGCGGGGTTGCTGGCGAGCCGCCGTCGGCGTACGTTCAACCGGTCAAGGAGGTTCCCATGATACGGACAGTCGGCTGGCTCGCGGTGGTCCTGGTCCTGATGCTCGCGGGGTGCTCCAGCGATGAGCTCACCGTCCCCTCGTTCGCCGGCCGCTTGACCGTGGAGATCCGCGGCCTGCCCGACGGCGTGCCCGCCCAGGTCACCCTCACGGGTCCCGGCGGCGACCCCATCGCCGTCGCCGCGACCCGCGAATTCGGCCTCGTCCCGCCCGGCCGCTACGTGGTCAGGAGCCTGACGGCCGACCACCCCTTCGGCGACTTCTACCCGGGCAGCGTCGTGCAGCAGGTGGACCTGGCCGGCGGCGACGCCGTCACCGTCGTCGTCAACTACACCGGCCTGGCGGTTCGCGGCGGCCTGGTGGCCGCCACCACGGGCCTGCCCGGCACGGTCGCGCCCAGCTTCCCGGTCACCGGCCCGGGCGGTTTCCAGGCCGTGATCAGCCCCGGCGACACCCTCTCCAGCCTGGTGCCGGGCATCTACACCGTCTCGGCCGAACGCTTGCTCGAGGGCGAGACCGTGTACGCGCCCTGGCCGACCGACCTGCCCGTGCCGGTCGCGGCCGGCGCCTACGCCCTGGCCACCGTGGTCTATGACCTCGCCTACGACACCGACCTCGACCTCACGGTCGCCCGCGTCGAGTTCACCCAGGCCACCCAGCGCCCCGACGGCACGGTTCCCCTGATCGCCGGCCGCGAGGCCATCATGCGCGTCTACGGCACGGCGACGGTGGCGAACGACGTGGCGCCGCCCGTGCGCGTGGAGTGGTTCCTGGACGGTTCGCCCGCCGGCAGCGAGGTGCTCACGCTCGCCGCCGCGGCCACCCCCACCGGCATCGATCCCGGCAACCTCGCCGGCTCCTGGAACGTGCGGCTGCCGGCCGGGCAGGTCCGTCCCGGGCTCGGCGTGCGCCTGACCATCGATCCGGACCGCGAGGTCCCCGAGGCCGTCGAGGCGAACAACACCTTCCCCACCACGGGTCTGGTGACCCCGCCGGTGATCGAACGCCCGGCGCTGGGCATGCGCCTGGTGCCGGTGCTGCAGTCGTCCAACGGCCTGCAGGGCGACGCGACCCCGGCCACGGCGGACGATTTCGTCTCGGCCGCCGAGCTGCTCATGCCCGTGCCCGACATCGACGTCGACGTGCACCCGGTGTACACCACCTCGGCCCCGCCCCTGCAGGCCGACGACGGCAACAACGCGTGGGGTCAGATCCTGAGCGAGCTGACCGCCCTGCGCCTGGCCGAGGACGCCGATGGCCGCCACTACTACGGCGCCGTCAAATGCTCCTACACCTCGGGCATCGCCGGCCTCGGCCGCCTGTCCGGCTACGTCGCGATGGGCTGGGACTACGACGGTTCGCGCGAGGAGGTGCTCGCCCACGAGCTGGGCCACAACCTCGGCCTCTACCATGTCGCCTGCGGCGGGCCCGCCGATCCCGATCCCGACTACCCGTACGCCGGGGGTCTGATCGGCCAGTGGGGCCTCGACCTCGTGACCGAGCAGGTCAAGGACCCGGCCGAGCACCGCGACCTCATGAGCTACTGCCAGCCCAAGTGGATCTCGGACTACATGTACGAGCAGGTGCTCGCGTCCGCGACGGCCGCTCCTTCGCTCCCTGCGGCCACCACCTGCCTCCTGGTGTGGGGCCGTCGGTCCGCCGGCCGGCTGATCCTCGAACCCGCCCTCGTGATCACGGCCCGGCCGTCGACACCGACGGCCGCCGGCCCCTACCGGATCGTCGCCCGGGATGCGGCCGGACGCGAGCTGATCGCGATCGGCTTCGCGATGCCCGAGGTGGCCGACCTCCCGGGCGACGATTCCGCCTTCGCCTTCACCCTGCCCCTGCCGGCCGCCAAGCGGGCGGAACTGGCCGAGCTGGAGCTCGCGGGCCCGGAAGGCCGGGCGGTCACGTCGCGCAGCCAGGCGGCCAAGGCCGGCCGCGGGCCGTCCGCGCCGAGCCTGCGGCGGGCCGGCGACCTGCGGCTCGACTGGAACGCCGCCGACCATCCTCTGCTGATGGTGCGGCGGTCGGCCGATGGCATGGTGCTGGCGGTGTTGCGGGGCGGCCGCGGCACGGTGCGCACCGCGCCGGGCGCGCTCGACCTGGTCCTGAGCGACGGCGTGCGCAGCGAGACGGTGCGGGTGACGGCGCCCTGAGCGCCCCGACGCCACCCGCCACCGAACGCAGACGAGGACCCGGATGCGGGCCGGGTCCTCGTCGTCGAGGAGGACACCGGGCATCCTCCTGATCGCTGCCGAACGGTGAGCCTACTCGAAGATGTTCTTCAGTTCCGTCCAGGTGTGCTCCTGCGCGCCCACGCCTTCGTGGCAGTATCCGCACTGGTAGCCGTCGGGGCTCACCAGCGGGCCATGCAGCACGAACACGTCGGTCGTGTCGTGGCACTGGACGCACGCCGTCGGCTCGACCGGGTTGGCTCCTATGGCGCCGACGTGGCAGAGCGCGCAAGAGAACTGGCTCGAGTGAACGGTATGCTGGGCGCCACCGATCGTGAACGTGGTGTGGCACTGGCTGCAGCTCGTGTCGGTGCCGGTGACGAACGGGAAGGCGCCGGCCGGCACGCTGACCAGCGCGGCGATGGCGATGACCAGAGCGGTCGTCAGCAACATTCTCTTGGTCTTCATCCTGGTCTCCTTAAGGTTCGGGCTCGGCAGGTCACGAGCTGAAGTGCACCGGAGCAGCCTGCGCCTCACCCCAGGATTCTAGCTCCCCGGTGTGTCATATGTCAATGTCGTTTCATGAGATATGACATCGAATGCCGATATCGGGATTCAAGATTGATGGCGTCATATTCGGGGTCGTGGCCACCGGGAAGCCGGAGGCGAAAAACCGCGTCCCCCGACCTTGACCATGGTCAAGGAACTCCGGAACCGGCCTTGAACAACCCTTGGCCGGGGTCGTTAACTTGGGAACAGCCCGTTCTTCATGACCCCATCCGGGAGTTGATCCATGACGCGTGCGATCCTGATGCTCTGCGTGCTGACCCTCGCCGCGGGCAGCGCCCTGGCCGTGGCCACCGACAGCCCCGCCGGCAAGTGCATGACCTGCCACAAGGAGAAGTCGCCCGGCCTCTACAAGCAATGGTTCGCGAGCAAGCACGGCTCGGCGGGCATCACCTGCATCGACTGCCACGGCGCCGAGAAGGGCGACGCGGACGGGTTCATGCACGAGGGCGCGCTGATCGCGACGCTGGTCACGCCGAAGGACTGCGGCGCGTGCCACGCCAAGGAGGCGGACCAGGTGCAGCACAGCTACCACGCCCACGCCGGCGAGATCCTCGACTCCAACGACGCCTACCTCGCCCACGCGGCGGGCGGCTTCCCCGTGGCCGTCGACGGGTGCGAGAGCTGCCACGGCTGCAAGGTGGTCATCGATTCCGACAGCCCCAACAAGCTGTCGCGCCTGAGCTGGCCGAACAGCGGCATCGGCCGCCTGAACCCCGACGGCTCCAAGGGCAGCTGCACCGCCTGCCACACGCGCCACGCGTTCGACGTCGCGCAGGCGCGCAAGCCCGAGGCCTGCTCCAAGTGCCACCTCGGACCGGACCATCCGCAGAAGGAGGTCTACGAGGAGAGCAAGCACGGCAACGCGTACTTCACAAACGTCGAGCACATGAACCTCGACAGCGACAGCTGGGTCGTGGGCGTCGACTACTTCGCGGCCCCCACGTGCGCCACCTGCCACATGTCCGCCACGCGCAACCAGGCGGT
The DNA here is from genome assembly GCA_041390065.1 of Candidatus Krumholzibacteriia bacterium. Classification (GTDB taxonomy): domain Bacteria; phylum Krumholzibacteriota; class Krumholzibacteriia; order LZORAL124-64-63; family LZORAL124-64-63; genus Glo-17. The sequence goes on from JAWKQQ010000024.1 coordinate 67,159, forward strand.
CACCCACGAGGTCGGCGAGCGGATCAGCTGGACCCTGAGGCCGCCCGTGTCGACGACCAAGGAGAACTGGCAGGCCAAGCGCCAGAACATGCAGGACGTCTGCCGCAACTGCCACGGCCAGGGGTTCGTCGACGGCCACTACGCCCAGTACGACGGCCTCGTCAATCTCTACAACGAGAAGTTCGCCAAGCCCGCGGGCCAGTTGTTCAAGATCGCCCGCGACAAGAAGCTCGGCGACGGCGTGGCCAGCTTCGCCAACGAGTACGAGTGGACCTACTGGGAGATCTGGCATCACGAGGGACGCCGCGCCCGCCACGGCGCCGCCATGATGGGCCCGGACTACACCTGGTGGCACGGCATCTACGAGGTCGCGCAGCACTTCTACTTCAAGTTCATCCCCGAGCTGCGCGAGTTCCACGACCCCGACCTCGACCGGGCGATCGACGCGGTCCTGGCCGACGAGTTCCACCAGTGGCTCGGCCGGCCCACGGCCGACATCAAGGCCGACATCAAGTCGGGCAAGCTGCAGGCCCGGTACGCCGAGATGTTCAAGGGCCCCATGGTCTCCCAGTAGACCGGAAGAGGAGAGACCATGCAGAGGTCCTTCCGGGCCTTCCTGAGGGGCCTGTCCACCACGCGGACAGGCGCCCTCGGGGTGGCCCTCACCACGAGCTCGTTCCTGCTGCTCGTCTTCCTGCTGCTGTTGCAGGAGTCCGGCGTCCTGGGGAACAGCTACTCGGGCCTGCTCACGTTCCTGGCCCTGCCGGCGCTGTTCATCCTCGGTCTGGCGCTGATTCCCATCGGCTGGCACCGGCTCCAGCGGCGGACCGGGCTGAGCACCGCCGAGCTGCTCCGCGAACGGTTCCCCGACGAGCTGGTGAAGGCCAATCCGCTCGGATCGGGCCTGGCCTTCACCGTGGCCGGCTTGACGGTCGTCAACCTGCTCTTCCTCGGATTCGGCGGTGCGGCCATCCTGCACCACATGGATTCGCCGCAGTTCTGCGGCACCACCTGCCACCAGGTGATGGGGCCGGAGTGGGCGACCTACCAGTCGAGCCCCCACGCCCACGTCGCCTGCGTGGAATGCCACGTCGGCGAGGGGGCGGAGGCTCTCGTGGACGCCAAGCTGAACGGCCTGCGGCAGATGTGGCTGGTCACCACCGGCGGCTACAACCGTCCCATCCCCACGCCGGTCCACACGCTGCGGCCGGCGCGGGAGACCTGCGAGAAGTGCCACTGGCCCGACAAGTTCTACGGCGACCGCATCAAGACGTTCGCCCGGTTCGCGCCCGATTCGGCCTCGACGCCGGCCTTCAGCACGCTGGCGCTCAAGGTGGGCGCCGGCGGCGAGACCGGCGCGATCCACTGGCACGTCTCGTCCGACGCGGCGGTCACCTATCAGGCGGCGGACGCCACGCGTCGGCAGATGCTCTGGGTCGAGGTCCGCCGCGGCGACCAGGTGACCCGCTGGCGCAACCCCCGGGTCGCGGCGACGGCCCCCGGGACCTTGCCCGAACCGCGGACCATGGACTGCATCGACTGCCACAACCGGGCGACCCATGTCTACCGCATGCCCGCCGACGTGGTCGACGGCCTGGTCGCCGCCGGCGACATCGATCGGTCCGTGCCCTGGGCCAAGGCGGCGGCGCTCGAGGCGCTGCGGACCACGGTGCCGCCGGGCGAGTCGCCCGAGGTGGCCATGGCCGCGGCGCTGCGCGGCTACTACCGCCGCAAGGCGCCCGCCGTGCTGGACCGCGACCCGCGGGCGCTGGACGCCATGGCGGTCGTGCTGGCGAGGGCGTACGCCCGCAACGTCCACCCCGGGATGAAGGTGGGCTGGGGCGCCTACCCCAGCCACATCGGCCATCGCCGCGACGACGCCGGTTGCAGCCGTTGCCACGGCGCCGGCCTGGTGAACGACCGCGGCGAGGGGATCGACGACAGCTGCACGCTGTGCCATTCGTTGCTGGCCTTCGAGAGCGCGACCCCGTTCCGCTTCCTCGAGCCGCTGCAGCCGGCCCAGCCCGATTCGGCCATGCAGGTCTACCTGCGCGACGAATTCACGAGCAGCGTGCCCTGAGCGGGCCAGGTCACGGTCGGCCCGACCGGACCGCCGCCCCGCCGGGCGGCGGTCCGCGCTTGTGATCCGACTCCCGCGGCCCGATCTTGATCCCGACCCCCCCGGATGATCGCGGGCGTTCGGCCCGCGGCAGGCAACGAGGAGGCACCGCCATGCGTCGCCCCATCACCGCCCTGTTCGCCCTTGCCCTGCTCGCGGCCGCCGCGTCCGCCCTCGCCGATCCGTACCCCGCACCCGCCACCGACCCCGCCCACGCGCTCGTTCACCTGGCCCCGGGCGACACGGTCGCCTGGGTGCTGGACACCGGGGCCGACGGCCGCGGCGTGATCGCCCGGGTCCAGGGCGCGGCGATCCGGCTCGACGACGGCTTCGCGCTCGACGCCCGTGACCTGGCCCGCCTGTGGCGATGGCGGCGGTCCCGCGCCGGCAACGTCGGCCGGGGCGTGGCCGGCGGACTCGCCGTCGGCCTCGTGGGCGGCCTCGCGGTGGGCAACACGCTGGCCAACGACGACGGCGGCTTCGAGAACCTCGCCGCGGTGCTCGCCGGTCTCGGCGTCTTCGCGGCGGGCGCACTGGGCGGGGCGATGGTGGGCGCGGCGGCACCACCGGCGGGAACCTGGGAGCTCCTGCTCACCGACGACCCCGACCGCCGGCCCCCGCCGCAGCCTCCGTGCGCGGAGGCGGCGCGCGCGGCGGGCCGCCACGGGGCGTACGTCGAGGGCGGCGTCGACCTCGCGACCGTCCGCTGGCGGAACCGCAGCGACGGCGCGGCGCGCCTGACGGTCGGCCTCTGGCAAGGGCTGACCGCCGACCTCGACGGCGGGGTGAGCGTGGGTTTCGGCGGCACGCCGGACTTCGCGCAGGACCGCGCCTGGCGGGACAAGGGCCCGCTGTCGGTGGCCGGCAACCTGCGCGCCAGGCTCACCCAAGGACCGGGCGCCTGCTTCTACCTCGGCCTCGGTGGCGGCACCTACGGTCAGCTCGCCGACACGCCGGGCTGGTCGGCCGCGGTGGGCGTGCAGACCCTGCGCTCCGGTGGGATGTCGGGCTGCCTCGAGGTCGGCACGGTGGGTGCGGTCCGGCCGGTCGGGGGCGACAAGCCCGCGCTGGTTTACCTTGCCCTGAGGCTGGACCTGGGCCTCGGCCCGAACCCTTGACCGGAGGCGATGCCATGAGTCATCCGCCGCAGGTGCTGGTGCCCGTCGCCGACGGCACCGAGGAGATCGAAGCCGTCACCGTGATCGACACCCTGCGCCGGGCCGGCTGCGAGGTCGCGGTGGCGTCGGTGGGCCCGCGGCGCGAGGTGACCTGCTCGCGCGGCGTCGTGCTCGTGGCCGACGCCCGGCTCGTCGACCTGCCGGTCCGCCCCCTGCAGGCCATCGTGCTGCCGGGCGGCATGCCCGGCGCCGAGCACCTGCGCGACTGCGCCCCGCTCATCGCTCGCCTCGGCGCTCACGACGCGGCCGACGGGTTGGTGGCGGCCATCTGCGCCGCACCCGTCGTCGTCCTGCAGCATCACGGCCTGTTGCGGGGCCGGCGCGGCACCTGTCACCCGGCCTTCTACGACACGTTGCCCGCCGACAGCCGCCGTCCCGACCGGGTCGTCATGGACGGCAACCTGCTCACCAGCCGCGGACCGGGCACGGCGCTGGAGTTCGCGCTGGCGCTGGTGGGCGTGCTCTGCGGCCCGCAGGTCAGGCACCAGGTGGCCACGGCGATGCTGCCGCCGCCTGGCTGACCGGGAATTTCGCTGGAGCGGTGCCCGGTCCCATGATACCGTCGCGGCGTTTGGCCGCCCGGACCGTTCCCGCAGCCGAAAGATCCGCCACCGTGTCCTCCCCGCCGCGGCCACCGCTCGTCCCGCTCGTCGTCCTCGCGGCGCTCGGCGCCGTGGTCCTCACGCTGCGCCAGCATGTCTTCACCATCGACAGCTACTACTACCTCTGGGACACCGAGTTCGCCGACCGCTCGCGGCTCCTGCATCCCCACCACCTCGCGCTGCAGCCCCTCTTCCGTGGCTGGTGGCGGCTCTGGCAGTGGTTCGAATGGCCGGGCCGCGCGGTGTCGCCCCTGCAGGTGCTGAACCTGGGGCTCACCCTGGCGGGCCTCGCGGTGGCCTGGCGTCTGCTGCGCCGGCTCGCGGTCGCGGCCGCGCCCGCGGCGGCCTGGTGCGCGCTGCTGGCCGTGAGCTACGTCACCTGGTCGCAGGCCACCCAGGCCGACAGCCTGCCGCTGTTCGCGCTCCTGGCGAGCGCGTTGCTGTGGTGGTCGGCGAGGCTGGCGCTCGGACCGCCGCCGACCTCCCGCACCGCGCTCGCGGTGGGCGTCACCCTGGCCGCGGGTGTGCTCGCGCACCAGGTGCTCGTGCTCTGGGCGATCCCGCTGGCCTGGATGGTCGGACGCCGCGCCAGGGGCGCCGGTCGCTGGCGGCTCACGCTGAGCTGCCTCGGTCCTGCCGGCGCGCTCGTGCTGGCGGGATACGTGGTGGCGGCGGCCGTCGCCACGGGCAGCCTCGCGCCGGCGTCGCTCTGGCGCTGGTTCACCGGCTACAGCGAGGAGTTCGCCGGCCGCTACGGGCTGCTGGCCAACCTCACGAGCCGCGAGGTGCCGCGCGGCCTTCTGTCGGCGTTCCTGACCGGCGGGCCCCTGAAGCCCTACCTCTACGGCGGCGAGCCGCTCGGCCCGGCGGTCGTCCTGCGCGGCGGGCCGTTCCTGATGGTGCCGGCGTTGCTGCTGGCCGGATTCTGGCGGCTGCAGGGCGCCTGGCGAACCGCGTCGCCGGACCATCGTCAGGCGTGGGTCAACCTGGCGGTGCTGGTCGCGGTCAGCGCCCTCTTCGCGGCCTGGTGGGATCCCGGCCAGCGCAAGTTCTGGGCGCCGGTGGTCACCGGGCTGGTGGCTCTGGCGGCCGCGGGCTGGTCGTCGGGCCCGAGGGCCGCGGGCGCGGTGCGGACGCTGCCCGTCGCGGTGATCGCAGCCGTCGTGCTGGGCTACAACCTGGCCGGCGGCATCCTGCCGCGGCACGTGCAGCGCGACGCCCTCCAGCCTCTGGTCATGTTCGTGGCGCGGCACGTCGGGCCCGAGGACGCCGTGATCCTGCGGGAAGACCGCGTCTGGCAGGCGGCCATCTACTTCGAACCCGACAAGCCCGTGCACGGGATCCCCGGCGCCCTGTCCGATCGGGACGACCCCGAGCACCGGGTCCTCGAGGCCGCCCTCGCGGACGCCCGCCGGGCGCTCACCGCCGGCGGCGTGCTCTACGTCGCGGACAGCGAGTGGCCCGGCATCGCCGCCCGGCTACGCGACGACCTCGGGCCCCTGCCGGCGCCCGAGGTCGTGCTGCCCTACGGCGATCTGGAACTGGGTCCGCCCGACCAGGTGCTCCTGGCCTTGCGTCTGCCTCGCGGCTAGCGCAGCTGCGCGAGGATCACCTCGGCCGCCGCGTCCAGGGCCACCGCCACCGCCGCCGGGTCCGGCAGACCGGCCTGGGCGGTGTT
>JAWKQQ010000025.1:0-55311 GCA_041390065.1 Candidatus Krumholzibacteriia bacterium
GCGATTGGGGCAGTGGGGTGGGACCCACTCCGGGCGGTACAGATCGGTGGTGTTCATGCCGCCGGAGCTGCAAGCAGGGAGCCAGCCGAAATCTTCGCGGCATAACCCAGCCCTCCCCGGAGTGGCCCGGAACGCGCCCTGTCGCGTCCGGCCGGCTCCGGGGAGGGTTCGCGTGCCACCGCCCGTCCGTGCTCCGTTCGATCTACTGGTAGGTGACGCTCACGGTGTAGGGCAGCGTCGCGGGTGTCCCGCCGGTGAGCGCGACGGTGGTGCGGTCGACGGTGATCGTCGCGCCGATCTCCAGCACCTCGTCGTCGGTCAGCAGCGTGCGATTGACGGGGACGGCCCCGCCCGTGCCGCTGTTGGCCCAGTCGGCCGTGAAGGCGCCCATGGTGATGCCGGAGGGCATGACGCCGCCCGTGCAGTCGACCTCGAGGTCGGCGCCGGTCATGCTGTTGACCATGAAGATGCCCTGGCTGACGTTCGTGGCGTCGACCATGAGGTTGGTGGGGTCGGTGATGGCGCCGTCGGCGGCGGCCACGGTCACCGTGCCGTTGTTGCGCGCGAGGACGCCGAAGTTCAGGGCCGTGGTCTGGCTCAACGCGATGCCCTCGACGATCTCCACACGGGCGCTGGTGACGAGATCGATCGCCAGGACAGGGGCGGCGGCCAGAAGCAGCATGGCGAGGCACGACAGACAGGATCGCATGATGGCTCCGTTTCGTGGCTGGCCGCGGTCTCCGGATTGCCGTGAGCCGCGGTGACTCCGTGCCCGCACCCTGTATCGGCCTATTGGTGATATTTCTTGAGGAAAAAGTTGCCCGGTGGGTCATTTTTTCCGATCGCGGCGCCCGGTTTCCGTGCATCTTGCACGACGCTGTCGGCATTGACGGACGGCGGGTCCGCGGCGATCGTGTCCGCCGCCACCTCACCCCAGCCCGGAGGCTGACCCATGCTGCAGATCGGCAAGAAGGCTCCGTCGTTCACCCTCCTCGACCAGGACGGCCGCAAGGTCCGGCTGGCCGACTTCGCGGGGCGTACGGTGGTGCTGTTCGCCTACCCCAAGGCCGCCACGCCCGGCTGCACGGCCCAGGCCTGCGGGTTCCGCGACAACTACGCCGCCGTCGCGGCCGCCGGCGCGGTCGTGCTCGGCGTCAGCCCCGACCCGGTGGCGAAGCTGAAGCGCTGGCGGGAGCAGCAGAACTTCCCGTACGACCTCTTGAGCGACCCCGACCACGCCGTCCTCGCCGCCTACGGGGCTTGGGGCGAGAAGCAGATGTACGGCAAGACCTACGAGGGCGTGATCCGCAGCCACTGGATCATCGGTCCCGATGGCAAGCTCCGCGACCAGCAGCTCAAGGTCAGCCCCAAGGACTCGGTCGCCCGCGCGCTGGAGTTCCTCGCCGGGGCCGGCGCTTGACCGATGCGGAGCAGCAGCGCCGGGTGCGGGCGGCGCTGATCGCCGTCCAGCTGCTGTTCGGGGTCAACTACCTGGTGAGCAAGCAGGTGGTGGCGGTGATGGCGCCGGCCGCCTGGGCTGCGCTGCGGGTCGCGTCGTCGCTCGTGGTGCTCGCGATCCTGACCGCGCTGTTCCGCCAGCGTTTGCCGCGGGGGCGCGACGTCTGGTACCTCGGCGGCTGCGCCGTGCTCGGCGTCACCTTCAACCAGATCTTCTTCCTGGAGGGGCTCAGCCGCACCACGCCGGCCCACGCGGCGCTCATCTGCAGCCAGATCCCGCTGTTCGCGCTGGCGACCGCGGTCGCCCTGGGCCGCGAACGCCTCGATGTGTCCCGGGTGGCCGCCCTGGTGTGCGGCATGGTGGGCGTGCTGGTGCTCCTGGAGGTCGACCACCTCCACCTCGACCCCCGCGACCTCGCCGGCGACCTGCTCATCCTGGTCAGCTCGGCGTCTTACGGCGCGTACGTGGCGCTCAGCGGCCGGGTGATGGCGCGCCACGATCCGCTGGGCGCCACCACGGTGGTCTTCCTGTGCGGATCCGCGGGGGTGATGGTCTACGGTCTCGACGACCTGCTCGCGGCGCCGTTGCAGGCGCTCACGGCCGGCGACCTGGCCCGGATGGCCTACGTGGTGCTCGGGGCCACCGTCGTCACCTACGCCCTGAACCTCTACGCGCTCAAGCACACACAGGCGTCGCGGGTCGCCCTGTACATCTTCCTGCAACCGGTGGTGGCCACGGTGCTGTCGGTGCTGGTGCTGCACGAGGCGGTCACCTGGCGGCTCCTGGTGGCCGGCGTCCTGGTGCTGGCGAGCCTGACCTTGCGGGAGCTCTCGGCGCGCTCGCAGGGGGCCCGGCGGAGGGCCGCCGTAGGCGAGAAATCCTAATTAAAGACTGGGCGATCGGCGGCCGCAACGGCTTGTATTTCTTGACGATGATCCCGTCATGGGCAATACTGCGCCCGTCGTGGACCGGCACCCACTGCCACCCCTGAATTCGGTGGGTCGCCGCACCGGGAAGGTGTCCTGCATGCTGGCCCGTCTCCGCTCTTCGCTCGGCCGCCTCGGCGCCGTCTGCCTGCTTGCCCTGCTCGGCGCCTGCGCCGCTCAGCCTCCCGTCGCCACCGCGCCTGCGCCCCCGAAGGCCGTCGCGCCGGCGCCGACCGGCCCGGTGCCGGTGGTGCCGCAGCAGAGCTGGGACGACGCCGTGCTCTATTTCGTCATCCTCGACCGCTTCGCCGACGGCGACCTCGCCAACGACCAGGACGTGGCCGACGGTCCCGGCAACTTCCACGGCGGCGACCTCACCGGCCTCATCGACCACCTCGACGAGATCACCGGCCTCGGCTGCACCGCCCTGTGGATCACGCCGGTGGTGCAGCAGATCCCGGGCTACGTCTCGGGCGGCGGCTTCTTCGACTGGGCCTACCACGGCTACTGGGCCGACGATTTCTACGCCATCGACCCACGGTTCGGCACCGAGGCCCAGCTCAAGGCCCTCGTCGACGCCGCCCACGCGCGCGGCCTGAAGGTGCTGCTCGACGTGGTCTACAACCACTGCGGCTACGACTCCCACTACATCCGCGACAAGGGGCGTGCGTGGCTGCGCTTCGGCAGCCAGTGCGGCGACGACGACCTCACCACCTGCCTGTCCGGGCTGCCCGACTTCAAGACCGACAATCCCGAGGTGCGCGAGTACCTGCTGGAGGCTCACCTCGGCCTGGCCGAGCGCACCGGCCTCGACGGGTTCCGGCTCGACACCGTCAAGCACGTCGAGCACGATTTCTGGCGCCTGCACCGCGAGCGCTCCCGCCAGCGCCTGGGCGACGATTTCTACCTCATCGGCGAGGTCTGGGGCGGCGACAACCAGGTGCTCGACCCCTGGTTCGAGCCCGACGAGATGGACGCGGGCTTCGATTTCGGCTTCCAGGGCAGCAGCGTGGGCTTCGTGCTCGGGCGCGGCCGGCCGGTGGCCTTCGATCGCTACCTCGACAAGCGCGAGCAGGTGCGTCCGGGCCACCAGGTGTCGCACTACCTGAGCAGCCACGACACCGACGGCGCGATCCTCACCCTCGGCGGCGACTGGGAGCTGTTCCGCATGTGCGCGGCCCTGCAGATGACCGCCCGCGGGATTCCCTGCGTGTTCTACGGCGAGGAGGTGGGTCGCCGCATCGGCACCTGGCCGGAGAACCGCACCGACATGCCCTGGGGCGACCGCGACCTCGGACCCGGCCGCGGCGTCGCCCGCGACGAGGGTCTGCGCGGCTACTACCGGCAGCTCATCGCCATCCGCCGGGCCCATCCCAGCATCTGGCGCGGCGATCGCGCGGGCCTCGTGTTCGGGCCCGACCATTTCGTGTTCGCGCGCCATGATCCGGTGTCGGGCGACCGGATCCTCGTGGCCGTGAACCGGGCCGAGGCGGCCGTGGACCGTCGCGCTGCCCGAAGGCTGGCAGGCGGCGCGCGCGACCTGCTCGGCGGCGGGACCCTCGCGGCCCCGGACGGCCAGCTGAACCTGACCATCCCCCGTCGTTCGGTCCTGATCCTGGCGCCCGACGGTCGGTAGACCCGGGCCGCGCCCGCGGGCGCGGCCGTTGCGTGAGGAGCGTGCCTTGGCAGGCGTCATCTTCGACAAGGGCAACAAGCGGTACGGCGACGTGGAGGTGATCCGCGAGCTGAACCTGGAGATCCGCGACCACGAGTTCATGGTGCTCGTCGGGCCGTCGGGCTGCGGCAAGTCCACGGCGTTGCGGATGATCGCGGGCCTGGAGGAGATCTCCGGCGGCGAGATCAAGATCGGCGGCCGCGTCGTCAACGAGGTGCCGCCCCGCGACCGCGACATCGCCATGGTCTTCCAGAGCTACGCGCTGTACCCGCACATGTCCGTGCGCGAGAACATGGACTTCGGCCTGCGCATCCGGAAGATGGACCAGGGCGAGATCACCCGCCGGGTGGACGACGCCGCCAAGATCCTGGGCATCGAGTCGTACCTCGACCGCAAGCCGCGGCAGCTCTCGGGCGGCCAGCGCCAGCGCGTGGCCGTCGGCCGGGCCATCGTGCGCCAGCCGTCGGTCTTCCTCTTCGACGAGCCGCTCTCGAACCTCGACGCCAAGCTGCGCGTGCAGATGCGCGCGGAGATCACCGGCCTGCAGCGCCGCCTGAAGACCACCACGGTCTACGTGACCCACGACCAGGTCGAGGCCATGACCATGGGCCACCGCATCGCCGTGCTCTCGGACGGCGATCTGCAGCAGGTGGGCACGCCGCTCGAGCTCTACGACACCCCGGCCAACCTGTTCGTGGCCCGCTTCATCGGCACGCCGCCCATGAACTTCCTGCGCGGTCGCATCGCCCAGGACGGCGCCGCCGTGGAGGCCGGCGGGTTGCAGCTGCCCCTGCCCCGGCGCCTGCGGGCCGCCACCCAGGGCGGCCAGGGCCGCGAGGTGCTGGTGGGCGTGCGTCCGGAGTATCTGCGCGACGAGCGGCGCGACGCCGACGGCGAGGTGGCCACCGTGCGCATGAAGATCGACCTGCTGGAGACCCTCGGGCACGAGGTGCTGGCCTACGGGCACCTGGGCGACAACCCCCTGGTGGCGAAGCTCGATCCCCACAACATGCCCGCCATCGACAGCGAGGCCGACTTCTATCTCGAACTCGGTCAGATCCACCTGTTCGACGCCGCCACCGAGCGGCGGTTGACCCAAGGAGACTAGCCCATGAAGACCCGTATCCTGATGCTGCTTGCCGTCATGCTGACCATGGTGGTGCTGCCGGCGGTGGCGGCCGCCCAGACCGAGCTGGTCGTGTGGCACGCCTACCGCGGCAAGGAGCGCACCGCCTTCGAGGCGGCCGTCAAGGCGTACAACGACGCCCACGCGGGCAAGGTCACCGTCAACACCCTCGCCGTGCCGTACGACGCCTACGCCGACAAGATCTCCGCCGCCGTCCCGCGCGGGAAGGGCCCCGACGTGTTCATCTACGCCCAGGACCGCCTCGGCGGCTGGGTGGAGGCCGGCGGCACCATCGAGCCCATCGACTTCTACCTCGACCAGGCCACCATCGACCGCTTCATCCCCACGACGCTCGCGGCCATGGAGTACCAGGGCAACACCTACGGCCTGCCCATGAACTACAAGGTCGTCACCATGATCTACAACAAGGCCCTGGTGAAGACCCCGCCGCGCACCTCGGGCGAGCTGGTCAAGGTGGCCAAGAGCCTGACCGACGTGGCCGCCGGCCGGTTCGGCCTGGCCTACAGCTACGGCGACTTCTACTACCACAGCGCGCTCATGAACGCGTTCGGCGGCGGCGTGTTCGAGAACGGCCGCGATCCCAAGCTCGACACGCCCGAGAACATCAGGTCGCTCGAGCTGATGATGACCTGGTACGACACCGACGGCATCCTGCCGGCCGAGCCCAGCAGCACGCTCATCACCAGCCTCTTCAACCAGGGCAAGGCCGCCATCGTGTTCTCCGGTCCCTGGTTCCTGTCCGAGATCGCCGACGACATCGACTACGGCCTGGCCACCCTGCCGACCATCGACGAGGCCGGCGGCGCGCCCATGAAGCCCTGGATGACCGTCGAGGGCGTGTACGTGGCCCAGCCGAGCCAGCACAAGGATGAGGCCTTCGACTTCGTGCTCGCCATCACCGGCCTGGATGCGGGCAAGATCATGGCGTTGCAGGGTCGCCAGACGCCGGCCAACAAGCTGGTCTACGACGACCCGGAGGTGGCCGCCGACCCGGTGCTGAAGGCCTTCCGGGCCCAGGTGGAGTTCGCCGTGCCGATGCCCAACTTCGCGGAGATGACCATGGTGTGGTCGCCCGCGACCACGGCCATGAACAGCATCGTGCGCAAGACCACGTCGCCGTCGGCCGGCCGCGGCGCAGAAGGACGTGGATGGAGCGGGTGGCGAGCCTGGAGGAAGTAGGGAGCCATGCAGCACAGTTCCACACGGCAGGTCCTGGTGGGCGCGCTCGTGGCCCTGGCCGTCGGCGTCCTGCTCATCGGCGGCGTGCTGCGGGTCGCACGGCTGACGGTCGTGCGCGGCGCCACCGAGCAGAACGCGGTGGTGACCGCGGCGTCGGTCAGCCAGGTGCTCGCCCAGGTGCGCGCGGCCGACGGCGACCTGCAGGCGGTGGCCCGGGGTCTGGTCGACCGGCTCGAGGACGTGGACCGGATCCGCGTGATCGACAGCGGCAAGCGCCTGCTGGCCGCGTCCACGGACGCCGCGGACCTGACCGCTGGCGAGGTGCCGCGGCGGCTCGGCCGCGAGGAGAAGGCCTGGTTCGACCAGGCCAAGGAACTCGAGGCCAACCACCGGACCAACATCAGCGAGGGCAACGCGCGCAAGGACGAGATCCTGCGCATGGCCGTCGCCCAGTCGCAGCTCGAACTGGTGCTGCCGCTGTTCGCCGGCGACACCGTGGACGGATCGGTGCAGGTGCTCACGAGCGCCGTGGTGCCCCGGGTGCCCGGGCCGCGGCTGCTGCCGCTGGCGGTGGTGGCCGGGGCGTTCCTGGTGCTGGTGGCGCTGAGCGTGCTGCTGAAGGGCCGGTGGCTGTTCGCCGGCGGGCTGGTGCTCCTGGTCGTCGGCCTGTGGGCGTTCGCGGCCCTGGGCCTGGCCGGGCTGGCCGCCGTTCGCCACGACGTGGAGGCCGCGATCGCCCATCACGCCCTCGAGGTCCGCGACGCGGTGGGGCTGGAGGCGCCGGGCACGACGCTGGACATCACCGCCTGGAACGTCGACCGTTTCGGCGCCCCGCGCGGCACCTTCGACCGCGCCGGGACGGTGGCCACCGAGACCGTCGACGCCGGTCTGGCCGAGGGCGGTCGACGCTTCGGTCAGGCGGCCGGGCTGCTGGGGGTGTTCGCCCTGGTGATCTACTACTGGGTGGGAGCGGGCTGGACCGTGCGGACCTGGCAGGCTCTCCGGAAGCACCACACCGCCTACGGGTTCGTGCTGCCGGCCATGATCGGCATGATCGTGCTGGTATTCTTCCCCTTCGCCTACGGCGTGGTGCTGAGCTTCACCAACCAGACCCTCTACAACGTCAACCAGCCGCTCTACGATCTCTGGGTGGGCATCGACAACTACATCGACATCCTCTCGGACGTGGCCGTCTGGCACACCGGCGAGGACGGCAGCCGGATCATCAACTTCCAGAACTTCTACTGGACCCTCGGCTTCACCATCCTCTGGACGGTGAGCAACGTGTCGATCGGCGTGAGCCTGGGCCTCATCCTGGCGCTCATCCTCAACACCAAGAACCTGGCCTTCCGGCCGTTCTACCGGATCATCCTGATCCTACCGTGGGCCGTGCCGAACTACATCACGGCGCTCATCTGGAAAGGCATGTTCCACCGGCAGTTCGGCGTCATCAACCAGGTGATCGCCATGTTCGGGGGCGAGCCGATCGCCTGGTTCGACGCCTGGCACACCAGCTTCTTCGCCGTCCTGGCCACCAACGCGTGGCTCAGCTTCCCGTTCATGATGGTGGTGTCGCTGGGAGCCTTGCAGGCCATCTCGTCGGACCTCTACGAGGCGGCGCGCGTGGACGGCGCGAGCCGGTGGCAGCAGTTCTGGTTCGTGACCCTGCCGAGCATCAAGCCCGCGCTGGTGCCGGCGGTGATCCTGTCGGTGGTCTGGACCTTCAACATGTTCAACATCATCTACCTGGTGTCGCAGGGCGAGCCGGCCGGCGCCACCGAGATCCTGATCACCGACGCCTACAAGATCGCCTTCGAGCAGTACCGCTACGGTTACGCCGCGGCCTACTCGGTGGTCATCTTCCTCATCCTGATGATCTACGGGGTGTGGCAGAACCGGGTCACCAGGGCGACGGAGGGCATATGAGCAATCGCAACGAGACCGTCGGCCACGTCTGGCTGCATCTGTTCCTGATCATCATGGTGATCGTGACGGTGTACCCCATCCTGTGGGTGCTGACGGTCGCGTTCAGCGGCCAGCAGGAGCTCATGTTCGTCAACCTGCCGGCCGACCCGAGCCTCTGGCAGCGGATCCGCGCGGTCATGCCCTGGCCCGAGCAGATGTCGCTGCAGAACTTCCTCGACGTCTTCTCCCAGCAGCCGTTCGGCCGCTGGCTGCTGAACTCGGCCATGGTGGCGGTGGCCACCACGATCGCCGGCGTCTTCCTGGCCTGCACCGCCGGGTACGCCTTCAGCCGCTTCCGGTTCCCGGGGCGGCGGGCGGGCATGATGTCGTTCCTGATCTCGCAGATGTTCCCCGGCACGCTCACCCTGGTGCCCCTCTACATCATCATCGTGGAATGGCTGCACCTGGGGAGCAACTACCTCGGCCTGATCATGCTGTACGCGACGACGGCCATTCCATTTTGCGTGTGGAATCTGAAGGGATATTTCGATACCATCCCGCGCGAACTGGAGGAGTCGGCGCTGATGGACGGCGCCTCGCCGGCGGTGATCTTCTGGAAGATCATCCTGCCGCTCTCGAAGCCGGCCGTGGCCGTGACGGCCCTGTTCAGCTTCATGACGGCGTGGAACGAGTTCGTCCTGGCGCTCACCATCATGGATAAGGAGAACATGTACACCGCCCCGGTCGGTCTGCGGTTCTTCGTGGGCGGCTACGCGGAACAGCAATGGGGGTACTTCGCGGCGGGGTCGATCGTGGCCGCGCTGCCGGTGATGATCCTGTTCCTGGTGCTGCAACGGTACCTGATCGGCGGCCTGACGGCCGGCGCGGTCAAGGGCTGAGGCGGCCGCACTGACGACGGGCGCGAGCCCGCAACCTGGAGGAAAGCGATGCGGAAACTCTCGATCGGATTGCTCGCGGCGGCCATGGTGGCCCTGCTGGCCGGCGGCGTGCTCGCGGGCGACAAGGTCGTCTTCAAGGACGCCAAGGGCGACGACAACGGCCCCGGCACCTACGTGTATCCCACCGACGCGGTCTACACGGCCGGGTCGTTCGACATCATCGAGTTCGACGCAGCCGACAAGGGCGATGCGGTGGACTTCGAAGTCACCGTGGGCGCCAAGCTCGAGGATCCCTGGCGGATGGGCAACGGCTTCTCGATCCAGATGGTCTTCATCCTGATCGACAACGCGCCCGGCGGCTTCACCGAGACCCCGCCCGGCTTGAATCTGATGGTGGACGAGTCGACGGCCTGGGACAAGTGCGTCATCATCTCGCCCCAGACCGCGGCCCGCGTGCAGCAGGAGATCGACGCCAAGGCCGGCGACATGGCGTCGAGCATCATCGTGCCCAAGCGCGTCAAGGGCCGTCGTTCGAGCATCGTCGCCACGGTGGACAAGGCGCAGCTCGAGACCGGCGACATCACCACCTGGAAGTACGAGGTGCTGATGAGCAACGAGGGCTTCCCTCGGCGACCTGCTGACCCGCAAGGTCAACGAGTTCGGAGGGCCAGCACCGCTTCGGCGGGCGGCACCGACTTCACTGCGATCCCCACGTCATGGATATCCTCGGCGATCCCAAGCAGCTCGCCGCCTACAAGTGCAACGACGACGGCAGCACCGCGAAGCTGGCCGTCATCAAGCTCCTCACGCCGTAACCCGATTCACCTGCCCGGAGTGACTTCAAGGAGGTCCAGCCCATGAAGCGTCTGATCCTGATCACCCTGGACCCTGCTGCTGGCCGTGGCGTTCGCGGTCCCCGCGGGCGCCGCTGACGGCCAGAAGCTGCAGTGGACGGGTGTCAACTACACCAAGTTCCTCAGCGGCAACCGCCACTACGGCGGCTCGATGTACAACTTCACCACGATCCCGGGCGAGGGCTTCGGCGACAACGGCCAGGGCACCGAGTTCGAGCTCCTGTTCAACAGCAAGCCCTCGAGCAAGATCGAGGTCAACGGCCGCATCAAGAGCCGCTTCAACCAGAACCAGTGGACGAACTGGGGCGGCTTCGGCGGCAGCGCCGCGGCCGACGGCATCGGCGGCAACCGCGGCGAGTTCGAATTCCCGCAGCAACGAGTACATCAAGTTGCGCGGCATCACCGTGAACATCACGCCGGGCTACAGCTGGCTCAACCGGGCCACCATCGGCTCGATGACTTCGGCATGTTCGACCCGTTCACCATCGGCAAGATCCGCTACATCGACCGCGACAACGGCAAGGGGCCTGTTCTTTCAACGGCAGCTTCCTGGACGGCAAGGTGAGCTACGACCTGGCCCGCACCAGCCTGAGCCGCCTCTGGGCCGGCCCCAACTACTCGACCGGCGACTACACCGCCATGGACGCCGCCTACGGCGTGCAGGTGCGCACCAAGCCGGCCGACAACCTGACGGTCACCGGCATCTTCTGACTACGTGAACGACATGGAGCTCGATCCGCGCGACGACAACCCGACAACGGCCGCGACACCCGGCAGCGCCAGCGCAAACCAGGCGTTCGGCCTCAAGGCCGACTTCAACACCGACCTCGGCACGTTCGCCGGTCTGAGCCTGAAGCCCGCGGCCTACTACGCCAAGTACTACACCATCGACAGTCTGGGTGACGGCGGCCTCTCCAGCTACACCGCCTACCCGCTGGGCAACCTGCATGACTGGACCTACATGGCCGACCTGAACCTCGACAACGTCGGCGACTCCGGCCTGTCGATCGCCGGCCAGTACTTCAACATCGGCAGCGACTGGGTGAGCGTCATGGCCGCCCGTCGCGAAAGCGACGTCCTGTTGACCGAGGGCCACGAGGGCGCGTTCTACTACCCCGAGTCCGACAACGCGGCCTGGCGCGGCACGTCGGTCATGGGTTACGGCGGCTTCCTGGGCCACGGCCAGCAGGTCGCGACCACCAACGTCGACAACGAGTTCACCGACTTCGACGAGCCCATGGCCGAGACCGTGATCGGCTGGAAGGGCTTCACCGTGGTGCCGAGCATCGGCTTCGGCGACCTCGACCTGTCGGCCGAGATCAGCATCATCGATTACAACACCAACTGGCAGATGTGGGGCGACGCCACCAAGTACACCATCGCCGATGCGCCGTACGTGACCAGCGAGCCGGACGCCGGCTTCGGCAGCTTCCGCAACGCCTACATGCCGTTCCAGGACAAGACCACGAACATCTACGTCGCCAAGGCGAACTACTTCCTCGACGTGGCCAAGGGCATCGACGCCCACGCGCGCTTCAAGTACATCGACGAGGAAGACCTGCGCATCAACGACCCGGCGTTCGTGCCCTTCAACACCGACGGCAGCGTCAACAACGCCGAGACCGCGGCCTACTTCAGCGAGGTGGCCGGCGCCAAGCGTTTCGACAACCTGGCCGACGACGACAAGCAGCTGAAGATGTACCTCTACGAGATCGGCGCCGGCTACCAGTGGACCGACGAGCTCTACGTGGACCTCACCTTCCAGCACTATGACGTCGAGCTGACCGACGGCAACACCGCGTTCATGGGCAACCGCTCGCACCGCATGGCCGGCGGCGATCACCTCAAGAACAACGTGATCGTGGACGCCAGCTACAACGTGGGCGGCGCCGAGTTCGGCATGATCTACCAGTGGAGCTTCGGCGAGTGGGCCCCCAACTTCGGCGACGGCTACGACGTCGTGACCAACGCCGACGGCGACCGGGGCTTCATCAACAACTGGGGCGGTTTCGAGAGCACCGAGACCCACACGTACCGCCACAACCGCATGAAGGCCTACATGAAGCTGCTCTTCTAGCAGCCCCGTGGCCTCAGCGACACGACCCCGGGGCCTCGCGCCCCGGGGTCCGTTTTCACCCGGGAGGGATCCGAGCATGCGTCGCCTGATCCTCAGCAGCCTGGCCGTCCTGGCCGCCGCCTGCGTCGCCCTGGCCGCCCCGGTGCTCGAGCAGCCCGATCCCACGGGCGACGACCACGGCGACGGCCGGTTCACCTACCCGAGCCTCGGCTTCGAGGACGGCGACCTCGACCTGACTGACTTCCGCGTGGAGAACGACGGCGAGTACGCCGTGTTCACCGTGGAGTTCGCCCACAAGATCCGCAAGCCCGAGCGCGGCGCCGCCGACGAGCTGGGGCGCGATTTCACCCGCATCGCCCGCCAGGGCTTCTACCAGTTCAACGTCGACATCTACATCGACACCGACCGCCGCACGGGCTCGGGCTACACGCGGCTGTTGCCCGGCCGCCTCGCGGAGGTCGCGCCGGACGACGCCTGGGAGGTGGCCGTCATCGCCACCCCGCGGCCGTCGGTCACCCGGGGCCTGCTGCGCGAGGTCGTGCAGGATGAGCTCGTCGCGGCCCAGCTGCACGGCCGGTCCGCGGGCGAGGCGGCCGACCGCAGCCTGGCGCGCCAGCAGGCCGCGACGTTCGATCGCCACGTCGTCTTCCCCGCCGATTTCCGCGTGCGGGGCAAGCAGATCTCCTTCAAGGTCTCGCACGTGGAGCTCGGCGGCGAGGCCCGCCCCGACTGGGGCTACACCGTGTTCGTCACCGGCGCCGACCTCGAAGCCTCGGTGGAGCTCGCGTCGGGCTCGGGGCTGACGTCGAGCGACAACACCTGGCTCGGCGTGGTGCCCGTGTCGCCGGGCGAGTGGACCGGCCGCTTCGGGGGCGGCCAGCCGGGCGAGTCCCTGCAGCCCCCGATCGTCGACCTGCTGGTGCCGGAGGGCCGCAGCCAGGAGGCCGTGCTCGCCGACTACGACAGCGCCCGCGGCCGCCCGGCCATCCTGCCGGCGGTGACCGGTCGGCCCGCCGCGGCCGCCGCCGACGAGCCCCGCTGGGCCCTCGCGCCCTGGCAGGGCAAGGTCGGCTACGAGATCTTCGTGCGCAGCTTCCAGGACAGCGACGGCGACGGCATCGGCGACTTCCGGGGCCTCATCGGCCGCCTCGACTACCTCAACGACGGCGATCCCGCCACCGACGACGACCTCGGCGTCGAGGCCATCTGGCTGATGCCGGTGTTCGCGTCGCCCAGCTACCACGGCTACGACTGCATCGACTACTACCGCCTGAACCCGCAGTACGGCACCGAGGCCGACTTCGCCGAGCTCCTGAGCGAGTGCCACCGCCGCGGCATCAAGGTGGTGCTCGACCTCATGCTCAACCACACCAGCAGCCAGCATCCCTGGTTCGTGGACAGCGCCCGCGGGCCCGGCAGCGAGAAGCGCGACTGGTACGTCTGGCGCGCCGACGACCCGGGCTGGACCCAGCCCTGGGGCGCGGGGCCGGTGTGGCACGAGCGCGGCGGCGCCTACTACTACGGCATCTTCTGGAGCGGCATGCCCGACCTCAACTTCCGCAACCCGGCCGTCGTGGCCGAGTCCGAGCGGATCGCCGCCTTCTGGCTCGACCGTGGCGTCGACGGCTTCCGCCTCGACGCGGCCCGCCACCTGGTGGCCGACGGCCCCGGCGAGCTCCAGAACGACACGCCGGAGACCCACCGGGTGTGGCGCGAGTTCTCCGGCTTCCTGCGCCGGGAATACCCGGACCGCCTGATGCTGGGCGAGATCTGGTCGGGCCCCGAGGACGTGGCGCCCTACTACGGCGACGCCGCGCGCGTGCCCGGGGGCGACGAGTTCGCCATGGCCTTCGATTTCGACCTCGCCGGCGGCATGATCCAGACCGTCAACCTGGGCGACAAGGGTCCCCTGGAGGCGGCCATCGTCCGCCATCAGGCCGTCTTCCCCGCCGGCGTGCTCGACGGCACGTTCCTGGCGAACCACGACATGCCCCGCCTGGCCACCCAGCTCGCCGAGCAGCCCGCCAAGCTGGCGCAGGCCGCGGCCCTGCTGCTCACGCTGCCCGGCACGCCCTGGCTCTACTACGGCGAGGAGGTGGGCCTCGGCAACCCCCGCAGCGGCGGCGACGAGGAGAAGCGCACCCCCATGCCCTGGACCGCCGACGTGGCCGGCTTCACCACCGGCGTGCCCTGGTACCGCTTCGCCCCGGGCCAGGAGACCGCCAACGTGGCCGTCCAGACCGGCGACCCCGAGAGCCTGCTGTCGCGCTACCGCCGGCTCATCCGGGCCCGCCAGCAGAACCCGGCCCTCGCGCGCGGCGACCTGCGGCTCGTGGCCGTCGACGGCGGCGGCTGGGCCGCCCTGGCCTACACGCGGAGCGCCGCGGACCAGCGCGTCCTGGTGGTCCACAACCTTGCCGATCAGCCCGCCACCCTGAGCTGGCGGCTCGACGACGCCCGCGAGTACCGGCTGCTCTTCGGCGACCGTGGCGTGGGCACCCCCGCCGTCGGCGCCATCACCCTGCCCGCGCGCGCGACCGGGGTCTGGGAGGTGCGCTAGTGGCCGGCAAGCTGGTGGGCAAGGTGATCCTCGAGGGCACCCGCCTGACCCACAAGACCGACCTCGCGTTCGCCCTCAACGAGCACCCGCGCTTCGTGGGGCCCCGCAGGTACCGCTACCACTCGCCCGTCGTGTCGGGCGAGTGGTGCGGCTTCACCAACCATCCCTGGGGCCGGGGCCTGGTCAACTACGACCCCGACCGCGAGCACGACCTGGCCATGGCCACGTACCGCACCTGGGCCACGCTGTTCGGCCAGCTGCGCTACTACACCTGGATCGTCGACCGCTTCCACGTCTCGACGCAGTGCTGGCAGCAGCTGCACCACGGCCGCCGCGTGGACTTCGCCTGGCTCGAGGATCTGCTCGCGCCGCTCGGCTTCCGGATCGTGCACTGCGTGCGGCCGCCGGAGACCTTCGCCGCCGCGCGCGCGGAGCGCCTGAAGGTGTCGGGCAACCCCGCCCAGTACGACGACCTCGACGTGTTCCTGCGTGAGCAGGACCTGTTGCGCGAACTGGTCGCCGCCTCGCGCCTGGAGTCGCTGGAGCTGGACATCTCCGGCGGCGATCTCGCCGCGGCGGCCGACACGGTCTGCACCTGGCTCGAGACCACCGGCGGCATGACGCTGCCCGACCCGGACGCGTGACCATGGACCGCCGTCCGTCGCCGCTCGCCGGCCTGGCGCCGGTGGTCGGGGAGCTGCTGGAGGCGCTCCGCGGCCGCCCCGAACCGCTCGTGCCGTTCGAGGAGGTCCGCCGCGGCCTCGCGCTCACCCACATGATCGATCGCGGGATCGTGCAGGTTCCGGTGGCGGCCATCACCGGCTCGCTCGGACGCACCCGCGACTTCGACCAGGCCTTCCTGCCGCGCGACGACGAGCATCGGCGGCGCCTCGCGGAGCTGCGGCAAGTGGCGGAACGGCAGGGCTTTCCGCCGATCGACCTGTACCGCGTGGGCGACGCCTACTTCGTGGTCGACGGCCATCACCGCGTCGCCCTCGCCCGCGAGATGGGCGCCGGCGAGATCGAGGCTCACGTGCGCGAGTTCCCCACCGAGGTGGCCGTCGCGCCCGGCGACGACCTCGACGAGGTGCTGACGAAGGCGGCCCGCCACAACTTCCAGCAGGCCACCGGCCTCGACGATGCGGCGGTCGACGCGTTGAGCCCGAGCAGCCCGGCGGGCTTCGATCGCCTGCTCGAGCACATCGCCGTGCACCGTTACTACCTCGGCACCCGCCTCGGCCGCGAGCCCGGCTGGGATGAGGCGGTGGACTCCTGGCGCCGCACGGTGTACGAGCCCGTCGTCCGCGTCATCCGGCAGCGCGACCTGCTGCGCGAGTTCCCCGGCCGCGGCGAATCCGACCTCTACCTCTGGCTCAGCGACCGCCTGCACGCCCTGCGTCAGGAGTACGGCGACTCCTCCCTGCCGCCCGAGCAGGCGATCCCGGCGCGGCCCCGGTGGCGGCGCTGGTGGGCCAGAGTACGCGGTTGAATCCGGTCTCAGATGTCGTTCAAGTTCGGGCCGGCACGGCCGATGTTCGGGACGGACAGCGTTCCCCGATCCCGTGAGGATGCCTATGACCGCCCTCGACCGTGGCCTCGCCCAGGACGCCCCCCGGAGCGTCGACGACCGCACCTGGAGCCATGGTGTGCTCTCGGCGCTGGTCGACTACGCCACCAGCGACTTCGACGAGGGCCAGCCGACCGACCTGTTCGAGCCGCTGGTGGCCATGCTCTGCGGGCCGGAGTTCGGCTACCGCGGCGCCGCGGTCTACCGCGACGAGCCGTCCGGCTGGCACCGGATCGCCGGCCGCGGCGAGATCGCCCAGCTGAGCCTGTCCGCCCACACCAGACCCGCCCGCGGGACCGTCGGCGAGCATGACCTGCGCCTGGAACTCGCCGGCGGCGGCGGTGGCTGGGTGCTGCTGATCCGCCGCGACGGCGAGTCGGTTCCGTCGGCCGACGAGCGCGACCTCCTGGACCGCCTGGTGCGCCTGGTGAACAGCCTGCTCGATCAGACCACGTACACCAACCTGCTCACCCAGTCCGAGCGGCACTACCGTCACCTGTACAGCCACGCCAACCTGGGCATCTTCTTCTCGCGGGTCGGCGCCGGCCCCCAGCGGGCCAATCCCGGCATGCTCGGCATGCTCGGCTATGCCACCGAGCGCGAGTTCCGCGAGGCCGTGACGTCCCAGCTGAACAACCACTTCTACGACCCCCCGAGCGACCGCGAACGCCTCGTCGAGCAGCTCATGTCCCAGGGCCAGGTCCGCGATTTCCACACCCGGATGCGGCGCTCCGACGGCAGCCTCGTGCCGGTGTCGATGACCGCCAACCTCGTCCAGGATCCCGACCGCCAGGGGGAGGATCTCGAGTTCTTCGGCTTCATCACCGACCTGTCGAGCGACGAGT
Organism: Candidatus Krumholzibacteriia bacterium; assembly: GCA_041390065.1. Classification (GTDB taxonomy): domain Bacteria; phylum Krumholzibacteriota; class Krumholzibacteriia; order LZORAL124-64-63; family LZORAL124-64-63; genus Glo-17. Next base: position 17,094 of record JAWKQQ010000025.1, read on the forward strand.
CACGCGACGAGGCCCGCCGCGGTCTGCGCCGCGCCCAGGCCGACAGCCTAGACAAGGTGCGCTTCCTGGCCGCCATGAGCCATGAGCTGCGGACGCCGCTGAACGGCGTCATGGGCATGGCCGAGCTGCTCACCGGCAGCGACCTCGACGCCGAATCGGCCGGCGCCGTGGCGGTCATCCAGAAGTCGGCGCGGCAGCTGCTCGAGCAGGTCGACCGCATGCAGGATTTCACCCGCATGGAGACGGGCTCCCTGGTGCTCGACCAACAGGTGTTCTCGCCGACCGAGATGGTGGCCGGCGTCCGTGCCCGCTGGCGCCCCGCCATGACCGACAAGGACCTCGACCTCTCGGTGGTGCTCGAACCGGGCGCCGACGACCGGGTGACGGGCGACCCCCGGCGCTGCGCGCAGATCCTCGACCTGCTGATCGAGAACGCCGTCAAGTTCACCGACCGCGGCGGCAGCGTCCGCATCCTCGTCGCGCCCGACGGCGAGGCGCTCCGCCTCGGGGTCACGGACACCGGCTGCGGCATGGACGATCGCCAGCTCACCGCCCTGCTGGATCGCGAACCGCCCGAGGACTCCTGCGACGAGCTCGGCGGCGCCGGCCTCGGCCTGGCCATGGTGCGCCACCTGGTCGATCTGATGGACGGCCGGCTGTGGATCGACAGCGACCCCGGCCGCGGCAGCACGTTCTCGGTGCTGCTGCCGCTGCCGCGCGAGGCCACGGCCCACGCCTCGTTCATGCGCCGGGAGGCCGTGGTCGCGGCCCGCAAGGTGCTGGTGGTGGAGGACAACCCGATCAACCAGCTCGTGGCCCGCAAGCTGCTCGAGAGCCTCCAGCTCGACGTGACCGTCGTGGCCGGCGGCCGCGAGGCCGTGCTGATGGCGGGCTCCCGCGACTTCGACCTCGTGTTCATGGACCTGCAGATGCCCGGCCTCGACGGCTTCGAGACCACCCGCGCCCTGCGGGCGGAGGTCGGCTACACCGGCCCGGTGGTGGCCATGACCGCGCACGCGACGCAGCACCATCGTGACAAGTGCCGCCACTCGGGCCTCAACGGCTTCGTCACCAAGCCGCTCGAGCGCAAGCGCCTGGCCGACTTCCTCGCGAGCTTGCCCGAGGCGGGCGAGGAGAGCGGGCAGTGGCTGTGGCTGGAGCCCGACGACAACCGACCTCTGGCGCCCTGATCCGGGCGCCCGGTCCGCCGCCTCGAGGGCCTAGCGGAAGTAGGGGGACGGCAGGCCGACGACGGCGGCGAACAGGTCGCCGAACCCCTCCTGACCCGCCGGGAAGCAGTTCACGTCCGCGTACATCACCAGGATATCCGCCTTCAGGTTCCCGCCCGACATGCGCACCGCCACCAGGCTGCGGTCGGTCATCCAGCCCAGCTCGTAGCGCACCAGCCCGAGGCCCAGCGCCTCGGCCTTCAGCTCCGGGTCCTGCGCGAACAGCGGGTCCTCCCAGTCCCAGCGGTCGATCTGCGGCTCGCCATGGTGGGCGACGAGCTCGGCCTTGACCTGCTCGACCTCGTCGAAGTAGGGGCCTAGCTCCTCGTGGATGTCGCTGAACTGGTAGAACACCATGCAGAGCTTGTCCTGGTGGAAGAGGTAGGACACGGTGCAGGGCTGGTCGTTCACGCGGGTGGGGAAGATCAGGAGCGAACCGTCGATGATGGTCGGGGTGCCGGGTTCGCGGCGACGCACCTCGCCGGGCGACATGCCCCAGCGGACGCGGCGGACGTCGGCGCCGTCCTCGGTGTCGAAGCGGGCGGCGGCGGCGGGAACGGCGAGCAGGAGCAGCAGGGCCCAGATGATGGTCCGACGAGCTGACACGGAAAACCTCCGGATGGGGTCATCCGGAGGCGTTGCAGGATCCGGGCCGGGTCATTCGCGGCAGAGAACGAGCGTCATCACCACCTGCGCGGCCGTCCGGAGGTCGTCCGGACCGGCGAAGGTGGCCAGTTCCTGGACGGCGCCGGACCGATCCTGGAGCACCGCCGGCCGGCTGTCGACGAGGCTGCCGTCGAGCCGGCGGGCCTCCACCGCGATCTGCCAGGAGGCGTCCGCGCCGGCGTCGATGCGCCATGAGGTCTCGCCCGCGGGGGTCACGGGCGCCGCGAGGCTGGCCGCCACGGGCGGGACGATCCGCACCAGGGCCGCCGTCTCCAGGGTGGCCGCCACGGCCGTCGAGGCCGCCAGCGACAGGACCACGCACGCCAGATTCCGCATCCGCATCGACCTCCCGATCTCGCCGGGACCGTGCAACTTGCATTCCCAAGGTTTGCAAGATGATACCATCGGGCGTCGAATATTGCAAAATGCACGGTTCCCGGGGATCCGGGCGTCATGGCACACCATTTGCGTGACCGAGGTCGGTACGGTCCGTGGGGCCACCTGACGGCATCTCGGTCGCTACATTGAAGTGGCGATGCGACAGGGAGTTGAGGCGGAAACCAGCAGGCCGAAACCGACGGGAGCAACGCCGTGATGACACGGTGGCGGCAAATCCGGACCCTCGGCGTGGCTGACATCCTGGTGATGGCGGCCGTCTTGGCATGCCTGGGCGTGGACGCCGTGCGGGCCGTCGACCTCGACAGCCGCGCGACCGCCACCAAGACCCATGAGCGCACCCTGCCCGGCGGCCGCGACCGCGACCACACCACCAAGGACGACCCGCTGAAGCCGCCGCCGGCCGGCGAGAAGGCCGCGATCACGCTGCACCAGGTGTACGCGATGGACTTCGGCACCCTCTGCGACAACGACGGCTACGTGGTGCTCGACCACAACGACACCATCGTGGAGGACCCCAACCTGCTGGTGTACGGCGGCACGCCCTTCTCGGCGGAGATCAGCATCACCGGCGACCCGTTCACCAGCATCCGCGTGGGCTGCACCAGCGCGGGCGCGCCGGGCCTGTCGCTGACCGACTTCACGTCGAACTACGGGACCTTGCCGCTGGTGGGCCTGACCTTCGACGCCACCGGTTCGCTCACCCTGCATCTGGGCGCCAAGCTCTCGCTCTCGGTGGCCGCGCAGCCGGGCGAGAACCAGGCCGTCGGCTACACCGTGACCGCGACCTACGAGTCGCGATCGGCCCCTTTCCGCCCCCTCCGCACGTTCTGCACCCCCCGATAAATTTCCAGAAATTATGCTAAAGCGACCTCTCGGCCCCCCGATATCACCTGTGTGTTAGGGCTGAGAAAATTCAACTGCCAGCCCTGAGGTAGAGAAGGAGCACGGAGGAATGGCAATCCTTCAAGCTCGAGTAAAGGAGTAACTCATGAAGAGCTTCTGCCGCTTCTCGATCATGGCCCTGGCGTTTTTGGCCCTCACTGGCAGCGCCTTCGCCTTCGATCTGGCCACCAACGCCCTCGTCGAGATCGTCGAGGGTCTGTCCGTGTCCGAGACGACCGCGCTGAACTTCGGTCAGCTGGCGCTCAACAACGGTAGCGTCGTCATCGATCCCGAGGACGGCTCGACCACCGACGCCGCCAACCTGATCCTCGACGCCACCGACGTGTCGCAGGGCGTGTTCGCCGTCACCGGTCTGACCGCCTGGGACGTGCAGGTCGACTGCACGGCCGGCGCCATGCCTGCCGGCATCACCTTGGGCACCTTCACGGCCGACTGGGCCGACGCGGGTGCGGCGGGCGCCGTCCCCCACACTCGCACGATGGCGGCCGACGCGGAGAACGTGGAGATCGGCGCGACCCTGACCGTCGACCGCACCACGGCCAGCACGGGCTCGGCCACCCTGCCCTACACCGTGAGCGTGACCTTCCAGTAGGCGCCACGCCCGACGGATTCGAACCGGGACCAGGCCCAGAGCCTGGTCCCGGTTCGTGCGTGCCGGACCCTGGCACGGACGTTGCCTTTCTCCCGATGGCAGTGGCTGCGAGGGCTTATACCAAGCCCTTGCAATGCAACATGTTATCGCTATCGGGAGGCTCATCGATGTCCCTGCCCAACATGCGCGGCGGTGCGGTTCTTGCCGCTTCCGTCGTCGGTTTCTTCCTCTTCCTCGCCGCCGGGGCCCGGGCCCAGGGCGTCTCGGTGGCGCCCAGCCGCATCCTCCTCGATGGCAGGACGCGGTCGGCCACGGTCTTCCTCTCCAACCGCGGCGACCGCACCGAGACCTACCGCATCTCCCTGGTGCCGATGATCATGCGCCAGGACGGCGCCCTGGTGCGGGCCGACTCCACCCAGTACGACCAGGCGGCGTTCGCCGAGGACGTGGTGCGGTACTCCCCGCGCCGCGTCGTGATCCCGGCGGGTGGTTCGCAGACGGTCCGGTTGCTGGTGCGGCGGCCGCACGACCGCGAGGTGGGCGACACGGAGTTCCGGGCCCACCTGTCGGTGCGTTCGATCCCCACGGTGCCGCGCCTTGAGGAGCTGGAGACGCCGCTGCCGGAGAACATCCCGGAGGACCAGTTCGTGGCCGTGCCCGTGGCGTCGGTCGAGACCCTGGTGCCGCTGGTGGTGCGGTTCGGCAAGCCGGACGCCACGGTGTCGATCGTCGAGCCGCACCTCATCAAGGCGGACGACGGTCAGCCGGCGCTCGGCTTCGACCTGCAGCGGACGGGTGAGCGGTCGCTCTACGGCCAGCTGACGGTGACCCATGTCGACCCGTCCGGCCTGGAGACACCGCTCTACTTCGGCCGCGGCATCGCGCTGTACACGCCGAACCCGAGCCGTAGCTTCCGCATCTCCGTGGGCGACCGGGGCGTCGACCTCACGAACGGTCGCATCACGATCGACTTCGTCGAGACCGAGGACGGCGGCGGCGACTGCGAGGCGCACGCCGCGCTCGCGCCTCAGGTGCTGAGCCGGAAGTGAGATGACCGTACGGCGCGGCATGATGGCGCTGGCGCTCCTCGCGCTGGCGCTCGGAGGCGACCCCGCAGGGGTCGTCAGGGCCGCGCATGCCGCCGAGTCGGGCGCCGGCACGCCGGCCTCCATCGTGCTCTCGGTGGACGAGACCGAGGTCCTCATCCTCGAGGTGATGGTGCAGCGCTACCTCGCCAGCCGCGGCGTGCTGGGCTACCGCCACGGCGACCGGGTGCTGCTGCCGCTGGGCGAGCTGGCCGCGGTCCTGGAGCTGGCCATCACCGTCGACCCCTACGGCGGCACCGCCGAGGGCTGGATCAGCGACGAGAGCAACACCTTCCGCCTCGACGTGGCCGGACGCAGCGTCACGGTCGACGGCCGGCAGACGGGCATCGATGAGCCGTGCCTGTATGTCGATCCCGACGACATCTACGTCGACAGCGCGGTGCTCAGCCGCTGGTGGCCGATCGACGTGGACGTGGACCTGCGCGGCATGCGCGTCAAGCTCGCCGCGCGCGCGCCGGTGCCGCTCGTCAGTCGACTCGAGCGCGAGAAGGCCTGGGACAAGCTGAACCAGGGCCGGCGGCGCGAGGAGGAGTATCCGCGGCAGAAGGGCGAGTACCGCACGCTCAGCTGGCCCTTCCTCGACGCCACCGTCAGCTTCGACGCCAACCGCGAGCGCTCCGTCCTCAAGGGCTCGCTGCTCAGCCGCGCGGACGTGGCGCGGCTGTCGATGACCGGCTTCGCGGGGTACGCGGACGAGAGCCGTAACGATTGGACGGGCTGGCTGCGGGCCGAGCGCTCGGATCCCGAGGCCGGTCTGCTCGGGCCCCTGGGCGCCACGCGCCTTCAGCTCGGCGACGTCGTGGGCCAGCCCAGCCAGTTCATCAAGGGCACCACGCGCGGGCGCGGCTTGCTGCTCACCAACCGGCCGCTGGGCTCGGTCACCGAGTTCGGCGCGACCGACATGACCGGCGACGCGCCGCCCGGCTGGGAGGCCGAGCTCTACCGCGACGGCTACCTGCATGCCATCGAGACCGTGGACGAAGGCGGCCACTACCTCTTCGCCGGCATTCCCCTGCACCCCGGCGCCAACACCCTGCGGGTCGTGCTGTACGGACCCAACGGCCAGACCCGCGAGGACGTGCGCACCGTCAACATCGCCTCGAGCATGTGGACGCCGGGCACGCTGCACTACGAGGTCCTCAGCCATCAGAGCGGCGAATCGGTGGTCGGCACGGCCACCTCGTCGTACCCGCCCGAGGACCTCGGCCACTGGATCCACTCGCTGTCCCTGGGCTACGGCCTGGCCAACGGGACCTCGCTGGACGTGTCGGGCACCCGGCGCTGGGTGAGCGGCCGCGACCACGACTACCTGCAGGCCCGGCTGCTGCAGTCGGTCGACCGGGTGCTCCTGGAGAGCCGCGGCGTCAAGGACCTCGACGGGGGGCAGGCGATCAGCCTGTCGGGCCAGGCCAGGCTCGGCGGCCACTCGCTGCTGCTGTCGCACAGCTACTTCGACGGGTTCGAGAGCGACGAGAGCACCTACGAGCAGCACGTGGTGCACCGCTCGGAGGCGCGTCTGAGCGGCGCCTACCGGCGCGAGGAGGCCAGCCTGCTCAACTACCGCCTGGACTGGCAAGGCAGCCTCTACTCCGGCGGCGACATCGACCGCCGCGACGTGCTCCGACTCTACCTCGGCCGCACGCTCGGTCGCTTCCAGGTGGGGCACGACCTCGACTACTCGCGCGTCGACCTGGTCGACGGCGTCGACCAGGCGCTCTCCGGCCGCCTGCAGGCGAGCGGATTCGTCCGCGGCGCCCGCGTGCGCCTGGACACGGACTACGACCTCATGGACGACCCCGGCCTGAACGCCGTGGGCCTCGGCCTCAACTGGCGCTTCGCGCCCGACCTCACCGCCCAGCTCACCGCCCGCCGCCTGCTGCGCGGGGTCCAGAGCAGCAGCGTGCAGGCCAACCTCGACTGGCATCTGGATCCGGTGCGCCTGGGTCTGCGCGCCGGCTACGACACCGAGAGTCGGCAGTACGTCGGCCTCTCGGCCACGACCAGCATCTCGCGTGCGCCCGGCCGCGGCTGGCTGCTCAGCAGCCGCACCAACACCCAGCACGGCGCCGCCCTGGCCCAGACCTTCATCGACCGCAACGACAACGGCGTGTTCGACTCCGGCGACAAGCCGTTGGTGGACGTCAGCTTCGGCCGCAACCCGCTCTGGCGCGACATCCGCACCGACGCCGACGGCGTCGCCTTCCTGCCCGGCCTGCCGGCCGACCGCTTCGTCAACGTGCTGGTGAACCTCGACTCGGTGGAGGATCCGTACCTGGTGACCGAGAGCGAGGGCCGCACCACGCTGGTGCATAGCGGCGGCGTGGCGAAGCTCAGCTTCCCGTTCCTGCTGGTGGGCGAGATCGAGGGTCTGGTGCTGTCGCGGCCCTCCATGCGTCCGTTGCGCAACGTGGGCCTCGAACTCGTCGATCAGGACGGCAACCGGGTGGCCTCGGCCGTGAGCGAGTTCGACGGCTACTACGTCTTCGACCGCGTCAAGCCGGGCACCTACACCATCGAGGTGGTCATGACCACCCTGCGCGACGGCCTCTACGCCGAGCCCGATCCGGCGGCGGTAGCCGTGCCGACCACCGGCGACTACGTCGAGGGCCCCACCATCTACCTCGATCGGCTCGATGCCGTGGTCGACGAGCTCGAGGTGGCCGAGACGACCATGGCGCCCGACACCACGGGCGTGGCCGGAACGTTCGACGTTGCGGCCGTCGGCGGCGGCTCGGGCGGCGGCTCGGGCGGCGGCCCGGGTGGCGGCTCGGGCGGCGGCTCCGGCGGCGGCTCCGGCGTGGGCGACCTCGCGGCGGGCGATGCCGGAAACGTCAGCAAGGCCGACCAGGCCGGCTCCGGCGTCCGCGCGGGCGCCGCCGGGTCGACCACGACCAACCGGACCGACGACCGCGCCAGGACCAAGGCCGCGGATCAGACCCGGGCCGCGGCGCCGACGACCGCACCGGCGCGTGTCGCCGCGCCGCGGACCGTCGAGCCCGCAGCCTCGTCGATGGCGGCCGTGCCCGCGACCGCGCCCGACGTGACCCGCACCCTGCACCTCATCCACGAGCTGCTGTACCAGAGCCCGCTGTTCGCCCGCTAGCGCATGAGCCAGCCGACGAGCGTCGACCCGGGATCACGTGGCTCGACCGTGCCGCCGAGCGCGGCGGCGACCGCCGCGGCCCGCACCCCGGTCGCCGGCGGCAACGAGATCCGCGGGGCGAGCGCCCGCACGCCCAGCGGCACCGACTCCGCCAGCGAGCCTGTGGCCGCGAGCGGCCACGGGTCGAGCGTCCAGTCGGCCCATAGGCGCAGGTCTGCCCAGGCCGAGGGCGCCGCCTGCGCGGCCAGCACCGCGGATGTGGCCGCGCGGCCCACGCCCACCAGTCCGATCTCCGTCACCGACGGCATGAGCTCGCGCAGCCACTGGCCTGCGGCGTGGACGCGCGCGACGGTGGCCTGATCGAGGCCCGCCCCGGGGGCGGCGGGCAGCACGAGCCAGAGTCCGTCGGGTGCGGCGCGGTGCAGGTCGGCCGACACGTCGGCCAGGGCAATCGCATCGTCCACGAGCACGAGCCCGGCGCTGGCGATCAGGTCGCGGCGCGCGGCGTCCGGCAACGCCAGCCGGGCCTCCATCAGCGCATCCTGACCGGTGCGCACGGCCACCGGCATCACCGCCGCGGTGTCGGGCAGCACGCTGCCGGTGGCCGTGAAACGGGCGAGCAGGGCCTCGGTCCGGGCCACGGCCTCGGCGAGCGGCGCGGGATCGTCGCGCGGGTCGAAGACCTGATGGCCGCGCAGCACCTTGAAGAGCCAGTAGCGCACGATGTCCTGCTCGACGAGCGGCACCGTCTCGAGGGCCGCGTTGTGGGTCAAGAACCAGTCGCTGGGCAGGCGGTACGCGGTTCCGGACCAACGCAGGGAGCCGCTGGCTGCGCCCAGCTCCACCCAGCCCGGGCCACCGGTCCCGAGCGCTAGGAGCACCGTGTCGTAGCCGAGGCCCGACTCGCTCACCACCGCCACCTCGGCCGCCTCCCGCCCGCCCACCTGCAGGCTCACGGGAACCTCGCCGTCGGGCTGGCCCTGCACGGCCACCTCCACGGCGAGGGTGTCGCCGATCGCGAGCCGGGTGTCGGGCCTGGCGACGAGCAGCGGCGCGGGGTGCGCTCCGGGGTCGATCACCAGCGGCGCGTAGCGGCGCCAGTCCGTGTCCGACGAACCGAGCAGCGGATCGTCGATCAGCGCGTGGCGCCCCGAACGGGACTCGAGCACCAGGTTGAGGCCCAGCAGGAGGTCGAGGGGCGGCTGCTGGGGCACGACCGCGGACCAGGGCACGCGCAGCCGGTTGCCGGCGACCTGGATCGTCGGGGGCTCCGCCACCAGGGCGTCGTCCGCGCTCCGCAGCGTGAACACGAACGCCCGCCGCGTCTCGAACGTCGCCAGATCGGTGGGCACGGCCACCACCAGCCAGCCCGATCGGGCGTCGGCGAGCAGATCGCTGGCCACCTCGAGGGCGTCGGGAGTGACCCGCACCCGGAGCGAGCCGCCGCCGGACAGGTCGTGCGGCACCGACCACTGATCGCCCGCGACCTCGAGCGTGGCCGCGGCCGTCAGGGCCGTCAGGCTGTCGATGTGGGCGGTGAGCAGGGCTTCGAGGCGCGGGTCGTCGCGCAGTGCGGCGAGGTCCTCGTCCTGGCGGATCTGATCGAGGCGGCGGTAGCCGTCGTGGAGGGCCAGCCGCAGGGCCGCGAGCGCGCCGTCCGGCTCGCCTAGCCGTGCGAGCAGGCAGGCCAGGTTGTACCGCATCACCGGATCGCGGGGGACGCGGTCGAGGTAGCCGCGCAGGTCGTCGAGCGCCGCGGCGTCGTCGGACACCGCGAGGTGGGCGACGAGGCGGCGCATGGCCACGTCGCGGTCGGCCGGGGGGCGGGGCTCGCGGCTGCAGGCGCCGAGCACGAGGACGGCGAGCAGCAGGGCGGTGACGGCGGAACGGAACGGCATGGCGCACCTCGTCGGCATGGGGATGTGGACGAGCATAGCAGAGCCGGCGCGGGGGGCAACCGTGGGATCAGGCGGGCTTCCAGCGCCGGTGCACCCAGGTCCACTGCGTGGGATGCTCGCGGATGAACGCCTCGAGCAGCGCGTTGTAGTGCCGGGTGGTGCGCTCGACGGTGTCGGCCAGGTCGACTCCGGCCACCGGTGCGATCTCCGGGCTGAAGTCGGCGTGATGCCGGCCGGATTCGTCGCGCCACGACAGGGCCATCAGCACCGGGCAGCCCAGCCGCGCCGACAGCAAGGCCGGCGCCTTCACCGTGCCGGACTCGCGGCCGAAGAACGGCACGCGTGCGCCGGTGGTGCCGCCCTCGTTCTGGTCGATGGACATGCCGACCGCGCCGCCCTCGCGCAGGTGCCGCATCACCGCGTGCAGGCTGCCGTGGTTGTCGAAGAAGCGCAGGCCGCGGGCCTGCCGGGTGCGCTGCCAGTAGCGGTCGACGCCCCGCTGGTGGGCGTGGCGGGTGATGATCGCGATGTCCAGGCCGAGGGCCGCCTGGGCGGCGGCCAGCCACTCCCAGTTGCCCACGTGGGCGGTGAGCACGATGAGCCCGCGGCCCCGGTCGCGGGCGGCCGCGACGTGCTCGAGGCCGGTGACCTCGGTGCGGGCGAGCAGGCCGCCGTCGGCGAGGGTGGGCAGGCGCAGGAACTCCGCGAGGACCGTGCCGTAGTGGGCGAAGCTGCCGCGGCAGAGGCGGCGGCGATCGCGCTCGGACAGCTCGGGGAAGGCCTGCCGCAGGCCCGCGCGGGCCACGCCGCGTCGGTAGCCGATCGCGTCGTGCCACAGCAGGCCGAGGCGCCGGCCGAGCCGGAGGGCGGCGGGCTCCGGAAGGCGCTGGAACCCGAGGGCCACGAGTTGCAGCAGACGATCGATCACGGCTCGGCTCCGGCGGGTGGGGGCGAGGTGCTGCCTAACGATCCGACCTCGCCCCCCGGGGCGCAACGTCCGGTTACAGCGTCACCTCGGTGCCGATGCCGGCCGCGCGCGCGGCCGCGGCCACGGCGCGGGCCGTGCTCACGTCCTGCACGGCCAGGCCGCAGCTCTTGAACACGGTCACCTGGTCCGCGTCGGTGCGGCCCGGTTTCCGGCCGATCACGACCTCGCCGAGGCTGGCGCGGATGTGGTCGGCGGTCACCGCTCCCTCGGCGATGGGGATGAGGATGTCGCCGGCCTCGGCCAGGTTGGCCTCGCGCAGGTCGGCCACGAAGTAGCTCTTCGCCACGGTGGCGGTGTCGAGCTCGCGGGTGGTGGGGGCGTGCGAGCCGATGTTGTTGATGTGGATGCCGGGGCGCACCCAGGCGCCGTCGAGGATGGGGGTGGGGCTGCTGGTGGCGGTCACCACGATGTCGGCCGCGCGGACGGCGGCCGCCGGGTCGGTCGACACCTCCACGGGCAGGTCGAGCCGGGCCGAGAGGTCCGAGGCGAAGGCGGCGGCGGCGGCGGGGTCCTGATCGAGCACCAGGGCGCGGACGAGCGGCCGCACGTGGTGGACGGCGATCAGCTGCTGCCGGGCCTGCACGCCGGCGCCGAAGACGGTGCACACGGCGGCGTCCTCGCGGGCCAGGTAGCGGGTGGCCACGCCGCTGGCCGCGCCCGTGCGCACGGCGGTGAGGAAGCCGGCGTCCATGATCGCGGTGACCGCGCCGGTCTGCGGGTCGCAGAGCATGAGGGTGCCGAGGGTGGTGGCCAGACCGTGTCGGGACGGGTTGTCGGGGTAGACGGTCACCAGCTTCAGGCCCAGGCATTCCTCCTGGCCGCCCAGGAAGGCGGGCATGCCCAGGAATACGCCGTGGTGTGCGGGGATCTTGATCACCGCCCGCTGGGGCATGTCGGCCTCGCCGCGGGCCAGGGCGGCGAACGCCCCCTCGACGGCGTCGATGCAAGCGGGCATGGTGAGCACCTGCGCGACCTGGTCGCGGCTGAGCAGCAGGGTCATGGCGGTCCCTCTCCTGGACGATGGTCGGATCAGTGGCTGGCGGCGACGGCCTCGATGGCCACGAGGGCGCCCTTGGGCAGGGCCGCCACCTCGACGACCGCCCGCGCGGGGGGCTCGACGGGGAAGAAGGCCTCGTAGACCTCGTTCACCGCGGCGAAGGCCGACAGATCGGTGAGGTAGACGGTGACCTTGAGGGCGCCGGCGAGGCTGCTGCCGCCTTGCTCGAGGATGGCCTGCACGTTCATCAGGCAACGGTGGGCCTGCTCGGCGTGGTCCTGGCCCACGAGCTCGCCCTTGCCCGGGTGCAGAGCGATCTGCATCGAGGTGAAGACCAGCCCGCAGCACGCCGTGCCCTGGCTGTAGGGTCCGATGGCCTGGGGCGCCCGGTCGGTGTGGATGATCTTACGGGTCATGGCGTCCTCCGCGTGGGGGTTCGGCGGCAGTCTAACGCCCGGTCGGCACCGGGTCAAAGGCGAACCGCCACTGGCCGAGCGGGGTCACGATTCCGTAACTTGTGGCGAGGGGGATGCGTACGGAAACGATCAACCATCCCGGTTTGCTGGGGGGCACCATGACCGCATCCCTTCGCCGACATCGGCACCTCGTTCCGCTCTGCTGCGTGGTCGCGCTGACCGCGTTCGTGGTCGCGTGCTCCCAGGAATCGGGCACGCAGCCGCCGCCGCCGCCCGGCCTGACGGTCAACCAGCTGGTCGAGACCACGGGTTGGTTCCCGGCCGTCGCCACCGACAGCACCGCGTTCACCCAGGCCCGCTTCGATTCCACCGGGACGGACGGCGGCCTCGCCTGCGCGGAGTACGCCGGGCACGAACAGCGCGCGGTCACGCGCCTGACCATCCTCGAACCGTCGGCGTCGGTGCACCGCGCCGGCAGCATCCTGCAGTACGCGTCGATCGACCGGCCGCAGCCCGACCTGGTGACCGCCCCGCGGGCCGGCGGCGAGGTCCAGCTCGCGGTGGCCGGCGGCGCCGTCGTGTCCGGTACGTTGACGGTCCTGGACGCGGATTCGGTGGAGGCCTGGCGCCAGGCGACGGTGGCGACGGCCGGCGGCGGCGCGCCCGTCTGGGAACTGGAGGTGTCGGCGATCCGCGACGCGCCCCAGATGCCGCTGGCGGCGGGCGTCTTCCCGTCGGCCTTCCCGGCGGCCGTGGCCGCCCAACTCGCCCCGCGCAGCCCGGAGCACGGCGCGGCCCTCGTGCGCCTGCAGCGCACCCATCACACCGTGAGCAGCCCTTACCCCGGCCGCGCCGGCAACGCGTTCGCGCCGGGCGTGATGGGCGACGACCTCGACGATCAGATGGCCGAGGGCAATCCTCCGATCTGGCTGGGTGGCGTCGAGTACGGCCAGCTGGTGCTCGTGCTGGTGGAGGCCGACGCCGACTTCGCGACCGTCGTCGACGCCTGCATCAACACCTTCGTGGCGGCGGCCACCGCGCAGCCGGCCGACGGGGCGCGTCCCACGCTGGCCGACCTGCCCGCCCTCTCGGTCGCCGCGTACGCCGTCGCCGCCGACGCAGCCGCCGTGGAGTCGGCCGCCCTGGCCGACCTCGCCACCCTCGCCTCGGTGCTGGCCACGCCGATCGACCAGCCCGCCGACCTGCCGCCCATCACGGCCGACCTCTACGCCCTGCGCAGCGGCGGCCCGGTGGTCCTCGGCCCGGAGGCGGATTTCTCCTTCGTCGCCTGCGAGCACTACGAGGCGGTGTTCGACGAGGTCATCTGGTCGCTCGACGCCGCCGACGCCCGCACCGAACGCCAGCGGGGCGACCTGCAATCCAACGGCGGCGGCTACTTCTACTACAACGGAGGGTCCTACGCCTTCGAGTACGACCACGTCGTCGCGGTGCCCGATTTCCGCGGCCAGGGCGCGGCGTCGGTGCCCGACCGGTTCGGCGCCGACCCGATCCTCTACCACCATCTCATCGGCGGTCGCCCGGCCCTCGAGGTCTACGAGTTCGGCCTGCCGGACGGCGACGTCTACAGCCAGATGAACATCGACGGCGCCCCGTTCGTGGGCCGCGAGTACACCCTGTTCATGGTGATCGGCATCCCGGCGATCATCCGTCTGACGGTGGTGGCCGATCCCGAGAACGTCGTGATCAGCCGCGCCAACGATCTGGGCTGGATCATGCACGGCGGCGAGGATGGCTCGCGCAACAACCTGGCCATCGGCTACAACTCCCGCACCATGACCTACCGCCACGGCCAGTACTCGCTGACGTTCACCCACGACATCCCCCAGGACTGGCACGTGTACGCGTTCCGTTTCGGCCTGGCTTCGGGCATGACGGTGTTCATGGACGGCGAGCGGCTCGGGCAGATCGATTGGGACTACTCGCTGCTCAGCTTCGGCGGCGCCCGGATCTGCGCCCGCTGGCGCGGCCTCACCGCGCCCAGCCACGCCGTGCTCTGGCTCGCCGAGGCGGTGGCCTACCGCGGGTCGGGCAGCGATGAGGACGTGCTGGCCGAGACGGCGCGGTTGCGTCAGAAGTACGGATTCTGACCTCGCCGCCGGGCCGTTGAAACGATGTTTGCAGCTCTGCCGTTTCCGGCAAGGTTTTTGCTTCCATCCGCGGATGTCCCGGTTAAACTGGCGCGGTTCGCCACCAACCTCACGCTTCTGCGACTCGAAGGAGTGACCACCATGTTCAAGCGTTCCCTCGCCCTGTTCGCCCTTGCCGCCCTCGTCCTCGGCGCCACCGGCGCCTCGGCCCTCGATTTCCAGCAGAAGAGCTGGTACGCGCAGGGCCTGCTGTCGATGCCCATCGGTGACTGGAGCGACTTCGTGAACCTGGGCTTCGGCGGCGGCTTCGGCATGACCGTGCCTCACACCGACGTGCTCTCGTTCCGCGGGGAGATCTCCTACCTGACCTACGGCACCGATTCCGGCTTCTACGGCGACGACTACGACGTGTCCGCCAGCGGCGTGCCCGTGCTCGTGCTGGCCGAGTACGACCTCGCCGACAACCCGTTCTACCTCGTCGGCGGCCTCGGCCTGGCGTTCATGTCGGTGAAGGTCGACTACAACGGTCCCTTCGGCTCGGCGTCCGCCAGCGACGGCAGCACCGAGTTCGGCCTGGTGGCCGGCGGCGGCTACGTCGTCAACGAGAACATCTCGATCGAGGGCCGGCTGAATCTGATCAGCGACTCGAACCACCTGAGCGTGGGCGGCGTGTACCACTTCTAGTCCGCGATCCGACGGTTGAGACGCGAGGGGCGCCCCCGGTGGGGGGCGCCCCTCGTTCGTCGCGGTCGGTCGGGCGCGGCTCAGGCGTGGATCGCCCGCCCGTCGACGGCCAGGGCCGCCTCCTTGATCGCCTCCGACAGCGTCGGGTGCGCGTGGCAGACGCGGGCGATGTCCTCGCTCGACGCGCCGAACGCCATGGCCGCCACCGCCTCGGCGATGAGGTGGCCGGCGTCGGGCCCGATCAGGTGCACGCCCAGCACGCGGTCGGTATCCTGGTGGGCCAGGATCTTCACCCGGCCGTCGATGCGGTCCATGGCGCGGGCGCGGCTGTTGGCCCGCATGAAGAACACGCCCTTGCGGTACGGCGTGCCCGCCTCCTTGAGCTGCTCCTCGGTCTGACCGACCGAGGCGATCTCCGGTTCGGTGTAGCAGACGCCCGGGATGAGCGCATGGTCCACGTGGCCCCAGCCGGTGACGAGGTGTTCGACGCAGGCCATGCCCTCCTCCTCGGCCTTGTGGGCGAGCATCGGGCCGGCCACCACGTCGCCGAAGGCGTAGATGCCGTCGGCGGTGGTCTTGAAGTGGGCGTCGACCACGATGCGGCCGCGCTCGTCCAGCTTGACGCCGGCCACTTCCAGACCCAGGCCCTCGGTGTAGGGCTTGCGGCCCACGGCCACCAGCACGCGGTCGGCCTCGATCGCCTCCTGGCCCTCGATCTCCACGACGGCGCCTTGCTCGGTCTTGCGCGCGCCGGTGACCCTGGCCTTCAGCACGAACTTGATGCCCTGGCGCTTGAAGAGCTTCTGGGCCTCGCGGGCGATCTCCAGGTCGGTGCCGGGCAGGATGCGGTCCAGATACTCGACGACCGTGACCTCGGCACCCAGGCGGCGCCAGACGCTGCCCAGCTCCAGGCCGATGTAGCCGGCGCCGATCACCACCAGGTGCTTCGGCACCTTCGGGTAGCTCAGGGCCGTCGTGCTGTCGCCGACCAGGTCGCCGTCGAACTCGATCCCAGGCAGCAAGGTCGGCACGCTGCCGGTGGCGAGCAGGATGTGCTTGGCCGTGATGGTGCCGCTGTCCTTGCCCTCGACCGTGATCTTGCCGCCGCCGCCGAGGCGCGCCGTGCCCTCGTAGCGCATGATCTTGTTCTTCTTGAACAGGCCGGCGATGCCGTCGGTGAGGCTCTCGACCACGCCGTCCTTGTGGGCGAGCATGGCCGCAAGGTCCAGGGTGACCTTGCCGGTCTTGATACCCCGCTTCTCGAGGCCCTGGCTGATCTCGTGGTACTGCTCGCTGCTCTGCAGCAGGGCCTTGCTCGGGATGCAGCCCACCCGCAGGCAGGTTCCGCCGAGGCGGGGTTCCTTCTCGATGCAGGCCGTGTCGAGGCCCAGCTGGGCGGCGCGGATGGCGGCCACGTAGCCGCCGGGGCCGGCGCCGATGACGACGAGGTCGTGCTGTTTCTGGTCCATGGGATCCCTCGGGGTTGGGTGAACGGGAACGGCTGTACCCGCCCAACGATACCGCCGTTCAATGGGTTTGGCACGGCCATCCGGCGTCGGCGGTTGTTGTCATCAAAAAAGGATAAAAGTGATGTATAATATTCCTGCCGACGTCCCCGATCCTTCGCCCAGACCCAGGAGCCTGCTGATGCCTGACCTCGAGATCCGGTTGCTGGAGGATGGGCTCCCCGCCTCGGGCGACGATCAGGTGAGCGGGCGCGGCTGTGACGACCAGACCCGTGCGTTGCCCTCGGGCCCCGAGGTGCTGCCGCTGCAGACGGCGCAGGGGATGGCGACGCACCGGGCGGGGTGGGTGTGGTGATCGGAGCTCATGAGCCGATTCGAGCGTGCTTGTGGCATCTGGATCAAGAGTGTCGACCGCGGCGCGTCCGCGGTGTCTCGAGTCCTGGAGGTCGTCCCGTGCGTATCGCTCACCGCAACTCCCCGCAGCGGGTTCGCCGTACCATCGGCGCGCTGTGCCTGATGGTCGCCGCGGCCGCCGTGGTGCAGGCCGTCGAGCCCGTGGAGGCCTGGGTTCACATCTGGGACGGTCCGGCCGGCCAGGGCGAGGGGGCCGACCGGGTCGCCTTCGATGAGGGAGGTGGGATCCTGGTCGCCGGCACCACCGTCGACAATTCCGCAGGTGGACATCTGTTCGACTACTTCGTGCAGCGCCTCGACGCCGACGGCAACGAGCTGTGGACGGTCCAGTACGGGGACACTGGCGGCGAGGTCCTCTTCGACCTCATCGCGCGGCCTGAGGGTGCCGTGGTGAGCGGCCTCAGCTTCTTGGACACCACGGTGACGCTCACGACCGTGGCCTATGATCTCGCCGGCCAGCTCGTCTGGGTCGCCGATTTCCCCGTGGTCTACGGCGCCGGCTCCACCGCCGGAGCCATCCTGGCTCGCGATGCTGCCGGCAACGTCTACGCTGGCGCGACCTCCGCCGATCAGATGCTGGTCGTGGCCTACGACGCGGCCGGCAACCTGATCCGCGAGAGCACCCACGGCCGCGCCGGGCGGATCCTGCAGCTGCTTGATCTGGTCGTCGACGACGGCGGTCGGGCGTTCGCCGTCGGGGTGGTGTCTGGTGGCGCTGCGGGGCCGACGGAGCTGGTCACCGTCGGGTTCGCGGCCGACGGTCAGGTGATGTGGGAGCACCCGGAGACCGGTGACGTCGGTTCGGTCTTCCCCCAGGCGGGCATCGCGATGGCGCCGTCAGGCGCGGTGGGTGACGGCCGGCATCCGGAGACGATCTTTGCGGATCGCGTTCGGTCTGCGCACCTGGCTGCTGGACGACACCGGCGAACTGGCTGGCGGCGTGATCTGGAGCGACGATCCTTTGGTGCGGGTTCGAGTTCGTCGACCTCGCGGTCGGCCCCGACGGACAGCCGGTCGTCAGCCGCTACGGCGGCCTCGCTGCCGCCTGGGTCTCAACACCGTCCGGTACGACGCCGACGGTCAACTTCTCTGGCAGGAGCTCGAGACCGGCGGGCAGGGCGTGGCGATTCCCGGCGGCCTGGACGCTGGACGCTATGGGCAACGCCTTCATGTCAAGCCGGATCGCGCCACCGCAGGCTGCGGCGCCCTCACCGTCGCGTACCCCGTCAGGCGAGCTGGTGCTGGAGTCGGCTCTGGACCGGGCCCGGGGCGAGTTCGCAGGGCGTCGCGGTGGCGGTGTCGGCGGCCGGCGAGGTCGTCATGGGCGGCGCCACCTGGACGAGCACCTCGCCCACCGACGCGCTCGCCGTGCTGTACCGTCAGCCTACGCCCACCGGCGCGGAACCCACCGCGACAGGGCGGCAACCCGACGTCCGTGCCCTGCTCAATCCGTTCTCGGGCACGACGACCGTCCGGTATACCCCTGGCCGAGCGGGCGCCACGCGGCTGTCCGTGTTCGACTTGCGCGGCCGGCGCGTGCGGACGCTGCAGGCCGGGTTCGCCAGCGAAGGCGACCACCAGGTGACCTGGCGCGGTGAGGATGACCAGGGCCGGTCGCTGCCGTCGGGCACCTACCTGCCGAGCTGACCCAGCGGGGAGCGCTCAGGCGGGTGGTGCTCGTGAGGTAGGCCATCCGCGCGGCGGCGGACACTTCTGGCCGGGCGCGAACCGGGTCCAAGCGCTAGTATGGTCCCAGCGTCCGCGCCGGCCAGGTGGACCTCGCCCGGCCCAGGTCCGGCTCTCCAGGTGACAACCAGGCCAGCGCCGTGCACCGAGCGAGGCGATGGTTTGGACCACGAGCCGATCGAGAACCTGCAACCGAAGCCGTCGCGTCCGGCGTGGTCGGCCGACGCGCCGACGGTCCACATCGAGACCTACGGCTGCCAGATGAACGTGTACGACAGCGCCGCCATCACCGCCCTGCTCGCACGCGGCGGCTTCGCGGCCAGCGAGGCGCCGCTGACGGCGGACGTCGTCCTCATCAACACCTGCTCGGTGCGCGATCACGCCGAGCACAAGGTGCTCAGCCGGGTCGGCGAGCTGCGCCGCGATCGCGCCGAGGCGGGCCAGCGGCCGGCGGTGATCGGCATCATCGGCTGCATGGCCGAGCGTCCGGGCGAGGCGCTCACGGGCGAGCGCCAGCGCGCCGACCTCGTGGTCGGCGTCGATGGGCCACGAGCGCTGCCGGAGATGCTCGCGGCCAGGCTCCGGGGCACGGGCCCGGCGGGTCCCGCCGTCGCCACCGGCCACCGCGACGACGTGCACTACGTGGCCCCGCCGCAGCTCTATCCCCAGAACGGCAGCCACCTGGTGACCATCCACAAGGGCTGCGACTACCGGTGCACGTACCGCATCGTGCCGTACACGCGGGGCCGCAGCGCGAGAAGGCGCCCGCGGCCATCCTCGACGAGGTGCGCGCCATCGTGGCCGCAGGGGGCGAGGAGGTCACGCTGCTGGGGCAGAACGTGACCGCGTACCGGTGGCAGGGCGAGCTCGACTCTGCCGGCCTGCTGGCCGAGGTCGCCGGCATCGACGGCCTCGGAGCGGTCCGCTTCACCGGCCACCCTCGCGACGATGCACGAGCGGCTCATGGACGTGATCGGCGCCGAGCCCAAGGTGCGTCAGGGGCTGCACGCCGGTGCAGTCCGGCAGCGACGCGGTGTCATGGCAGAAGAGGAGGCGCCGGTACACCCGCGCCGATTACCAGAAGATGGCCGCCTACGCGCAAGGGCGCGTGATTCCCTGACGTGACCATCAGCGGCGACATCATCGTCGGCTTCCTGGGCGAGACCGAGGCGGACTTCTGCGCAGACCTTCCCGCTCGTGCGGCGAGGTGGGCTACGACACGCCGTTCTGCTACACCTACAGCGAGCGGCCGGGCGCCTCGCCGTGCGTCTGGGCGACGACGTCCTCGCGGACACGAAGAAGCGTCGGCTGGCCGAGGTGATGGCCGTGCAGGACGAGGTGGCGGGAGATCGCCGCCGCCCAGGTCGGCCAGGTCTGGGACGCGGTGGCGGAGGAACCGGCGCGCTGCCTGAGGGGTTGTGGCGCCCTATGCACGGCGAACAACCGCAAGATCATCGTGCTGCTGGCCGACGGCGCTGCCGGCCGGACCTGGTACCGGGTCCGTGGAGGGGTTCCGGAGCATGCCATTCCACGGGGCGCCGGTCTGAGCCGAACTGGACTCGGGCGAATCCCTCGAAGAACTGCCAGGAAGCGCAGGACGAAGCGGAACCGCGCGTACTGCGGCAGCATCCTGAAGTGGTGCGCCAGTCGTAGAGCTCAAGGCGCGAGGCTCTGCTGGTGGCCGCGTGCTGTCCCAGGCCCAGGTCGGTACCGCCTCGCCGCCGTCGGCGAGGGCGGCGTTCCGGCGGTAGGGCGCCTCCGGCGCGGCGAACGGAACGGCGCGTCGAGCGGGAACATCAGCAGGCCGCGGACGGGGTCGAAGGTCGCCGAGCGCCGCCAGTCGGCGAGGCCGTCGCTGCCGTGGGCAGGCCGTCCGCGTCTTCGACGTCGAGCCCGAAGACCTCCAGGTAGGTGTACCCGGTGTCGCCGTGCAGGCGGGACTCGCCGCCGGGCGCCACGGATTCCAGCCAGAGCTGCGGTTCGGGATCGAGGCCGATGTTCGCCAGGCCGAGCGCGTAGATGTTGCGCACGACGTACTGGAAGGTGAAATCGTCGGCGAGGTCGGGCTTGAGCAGCTTCATCCGATAGTAGGGCTGACCCTCGATGTCCAGGCCGCCGGAGTCGCCGTCCTCCGGCTGATCGCCGACCCGGACGATGGTGCCGTCCGCGCGGCGGATGTCGTAGGTGACGGCCAGGACAAGCCCGAGCCCGCCTCTGGCTGAGGTCCACGGCTACCTGCCCGCCTGTGGGGTCTGCAGGTACGAGACGCGGGCAGCGGACGCCAGCCCAGGCATGCTGCCAGTTGTCGAGGTCGCCGGTGAGCTCGCCACGTAGTCGGGGTCCCAGAGGCCGCTGAATCGATCCCGGCCGCCACGTACAGGAGATCGTGGACGCCCTGGGCACGATGCCCAGGCTCCGTACACGCGGATGCTCCTCGAGGACGATGTGATCGTCGGGGTCCTGGCCGGGGGAGTCCGGGCGGGAGTAATCCAGCGTCGCCCGAAAGACCGTGAGCCGTCGGCGGCAGGTCCAGGCGAAGAAGCGGTTGTTCTGTATGCGGAGCTGTCACGGGTGATGGACCGCGCCTGCCGGTGGGCGGCTCGGGGACCGTGGGGTCGCCGGCGTCGGGTGCGGCCGGAAGCCAGCAGGACGCTGCCCATGCGGCCAGAGCGCGGAGCGCAGGAGGGTGGTGGCCATCGGGTCCCTGGGATCTGGGGTAGCCTGCGGCGAGTCGGTGCGTGATCAGGGGTGTGAATGAGTATACGAGGCGCTGGGGGCGAATGTCAAGGCTCGGGGCGGCTTGGAAGCTGGATTGGCCGCACCGGGAGGTGCGGCCGGACGAGGAGGAATGTGGGCCGCGCGGGGCGCGGCCCACATTCATAACCCCAGTAGCAGCCGCTCGGGCGCCTCGACGTACTCCTTGACGAGCTTGAGGAACGTGACCGCCTCGCGGCCGTCCACCAGACGGTGGTCGTAGGTCAGCGCCACGTACATCATGGGCCGCACCGTGATCTGACCGTCGATCACGACGGCGCGGTCCTGGATCGCGTGCAGGCCCAGCACGCCGCTCTGCGGCGGGTTGACGATCGGGGTCGACAGCAGGCTGCCGTAGACGCCGCCGTTGCTGATGGTGAAGGTGCCGCCCTCGAGCTCGGAGAGGTCGAGCTTCTTGTTCTGGGCGCGCGCGGCGAAGTCGGCGATCGCCAGCTCGATGCCGGCGAAGTCGAGCAGCTCCGCGTTGCGGATCACCGGCACGACGAGGCCCTTGCCGCTGCCGATGGCGATGCCGATGTCGTAGTCGTGCTCGACGATGTCCTGGCCGCGGATCTCGCTGTTGAGCTGGGGCACGACGCGCAGGGCCTCGATCACCGCGCGGGTGAAGAAGCTCATGAAGCCAAGCTTGACGCCGTGGCGGGCGGTGAAGGCCTCCTGGTGGCGGGCGCGCAGGGCCTTGGCCGCGCTCATGTCGACCTCGTTGAAGGTCGTGGGAGCAGGGCCGCCGTCTGCTGGGACCGGCCGACGCTCGGCGATGCCGGCGGATGGGCTCATCGGCTTCAGGCGCTCCTCGCGGGAGCCGGGCCACGGGCGGGGCGGGGCGGGTGGTGCGGGCGCCATGCGGTGGCGCGGGTGGCGCGGCGGCGGCGCTGGGCGTCTTCTCGATACGCGCCTGCCGGGGCCGGGAAAAGCCTTATGGCGGTGGCGTCGACGCGCCGGCCTGGTCGGCCAGGCCGCGCTGGGCGGCCGGCATGATGTGCGGGCGCGGCCGGCGCCGCGGGCGCGGGTGCGGAGGTGTCCGCGTCGGCCGCAGGCGCGGGCGCCGGCGCACCGGCCGCGGTCTCATCGATCACCGCCACCACGTCGCCCACGTTGCAGAAGGCCCCGGCGGCGACCTTCAACTCGATGATCCTGCCCGCGACCGGCGACGGCAGCTCCACCGTCGCCTTGTCCGAGTCGATCTCGGCCAGCGGTTCGTCGACCTGCACGGTGTCGCCCACGGCGCGGAGCCAGTCGGCGACCTGGACCTCGGTGATGGATTCACCCAGCGTGGGGACCCTGACCTCGACCGTCATGTTCCCTGCTCCTTGGACGATTGCGCACGTCGGTGGCCGCGACGCCCGTTACACGAGAAAGCCGGGGCTCGGCTGAATACACCGAACCCCGGCGCCCCGGAATGAAGGAGGAGCACCAGGCACGCGACCCCCTTCAGCTCTCAATGTAAGACCGAAATACTCGGATCCGCATGTCATTTTCTCACGTCCGGACCGAAGACGCGTTCGAGCAGGAGCAGCTGCTCCAGCTTGTGGCTGGCCGACGATCCGGTGGCCGGCGAGGCCGACCGCGGACGGCACGCCGAGCGCAGCGGATGCGAACCCAGCTCGCTGCCGAACCGGAAGCGCAGGTGCGGCCAGACACCCATGTTCTCGGGCTCTTCCTGGACCCAGCGCAGCGGCACGGCGGGCGGGTAGTCCTCGAGCTCGGCCTTGATCCGACCGACCGGCAGCGGGTACAGCTGCTCGAAGCGCAGGATGTGGATGTCGTCGCGGCCGAGCCGCGCCCGCGTCGCCTCCAGCTCGAAGTACACCTTGCCGGTGCACAGGAGCACCTCGGTGACGTCGGCCGGGTTGGTGTCCTTGCGCGGGTCGGGGATGATGCGCTGGAACTCGCCCGTGGCCAGGTCGTCCAGGCTGCAGGTCACCTCGGACGCGCGCAGCATGCTCTTGGGCGTGAACACCACCAGCGGCTTGCGCCAGGGCCGCAGCACCTGGCGACGCAGCAGGTGGAACAGCTGGGCGCCGCTGGTGGGCTGGGCGATCTGCAGATTGTCGTCGGCGGCGAGGGCCAGGAAGCGCTCGATGCGTGCGCTGCTGTGCTCGGGACCCATGCCCTCCATGCCGTGGGGCAGGAGCATCACCAGGCCCGAGAGGAACTGCCACTTGCTCTCGGCGCTGGCGATGAACTGGTCGACGATCACCTGCGCGGCGTTGAAGAAGTCGCCGAACTGGGCTTCCCACATCACCAGCGCCTCGGGGGCGTTCAGGCTGTAGCCGTAGTCGAAGCCCAGCACGCCGGCCTCGCTCAAGGGGCTGTTGATGATGTCGACGGGCGCCTGGTCGGGCGCCAGATGCTGCAGCGGCACGTGGCGCTCGCCGGTCGTGCTGTCGTGCAGGACGGCGTGGCGGTGGCTGAAGGTGCCGCGCTCGGAATCCTGGCCGCTGAGGCGCACCCGGTGGCCCTGGACCGCGAGCGTGGCCATGGCCAGGGCCTCGGCCGCCGACCAGTCGAGCGGCACCTCGCCCGCGGCCATCTGGCGCCGTTGTTCGAGCAGGCGCTCGAGCTTGCGGTGGGGCGTGAAGCCGGCCGGCACCTCGGCCAGCTTCGCGAGCAGCGACGACAGGGTGGCGCGGTCGACGCCGGTCTCGACGTCGGCCACCACCGATTCGGGGCCGCCGGTGTAGTTCTTCCAGGCCACGCTGGTGACCTTGCGGCGGGGCTTGTCGGGAACGGTGGCCGGCGCCTCCTCGTGCGCCTCGGCGAAGTGGGCCTCGAGGGCCTCGCGCCGCTCGTCGAGCATCTGGTCGGCCGCCTCGCGGGTGATCTGGCCGAGCTTCTCGAGGTGGCTCAGGTAGCCCGTCCGCACGCTGTCGCGCCGGCGGATCTGCTCGTACATGAGCGGCTGGGTGAACGCCGGCTCGTCGCTCTCGTTGTGGCCCCGGCGACGGTAGCAGAGCATGTCGATGACGACGTCGCGCTTGAATTCGCGGCGGTAGTCGAGGGCCAGGGTGACCACCTGCTCGACGGCCTCGGGATCCTCGCCGTTGACGTGGAAGATGGGGATCTGGAGCATCTTCGCGACGTCGGTGCAGTAGCGGCTGGAACGCGAGTCGTGCGGGTCGGTGGTGAAGCCGATCTGGTTGTTCACCACCACGTGCAGGGCGCCGCCGGTGCGGTAGCCGCGCAGCTCGGACAGGTTCAGGGTCTCCTGCACGATGCCCTCGCCGATGAACGCCGCGTCGCCGTGGATGAGGACGGCCATGCCGTGCGCGTGGTCCGTGTCGCCGAGCCGGTCCATCTTGGCGCGGATGCGGCCGAGGGCCACCGGACCGACGAACTCGAGGTGGCTGGGGTTGAAGCAGAGGGCAAGGTGCACCGACTGGCCGCCGGAGCAGGTCCAGTCGCCGTGGTAGCCCTGGTGGTACTTGACGTCGCCCTGGCCGAGGTAGCGGTCGGGCTGCTTGTCCTCGAACTCGGAGAAGATCTTCGCCGGGCTCTTGCCGAGGATGTTGGCCAGCACGTTGAGGCGGCCGCGGTGGGCCATGCCGATGACGATGTCCTGGATCCCCTGGCGGCCGGCGTGCTCGATGCTCTGGGCCAGCAGCGGGATCAGGCTCTCGGCGCCCTCGAGCGAGAAGCTCTTGGCGCCGATGTACTTCTTCTGGATGAACTCCTCGAGCAGCACGGCGTCGGTCAGGAAGGTGAGGATCTCGCGCTGGTCGTCGGCCGGCACCTCGATCCGGTTCTCGCACTGCTCCATGCGGCGGTAGAGCCAGCGGCGGCAGGTGATGTCGTCGATGTGCATGAACTGGGCGCCGATGGACCGCGTGTAGGTGGCCTGCAGGCGCCGGAGGATCTCGCGCAGCGGCAGGACCTCGCCGGGGGCGAGCGAGCCGGCGGAGAAGGGCCGGTCGAGGTCGGCCTCGGTGAAGCCGTAGTAGTCGAGGGTCAGTTCCTCGGGCGGCGGCGGGGGCGGACCCAGCGGGTTGACCCGGGCGATGTTGTGCCCGCGCACGCGGTAGTTGCGGATGAGCTGGTCGACCCGGTTCTGGCGCTCGGCCAGTTCCAGATGCTGGCGGCCCATCCGGGCGGCGTCGGCGGCGGACACGCCCTCGCTCAGGCTGAGCGAGGCGAAGTACTGCCGCCAGTTGGCCGGCACCGCGTCGGGGTTCTCCCGCCAGGCGGCGTACAGCTCCTCGCTGAAGGCCAGCGAGAGGGTATTGGGCACGTGCTGGTCGGAGTCCATCATCCTGCCCCTTCGCGGGGCGGGTCCAGGGTGGCCGTCCGGGCGACGATCGGCCGCTCCGGCCGCCTCTCGTGCGCACTGTCGGACAGGTTTAACACACTTCGGGAATTCCGCACCCGCCGTCGGCCGCCGCCGGCGGCCGTCAGACGTTGCGGTAACGCAGCACGCGGGCCGGGACCCCGGCCACCACCGCGCCGGCCGGCACGTCGCGGGTGACCACGGCGCCGGCTCCGATCATCGCGCCCTTGCCGATCCGCACGGGCAGGATGGTGGCGTTCGAGCCGATGGAGACGCCATCCTCGATGATCGTCTCCTTCCACTTCTCCCGCTCGGGCTGCGGCGGCTCGGTGTCGTTGATGAACATCACGCCGTGGCCCACGAAGCAATCGTTGCCGATGGTCACCAGCTCGCAGATGAAGGTGTGGCTCTGGACGCGTGTGCGGTCGCCGATCTTCACGCCCGCCTGGATCTCCACGAAGGTGCCGATCATGCTGTCGCGGCCCACCTCGCACTCGTACATGTTGACGAAGTTCCACACGCGGGTGCCCTCGCCGATCTTGCAGTCGCGGATGAGCTGGCGTTCGTTGACGGGATGGTCCATGGACGGCTCCTCGTGGGGCTGGGGCCGCGCGTGGCGGCCACGGGGGCTGGGTTGCGAGCGTTCGCCGCTGATTGAACCGCATGGCCCGGGCCGCGTCAACGTCCGTGCCGCCGCTTGACGGTCGCGGTGGGCCGCGCCTAAGCTTCGCGGTCGTCCGGTCCCCGTCTCCCGCCCCGAAAGACAGGCATGGACCCCATCCGCCACCGCTACGTCGCCGCCGGGCTCGGGTTCTTCCTGGTGGCCAACACCTTCCTGGTGCCCGGGCTGGCGGCGTCGCCCCGCGCCACCGATCCGCTGGGCCTGCTCCTGGGTGTCTGGTGGCTGGTCCGGGCCCACCGCCGGGGCGTGCCGGCCGCCCCGCTGGCGCTGCTCGCCGCGGCCCTGATCATGCCGGTGGTGTGGCTGGGCAAGGGGTTGCTGGACTCCGAGACGACCACGGTGTCGCAGGCGGCCCGCTGGGTGCTGGCCGTGCCCTGGGCGCTGACCATGCTCCTGATCATGGACGACACCGCGGCCCGGGGCCGCTTCGTCTGGGGCCTGGTGTGGGGCTGCGGCGTGGGGGTGGCGATCGTCATGCTGCAGGTGGCGGGTCTCGACGGTCTGCTGCAGCGGCTGGGGCTGTCGGCGTCGGATTCGACGTATCACTGGGTCTACGCGCAGGTGCGCGTGCCGGGCATGCACGGCCACGCCAACGCCAGCTCGGCCGTGATCAGCCTCATCGCGCCGGGCGTGATGGTGCTCTATCTGCGCCACGGGGTGCGGTTCTGGGTGCCGGTGGGCGGGCTGCTCGCGATGCTGCTGGCCATGCACCTGACGTCGACGCGGTCGCCGCTGATCGTCGCCTTGCCGGTGGTGGGGCTGGCGCTCCTGCTATCCCGTCGTCCGGGGCGCGCGCTGCCCCTGCTGCTGCTCCTGGCCCTGGGCGCGGTGGTCTTCGTGGCCGTGTTCGGTCTGCCCGGAGGCGCGGTCCGCTGGGGCGACATGCTCGCCCTGCAGGCCAACGCCGACGAACGCCTGACCAGCAACCGGGCGTCGCTCGCGCTGATCGCCGCGCACCCCCTGGGCCTCGGCGCGGTCGGCGGCAAGCGGGCCCTGCTCGACGCGGTGGCGATCCCGGCCACCCACAACGCCTTCCTGCAGGCCGGGCTCTACTTCGGGGCGCCGCTGGCCCTGTTGCTGGTGGCCGCCGTGCTGGGGCATGCCGGCCGGCTCCTGACCAGCTCGCGCGGCCGGGAGTTCTTCGCCGGCCTGATGGCCGTGCAGGTGGGCGGGCTCTTCATGTTCGAGGAGCACCTGAACAACCCGACCTTCGTCATCCTGGCGTGCTGGCTGGTGGCGTCGCTGGTCCCGCGTCGCGCGCCAGCCGGCGCAGCGGCCACGCCGCCAGCGCCAGGTAGCTGATCCCGCCGAGCAGGATGCGCGGGACCACGTGCCAGCCGGCGGTGGCGAGCACCACGAGCACGAGCGCGCCGAGCGCGGGCACCAGCGCGAGCAGGGCCTGGCCCAGCCGCCGCCGCAGGCGCCGGCGCACGATCACCGCCACCCAGGTGACGAGCAGGGCATGGCTGGCGAGCATGCCCAGGCACGCGCCGACGCCGCCGAGCCGCGGGATGAGCAGGAAGGTGCCGACGAAGGCCACCAGGGCGCTCGCCGTCACCGGCGGCACGTAGCGCGCCTGGCGGTCCTCGCTCACCAGCGTGTTGCCCAGGAACGTGCCGACCGCGAGCATGGTGTAGCTCACCGACAGCACCTGGAACACCCGGCCGGCCTCCGGGAACTGACCGCCGTAGAACAGCTTGATCAGCGCCGGGCCGACCAGGACGCCGCCGACGGCGACGGGCAACAGGCCCGCCAGCACGAACCCGAGGTAGAGGTTGAAGGCCCGCACGAAGCCCGGCGGGTCGAGCTTCGCGAGCCGACTGAACCGGGGCAGGAGCGCGGCCCAGAGCACGTCGACGGCGACCACGAGCAGGAAGATGATCCGCGAGGCCGCCGCGTAGCCGCCGGCGACCTCGGGCGTGGCCCGCAGACCGAGCATCACGATGTCGATGTTCAGGAGCACCCGCAGCACCAGGATCCCGGCTCCGATGGGGGCCGCCTCGCGCCAGCGCCGGCGAGCCTCGGCGAGCGGCGGCCGGGCCGGCCACAGGGGACGGCCGAACCAGCGGGCGAGCGGGATGCCGATCACCAGGTTGCCGCCGAGCGTGGCCGCGAGGAACAGCAGCGGCACCAGCTGCTGGCCGGGCAGGCCGGTGGCGCGCTCCAAAGGACGCAGCAGCAGCAGGACGAACAGGGCGTAGAACAGCGCCCGGCCCGTCTTGGTGGCGCCCACCCAGGTCATGCGCTCCATGCCCATGGCCACCCAGCTGACCATGAAGATCTGCGGCAGCACGACCAGCAGGTAGAGGGTGAAGACCAGGGGGTCTTCCGCGTGGAACGGCAGGTGCGGCAGCACCAGCAGGCCGAGCGCCAGCACCACGCACGCCTGCACGGTCATCAGCCCGAGATGCACGCGGGCGTAGCGGTCGACCTGAACGAGGTCGTCGAGCCGCGAGATCTCGCGGATGCCGAGCGACATCATGCCCCACTCGGCGGTGATCAGGGCGTAGGCCATGAAGGTGACGCCGATCTGCACGACGCCGAACCAGTGGGCGCCGAGGTGGTCGGCCAGGAACACCAGCGCCCAGACGTTGATCAGCTGGCTGAGCACCTGCCCGAGCGAAAGGATGCTGAGGTTGTGGAGGACGCCTCGGGTACCGCGCATGTCGCCTCGTCGAGCCGGAGACCGGGTGATCGTTGACACCATTGTCCACGTGGCGCGCCCGGGCGCAAGGCCGTGATGGCCGGCGGTCCTGGACGCCGCCGGCGAACCGGGCTACCCTCCGGGCCGGAGGCACCGACGAGGAGACCGGCATGACCGCAATGGTTCCCACGCTCGCCTGGAGCGACTTCGCCCGCGGCCGCCACACGCCCGGCGGCAAGCACACCTGGTTCGACGGCACGGAGTCCGATCTGCTCGACCGGGTCCGCGCCCACTGGGCCGCGCGGACGCCTGGCGCCGGCCGGCAGGATCTCGAGCAGGTGGTGGTGGTGCCGGTGCCTCCGGACGGCTTCCACGCGACCACCATCGTGGTCACCGACCGGACCGTGCTGCATGCCCGGCTCGACCGTCGCCGCCCCGGCGAGGACGCGTTCATCCGCGTGACCGCGGAGGGTGAGCCGGCCCCGCCGCGCTGGGCGGGCGTGGTCCTCTACAGCGCGGAGGTCCTGCTGGCCAACGGCGGCGCACGCAGCAGCGAGGCGGCGTGGGAGATCGTGTGCCTGCTTGCGGGCGAGCGGGCCGCCGAGCCCATGGATCCGCTCACGATGGCGCGGAACTTCCTGGAGCGGCCTGGCGGGACGTTCGCCCCGTATGCGGCGCGCGAGTTCGCCGAGGCCATCTGGTACTGGCGTTGCCGGGCGTCACGGCACCACCCCGACCACGACCTCTGAGCGGCCGGAGGAGGGCCGGCCGTTCAGGCCTCGGCGGTCCGCTCCCGCAGCTGGAGACCCGGGTCGAGCGCCAGCAGCCGGCAGGCGGCGTTCCAGTCGCGGCACGGCGTCACCCGCACGCCGTCCTCGGCTGCCAGGCTGGCGTAGATCCGCAGCAGGCCGAACACGAGGTCGCTGCGGGCCACCATCACCACCTCGGCCTGCCGCCGCAACTCGCGGATCCAGGTCGCCTGCGTCTCCCAGATCTCATGGATCGTCTCGAAGTTGAACCGGATGTCGGGCTGGGTGAGGCCGCGGAAGTCCATCAGTTCGCTCATCCCGGCCCGGTAGCGGACGTCCCGGAACGTGTCGACGGCGCACTGGCGGGCGTCTTCCAGGCTCAGCCGCGGGCCGAAGCGGGTGTAGACGAGGTTGAGGTCGGGACGGAAGGTCTGCTCGTAGGACATGGCGGAACCTCCGGGCCTCGAGGACGACCATGCTGGATCCGGCCGGACTCTAGCACACGCCGGAGCCCGGGATCTACCCGAGCTCCGGAAAAAGGACGAAAATCTGCGATTTTTCTACCTGTCGCCGTCCAGGAGGCGCCCCAGGCCACCCAGGAGCGACCCTTCGCCCTGGCTCTTGCCGCCGGCCCGCGGCGCGTGGGCGATGATCCGGTCGGCCATGCGCGAGAACGGCAGGCTCTGCAGGTAGACCGTGCCGTGGCCCCGGAGGGTGACCAGGAACAGGCCCTCCCCGCCGAAGATCATGCTCTTGAGGTTGCCCGCGCGCTGGATGTCGTAGTCGATGCCGCTGGTGAAGCCCACGAGGCAGCCCGTGTCCACCCGCAGGGTCTCGCCGCGCAGCTCCTTCTTGACCACGGTGCCGCCGGCGTGCACGAACGCGCGCCCGTCGCCCTCGAGCTTCTGCAGGATGAAGCCCTCGCCGCCGAAGAAGCCCGCGCCGAGCTTGCGCTGCAGGGTGATGGAGACCTTGGTGCCGAGGGCGGCGGCCAGGAAGGCGTCCTTCTGGCAGACGAACGTGCCGCCCAGCTCGGCCATCTCCAGGGCCATGATCTGTCCGGGGTAGGGCGCGGCGAAGGCCACCCGCTGCTTGCCCTGGCCCTTGTTGGTGAAGTGCGTCAGGAAGATGCCCTCGCCGGCGAGCACGCGCTTGCCCACGTTCAGCAGCACGTTCATCAGGCCCTCGTTGGTGGCCGAGCCGTCGCCCATGCGAGCCTCGAAGGTGATGTCCGGGTCCAGGTAGTTGAGGGCGCCGGCCTCGGCGATCACGGTCTCGCCGGGGTCGAGCTCCACCTCGATGATCTGCATGTCGTTTCCGAGGATCTCGTAGTCGACGTCGTGGCAACGCATGGGAAGACTCCTGCAGCAAGGGTGGTCGGGGGACGGGGAAAATGTATCGGGGGGGGGGGGCGGGCGCCAGCCGGACCCGGCGGTCACCCTCGCCGGTAGCGGCCGAGCTTCCGGCCGGTGGTGGTGAGGTAGGCGCCGAACTGCTCGCAGGCGAGGCAGGCGTGCACCGGGACGATGAGCACGAGGTCGCCGGGCCGGAGATCCGGCGCCAGGTCGCAACGGATCACGCCGTGCTCCTGGGACAGGCGCACGAGCGCGGCGTCCTCGACCAGGGCGCCGAACCCACGGTCGGCCAGGGTCAGGAGCCGGCCATACACCGGCCCCGCGGGGCCGGCCAGCGCCTCCTTGCTCAGGTGGACGGCGCCCGCGTGCACGACCAGCTCCCGGCGGTCCGGGTACACGCCGATCACCGGTGCGGCCACGGCGCAGGCGAGGTCGTCGGCGCGGCAGATCCCGGCGGCGAGCTGCATCAGGTCGTGGAACACGAAGTTGCCAGGGCGGCCTCGTCGAGGCCGCTCCAGTCGGCGGTGGCGGCGAATCCGGGGGTGTCGCCGGCCGAGAGCAGGCCGCCGGGCAGACCGGCGGCGACGAGGCCGGCGCGGGCGTGGTCGAGGCGCTCGCGGGTGGTGGCGAAGACGTCGCGCGCGGCCGCGGGCGGCTGGTCGTAGGCATGGCCGGCGTGGGTCAGCAAGCCAGCGTAGACGAGCGCGGGGGCGGCCTCGATGGCGCCGACCAGGGCGGCGAGCGCCGCACCGTCCTGCCAGCGGCAACCGGCGCGGCCGTAGCCGACGTCCAGCTCCACCCAAACGCGGCAGCGCACCCCGGCGCGGGCGAGCGCCGCGATCTGGTCGGGGTGGTCGACGGTGACGCCGAGGTCGCTGCGGTCGGCCAGCTCGGCGCATGCGGCCAGCTCGCGAGGATTCAGGCCGATGGCCACGGTGAGGTCGCGCCAGCCGTGCCGGGCGAAGTAGTCGGCCTGGCCGAGTCTGCTGACGGCGGCGCAGGTGACGCCGGCGTCGGTGAACCAGGCGGCCACCGCCGCCGACTGGTGGGTCTTGAAGTGAGGCCGCAGCGCGACGTGCGATCGACGGGCGCGGTCGACGAAGCGGGCGATGTTGGCGCGGGTCCGGGACTCGTCCACCAGGAGCGTGGCGCGCACCACGCCCAGGCGCGCGAGCTGAGCGCTGGTGGCCGCCAGCTTGCTCACGGCCCGGCCTGCTTGCGCAGAGGCGCGAGGTCGAGCTGATGGCGGCCGTTGAACACCCGGCGCATCGCGAGCAGCACGACGCCGATGCAACCCAGGCTGGTGCCCGCGGCGACCATGAACATCACCATGATCTGGTACTTCACCGCGCCGATCGGGTCGGCGCCCGCGAGGATCTGTCCGGTCATCATGCCGGGGATCGACACCAGGCCCACGACCATCATGCTGTTGACGATCGGGATCAGGCCGCGGCGCACCG
The DNA here is from genome assembly GCA_041390065.1 of Candidatus Krumholzibacteriia bacterium. Lineage (GTDB taxonomy): Bacteria > Krumholzibacteriota > Krumholzibacteriia > LZORAL124-64-63 > LZORAL124-64-63 > Glo-17. The sequence goes on from JAWKQQ010000025.1 coordinate 49,675, forward strand.
CCTCGCGGACATGCGGCCGCGCCGCCTCCCAGCCGGTGGCGCCGAGGGCCAGCTCCAGCTCCACGCGGCCGCGCTGCTCGCTCACCCGTTCGAGCAAGGTGTCCAGGCCCAGCGACACGCCGGTCAGGCTGTTGCCGAGGATCATGCCCAGCAGCGGGATGAAGTAGCGGGGGGCGAACCACGGCACGACGCCGATCACCCCGGCGGTGACGGTGGTGGTGACGACGAGGCCGGCGAGCAGCAGGGTGACGAACGCGTGGCCGAACGCTCCCCGGTAGGTGCGGGCCGGCCGCCGGACGGCGGCGCGGGCGGCGGCCACGATCATCACGGCCGCCATGGCCAGCATGGCCGGCAGCGTGCCCAGGCCGAAGACGAACGCGAGCACGTAGCCCACCAGCAAGAGCTGCACGACGGTGCGGACGGCCGCCAGGAGCAGCTGCCGGCCCAGGCCGAGGCCCAGGCCCACGCTCACCCCGCCGGCCACCAGGAGCAGGAGGGCGGCGACGGCGAGGTCGCCGTAGCCGAGGGCGATGGCCTGGTTCACGCCCTGGCCGCCGCGGCGTGCGCCGCGAGGTCCAGCACGCGGTCGCACCAGCGGGCCGAGCCGCCGGAGTCGTGGCTGACCACCAGGGCGGCCGCCGGGCGGGAAGTCACCTCCCGGCGCACCAGGGTCCGTACGGCCTCGGCCGCGTCGAGGTCCAGGGCGCTGGTGGGCTCGTCGAGCAGCAGGACGTCGGGGTCGAGCAGGAGCGCCCGCACCAGGGCCACGCGCTGCTGCTGGCCGACGGAGAGGTCCTGGGGCGGGGCGGCGTCCGGCACGTCGCCCAGGTTGACGTCGGCCAGCAGCCGCCGGGCCCGGTCCGCGTCGAACCCGGCCGTGTGGCCCCGGTAGGTGAAGGCGTGGGCGAGCTCGTCGCGCACGGTGTCGGCCAGCATGATCGGCTGCTGGGGGACGAGCATGACGCGCCGCCGCCAGGCGGGCCAGCCGTGCTCGGCCGGCGAACCGGCGGCCAGCTCGAGGCGTCCGGCCGCCGGATCCTGCAGGCAGGCCAGCGTGCGCAGCAGCGTGGTCTTGCCGGTGCCGCTCGCGCCGCGGCAGGCCACGATCTCGCCCGCCTGCAGCTCGAGATCGAGCCCGCTGAGGAGCGGACGTTCGCCGGCGTGGACGGCCAGGCCGCGGATGCGGAAGAGAGGTCGGTCGGTCATGGCGCCTCCGTGCGGACGCCACGCGGGCGGCGTCAGAAGCGGGCGTTGATGAGCGGCAGCCAGCGGGCGGCGGCCGGACCGCTGCCCACGTGGTTCAGCAGGCCGATCTGCACGCCGCGGAGGACCTCGGCGTGGTTGACGACGCCGAGCATCAGCCCGTGGGCCTCGTCGGCGCGATTGTAGAGGCCCGTGCTCACGCCGTAAAGCAGCTCCGTGCGCTGGTACACCGCCGCGAGGGCCAGTCCCTGGGTCATGGCGGACCGGACGCCGCCGCCCACCGCCACGCCCGCGAGGGTCTCGGCGCCCACGCCGAGGCCGCCCGCGAACACGCCACGGAGGTTCTGACCGCCGATGCCCAGGCCCGCGAGCATGACGCCGGTGGCATCCTCGGCGCCGAACCCCAGCAGGGCCAGGGCGATGCCGTCGATGTCCTCGACGCCCGCCCCCAGGCCGGCCAGGAGGATCCCCTGCACCCGTTCGGCGCCCAGGCCCAGGCCGGCGACGGCGACGCCGGAGAGGTCGCTCATGCCCGCACCGAGGCCGGCGATCACGAGGCCGGCCAGGTCGCCGCCGCCGAAGCCCAGGCCGCTGACGAACACTCCCTGACCCTCGTCCACGACGGCGGTGGCGAGGCCGCTGACGTAGACGCCGCGGAAGCTGTCGCCGCTGGCCCCGATCAGGTGCACGCCCACGCCCTGGTAGCGGCCGCCGGCGTGATTGCGCGGCAGCCAGAGGGTGACGTTCAGGCCGTTCACCTCCCGGACGCCGCGGTCCTGCAGGTTCAGGCGGATGCCGCTGAACTCGGTGAGGTTGCCGAGACCGAGCCCGTGGTGGGAGGTGGGCAGGCCGAGGCCGCCGGCGGTGGCGGTGGCGGCCAGGAGGGTCGCGAGGCAGGTGAGGGCGAGGTGGCGCATGCGGTCAGCTCCCGGAAGAGAAGGTCCGGGAGCATAGACGGCGGAGGGGGCGGGAGGTTTCGTGCGGAGGAGCGCGAAATCCCCTTTACACGGATCTCCGGATATGATTTGATTTGTTTGAAACACTTCAAACGTATGATTCGCGGGAGGCGTCCATGCCCCTCAACGAGACCCAGCAGGCGTTCATCCAGGACTTCGGCGAGGGCTACCAGGTCTTCGGACTGTCGCGCCTCATGGGCCAGATCGTGGGCCTGCTGCTGTGCGAGGAGGGCGCCTCCAGCCTCACCGAGATCACCGAGCAGCTCTCGGTGAGCAAGGGCCCCGTCAGCCAGATCACCCGCCGCCTCGCCGACCACCGGCTCCTCGCGCGCGCGCCGGTGGCCGGCAGCCGCCGTGATCACTATGAGGCCGTGCCCGACATCTTCGGCCAGGCCTACGCCAACCACGCCGACAAGCAGGCCAAGAACCTCGAGCTCGCGCACAAGTATCAGGCGCTGCTCGCGGCCGAGGGCGACGCGGCGCCCGCCTACTTCCGCCGCCGGGTCGAGGAGATGACCTGCTTCTACGAGCTGATGCTCGAGTACCAGGAAGCCTTCAAGCTGGAATGGGAGCGCCGCCGCCGTTGCCTGGCCGCCGGCGTGCCCGTCGACGAATGCGAGGACGCCTCATGAGCACCATGCAGGACAGGGTCGTGATCATCACCGGCGGAGCGGCAGGTCTGGGCGCCGCCGCCGTGCGCGGGTTCGCCGCCGCGGGCGCGGTGGTGGAATGCTGGGACCTGGCAGACGAGCGCGGCGAGGCCCTGGCCGCCGAGCTGGCCCAGGTCACCTACCGCCACGTGAACGTGACCGACGCCGCGGACGTCGACCAGGCCATGCAGGCTGCCGTCGATGCCCACGGCCGCCTCGACGTGCTGGTCAACAACGCCGGCATCACCCGCGACGCCACCCTCCTGAAGATGGAGGACGCGCAGTTCGACCAGGTGATCGACGTCAACCTCAAGGGCGTCTTCCACTGCGGCCGCGCCGCCGCCCGCCTCATGGTGGCCCAGGGCTCGGGCTGCATCATCAACACCAGCAGCGTGGTGGCCCTGTACGGCAACTTCGGCCAGACCAACTACGTGGCCACCAAGAGCGGCGTCATCGGCATGACGAAGGTCTGGGCCCGCGAGCTCGGTCGCAAGGGCGTGCGGGTCAACGCCGTGGCGCCGGGCTTCATCGCCACCGAGATGGTCATGGCCATGCCCGAGAAGGTGCGCACGATGATGGCCGAGAAGGCCCCCATGCAGCGCCTGGGCCGACCCGAAGAGATCGCCGACGCGTACCTGTTCCTGGCGTCCGACGCCGCGTCGTTCGTCAACGGCGCGGTGCTGAGCGTCGACGGCGGCCTCACCCTCTAGGAGATGCCATGGTCCGCAACGCCGCGATCCTGTCCGCCGGCCTGGCCGTCCCCGAACGCGTGGTCCCCAACACCTACTTCAACGAGGTGCTGGGCGAGGACGTCGACACCTGGCTGCGCGAGCACCTGACGATCACCGAGCGCCGCTGGTGCGCGGACGACGAGAGCACGGCCGACCTGGTGGAGCGCGCGGCGCGGGTGATCCTGGGGCGGGCCGGGGCGTCGCCGGACGCGGTCGACCTGTTGATCGTCGCCACCGACACGCCGGAGTGGATCTCGCCCTCGACGGCCGCCGTGGTGCAGCATCGCCTGGGGATCGCGAGCTGCGGCACCTTCGACGTCAACACCGCCTGCGCCGGCTTCGTGACCGCCCTGGACCTGGGGGCCAAGTACATCCAGGCCGACCCGCGCTACCGCCACGTGCTGGTGATCGGCGCCTACGCCATGAGCAAGCACCTCGAGGTCACGGACAAGAAGACGTCGAACCTGTTCGCCGACGGCGCGGCCGGCGTGCTCTTGGGCGCCACGGACGAACCGGGACGCGGCTGGCTGGCCGCCCGGCTGCACACCGAGGGGCGGTTCGCCGAATGGATGGGCATCTACGGCGGGGGCGCCGCGGCGCCGTCGACGGTCGACTCGGTGGCTCGCGGCGACCACAAGCTGAAATTCGTGAGGAAGTTCCCGCCGGAGATCAACCCGGACACCTGGACCCGGCTGATCTGCGAGGTGGTGGCCGACGCCGGCGCCGCGGTCGACGAGGTCGACCTGGTGCTGTTCACGCAGATCAACATCCACTCCATCCGCGCCACCCTGGAGAACCTGGGGCTGGGAGAGGACCGCACCCACTGCGTGATGGATCGCTACGCGTACACCGGCTCGGCCTGCATCCCCATGTGCCTGGCCGAAGCCTGGGACCTGGGCAAGATCCGGCCCGGCCGGCTGGTGGTGTTCATGGGCTCGGGGGGCGGGCTGGCCTTCGCCTGCTGCGCCTTCCGTATCTAGGAGCCGATCGACGTGACGACGCTGGCTTCCCGCGAGATGGTGACCGCCGCCTGGGCGCTCGTGGTGGTGCTCATGGCGGTGATCGTCGGGATCGTCGTGCGCGGCGCCCGCCGCACGCGCTCGGTGGACGACTACGCCCTCGGCACGGTGGCCTTCTCGCCGGTGGCCGTGGGCCTGGCCCTGGCCGCGTCGATGACCAGCGCCGCCACCTTCATCATCAACCCCGGCTTCATCGCGCTCTACGGGCTGGCGGGCGTGGTGAGCTACGCGGTGGTGATGCCGCTGGCCGCCATGGCGTCGCTGGTGGTCTTGACCAAGGGGTTCCGCCGCCACGGGCAGACCGTCAAGGCGCTGAGCCTCGCCCAGTGGATGGGCACGCGCTGGCAGAGCCGCGCCTACGGCTTCGCGTTCGGGGTGCTGTCGCTGCTGCTGGTCACCTTCATCGTGCTCATCGTCGTCGGGCTGACCAAGGTGCTGAGCGCGGCCCTCGGCGCGCCGCAGATGCCGGTGCTCTGGGGCCTGGTGGTCTTCGTCTTCGGCTACATGATGTTCGGCGGCGCCAACAGCATGGTCTACACCAACACGGTGCAGGCGTGCCTGATGATCGTGGTCGCGGTGGTGCTGCTGGGCTCGGGACACGATCGGTTCGCCGCCGGCATCGGCGGGTTCCTCGATCAGCTGCGCGCCATCGATCCGGCGCTCGTGCGCGTGCCCAACCCCGGCAGCTTCCTGTTCCGCGACTGGTTCGAGATCGGCCTGGCCCAGGTCATCGTCGGCGTGGCCATCGTCTGCCAGCCCCACATCATCACCAAGAGCCTGCTGTTGAAGACCGACCGCGACGTGAACCGCTACCTCGCCGTCGGCGTGGTCGTCGAGCTGCTGTTCTTCGCCGTCGTGATCGCCGGCCTCTACGCGCGGTTGGCCTTCCCCGACCTCACCGTCGGCGGCCACGCGCTGGCCATGGACGACATCATCCCCGCCTACGTGGTGGCCGAGTTTCCGGTCTGGATCGGCCTGCTGGTGGTGCTGGGGCTGATCGCGGCGGGGCTGAGCACCCTGGAGGGTCTGATCCAGTCGCTGGGCACCACCATCACCAGCGACCTCGTGGCGCCCCTGG
>JAWKQQ010000026.1:0-45545 GCA_041390065.1 Candidatus Krumholzibacteriia bacterium
GCGCTCGGCCACCCGCTGCGCCAGCTCACGACCATGCTGCGTGGCCGCAGCGTCGCCCGGTTCGGCGAACCCGCCGGTCACCAGGTGGGCCGCATCCAACACCGCGTTCATGGCCTGGCGGGCGAAGGCCCGCGCGGCCGCGGCGCAGACCTCGGCCCGATCCGGACAGTCGGCCGCCATGCGGACCGCCTTGCGTACGAGCGCCGCCCCGACCTCGCAGCGGCACATCGCGTCGGCGAGCTCGAACTGCGCGATCTGGTGCCGGATCGTCTTCGACTGGTGGGCGTCGAGGATCACGTCGTTGAGGCCGCGCAAGGCGGCGGCGATGATCGCACCGCCGCAGCGCGGGTCATCCGCATGCGCGACATCGCAATCGGCGGCCATCTCCTCGTAGAACGCCCCCTTGCTGGAGACCGTCTTCTTCCAGCGGAAGACGCCGATGATGTTCTGCTGGATCTCGCTGGTGCCCTCGTAGATCGAGGTGATGCGCACGTCGCGGCGGACCTTCTCGACCATGTACTCGCGGCTGTAGCCGTAGCCGCCGAGCGCCTGCACGGCCGCGTCGGCCGCCCGGTTGCCCGCCTCGGTGCACCACAGCTTCGCCACCGAGCCCTCGACCTGCAGGCCCTCTTCACCCTGGTCGATGCGCAGGCCGACGTGCTCGACGTAGGCGCGCCCCGCGGTGAGATCGAGCCAGTGGGGCACGATGAGCTTCAGGAGGAACCCCTCCTTCTCGATCAACGGCGCGCCGAACTGGATGCGCTCCTTGCTGTAGCGCAGCGCGCGGTCGACGGCGTTCTGGCCGCAGCCCAGGCCGAAGGCGCCGACCATCAGCCGCGTGTAGCCGAAGACGGCGTTGGCCTGCTTGAGCCCCTCGCCTTCCTGGCCGCCGACCAGGTTGGCCACGGGCACCTCGACGTCCTCGAGGATCACCGACGCGGTGTTGGAGGCGCGGATGCCGTGCTTCTCCTCCTTCTTGCCGGCGCTGAGGCCCGGCGCGCCGCGCTCGACGATGAAGAACGACGGCCCCTCGGGCGTCTTGGCCAGGATGGTGAACAGGTCGGCCACGCCGCCGTTGGTGATCCACTGCTTGGCGCCGTTGAGGCGGTAGCCGGTGACGTTGCCGTCGGGGTCGGTGATGCGGTCGGCCGTGGTCTTGAGCGCGGCCACGTTGCTGCCGGCCTCGGGCTCGGTCACGCCGTAGGCCACGATCAGCCCGGCCGCGATCTTCGGCAGCCACTCCTCGCGCTGCGCCTGCGTGCCGCCGACCATGATCGGGTCGGTCCCCAGGCAGATGGCCAGGAAGGCCGTCGCCACGCCCAGATCCACGGCGGCCATCTCCTCGCTGACGCGGCAGATGTCGCGCGCGCCGCCGCCGAGGCCGCCCGCGTACTCGGGCAGGAATACCAGATGCAGACCCACATCCGGCGACAGGAGCTTGCGGATGAGGTCGTGCGGGAAGACATCCTGCTCGTCGAGTTCCAGCACCTTGCTGTCGGGCAGTTCGCGCTGGGCCACCTGGCGCAGGGTCTGGACGACCATCTCGGTCATCTCGGGCGCAAGTCCGGCAGGTCTGGTCATGAAGATTCCTCCGTGATCGGATTGATGGTCGCCGACGCGCGGGACCGGCTTCAGGGCAAACGGATCCGCCCCTGCCCCACCAGCACGCACTGACCGCCGACGTGGATGTTGACGGCGCGGCCGCCCACGATGTCCGCCTCGACGTAGAGACGGCTGGGGCGGCCCAGCTCCAGACCCTGCTCGCCGACGAACGTGAGGCGCGCGTCGGGCCTGGCCAGCCGATGCTTGACGAGGTAGGCAGCCAGGGCGCCCAGGGCGCCGCTGGCGGGATCCTCCGGGATGCCGTAGTGCGGCGCGAACATGCGGCAATGCACGGTCGCCTCCGGACTCGGTCTCGAAGGGGTGAACAGGAAGAGATCGCCAGCCGGCGGGTCGCGGGCGATCGCATCCGCTTCCCGACGCCGCAGGCGTGCGTTGCGCACGGCCGTCAGCGACCCCACCGGCACCACGTGGATCGGCAGGCCGGTGGAGATGATCTCGCAGGGCAGGCCGGTGATCGCCAGCTCGGCCTCGGACAGCCCGAGCGCCTGGGCGACCTTGCCCCGGTGGTAGTACTCACCGAGGAAGGACGGCGTGCCGTGGCTCATGCTGTAGATGATGCCCAGCGGCGTGGTGCTGGCCGCCACCTCGCACGGCCCGGCCTCGAGGTCCCAGGTGAACGCCGTGCCGCGGGCCTGGTCGCCCCGCAGCCCCAGCTCGTCGATCGCGAACGACGCGCCGAGGATGGCGTGGCCGGCGAACGGCAGCTCCGCCTCGGGCGTGAAGACCCGCAGCCCGGATCGCCGGCAGTCCGGCGTGACCGCGGCCTGGACGAAGGCCGTCTCGCCCGGCCCCATCTCCTGCGCCAGCTGTTGCATCATGGCTCCGGAGAGCCCGCCGGCCGCGGGGAAGAGGGTCAGCCGGCTGCCCCCGAAGGGACGGTCGGTGAAGACGTCGATGAGCAGGAAGTCCAGCTGGTTCACGGAATGCGGCACCTCGTGCAGGGCGAACGTCCCGGCGGCTGTCGGTCGGTAGCATAGGGCGTCCCGGGAACGAACACAACCACCGGTTGCGGCCCGGTCACAGGAGGATGACCGTGGCCACCGCGTGGTCGTGCTCATGGCTCAGGGACACCAGCGCCCGGGTGGCGCCCAGCGCCGCCAGGGCCGTCGCCGCCCGCCCGTGCAGGCGCAGCCGCGGCTCCCCCGAACTCGACCTCACCACCTCGATATCCCTGTAGGCGATGCCGGGCGCCCGGGCGCCCAGCGCCTTGACGCAGGCTTCCTTGGCCGCCCAGCGTGCCGCCAGGGCGGCGGTCGCCGCCCGCCCGTGGCGGGCCAGCACGGCCTGCTCCTCGGGACGGTAGACCCGATCGAGGAACCGGGCCCCGTGGCGGTCGACGAGCTGCCCGATGCGCTCCACGCTGACGATGTCCGTGCCCAGTCCCAGCAACGGCATCAGTAGGCTCCCTTGCGTTCGACGACGGCCGGCAGGGTCCGCAGCAGGATGCCCAGATCGAACGCGAGGCTGCGCCGCCGGACGTATTCCTGGTCCAGGGCCATCCACTCCGCGAAGTCGAGCTGGCTGCGCCCCGAAACCTGCCACAGGCAGGTCAGGCCCGGCCGCGCCACCAGCCGCCGCGCCTCTTCCGGAGTGTACTCGGCCACCTCGGCGGGGATCTGCGGTCGGGGGCCGACGATCGACATGTCGCCGCGCAGCACGTTCCACAGCTGGGGGAACTCGTCCAGGCTGCTGCGCCGCAGGAACCGGCCGACCCGCGTGATCCGGGGGTCGTCCTTGATCTTGAAGGCCGCGCCCGTGGCCTCGTTGAGGTGGTCGAGTTCGGCCTTGCGGTGCTCGGCGTCCAGGCTCATGGAGCGGAACTTGTAGCAATGGAAGAGCCGGCCACGGCGACCGACGCGGACCTGGCGGAACAGGATCGGGCCCGCCGTCTCCAGCTTGATCATCGCCGCGATGAACGGCAAGAGCGGCACCACCAGCCCGAGCCCCAGCAACGCGCCGGCCACGTCCAGGGCCCGCTTGGCCACGCGGTAGGTGATCGGATCGGGATCGTCGTAGCCTTCGGCCACCTCGGCGATGTAGGCGTCGAACCCGCCGCGATCGTCGTAGAAGCCGCCGAGGCTCACGGCCGAACCTCCAGGGGCCCCGCCGACCGCGTCCAGCGGTCGACGCTGACCCCGGCCCCCGTGAACACGCGATCGAGGCGTCCGGCCCGGGCCAGCGCCCCCGGCAAGAAGCCGTGCGGATCGAGATCCCACGCCCGGGCGCGCACGTACCAGGCCTCCGCGAGCCCGGCCAGCTGACGGGCCACCAGAGCATCGGCCGCCGCCGGATCGGCGAGCTGCGCCTCGTCCCAGCATCCCCGCACCGCGGCCGCAGGCAGATAGCGACGCACCACCGGGCCCACGGTCGGCGCCAGCACCGCCGACGCCCCGCCGCCGGCCCGGGCGATGGCCCCGCTGGCCGCCCGCACGTCGGCCTTGGCGTAGCGCGGCACCACCTCCAGGTTCACGAGCGAGACCGTGCAACCCAGTAGAAACGCTCCGGCCAGCACGCGGCGCGGCCAGCGCGCGAGCCGCACCAGACCCGCGGCCAGCAGCAGCATGAGCCAGGGCCACACGGTGGCCGCATAGCGGACGTTGAAGGGCTTGACGTTGCGCATGGCCAGCACCGTGACCGCGAGCAACGGCACCGCGATCCAGATCAGGAGCACCCAGCGTCGCCGCCCGAGCTGGAGCAACGACACCAGCAGCGGGATCGCGGCCACCAGCACCGCCACGCCGATCAACGGGGCCTGGTCGGCGAGGACGGCCAGCCGATCGGGTCCGTGCAACTCGCCGAGCGACGGCCCCAAGGTGAACCCGTAGAGCAGCGAGAAGCCGGTGAACGGCAACGCCCACGGGCTGAACGTCGTCTCGCCCCTCAGGGCCTGGCCGGTGTCGACGCCCGGCAGCACGCGGCCCACCTCCCAGATGCCCGCCGCCTCGAGGATCCAGGGCAGCGCCAGCACCACGCCACCGCCCAGCGCCACCAGCCACAGCGAGGCCTCCCGAACGCTGCGCGGCGGCGCTGCCACCAGCACCGTCAGTCCGAATGCGGCCAGCAGGAACGCGAAGGCGAAGTTGCTCAGCAGGCCCAGCCCCACCAGCAGCATCAGCGCCAGGGCCCGGCCGCCGCCGATCCCTTCGCGCATCGCGTCCATGAGCACGAGGCCCGCCGCGGTGGCGAAGAGGATCACGAAGCTGTAGCCGCGCGCTTCCTGGGAATACCACACCAGGAACGGGCTGAGGCAGGCCAGCAGCGCCGCCAGGCGCCCGGCCTCGCGTCCCCAGAGGCGGCTCGCGAAGACCCCGAGCAGCGGCACGGTGACCGCGCCGGCCACCGCCGCCGGCAGACGCAGCATGAAGCCGGTGTCGGCGACCCTGACGAGCGGCCAGACCGCCGCGTGGTAGAGCGGTCCCTGGTAGGCCGCCAGGATCTGGGTTCCGAAATCGGCCCCCGGCCGCGGCGCCACCAGGTCCCAGGTGAACACCTCGTCCACCCACAGCGACATCGCGTCCAGGCGGATCAGCCGCAGCGCCAGCGCCACCAGCGTGATCAGCAGCAGGAAGCCCGCGCCGGCGCCGGGGCCCGCGTCGCGATCGGCGTCGAGCCATCCGTGCGGAGGCACCAGCGAGCCGTGGTGCGTCAGCGGACGGTCACTCACCGGCCGCGCTCCCGCCCGGCGTGTACTCGCGCAGGTTGACCGCGATGTTGCCCACGGGCAGCTTCGTCGTCATGAGCACGGGGATGCGGCGCGCGTCGGCGGTGATGTAGATCATCAGATCTCCCTCGTGCTTGAAGAGGCCCTCGCCGAGCATCAGCGGCTGGACGACGAAGCAGTCGAACGTGCCGAGGTCGGTCGCCACCGACTCCTGCCGATGGACGATGACCCGCAGGTCGTAGGACTTGCCCGAGCTGTGCGCCGACAAGAATACGTCCTTGCCCACCTCCAGGTCCAGCGTCCGCACGTAATAGAAGGCCGAGAGCACGTCGTGAACGCCGGGCGGCACGTCGAGCACCTTGCCGTCGTGGTAGCGGGCCAGTCCGGCCTCCTGGTCGAACTCGATCTCGACCGTCTTGCGGTAGGTCCCTTCCCGCAACCGCTTCATGAAGTAGCGGCTGAAGAGCCCCGCCTCGTCGACGTAGCTGACCACCTTGTCGCGGACGCGATAGAAGCCTGAGAAGAAGGTGTTGCTGCGGGCCGTGCTCTCGATCCGGTAGCAGCGGTGTCCGTCGATGTCCACCATGCCGGCCACCTCGAGGACGCCCTCGCCGGCGTTGACCACGCCGTAGTCGATCGAGAAGACCAGGCGCTCGCCCACCTGGAACGGCGGGGAGGGCAGGCTCGTGGTCAGCGTGTCGGCCGGCGCCGGGTCGCCGATCTGGGCCGGCGACGCCGCGGCGAACAGCAGCACGACCAACGATGGCAGGGCCCAGCGCATCAGGTTTCGCGGCGGCATGCCGCCTCCGTTCTGCCGCCCGACGGCGGCGGTTGGCCGGGCAACCAGGGGTTGCCACGGCAACAGGCGGCCCGCCCCCCGGGTTCCCGCCCGCACGTCAATCAAGCGGCGCATCGCGGCCCGGCAAGTCGGCCAGCGCCACGAGCACCTGCGCCGGCGCAACGTCCGGCAGGCAGATGAACTCGTCGCACGTGTGGCGGTGGCAGGGATGGCAAGGCGGACGTGTGGCCAACACCCGGAAGGGACCGCAGGCCTCGTACGGGAACCAGAGGGCCGGGTCCGTCGGGCCGAACAACGCCACCGTCGGCCGCCCCATGCCGACCGACGCGTGCATGATGCCGCCGTCGACACTCACCACCTGTGCGGCTGCGCCGACGACCTGCAGAGCCTGCTCCAGCGGCAACGGCGGCAGGACGCCGCCCGGCAGGCCAGGCTCGGCGAGGGTCGCGAGGTCGGGACGCCCCGGGGGCTGCAGCACGACGGTCGCTCGCCCCTGGGCGGCAAGCGCACGCACGAGCCAGGCCCAGTGGTCGCGTGGCCACTCCTTGCTGGGCCAGGTCGCCGCGGGCGCGAGCAGGACGAAGCCGCCTTCCTGGACGCCGAGCTGCGCCAGGTGGCCGCGCGTGGCGGCCGCGAGCGCGGGTCGGACGATTTTCGGCGCCGGCGGATCCGCCGCGGCCGCGGCGGCGAACCAGTCGACGAAGCTGCGGTCGCCGTGCCGCAGGGGCGACAGACGCGCCAGATGATCGCCGAGGCCGCCTCCGGCCAGCCGGTAGACCTCCCGAAACGTCGCGGGTCCCGGCGAGACCACCCGATGGGTGTAGAGGTGACGCCGGCTCCGGCTCGCCGTGCCGCCGACCCGTGCGGGGATGCCGGCCAGCCAGAGGAGCCAGGCGCTGCGCGGGTTGAAGAAGAGGTCGACGGCGAGGTCGTAGCGGCCCTGACGTAGGGCGCGCGCCGTGCCCAGCGTCCGCGGGCGTCGGCAGCGTTGGCCTGGTCGACGGCGTTGCGGACCGCCGCATCGCGTCCCCGCCGGGCAGGCCCAGGGCGAGCACCCGCGTCAGTTGCGGGTGTCCGGCCAGGGCCGCGGCATGCCCGGCTTCGCAGAGGAAATCGATCTGCAGCGAAGGATCGCCCCGGTGGAGGATGTCGACCACGACGGTGGACATGACCACATCGCCGAGGTAACGCAGGCGGGTGACCAGGACCCGGCGCAGCGGACGTCCGTCGAGGGTCCAGCTCACGGCTGCGCCTCCAGGATCGCCGCCACCGCGGTCGCCAGGTCGGCGCAGACCAGAACCTCGGGACGGTCGCCGAGGCGAGGGGCCTCGACGGCGCCGTGTCCGGTGCGCACGAGGACGGGGCCGAGCCCGGCCGACACGGCCAGATCGACGTCGGAGATCTTGTCGCCGATCAGCCACGAGCGGGCCGGCTCCCAGCGCACCATCGCGGCCGCCTCCTCGAGGAGGCCCGGCCCCGGCTTGCGGCAGCGGCAGCCGGCCTCAGGCGCATGGGGACAGTAGAGGAAGGCATCGAACGGACACCCCGCCGCGGCCAGCAGCTCGTCGAGCCGGGTCATCACCGCGGCGAGGTCGGCCGGCGTGAACTTGCCGCGGCCGAGGCCCGACTGGTTCGAGAGGCCGACGAGCTGGAACCCGGCCTCCCGGGCGCGCCGCAGCGCCGGACCCACGCCGGCCTCGAGCTCGACATCGTCGGCGCGGCTGAGGTAGTCCTTCTCCACCACGACCACCCCGTCCCGATCGAGGAACAACGTCGGTCGCGGCACCAGATCGCGCGCACGCCGGTCGTCCGCCGGCCAGCGGCTCACGGTCGGACTCCGGCGGTCGGAGCGGCGATGACGGCGTCGAGCGCCGCGAGCGCGGCCGCACCGCTGATGGTGTCGAGGCAGAAACGCGGCTGGTTGCAGGTGCGCCGAAAGCAGGGTTGACAGGCGAAGCCCGCGGCGGCCAGCGCCCGCGCCCGTGGGCCCCGCGGCGCGGTCCAGGGCACGCTGCTCGAGCCGAACAGCCCCAGCGTGGGTACGCCGAGCGCGGCGGCGACGTGCATGACGCCGCTGTCGTTGCCCAGGAACGCCTCGCTCGCGCGCAGCAGCGCCGCGAGCTGCGGCAAGGTGGTGCGGCCCGTCAGATCGATCACCGCCGCGGGGCCCGGCAGCGCCTGGCGCCAGGGCAGGTCGGTCGCCTCCCGGCCGATCGCCGCGACCAGGTCCGCGCCGGCCGCGTCGCCCACCAGCACCGTCCGCACCGCCCGTTCCTGCACCGCCAGCCGCAGGAACTCGGCCACCCGCGCGGCCGGCCAGGCCTTGGCCGTGCCGAAGGTCGCGCCGGCGCCACGATCCACACCGGCGGGCCTTCGCCAGGATCGGCGGCCGCGACCGTCGCCAGCGCCGGCAGGCGGGGCACAACCGGACGTCCGGCGCCGTCGGCGACGCCGAAACGGTCGAGCGCCGCGTCGCCGAGGTCGAGCAGCTCGTCGGCGTGATGGCGGCGCCGCCAGGGCCGGTCGGCCGCCACCCGCACATCGAGCAGCCAGCCGCGGCCGTCGTCCACGAAGCCGACGCGCCCGGCGAGGCCCGCCAGCCGGGCGACCGCCGCCACCCGGAACGATGGCGGGCACAGCACCGCGGCGCGCGGTCGGAGCGCCCGCCAGTCGGCCGCCAGTCGCACGGCGCCGAGCAGGCCGCCGTGCCGGCCGCTGCGTTCGTAGACGTGGAGATTCGCCAGACGGGGATCGCCGGCCACGAGCGGCGACCACCGCCGCCTTACCGAGGCGACCACGCGCAACCGGTCGCCGGCCGGCGTTCGCGCCTCCGCCAGCCGATCGAGCAGCGGCATGGCCATGACCACGTCGCCGAGCCAGTTGGGCAGGACCAGCAGGACATCGCAGGTCGCGTCGGCGCCGCCGCTCATACGCCGGGCGCGGGCGAGGGCCCGGTGGCCGGGTCGATCCCACCCGGAGCGCCGCCGGCGTCGTGGGCGGGCTGGCCATCACGGCCGCCATGGTGTCCATCAGCGTGGCGATGTTGACCTTCTCGCCGCGGGTGACGTCGATGATCGCCGTCCGCGGGCCGCGCGGACGCCAGCGGGGTGGGACGTGGGATCCGAAGAGTCCGATCGTCGGCACGCGCTGGGCGACGGCGGCATGCAGGAGGTCGGTGTTGCCGGCCAGGAACAGGTCGCACTGGCCGAGCAGCAGCATGGTCTCCAGCAGGGTGTCGCGGTTGAAGGCCGGCGGAACCGGCGACGTGAGCAGCGACTCGAACTGTGTCAGCCGATCCTCGTGGCCGGGCATCGCCAGGGGCAGGATCCGGCAGCTCGCCTGGCTCTTGAGCTGGCCCACCAGGAACTCGAGGTTCTTGGCCGACAGCGCCCGGCCGGAGCGGTCCGGCCCGGGGTCGACCCCGACCAGCCATTCCTCCGGCCTCGGCTTGTTGAAGTGCACCAGCTGGGCCGCCTGGCGGACCTTGTCGCCCGGCAACGGCCAGGCCGTGCGATGCCGCAGGCCCTCCAGCCCCAGGAAGGGGCGAGCTGCCGCACCCGGTCGCCGAGGTAGGCGTCGCCGTCGGCGGCGCGCAGTTCCAGGTTCACCGCCGGCCAGGCCCCGTCGTGCGACGGCCCCAGCCGCATCACCGCTCCGCTCGCCAGGCCCAGGCCCTCGAGGATCGGATTGGGCTCGCTGGCCACCACGAGGCTGACGTCGTATCCGCCTCCCGCCAGGGTGCGCTGCAGGTTCCGCTGGGCGGGCTTCCAGCCGCCGAGCTGCTTGTCGCCGTAGACCATGACCTGCCGGGCGAGTCCGCTGGGGATGACGACGGACGCGAAGCTCTCGGGGACCAGGAAATCCAGGCTCGCGCCCGGCCACGTCCGTCGGATCGCCGCGAGCAACGGGGCGTGGAACACCAGCGACGCGAGGTCGGTGTCGACGAGCACGAGGATGCGCGACGAATCCCGGATCTGACCGGGCACCTGGAACGGCGGCAAGTCCTTACGTCCCAGCAGCTTCTGCTTCAGTTTCTCGAGCACGGGCCAAACCCTCCCTGGTCGGCTACGCCGAGGCGCGGCGTCAGATCATGTCGGGAAACACCGCCTGCCAGACCTCGTCGATGTGGGCGGCCGGGACGAACTCGACGGCCTCGCGAACCTCATCGGGGATATGCTCGAGGTCGGTCGCGTTGGCGGACGGGATGATGACCTGCCGCACGCCGACGCGATGCGCGGCCAGGACCTTCTCCAGCAGGCCGCCGATGGGCAGGACCTCGCCGGTGAGGGTGATCTCCCCGGTCATGGCGGTCCGACGGTCGACCGGGCGTTTGAGCATGAGCGACAGCAGCACGGTGGCCATCGCGATCCCGGCCGACGGACCGTCCTTCGGGATCGCCCCGGCGGGCACGTGGATGTGCACGTCGCGCTTGAAGAACTCCTCGTAGGCCGGATCGGCGCCGAACCGGCTGCGCAGGTAGCTGAAGGCCGCGCTCACCGATTCCTGCATGACGCTGCCGAGTTGCCCGGTGAGCTTGAGACCGCCGTTGCCCGACGGCAGGCTCAGGCCCTCGATGTAGAGGATCTTCCCGCCGACCGGCGTCCAGGCCAGGCCCGTGACCACGCCGGCGCGCACGCGCCGACGCAGCCGATCGCCGGTGTAGATCGGGTTGCCGAGGTACTCGTGCAGCGACTTGGCGGTGATGTTGTGGGGCTTGCGGCCGCCCCGGGCCACCTTGCGCGCCGCCTTGCGGCAGACCGCACCGATCTTGCGCTCGAGCTCCCGCACGCCGGCCTCGCGGGTATGGTCCTCGATGATCTGCATGAGCCCGGCGTCGGTGAAACGGATCTTCTTGCCCGTCAGGCCGTTCTCCGCCACCTGCCGCGGCACGAGGTAGCGCTTGGCGATCTGCAGCTTCTCGAGGTTGGTATAACCCGGCAGCTGGATCGTCTCCATGCGGTCGAGCAGGGGCCGCGGGATGGTGTCGAGCATGTTGGCCGTCGTGATGAACATCACCTTCGACAGATCGAACGCCAGCGAGAGATAGTGATCGGTGAACTCGCTGTTCTGCTCCGGATCGAGCACCTCGAGCAGCGCGCTGGCCGGGTCGCCGCGGAAGTCCTGCCCCAGCTTGTCGATCTCGTCGAGCATGATCAGCGGATTGTTGGTGCCGCAGTCCTTGATGCCGGTGATGATGCGTCCCGGCATGGCGCCGACGTAGGTGCGCCGATGCCCGCGGATCTCGGCCTCGTCGCGCATGCCGCCGAGCGAGAAGCGGAAGAACTTGCGGCCCACCGCCTCGGCGATGCTGCGCCCCAGCGAGGTCTTGCCGACGCCGGGAGGGCCCTGCAGGCAGAGGATGGGCCCGCGGTGGTCGCCCTTGAGCTTGCGTACCGAGAGGAACTCGAGGATCCGTTCCTTGACGTCTTCGAGACCGTAGTGGTCGCGCTCGAGGATCTCCTCGGCGCGCTTGAGGTCGAGCTTGTCGTCGCTCGAGACTTTCCACGGCAGATCGAGGATCCAGTCGATATACGTCTTGGTGACCCAGTACTCGCTGGCGCCCGGAGACATGCGGGCCAGGCGATCGATCTCACGCTCGGCGGCCGCGTGCACGACCTCGGGCAGATCGGAGCCGGCCAGGCGCTCGCGCAGCTCGTCCAGTTCCACCGAGCTGTCGTCGTCGTCGCCGAGCTCGCGACGGATGGCCTTGAGCTGCTGGCGCAGGTAGTACTCGCGCTGGTCCTTGTCGATCGACTTGCGGACCTTCGACTGCAGCTGCTGGCCGAGCTCGAGCACGTCGAGTTCGCGCACCACGATCTTCGAGAGGAGCTGCAGCCGCTTGCGCGGCGACGTCTCCTCCAGCACCTGCTGCTTCTCCGAGACGTCGATGTCGAGGTTGGTGGCGATGAGGTCGGCGAGCCGGCCGGGGTCGTCGATGTTCATGACCACGACCTTCAGCTCGTCCGACAGGGACTCGCTCGCGTCGATGATCTTCAGGAAGTTGTTGGCCACGCCCCGCATGTAGGCCAGGGTCTGGGAGTCGTCCGACCGTTCCTCCGGCATGGCCGACACGGCCGCCCGGATGTAGGGCTCGTCCTGCAGCACGGCCTCGATCCGGCAGCGGGCCACCCCCTGCCCGAGCAGGCGCATCGAACCGTCCGGGAAGCGCAGCATCTTCTGGATGCGCACCGCCGTGCCGACGTGGTAGATCTGCTCGGCGTCCGACAGCTGCTCCTCCTCGTCCTCCTGGTCGGCGTCCGTCAGCGGACGCTGGGCGAACGCCCCGAGGATCTTGTCGCCCGCCAGGCATTCGTCGGCCAGCTTGATGAGGTTCTCATCGCTGAGGACCAGCGGCACCATCATGTACGGGAAGATGACCGCCTCGCTGATCGGCAACACCGGCAGCGTGGCCGGCAGCACCACGTTCTCGAGGCTCTGATCGTCGCGGGTCCTGGTGACCGGATCGGACATGCGCGGGCTCCTTGGCCGTGGCTAGCGGTCGATGGCGATCTGACGGCGGCGCGACGACCGCGCCTCGCCCTTGCGGAAGGTCACGAACAGGAAGCCGCCGTGGTAGCTCGCGGCCGCCGTGTCGGCGTCGACGCCCTCGATCACCGGCACCCGCCGGACGAACGGTCCCACGTTGATCTCCATGGTGTGGAAGTGCTTGCGCCCGGGATCGGAGGACTCGTTGCGGACGCCGCGCACGATGAGGAACCGGCCGTCGAAATCGACGAGGATCTGGGCCGGATCCATGCCCGCGAGATCCATCTGGACCACGAACTCATCGGCGGTCTCGTAGACATCGGTGGCGGGGCGCCAGCAGAGGTCGCTGTCGGCCGCGGCGCCCGCCTTCTGTCCGTAGGACGTCACCAGGATCTCGAAGATCTCGTCGGGGTTGCCCCGACGACCGGATCGGCTCATGGTCTGCCTCCGCCAACGGAACGAGGACGCGGGCCACGCACGGCCGCGCATGTCGAAATGCTAACCGTCGGCCTGGCAAGCGTCAACAAGGGGTCCGCCGGACGAGGTCCCGGAATCAGAAGCGCCGCAGCACCCCGATGACCACCCCCTGGATGCGCACGCGCGTCTCGGGGTACTCCAGGGGCTGCATCGACTGGTTGGCGGGGATGAGGCGGATGACCGCGCCGCGGCGCTGGTACTGCTTGACCGTGGCGTTCTCGCCGTCGATGAGCGCGATGACCGTCTCGCCGTTACGGGCGGTCTCGCGTTCCTCGACCACCACGACGTCGCCGTCGCGGATCTGCTCCTCGATCATCGAATCGCCGCGGACCCGTAGCGCGAAGGTCCGGCGCCGCCCGAGCCACTGCTCCGGCAGCCACACCTCCTCCGCGTCCGGCAGGGCCTCGATGGGCACGCCCGCCGCAACCGTGCCCAGGAGGGGCACAGCGACGACGCGCCCGCCTCCCGACGCGGACGCCACCACCTCGAGGTCGCGGCTGGCGTTGCGCCGCTCGCGCTTGAGGTAACCCTTGGCCACGAGCTGGGAGACGTGCTTGTGGACCGTCGCGACCGACGAGAGGCCGAACCGCTGGCCGATCTCCTGAAGCGTGGGCGCGTAGCCGCACTCCTCGGAGTACTGGCTGATGAACGCGAGGATCTCGGATTGGCGTCGGGTCAAGGGCATCGCGCACCTCCCGGCAGGGGCCATCGCTGGCGATTCGGGCCTTCGCTGACTGTTCGCCTCCCACGTTAGGCGAAAACCGAGCGAATGTCCAGCCCCGATCTAGCGTCGCCGGCCTTCGCGCCGCAGGGCCTCCGCTTCCGCGAGGGTCGGCAAGCCCCGGCGTCCGCCCCAGTCCCGGCACTTCAACGCCGCCACGGCCGCCCCCAGCTCCAGGCAATCCACCCAGGCATCGCCCCGCGCCCGGCCGAAGGCGTAGCCGGCGTGGAAGGCGTCGCCCGCCCCGGTGGTGTCGCGCACCCTGACGTCGAAGGCGGCGATGTGCAGCGCCTCACGACCGGACTCATCCAGGGCGAGCACCCCCTGCTCGCCGAGTGTCATGGCCACCCGTCCGGGTCCCCGCCTGCGCAGCCGGCGCAGCGCCTCGACCGGATCGTCGCAAGCGGTGAGCTGACCGGCGAAGCCTCGCGACGAGATGACGTCCGAGCTGGCGGCCACGAGCTCGGCGCTGCCTTCGCGCACCGTCCCCGCGTCGTAGACCACCGGCAGGCCGCGCGCCCGGGCCGCGGCGGCCAGCACCAGGCCGGCCGCCGGCTCATGCCCATCGTGGTAGAGCAGATCCGCACCGTCGAGCCAGGCGAGGTCGACCGCGTCGGCCGGCAACGGCGGCAGGCTGCCGCGGGACCACAGCACGGTCCGGGTCTCGCGCACGGGGTCGACCAGGATCACCGCCCGCGCCGACCGCTCGCCCGCCGCCACGCGCACGGCATCGCACTCGACGCCCGCGGCCTCCAGTTCGCGGCGCTGCTGGCGGCCGCCGTCGTCGTCGCCGAGCATGGTCGCCAGCCGCACCCGCGCCCCGAGGCGGGCCAGACACACGGCGGCGGTGGCTCCGGGGCCACCGCCGCCGTGGATGATGTCCGCGACCTCGGTCTTCGTGTCGGGTTCCGGCAGGCCGGCCACGGGCACGATCACATCGTGCGCGCTGTAGCCGACGACGAGGATGTTCACCGTCGCGATCGGCCGCCTCCCCGGGTCACAGTCCGTAGAGGCCGCGGCCGACACGCTTGACCCGCTCGCTCGTCGAGAGCGTGCGGCGCAGCACGTTGTCGAACGCCTTGCTGCGAGTCTTGAACAGCTTCTTCGTGGTGATCGTGCTCAGGAGATCCTTGAAGGACATGGTATCGCCGTGCCGGGTGAGCACCTGCACCACGACGTCCTCGAGGGTGGCCTTGCCGCGCGCGCGGCCGCGGGTTGCGGCCTGCGGCTTCGCCTTGGGCTCGGCCTTGGCCTTGGTCTTGGCCGAACGCTTCGGCGCCGCCTTCGCCGCGCGCTTCGCGGACTTCTTCGCGCGCTTCTTCGCCGTCTTCTTGACGGCCTTCCTGGCGGTCTTCTTCGCAGTCGTCCGCGGCGGCTGCCCCAGCGCGCGGCCGGCGAGCTTCGCGAGCCGGGACTCGACGGCTGCGAGCTCCTTCAGCAGTTCCTGCCGGCGGGACTCCAGCGACTCGAGTTCATCCTTGGCCGCGAGCAGGTGCTCGATGTCGGCTCGGCTGAGCGTCTTGATCAGGCGGGACAGGTCGGTCGGCATGTCGACTCCTTCACGATACGAGTAATATTAACGGATAGAACTTAGAATCGTTTTCACGTCCAGTCAACATTCATCGGTAAGATCGACGCCGCGGTCACCGCTCCTGAGCCGACATCCAGCGGCGATCCGCCGGGGCGATCCACCAGCGGTGCAGGTAGTTGACCGGCGAGAGCATGTCGGGCGTCGCGTCGCGCAGCCGGCGGTTGATCGCCACGATCTGGCGCGGGTAATAGATGACGGCCGCCGGCTGATCGGCCGCGAGCTCGACCTGCAACGCATCCCACAGCGGTCTGGCGATCCCGCGATCGCGGCAAGCCCGCGCCGCCGCCAGGAGCGAGTCCACCCGCGCGTTCGCGTAGCCGCCGAAATTGAAGCGGTCCGTGGCGCCGGACTGCACCAGGGGCGACGGATCGGCGTAGAGGTTGGCCTGGAACTCGCCCCAGTAGGCGTCGAAGCGGCCGCCGCGCAGGAAATCCAGGGCCGTTCCCAGCTCCAGGGCGCGCAGGCTCACGTCCACCCCGACATCGCGCAGATTCTGACGCAGCACCACGGCCCCGTTCTCCCGGACGCTGTCGCCGCTGCGGTAGATGATCTCGATCCGGAGGGGCAGGCCGTCGCGCTCCCGAACTCCGTCGCCGTCGCCGTCGCGCCAGCCGGCCGCCGCCAGCAGCGCCCGCGCCGAATCCGGCCGGAACGGATCCGGGGCAAGGTCGCGGTCGTGGTTCCACAGGACCGGCGGCAGGTACGACGCGGCCGGTTCGCCGTAGCCGCCGAGCAGATCGTCGACGAACCGCCCCCGGTCGATCGCCAGCGACAGCGCCTTGCGCACCGTCGGGCTCGCGAGCTGCGGCCGTCGGGTGTTCCACATCAGGAAGCCGAAGACCCGGCCGGACACCTCGTGCAGACCGATCTCCGGGTGGTCCGCCAGGCGCCGGGCCGCGGCCGGAGCCACGTCGGACACCACGTCGACCTCGCCCGCCTCCAGGGCCAGGATCCGCGCCGTCTCGTCCGGCATGACCCGCAGCACCACCCGATCGAGATAGGGTTGCAGCTGCGGACACGCCGGGTTGCGGGCGAGGACCAGCTGCGAGCCCGCGTCCCAGCTGTCGAGGCGGAACGGGCCGGAAGCGAGCGGCCGCCGGTTGGTGGGCCACCTGTCCAGTCGGGTGGGGTCGAGATCCGCGACCACGTGCGCGGGCAC
Organism: Candidatus Krumholzibacteriia bacterium; assembly: GCA_041390065.1. Taxonomy (GTDB): domain Bacteria; phylum Krumholzibacteriota; class Krumholzibacteriia; order LZORAL124-64-63; family LZORAL124-64-63; genus Glo-17. The sequence continues at coordinate 16,518 of JAWKQQ010000026.1, forward strand.
GATCGCGTGGAAGGTGAGCGTCAGCGGATCGGCCGGCGGCTGCCGGAAGCGGTAGACCACGGTCGCGGAGTCCGGCGTCGTCACGTCGGCGATGTCGCGCAGGAGGTCGGCCCGCGGACTGCCGACCCGTGGATCGGTGAGCAGCTGCCAGCTCAGCCGCACGTCGGCGGACGTGAGCGGCGCGCCGTCCTCCCAGCACCACGGCCGCAGATGGTAAGTGATGGACAGGCTGTCCGGCGCCACCTCCCACCGCTCGGCCACCTGGGGTTCCCAGAGCAGGGCGGGCGTCATCTCGATCAGGCTCGCCTCGATCAGCGACAGTACGGTGCCGGCGACCGCCGACGTCCGCACCAGGGAGTTGAGCACGTCCGGTTCGTCGGCCACGGCGACGACGGCCGTGCCGCCGGGCACGGGCGTCTCCGCGGCCTGGTCGGGCCGCCTCTCCGCGCGTCCGCACGCCCCCACGGTCGTCAGGACCGCGAGCATCGCGGCGAGCGCGATCCCGCGGCGCTGTCGTCTGTCCATGCTGGCTCCTGGCTGGCTGGTTCGCCGTCATGGTAGGCCCGGCCGCCGGCCCCGGTCAAGGCCGCCACCGCCGGCCGCGCGCCGGCCGGCAACGCGAAGCCCGGCCGCCCGGTCCCGCGGGACCGGCCGGCCGGGCTCGTCTGCCGACCCTGGAACGTTACTTCACGAGGGTCATCTTGAACGTCTGCGTCGAGGCCGCCTGCCGGGCGCGCACGAAGTAGACGCCGCTCGACTGGCCGCGGCCGGAGTCGTCCCGACCATCCCAGGTGAACTCGTGCCAGCCCGAACCGGCGTCGCCATGGTGCAGGCGGCGCACCTCGCGCCCCCGCACGTCGTAGACCGACAGGTCCAGGCGGGTGTCCGCACCCGGCACGACGTACAGGCGCACCGTGGTCACGGGGTTGAACGGATTGGGCCGCGGCGGCAGCACCGTGAAGGCCGACGGCAGGTCCTCCGGCACCGCCGTCACGCTCGTCTGCACGGCGAGGCCGTTCCGCTGCGCCGTGCCCTGGAACGTGGGCCAAGGGATCGTGGTCGGATCGTAGCCCGCCGGCAGGTCCCAGACGTGCAGCTCGAGATCCCAGCTGCCGTAGACGAGGTCGGTATCCCCGTCGCCGTCGAGGTCGCAGATCACCGGCGTCGACCGGCAGTGCCCGCCGAGGGCGATCGGGAAGCCGGGCAACCCCTCGCCCCGGTGGTTGAACGCCATGATGAGGTCCGGCGTCTCGGTCTCGTCGCTGCCGATGGGCTGGACGACGTCGGAGAGTCCGTCGCCGTCGAGGTCGCCGACCACCGGGCTGCCCTCGCTGTTGGCCGGCAGCTGCACCGGCCAGCCGGGCATGATGTGTCCCGAGGTGCCGCCCGCGACGTCGGTGTCGATGGCGAGCAGATCCATGCGGAACGAGCCGGCGTTGACCGGCCAGAGGATCTCGAACGCGGGATCGCCGTCGAAGTTGCCCACGGCCGGGCTCGGGCCCGCGCTGTCGTCGTACACCAGCGGGTAGGAGACCGGGAAGCCCGGGTAGGCGGCCCCGTTGGCGCGCACGGCGTAGAGCTTGTTCGCCGTGGTGAAGAAGATCACCTCGCGCTCGCCGTCGCGGTCGAGGTCGGCCACGGCCGGGCTGCAGAGGATGTTGTCGTAACCCGTGCTGACCGGGAAGCCAGCGGCCTGCGTCCCGTCGTAGCGGTAGGCGAGCAGCGCGTTGTCGCCCGTGTAGACGCGCGTGCCGAAGATCATCTCGCAGGCGCCGTCGCCGTCGAGGTCGTAGAGCGCGGGCGACGACAGGGTCCAGCTGTCCGGGCGGTCGATGAAGACGCCGTTGGTGGCCGGATTGTTGTCGCCGTCGACCAGCTCGGTGCCGTCGGCGTGCCAGACGAACAGCCGGCCGCCCAGATCGTTGACCACCACCTCCATGCCGCCGTCGCCGTCGACGTCGCCGACCGAGGGCGTCGACCAGTTCCAGGACGACTGCATGTTGCGCGGCCAGCCCGGCAGGATGCTGCCGTCGGCCTTGTAGACGATGATCCGCGGCTGGCCGATGCGCTCGGACACGATGATCTCGAGACCCGGCTCGCCATCGAGGTCGGCCAGCGCCACGCCGGCCGGGCCGAACTGGCCGTGCACGTTGGTGAGCGGGCCGGTGGTCTGCGCGTTGTTGTCGCCGTCGACCAGCTCGCTGCCGTCGTCGTTCCAGGCATAGACCTCGTCGGAGGCCAGGACGATCTCGAGCTTGCCGTCGCCGTCGATGTCGCCGACCGCAGGGTGGCCGCTGGTCTGCACGGCGAACGGCAGCGGGAAGTTCTCCAGCTCGGCCGGCATCGTGGTCTGCTCGGTCACGTCGGAGAAGTCGCTCTCCATGAAGTGCTCGTCCACCGCGGTGATCCGGTACCAGTAATAGGTGAGCTGGTCGAGGCCGCGGTCCTCGAAGTAGGCCAGGCCCTCGATGAGGTCCACGTTCGCCCGCACGAACGGCCCTCGGCCGCGGACGCGCGGTAGATGTTGTAGCCGCGCACGTCGCGTCGCCGCTGGGCGTCCAGCGGAGCGCGATCGCGTCGGGCGCCACGGTGGCGTCGGCCGTCGGCGCCGACGGCGGGTTCACCGCCGCGAACGCGACCAACTGCGTGAACTCGCGGCCGTAGTTGTCCTGGAACCGCAGCCGGCACGCGTCGGGCGTGCCGATGTCCGCGAGGGTCAACGAGAGCTCCCCGACGGTGGGCTCGCCCTCCTGGAGCGTCTCCAGGCCCGCGATCACCGCGTAGGCGGTGTGGACGGTGAACCCGGCCGCCGGCTGGTCGATCTGGACCGCGAGCTGGTCGAGGCGTCCGGCGCCGAAGTTCTTGACCCGGGGCCGCAACACCAGGCGTTCCCCCGACTCCGGAATGCCGTCGCCGTCGCCGTAGGTGGTGTCGTCGACCGACATGCGCACGAGGCTGAGCTCGGGCGTGGCCACGTCCAGCCGGTGGATGCTGACCCAGGTCGACGTCCCGTTGGTCACCACCACCCGCAGGTTGAACGACGAGCCGTCCCGCACCGAGGGTTCCGTACGTACGGCCAGGGGCGTGAGGGTCGTGGTGACGCCGCCGGGCGGACAGGTGGCCAGCTGCGCGGTCGGAGTGAGGACCAGGAGGTTGGGATCGCCGCTGCTGATGGTCACGCTGAGGTTGCCGGCCCCGGCGCCGCCCACGTCGCGGAAGCTCATGGCCAGCGAGACGACCTCGCCGGCCTCCACCGTGCCGTTGCTGTTGCCGCCGGCGTCGTCGACGGCCACGGACTCGAGCTGCAGATAGGTCGCCACGGGCGTCACCGGCACCGTCCGCACCGTCCGCTCCAGGCCCTTGCCGGACACCGTGACGGTGAGGTTGCCCGCCGTCGCGGGGATGATCTTCAGCAGCACTTGGCCCGCGCCGTCGGTGGTGCCGAACGCGTAGGTCTCGCCGTCCTTGCTCACGCACACATCGGCGCCGAGGATGGGCGTGGCGCCCACCGACACGGTCACCGGGACGGTCTGCTCGCCGGCCGTGACCGACGCGGGCACCAGCACGGTCGGCGCCGCGGGCGACGCGGACCAGACCCCGATCGCGGGGTCGCCGATGACGACGGCGTTGAGCTGGGTCCAGCGGTCGACGGTGTTGCGCTCGGTGTTCGCCGCGTAGGCGAGCCGGGCGGCGTTGAGCGCGACCGCGGTGCGCTGCTCGCCGTGGCACCACATCCAGTCGTACGTGTACTCCTGATAGCCGAAGGAGTTCGAGGGGAACGCTTCCCGCGCCGCGCCCACGGACATGATCGCGCCGCCCCGCGGATTCTGGACGAACCGCTCGAGGAGGCAGGAGACGTCGAAGGCGCCCGACGCGCAATTGATGGCGAAGAGCATGAAGTAATTCGAGTTGTGCAGCGCCGCGGCGTCGGCCACCGTGAAGTTCGCATCGCCGACGGACATGTTGAAGTAATGCCCGTGGCCGAACTGATTGACCTGGCCGTACTGGTTGGAGTTCAGCGCGGCGATGAACGCGTTGCGGGTCAGCACCCCGTCGCTCGGGTACAGGGTGTTCGTCTCGTAGAGCCGCATGTATTCCATGTTCGTGCACGGCTCGAGGTACTCGGTGACCAGGGTATGGGCATACTGCGCCCCGTCGAGGGTGATGATGTCGCCGGGGTGCCAGTCGGCCGGGAACAGCACCTCGGCGGCGTAGAGGATCCGGTTCGGCCAGGACGCGCCGGCCGGCGCCGCCTCGTAGGCGATGACCTTGTCGACGAACTGCGAGACGCTCACGGAATCGCGCACCGGCGCCCGGCCGACGGCCAGCTCAGGCGCCATGTCGGCCTGGTCGCCGGGGTCGGTGGTGCTGGCGTAGGGCTCGCCGAACCAGCCATCGCCGTCCGCGGCCCAGGTGCCGTCCAGCCCCGCGTAGTAGAGGTCGGTCGGGACGTCGGTGTGACCGCCGTAGGGATAGAAGAGGCTTCGGATCACGCGCGTCGGCACCACGTCGGTGTCGCCGCCGATCAGCAGGTACTCCATGCCCCACTTGCTGTAGGCATCCTGCAGGAAGAAGCGGATGGTCTCCTGGAGGTCGGCGCCCGCACGGTAGTTGGCCTCGATCCACTCCACGGTCACCACGAGGCCCGGCAGACCCTGGGCGGTGCGGTAGTCGGCCAGGCGCTGGAACTCGCCAGCCAGGGCCTCTCGGGTGACGATGAGGTAACGCACGGCCGAGCCCTCGAGCGCCGGCACGGGGGCGGGCAGGAAGGGATCGCCGCTCTTGTCCAGGGCGACGCCGTCCTCGCGCGCGTAGCCCGCGATGCGCGCCGGGTTGGCCACCAGCCGTGCGAGTTCGGCCTCGAGTGCGGCGCGCTCGCCGGCGACCTGCCGCTCGCGGGCCAGCGGCCGCGGGCGGTCGGGAGCGCCGTCCATGACGGCCTCGATGGCGTAGCGTTCGAGGACCTCGAGCACGGCCCCGTCGGGGGTCTCCACCACGCGGAACGGATGCAGGTTGACGGCCGCCAGACGATAGCCGCGCCAGTCGTGCAGCCCGCCGAACTGGCCCCAGGTGGCAGGGAAGACGCCGTCCACCGGCTGCAGGTGATGCTGGGGCAGCGCCACGTCGGTGCTGGAGACTAGCGGACCGGCGAGGGCCAGGCGCCCCGGGATCGCCTCGCGGCGCACGGAGAGCGGGACGATGCGGACGTCGCCGATGACCTGGTCGGCGGGTACGAGGAGCAGGAGGTCGAGGCCGGGCAGATCCGGCTCGTCGGTGACGCCCAGCGGCCGTCCACCGGTCAATACGAGGCGATAGCTGCCATCCTGGGTCTGGGTCCATGTATAGAGATCGGGCGTCAGGTGACCCTCGTGCAACGGCGCGGCGGCGGCGGCGGCCGTGACCAGGACAAGGGCGAGGACGAGGGACGCTACCGGGAGCAGTCGGGGGGTCATGAAGATCCTCCTGGGCGGGCAGGCGCATCCGTGAACGATCACGCACGTAGGCGCAAACGCCCTGGCTCATGGCGGATGACCAGGGCTCCTGTGAGTTCATGATTGTATCACAAATCTCGCGAACCGTCAATTCGGGTCCCGCGGGGAGCGCGACGGCGTCCGCGGGCCCAGGATCCGGGTCTCCCCCGGGGCGAGGCTCACCACGAGAGGCCCGCGGCGGTCGTCCGCCCGTCCACCCAGATGAGCGGCGAGATCGCGGGCCTGCTGCGGCACCACCACCAGGCGGCGCGCGTGGCTGAGGTTGCGGACGACGATGCGTCCACCGCGCACCGACCAGCTCGTGCCGCGCCGTTGCAGATCGGCCACCTCGCCGTCCACGAGGTAGATCGGCGCCATGGGGTCGAGGTCGGCCAGCAACGTCGCGAGCTCGCGGCGACCGAGCCGCGCCACGGCCTGGTCGAGGTGGGCGAAGTTGATGCGGTGCGCCTCCAGGACCGCCGGTTCGCCGCGCCGCCAGGCGTCCCGGACGCCCCGCGCGGCGGCCTCGGTGATGGTCCGCGGATCTCCCTGCTGAACCGGCTCGAAGATGCAGTTGCGGTCGAGGTAGCTGCGGTCGCGACGCCACCAGCGGGTCAGGGTCCGGTGGACGACCTTGCGGACGCGCCCCTCCAGGCCGCGCCAGCTGGCCTTGCGCTGCTGACGCTGACCCTGAATGACCCGGATGCCGGCGTCGATCCACATGGCCTCGTCCCCGTCGTCCCAGACGTAGTCAGGCGCGATGATCGAGCGCGGCGGACCGCCGAAGAGCGCGCTGAAGGCGTCGAGGTTGGCGGCCAGTTCGTCCGCGAGGACCGCGCCGTCGCGCCAGGGGCCGAGCTCCCAGGCCTGCTCGCTGCCGGGAAAGACGAGGATCTGGGCGGCGGCGGCCACCCCGACGAGGGAATCGGCGGAGGTGGCCGCAAGCCGTCGGGCCGGATCGTAGTGCCAGCGGCCATGCAGCTCCGGATGCCAGACGCCGGCCAGCCGTCCGGCGGCGACCGCCTCCCAGAGTCCGGCGCGTTCATAGCGCCGCGGGGTCTCCGGCAGCACGTGGTCCTGCCAGAATGCCGCGGTGTCGCCGGCGGCCGGCGTGTACGCGAGCGAGGCCATGATGTAGTTCGCCTGCAGCACCGCGGGCAGCCCATCACGGCCGACATGGGCCGCGAGCACGGCGCAGAGCCGCGACACGGCCGCGCTGTCCTCCAGGGTGGAGTGCCAGTATACTTCGGGGAAATGGCCCGGCGCGAGGTGGTCGCGATCGAGGGCCGTGATCGCCGCCGAATCGGGCAGGAAGCCGCAAAGCCCCCAGTCGTCGCTCTCGATGCAGACGGCGCGGGCGCGGGCCCACTCCACCAGCGCCGGCGCGCGGCCCCAGACCAGGCCGACGGCCAGGCCGAGGACGACCAGCGCCAGTCCGAGCCACGCCTCCAGCCTGCGCCTCATGCGCTCGCCTCCGGAATCCACCGCGCCCACCAGTACCGTCCGTAAGATAAGCCCACGCGCGCGAGCGAATCCAGCAGCGACGCCACCGGGCCGCCCGGCGCCGGCCGACCGGCCAGGAGCATGGCCTCGACCGCCTCGACGTCCGCCGGCCAGGTGTTGGCCGTCTGTCCGGCGGTCCAGGTGCCACGCGCCGGCCAGCCGCGGGACGCCGACAGGAACGCTCGCTGAGGAAGGAGCGGACCGCGGACGAGCGGCTGCAACGCGGCCAGCAGGTCCTGGAGGTCACGGTAGTTGCGGGCCGCCTGCGGCCGCTTGCACGGTTCATCCTCGAGAAGCCAGAGGCTGCCGCCGGGCGCCACGAGGTCCTGCCAGACGCCGGGTCCCGACGGCTTCAGCCGGGGCCACAGGTGGCGCACCAGGTTGGCCGCGACCACGACCCTGAACCGTGTCCGCAGCGGCGGCGCGAGCGCGTCGCCGACCACGTCGGGGCCCTCGCCACGCCACAGACCGGCCCGGTCGAGGGTCACCGGGCGGCAGCCCAGCTCCGCGAGCACCGCGGTGAACGCGCCGTGCCCGCTGCCGAGTTCGAGGACCTCGCCCGGTCCGCACCGGGCCAGGTCCTCAAGAAATGTCGCGGGAAGTGGGGAGAACGGCATCGCGGCTCGCCTCGCGGGCGCCGGGTTCCGGCTGGTCGTCGTCGAGGGACGTGGCGACGAGCTCGAGGTCGGCGCCGGCCACCTTCTTGACCGCCGGCCGCGACCGTCGGGCCGTCTGCAGATCGATCACCTCGGCCACGCCGCGGTCCACCAGATCGGACCGCTCCACGAGGCCGTCGTCGAAGCCCAGCGCATAGGAGAGCTCGGAGAAGAGATCCCAGCCCGCGCGGCGGTTCTTCAGGTGCTGCAGCGCGCCGAGCTGGGCGGCCCCCATCCAGGCCGCCATCGCCGGCAGGCCCAGCCAGGCCGCGCCCAGGAAATCGCTCAGCGCGAACAGGCCGGCCCCCGCCGTCACCAGCAGCAGGGTGGACACCGCGCGGGCAGGGCTGAAGCCGAGCCGCAGCAGACGGTGATGCAGGTGGTTGTCGTCGGCCATGAAGATCGAGGTGCGGCGACGATAGCGGCGGGCGATCGTCGTCGCCGTGTCCCAGATCGGGACGGACATCGGCGCCAGCAGCACGAGCAGCGGCACGCGGGCGGTCTGGCTGAGGTTCAACATGAGCGTGCCCACGACCAGGCCCATCCACATGCTGCCCGAGTCGCCCAGGAAGATCTTCCGGCTGCTGATGTTCCAGTACAGGAAGGCCATCGTGGAGCCCGCGAGGGTGGTGGCCAGGATGGCCGAGGTCGCCTCGCCGACCGCGAGCGCCAGCACCGCCAGCAGCAGCGTGGCGAGCACCGAGATGCCGCTCGCCAGGCCGTCGAGTCCGTCGATCAGGTTCATCGAGTTGATGAAGCCGAGGTACCAGAAGAGCGTGAACGGCCACGACCAGCCACCCAGACCGACCGTGCCGACCACGGGCAGGGTGACCGTCTCCAGCCGCTGGCCCAGCAGCATGAGCCCGATGATGATCGCGAGCTGGCCGTAGAGCTTCTTCTCGGCGTGGATGCCGAAGCGGTCGTCGCCGACGCCGAGCGCCAGGATGACCAGGCCGGCGCCGATGATGATGGCCAGCCACGACCACGGCAGCGCCATCTTCAGGACGAAATGGTCGAGGAAATAGAGCGCGCAGAAGAAGGAGATGAAGATGGCCATCCCCCCGGTCCTGGGGACCGGTTCACGGTGGGGCCGTCGTTCTCCGGGATGATCGACGATCTCGGTGAGGAAACCGAGATTCCGGAAGTGAGGCTGGACCAGCCATGACATGACGAACGCCACGCCAAAGCTCACCAGCGGCACGATCCCTCGCTCCACAGCTCCTCCGTCGGCTGAGTCCGATCCTTCGGGGCGCCAAGCCTCAAGCTGCCAGAAACTATCGCAACCCCGGCACCTGGGCAACCGGTATTCTCTCATCAGGTCCCGGCCGAGCGGCCGTCGAGGACCTCGCGGTAGACCGCGACGGTGGCCGTCGCCGTGCGGTCCCAGCTCCACTGTTCACGCCGCAGACGACCGCGGGCGACCAGTTCCTCTCGAAGGGACAGATCGTCCGCCAGACGGTGCAGCGCGTGCACGAGGTCGGCCGGGGATTCCGGGTCGACGAGGAGGGCCGCCGACCCGGCCACCTCGGCCATGGCGCCGCGATTGCTGGTCAGAACCGGCAGATCGGCGGTCATGGCCTCGAGGATCGGAAACCCGAACCCTTCGTGCAGGCTGGGGAAGAGCAAGGCCCGCGCCAATCCGTACTGCTGCCACAATTCGTCAGGCCCGCAGTAGTCGAGCACCTCGACATGGCCGGCCGCCGCCAGGGGCGCCAGGAGGTCCCGGATCCCGCTGTCCTGCCAGCCGCGCCCGCCCACCAGCCGGAGCCCCGGCGCCGGACGCCCGGAGGCGTCGCGCGCGGTCCGGAACTGCGCGTAGGCCCGCAGCAGACCCTCCAGGTTCTTGCGGGGTTCCAGCGTGCCGACGTAGAGGAACGGCGCTCCGGGCGGACGGACGGCGGGAGGCGCCAGGCGGCCCACCACCCAGCGGGGCCGACCGAACGGCGTCGCCACCACGCGCGCGGCGAGGTCCGGGAACAAGGCGCGTACGTCGTCGGCCGTGGCCTCCGAGTTGCAGACCACGGCCGCCGCGCTGGCCAGGCTGCGGGGCACCAGGGCCCGGTAGTACGCCCGCCGCGGCTGTTCGATGGTCTGCGGAAAATGCAGGTACCCGAGGTCGTGGACGGTGACCACCAGCGGGCAGGGCGCCCTGAGCGGGGCGACGAACTGCAACGTGTGGAGCAGGTCGGCGCCCAGGCGGCGCAGCACCCCGGGCAGCCGCAGCTGCGTCCAGGCCGCCTTGCGTAACGTCCCCCCCCGGGCGCCGGGGCACCCGAGCACCCGCCAGCCCGGCCGCGTCACGAGGTGGTCGAGCAGTTCGGGATGCGTGGCGAGGACGACGAAATCGAGGCCGTGGTCGTCCCGGGCCAGGGCTTCGGTCCAGTCCATGATCGACCGCCCGACCCCCGTCGGACGCGGACGCAGCAGGAGCGCATCGAGGACGACGAGCGGGCGGCTCATGGGGTCACCCGTCGCCCGGACCCGGGCTGCGGACGCTCGGCGAGGGCCGCCAGCCAGAGCCCGGCCACCACCCACAGATGCGGCAGGTTGTACTGCGAGAACATGGCCAGCTGGACCGCCATGGCCGCCATCGCGGCCGCCACCGCGGCCAGGCGGCGCCGTCGGGCGAGCGTGCCGACGACGAGTTGCTTCCAGGTCCGCCGCCCGAGCCACGTCAGGCCCGCGAACAGGGCCAGGAACCCCACCAGACCGGTCTCGCTCAGCACCAGAAGCGGCAGGCTGTTGACCACCGGCCAGCTGAACTGGCTCTGCAGGCCGCCGAGATCGACCACGTCATAGAAGTGATAGGCGAACTGCCCCCACCCCACTCCGACCACCGGGGAGAGCAGCGCGGTCCGCCAGGCGGCCTGGAGGCTGTAGAAACGGGTGAGGTTGGACCAGTCGGCGGGGTCGAGGATCTGGCTGAACCGGCGCCAGGGCAGTTGCAACGCGTCGGCGCCGAAGACCGCCCAGCCGGCCCCGGCGGCCACGACCAGCGCGACGACGGCCGCGATCACGACCCGTCGCCCCGGGCCCGGCAACCCCGCCCGACGCCTGGCCACAGCCCAGACCGCCGCGCCGGCCAGCATCGCCAGCCAGGCCGCGCGCGACCACGTGCCCACCAGCATCACCAGGGCCGCCGCCGTCAGCCAGCGACGCCTGCCGAGCGACGCCAGCGGCACCATCACCACGAGCAGGCTGCCGAGATAGAGCGGCTCGCACATCGTGCCCCGCAGGCGGGGAATCGCCGTCACCGTTCCCAGGTAGAGCCAGCTCGACCCGCTCAGGATCCCGGGATTGCTCGTCGCCGCCCGTTCCACCGGACCGAGCCAGGTGATCCCGCCGGCGGTGTACCAGGCCTGCAACGGGGCGTACACGAGCTGACCGCCGAGGCCGAGCGCGAGCCAGCCCAGGGTCGCGCGCCAGCGAGCGGGGCCGCGCGTCCAGAGTCCGGCATGAACCAGGAATCCGAGCATCAGGAGCAGCTGGACCACCTGCTTCAGGTAGCGTGGCCAGGCTTCCTGGCCGACCACGGGCGCGGGCGCCAGACGCAGGCCCAGAGCCGAGATCAGCACCACGGCCAACGTGCCGGCGACCGTCACCAGGAGCGGCCGGTTCGCGCGGTCCGCCAGGCGCCGCCGCCAGTCTCGACGCAGCCGCGCCGAACCGAGCTCGCCCACGCGCACGGCCCAGGCCGCGGTGACCAGCAGGTAGGCCGGCTGCAGTCCGGTGGCGAATTCGGGTCCGCCGAGCGCCCGGCTCGTCCCGACCCCGACCAGGGGCAGGGTGACCAGGGCCGCGGCCCAGAGGCAGTCGGCAGGTCGCGACGACCTCATGAACGGGGCATGCCGCGCCGTCGCACCGCACGCAGCAGCACGGCGGTGGCCACGACCACGCCGGCGAGGATGAGCAGGGTACCGCCGCGCGCCACCCGCGCGGCCGGCTGCCGGTAGATCAGGCGGTCGGCGGTCACCTCGAGCCTCCCGGCGGCCAGGAACGCGCTCAGCCGTCCGTCGGTGAGCAGGAGCGGCGTGTCGATCTCGAAGCGGCCGGGTTCGAGGGCGAGCACGCCGGCCGCGCCGAGGGCCACCGCGCGGTCGGCGACCAGCGCGAAGCCGAGGTCGGCCTCGCCCTCGGCGAGCCACGCCAGCGTGTCGGGAACCGCGACCAGGCCTTCCGGCCACGCAAGCACGCGCCGTCCGCCAGATCATGGTCGCGGGCCACGTAACCCCGCTCGACGGAGCGGGCGCCGACGATCACCAGCCGCCCGGGCGCCGCCGGCGCCGCGGCCACGGCCGTGCCGCTCAGCAACCCGGCCACGATCATCAACGGTGCCAGCCATCGCTTCATGGGCGCACCATATCGTCGCCGCCGGGGCCAGGCAAGGAGCAATCGCGGCCGCCGATCAGGCGAACCGGGCCACCAGGTCCGCGAGTTCCGCGGCGGCGTCGCCTCCCCACCCGACGCAGTGCACGGACACCCTGGCGCGCGGCACCGCCGCCTCGCCCAGCCGCCGCGCTCGCCGACGTTCGGCGTCCGTCGGACACGACCGCGCGCGCTCGGCGGTGGGCAACCAGAGGACGGTGACGGCCATCGGTTCGTAGAGCGCGGCGAGACGGCCGAGGACCAGCGCCGCCGCCAGCGACGTGGCCTCCGTCCCCTTCACGCACCACAACAGCACCGTCGACTCGGCCGGCCGGGAACCGGCCAGACCTTCCCGTTCCCAGCAGCCGAGCCGCGCCCCGACCGCGTCGCCGAGGTCTTGCAGCGCGGCGCCGCCCCGTCCGCCCGCGAGGGCTGAGCTCACCAGCGCGGTCGCCCCGCCGCCGGGCGCGGCGACCACCACCTCGGGACGCGCGACGGTCCGGGGCCGGGTCTCCGTCAGGAAGGCATCGGCGATCGCGGCCACGTGGTGACCGCGGCCGGGCACCCGCCCGGTCGAGAGGCCTGCCACGTCAGCCCACCGTCAGCAGGCTGTTGCAGCCGCCGAACTCGTTGGTGGCCTGACGCTCGTTGTGCGGATCAGGCAGCCACACGCCGTCGACGATGAAGCGGTACTGGTGCACCCCCGGCGCCACCGGCAACCAGCATTCCCAGCGGCCATCCTCGCGGCGGTAGAGGGGCGTGCCGCGCGACGACCAGCCGTTGAACGAGCCGCTGACCCGCACCTCGCTCGCCCGCGGGAACTCCGCGACGAACCGCACGCCCTCCGGCGTCACCTCGGGGCCGTGGAGCAGGGCCGTCCAGTGATCGAGGGCCGACACGCTCAGGTCCACCGTCTGGTCGCCGAGTTCGCGGGCCAGATCCAGGAAGTCCCGGGCCGCCCGCGAACGAGGGTCGTGCGCGAGCACCGGCACACCGCGGTCGGCCGCCTCCCGGACCCGCACGGTGGGGTGGATGATGGTGTTGAGCAGGGCGTCGCCGTGCCGACCGGCCAGGTCCTCGCGCAGCCCGCGCGCGTAACGCGACCGCAGATCGAAGTTGGAGAGCAGCAGCCTCACCGTCACCTCGTGCCCCCGGCGATCCCGCAGCACCTCGAGGGTCTCGTGCAGCTTCCCGACCGCCTGGCGGCTGTACGTGCTCGCATCGACGGGCACGATCGCCTCGCCGCTGGCGAGCAGCGCGTTGAAGGTGAGCAGACCGACGGCCGGCGGGCAATCGATGAGGATCACGTCGTGGTCCAGGTCGGAGCGCCGCAGGGTGTCCCGCAGTCGGTACTCGCGGCCATCGGTCCCGGCGAGTCGGGACTCGATCGCGCTGAGTTCGACGCCGGCCGGCACCAGGTGCAGTCGCGGCGCGATCTCCAGCCGCGCATCCTCGACGAGGATGTCGCTGGTCAGGAGCAGGTCGTAGGTGGAGAGGCTGAAGTCACGCTCGCCGAGGCCGAGGGCCAGGGTCGCGTGGCCTTGCGGATCGCTGTCGATGAGGAGAACCCGCTGCCCCAGATGGGCGAGCGCGGCGGCCAGATTGACGGCCGTCGTGGTCTTCCCACAGCCACCCTTCTGGTTGGCGAAGGCCATGACACGCATCACGAATCCTTTCGTCATGCTTGCCGGAGTGCTGGCTGCTCGTCCCGGTTGCCCAACCGTCCATGGTTCCGGCGTCCCGCGGAGGTCCGCCCGGCCACCCCACCTGCGCAGGGGCGCGGCCGCGCGGCCAGTTGAAACCACATTAGCAGCCGCCGCTGGCCGCCTGTCAAGCATAGATACAATCTTTATTTAAAGAATTCCCTGATCACTCAGGAGACGATCCAGGCGAACACCAGGCCGCAGACCGCGCCGCCGAGCACCTCGCCCCACGTATGGCCCATGAATTCCCGCAAGTCGTGCGCGTGCAGCTGGTGGGTGCGCCGCAGCTGGGCCACGAGGTGGTTCAGCAAGCGAGCCTGATGCCCGACCTCCTGCCGCAGGCCGGTGGCCTCCAGCACGACGTACAGCGCGAACACGATGACCAGGCTGAACACGGGATCATGCACCCCCACCTGCTCGGCGACCAGCACGGCCAGGGTGGTGACGGTGGCCGTGTGAGAGGACGGCATGCCCCCGTTGAGCACGAACAGGCGGGGTCGCCAGCGCCGTCGCACCACCAGCTCGACCAGCACCTTGCAGGCCTGGGCGGCCATTCCGCTGGCGATGGCGAGGATTCCCGCATTGAGCATCGGTGAGCCACCTGTGGCTGGGCCGGTTCGGGGTCGGGGGCCGGGGCACGGACGCCGGCCAATGTACACCCTTGTCGGGGGCCTCGCAGCCTCCGAGACCTGGCGACTTGAGAAAACGGTCGTTCGTGTGTTATCTTGGTGGTTGCATATCCGCATACCCCAACGGGTCCCGGGCTGATCGCCGACCAGCGCCATGTCCGGGCCCACTTTTGCGCCGTCGCCCCCGTGCGACGCGTCCACCGGCTAGCACCGCCCGGCGGTGGGGCCTCGGGAGTTCGAGACGATGTTCAAATTCCTCCGATCCAACGCCAAGTTCTTCTACTGGATCATCGCCGCCACGTTCATCGCGTTCATCTTCGTGGCCTGGGGCATGGACGTGTCCGGCAGCCGCGGCGCGCATCGGGGCGGCAATGCCATCGGCGCCGTCAACGGCGTCGAGATCAGCGCCATGGCCTACGACAACGCCGTGCGCCAGGTGCAGGCCTCGATGCGGCGCAACGCTCCCGACCGTCCGATCACGGCCAACCAGGCCGCCATGGCGCAGGACCAGGCGTGGCAGCAGCTCGTCCGCGAGCGCATCATGCTCGACGAGATCCAGCGCCTCGGCCTCACGGTCACCGATGCGGAGATCCTGCAGATCTTCCGCGAGTCGCCCCCGCCGGAGATCCTGCAGGCGTTCACCGACGAGAACGGCCAGCCCGACCTGCAGGCCTACCAGGCCGCGCTCGGCAATCCGGACAGCGGGATCAACTGGCGCGAGGTCGAGAACTACGTCCGTCAGAACGTGCCCCGGCAGAAGCTGGCGCAGATCATCACCGCCGGCGTCACCGTCAGCGACGACTCCGTGCGCGAGCTCTACGTCAACCAGACGGGCCGCGTGGTGGCCGAGTACATGGGCGTCGCGCTCAATGATCTCGCCGCGGACTACGAGCCCTCCGACGAGGAGATCCAGGCCTATTACCAGGCCAACGGCGGCCTCTACCAGCAGGGCCGTCGCGGCCTCGCCAAGGTCGCGGTCTGGGAGGTGAAGGCGTCGGAGTCCGACTACGCCGAGGTCCGCGACCTCGCCCTGGAGATCAAGCGCTCCATCGAATCCGGCGAGCAGACCTTCGAGGCCGCCGCCGCCGTCTACAGCGAGGACGCCACGGCCGATTCCGGTGGCGACCTCGGGACCTTCGACCGCAACCGCATGGTGGCCCCCTTCACCGAGGCGGCCTTCTCCCTGCCGGTCGGCCAGATCTCGGATCCGATCCGGACGGAGTTCGGCTACCACCTCATCGAGGTCCTGGAGCAGGAGAAGGAGAACGGCGAGGTGGCCAGGGTCCACGCCCGCCATATCCTCCTGAAGGTCGAGCCGAGCGAGGAGACCCGCGACGCCATCTATCAGCACGTGAACGAGTTCCGGACCGCGGTCAACCGCACCACCTTCCTGACCACGGCCGGCGAGGATTCCACCTGCCAGGTGCTCACGCCCCGGCCGTTCCTCGAGGGACGCGACATCCCCGGCCTCGCCCAGTCGTCCGCCGGCGGTCGCTTCGTCTTCCGGGCCAAGATCGGTGCGATCAGCCCCATCTACTCCACCGACCAGAACCTCTACGTGGTGCTCGCCGACGGGACCGAGCCGGCCGGCCCGCGCCCCCTCGAGGAGGTGCGTGGGCAGGTCAGCATGGCGCTCAAGCGCGAACGTCAGCGCACCGAGGCCGAGGCCAAGCTGTCGCCCGCCGTGGGACGTGTCCAGATGGGCGAGACGATGGCCAAGGTGGCCGCCGACCTCGGCCTGCTGCACGCGGTGACCGACACGCTGTCGGCGAACGCGAACGTGCCGGACGTGGGTTACGCCACCCCGTTCAACACCGTCGCGCTGCGGTCGGAGGTGGGACAGATGGTGCCCGAGGTCGCGACCACCCGCGGCGTCTTCGCGCTGAAGGTCCTGTGGAAGAAGCCCTTCGACGACGCGGACTGGGCCGCCCGACGGGATCAGCTGCGGGATCTGTTGCTCCGGCAGAAGCAGAACCAGGCGCTCGAGGCCTGGTTCGCCGAGCGGGAAGAGGCGGCGAAGATCGAGGACTGGCGCGACACTCTCAGCCTGTAGCGGGTCCCGCGATCGCGTTGCAGATCACGGGCGGCAGCGGAGGATCGTCCTCCTCTGCCGCCCGCTGCGTTTCGCCCGACGTCGAACCCGCCGTCCACCGGACCCGGGCGTCCCTCGGGCTGGGCGCCGGCCTAGTCGAACGGATTGCGGGGCTTGCGCGGGAAGGACTTCAGGTCCTGGTCCATCTGCTCCAGCTTCTGGCGGTGCTCGTCCTGGAACGTCCCGTTCTCGAACAGCCGCGCCATCTTCTCCGCTTCCGCCTGCTTGCGCCGGTCGAAATCCGCCAGATCGTCCGCGAGCGCTTCCGCGCGGGCCTCTCCCAGCCCGTCCACCACCCCGTGGTCACGGATCTCCAGATGGGTCTCGAACGCGCTGTCCACCAGGATGACCGCGCCGAGATCCTGCAGCTGCACGGCGTGGAGCCTGACGGTGGCCTCCGGCCATTCCAGCAGGTCGGCCACCTCGGCCGGCAGGGGCGATCGCTGCAGGCGATGTCCGAGCACGCGGATCGCGGCGAGGATCAGGAGGGCGGTCTGGCGATCGATGTCCATCGGCGGCGACGCCCGCTGTGACCTCGCCGTTCGGCGATAGACCGCCGTCGAACGGGCGACAACCGTCGGCTTCCTGCGGCGCGACGTGAGCCGGGTCAACCGACGCGCGTCGCCGAGCGCCCGCGCATGCGCGAGGGCCCGACGGGGTCGCCCAGGCGGTGTTGTGAGCACCGCCGCCTCGTAGTGCAGGCGGGGACGGCCACACCGCGCCAAGCTCCTCGTCGATGAGCTGCCGGACGGCACATCCCAGTCGGCGACGCGCTTGAGCAGGCGGATGGCATCACGGACCGCGGCGTCCGCGTCGGCGTGTGCGGCGGCGACGATCTGGCGGGCCCAGTCGGCCGCGGCCATGACGCGCGGCGGCGCTCGCAGATCAGGGCGTGGCCTCTGCGGCGCCGCGCCAGTTCCCCGGCCGGGATCTCCGGCCGATCGAGGGCGTGGCCTCGGCGCCGCGACCGCGGCCAGCACGAGCGCCAGTCCCTCCATACCGCGGCGGTTGTGGCGGAGCACTCGGTCCAGCACGCCGGGCTGGCCTCGCGTGCAGGTAGTCCTGATAGGCGGCGGGGATCAGGGAGCCCTCGATGCGCCGGGCCGCGGCCCTGCCCGCAGATCCGGTGCTCGATGGTCTGCTGGCGACAGTCGGCGAGCTGCTGCCTCCCAGGAGGCGGCGCGCCGCCACCAGGAGGTCCCAGCCGATCACGCGGCGACCCACGCCATCCGCGCCGCGCAGCGGTAACGGCACGAAACGCCGCGCTGTTGCAGGTTACCACGACCCAGGCATGGCGTCACCGCTGGCTCACCAGCAACAACCCGTGGCCGGGGCCGTCCAGGAACAGCTGGCGGACGTGCAACCTGCCGTCGGCGTCCCACCAGGCCAGGCCGACGAGGAACACGAGGGTGCTCGGTGCCGCCCGCCAGGCCGGTGGTCTCGGTGTCCAGGAACAGGATCTCCGGCCAGCTCAGGTCCGCGGGCGTGCCCGCGGGCAACAACCCGTGCAGATCCGGCACGGGCCCGTCCGGGCAACGGGCCTCATGCCGGATGTCCTGGCGGTGCCACAGCGCACCCTCGTCGCCGGCGAGGGGTTCGAGCCCGAGCGCCCGGCAGGCGGCGGCCGGATCGCCCGGCGGTACGGACGGCGGCGGCGCCGGCGCCGCGGAGCGGCGGCTGAGCTGGTCGAGGCGGTCGAGGCGCTTGCGCAGGTCCATGCGGCCGGTCCCGTCAGTTCGGTGACGGCGGCGGCCAGGCCGACGCGGACGCCGGCTCGCCCCCGTGGCGGCCGGCCGCCCGCGCGAGCAGCCAGGCGGCACCGGCGCGAGCGCGGTCGCCGGATTCGACCACCGCCCCCACACACGACGGGCACCCGTGCTGGCAGGCGCAGCGCGCGACATGGTCGAGGGCGGCCAGTCGGATCTCCTCCCACTGATCGAAGATCCGTTGCGCGTAGCCCACGCCCCCAGGCGTCGCGTCGTAGAGGTAGAGCGTGGGCGCATCGGTGAACGGGGCGCGGAGCATCGCCTGGGCCCGCAGGTCGCCGATGTCGGCCATCACGAACACCGGGGCCACGGTACCCAGCAGATGGGCCAGGCCCTTGAGGGCGTCGCCGAGATCGAGGCCGGACACGAGCATCTCCTCGCGCAGGTGGTCGGGCAGGTGCCACCACATGCTCGTCGTGTGCATCTCCATCTCCGGCAGGTTGACCTTGCCGGAGCCGATGTTCTCGTGGGTGCCGAGCTTGATCTTCTTGTAGACGGTGACCTTGTGGACCAGGCCGATCTCCCCCACACCCAGCTCGCCGAGGTGCGTGTCGGGACGGTGCTGGTCGGCGTCGAGGGTCTTGAGCTCCACCTTGCGCTGGCTGTCGGTGTAGTAATCCACCTTCACGGGCTGGACATGGGCCTTGCGGCGGTCCCAGTCGAGATGGTCGACGTGGTACTGCTGGGCGCCATGGATGTAGATCGCCTCGTCGTGGAGCATCTCCTGGGCGCTGAAGAGATCCATCTCGCCGATGACGCGGTGACCCGGCACCGACTGGTCGACGATCACCACGTTGTCCGGCGCCGCCGCCCGCAGGCTCACGTCCTCGGCCGGGTAGGTGTCGGCCATCCAGTGGAAGCGGCCCTCGGCCCGGTGCAGGATCCGCTGGTCCGCGAGGTAGTCGAGGATCTCGGCCACCCGCTGACCGCCGAAGGGTTCGTCCTCGGCGAACGGCAGCTCGAACGCGGCGCACTTGAGGTGGCTCATGAGGATGATCAGGTTGTCGGGGTCGATGGTCGCGTGCTCGGGCGAACGCTCGAGGAAATATTCCGGATGGCCGAGGATGTACTGGTCGGCGGGGCTCGACGTGCCCACCAGCACCACGGCCGAGAGATCGTTGCGGCGCCCCGCCCGCCCCGCCTGCTGCCAGGTGCTGGCGATCGTTCCGGCATAGCCGCACATCAGGCAGACATCGAGGCGGCCGATGTCGATGCCCAGTTCCAGGGCGTTCGTGGACACGACCGCCCGCACGCTGCCGTCACGCAGGCCCGACTCGATGGCCCGCCGCTCGGTCGGCAGGTAGCCGCCGCGGTAGCCGCGCACCTCGCCGCTCCTGATGCCCACCTTGCGACCGGCCTGCTCCAGGTACGTGAGCAGCAGCTCGACGCGCATACGGCTGCGGGCGAAGATGATCATCTGGGCGCCCGTGGCGAGGAACTGCTGGGCGAGGCTGCGGGTCTCCTTGACGGCCGAGCGGCGGATCCCCAGCTCGGGGTTGACCACCGGCGGGTTGTAGAAGATGAAGTGCTTCTCTCCCCGCGGCGCGCCGTTCTCGGCCACCGTCACGAGGTCTTCGCCGGTGAGCTGGGCGGCGAGTTCGCCGGGGTTGGCGATGGTGGCCGAGCAGCAGATGAACTGCGGCCGAGCGCCGTAGAACGCGGCGATGCGCCGCAGCCGCCGCAGCACGTTGGCCACGTGGCTGCCGAACACCCCGCGGTACTGGTGGACCTCGTCGACCACGACGTAGCGCAGGTTCTCGAACAGCTTCACCCACAGCGTGTGATGCGGCAGGATGCCCTGGTGCAGCATGTCCGGATTGGTGATGACGATGTGGCCGGCGGAACGGATGGCGCGCCGCGCGGTCTCAGGGGTGTCGCCGTCGAAGGTGTGGACCTTGATGTCGACGCCGAGGTCGCGCACCAAACCGTGCGCCTCGTGCATCTGATCCTGGCTGAGCGCCTTGGTGGGGAACAGGTAGAGCGCCCGCGACTCCGGTTCGCGCAGCAGGGCGTCGAACACAGGCAGGTTGTAGCAGAGGGTCTTGCCCGAGGCCGTGGGCGTCGGCACCACCACCGACCGGCCGGCCAGCGCGGCCGTCACGGCCTCGGCCTGGTGGCTGTAGAGCTGCTCGACCCCACGCGCGCGCAGCGCCGCCCGGAGCCGCGGGTCGAGCCCCTCGGGCCAAGGCGCCTGGCGCCCAGGCTGGGCGGCGAGCACCTCCCAGCGGGTGACGTTCCGCAGGAAGCGATCATCGCCACGCAGGCACGTGAGAAACTGGGCAAGATTCACGGCGGCCTCCGCTGGTCAGCAGCAGCCGCCCGCGCGAGGTGGGTCAGGAATCAGACGGATGGTCGGACTTGGGCTTGGGCTTGGGCTTGGGATCCTCTTCCACGGCCCGCCGCGCGTCCTCCAGCTCCCTCTGCACCTCGTCGGACGCGCTCCTCGTCGCCGACTTGAATTTGTTGATGGACTTGCCGAACGCCTCGGCGATCTCCGGCAGCTTGCGCGGTCCGAAGACCAGCAGCACCAGCGCGAAGATCACCAGCAGCTCCGGCAACCCGATGGGCCCCAGGTTGAAGAAGGCCAGGAACGGAGTCATGTCGTCTCCCTACGCCGAATCGTGTCCGTGACCAGGAGCGTCTAGAAGCGGTACCAGCGCAACAACTGCGAGGCGATGAACACACCGACCACGCTCATGAGATTCACGTGGATCTTGATCGAGAAGGCGATCTCCATGACCACCAGGTTCAGCGTGACCCCGTTGCCGAAATCGCGGTAACGGACGAAGACCTCGTGCGCCACGCTGCCAGGCGTCAGGAACAGACCGATGACCTCGCTGAACACGGCGCCGATGATCACCCCCAGCAGGAGGATCAACGACACCTTCGCCAGGCTATGCTTCATACCGATCCGCTCCCCGGCGACCCGGGCCCCGGCTTCCAGCCGACACCCGCCTTCCGATCTCGCGAATCACCGACCGGTGGTCGGCAACCGCGTGCGAGCGTCGAATATAGAGCGGCCCGCCGGTGCCATCCAGCACCAATTCCGCAACGCTGGCGACGGAACACCCCGCCAAACTAGCATATTCGCCTTATGTTCGCAAGCGGCATCGCGGCCGCTCAGGGTGTGGCGAGGGACCCGAGGCGGCGCGCGTGATCGCGTCCCAGCACCAGCACGGCGTCCTCATCGCAGCGGGCGTCCCACTCGTCGAGCACCACGGGATCGCCGAGCCGGTGGGCCAGGCGGCGGACCTGCTCCTCGCCCAGGCGGCGGTTGACCAGCAGGGTGCGCGAAAAGGTGTCGTGAGGCGCGTCGGCGATCGTGACGACCACGCAACCGAGCGGCGGCAGCAACCGGCTCACCCGACGAGCCAGTCCCGGCTCCCGGGTGCCGTTGAGCACCGCGAGGTGCGCCGTCTCGGCCGCAACCGTCGGTTCCGGCGTCCGCGCCTCGCTGCGGCCGGGCGTCCGGTCGGCGACCGCCGGTCCGCTCCGACGGGCCAACCAGAACGAGGCCCCGCACACCAGCACGAGGAGCAACAGGATCAGATTGCGGGCCCGGTTCACCGCGCCGCCTCCGCGAGTTCGCGGAGCACCGGCCCGACGAGATCCCGCACCTGCTCCAGGGTCTGCGGCATCACCCGGGTCTGGCCGACGGTGGTCATGAAGTTGGTGTCGCCCGACCAGCGCGGCAGCAGGTGCACGTGCAGATGCTCGGGGATGCCGGCACCGGCGCTCGCGCCGCCGTTGTAGCCGCAATTGAAACCGTGCGGGTTCATGCAGGCGGCCAGGGCCTGGTCCATCAGTTTCAGCAGGCTGCCCATCTCCGCGATCTCCTCCGACGTGCAGTCGCTCAGGAGCGGCACGTGCCGGCGGTGCACGAGCAGGAGGTGCCCGTTGTTGTAGGGAAAGCGGTTGAGCATCGCCAGCCAGTGGCGCCCCCGATGCAGGACCAGGTTCGCCGGGTCGTCCTGGGCGCCGACGACCCTGCAGAAGACGCAGCCCGCCGTCTCGCGAGTTCCCGTCACGTAACCGAACCTCCAGGGTGTGTAGAGGTGGTCCATGGTCGTCCTAGCCGCGCGACGTCCGGTCGCGGTAGAACCGCTCGGCGGCGGCGAGTTCGTCGATCGTGTTGATGCCCACCACCTCGGACGGATCGTCGGCGATCACCGTCCGCACGGGCTCGCCGCGGGCCACGAGCCAGCCGATGGTGTCGGTGAGGTAGTACTCGGCCTGGTCGTTGTCGCACGTCAGGGCGGCCAGGGCGTCGCGCAGCCGCTCGGTCCGGTAGCAGTAGACGCCGCTGTTGTACTCGCCGATCGCGAGCTCGGCCGCCGATGCATCGCGGGCCTCGACGATCTTCACCAGATTGCCGGCCGCGTCCTTGACGATGCGCCCGTAGGCCCCGGCGTCGTCCACGACGCAGGTGAGCACGGTGGCCACGGCCCCGCTCGTGCGGGTGTCATCGATCAGGCGCGCGAGCGTGGCCGGCGTCAGGAGCGGGACATCGCCCGCCAGCACCACCGTCCAGCCTTCCGGGCTCAGCACGGGCGCGGCCATCTGCACGGCGTGGCCGGTGCCGAGCTGCGGCTGCTGCAGCACGAACTCGACGTCGTCGCCGGCGCAGGCCTCGCGCACGCGGTCGGCCTGGTGGCCGACCACGACCACGGTGCGCGACACCCCGGCCGCACGGGCGGTCGCCAGCACGTGCGCGAGCAAGGGCCGTCCGGCCAGCTCGTGCAGCACCTTGGCCTTGTCGCTCTTCATGCGCGTGCCCTTGCCGGCGGCCAGCACCACCGCCTCGATCCTCGTCGCCTCGCTCATGGGGTCGGATCTCCTTCGTCGAACAGGGAGGCCTCGCGCACACCGGCTGGCGAGACCACGAGCACCAGGTTGTCGATCAGCCGCGCCGGCTCGACCCGCGCGGCCACCGCGAGCAGCAGATGCCCCTCGGCGCGCTCGGGAACGGCCAGATCACCGACCCGCCGCACCTCGGCGTACTCCAGGCGGTCGGCGCTGCGGAGTTCGGCGGTCATGGCCGCCACCAGCGCCCGCGGGTCACGCTCGCCCGCATCCAGGCCGGCCCGCGCCGCCGCGAGGGCGCGGCTCAGCGCCCGCGCCCTCACGCGGGCCTCGGCAGAGAGGTAGGCATTGCGCGACGACATCGCCAGTCCGTCCGGTTCGCGCACGGTGGGATGGTCGATGAGGCGCACCGGGACGTCGAGGTCGCGCACCATCTCGCCGATCACCAGGCACTGCTGGGCGTCCTTGCGCCCGAAGACGGCGACCTGGGGGCCCACCAGGTTCAGCAGCTTGAGCACCACCGTGAGCACGCCCGCGAAGTGCCCCGGCCGCGAGGCGCCGCAGAGGCCGTGTCCCGCCGGACCGGGCACCACCGAGACGCCGCCGTCCCGCGCGTAGATCTCCCGCCGGGCCGGGGCGAACACCGCCGCCGCACCGAGGGGCCGCAGGAGGTCGAGGTCGCGCTCGAGGTCGCGCGGATAGAGGTCGTAGTCCTCGCCGGGTCCGAACTGGGTCGGGTTGACGAAGATGCTGACGATCACGTCGCCCTCGGACCGCGCCCGGTCGACGAGCGCGAGGTGGCCGGCGTGCAGGGCGCCCATGGTGGGCACCAGGACGAGCGGACGCGCCGGATCCCGCGCGGCGCGGAAGTCGGCCAGTTCCCTGCGGGTCCTCAGCACCCTCACGAGCGGCCGTCCTCGTCCACGCCGGCCAGGTAGCCGTCGGCCGCCGCCGCGCCGCGGGCGCGCGCCTTGCCGCCGTAGGTGTGCTCGACCGCGGGGAACGTGCCGTCGCGAACCTCGCGGGCATACGCGGCCACGGCCGCGGTCGTGCCGCCGCGCCGAGTTCGCCGAAACGCTTGACGAACCGCGGCGGAGTCTGGTCGCCGAGGCCCAGGAGGTCATGGAGCACCAGCACCTGGCCACCGCAGGCCGGTCCGGCGCCGATGCCGATCGTGGGCACCGGGACCGCGGCGGTGATGCGCCGCGCCAGCTCGGCCGGGATGCACTCGAGCACCAGCGCGAAGCACCCGGCGTCGGCCAGGAAGCGGGCCACGTCGAGCAGCTGCTCGGCGGCCGCGTCGCCGCGCCCCTGCACGCGGTAGCCGCCGAACACGTTGACGCTCTGCGGGGTCAGACCCAGGTGGCCCATCACCGGGATCTCGGCCGCGAGCAGAGCGGCGATGTGGTCGCGCCGCACGCGACCGCCCTCGAGCTTGACGGCCTGCACGCCGGCCTCGCGCACCAGCCGCAGGCCCGCGCGTACGGTCTCGCGCGGGTCGACGTGGAAGCTGCCGTAGGGCAGATCGGCGATCACCGGCAGACCGGTGCCCGCGCGCACGACGGCGGCCGCATGGTGGAGCATGTCGGCGAGGGTCACCTGCAGCGTGGTCGGGTAACCGAGCAGCACCTGGCCCAGGGAGTCGCCCACGAGCAGGGCGTCGACCCCGCCGGACGCCGCCAGACGGGCGGTCGGGACGTCGTACGCGGTCACGACCACCAGGCGGGCCGGATCGGAGCCGGGCTGGCGGAACCTGTCGAGGGTCGGAAGCGGGGCCATGGGTCGGTGTCCTCTCAGGCGCCGCCGGCTCGCGGCGCGAAGTAACGCGTGCCGGTGAACGGTTCGCCGAGCTGGTCGATGAGCAGGTCGAGGTCGGCCGGCACGCCCACGTAGTCCAGCCGGTCGGCCCCCACCACCAGCAACGGGGTCTCCTGGTAGTGGTGGAAGAAGAAGTTGTACGCCTTGTTCAGGCTCTCGATGTAATCCCGGTCCATGCCCCGCTCGAACGACCGGCCGCGGCGACGGATCCGCTCCAGCAGCAGATCGGTGCCCGCCTGCAGATAGACCACCAGGTCCGGCTTCAGGATGCGGTCCTCCAGGATGTTGGCCAGCTGGTTGTAGAGCGCGAGCTCGTCGTCGCTCAGGTTCAGGTTGGCGAAGATGCGGTCCTTGGCGAACAGGTAGTCGCTGATGATCACGCTCTGGAAGAGCTCCGGCTGCGTGAGCCGCTGCTGCTGCCGGAAGCGGCTCAGGAGGAAGAAGATCTGCGTCTGGAAGGCATGGGCCGCACGGTTCTGGTAGAAGCGGTCGAGGAACGGGTTCTCCTCCACCACCTCCAGGTTCACCCGCGCCTCGGTGCGGCTGGCCAGCAGCTTGACCAGGCTGGTCTTGCCGACCCCGATGACCCCTTCAACGACAATGTACCGCCAGGGCAGCACGCCAGGCCTCCTCATGGTCACCATCGATCTGCGCCGGGAGCGCCGGCTCGGGCCACGGCCGCAGCCACGGACCGTCCACGGTGCGGATTCTAGCCCAGGCCGCCGCCGCCGTCTCCCCGGAATCCGGGAACACGGCCGCGGGCGCCACCTCGGCCAGGGGCGCGAGCACGAACGCCCGCTCCCGGGCCCGGGGATGCGGCAGGCTGAGCTGCGCGTCCGCGAGCCGCCGCGCCCCGTAGAGCAGGATGTCCACGTCGAGGGTGCGCGGCAGCAGGTGGCCGTCAGGCGCCCGCCCCAGCTGCGCCTCCAGGTCCTTGGCCACCGCGAGCAGGTCCAGCGGCGCGAGCGTGCTCGCGCCGCAGCAGACGAGGTTGAGGTAGGGATCCTGCCGGCCCGGCCCCACGTACTCGGTCTCCCAGACTCGGCTGCAACCGGTGAGCCGCAGGCCCGGATGCTCGGCCAGCGCGAGCAATCCCCGCCGCAGACAACGCAGGCGATCGCCGACGTTGCTGCCGAGGCCGAGCGCGACGAAGTCCGCGTTCGCCGGGAATCCGGGATGGTCGACGGTCATGCCCCGGCCGCCTCCCGGTCCAGCCAGGCGCGATCGCGGTCGAGCGTCACGGCCACCCGTCCGAGGAAGTTCGGGATCGGCGGGTTCGGCTTCTGGACGGTCACCACCACGCGGTCCACCGCGTGATCGCGCAGGAGAGCCCGGCAGATCGCCGCCGCCAGGGATTCCAGGAGTTGGAAGCTGGTGTCGGCGCAGACCTCGCGGACCCGCCCATGCACGCCCACGTAATCCAGCGCGTCGCCGAGGTGGTCGGAGCGCGCGGCCTCGCTCCAGTCGCCGTAGAGCTCGACGTCGACCTTGAACCGTTGCCCCAGCTCGCGCTCGGCCGGATGGACTCCGTGGTGGGCATAGACATCGATCCCGGCGAGGGTGATGCGGTCCATCAGAGGGCTCCCAGGCGCTCGGCCGCCACCCGGATGCGGGCCTCCGGCGCGGTCAGGCTGATGCGGAACCAGCCCTCGCCGCCAGGGCCGAAACCCACCCCCGGGGTGACCACCACGCCGTGCTTCTGCAGGACCTGGGTGCAGAAATCCAGGCTGCTCTTGCCGGACGGCACCCGGGCCCAGACGTAGAACGTCGCCTGCGTCGGAAAGACCTCGATGCCGGCCTGCTGCAGGGCGGCCTCCATGATGCGCCGGCGCGCCGGATAGGGCGCCATCACCTGGGCCAGCAGCTGGTCGGCCACCTGGCCCAGCGAACGTGGCCACCTCCTGCAACGCCGTGAAGGCCCCCGAAGGGATACTTCCTTGACCCGCGAGGCCGGCGATGACCGCCGATGGCTGACGGCGAAGCCGAGCCGCCAGCCCGTCATGTTGAACATCTTGGATAGGCTATGGAACTCGATGACCCGGCGGTTTTTGTGGTCGACCGCTTCAGCAGGCTCACCGGCCGGTGCTCGTCGAGGCTGACCTCGAGGTAGGCCGCATCGTTGGCCAGCACGAAGCCGCGGTCGCGGGCGAGAGCTTCGCCAGCGGCTCGAAGACGCCGGCGCCCGCCTCGGCGCCGGTCGGGTTGTTCGGGTAGTTGATCCAGCAGAGCCGGGTGCGCGCGTCGGCCAGCGCGGCCAGCTGCGCGGGGTCGGGCAGGAAGGCGCGGTCGACCGCGAGGTTGAACAGCCGCGGCTCGGCGCCGGTCAAGATCGCCGATTGCGTGTACACGGGATAACCGATATCCGGCACGAGGACGTTGTCGCCCTCCTGCACGAGCGAGAGCGGCAGGGCGATCCTCCTTGCTGCCCACGAGGACGATGACCTCGGTATCTGGATCGACGTCGACTCCGTGCCGGCGCCGCAGGAATCCGGCGATCGCCCGGCGCAGCTGGGCATCGCCCCGGCCCGACGGGTACCGATGGTAGGCCGGCGTGCGGACTGCCGCGGCCGCCACCTCCCACCAGGGCTTCGGGCGTCGGCTTGTCGGGGTCGCCCACACCGAGATCGACGACGTCCATCCCGCGCGAGACGGCGCGATCGCGGGCGGCGTCGATGGCGGAGAAGAGGTAGGGCGGCAGGTTGTCGAGGCGAGGCCATGGGTGGTCACTCCGTGAGGCCGCCGCGGCCCTGTCGTTCGAAGCCCCGCGGGCCGGTCGACCGCCCGCGGGGCCCCTGAGGTGGTGCCGTGGCGCCTAGCGTCCTTGCTGGGCGGCCTGCCGACGCTGGGCGTCCTGGTAGTTGAGGAACTGGTCGCAGGCGCTGATTCCTCAGGCCGGCTGGTGACCAGGCGGGGTCGCCGCTCTGGGCGGCCAGCTGGAACTGGGACTTGCTCGCCTCGTACTCCTTGGCGCAGAACAGGGCCTTGCCGTACGCGAAGCGGATCTTGCCCAGCGCCTTCTGCCCCATGCCCTTGAAGGTCTCCAGCGCCGCGTCGGCGGCGGCCTTGGCCTCGCCGCAGCGGTCCGCCTCGGCCATCACGATGATCATGGCCGCCGTCTCGTCCATGTTGTCCGGACGCAGCGCGAGGAACTTCTGGTAGGCGTCGATGGCGACCGCGCGGTCATGCAGAGCATCCGCCGCGCGGGCCTTGGTCAGCAGGGCGTTGGCCTGGTCGGGCGACTGGGCCAGGAGCTGATCGCAGAGGGTGATGACCTGCGCGTAGTCGCCGGCCTTCATGCGGGCCATGATCTGCTGGTAGGCGGTGCTGCCGCCCGCCGCGCCGCCGTACTCGCGGGCCTTGCGGGTGTACTCCGCCGCCCGCTCGGTGTTGCCGATCTTCTTCTGGTTCTCGGCCGCCATGGCGGCCGCCTTGGCCAGGTGCGGCAGGATGGCCTGCTCCCGCTCGGGATAGTAGGCGAGGGCGTCCTCGAGGGTGGCGACGGCCTCCTCCGGGTAGCCCGACGCGTAGTGCAGGATGCCGAGGTTGACCAGCACGGCCTCGTTCTTGGCGTCGCGGACCTTGGCCTTGATGTACTCGGCACGAGCCTCCTTGTACTTCTTCTGCTTCGCGAGCGCCTGGGCCAGATTCGCGTAGTCGGCCGCGTCGGCCTCGAGGCCGCGCACGTCGATGACCCGCGAGTAGGCCGCCTCGGCCTCCGTGTAGTCGTTCAGCTGCATGTAGGCCATGCCCAGGCCCCGCAGGGCCGGGAAGTACTCCTCGCAGAACTCGACGATCGACTTCAGCTGCGGGATCGCCTGGCTCCATTGCTGGGTCTGGATGAGCTGCTGGGCGCTCTGGAACTGGATCTGGGCTTCCTGCATCTGGCCCGGTGAGCACTCGGCCTGGGCGCCGGCCGCGCCGACGGTCAGCATCGCCAGGACCAGGGCTCGTCTGAGTAGCGTCGAGGAAGGCAAGGGGAAGACCTCCGGAAACGGTCGAAAGGGGCACGGCGGAGACGTCACGAATCCGGCAAACCGGCTGCCCCAACGATAAATAGACGCCGCCTGACTGTCAATTTCACCGGCCACGCGGTCCGTCGCGCGCCGCGGCACGGGAACTTGAACCCAGTGGATCGAGAGGAGTTCCCCGCTCAGACCGCGGGGGCCGGCAAGCCGGCATACCAGCGGGCGAGGTCGGCGGCGAAGCGATCGCGGGTGAATCG
>JAWKQQ010000027.1:0-42041 GCA_041390065.1 Candidatus Krumholzibacteriia bacterium
CTGCGAGGCGGTGGCCGCGTGCAACGACCTGCGCGATCTGCTGCGCCTGGCCCTGGAGACGGCCGACGCACGCACGGGCTTCGAGGCCCTGCGCAAGATCCACCTCGCCAACCTGCTGCTGGACATCGACCACTCCCGCCACATCCAGGACGGCCCCCTGCACCTGATGTACTTCGAGGAGCTGCTCGAGCGCACCCTGTGGCGATACAAGACCCAGAACTACCCGGTGAACATCGGCTTCCACATGGGCGACGACGGCGAGACCATCCGCTACACGAATCGCCCCCAGCCGGGCGACCAGGTCTGGCACTTCGATTCCTCGTTCCTCGAGGTGCGCGACCCTCACCGCACCGTCACCCTCGACGTGCTGTACCACAGCTGCCGGTTCAAGCGCTCGGTGGACCGGGTGAGCTTCGAGGTCGTCGACGGCGCCCACCGCGTGATCGAGAAGGTGCGCTGGCAGGACATGAAGCAGCACCGCAGCGGCAGCATCCTCTCGAAGATGCTGCGCAAGGGCCTCAACAACCCCGACGAGATCGGTGACATCCTCGGCGCCATGTTCATCGTCCATGACGAGGACGCGCTCGACGAGCTGCTGGGCCTGCTGGACCGCGGCCTCGGCAACCCCTTCGGTTGGCGCAACGTGACCGACACCATCGGCGCCGAACCGGCCGGCGCGGCGCTCAACCGCCACAGCGGCCCGGGCTTCCGCGTCTTCAAGGGCGACATGGACCTGCTGTTTCCCGGCCGGTTCCCCGGCCAGGCGCCCTATCGGTTCACGGTCGAGATCCAGGTGCACACCCTGGAGAGCTTCCTGCGCACGGTCTGCGGGGCCCACCAGGCCAACCACCTCGCGCTGAAGCTGCGGCAGTTCCTGCTCGGGCTGGTTCCGGTGATCTTCCCCGACAAGGTCTACGGACGCGACTGGCTGCAGCGTACCTAACGCAGGACGGTATCGTGGCCCAACGTCAGGGCGGCCAACGCCCGGGCATGCCGGCGCTCGAGCGCGGGTTCGGCCGGGCGCGCCGCCTGCGCCACCCGCAGGAGCCGGCCGTCCCGCCGCGGCAGGTCGCCGTCGACCGCCAGCACCACCTCCAGCACCACCGCGCCCCGGCCCGCCTGCCGCAGGTCCCGCAGGCGCATCAGGTGCTCGACGCGCTCGGGAAACGTCTCCACGTGCCCCACCAGCATGCTGAGCGGCAGGGTCAGGCCCGCCTGCAGGGCCGCGGCCAGCAGGCGCATCACCTCGGCCAGCGGGGGCTGCCAGCCCATCAGCTGCTCGACCCGCGGCGACAGCAGCCGCGGCACCGTCACCATCGCGAGCACGGGGTCCGCGTCCGCGAGCGCGGCGCAGCCGGACGGATGGCGCCGCGGCCCTTGCCCAGGTCCGCCAGGGTGGCCTCGCAGATCCAGGAGCAGCTCGCCGCTTCCTCCCAGCGGCCGCGCGGCCACCCTCGGCCAGCAGTTCGGCCGCGAGCGGCGATGTCGCCGCCGCCGGCTCGCGCGGTTCGACACGCCAGCGGGATCGGGCGGCGTCGCGGCCGCCCGCGAGGCGGATCGGGGCAGCAAGCAGTCCACCCGGAGGCATGCATCTGGTCGGCCATGGCGATCCTTTCACGCGGACAAGGTAGCGAGATCGTCATGATAGGCAGGGCCGTTCAGCCTCGCCGCTCGCAGGGCCACCACGGCGCGATCCAGAACCGGTGCTGGACGCGGCCCAGCAGGTCGGGCCAGCGCCGGAAGCCGCTCGGGATCCTCTCGCAGCCGGGCCCGTCGGCCATGAGGCCCGATCCGTAGGCCGCCTCGTAGCGCGGCCACACAGCTCGCCACGACCACTCGTACAGCGGAAACTCGCCTGTACATCGCCCGCAGCTGCTCGCGGCCGGACCAGGTCGGCAAGCAGGCCGCGGGCCACGGCATTGCTCGCCGGCGGTGTTTGCGGCGGCGGTAGGCCACGCGCAGCTCGGGCGCGGCCAGTCGCCGCGCGGGAGCGACTCCTCGAACCGTTCGAGCAACCCCACGAACACGCCCTGCGCCTCGATGGCCGCGATGGCGCGCGCGGGATCGCCGTCCCGGTCGAAGCGGCGCACCTGGTGATCATGGTGCTCCGGCCAGGCGCACCAGCGGTCCCAGCCGAGCGGCTCGAGCGTGGTGGCGCCTGGTGGTACTGATAATGCGAGGCGCCCCGGGCCAGCGGCTCGCGCAGGAAGGATCACGTAGCGGACAGGCTCGGTGGCGTGGAAGCCCGACCACGGGGCCGAAATGTGTGGCGCCGACCGCGCGCAGCCAGGACAGCGGCGCCGCGCGGGCAGTTCGTCGGGCCCGTAGACCGGGGCGACGAACTCGCCGTCGTCCAGGCCCACACCGGACGGCGCGGCCGCAGCGCCTCCGGCCTGCAGCCCGGCCCGTACGTGTTGCGCAGCCTGGGTATCCACCGTGCGCCCGCCGGTCTTGGCCAGGTGCAGGAACACGAGCAGGGTCGAGCCATGCGGTCCCTCCGACGATCGGCGGACGAGGGCCAGCTTGCGGTGCCAGCCGTCCGGCCATCCTGCTCGAGGCGGGCCAGATAGACGCCGGCCGGGCACGCGTCCGTCGCGATCGCAGCCGTCCAGTCACTGGTGCACGCCGGCCGGCAGAGCGGCCGTCCGCAGGTGCGCAGCGCGCGCCATCGAACAGCTGCACACCTGGCGTTTCCTCTCCAGCCGGCAGGCCAGGACGGTGCGAGGGTTGAACGGGTTGGGGGTCGCCGTCAAGTCCGAAGCGACGAGCGGCAGCTCGCCCGTCGGCGTCGTCGGCTGGAGCTCGAAGCAGCCGATGTCCGGCGCCGTCCCCTGGGGCATGGGCAGGCCGTCGAGGTCGGTGGCGAAGCCGAGCTCGAGGCCCGCGTCGACGAGGCCGCCGGACCGCAGGGGGTGGCCCCCGTCGTCGGCGAACGGGATCGCCGTGAGCACCACCGGATCGGCGGGCACCAGGCCGCCGAGATTCAGCTCGCCGTCCGCGGCCGCCAGGTTGTCGGCCGCGGCCATGCCGCCGGGGCTGCTGTAGACCTGCACGTGCGCGCCGCCCTCTCCCCAGAAGACGCAGTTCTGCAGCTCGCAGAGCATCTCCGGTTCCCAGGCGCCCGACTCGAAGTAGTGGGCGAAGGCGTCGCCGAACCGGTAGCCGGAGTTGGACACCCGGTTGTCGATGAAGGTGCACTGGCGGGCGACGATGCGCGGCCGCATGCGCACGCACACCGCGCCGCCGCGGCAGTAGTTGCCCGTGGGGACGCCACCGGCGTCGAAGCCGGCGAGGTTGCGCACGAACAGACACTGGTCGACCGTGAGGGTCTCGCCGCGGTTCTCGTAGAAGTGGCCGCCCTTGAAGACGCCGCCGCCCATGAAGTAGGCGATGTTGTCGGTGAAGCGGCACCGCCGCACCACGCCGTCGCTCCAGCGGCTGACGTACACGCCGGCGCCCTGCAGGTTGTAGTTGCCGACGAACTCGCTGTCCTCCACCACGACGCGCACGTACAGCGGACCGGGCGCCCCGCTGGTGTAGAAGGCGCCTCCGTCGCCGCCGTTGAGCTCGACGTCGGTGGCGCCCGCGTTGTCCGTGAAGGTGCAGCGGCGCACGATGGCCTCGGTGTCGCCGGCGTGATCGCCGTCATTGCGGCGGCTGTGCAGGCCGGCTCCCTCGGACCAGCCCGTATCCAGGCCGCTGCGGTTGCCGCTCACCAGGCAGTCCTCGTAGGTTGCCGAGGCGCTGAGCAGCGACACGGCGCCGCCGGGGCCGCCGCTCACGTTGTCGCGGAACTCGCAGTGGCGGAACACGAGGTCGCTGAGCGCGAGGCGGGCGTCGACGAAGATCGCTCCGCCGCGGGGATCGCTGCTCGCGCGGGACGTGTTGCCTTGCCAGAGGCAACGGTCGAACTCCGCGTGGTGGCCCTCGGCGAGGTAGATCGCGCCGCCGCGGCCGACGGCCTGGTTGCCCACGAACTCGCTGTCGCTGACGGTGAGCGTGCCCCCGCCCGTCAGGCGCAGCGCCGCCCCGCCCACGTTGGTCGTGGTCGCGAGGTGCAGGTCGACGAGGCGGCAGCCGTCGACCACGAGCAGCAGCCCGGCGGCCGCGAGCGCGGGCGCCGCGCGCACCTCGCCGTCTCCGGTCACGGTCAAGCCCTGCAGGCGCAGCGCCGGGTGGCCCGCGGGCGGCGCGAGTTGGCCGGTCGCCGCGAGCACGAGGCGCGCCGCGTCCGGGTCGTGCGAGAGATCCTGGTTGCCGAGGAACGCCGCGTCCAGCGGTACCGCCGCCGTGACCGGATGATCGCCGGCGCTGCACAGCACGCTGTCCGCGGGCCCGGCGGCGGCGGCGGCCAACGCGAGCTCGGCGTAGCAGTTGGCCGCGGTCCAGTCGCCGGGCACGCTGGCGCCGGACGTCCGTGTCCCGCCGGGCAGCACGTGGTAGCGGAGCGCCCAGGCGGGCGATCCGAGCAGGGCGACCGTCAGCAGGCTCAGGGCGCACCGAACCAACCAGGAAGTCCGCATATCCGACCTCATCGAGGGATGGCAATGGTTTTGAGTATTGAGCAGTTATTTTAACACGGGAGCCTGATCGCCGTCAACGTGGACGGCGGGCGGCCAGCTCCCGGTACAGGTCCTCGAGCCGCGCGAGGACGCAGGCCAGGTCGTGGCGCGCGATCACCAGCTCGCGGCCCTGACGCCCCATCGCGAGCCGGCGGTCGGGCTGCTCGAGGAGCTCGGCCACCAGGCGGGTGAGCGCGGCCGGGTCGCCGGCCGGCGCGAGCGCGCCCTCGCGGCCCGGACGGACCACTTCGCGGGTGCCGGCGATGGCGTAGGCCGCCACCGGGCAACCTGCGGCCATGGCCTCCAACAGCACCGGGCCTTCCCACGGCGGCAACAGCACGAAGAGGTCGGCGGCCTGCAGCAGCCGCTCGAATCATCGCTGCAGGCCGAGCAGGCTGCCGCCGGTCGCGAGAGATCGAGCCTCTGTGCGATCTCCGCCGCGAGCGCCTCGCGCCAGCTCGCCCTCGCCGGCGATGCGCCACCACCGCATGGAGGGCTGCTGCGCAGAGACCCGCAGCCACCGCGACGAGGTCCCGGAAGTTCTTCTGACCGTCAGCCAGCCCGCCCCGGCAGGAGCAGCTGATCGTCGGTCAGACCGAGTTCTGGCGCGGCCGCGCGGGCGTCCGGCTGCGGCAAGCAGGCTCACGCCGTTGGGCACGACCACGGGCGCGCGGCGCGTGACCGTCAGGCGCAGCTCGGCGGCCAGCGAGTGCGGCCGCGCCGACGGCGACCACGGCCTGGCAACGGTCGATGATCAGGCGGTAGGCCCGGTACGGCGCAGCGCCGCCCGCGAGCCCTGTCCTCGTTCGCCGTAGTGGAACTCGTCGTTGGCGGACGGTGGCCACCACGGCGAAGCCGTGACGGTGGCAGCTCCAGCAGCCAGTTCGCCTCCGGCAAGGCCGGTTCTACCTTGCGGCCACCCGGTCGTCCGCCAGCTGCCGACGCAGACGGCGACGCCCCGCGTTGATGCTCGTCAGGAAGGCCGGCGGCCGACGCACCGAGGCCCGCTCGATCGCGAGCCGGCGCAACGGCACCGTCGGCGGCACCTGCGCCTCGAGCGGACCACCGGACTTGAGGGTGTAGAGCAGAGAGGGCCCGCCGGCCGCCGCCCGGGCGCCGGCGATCCGCAGCGCCAGGTTCTCGGCCCCGCCCACCACCAGCTGTTCGACCAGCTGGGCCACCACCGGCGGGGCCGCCACCGAGGCTACTCCTTGACCAGTCGATGGGTGATCAGGCGCGGGCGTTCTCGAGATCGCTCGCGGCGGCGTCCGCGGCGTCCATGTCGGGTAGAGGCCCACCAGCACGCGCTGCCAGACCTGCCCGCCGTCGAGCGTCACGGGCCTCACCTCGACCTCGACGCCGGCCTTGGCGAGCTGATCGCCGAACCGTTCGGCGCGCCCGGGATCCCGGAAGCTCGCCACGTGCAGCCAGTGGCGGGGCATCGGCGTCACGGGCTGGCGGTCGACCTCGGTGATCGGCGTGACGGTCGCGGCCCCGGCTCCGCCGGTCTCGGTCGGCGCGGCCGGCGGCGGCGCGTCGGCCACCGTCTCGCCGAGGCCGGAGGGTTCGGTCCGGCCGCCGTCCGTCGGCCGCAACCGGTCGGCGAGGCCGGGATTGCGGCCCAGAACGTACCAGCCGGCGGCAAGCACGACCGGAACCGCGATCAGCCACAGCCACGCGACGCCCCGACGCCGGGTCCGGGTGTCGGCGACGGTCCAGGTGCAGGGCGTGACCAGTTCGGCCCCCGGGCCATCGACTCCTCTCCGGCCGCGCGGCCGCGGCTCGACCGCGGGCGGCGACGGCACGGCAGTGCGGCGGCTTCGGAGCAGCGGCCGCCGGGGGCTCGGACAGGCGGGCGCTGGCGTCGGCGCCGGAACGACCAGATCCTCGAGCGGGGCCGGCGTGGCGGGCGAGGCCCTGCGGCCGCCACGTGGCGGGCGTCGACCTGCTGGTCCTTGTCCACGAACGCCGCCAGCATGGCGTGGCCGGCGAGATGGTTGACCAGGCGCGGGATGCCGCCGCTCAGCTCGTGGATGCGCCGGGCCGCGGCCACGGTGAACAGGGGACGCGACGCCCCCGCGACCGTGGTGCGGTGGTGCAGGTAGTTCTCGGTCTCGCGGGCGGAAAGCGGCTCGAGCCGGTAGTGGACGCGGATGCGCTGCTGCAGCTGGGCCAGCTCCGGACGCGCCACCAGGGTGTCCAGGCCCGGCTGCCCCGCCAGGACGATCTGGAACAGCTGCTTGTCGGGCTGGCCGAGGTTGGTGAGCAGGCGGACGCCCTCGAGGGTCTCCGGGTCGAGGTTCTGGGCCTCGTCCACCACCAGGAGGATCTTGCGCCCCTCGGCGTGGACGGCCAGCGCCCGCCGCTTCATGCGCACCAGCAGGTCGGCGACGTCGGCGTTGTCGGGCCAGGTCTCCCCCATCTCGTCGAGCACCAGCTTGAGGAACTCCACGTAGCCGATCGCCGTCACGTTGACCAGGACCTGGACGAACAGCCGGGATACCTTGGCCAGCAGGTTCTGCAGCGCCAGGGTCTTCCCCGTGCCGATGGCCCCCGAGATCAGGATGATGTCCTCACCCTGCTCCAGGCCGTACCCCAGGTGCGCCATGGTCTCGGCGTGGGCCTGGGACCGGTAGAGGAACTTCAGGTTGGGCGACAGGGCGAACGGATCGGCGTGCAGCCCGAAGTGGTCCTGGTACATGGGTCTCCCACCATGGCGACTGATCCGGAGGCGGCTCGGCAAACGACGCTTGATGATCGGCCATCGGCGCGACAAACTCAACCGGCTTTCTGGATGCCGCCACCCCGAATGCCGGTTGCCGCCCCCCGCACAGCGGGCTAGAATTGGCCCTCGCCCGCCCGCTCACCCGCCAACACCCGACCCGGGACAGGCCCCACCGATGACCGACCAGTTCAAAGCGAGAGTGGTCCGCGGGGTGGGGTGGAGCGCGGTACGGACCTGGAGCACGCGGCTCGTCACCTTCGTCGTCTTCCCCATCCTCGCCAGGATCCTGGGCCCGGAGGCCTACGGACTGGTGGCCCTCGCGGGCGTCTTCCTGACGGTACTCGACATCTTCTCGGACGTGAGCTTCGGAGCGGCCATCGAACAGCGTCAGGATCTCGAACCCGAGCACCTCGACGCGGTGTTCTGGGCGTTCGCTGCCCTCGGCGTCTTCATGACGGGCACCAGCATCGCCGCAGCCCCTCTCGTGGCGAAGTTCTTCGACGAACCGGACCTCGTGCCGGTGATCCGCTGGCTGTCGTTCGCATTCCTGCTGCAGATGGTCAGCGGGGTCCAGACCTCCCTGCTGCGTCGCGATCTACGGATGGGCGTCCTCGCGGCCACCGCGCTGGCGGCCAACGTGATCGGCGCCGCGGTCGGCATCACCATGGCGCTGACCGGCCGCGGCGTCTGGAGCATCGTCGCCCAGCGGCTGGTGCTGCAGTTCCTGACCGTGGCGCTGGTGTGGTGGCAGAGCCACTGGCGACCGCGCTGG
The DNA here is from genome assembly GCA_041390065.1 of Candidatus Krumholzibacteriia bacterium. Lineage (GTDB taxonomy): Bacteria > Krumholzibacteriota > Krumholzibacteriia > LZORAL124-64-63 > LZORAL124-64-63 > Glo-17. The sequence continues at coordinate 8,060 of JAWKQQ010000027.1, forward strand.
CGCTTCTCGCTCACGCACCTGCGCGACGTGTCCCGGTTCGGCCTCTCGGTCATGGGCAACCGGGTGCTCAACTACCTCAACAAGCAGTTCGATCAGCTCCTGATCGGCCGCGTCCTCGGAAAGGTCGACCTCGGGTACTACTACACGGCGACGCGCCTCTACACGCTGCTGAACAACCTGCTCATCGGCGCGATCTCGCAGGTCGCCATGCCCGCCATGGCCCGGTTGCAGGGCGACCCGGAGCGATTCCGGCGCTCCTACGTCAAGGCCTGCCGCTACCTCTGCCTGGTGTCGCTACCGATCTTCGTGGGCCTGTCGATCGTCTCGCAGGACTTCATCCTCGTCCTCACGGGGCCCGAATGGCTGCCGAGCGCGCCCGCGCTCCAGTTGCTGGCCCTTGTCGGCGTCGTGCACGTGATCCAGTACGTCAACGGCGCCGCCATCATGGCGCTCGGACGCGCTGACCTGCGGCTGCTCACACAGGCGGTCCATTCGGTGGTCAACGTGATCGGGTTCCTGATGGTCGTCCGGCACGGCTTCGTGGCCGTGGCCGCCGCCTACACCATCCGGGCCTGGCTGCTGCTGCCGCTGGATCTGGCGGTCAGCCGCTGGCTTGGCGCGGTCTCGGTGCGGGCGCTCGCGGCGGCAATCTGGCCCCAGTTGATCGCGACGGCGGCCATGGCGGGTGGCCTGCTGGTCCTGCGGTCGCAGGTCCTGGACACCACCGGCGTCATGGTCCGCCTGCTCGCGACCGCCGGCGCCGGCGCCGTGATCTACGGCGGCGTCATCAGCGCGCTGGACCGGCACATCTGGGCCGAGATGAAGGACCTGGCCCAGGCCGCCCGGCTGGGCCAGACGGCCCCCGTGGAGGATCAGTCGTGAGCGTCTTCGCGAAGCTGGCCCGCGGGGGCAAACAGCGGCTCCGGGAGCGCTACGAGAACTGGCGCGGGCGGCAGTACGAGGAACGCGCCCGCCGGCTTGCCGGCCGGCCGCGTCCCCACCCGCGCGCGCTGGTGTTTCCCGCGGCGGGGGTCGGCAGCCTGGGCGACGAGGCGATGCTGATGGCGGCCGGGCGCATCCTGCGCCGCCACGGGGTCGAGCAGTTGACGGTCCTTTCCTATGGGCCGGGAGCACCCTGGCCGCCGGTGGGCGACTTCGATGACGTGATCTCCCTCGGCGAACGCTACGGCGCCGACTTCTGGGGAACCTGCGACGACGTCCTGGCGGCGTGCGCCACGGCGACCCACCTGCTCATCCAGGGCGCCGACGTCATGGATGGCTACTACAGCCCGTACGAATGCTTCCGCCGCTGCGTCTACGCGCGGATCGCGGCCGCGGCCGGCCTGCGGACCACCATCGGCGGCTTCAGCTACAACGCCAGCCCCCACCCGCGGAGCGTCCGGACCCTGGCCGCCGTTCCGGCCGCCGTGCGGCTGGTGGCGCGCGATCCGGTCAGCTGGCGCCGGCTCGTCGGGCTCATTGGCCGGCCGGTCCACGCCGGCGCCGACATGGCCTTCCTGCTCGGGGGGGCGGTCGGCTCGGCCACGGTCGAGCGTCACGTGCGCTGGGTGGAGTCGCAGCGCGCCGAGGGACGGCTGGTGCTGGGCGTCAACGCCAACTACCTGGTGGCCCCCGGACACCGCGAGGGCGACGTCGGCCGGGACCTGATCGACGCCTACGCCGCCGGCCTCGCGCCGCTGCTCGACGCGGCCGCGCCCGTGAGCCTGCTGCTCCTGCCCCACGACTATCGCGCGATGGCGGGCCGGTACAGCGACGGCGAGTTGCTGGCGGCGGTCGCCGACCGCCTGCCCGCGTCCCTTGCCGGCTGCGTCCGGCCGGTTCGCGAGCGTCTGGACGCCGCCGAGGCGAAGGCGCTGGCCGGCAAGGTCGACGCCGTGATCAGCGGCCGCATGCACCTGGCCATCGCCGCGCTCGGCCAGGGGATCCCGGCCGCCGGCGTCACCTATCAGGGCAAGTTCGAGGGGCTCTACGAGCACTTCGGGCTGACCGGCCAGAGCCTGGCCCCGACGGACCTGCTCGCCGGCGGCCTCGCCCCGTTCCTGCAGGGCTTCCTCGCGCAGAGGGCGCAGCTCGCCACCACGATCGCGGCGCGCCTGCCTCAGGTGCAGGAGCTTGCCGGAGTCAGCTTCGCCAACTTGATCGCGGACGACGAGGCGGGCGAGCCATGACGCGGGTGCTGCTGATCAACCAGCGCCTGCCCTGGCCGCTCGACGACGGCAACGCGCTGCGGGTCTACGAGCTGGCGAGGCACCCGCGCGACTTACGCGATCGGTATCACCCTCGCCTGCCTGCCCGTCCGTCTCGAAGGCCTCGCGGAATTGCAACGCCAGGCGGTGTTCCTCGATCACCGTCTTGCCCGGGGCAGCCTCCGGTCGCCGGCACTGGCGGCAGTTCCTGCGCCAAGCAGGACTATCACCGGCTCACCGACCCGGCCCGCTTCGCGGCGTCGGCGCCCGTTTGCAGGGGTTGGTGAAGGACAATCGGGTCGAGGTGGTGGCGGCGTCACCACAGCACTGCGAGGGTTCGCCCGGCCGCTCGTCGGCGTGCGCAAAGCTCGTCGACAGGCTGATGCCTCACCCTGGCGCACGAACGGCAGCTCGCACTGCATCGGCACGCCGGCTGGGGGGAGCAATGGCGGTGGCGACGCCGCATCCAGCTCGCGCGTTCGGTCGAGGCCGACTCGGCCGACGTTGCGACGATCACGGCCATCGCGCCGGCCGACGTCGCCCGGCTGCAGGGCCCTCAATCGAGGGCGACGATCGCGCGCGCGTTCTAACGGCGTAGCCAGGAGCTGCTCGCCCGGCGCCCGCGGCCCGGTCCCCGGCGCCGCGCGGTCGCGTTCTGGGGAAACCTGAGCTTCCCCGTCAACCGCCAGGCCGTCGACCATTTCTTCCGGGACGTCTGGCGCCCGTACCTCGCCGACGCCGGGGTCGCCTTCGTCGTGATCGGGCCTCACGCCGGCGCCGACCTGCACGCCCTGGCCGCCGCCCATCCCGGGTTCGTGCTGCCCGGCTACGTGGACGACCTGTTCGGCTACCTCGACGAGATTCCGGTCATGGTCAACCCGATGGTCACCGGCGGCGGCCTCAAGAACAAGGTCCTCGAGGCGTTCGCGGCGAGCAAGGCCGTGGTGACCACACGGCTCGGCGTGGAGGCGTTTCCAGAGGTCACCGCCGAGCATTGCCGCGTGGTCGATCGGCCGGCGGCCATGGCCGAGGCGGTGCTGTCCCTGCTGGACGACGCGGAGACCGGACGCGCCCTCGGCGAGCGCGCCCGCGAACTGGTGGAGCGTTACTACACCTGGCCGGCCGTCGGATCCGCCTGGTCCGAGCTGCTCATGAACCTCGGCGGCGTCCAGTTGCGGTAGGGTCGCGGCGGCGGCGGATGGTCAGGAATCTGGTACCCCGCCAGGATCCCCATGAACAGATAGGGAATCACGTTCACGAGGTCGAAATAGCGGAAGTCGATCACGAGCCCGCCTGCCGCGTAGGCCGCGAACACGGCGGCGACGACCGCCAGGCCGTCACGGTTGAGCCAGTCGGAGGAGTGGACGCGGGCCCAGAGGTAGCGGAAGCGGAACCACGTGATCGCGACGGCCGCGGTCAGCAGGCCGACGCTGAGCAGACCCTCCTCGGCCAGGCGGCCCCAGTAGATGTCGTGGATCACCACGCCCTTGCCCATGTGCCGCGTCACGTAGCCGAACAGGGGGATGTGCTCGCCGCGATGGTAGAAGGGGTACACGGCTTCCCAGTTGAACCAGCCGATGCCGAACAGGGGATTGTCGCGCCACATGCGCAGGGCGGCCGACATGGCCGCCAAACGGTTGCCGATCGTCATGGTGTCGCCGAAGCGGCTCTGCAGGAGCTCGGAGTGGGCAGCCTGCAGGACTCCGATGAACCCGGCCACGGCCAGGAGCACCCCCAGCGCGGCCATCAGCTGCCGGTAGCGCGGACGCATGACGCCGAGCACGAGCACCGCGATCGCGCCGGCCAGCCACGGGCCGCGCGTGTAGGTGTAGAGCAGGCCGAGGCCCGAGAGCCCGATGGAGATCAGGACCAGGAACCGCCCCAGCCTCATCTTCATCCGATAGAAGAAATAGAACTGCACCGGGATGAACATGGCCATCATCTGCCCGAAGAGCGGCGGGTGCAGGAACGGCCCGCGCGAGCGCCCGGCCGGCCACTGCCCCTTGTAGCGGTTGAGGATGGCCTTGGGCCAGATGAGGACATCGATGTCGAACTTCTGCGCGATGCTCTGCGTGTAGTAGTAGATCAGGATCACGAAGAACACGATGTACAGGAACCGGACATCCTTGTCCCGCGACATCATGTTCTTGCCGATGAAGTAGCCGATGAGCGGCGACACGCTGCTGATGGCCCACTCGTGGGCATGGACCTTGTTGCCGATGTAGGTCACGTTCGCCAGGATGTACAGCGTGTGCAGGACCAGGATGATGTCCAGGGTGTACGGCCCCCGGATCTGGTCGCGCCGCATGATCAGGCGCATCGCGAAGAGGATGAGGATCCAGACCGCCAGCACGCGCTCCAGCGAGATGTCCGGCAGGAACGGCATGTAGATCATGGCGTAGGCGCGGAATCCGGACATCGTGAAGAGCCAGATCGACACCAGCAGCGACATGTTCTGCCAGGAGATGTAGCTCAGCACCATCCCGACCACGGACACGCCGAGCAGCGCCATCACCGTGCTGAGGCCGGCCCGGCCGAGCAGCAGCCAGGACATCGTTCCGAGCAGGACGCCGAAGATGACGGCGACCGCGGCGCCCACCTGGCTGCCGCCGACCCCCGACGACGGCGAATAGTGGTAGCCGGTCTGCCGGTCCGGAGGAGACATCAGGCGTGGGTCTTCCGGGTCGTGTCGGGCAGGCTGCCTAGCACGGGCACCTCGAGATACAGCTCGGCGCGACGCCGGTCATAGATCCGGTGGTCGTTGCTCTCGACGAAGAACGCGGCCACCAGGCCCATCGCCACCGCCAGAACCACCGAGATGATCAGGTAGAGCATCTTGCGGCCGCGGCCGACGGCCACGTCGAGGGTCGGCGCCTCGATGAGGAAGGCGTCGGTGACGCGGATGTCGCTGTTCGAGGCCATGCGGACCTCGCCATGCTTGAGCTGGAAGCTCTGCAGCAGCTTCTTGAGCCCGTCGATCTGCAGGTCGAGGAGCTCGATCTGCCCGAGGACGTCCGGGTAGTTCTGGATGCCCTGCGACTGGTCCAGCTGGGCTGCGCGGTAGGATTCCTCCACCGCCCGGGTCTGCGCCAGCTCGATCCGCAGGGTCTCGAGGTAGCGGTCCCGCTCCTGGAACATCTCCTGCCGGATCAACTCGAGCTGCGCGCGCTCCCGCTGCACCCAGACCGACTCCTCGGTGTAGCGCTGGTTCAGCTCGGCGATGCGGGCCACCTTGGTGTCCCAGTCCGCCTTCAGGCGGTTCAGGCTCGCGGCCACGTGGTTGGGCACGGCGGGGATGTAGTCGGGGTCCTCGGCGATCGCCTGTTCCAGGCTGGCGAGTTCCGCCTCCATGCCCAGGCGGGTCGAACGGGCCTTGAAATACTCGGATTCCAGGCCGCGAATCTGGGTCATCGAGTCCTTCAGGTCGGCCTGCAGGCCCAGGACGCCGGACTCGTCGAGGACGGCCATCCGGATGACCATCAGGCTGTCGATCTCGGCCTTCGTCTGCTGGATCTGCTCGGCGTAGTAGCTCACCGCCGGCGAGTTCCGCTTGGTCCGGACGTTGAAGTCGATGTAGGCGTTGGCCAGCGCCCCGGCCCCGATCAGCGCGAAGCCGGCGTCCGGGTGCGAGAAGCTGAGGTTCAGGAGGTTGCTCTCGCCCACGTGGGTGCTGTTGGCGCCGGCGTGCAGGACCTCGCCGAGGTCGTGGACCGTGTTGACGTTCGCGAACCACTCGGGGTACTCACGCTTGAACGCCGGGATCGAATCCTGCAGCGCCTCGGCCGCGAGGCTGGCGACCGGGGAGCTCATCGCGAGCTCCGCCGCCGAGCTCAGGATCATGTCGAGGTTCTGCGCACGCTCGTAGAACCGGGGATTCTGCGCCCCGCCGATCTCGATCATCAACGTGGTCCGCGCCCGGAACATCTGCGTGCTGCGCATCGTGCCGACGAGGGCGACCAGGATCACCGGCAACGCCACCAGGACGATGATCCAGCGTCGGCGGATGAGGACCTCGACGAGGGACCGCAGATCCATGCGATCTTCGCCGGTACGCTGCAGAGGATTCTGGACTTGATTCATGACCACGAACTCCCTAGCGGTACAGGGTAGTGACCTTGTCGATCTGGCCGATGGCGTAGACGTCCCAGAAGAGCCGGGTCACGTCGAGCAAGCTGCTCAGCAGCGAATCCGACACGTACTTGAGGTCGCCGAGCGTCGACTGCGGGACGTAGATGACGTCGTAGGGCTGCAGGTCGAGGGCGGCGAAATCGGGGATGCCGCGCCGTTCGAGATGCGAGAGGTCGATGCGGCGCAGCAGGAAGCCCTGGTCGGTCACCCGCATGATGGCCGTCTCCTTGGGCGCCGCGCCGTTCTTGAAGCCGCCCGCCTCGGCCACCGCCTGCAGCAGCCCCATCGCCTCGTGCGGCAGCCGGACCGCGCCGGGATTGTTGACCTGCCCGAACACGTAGACGTGCAGCTCGGCCAGGCTCTCGACGATCACCGAGAGTTCGGGCCGCAGGTAGTCGTCGCTGTACAGGGCGGTGAGCGTGCTGTCGAGCTGGGTCACGGTGAGGCCGCGCGCCAGCACGGGGTCGACCCCGCCGGGCAGCGAGAGCCGGCCGTCGGGCAGGACCAGCAGCTGGGTGCTGTCGAGTTCATCCTCGTACTTGAAATCCACCGCCAGGCGGTCGCCGGGACGCAGGCGATACTCGGCGTTCCGCGCCTGGGTGACGATCCGCGTCTGTTCGGGTGTGAAGGGCACGAGGTCGGACTGGACCGGCGGCTGGCTCCCGCCGCAACCGGCGGTCACGGCGACCACGAGAAGGGCGAGTCCGGCCATGACCATCCGTGCGATCCGGATTTCCTGCATGCGGTGAACGACGTTCATGAGGCGACCATCCCGAGCGTTGCAAACGCTGACCGTGTTCTAGAGCTTCCGGTAGAGGAAGCCGGGGATCTGGAACGTGCGCCGGTTCAGGACCTGGCCGAAGATCTGGCCGCCCTGCGAGCGCAGCTGTTCGAGGCCGTGACGCACCACCTCGTACTTGAGGCGCCGGGTCTCCACCACGAGGACCGAGCCGTCGACATACCGCGCCATGTGCGCGGTCTCCATGGCATTGAGGATGGCTGGCGCGTCGATGATCGTGAAGAAGAACTTCTGGCGCATGGTGTCGATCATCTGCTCGTAGTTGCCGCAGGTCAGCATCTCGGTGAGCTTGACCTCGTCGTCACCATGACCGACCAGGGTCAGGCCGGAGCCTTCACGCAGATCCTCGGCCCGCGCGGGATCGATCAGCATGGAACGGAAGCTCGGCTCCCGCCCCAGCAACCGCGCCTGCGGCGCCAGGTAGTTGCCGTCGATCCAGGCGATGTGGCCGTCGAGCAGGAAGGCGAGGTGCCGCGCCACGCAGTACGAGACGAAGCTCACGCCCTCGCCGCTCGTGGCCGAGGTGAACACGAGCACCATGCCCTCGCTGGACTTGCGACGGCTGATCAGCGAACCCGTGATGTTGTCGAGCTCCAGCAGGAGGCTCTCCGGGGGCGGCGGGAACAGCGTGGCCTCGTTCAGCGTGCCCAGCTGGTAGCCGGTCATGTCGCCGCCGGGCACGGATTCGCCCTGACCGCCCCTCATCGCATCGAGAATCTTGCTCATGGACTCCGCCTCAGGTCGTGACCGACACACCCGTCGGCCGCCACGGCGCGTGGCGGCTCCGGCATGATCCTGGTCTTGGGAGTGCTCGACGGGGGGCTTGCCCCGCTTCGCTTGGTTGGCCATACTCCCGTTGTCTAAAGATTATCGGCTCTCGCCGATGGGACTTTAGCAATCGTGCGTCTGGCAACCTCTGGGCAGGAGGATGGAAGTGATGATTTAACTAGTCGTTAAATTGATCGATAGTATTATACCTGCCCCTCCAGGACCGTGTCAAGCCTACGCATGATACGGATTCATGGCAAGCTGCGAGGAGATGATCGTCGTGCAGATCCTGGCCCTGACCCTCAGCGATGGCTCCGTATCGATCGTCGACGCGCCGACGCCCACCCTGGCGCCGGGCCAGGTGCGCGTGCGCACCCTGCACTCGGCCGTCAGTCCCGGCACCGAGGGCAACAAGATCCGGACCGGCAAGCAGAGCCTCCTGCAGAAGGCCCGCTCGCGGCCCGATCAGGTCAAGCAGGTGCTGGACATGGTGGGGCAGGTGGGCCTGAAGGGTACCATCCAGAAGGTGCGCGCCAAGCTCGACGGAGCGCAACCGCTGGGTTACAGCCTGAGCGGCCGTGTCATCGAGGTGGCTCCGGACGTGCAGCATCTCAGGCCCGGCCAGCTCGTCGCCTGCGCCGGCGGCGGCTACGCCAACCATGCCGACGAGGTGGTGGTGCCGGTGAACCTGGTCGCCCGGGTTCCCGAAGGCGTACCCGCCGACGCCGCGGCCATGACCACCCTGGGCGCGATCGCCTTGCAGGGCGTGCGCCTCGCCCAGCCCACCCTCGGCGAGCACGCCGTGGTCGTGGGCCTGGGGTTGGTCGGCCTGCTGGCGGGGCAGCTTCTGCGGGCGTCGGGCTGCCGGGTCATCGGCACGGACATCGCGCCGGCGGCCGTCGACCTGGCCCGGCGCAGCGGCAGCGTCGACCTGGCGGTGAGCGACGGCCTGGAGGCCGCGGTGGCCGAATTCACCCGCGGCCAGGGTGCCGACCTCGTGCTCATCTGCGCGGCCACGAGCAGCAACGAGCCGGTCAGCGAGGCAGCCCGTATCTGCCGCAAGCGCGGCCGCGTGGTCGTCGTCGGCGCCGTCGGCATGGACCTGCCGCGCGACGACTACTACGCCAAGGAGATCCAGTTCTCGGTCTCCTGCTCCTACGGTCCCGGACGATACGATCCGGACTACGAGGAGCACGGCCGCGACTATCCCCTGGGATTCGTCCGCTGGACCGAGGGCCGCAACCTCGAGGCCGTGCTCGACATGATGGCCGCGGGCGCGTGCCGTCCCCTCGACCTGGTCACCCACCGCTTCGCGTTCGCCGACGCGGAACGCGCCTACGCGCTCTTCGCGGCCGGCGGCGAACCCTATGCCGGCATCCTCCTCGACTACCCGGCCACGGAGCCCGCGCGCCTGGCGGCCGTCGCCTGCGGCGACCGGGCCCGCGGCGGCGGCGACCTGGGCGTCGGCTTCATCGGCTGCGGCTCCTATGCCCAGTCGTTCCTGCTGCCGCCCTTCCGCCAGGCCGGAGGCGTCGCGCTGACGGCGATCCATACCCGAACCGGCCTCAGCGCGGCCGACGTCGGCCGCCGGGCCGGCTTCCGGCGGGCGGTGGACGAGGCCCAGGCCGTGCTCGACGACCCCGACACCGCCGCCGTGGTCATCGCCACCCGGCACGACCAGCACGGCCCGCTGGCCCTCGCCGCGCTCGCCGCCGGCAAGCACGTGTTCGTCGAGAAGCCGCTGTGCCTCGACCGTGCCGAGCTCGCGGCGATCGCCCGCTGGCTAGCCGCCCACCGGCAGGCTGCCCCCATCCTGCAGGTCGGGTTCAACCGCCGCTTCTCGCGCGCTGCCCGTGCGGTCAAGGCGCACCTCGGCGATAGCCCCGGTCCGTTGACCATGGTCTACCGGGTGAACGCCGGCCCGCTCCCGCGCGAGCACTGGACGCAGGACCCGGCCGTGGGCGGCGGCCGCATCGTCGGCGAGGTCTGCCACTTCATCGACCTGATGCAGTACTGCTGCGGCGCCGACCCCACCGAGGTGCACGCGGTCTGCGTGGCCGGCGGCCGCGAGGCGCTCGCCGAGGACAACGTCATCCTGACCCTCCGGTTCGAGGACGGTTCGGTGGGGACCATCCTCTACAGCGCCCGGGGCGGCAAGGCCATGCCCAAGGAGGAGCTGCAGGTCCTGGGCGGCGGCCGCAGCGCGGTGCTCGACAATTTCGGCGAGGTCCGGCTCTACGCCGGCGGCCGCCGACGGCGGCGAATGGCGGGCAAGGGCCAGGACGAGGAGGTCGCCGCATTCCTGCAGGCCGTCCGGAGCGGCGAGCCCGCGATCCCGGCCGCCGGCCAGCTGGCCACGACCCTGGCCACCTTCGCGGCCCTGGAGAGCCTGCGCAGCGGCCGGCCGCAGCCGGTGGACGTGGCCGCACTCCTGGACGACGCATGACCCGGAGCCACGGGCAAGCCGATCTCGCCGCCATCGCGGCCGAGGCCTGGCGGTTCTGCCGCGAGGCGGGATTCGCCGGATTCGATCCCTACGACGGGCTGAAGAGCCGCCTGCTCGGGCCGGCGCTCGGGCGTTCGCGCTGGCTGCGCCTGGCCGTCATCCAGGCGGTGAAACGGAGCCCGCTCGACCTGCGGCCGTGGCTCGGCATCCCCCCCGGGCTCAACCCCAAGGCTCTCGGCCTGCTGATGCAGGCGGTGGCCCGGCGCCCGGCCCTGTCCGACCCCCAGGAACGCGAGCCGCTGGCCGATCTGGCGGCCGGTCTGGCGTCCCGGCCCGACGGCGCGCCGCTGTTCGCCGGACGCGCCGGCGGACCGGGCGCCGCCGCGGCGCTGCTCGAGCGTCCCATCGAGCCGCTGGGCTGGGGCTACGACTTCCCCTGGCAGAGCAAGGCCTTCCTGCAGCCGGCCTACTTCCCGACCGTCGTGTGCACCAGCTTCGTGGTCGACGGCTTCGCGGCCGTCGCCCACCCCGCGACCCCGGCCGTGACGCTGGGCGCCGCGGCCTTCGTCCGCGAACCCCTGCACCGCCACGAGGAACGCGGCGAGGTGTGCTACAGCTACTCGCCGCGCGACCGCACCCGGGTCTACAACGCCAGCCTGTTCGCCGGCAAGATCCTGGCGCGGGCCGCCACCCTGGCCGCCCCCGGCCAGGCCGCGGCCCTGCGCGACGAGGCCCGGCGCGTGGCCGCCTACGTCGTCAGCCGCCAGCGGTCCGACGGGGCCTGGATCTACGGCGAGGCCGACCACTGGCAGTGGATCGACAACCTGCACACCGGCTTCGTCCTGGAAACCCTGGCCGACGTGCGCGACCTCCTCGGCGAGCCCGCCGGCTGGCAGGACGCCCTGGACCGCGGCCTGGCCTACTACCGCGAGCATCTCTTCGCCGACGACCTCGCCCCCCGCTACTACGCCGACCGCGACGGTCCGCTCGACAGCCACACCGTCGCGCAGGCCGTCCTCACGCTGCTGCGCTTCGCCGACGGTGACCCGCACCTGGTGGCCGACGCCCGTCGGGTCCTCGAGCACGGGATCGCCGGCCTGTGGCTCGCAGATCAGGGCGGCTTCGCCTACCAGCAGGGCCGCTTCACCGGCCGCACCATCTTCCTGCGCTGGTCGCAGGCCTGGATGCTGCGGGCGCTCTGCACCTACCTGGCCCACGAGGAGCCCCGCCCGTGAAGATCTGGTTCGACGCCGACAACGGTCCGCACGTACTGATCATGAAACCGCTCGTCAAGGAGCTGCAGCGGCGTGGCCACGAGGTGGTCTTCACCGCCCGCGACCGCACCCGCACCTGCGAGCTGCTCGACCTCTACGGGCTGCCGTACCGGAAGGTCGGCGGCCGCTACGGCGCGGGGATGTGGAACAAGGTGCGCGGCACCCTGGGCCGGGCCGCGCAGCTCGCCGCCGCCATGCGCGGGCTGGGATGCGCGGTGAGCTTCGGGCACGGCTCGCGCGCCTTGCCGCTCGCCAGCCGGCTGCTCGGCGTGCCCTCGGTCACCATGTACGACTACGAGTGGGTCGACGCGCGGCTCTTCAACCGGTTCTGCCGGAGCATCCTGCTGCCCGCCGCCATCGACGAGGCCCGCTGCCGCGAGGCGGGGCTGGAGCCGCGCCGGGTCGTCCGCTATCCGGGCCTGAAGGAGGAGCTCTACCTCGCGGATGCGCCGCTGGACCCGGAGCCGGTCGCGGCCGACCTGGGCCTGCGTCCGGAGGCGATCAAGGTGCTGCTGCGGCCGCCGGCGACCGACGCCCACTATCACAACCCGGAGGCCGAGGACATCCTCGACAGTCTGCTCGACCGCCTGGCCGGCCGGCCGGACGTGGACCTCGTCTACCTCGCCCGCAGCCGCGACCAGCGCGCGTTCCTCGCGGGCCACGACCTGGCCCGCGTGATCATCCCGACGAAGGTCTACGACGGTCCGAGCCTCATCGCCGCCATGGACCTGGTCATCGGCGGCGGCGGCACCATGACCCGCGAGGCGGCGGTGCTCGGCGTGCCGGCCTGCAGCTTCTTCAAAGGCCGTCTGGGGCGGGTCGACGAGCAGCTCGAACGCGAGGGACGCCTGCGCATGCTGCGCCAGCCCGGCGAGGCGGCGGCGCTGGTCCTCGCGCGGTCCACGGCGGTTCCGAAGGCGCCCGACAACGGCACGCTGGTGCGCGTGCTCTGCGATCAGATCGCGGCGGCGGCTCAGGCGTAGCGCGCAGCCAGCACGTCGGCGATGCGCTCGGCGGTACGGCCGTCCCAGAGCTCGGGCACCCGACCGGTCTTCCACTGCCCGCGCAGGATCGCGCCGACCCGGTCGGCCATCGTCTCGAGCGTGATGAGCTCGTTGGTGCCCTCGTCGACGGTGATCGGCCGCTCGGTGTTGGGCCGCATGGTCAGGCAGGGGATGCCGAGGTAGGTGGTCTCTTCCTGGATGCCGCCCGAGTCGGTGATCACGAAGCGGGCGTGCATGGTGAGGTTGAGGAAGTCGTCGTAACCCAGGGGGTCGGTGAGCCGCAGCGGGCCCGCCGCGGTGAAGAGCGGGGCCAGGCCGTTCGCCTCCATCACCTTGCGCGTGCGCGGGTGCACCGGGAAGAGCAGCGGATGGTCGAGGCCCGCGAGGCCCGCGAAGAGCCGCGCGAGCCGGTCCGGCTGGTCCACGTTCGCCGGCCGGTGCAGGGTTACCAGGCCGTACTCGCCGGCGGCGAGCCCGAACGGTTCGTAGGCGGCCCGGTCGCGCACCTTCGCCAGGGCGTGCACCAGGCTGTCGATCATGATGTTCCCCACCCGCGCGATCCGCGACGCCGGCACGCCCTCGGCCAACAGGTTCGCATCGCCGTCCGGCGACGGGGTGAGCAGCAGATCGGCGATGCTGTCGGTGAGGATCCGGTTGATCTCCTCGGGCATGGCGCGGTCGCGGCTGCGCAGGCCGGCCTCCACGTGGGCCACCGGCACGCCCAGCTTCACCGCCGTGATCGTGCAGGCCATGGTGGCGTTGACGTCGCCGACGACGACGACGCAGTCCGGCCGTTCCTGCTGCAGCACCGGCGCGAACTTCAGCATCACCCCCGCGGTCTGCTCGGCGTGGCTGCCCGACCCGACCCCGAGGTGCACGTGGGGCGCGGGCAGGCCGAGGTCGGCGAAGAAGACGTCCGACATGTTCCGGTCGTAGTGCTGGCCGGTATGCAAGAGCCTGGGCGTGAAGGTCTGCGGACGCGCGGCCAGCGCTCGCCACAGGGGCGCGATCTTCATGAAGTTGGGGCGGGCGGCGGCGACGAGCAGGATCTTGGCGGGCATGGTCGGCGTCCTCGCGGGGGTCGGCGGACGGCAGGGCGTCCCGTTCTGGCTTCGTTTCCGGCAATGTAGTATCGTGCCGACCGTCTTCCAAGCCACGACCCCGAGCCAGGATCGCCCCGATGCCCGACCGGATCAAGGTCTGCCAGGTCCTCAGCAACTATGTCGTCGGCGGCGCCGAGATGGTCGCGCTGGACATCGCCCGCGGCCTCGATCCGGAGCGCTTCGAGTCCCTCGTGGTGACGGTGATCGAGCCCGACGGTCCGGACGAGCCGGAGATGCGGCGGCGTTTCCGCGAGGCCGGCATCCCGACCTTCGCGCTGCATCACCGCAATTTCCGCGACCCGCGCACGCTCTGGGACATGGCGCGTTTCTTCCGGCGGCAGCGTCCGGACATCCTCCACGGCCATAAGCGGTTCTCCGATGCCTGGGCCTGCCGCGTCGGCCGCTGGGCGGGGGTGCCGCACCGCATCTGGACCCGCCACTCGGTCTACCGCGACATGAACGCCCGCCAGCTGCGGCGCTACCGCACGCTGGCGCCCCGGACGCCGGTCGTCGTGGCCGTCTCGGACGTCGTGCGGCAGAACTGCCTACAGACCGAGGGCCTGCCCGCGGCCCTGGTGCGCACCGTCGTCAACGGGATCGACACGGAGCGGTTCGCGCCCCGGGCCGCCGCCGAGCGCGCCGCCATCAGGGCCGCGCTGGGGGTCGAGCCGGACGAGCAGCTGCTGCTCTTCGTCGGCCGCCTCAGCGAGGAGAAGGCCCCCGAGGCCTTTCCGCCGCTGGTGGCCCGGCTGGCCGCCCAGGGGCTCGCGGTGCGCGGGTTCATGTGCGGCGACGGGCCGCTCGCGGCGCGGGTGCGGGCGGCTGCGGCCGGCACGCCCGTGACGCTGCTCGGCGTGCGGCGCGACATCCCCGAGCTGCTGGCCGCGTGCGATCTGCTGGTCTCGACGTCGCGGGTGGAGGGCCTGCCGCTGAACATCATGGAGGCCATGGCCGCCGGCGCGGCGTTCGTGGGGCCGGATCTCGACCAGGTCCTGCAGCTGGTCACGGGCGAGCCCGACCTCGCCGCCGGGGTCTACCCCCGACCGCCGGACCGCGGTCCGGTGCCCGACGACCAGCTGGCGCGCTGGGCCGCGCTGACGGCCGCCCGTCTGGCCGATGCCGACGGTCGGCAGCGGAGCGGACGGCGGGGTCGGGCGGTGATCGGCGAGCGCTTCTCGCTGGACCGGATGGTGCGGACGTACGCCGGGATCTACGAGGACATCGTGGCCGGTCGCCTGCGGCCTGCCCCCCAGTAGGGCGCGGGGTCGTCGATCTCGAACGCCGCGGCCAGCCCGCCCAGCACCGACTGATAGCAGTCGATCCCGAAGCCGAGGTTGGCCTCGAGGGCGAGCGGCCCGGCCGCGGTCGCGGCGATGTCCCAGGCCACGTTGGTGTACTCGGGCAGGGCCGCCGCGGCCCGCAGCGCGAACGCCCGGACCTCGGGCCAGACGGCCAGGGCGTCGGCGGCGAACCGGTGGCCGCTGTCGGGATGCTGTGCGAACGACTGCATCAGCTCGTTGCCGGCCTGCGCGGTGGTCAACCCGGACGCCGAGTCCACCCCCAGCATGATGCCGCCGAGGGCCGCGTTGTCCAGCTCGCGGCCGCCGCCGCCGATGCGGATCACCGCGCAGCGCAGCTTCGCCTGGCCAGCCTCCACGGTCGTGTTGATGCGGAAAGTGTTCACCGAGCCCGGGTAGTACCGCGCCGTCTCGGCCACCTGCACGACGCCCGCCTGGACCAGCCAGCGGCCCGCGCCGGCGAGGCGGGCCAGGTCCGCCGCCGTCACGGGCTCCCCGCTCGACCGCCGCCAGCCGCCGTCGCCCGGACGCAGCACGATGATGCCGTGGCCGCCGCTGCCCGCCGCCGGCTTGAGGAACACCCGCGGCGGGGCTTGCTCCGACCAGGCCGCGAGCAGTGCCTGCGGATCCGCCGCCGCGCCGGCGGGCCCGCGCCAGCGCCCGTCGACGACCGTGCCGAGGACCGCCGGCTGCGCGATGCCCCGCGCGCTGAAGAGGTCGACCGTGCGCAGCTTGTCGGCCAGGATGGCCGGATCGCCGGCGCCCTCCTGGGGCGGCAGGAAGACGTGGTAGAGGAAGAACTCGGGGATGTAGGCCAGCAGCGCCCGGTCGTCGAGATCCCGGCCCTCGCGGAACAGGTCGTACCGGAAGTAGTGGAAGGGATAGCAGCCCCAGTGGCGCGCCAGAAGCCGCAACTCCCGGCGCACGCGGCGCGGGTCCTTGCGGTCGGGGCAGCCGTGGTAGCGCGCCATGGCCTGACGCTGGCGCTTGCTGCGGCGCGGATACTGCCACCGGTAGGCCCGCTCCAGCAGCTTGAGCAGGGGCCATCGGACCGGCAAGCCCACCGCGAAACGCGAGGCGGCGTGCATCAGCACACCGTCCGGCGCCCGCGCAGCTGCGCGAAGAACGTCTCCAGCTTGACCGCTTCCCGACGCACGTCGAATTCCTCGCAGATCCGTTCGTGTCCGCGGTGGCCGAGCTCGGCGGCCAGCCCGGGCTCGGTGGCCAGGCGGGCGAGCGCGGCGGCCAGTTCCTCCGGCGCGTGCGGCGCGACCAGAAGGCCCGCCCGGCCGTCGTCCAGCAGTTCGGGGATGCCCGAGACCCGGGTGGAGACCACCGGGCAACCGGCCGCCATCGCCTCCATGAGCGAGACCGGAATCCCGTCGACGTCCCCGTCGGCCGCCGGGACGCAGGGCAGGACGAAGACGTCGGCCGCATCGAGCAGCCGCCTGACTTCGGGCTGCTGCAGGGGTCCGGTGATCTCGAGCGACGTCAGGCCGAGTTCGTCGCGCCGCGCGCGAAGGTCGGCGAGCAGCGGTCCCCCGCCGACCAGCTGGCCCCGCCAGGCGACCCCGGCGGCCGTCAGCCGCGCCAGCGCGGTCAGCAGGTCGCCGAAGCCCTTCTTGGGCACCGCCCGGCCGACGGCCAGGATGCCGAGCGGCCCGGCCGCCTCACGCCGCCGGAACGGGAAGTCCTCCGGCCGCACGCCGCAATGCACGATGGCCGAGCGATCGTAGCCGGGCACCAGGGTCCGGTAGTGGTCGAGGTTGTACCGCGAGATGGCCACCGCGCCGGCGGCGTGGATCAGCTTCGCGCGGTTGCCGACCGGCCGCCGGTAGAGGTCCGCGGCGTGCGCGGTGAACGAGTAGGGGATGCCGGTCAGCAACGACAGGAACATCGCGTACGAGCCCGGCGGGTTGGCGAGGTGGGCGTGCATGAGATCCGGACGCAGGGATTCCACGGTCCGGACGGCGGTGGCCGAGACGGCCAGCTGCCCCAGCAGCTTCAGCCGCGTGATCAGCCCGTCGCCCGGCGAGCCGAGCGCGACGCGAACCGCCCGCGACCAGCGGCCGGGCCGCCTGATCGCCAGCCCGAGCCCCGCCGTCACCACCCGCCACCACGGAACCGGGAACACGTAGCGGCAGCCCGTCAGGTCGCATTCCGGAGCCGCGGCCTGCGCCTTGCGGGCCGGGCGCAGGGCCAGGAGGTCGACCGTCACCCCACGCTCCCGCAGGGCCGTCACCTCGCGCGCGATGAAGGTGTGGGTCAAGCTGCCGAAATTGGTGGCGATGTAGAGCAGATGCATGTCCAATCCTGAGGCCGTTCGCCTGGCGCACGAAAGCCTGCCGGGCCGACCAGGCTCCGCAAGGGTTAGGAACTTGGTCCCACGACAGGCTTCGCGTATTATACGCGACGAGGAAGTCCCGATGCCAGCCTTGAATCGCCTCTACAATGGGCTCCCCGTGGCCATGCAGAACCTGGCCGTCAGCCTCGCGGGCTGGTCGGCACGAAGACGGCGGTTCGACCGCCGCTTCCAGGAACTCCTCGCCGCCGCCGAGCGACGTGTCGACGCGGGCCCGGACGCCCTGGCGGCGTACCGGGACCAGCGCGTCCGCGGCTACGTGATGCACTGCGCCGCGACCGTTCCCTACTGGCGGCGCCAGTTCGCCAGGCTGCAGATCGACCCCCGAGAGATCCGGGGTCTGGCCGACCTGACGGCCCTACCCGTCCTCACCAAGGTCGAGGTGAAGGAACACCGCGACGAGTTCTACAGCGATGCCTGGCCGGCCCGGCGCTGCGAGGCCCGCGGCACCGGCGGCACCACCGGCGCCTCCCTGCGGTTCCGCGCGACGCCGGACGCGGTGCGCGAGCAGTGGGCCGTCTGGTGGCGCTACTGGCGCTGGCACGGCATCCCGCTGCACCAGTGGTGCGGCTACTTCGTGGGCATCGACGTCGTCCCGACCGCGGCCGACGCCCCCTACTGGCGCGAGAACCGGTCGCGGCGCCAGCGGATGTTCAGCATCTTCCACCTGCGGCCCGACACGCTCGACCAGTACGTCGCCGAGCTGACGCGGCACCCGCTGCCCTGGCTGCACGGATACCCCTCGGTCCTGGCCATCCTCGCGTCGCACCTGCTGGCCACCGGCACGCGGCTCGCCACGCCTCCGCGCTGGATCACGACCGGCGCCGAGAACCTCCTGCCGCATCAGGTCGACCTGATCGAGCGGGCGTTCGGCCCCCGCCCCCGGCAGCACTACGGCCTGGCCGAGGGCGTGGCCAACCTGTCCGAGTGCGAGCACGGCCGCCTGCACGTGGACGAGGACTTCGCGGCGGTCGAGTTCCTGCGCCGCGACGACGGCGCGACGGCTCTGGTCGGCACCAACCTCGCCAACCCGGCCTTCTGCCTGCTGCGCTACGACACGGGGGATCTGGTGGAGACGCTGCCGGACTCGCAGTGCCCGTGCGGCCGGCCGGGCCGGCTGGCCGCGCGCATCGATGGCCGCCTCGAGGACGCCGTGCTGCTGCCCGACGGAACCCGCCTGGGGCGGCTCGCCCACATCTTCCAGCACCTGGACTGCCTGCGCGAGGCCCAGGTCCACCAGCACGCCGACGGCCGCATCACCCTGCGCATCGCGCCGCGACCGGGCTTCGGCGAGCCCGAATCCCAGGCCGTGCTGGCGGCGGCGCGGCGCCGGCTGGGGCCGAGCATTCCCTTGACCATCGAGCTGGTCGACCGGATCGTGCGGGGACCCAACGGCAAGCTCCGCTTCGTGGTCTCGGAACTCACGCGCTCCACCGCGGCGATCCAGGAGGATCGATCATGACCGGCGACGCCCGGCAACCCATCGTCTGTTTCGCGGGCGACGACTACTGGACCAGCAACCCGCACAGCCGGTACCACTTCATGCATGCCCTGCACCGCCGCGGGCACCCGATCCTCTGGATCAACTCGATCGGCATGCACCTGCCCAAGCTTGGCAAGCGCGGCTTCACCCGCCGGGTAGCCAACAAGCTGCGCAGCTGGAGCCGGTTCCTGCAGCCCGTGGCGCCCGACTTCCACGTCCTCGCCGATCGCGCTGCCGCTCTTCGGCAACCCGCGCCTGGCGCGCTGGGCCGACGCGTCGGTCGAGCAGCAGGTGCGCTACGCCTACCGACGCCTCGGCATCCGCAACCCGATCGTCTTCGCCTCGATCCCGTCGTACGCCGAGGTGATCCTGCGCCTGCCCCGCGACGGCATGATCTACTATTACTCCGACAAGTACGACTCGCACCGCAACATCACTGCGCGGGACGAGATCCGCCGGCGCGACCGTATACTCTTCGACGCCGCCGATGCCGTCTTCTGCGTCTCGCGTGAAATCCATGCCGAGCTCGCGCCCCGGCGGCCGCACGTGTATTACCTGCCCCATGCCGTGGATGCGCCCCACTTCGCCGCCGCCCTGGCCGACTCCGGACCCGAACCCGCCGACCTGGCGGCGATCCCTCACCCCCGGGTCGGCTACTACGGCTCGCTGGGCGACGGCGTCGACCGCGCCCTCATCCTGCACGCGGCGCGCGCCCTGCCCGACCACCAGTTCGTCCTCGTGGGCAAGGTGCTGGCGGACTATTCCGAGATCGCCGCGCTGCCCAACACGCATTTCCTCGGCATGAAGCCCTACGCGGACATCCCGCGCTACGGCAAGGGCTTCGACGTGGCCCTGCAGCTCTTCATCCCGAACGAGTGGACGTACAACTGCAGCCCGCTGAAGACCAAGGAGTACCTGAGCCTCGGCCTACCGGTGATCTCCTGCCCGATCCGGGAGATCGAGATGGAGCTGGCCGACGTCGTCTCCGGGGTGTCGGACGGGCCGCAGCTCGTGGCAGCCATCGAGCGCGAACTGGCCACCGACGGTCCGCAGAAGCGCGAACTCCGGCGCCGCCGCGTCGCCGACGATTCCTGGGACGCACGGATCCAGACCCTGCTCACGGCCTACCGCGAGGCCCGCCGCCAGACGACCGCCAACGGCCCGTAGATCCCCCCGATCACTCCGGCCTTCATCGCGCACACCGCCAGCGCTCCCCCGAAGGTCTCCGGCCGCAAGGCCGCCGTCCACGCCTCCACGGGCAGCAGCCGGTAGCCCAGCAGGGTGACCGCGCCCAGCGCGTAGCTCACCGCCACGATCCCGCTGAAGCGGCCGGTCGTCAGCCCGCTGCGCCGCCGGTGCAGGATCCACAGCGAGAGCCCGAGATGCAGGTTGATCGCGATGGTCGAAGCCAGGGCCAGGCCCTGCACGGCCAGCGGCCCGATCAGCAGCGCGTTGAACAGGACGTTGGTGAGCAGGTACTGCAGCGAGAGCCACATCTTGTCGCGCAGCAGCTGCAGCGAGTGGAAGATCCGGGCCACCAGGCCGTTGATGATCAGGGCGGGCAGGCCGAGCACGTACATGCTCATGGTCCCCGACGTGCGCACGGCCGCCACCGCGTCGAACGCGCCGCGCTGGAACAGCACCCGCACGATCTCCGGCGCGGCGACGGCGGCCATCAGCGCGGCCGGCACCACGAGGTGGGCGGTGCGGTTGAGATTGGCGCGGATGTCGGCGCTGCAGCCGGCGAGGTCGCCGGCGGCGATGGCGGCGCTCATGCGCGGGAAGATCACGGTGATCAGGCTGGTGGAGAACAGGATGAGCACCGTGTTGGTGATGGTGTAGGCGTAGGCGAGCGACGAGATGCTGCCGGGTTCCAGGCCGGTGGCGAACCAGCGGTCGACGAACAGGTTGATGGTCAGCAGCACCTCGGCCACCGCCATCAGGGCGACGAGGTCGCGGATCAGCCGCAGGTCGGCGCCGGCGAGCGACGGCCGCACCGGGCGCCAGGCCCGCACGACCAGGGCGCGGACGTGGATGAGCGGCCACTGCAGCACGTGCGAGAGCGCGAACCCGACCGGCATCGACCAGATGCCGAGGCGGTCGTGCCAGAGCACGAGGGCCAGCAGGACGCAGGCGGCGTTGAGCACCGGCATCGTGCCGGCGACGCGGAAGTGCTGGTGCAGGTTGAGCACCGCGATGCCCAGGTTGTTGGCCACCATCAGCAGGCCAGGCAGCGCCATCACCAGCAGCATCTGCACGGTGAGCCGGCTGGTGACGTCGGGCAGCCCCGGCCAGACCGCGCCGATCACCAGCCCGGCCAGCCCGGCCAGGAGCACGAGCCAGACCGCACCCGCCCCGACGAACAGCCCCACCACGCCGTTCTGGTAGCGCGCGTAGGCCAGCGCCTCCATCTCGCGCAGCCGCTGGATCAGGTGCGGCGCCAGCGCGCCCTTGAAGACCCGCGACAGGGTGCCGTCGCCGAAGGTGACGAGGAAGAACGCCAGCTGGTAGGCGTCGAGTTGCTCGCCGGCGCCGAACCAGCGGGCCAGCAGGATCTGGGTGACCAGGCCCAGGGGCTTGACCAGCAGGCCGAGGCCCATGAGGCTGAGCACGTCGCGGTCGAAGAGGTGACGGCGCAGATCCAACCGGTGCATGACGGTCCCGGGGTGAGGGTGGGCGGACGCGAGCTCCGCGGCGAGCCGTGGGCCCGCGCCCGCATGATGGGCCAGCGCCACGGAACTGTCAAACCCCGGCCGCCGCGGTTGCCCCCGTCCCGGCCGCGGGTTACCATGATCCTGCCACCCTGCGATCGGCCTCGCTCCGCCCACCTGGAGGACCCATGGTGATCCGCCCCGTGCTCACGCCGGGCCTCGTGCTCGTGCTCGGCTCGCTCCTGGCCGCGCCGGCCCTGGCCGGCGGCATCGTCGGCGACAAGCACCCCCACCCGGACGATCGCGCCCTCGTGCACCGCGGCACCGTCATCCCCTGCGACCCGCCCCGCGCGACCGTGGCCCTCGCCGCCGGCGACGAGATCGCCTTCGCCGACACGACCACCGGCGCCGGCGCGGTGCCGAGCTACGGCTGCCGCGCCTGGGACGAGAGCGGTCCCGAACACGTCTACCGGCTCGAACTCGCCACCGACCTCGTGGTCGACGCCTGGCTGGACGGCAACGCGATCGACCACGACCTCATCCTGCTCGACGCCTGCGACAGCGATGCCTGCCTCACCCAGCAGAACACCGAGTTCAGCGCCTGGCTGTCCGCCGGTTCCTACATCCTGGTGGTCGACGGCTACGAGGGCGCAGCCGGCGCCTACACCCTGAACCTCAGCGCCCGCGAGCCCGGCCTGCCGACGGCCGTCTGCACCGGTCCCGACACCGTCGACCTGGGCACCCTGCAGGGCGGCGCGTCGCTGGACGACTCGGGCAGCCTCTTCGACCGGCCCGACCTCGTCTCGGTCTGGGATTGCGCCGTCACCGCCACCCGCGGCGGCGAGCGCTGGTACCGGGTCACCCTGCCGGCCGACGACCAGACCTACGACGACGGCACGGACGTCGGCACCATGCGCCTGGATCTGGTGGCCGCGGCCACGAGCCCCGGGCTGGACCTCGCGCTCTGGATCTTCGACGGCTGCGGCCTCGACGCCACCTGCCTGGCGTTCGTCGACGTCAACCCGGCCGGCGGCAGCGAGGAGCTGCGCCTGCTCAACGACGAGTCCACTCCCCTGACCGTCTACGTGGGCGTCGACTGCACCGCGCCGCCGGACAGCCTGGAAGCCGGCCGGTTCACGCTGACGACGGGCGGCACGGTGGCGGTCGAGCGGCGGTCCCTGGGCGACATCCGGTCCCTGTTCCGCTGATCGTCGACCGGCGCGACGCTGGTCATGGGGGCCGACGTTCTCGTTTCGCCCGACCGGACCGCCGTGGATCGGCGTCCTGCACGCCCAAGCTCCGCCGCACCGGCGTGCATCTCGCCCGGAGCCGGCCACCCCGGGGCATCAGGAGGAACCACGCACCCTCGCGGCGCCGCGGGCCCAGGTCGTGCATATCGTGGCCAGACGCCTCCCGGGGCCATTGCCCGATGGACCTGCCGACGGATGATCCTCCCCGAGACGGTCGCCCCCGGGAGGCGTCGCCCCCCGCCCGACCCCACCCCGCCCTTGTTCCCGGCCCTTCCGTTTGCTACCCTGCGCCGTTGATCCTCGCCTTCCCGCACGGACGCACGCCCCGGAAGGACTCCTGAACGTATGGCACCCCGCAAGCCCGCCGCCAGCACCGCCGAATCGCTGGCCACCAAGCAGCGCGAGATCAGCATCAGCGAGTTCTTCACCAAGAACCGCCATCTGCTCGGCTTCGATTCGCCCGCCAAGGCCCTCCTGACCACCATCAAGGAGGCCGTCGACAACAGCCTCGACGCCTGCGAGGAAGCCGGTCACGCGCCGCGCCTGCTGGTCGAGATCCGCCCCGAGGAAGACAAGTTCAAGGGCCTCGACCTGCCCAGCCTGGCCGACACCGGCGGCAACGGCAAGGCCAAGGCCGCCGGCCGGGCGTCGGCGCCCCAGCGCGAGGAGCGCTACCGCATCATCGTCGAGGACAACGGACCGGGCATCGTGGCCGAGCAGGTGCCCAGGATCTTCGGCAAGCTGCTCTACGGCTCGAAATTCCATTCCCTCAAGCAGAGCCGCGGCCAGCAGGGCATCGGCATCTCCGCGGCCGGCATGTACGGCCAGCTCACCACCGGCAAGCCGGTCACCGTGTACACGCGCACCGGCCCGAAGCAGGCGGCGCGCCGCGTGGTGCTGTCCCTGGACATGAAGAAGAACGAACCGGTGGTGCTCGCGAACGAGGAGACCATCTGGGAGAAGGACCACGGCACGCGGGTCGAGATCACGCTCACCGGCAGCTACAAGCGCGGCCAGCACTCCGTCGACACCTACCTCGAACAGACGGCCATCGCCAACCCGCACGTGCACCTGACGTACGTCGATCCGAAGGGCGAGAAGCACGTCTATCCCAACGCCTCCGACGACCTGCCCGTCCAGGCGCGCGAGATCCAGCCCCACCCCTACGGCGTCGAGCTCGGCCTGCTCGACCGCATGCTCAAGGACACCGCCTGCCGCGACCTGAGCAGCTTCCTGAAGACGGAATTCTGCCGTGTCGGCCCCAAGACCTGCGAGCAGCTCCTCCAGGCGGCCGACCTGCCGCCGCGGAAGAACCCCAAGCGCATGGCGCAGGATGACGTCCGGCACCTGCTCGACGCCATCGCCGCCACGCGCATCCCGGCTCCCCCCACCGACTGCCTCTCGCCCATCGGCGAGGCGCTGGTGATGGCCGGCCTGCGCAGCGGCCTGGAGGCCGACTTCTACACGAGCGTCACCCGACCGGCGGCCGTCTACCGCGGCAACCCCTTCCAGGTGGAGGTGGGCCTGGCCTACGGCGGCAAGCTGCCGGGCGACGAGCTGGCGCGCGTCCTGCGCTTCGCCAACCGGGTGCCGCTGCTCTACCAGAACTCGGCCTGCGCGGTGACCAAGGCCGTCCTGACCAGCAACTGGCGCAGCTACGGCCTGCAGCAGAGCAAGGGCGCGCTGCCCACCGGGCCCCTGGTGATCCTGGTGCACATCGCCTCGGTGTGGGTGCCGTTCACGAGCGAGAGCAAGGAGGCGATCGCCCACTACCCCGAGATCATCAAGGAGATCAAGCTGGCCCTGCAGGAGGCCGGCCGGAAGCTGGCCCGGCACATCAGCCGGCGCAAGCGCGAGGCCGACGCCTTCAAGAAGCAGAGCTACATCCAGAAGTACATCCCCCACATCGGCGACGCCCTGCAGGAGATCCTCAGCCTCGACGACACCGAGCGCGCCGACGTCATCGCCGTGCTCACCGACACCCTCGAACGCAGCCGCAAGGTCTGACCCGGGAGCCGCCATGGCCGACGCCGTCACCCAGCTCCTCGCCCGCCTGCAGGAACTGCAGCACCTGCAGGGCATCGCGGCCGTCCTGAGCTGGGATCAGGAGGTGACCATGCCGCCGGGCGGGATCCGCAACCGCGCCGCCCAGCGCAGCACCCTGGCCGCCCTCGTGCACGAGCGGCTGACCGCCCCGGACCTCGGCGCGCTCCTGGCCGACCTCGCGGACGCCGAGCGGCTGGCGCCCGCCGAGCGGGCGAACGTCCGTCTGGTCACGCGCCAGCGCGAACGGGCCGTGCGCCTGCCCGAGCGGCTGGTGCGCGAGCAGGCCGAGGCCGTGGGCCTGGCCCAGCCCGAGTGGGTGGCGGCCCGGCGCGAGGACGACTGGGCGCGGTTCGCGCCGCATCTGGAACGGATCGTCCGTCTCAAGCGCGAGGAAGCGACCGCCCTCGGCATCGGCGACGAGCCCTACGACGCCCTCCTCGACGAGCACGAACCGGACGCCCGCACGGCGCAGATCGTGCCCGTGTTCGCCGCTCTGCGCGCGTCGCTCACCCGCCTGCTCGCGGGCATCGACGTCGACGCCGTGGCGGCGCTGCCAGGGGGGCCGTACCCGCTGGATGCCCAGGCGGCCCTCAGCCGCGAGGTGATCGACGCCATGGGCTATGACCTGACCTGCGGCCGCCTGGACGTCTCGGCGCATCCCTTCTCCGAGACCCTGGGCCACGGCGACGTCCGGATCACCACGCACTACCACGAGGACGATCTGCTATCCGGCCTGACGTCGACCATGCACGAGGCCGGCCACGCCCTCTACGAGCAGGGTCTGCCGGCCGCGCTGGCCGCCACGCCGGCGGGTCAGGCCGTGAGCGTGGGCATCCACGAGTCGCAGAGCCGGCTGTGGGAGAACCAGGTGGGTCGCGGCCTGCCGTTCTGCCGCTGGCTCGCGCCCCGCCTGCGGCGGCACTTCCCCGGACCGCTGGCCGGCCTGGACCCCGACGCCCTGCACGCGGCGGCCAATCGCGTGCGGCCCTCGCTCATCCGCATCGACGCCGACGAGGTCACCTACAATTCGCACATCATCCTGCGGATGGAGATCGAGCGCGGGCTCATCGACGGCCGCCTGGCCGTGGCCGATATCCCGGCCGCCTGGCGGGAGCAGGTGGGGACCTCATGGGCCTCGCGGTGCCGGACGACCGGCGCGGGCCCTGCAGGACATCCACTGGTGCGTCGGCGTCCTCGGCTACTCCCCGACCTACACCCTGGGCAACCTCTACGCCGCCATGTTCTGGAACGCGGCGCGCGCCGCCCTGCCCGACCTGGACGGGCAGCTCGCCGCCGGCGAGTTCGCCCCTGCGCGGGTGGCTGCGCACGCACATCCACGAGCGCGCCAGCCTCGAACCGGCCGACGCGCTCTGCCGCCGGGTCACCGGCCACGACCTCCGCGCCGACGACTTCGTCGCCTACCTCGACGAGAAGTTCGGCGCCTGACCCCTCAGCCAACACGAGGACGGACCCTTGGCCAAGCGCAAGACCACCAAGAAGGCCCCCCGGACCCCGGGCAAGCCGCTCGCCCCCGCCGGAGCGGCGGCCCAGCAATCGCTCCTCTTCGGCGCCCCGCGCGAGGGAGCCCCGGCCGACCCGCCGAAGCCGCTGGCGAAGGCCAAGCCGCCGGCCACCGCGCCCAGGGGCGCCGCCGAGGCCCCGGCGCGCACGTCGTTCCGGACGGTGGCCCGCAAGATCCGCAGCGAGACCAGCCTCATCCACCAGACCATCCTGGTGGGCAAGAAGCCGGTCATGAAGTTCCCCCTGCGGTCGCTGAACAACGTGAGCTACGACCCGCGCACCGGCTACTTCAAGCTCAAGGGCAAGAGCAAGGAACGCACCCTCACCGTCGCCACGGTCAAGACGTTCGCCCAGACGCTGAAGATGATGGCGCTGGCGAAGGAGCTCGTGGAGACCGACGACATCGCCACCAAGCGAGAGGCCTACTACGTCTCCAAGAACTGGGCCGACGCGCGCTTCAAGGAGCAGCCCGAGTCGGACACCGTGATGGAGGACGTCGAGGCCTTCTTCGGCGTCAACCGCGAGCAGCTGGGCTTCGTGCCCGAGGAGAAGGGCGGCGACGTGGCCGGCCAGCTCGTGGTCATCGACAAGGACCAGGAGACCGGCGACCCCCTGCGCATCGACTGCACCAAGTTCGGCAGCGGCGCCTACTCGGTGCCCATCTCGGTCGAGGAGCTCGAGTTCGAGACCGACGCCGAGTTCATCCTCTGCATCGAGACCGCCGGCATGTTCCAGCGCCTGGTCAAGCACAAGTACTGGCAGACGGCGAACTGCATCCTGGTGAGCATGGGCGGCGTGCCGACCCGCGCCTGCCGTCGCTTCGTGCGGCGCATGGCCGACAGCAAGGGCCTGCCGGTGTACGTGTTCGTCGACGGCGACCCCTACGGCTACTCCAACATCTACCGCACCCTGAAGGTCGGCTCGGGCAACGCCGCCCACCTGAACGAGTTCTTCTGCGTGCCCCAGGCTCACCTGCTGGGCATCACGCCCCAGGACATCATCGAGTACGAGCTGCCCAGCCACCCGCTCAAGGACGTCGACATCAAGCGGGCCAAGGACGCCCTCAAGAACGACCCGTTCATCCTGCACTATAAGCAGTGGCAGAAGGCCCTCGAACAGATGATCAAGATGGGCGTGCGCGCGGAGCAGCAGGCCCTCGCCAAGCACGGCCTGAACTACGTCATCGACGAGTACCTGCCGCGGAAGCTGGCCAACGTCGGCGGCTTCCTGCCCTAGGCCGGAACGGGCCGGGCGAGGACCTCCGCGCGACGCTCGGGAGCCGCCCGCATGGCCATCACCGCGGCGAGTTCGGCGGGCGTGAAGGTGAGATCCAGGCGTGGGATCCGCGCCGCGAGGATCTCGGTCACCCGGTCGCCGGGCGCGTCGCCGCAGCCCACCACGGCGGCGAGGGCGTGGTGCATGATCGGCGCCAGCTTCTCCAGCTGCGCGCGGCCCAGGCTGCCCTGATCGAGGACCACGAGGTCGGCAACGGAGGGCTGCGCGAGGAACGCCCGCAGTCGCGTCGGCTCCAGGCCATGGTCGTTGCGAGAGCTGGTGCACCCAGGCGAGGCGCCGGACCCCCGTCCCCAGCAACACGACCCACGGGGGTGGTTCCAGCCGGTAGCCCGGCCCCGGCGGCAACAGGCCGGAATCCAGGTTCAGGAAGGACGCCTTCGCGGTCGGGCGCAGGTCGACCTCGCCGAGCAGGTCGCCGAGCTGTTCGGTGGGCAGGTTGGCGGCCCGTTGCAGCCGGGCGAGCAGACGCTCGACGACCGGCAGGTCGTTGCCCGCACCGGCGAGCCGCGACCTGGCGTCGGCCGGCCCCACGAGGGTCAGGAGCGGCCGGTCGCGCGACATCATCGCGCGCGGCGAACGATGCTCGCGGGCGACCGTGCAGAGATCATCCGGCATGCACCAGGACGTGAGCAGCAGGTGTCCGGCCCGCAGGTGGGTCATCCCGAGGGAGCGCTTCTCGTTCTCCAGCCGGTCCCGCGCTCCCAGGCTCGTCACCCGCCGCCAGAGGTCGGACTGGACCACGCCGAGCGCGAGCTCGCCGATGTCGTGGACGAGGCCCGCCAGGAGAGCCTCGCCGACTGGCGCGAGGCCGGAGCGCTCGGCCAGCAGACGGGCAGCCGTCCCCACGTCGGTCGCGTGACGCCAGAAGTCGGCCACGGCGACCATTCCTCCCATGGCCTCCATGGCCGCCGAAATCCCCGCGCACATCACCACGTTATTCAAGGCTTCCGACCCCAGCGCCACCGCCGCGCGGTCGACGGACTGGATGTCGCGGGCGATGCCGTAGGCGGGGGAGTTGACGAGCTCGAGGAGGCGGGTGGCGAGCGCCTGGTCGGATCCGATGGCCGCCTGCACGTCCTCCGAGGCGACGTTGGGGTCCTGCAACAGGACCAGCAGCTTCTGCGCCACGGCCGACAGGGCGGGCAGATCCTCGTTGGACTTCACGGTGGCGGCGACGCCCAGGCGCTCGGTCACGCCGGCAGGTCCCCGTCTTCGTTCGAAGGACGAATCCGGCGATCCTCCGGTTCATCGGCACGGGTGCGCGCCGGCCTGAGCGGCAACACGACCGCGCCCCCTCGGCGGGGGCGCGGCGTGTCATTCCGGGGCTCTGCAAGGAGGGAACGGGATCTATTCGAAAAGGGCCTTCACGCCGGACCAGTTGATGCTCTCGGTGGCGACAGTGGCCTCGTTGAGGGGCAGGACGGTCCCGTCCGCCAGCGCCACGTAGAGGCCGAAGGCGGGCAGGCCGGGGTTGTCGCCGAGGTAACCGGCGGCGAACACCACGGCGCCGGCGCCGTCGAGGGCCGAGAGGGGCGCCTCGTACGCAACCACGACGGTGGAGTTGTCGCCGCCCGGCGTCACCTCGAGCACGAGGTCGGTGGCCGGCGCGGTGAAGTAGCCGAAGAACTCGCGGAAGGACAGGTCATCCACCAGCACCGGGCCGCCCATGACCTTGACGTCGACCGTCGGGGCGTTGGGGGAACCGTGATACACCAGGAGCTCACACTCGCCCGCTCCGGCGCTCGTCACCAGGGGCGAGGAGATCTCGAGGTTGAACGCGGTGCCGATGCCCTCGGGGTTGCCGGGCAGGGACGGGTCCAGGACACCGCTGGCCATCACGAGATAGCTCTCGCCGTCGCCCAGGGTGACCGGGAAGGTGGCCAGGATGTCCTCGGGGCCCGAACTGCCGCCGGGCGCGACGCCGATCACGATCTCGACGCCGGCAGGTAGGTCGAGGACGCCGGTGGCGTCGAGATAACCGAAGCCGCCGATGGCCAGGGTGTCGCCGAGGTAGATGTCCACCGAGGCGGCCAGCGGATCGGGAGAGTTGTGGATGATCTGGACGGCCGCGGTCTGGGCCGTCGCCAGGCCGGCCATGGCGACCAGCGAGAGGGCGAGGAACGTGAGCTTCTTCATGGTGGTCCTGCTTTCGTCTATTCCGAACCGCCGGAGGCGGGACTCGGTTGGTTCGTAGCGATGCCTGGAGTAGACAATACCACTCTTACATCTTTTGTCAATGTAAAATTTGGACATTTCTTGGTTTTTGAGGAAACATGAATACAAAGAAACGCCCCGCCGGGTGGCGGGGCGCAGGGTTCGTCGAGGAGCTCCCGGCGGCGGCTCAGTCCCGCGCGAACTCCAGGATCGCGGCGAGGTCATCGAGGGTCGACACCACGTCGACACCCGAGGACGCGAGCTCGTCGCGCCCTGCGGGCGCGGCCCGGCCGCCGGCGATGATCCGGACGTCGGAGCCCAGGAGCGACCGCAGACGGCGGATCTCGTCGAAGAGGCCCTGATCCATGGCCGGATAGACGACGCTCAGGAGCACGCCCCTGGCCTGGCTCGACTGCGCCGCAGCCGCGATCTCCTCCGCGGGCAGATCAACCCCGACGTAGACCACGGTCCAGCCGAGGTCCGAGGCCACGCCGGCGACCAGCAGGGCGCCGAGTTCGTGCCTCTGCCCGGCCGGAGTCGCGACCACCAGCACGTCGGCGCTCACCGGCGTCTCGCCTCTCCGCCACAGCGACCACAGGAACGAGCGGAGCACGGCCGTGGCCACGTGCTCGTGGACCACGCGCCACGACCCGTCCTGCCAGCGTTGGCCCAGGGCGTGGATGAGCGGCACCAGAACTTCCTGGCGCAACCGGGGCCGGCTCAGCGCCACGAGGGCCGCGTCCAGAGCCTGCTCCAGACCATGCCGATCGAGCCGGTCGACCGCCTCCAAGCAGCGGGACAGGTGCCCCGCCACCGCCTGCCGCGGCAGCAGCCGCGGCCCCACCACCGCCTCGCTCGCGTCCTCGGCCGCGAGTTCGCGCAGCGTCGCGAGGTCGAGATCCGCCACGTCGCTGATCCGCCGACCACCATCGACGAGCTGCTTCAACAGCCGCAACTTGTCGATGTCATCCTCGGTGTAGAGGCGCCGGCTGGTTGGCGTCCGCAGCGGAGTGACGGCCCCGTAGCGCTTCTCCCAGGCCCGCAAGATGTCCTGGGAAAGGCCGGTACGGCGCACAACCACGCTGATCGGATGCTCGCTGGATTGTGAGTTCGAAGTATTCATGCTGGACATGATCGACCCATGTCCACCCTTTGTCAAGATTTTTCGTGCGGAATGTTGACTTGGGCGGCTGCTCGCGTCGTGATATCGTGGCGGTTTCCCGAACCAGGAGCCATCATGCGCAGCATCCTCGTCGTCGAACGTCGCCAGCTGTTTCCGCACCTGGGCCTGGGCTTCCTCGCTCCAGGGCCGTCGATCTGCGGCAGCTCGCCCCGCACCTGTTCTTCGCCGAACGCGCGTACATGGAGACCTGCTCGCACTACAAGCAGATCATCCCCTACCTCGTGCTGTTGCGCGGCCGCGGCCCTGGGGCGAGGGTGCTGGCGTACCAGCGCCGCGCCGCCCATACCGAGGCGCGGCTCGGCGGCCTCTGGTCCGTCGGCTTCGGCGGCCACATCGAGCCCCTGGACCGCGACCAGGCGTCCGGCGCCGACACCCTGGTCGACCTCGCCGCCCGCCGCGAACTGACCGAGGAGACCGGCCTGGTCGCCGACCGCCTCGGGCTCGAGCTGGCCGGTTACATCAACAGCGACAGCGAGGACGTCTCCAGCGTGCACTTCGGGGTGGTCTTCCGCGTCCGCCTCGATCAGGTCGACGAGGACGACGACGCCCTGCTCGCCACCGTCTCGGCCCAGGCCGAACCGCACCGCGCGCTCTGGCTCGCCGCCGCCGAACTGCCCGATCTGCTCGGCCCGGGCCGGGCCCCGGACGGCGGGTCGTTCGAGGATTGGTCGCGGATCGCGGTTTCCGGCGGCGCGACCCACGCGTGAGGTTGTAACAGTCCGCGAAGTTGGCTACAATGCCGGCCACGTCCGGCGTCCGCAGAGCCTGTCGACCAACCCGTACCCGTCGGTGCCGCAACCGTTCGCCTGCGCGGCGCCCCAGCCTGCAAGGAGACCCCCATGATCGACAAGATCGCTGTCATCGGTGGCGGCAACATCGGCGGCGTCTGCGTGGCCGAGGCCGCTTCGCGCCGCCTTGCCCGCAAGATCGCCCTGGTGGACGTCAAGGAGCCCGATTTCGCCAAGGGCAAGTGCCTGGACATCGCCGAGGGCACGCCGGTGATCGGCGCCGACGCCCAGCTCGAGGGCAGCAAGACCTACGAGGTGCTCGCGGGCGCGCAGTTCGTCATCAACACCGCCGGCGTGCCGCGCGCCGTGCGCCCGGACGGCACGTTCCCGTCGCGCGAGGAGCTGCTGGCCACCAACCTGAAGATCACCGACTCGGTGGCCGCGGGCATCAAGACGTACTGCCCGGACGCCTTCATCGTCTCGGTGGCCAATCCCCTGGACGCGATCGTCTACCGGCTGCACCTGCAGCTGAAGCAGGAAGTGCCGACCCACAAGCTGCTGGGCATGGCCGGCGTGCTCGATTCCGCGCGCTACAAGTACTTCGTGGCCCAGGCCGCCGGGGTGTCCGTGGAGAACGTCGAAGCCGTGGTGCTCGGGGGTCACGGCGACACCATGGTGCCCATCCGGAGCGCCTGCCGCATCTACGGCCTGCCCGTCACCAAGTTCATCGACGAGGAGACCCTGCTCGCGATCGAGACGCGCACCCGCAAGGCGGGGGGCGAGGTGGTGGGCCTGCTGGGCAGCGGCTCGGCGTTCGTGTCGCCGGCCTGGTCGGCCCTGGACATGGTCGAGAGCATCGCGTACGACAAGAAGAAGATCACGCCGGTCTGCGCCTACCTGAACGGCGAGTACGGCGTGAAGGGCCTCTTCGTGGGCGTGCCCACCCTGCTGGGCAAGAACGGCATCGAGAAGATCCTGGAGATCGACCTCACCGACGACGAGAAGGCCGCCCTCGCGAATTCCGTCGAGGCCGTGCGCAAGACCTGTGCCGAGGTGGACAAGGCCGGGCTGTAGGCGCCGGATCTCCGCCTCGCGATCGCGACGTTCCCCGCCTCGATCCGAGGCGGGGAGCGTGTTCTCGACTAGCATGTCTCAGCCCGGCGGGCATGCCCGTCCGCCGGACCGACAGCCCGAGGACCTCGGCCCCGGCCCGACGAGACCCAGGACATGGATACGCTGCTGCTCATCATCCTGATCCCGCTGCTGGCGAGCGCCCTGGCGCCGCTCGTTGCGCGCGCCCTTCGGCGGCATGCGGGCTGGCTGCTGGCGCTGGCGCCCGCCGCGGTCTTCGCCCTGGCGTTCAGGATGTTGCCGCTCTCGGCCGGCGAGGTCCACACCGTCGCGTTGGCCTGGGTGCCGCAGCTGAGCATCGACCTCTCCCTCCTGGCCGATGGCCTGTCCGTCACCTTCGTGCTGCTGATCAGCGGGATCGGGGCGCTGGTCGTGATCTACGCCGGGGGCTACCTCGGCGACGACCCCCGCCTCGGTCGCTTCTACGTCCTGCTGCTCGCCTTCATGAGTTCGATGCTCGGACTGGTGCTGGCCGACAATCTGGTCACCCTGTTCGTCTTCTGGGAACTCACGAGCGTCTGCTCGTACCTGCTCATCGGCTTCGACCACGAGCGGGCCGCAGCCCGTATGTCCGCCCTCAAGGCGCTGCTCGTCACCGGCCTGGGCGGGCTGTTGTTGCTGGCCGGGCTGCTGCTCATGAGCCTGGCCGGCGAGCAGCTCGGCCTCGATGCCCACGCGGCGGGCCGGATCTCGGGTCTGGCGGCGGTGGATTTGCGGCAGCATGGCCTGTACCCGCTCATCCTGGCCCTGGTGCTGCTGGGCTGCCTGACCAAGTCCGCCCAGGTGCCGTTCCATTTCTGGCTGCCGGCCGCGATGGCGGGCCCCACGCCGGTCAGCGCGTACCTGCATTCGGCCACCATGGTCAAGGCGGGCATCTACCTGCTGGCTCGCCTCTCGCCCCAGCTGGGGGGCACGCCGGCCTGGATCTGGCTCCTGGGCACCGTGGGGCTGGCGACCATGCTCACGGGCGCCTTCTCGACCCTCGCCCAGCGCGACCTCAAGCGGGTCCTCGCCTACTCCACGCTGGCGGTCCTGGGCACCCTGGTCATGCTCCTCGGCATCGGCACGGAGATCGCCGTCAAGACCGCGATGGTCTACCTGGTGGCCCACGCCCTCTACAAGGCCGCGCTGTTCATGGTGGCCGGCAACG
>JAWKQQ010000028.1:0-23515 GCA_041390065.1 Candidatus Krumholzibacteriia bacterium
GGAAGGTGGAGATCGAGGATTTCGCGGACTGCCCGCGCTACACCGCCCACGGCGCCCGCAACGTGAAGGTCGGCCCGTCGCCCGCCTGGATGCAGCACCGGTTGCGCGCCATCGGTCAGCGGCCCATCAACAACGTCGTGGACATCACCAACTACGTGCTCATGGAGCTCGGCCAGCCGCTGCACGCGTTCGACGGCGATCGCCTGGCCGGCGACACCATCAGCGTGCGCCGTGCCGGACGCAAGCAGACCGTGACCACGCTCGACGACGAGTCGCGGCCGATCCTCGCCGCCGACCTGGTGATCGCCGACGGCGACGGGCCGGTCGCGCTGGCCGGTGTCATGGGCCTGGCCAACAGCGAGGTGAGCACGGCCACCACCACCCTGCTGCTCGAGAGCGCGTATTTCGCGCCGCAGCTCATCCGGAACACCAGCCGCCGGCTCGGCCTGGTGTCCGAATCAAGCTACCGCTTCGAGCGCGAAGCCGACTGGGAGATGGTGCGCTTCGCCGCCCGCCGCGCGCTCTACCTGCTGCAGGAGCACGCCGCCGCCGAGATCACCGGCGACGCCATCGACCGCGCCGACCCCGACCGTCAGCCGCCGCCGGACCTGGCGCTGCGCGTGCACCAGGTCAACCGCGTGCTCGGCACCCGGATGGACCTCGAGGAGACGTCGGACCACCTGCGGTCCCTTGGCCTGACCGTCCAGCCGCTCAGCTCCCAGGTGGAGGCCAAGACCGTCAACCTGATGGTGAAGGTGCCGACGTTCCGGCGCGACCTCAAGCTGGAGATCGACCTCATCGAGGAGATCGCCCGCATGCATGGCTTCGAGTTCGAGGGCCGCAGCGGGCGCGCCGCGCGCCTGCACGCGCCGGTGCGGACGCCGCAGGAGCAGGTGCGGACGCGGCTGCGCCGCTGGCTGCCCGCCGTCGGCTATCAGGAGGTGGTCACGTCCACCTTCATGTCGCGCGGCCAGCTCGACGCCCTGCAACTGCCCGCCTCCGACGTGCGCGCGACCTGCCTGGCGGTCCTCAATCCGCATCACGGCGGGGAGACCCTGCTGCGCACCAGCCTGGTCCCCGGCCTCGTCGACGTCGCCCGCCGCAACCTCAACGCCGGCGCGCCGGCGCCCGTGCGCGTCTTCCAGCTCGGCCGGGTCTTCTGGCCCGCCGGCGAGAAGCGCCAGGGCCGGCATGAGCTCGAGGCGCTGCTGCCCGAGGAGCCGTGGCTCCTGCAGGCCGGGGTGGCCGGGCTCGCCGCCCGCGGCCTCGGTGGCGTCCCGGCCGACCTGCTGGAGCTCAAGGGGCTCCTCGCCGAGCTGTCCGGCCTCCTGCGTTGCGACCTGCAGCTGGTGCCGACGGACGCGGAGCCCTACCTCGCGGCAGGCGCCCAGTGGGCCGTGCAGGATGGCGGCGGGCGAACGGTGGGCAGCGCGGGGCGGGTGGCGGACGCGACCCTCGCGGCGCTCGACTGCGATCACCCGGTGGCCGTCCTGGAGGTCGACCTAGGCCGGGCCGATCTCACGCCTCGGCCGGTGATCTACCGGGAGTTCAGCCGCTACCCGGCGGTCAAGCGCGACCTCTCGCTCCTGGTGCCGGCCGGCGTCACGTACAGCCAGCTCGCCGCGTGCGTCACGACCGCGGCGGGCGACCTTCTGCAGAGCCTCGAACTCTTCGATATCTACGCCGGCAAAGGCATCGCCGAGGGGTTCTCGGCCTATGGAATTCGCTTGAAGTTCCAGTCGGCCAAGGGTAGCCTCAAGGGCGCGACGGTCGACCGCGCGATCGAAGGACTGCTCAA
Organism: Candidatus Krumholzibacteriia bacterium; assembly: GCA_041390065.1. Taxonomy (GTDB): domain Bacteria; phylum Krumholzibacteriota; class Krumholzibacteriia; order LZORAL124-64-63; family LZORAL124-64-63; genus Glo-17. The sequence goes on from JAWKQQ010000028.1 coordinate 1,799, forward strand.
GGCGCTGGCGGAGCAACTCCAGGTGCAGCAACGCTCTGCCTGAGCGGCCGGGCCAACGACAAGGATGTGGCAACCCGCATGGACGATCATCTTTCCCGGCTCGAGACCAAGGTGCACGAGACCATCGAACGGCTGCAGACGCTGCGCCGCGAGAACGCGGCCCTCGAACAGCGCGCGGCCGACCTCGAGCAGAGCGTGAACGATCTGCGCCAGGAACGCGACCGCCTGCAGACCCGCCTCGCCGAGACCAGCGCCGCGGCGGCGCAGATCGAGGAGTACGAGGAGAAACGCCGGATCATCGAGCAAAAAGTCGGCAGCCTGCTCGAAAAGCTCGAGGCCATGGGCTAGACCCTGGCCTCGTTGCGTCCGGAGGACCGTACTCCGGACCGGATAGCCGGTGGCCGGACAAAGGACAGGTGACCGATGTCCGAACCACGGGATGTGACGGTGAGCATCTACGGCAACCGCTACACCTTGCGGAGCGAGGCCGATCCCGGCCGACTCCGGGAGCTGGCGGCGGACGTGGATGCTCGCATGCGAGAGGCCGCGAGCGTCGGGGGAGGGATGGGTGCCGACCGCATCGCGGTGCTCGTGGCCCTGAACCTCGCCGACGAGCTGGTCCGCGAACGCGATGCCCGCGATCAGGAGCGCGAAGGGGTCCGCAGCCAGTCGGGGCGAATCCTGAGCATCCTCAACGATGGGCTTGGCAATGAGGGGTCCGAAGGGGTATCATGATGGAAAGGTATCCCTGCTTGGCCCGTGATGCGTCAATCAAGTGAGCCAACACTCCGACGACGGGATTCCGGAGTTCCAGGGCTGATGGTCAGGGCCCCCGGGTTCGAGGCCTGAATCCTGGACAGGAAACCCACCTGGTGTAACTGGGTTCAGTTGCATCTGGCGCACACGACCCGGCGGGGAACCTTTTTCCCTTCCTTTGCTGCCTCGCGATCCGCCGGCGCGCTGCTCTCCCGCCGAACGTTGACCATAAAGGAGACGCCATGTCCCTCGCGACGGCGTTGGCGCTGGCTGTCGGTTCGGCGACGGTCGGCGGCGGTATCGGCTGGCTGGCCCATCGATTCCGCGACACCCGCCTGCACGGCCTGGCCCGCGAGGTCCGCGAACGGATGCTCGCCGAGGCCCGGCTCGAGGCCGACGACCTGATCAAGACCGCCAAGCTCGAGGCCAAGGACGAGCTGCTCCGTGCCCGCCAGCAGGTCGAACGCGACGCCCAGGAGCAGCGCCGGGAGCTGTCGCGCCGGCAGGAGGTGCTCGACGAGCGCGAGCACGGCCTGAACCGCAAGGTCGAGTTCCTCGACGGCAAGGAGACGCGCCTCGACCAGCGCGACCAGGACCTCAAGAGCCGCGAGGCCGCGCTGCAGAAGCGCGGCCTCGACCTCGACGCCGTCGAACGCCGTCACCAGCTCGCGCTCGAGGAGGTGGCCGGCCTGAGCCGCGACGAGGCGCGACGCCGCCTGACCGAGACCATCGTCGACGAGGCACGCCACCACGCCGCGGTCGTGATCAAGCGCATCCACGACGAGACCGAACGCACGGCCAAGCAGCAGGCGCAGAAGATCCTCGCCACCGCGTTGCAGCGTTATGCGTCGGGCCACGTCGCCGAGGAGTCGGTGTCCGTGGTGCCGCTGCCGGGCGATGAGATGAAGGGCCGCATCATCGGCCGCGAGGGGCGCAACATCCGCGCCTTCGAGGAGGCCACGGGCGTCGACGTCATCATCGACGACACGCCGGAGGCCGTGGTGCTGTCGGCCTTCGATCCGGTCCGGCGCGAGGTGGCGCGGCTGTCGCTGACGGTGCTCATCAAGGATGGCCGCATCCATCCCGGCCGCATCGAGGAGGTCGTGGCCCGCACCCGAGAGGAGATGCAGGAACGCCTACGCGAGCTGGGGGAGGCCGCCTGCCTGGATGTCGGCGTGCAGAACCTGCATCCCGACCTGCTGCCCGTCCTGGGGCGCCTGCACTACCGGACGAGCTACGGCCAGAACCTGCTGACCCACGCCCGGGAGGTGGCGGCCGTGGCCGGGGTGATGGCCAGCGAGCTGGGGCTCGATCCGAAGCTGGCCCGGCGCTGCGCCTTCCTGCACGACCTCGGCAAGGCCGTCGACCACGAGCTCGACGGGCCGCACGCCGCGCTGGGCGGCAAGCTGTGCCGCAAGTACGGCGAGAGCGACGTGGTGGTCAATGCGGTCGAAGGGCATCACAACGACGTCGAGCCGACGTCGGTGTACACGTTCCTGACCGCCGCCGCCGACGCCGTCTCCGCCGGCCGGCCGGGCGCTCGCCGCGAGAGCCTGGAGACGTACGTGAACCGGCTGGAGACGCTCGAGACCATCGCCAACAGCTTCGAGGGCGTGCAGAAGAGCTATGCCATCCAGGCCGGCCGCGAGGTGCGGATCCTGGTCGACCATGCCCTGGTGAGCGATGAGCAGGCGGCGCTGCTGGCCGAGGAGATCGGCCGGCGGGTGGAGTCCGAGCTCGAGTACCCCGGGCAGATCAAGATCATGGTGATCCGCGAGACCCGGGCCAGCGCGGTGGCGCGCTAGGCCCATGGAGGACCTGACCGTATGATCATCCTCGACGGACGCCCGGTGCGCGATGCGGTGCTCTCCGAACTGGCCCTCAAGGTCGCCGGGGCGGCGCGTGCGCCTGGACTGGCGGTCATCCTGGTGGGCGACGACCCGGCGTCGGCGGTGTACGTCGGGCAGAAGGAGAAGGGCTGCGCCGCGGTGGGCTTCCACCACCGGACCCACCGCCTGCCCGCCGACGCGTCCGAACGGGAGGTGCTGGCGCTCGTCGACCGCCTGAATGCCGATCCGCTGATCGACGGCATCCTGGTGCAGATGCCCCTGCCGCGGCACATCGACGGCGACCGCGTGCTGCTGGCCGTCGACCCGGCCAAGGACGTGGACGGATTCCATCCGGAGAATCTGGGCCGACTGGTGTCGGGCAGGCCGCGGTCGGTGGCCTGCACGCCACGTGGCGTCCTGCGGCTGCTGTCCCACTACGGCATCCCGGTGGCCGGCCGCCGGGTGGCGGTCGTCGGGCGCAGCGTCATCGTCGGACGTCCCATGGCGTTGCTGCTCAACCTCAAGGCCGCCATGGGCGACGCGACGGTGATCATGTGCCACTCCCGGACGCCGGATCTGGCCGCCGAGACCCGTCGGGCCGACGTGGTGATCGCGGCGCTCGGGCGGCCGGAGTTCATCACCCGCGACCACGTGGCCGCCGGGGCCGTGGTCGTGGACGTGGGCATCAACCGGGTCGACGCGCCCGGCACCCGCAAGGGTCACCGCCTGGTGGGCGATGTGGCCGCCGCCGAGATGGAGGGCCACGCCGCGGCGCTCACGCCCGTGCCCGGCGGCGTCGGCCCCATGACCATCGCGATGCTCCTGGAGAACACCTGGGAGGCGATGGTGCGTCGAGAGGAGGGCGACGGTGGCTGAGCTCTGGCGCGGCCACCTGGCCGCGGACCGCAAGCTGGTGGACGGCGCGCTGCGACGCGAGCTGCGCGCGGTGCGTGGGGTCCCGCCCCGCCTGCGCCAGGCCATGACCCACAGCCTGTTCGGCGGCGGCAAGCGTCTGCGGCCGCTCCTGGTGCTCTGGACCCACGACGCCCTCGCGCGAGGCCCGCACCGCGGTGACGCCAGCCGCGCCCTCGCGCTGCGGGCGGGCGCCGCGCTGGAGATGATCCACACCTACAGCCTGATCCACGACGATCTACCGGCGATGGACGACGATGTCCTGCGTCGCGGCCGACCCACCTGCCACGTGGCCTACGATGAGGGCACGGCCATCCTGGCCGGCGACGGACTGCAGGCGCTGGCGTTCGGCGTCCTGGCGGATCTCGGACCGCGCGCGGCGCAGATGGTCGGCCTCGTGGCCGCCGCCTCCGGTCCGGCGGGCATGGTGGGAGGGCAGCAGCGCGACCTCGAGGCCGAGGGGCAGCCGGCCACCGCGCGGGTGGTCGAGCGCATCCACGCCGAGAAGACCGCGGCCATGCTCGCGGTCAGCCTGGCGCTGGGCGCCGTCTGCCGCGGCGCCCGGCCGGCCCGCGTCGAGGGCCTCCGCGAGGCCGGCCACTGGCTCGGGCTGGCGTTCCAGGGCGCCGACGACGTGCTGGACGTGACCGCCTCCAGCGAGGTCCTGGGCAAGACCGCCGGCAAGGACGACGCCAGCGGCAAGGCCACCTGGGTGCGCGTCGAGGGCATCGAACGGGCCTCGCGCCGGGCTTGCCGGTATGGCGAGCGCGGGCTCGATCTCCTGCGCGAGCAGCTGGTCCCGGGTCCGGAATCCGACCGGCTGCTCGCCCTCTGTGCGACCCTGTGGCAGCGGAAGCGTTGACGGATGACGGACGGGCGGCTCGACATCTGGCTCGTGGTGGTGCTCGCGGTCGCCGCCGGCCAGCTGGTCAAGCTGGCCGCCTATTCCCTGACCCAGCGCCGGCTGCGGCCGGCCGTCCTGGCGCAGAGCGCGGGCCTGCCGAGCGCCCATGCGATGTGCGCCGGGAGCCTGGTCGGTGCGGTCGCGCTGCGGACGGGATGGTCGTCGGCGGCCTCGGGCGCGGCCCTGGTCTTCGCCGCGATCATGGTGTTCGACGCCATGCGGGTGCGGTCGGCGGCCGACGCCCAGCGCCGGCTCCTGCGCGAGCTGGTGCTGCTCGAGGACGCCGTCGAGCCCTGGCAGCGACGGGTGGTGGGCTACCTGGACGCGATGAACCACGCCCCGGCCCATGTGGCTGTGGGGCTGGTTTGGGGCTTTCTTTTTGCGTTGGCCTGCGGGACGGCCTAGACTGGACCTGATCACCGCCACCTCCGCGACCGCGACCCTCGCGGGTCGGAAGAGAGACACCATGGATCCGATCCTGCCCCGTCTGACCGGGCCGGCCGAGCTCAAGCAACTCAGCCACGACCAGCTGGTGCAGGTCTGCGCCGAGGTCCGCGACGAGATCATCTCGACGGTCAGCCGCACCGGCGGCCATCTGGGCGCGAGCCTGGGGGTGGTGGAGCTGACGGTCGCGCTGCACCTGCTTCGACTCGCCCAACGACAAGATCGCCCTGGGACGTGGGTCACCAGGCGTACGTCCATTAGCTCCTGACCGGTCGGCTCGACCGTTTCGATCACCCTGCGTCGGCCGGGCGGCCTCTCCGGATTCCCGAAGCGCAGCGAGAGCGAGCACGACATGTTCGGCGCGGGCCACGCCAGCACCGCGGTGTCGGCGGCCCCGGGCTATGCCGCGGCCCGCGACGCCCGCGGCGAGCACCACCGGGTGGTGGCCGTGGTCGGCGACGGCGCCCTCACCGGCGGCCTGGCCTTCTCGAGGGCCTGAACAACGCGGGACAGGCGAACACCGACCTTCTCGTCGTGCTCAACGACAACAAGATGAGCATCTCGCCCAACGTGGGCGGCATCGCGCGTTACCTCACGTTGATCACCTCGGACGAGTTCTACACCCGCTTCGAGGGCGAGGTCTGGAAGCTGCTCGGCATCATGCCCAAGGGCAGCAAGGCGCAAGCGCTCGCCAGCCGCGTCAAGGAAGGCCTGAAGAACCTGGTGGTGCCCACCATCCTCTTCGAGGAGCTCGGCTTCAAGTACTTCGGCCCCATCGATGGCCACGACCTCGGCCTCCTGCGTCGCACCCTGGCGCACGTGGCCAAGCTCAAGGGCCCGATCTTCGTGCACGTGGTCACCGAGAAGGGCAAGGGCTACCGCTTCGCCGAGCAGGACGACCAGCGCTACCACGGCGTCGGCGCCTTCGACAAGTCCGAGGGCATCAAGAAGGTGAAGAAGGCGACCGTGCCGAGCTGGACCAAGGTCTTCGGCGACCACCTCACCGAGCTCGCCGCCGCCGACCCGCGGATCCACGCCATCACCGCCGCCATGCCCTCGGGCACGGGCATCGAGACCTTCCAGGCCCGCTACCCCGATCGCACCTGGGACGTCGGCATCGCCGAGGGCCACGCCGTGACCTTCGCGGCCGGCCTCGCCTGCCGGGATCTGCGGCCGGTGTGCGCGATCTACTCCACGTTCCTGCAGCGGGCCCTCGACCAGATCATCCACGACGTCGCCCTGCAGAAGCTGCCGGTGGTGTTCGCCATCGATCGGGCCGGCGTGGTGGGCGAGGACGGCCCGACGCACCACGGCGTGTTCGACCTCACGTTCCTGCGCATGGTCCCGGGGATGGTGGTGATGGCGCCGTCGGACGAGAACGAGCTGCGGCGCATGCTGGTGACCGCGCTCCGGCGCGACGACGGCCCCAGCGCGATCCGCTATCCCCGCGGCGCGGCCCAGGGCGTCGACATGGAGGCGGAATGCCTGCCCCTGGAACTGGGCAAGGCCCGCCGCCTGCGCGAGGGCGACGGCCTGGCCATCCTCGCCGTCGGCTCGGAGGTCTATCCGGCGCTCGAGGCGGCGGCCATCCTGGAACGTCGCGGCCTCGCGGCCGAGGTCGTGGACATGCGGTTTGTCAAGCCGCTCGACCACGAGGTGCTCGCGGACGTCTGGGCCCGCCATCGCCTGGTGCTCACCGTGGAGGAGAACGCCCTGGCCGGCGGCTTCGGCGCGGCCGTCCTGGAGTGGGCTCACGAGCAGCCGGTGACCGAGGCGCCCCGGGTGGTGCGGCTGGGCATCCCGGACCGGTTCCAGGACCAGGCGGCGCGGAGCGACCTGCTCGCCGCGGCGGGTCTGGACGCGGCCGGCATCGCGGCGGCGGCCGTGGCGGCCTGCGACCTGCTCGATGCGGCGGGGACCCAGCGGTCGGTATCCTGACGGTGGGCCGCGCGGCGGTCCGGGGAGTCGATGATGAGCGGCGCCGACCTCACCCACATCGGACTCTGCGGCAACCCTCTCAAGGAGGAGCTGCAGCCGGCGGTGGCCACGTTGCGGGCCATCTGCGAGGCGCGCGGCGTCACCGTGCTCCTGCACCACGACCTCGCCCGCCTGCTGGGCGCCGCGGCCAGCGGCCTTGACGCCCGTGACCTGGTGGCCCGCAGCCAGCTGATCGTCGCGCTCGGCGGCGACGGCACCATGCTGCGGGCCGCCCGCATGATCGGCGAAACCGGGCGGCCGCTGCTGGGCATCAACCTGGGCAGCCTCGGCTACCTCACCGACATCCCGGTCGACGGGCTGCCCGGGGCGATCGGCCGAGTGCTCGACGGCGAGTATCGGCTCGAGGCCCGCTCGCGCGTCCATGCCCGCGTCTGGCGCGGCGAAGCCATGGTGGCCGAGGCCGCCGGACTCAACGACGTCGTGGTGAACATGGGGCCGTTGCCCCGCACGCTGGACCTGGAGCTGAGGCTGGGCGATGTCACGCTCGGCCGCTGGCTCGGTGACGGCGTGATCTTCGCCACCGCAGCCGGCTCGACCGCGTACAGCCTGAGCGCCGGCGGGGCCATCTGCGCGCCCGACGTGCGCGGCCTCCTGGTGACCCCGATCTGCCCCCACAGCCTCGGCGTCCGGCCGTTGATCCTCGGTGACGATGTCGACGTCGAGCTCGTCGTCCGCGAGGTGGGCGAGGGCGCCACCTTGACCGCCGACGGCCAGGTCGCGACGCCGTTGGCGGAAGGCGACCGGCTGACCTGCCACCTGGATCGCCCGCTCGTCAATCTCGTCAAGTTCACTGACAGCAGCTTTTTCCAGATCTTGCGTCAGAAATTACATTGGGGCATCGCCCCGAGCATCCGCAGCAACAGCCGCCGCCATCGGACCGGCTACGGCAGCGTCGACGAGGGCGCCTGACCATGCTCCTGGAACTGCGCATCGGCAACCTGGCCCTGGCCGAGGATGTGGTGTTGCGACCCGGTCCCGGCCTCACCATGCTGACCGGCGAGACCGGGGCGGGCAAGTCGCTGATCGTCGGGGCGCTCGGCCTGCTGGCCGGGGGCCGCGCCGAGCGGGGGCAGATCCGCTCCGGCGAGGACGAGGCGTGGGTGGAGGCGGTGTGCGACCTTTCGGCCCGGCCGGACCTGATCGCGGCCGTCCGCAAGCTGGGGGTCACGCCCGGTGCGGACGGCCTGCTGGTGCTCCGGCGCGAGCTGCGGCGCGAGGGACGGGGCCGGGTGCTGATCGACGGCCGCCTGTCGTCGCAAGCGGTGATCGAGGAACTCGGCGGCCTGCTGTTCGCGATCCAGAGCCAGGACCAGAAGCGCGAGCTCGCCGCCGGCGGGTTCGCGCGCGATCTCCTGGACGACGTGCTCGACCTCGCCGCGGCCCGGGAGGGCGTGGCGACGGCCCTGCAGCGCGACCGCGACCTTGCGCAGCAACTCGCCCGCCGCCGTGAGGAGCAGGCCCAAGCCGTCGAGCAGCTGGACATGTGGCGCTTCCAGTGCGACGAGCTGCGCCGCGCGAACCTCCGCGAGGACGAGGAGGCCGAGCTGGCCGAGGCCATCGCCGTCAAACGACACGCGCGGGCGATGCTGGAGGCCGCGTCGGCCGCCCGCGACCTCCTCGACACCGGACGGACCCCGGCCCGCGACCTCATCGGTCGGGCGCAGGCCGGCCTCGCGCCGCACGCCGGCCGCAGCGCGCGCCTCGAGGCCGCCCACCAGCAGCTGACCGTGGCGGCCGACGCCGTGGCCGACGCCTCGTCGGAGTTGGAGCGCTTCCTGGACGGGTTCGGCGACGATCCGCGCGACCTCGACGAGTTGCAGGAACGCAAGGCCCTCTACGAGGAGCTGCGCCGCAAGTACCGTCGAGACGTGCCAGGGCTGCTGGCCCTCGCCGACACCCTGGAGGAGCGCCTCGCCCGGCACGACGGCGCGGACCGCGAACTCGACGCCCTGGCGGCCGAGGCCGCGGCCGCCCGCGGCGAGCTGGCGTCGGCCTGCCTGGCCCTCCACGAGCACCGCCGACGCGGAGCGCCGCGCGTGGCGGCCGACGCCGAGGCCACCTTGCGTCCGCTCGCGCTGCCGGAGCTGGACGTGATGCTGACGGTCGAGCCGGCTGCCGACCCCGGCGGGGAGGTCGCGATCGAGGGCGTCCGGTGCCGGGTCAGCCAGCACGGCGCCGACCGCGTCGGCCTCGCGGTGCGCACCAACGCCGGCGAGGCGGCCGGCCCGGTGGCCGACATCGCCTCCGGCGGCGAGGCCGCCCGCATCCACCTGGGCCTGACCGTCCTGCGCCAGACCCGGCGGCGGCCCCTGATCTGGCTGTTCGACGAGGTCGACGCCGGCCTGGGCATGGACGCCGCCACGCCGGTGGCCCTGCTGCTGCGGCGGCTCGCGGAAGGTTCGCAGGCCCTGTGCATCACCCACCTGCCGACGGTCGCGGCGCACGGCGCGCAGCACTGGCGCGTGGGCAAGCGCGTCGTGTCCGGCCGGACGGTGATCGAGCTCCAGGAACTCGACCCGGCGGCGCGAGTTCAGGAACTGGCCCGCCAGCTCGGAGGAGAGGGTTGGCGGCAGGGCGACGACGCCGCCCAGACCCGTTACGCGCGTGACCTGCTGGCGGCCGCCGGGCATGGCCGCGAGGCCCGGGGCAGTTCTTGACAAGTGCCTCCGAAGGTGTAGTTTGAACCGGCCGACGCCGGGCCTGCCCGGCCTGACGGTGCGCCCGTAGCTCAGCTGGATAGAGCGCTTGCCTCCGGAGCAAGAGGTCGTGGGTTCGAATCCCGCCGGGCGTACCATTCCCACCGCGAGTCGCCATGCTGCTGAAGCTGCTCTTCCTGTTCCTTGCCTACTGGGTCGCCCGCTTGGCGTTGCGTGCGTTCCTGCCTGCGCGACCCCGGCCGCAACCGCGCGGCGGCGCCCGGACGCCTCCCCGAGGACCCCAGGCGTCGGCCCCGGAGGGCACGATGCGCGACCTCACGCAGCAGGAGATCTCGGATGCGGATTTCGAGGAAATCCCCCCGGAAGAGTGATGCCTTCCGCTCGCGGTTCCTGGAGGCGGGCAAGGCGGCGGCTCCGATCCGCCACGCCCGGCGCCTGCGGGAGCATCTGGCCGGCGAGGTGATCCTCTTCGCGCTCCAGCTGGGGTTCCTGGTGGCCCTGGTGTTTTTCGGCCGCGCGGTCGCGAATCTCTTCCATCGCCATGGCGCGCACCTGAATCCCTGGTATCTTCGGATGTGCTTGCTGGGCGTCGTGGTATGTTTCGTGCTCATGGCCCGGCGAGTCTGGACGCGCGGTCGGGACATCCGTGAGACCCGCCAGGAGTTGCGCCAGGCCCAGCAGCAGATGGACGACCTCCGCCACGCCGTGCGCCGGGGGGAGGACGTCTGAGTCCGTGACGTGGTACGCCCAGCCAGGAGATGACCCGTGACACCTCGTTTCGCCGAGCCGCTCGTCGCCAAGTTCCACGACCGCACCGCCCACCTCGGGGTCATCGGCCTCGGCTACGTCGGCCTGCCGCTGGCCATCTCCATGGCCAAGGCCGGCTTCCGCGTCACGGGCTTCGAGCTCGACGCGGGCAAGGTCGCCGCCCTGATGGCCGGCAAGAGCTACATCATCGACGTCGCGGACGCGGATGTGAAGGCCATGGTCGCGGCCGGCCGGCTGGTGGCCACGACCGACATGAGCGCCCTGGCCGACGTCGATTCGGTGAACATCTGCGTGCCCACGCCGCTGGGCAAGACGAAGGACCCGGACATCAGCTACATCCAGGCGGCCATGGACGCGATCCAGCCGCACGTCCATCCGGGCATGCTGGTCATCCTCGAGAGCACCACCTACCCCGGTACGACCGAGGAAGTGATCGTGCCGATGCTCGAGGGCGAGAATTTCCATGTGGGCGAGCAGTTCTTCGCCGCCTTCAGCCCCGAACGCGTCGATCCCGGCAACCCCACCTACCAGACCCACAACATCCCCAAGGTGGTGGGCGGCGTGACCCCGGCCTGCACCCTGGCGGCCCGCACGCTCTACGAGCAGTTCATGGAGACGGTGGTTCCGGTGTCGTCGGTGCGGGTGGCCGAGACCGTCAAGCTGCTGGAGAACACCTTCCGCAGCGTCAACATCGGCCTGGTCAACGAGATGGCCCTGATGTGCGACGCCATGGGGATCGACGTCTGGGAGGTCATCGAGGGCGCCGCGACCAAGCCGTTCGGCTTCATGCCCTTCTTCCCCGGCCCCGGCCTCGGTGGCCATTGCATTCCCATCGATCCGTTCTATCTGTCGTGGAAGGCCAAGCAGGCGGGCGTCGAGTCGCGCTTCATCGAGCTGGCGGGCGTGGTCAACGGCAGCATGCCGCGCCACGTGGTCGGCCTGGTGGCCGCGGCGCTCAACCGCAGCAAGAAGGCCGTCAACGGCAGCCGGATCCTCGTGGTCGGCGTGGCCTACAAGGCCAACATCGACGACACCCGCGAGTCGCCCGCGATCGACGTCATGAACCTGCTCGCGCGCCAGGGCGGGAGGGTGTGCTGGTTCGACCCGTTCGTGCACGAGGTGCACGGCAAGGTGGAGGCCACGCGCGAGACGGCGTTCGACGCGGCGACCCTCGGTGCTTACGATGTGGCGGTGGTGGTGACCGGCCACCGGGATGTCGACTACGCGACCCTGGTCGCGGCGTGCCCGGCCATCGTCGATACGCGCAACGTCCTGAAGGCGTTCACCAGCGACACGATCATCAAGCTCTAGTCACCCGGGTCGGTCCGCCGCCCAGGATGCGGACAGGGAGTGGAACATGCCACGATACATCGTCACCGGCGGCGCGGGCTTCATCGGCTCGCACATCGCTGAGACGCTCGTCAACCAGGGCCACGAGGTGGTGGTGCTGGACGATCTGTCCACCGGCCACGAGCACAACCTCGCGGGCTTCCGCGACCGGGTGGAGTTCGTCCGCGGCAGCATCACCGATCCCGACCTCCTGCGCGCGGTCTTCCGCGGGGCGGAGGTGGTGTTCCACCAGGCGGCGCTCGCGTCGGTGCCGCGTTCGGTGGCCGAACCGCTGGCCAGCAACGAGGTCAACATCACCGGCACGCTGCAGGTCTTCCTGGCCGCCAAGGAGACCGGGGTCCGCCGGGTGGTTTACGCCGCCAGCAGCAGCGCCTACGGCGATTCGGAGACGCTGCCCAAGCGGGAGGACATGCCCGCGCGGCCGCTGTCGCCGTACGCGGTGACCAAGTACGTGGACGAGCTCTACGGCAAGGTCTTCACCGACATCTACGACCTGCCGACCGTCGGCCTGCGGTACTTCAACGTCTTCGGACCGCGCCAGGATCCCCAGAGCCAGTATGCGGCCGTGATTCCGCTCTTCATCACCCGGTTCCTGGCCGGGCGCGCGCCGCTGATCCACGGCGACGGCGGCCAGTCGCGCGATTTCACGTTCATCGAGAACGTGGTCCAGGCCAACCTGAAGGCTGCGGCGGCCGACGCCCGCGCCGACGGCCTGGTCTACAACGTGGCCTGCGGCGCCAAGGTCACCGTGAAGGAACTCTGCCTGATGATCCGCGATCTCATCGGTTGCGACCTCGAACCGGAGCACGACGAGCCGCGCGTGGGAGACGTCCGGCACTCGCTGGCCGACATCTCCCTCGCCCGCGAACGGCTCGGGTTCTCGCCCGCCGTCGATCTGGCCACCGGACTGGAGCGGACGGTGCGCTGGTACCAGGCTCAGCACGACAGGGAGAACGCATGATGATGCCGAGCAAGCTGCTGACCATCGTGATCGGCCTGGCGCTGCTGTGCGCGACCGTGGTCGCGGACGCCCAGGAAGCCGCGGCGCCGGAGGTCTACCGGATCGGTGCGGGCGACGTGCTGCGTCTGAACGTGCCCCAGCTGCCGTCGCTCGACGGCGAGATCACCGTCCAGTCGGACGGCACGATCTACGTGCAGCAGGTCGGCGAGGTGGGCGGGGTGGGCCTGTCGCTCGCCGAGGCCGAGGAGCTGCTCGGCCGCCGGCTTCGCCTCTTCGACCCGTCGGTGGCCGAGGTGGTCCTCGGCGTGGTGGAATTCAACGCGTTGCGCGTCTTCGCGCTCGGCGCCGTGTCGACGCCCGGAACCTACACGTTCGAGACCCCGCCCAACCTCTGGGAGGTCTTGCGGGCGGCCGGCGGACCGGCCGAGGCCGCGAACCTGGCCAGCTGCCGCGTGCTGTCGATGGTGGACGGCCGCCTGGTGTCGACGTCGGTCGACCTGAGCGGCTACCTCACCGGGATGGGCATGCCCGACATCGTGCTGCGCGGCGGCGACACGCTGGTGGTGCCGCACGTGGCCGACGGCACCGTCGGCATCCCGGCCACCCAGGGCGTGCAGGTGTTCGGTGGCGTGGCCCAGCCCACGACGGTGCCCCTGCAGGAACCTACGGAGCTGATCACCGTGCTCATGCTCGCCGGGGCACCGATCGCCGATGCCGAGCTCCACAAGATCGACTGGGTGCATCGCGGAGCCGGCGGACGGCAGCTCGCCGCGCAGCGGGTCAACCTGAAGCTGTTCCTGGAGGAGGGGGCGCCGGTCGGCAACCCGCTCATCTCTCCCGGCGACGTCGTGTACGTGCGTCAGCATCGCCCGGGCTGGTTCCACGAGAACCTGCCGCTCCTGTTGAGCGTCGGCGTCGGCCACGACGGCGCTGCTGGCATACGATCGGCTGCAGAACTGATCCCGGAAACGAATAGCACAGTTCAATAGTAGGAGATTTTTACGTCAAAATACAGGACTCCCAAGTTGCCTAAAAACACGTTCGTGGTTACACTTGGCGGGTCGCAGGAATGGATTTTACCATATCCTCGCAAAAATGTAGTTGTGCTGCTGCCGGGCCCGTGATATTATCAGGTCCGACCAGAGCAGGGGGTTCCCGGAACGGCGATCTAGGTTCGCAGTTCCACGTCTCGGCACCGTTCGCGCGATGGCCTGGCCAGGCGCCGACGCACGGGTCCACCGAGTGAAGGGACAGGAACCATGGCAGACAAGGGGAACGTGATGAGCCGCGACAGCCAGGGACAGAGTAGCCTCGACGTGGCGCCGCTGAGCGCCTCCGGAGCCGCCAGCGCGGCTCTGGCGGCGCCTGCAACCAGCCCTGCGGCCCAGATCGCGGTCGATGGCCTGCATTCCGACCTGCTCGAGAGCCTCCCCGGCGCCGCCTTCCGGATCGGCAAGCGCGCGTTCGACATCGTGGCCGCCAGCGTCGGCCTCGCGGGATTCGCCGTCGTGTTGCCGCTGCTCGCGTTGATCATCAAGCTCGACAGTCCGGGCTCGGTGTTCTATTCGCAGGAGCGTGTGGGCATCAACCGCCGGCGCGATCGCGCCAGCCGCGGACCGGCCGAGCGCCGCAAGGTGCTGCAGCCCGGCCGCCCGTTCAAGATCTACAAGCTGCGTAGCATGGCCCGGGACGCCGAGAAGAACGGCCCGCAGTGGGCCACCACCGGCGACATGCGCGTCACCCGCGTCGGCCGCTTCCTGCGCAAGACCCGGCTCGACGAGCTGCCGCAGCTCTGGAACGTGCTCAAGGGCGACATGAGCCTCATCGGCCCGCGCCCCGAGCGCCTGTGCTTCATCCGCCAGCTCGAGAGCGACGTGCCCTTCTACCACGATCGCCTGCTGGTCAAGCCCGGCCTCACCGGCCTCGCGCAGGTGCGCAACGGCTACGACGAGGACCTCGAGGGCGTCAAGCGCAAGGTCGAGTTCGACCGACGCTACATCCGCAACTGCAACCCCCTGACCGAGATGGGGATCCTGCTGGAGACGGTGCGGGTGGTGGTCAAGGGCGAGGGTGCGAAGTAGGACTCCGCCGGTTTCCGTCTTGCGAGACTCCGACGCGGCCACCATAATCCTGGTGGCCGCGTCGCGTTCATCGTCCCCCACCGTCAGGTCAGGATCCGGACCATGCCAGGCCCCGCTGAGGCTCCCCACATCCTGATCGTCGATGACCAGGAGGCGATCCGTCGCTTCCTGGCCGCCACCCTGGAGGCGCGCGGATACCGGGTCTCCAGTGCCGCCAACGGTGCGGCGGGCCTCGACCTCGCCGGCAGCGATCCTCCGGATTTCACGCTGCTCGACCTCAGGCTGCCCGATCAGAGCGGCCTCGAGGTGTTGCGCCGTCTGCGCGAGCGTCAGCCGGGCGCCCGCGTGGTCATCCTCACCAGCTACGGCCGGAGCGAGGTGGCGGGCGAGGCGCTCGAACTCGGAGCGCTGGATTTCATCTCCAAGCCGGTGGACCTCGAGCGTCTCCTGGCCGTCATCCACCGCGGCCTGCGGCCGCGCGAAGGCGCGGCTGGCCTGCAGGCGGCCGACCTCTTCGCCGACCTGCCCGGGCTGGTGCCGGGACGTTCGCCGGCGATGCTGAGCCTCTACGAACAGGTGCGCAAGGTGGCCGTCGGCGCCCGTTCCACGGTGCTCATCGAGGGCGAGAGCGGCGCCGGCAAGGACGTGCTCGCGCAGATCCTCCACCAGCAGTCTCCGCGCCGCGACGCGCCGTTCCTGGAGATCAACTGCGCCGCACTGCCCGAATCCCTGCTCGAGAGCGAGCTGTTCGGCCACGAGCGAGGGGCCTTCACGGACGCCACCCAGAAGAAGCTCGGGCTGCTGGAGCTCGCCCACAGCGGCACCCTGTTCCTCGACGAGATCGGCGACATGCCCGCGCCCATCCAGGTCAAGCTGCTGCGCGTGCTGGAGAAGATGGCGTTCCGGCGTGTGGGGGGGCTGGAGACCATCGAGGTGGATGTGCGGATCATCGCGGCCACCAACCGCGACCTGGCCGCCCAGGTGGCCCGTGGACGTTTCCGCGACGATCTCTACTTCCGGCTCGGCGTCGTCCGGCTGCAGGTGCCGCCGCTGCGGGAACGGCCGGAGGACCTCGAGGCGCTCGCGCGTCACTTCCTACGGACGTTCGCCGCCGAGTTCGGCAAGGGCTTCACCGACCTCGATACGGCCGCTCTGGCGGCGCTGCGGGCGCGCCCCTGGCCGGGCAATGTCCGGCAGCTGCGCAACACCCTCGAGCGCACCGTGCTGCTGGAGGAGGGAACCATCCTCGAGGCGCAGCAGTTGCACTTCGACGCCGATCCCGAGGGAGGTGGCGCCGCAGGATCCGGCGATCCGCTGGCCAGGAGCCTGGCGTCGGCGCTCGAGGACCCGCTGCCGGACGCCGGGGTGGACCTCGACGGCCTCGCGCGGCGTTTCGAGGCGGCCATGATCCGCAAGGCGCTCGCGGCCGCGGACGGCAACCAGTCGCGGGCGTCGCGGTTGTTGCGCCTCGGCCGCGATCGGCTACGCTATCGGCTGAAGGCCCACGGCCTCGTCGACGAAGGGGAGTCCTGATGCACCGTCCGCGTCCGCTGGCGTCCCTGGTCCTGCACGCCGCCCTCGGCCTGATCGTCGGCTGCGGCGTCTACTCGGCGAGCAGCGGGCGGGTGGACGAATCCCTGAAGCGGGTCGCGGTCGAGTACCTGGAGAACCGCACGGCGGAGGCCGACCTGGGCGTCACCGTGGCCGAGGGCATCATCGACGCCATCCAGGAGGACAACACGCTCAAGGTGGTGTCCACCGATGCCGCCGACTCGATCCTGGACGGCGCGGTGACCGGGTACCGATTGCGCCGGATGGCGGTGTCGGCGGAGTTGCAAGTCGAGGAATACCAGGTGCAGATGGTGGTCGAATTGACACTTCGGGTGAAGGCGACCGGAGAGGCGATCTTCGAGAAGCGCCGCTTCACCGGCACCGGCAACTACTACCTGAACGACCCGAACGGCTCGAGCGAGCTGACGGCCCGCGAGGCCGCGATCGTCGAGATCGTGCGCGACGTGCTCGCGCAGGTCGTGGAGGACTGGTGATGGCCCGCGGCAGCGGCACGAGCGGATTCGACGACCTGCGGAACGGGCCGCTGAAGAGCGGCGAGATCGGGCCCGTCTACGTGCTGGTCGGCGAGGATCAACTCCGGATCGAGGCCGTGGTCGGGGCGATGAAGGCCCTGGTGCTCGACCCGGCCGCCGCCGCCTTCAGCGACCACGTCCTGTACGGGGATCAGGCCACGTGGCAGGACGTGCTGCAGGCCGCGCAGGGGCTCTCGATGTTCGGCGGCCGCCAGGTGGTGTGGCTCCGGCGCCTGGAGGCCCTCGACAAGGGCGGCAAGGACGATCCGGGCCTCAAGGCCCTCGCCGCCTACCTCGCCGATCCGGTCCCCAGCACCGTCCTGATCCTCAGCGGCGACAAGGTGGACGGACGACGCGCCTGGGTCGCGGCCGCGCGCAAGCGTGGTTATCTCTATACCTTCGAGGCGCCCGAGGGCACGGAGCTGCTGGAGTGGATCGAGCGCGCGGCGCTGCGGGAGAAGCTCGAACTGGACCTCGCCGGCCGCCGGGTCCTGGCCGACCTCGTCGGCAACGACCTGCGTGCCCTGCAGGCGGAGATCGCCAAGCTGGCGTTGCTCGCCGAGAGCCGCGGCAGGCCGCTCACGGCCGCGGATCTGCCGGAACTGGTCATGGACCAGGCCGACCTCGAGGTGTTCGCCCTGACCGACGAGCTCATCGAGGGCCGACCGGCCGACGTGCTGCAGACCTGGTGGCGGATGCAAGCCTGGGGCAGCGACGCCTATCGGCTCACGCCGCTGGTCACGGCGCATCTGCGACGGGTCGTGCTGGCCGCCGCCGGGAACGCCGACGGCGCCTCGCCCGACGCCGTGGCGGCCTGGACCGGCCTCAACGGCTGGATGATCAGGAACAAGCTCCTGCCGCACGCGAGGCGGCTGGGACCCGATGCCGTGCACGCGCTGCTGCAGGCCTGCCTGGACTGTGAGCGCACGCAGAAATCACGGCCCATACCACCGGAGACCGCCTTCGAGCAGCTGCTGCTCACGGTGGCCAGCCTGCAGGAAGCCCGCAACCGGGCGTCATGAGAAAGGAACATCATGTCCGACGTGCTCAAGGATTTCACTGACGGGGATTTCGAGGCGACCGTGCTCAAGAGCGACAAGCCGGTGCTCGTGGACTTCTGGGCCACCTGGTGTGGTCCGTGCAAGGCGATGACGCCGACCATCGAGGCCGTGGCCGGCGAGATGGCCGGCAGCTGGACGGTCGGCAAGATGGACATCCAGTCCAACCCGCTGACCGCCGGCAAGCTCGGCATCCGATCGATCCCCGCGTTCATGTTCTTCAAGGACGGCCAGTGCGTGCAGACGCTGGTGGGACCCAGAGCAAGGACAAGATCCTCGACACGATGAAGGCGATCGCCGGCTAAGCCGGAAACGGGGTCGAGCAGACCCCCGTCTTTCACCGACCTAACTTAACATAATATACATTATGCGGCAATACCGCAGACGAGCGTTTCAACCCGCTGTGGCGTCGTGCTTTCCGGTGAGGTCAGAATCGTTCGTCGTCCTCGTGCGCGTGGACGAGGACGCGCGGCGGCGAGGTCCTCGAGGCCGGCGACCTCGAAGTCCTCGCCGCTGAGCGCCTTGACGAAGCCGAGCACCGAGATGCCCAGGAACAGCAGCCAGTACGCGAGCGACAGCACGATGCTCACCAGCAGGCCGAGCACCGGGATGCGTCCGAGCGCCGATTCGACCGCCAGGACGAGCAGGCCGACGACGACCTCGGCGAACAGCAGCGCGAATCCCTGCCGACAGTGCCGCGCCAGGAACTCGCTCCGCTGACGCGCGAGGATCGGCACCACCACCAGCACGCTGAGGTAGCAGACGGCGCCGAGCCAGCGATCGCGGACGGTGGGCTGATCCATGGTCACCTCCGGGCGGGTCTACGGCTTCAGGGCCTTGGCCACGGCCAGACGGTTCTCAAGATCCGACGTGGCGACCGTGATCTCCCCGGCGCGGGCCCGACGATCGAGTCCCTCGAGCACGTTGATCGCGTCGCCCGCGCGCCCGGCGTCGATGAGCCAGTCGGCCTGCTGGACGGTCCGGTCGTACAGGATGGCGTCGGAGAGGTCGGCCGTGATCGTGGCGGCGATGGCGTCGGCCGCCTCGCCGGGTCGCCCTGCGTCCGCGAGCGCGTAGGCGTTCATGAGTTTCAGGTCGGCGGCCGCCGGATCGGTGGCGGGCAGTTCGCCGACATACTGCTGGATGCGGGCCAGGGCGCCCTCGGTGTCGCCGAGGGCCAGCATCGCCTGCACCAGGGCGACGCGGGCGTAGCGGCCGAACTCGCTGCCGCCGTGGTCGTCGACACAATCCTGCAGCGGGCCCATGGCGGCGCTGTACTCGCCCTGCGCGAGAAGCACCTGGCCCTGATACAGCTGGGCGCTGGCCTCGCGGGCGGCCGCGGCCCGGGTGTTCTTCAGGTACGATCCCCCGACCAGGGCCACGACGGCCACCAGCAGGGCGACGCCGATCATGGTGGCGTTGCGCTGACCGAACTCGAGCACCTTCTCCGTGCTGGAGACGAACGAGTCCTGCTTGAGTTCCTTCTTCGTGAACTTGTGAGCCGACACTGGTGCACCTCGCATGATCAGGGATTGAGGACGGCGGCGGACGCATGGATCGAACGACGTTCAATGATAAGCC
Source organism: Candidatus Krumholzibacteriia bacterium (assembly GCA_041390065.1). Taxonomy (GTDB): domain Bacteria; phylum Krumholzibacteriota; class Krumholzibacteriia; order LZORAL124-64-63; family LZORAL124-64-63; genus Glo-17. Next base: position 21,182 of record JAWKQQ010000028.1, read on the forward strand.
AATTCGGGGCGGTTTTCCACCTTCCAGCACGGGTTGTCGTCGGGCGACCGGAGGTCTGCGACGATCCGTCAACAGAACGGACTTGCACGAAAGCCAGGTTTCTGATTGAATGCGATGGAAACGTGAAGTTTATTCTGTATCATGCAGTTACATACCATCCCTTGCACGTCCGTGGTCCACTCGCTGGAGGCTCGAATGCCACGCAAGGCAGCCGCCACCGTTCCGATGAACCGCCTCATCCCCCGGTCCCGGGTCAAGGTCGACTGGCTGCCCACCGGCGACCGCCTCGAACTCCTCATCCCCCGGTACAGCGATCCCTTGGTCCGCCGCGTGCTGCAACGCCTCGCCCGGCCGGAACGACTCTGGGTCCGCTATCGGCTCGACCCGCGCGCCAGCCGCATCTACTCCCTGATCGACGGCTATCGCACGGTCGCCGACCTCGTGGACATCTACCGCGAAACGTACCCGGAGGACTGCGCCCAGGTCTCCGGCCGGGTGATGGGTCTGTTGCGGTCGCTCGAGGCCCAGGGATTCGTGACGTTCAAGCAGATCTGACGGCGGAAACGCCTTGCCTCCACCGCCCGGTCGGGTTCAGTGCGGGGTCTACCGACGGTCCAGGGTCCCCCATTTCCGTAGGCCGCATGCCGTTCTGGCCGCGCGAATCCCGAACGCGTAACCTGTTTGGCAGCAACAATCTCAACCTCCTTCCGCAGGAGTCGCTCGAAGCCGAGGCGGCCGGTGCCGGGCACGGTGGGTGGCATCTCGCTGGCGATCCGCGACGCGTTTCCCGAGGACAGCGGGAAGGTGGACGAACGGGTGTGCCGGTACGTGGCGGCGCTGGTGGCCGATGGATTCCTGGCCGTATGAGCGGCTGGTACCCCCGACGCGACTCGAACGCGTGACCCCCAGATTAGGAATCTGGTGCTCTATCCAACTGAGCTACGGGGGCACCGGAACGTCAGCGGGCGCCCAAGGTAAGCGGCGTCAATCATACTGCACAAGGGAAAACACCGGCGCGTCGGGCAGGTTCTGGCGCCCGTCCAGGCCCAGCAACTCCACGAGGAACAGGTAGCCCACCACCTCCGCGCCGCACTGCCGCACCAGACGTCCGGCCGCAGCGGCGGTGCCGCCGGTGGCGAGCAGGTCATCGATCACCAGCACCCTCTCCCCCGGACGCAGGCTGTCGCGATGGATCTCGACGGTGGCCGACCCGTATTCGAGGTCGTAGCGCTCGGCATGGACCGCGCGCGGCAGCTTGCCCGCCTTGCGCACCAGGGCCAGCCCTTTCTTCAACTCCCGTGACAGCGGCGCGCCGAGCAGGAAGCCCCGGCTCTCGATGGCTGCCAGGCGGTCGAACGGGACGCTGGCGGCGAGCTGGCGCAAGCCCGTGATGGCCGCATCCAGGGCCGCGGGAGATTCGAGCACGGGCGTGATGTCGCGGAAGAGGATGCCCGGCTTCGGGAAATCGGGGATGTCGACGATGACGGTCTTCAGGTCCATGCGGGTCCTCTCCTGGTTGCGGCGATGGCGGTCGGAGATATGGGGATGGTTATAGCGCAAAACCGGTCCAAAAAAAAGACCCGTCGCGAAACGGGTGAACCTCGAACCGGGATCGAGGCCGGCGAGGAGAAGGGGTGGTCGGGGCGGGGAGATTTGAACTCCCGGCCTCCTGCTCCCGAAGCAGGCGCGCTAACCGGGCTGCGCTACGCCCCGACCGGTCTGGTCGATGCCGACTAAGTGTATCAGTGCCACAGAGATATCACACCCTGGGACACCAGAGTCACCACGACGCCGGCGATCAGGATGCCAAGAATGATACATGGGACGGCCAAGCGCAAGGGAAGTTTGAACAGGTAGGCGGCGATGCTACCGGTCCAGGCGCCGGTCATGGGCGCTGGTATGGCCACGAACAGGATCAGCCCCAGGCTCTCGTACTTGCGGATCATGTCGCTGCGGCTGACGGTGCGCTTGAAGAGCCAGTCGAAGAAGCGGTCCCAGCAGCGCCAGCGTCGCAGATAGCGCTCGGCCGGTCCCAGCAACAGCAGAATGGGCAGTACCGGCACGAAGTTGCCGGCCACGGCCAGCAGGTAGATGCTCAGGGTGCTGTCCATGCCCATGGCGTAGCCCACGGGAATGGCGCCGCGCAGCTCGAAGATGGGCAGCATGGCTACCACGAACACCGCCAGAGGCGCGGGCAGATTCTGGAGCTGGTCCAGGAGCTGTTCACGCAAGTTGCTCTCCCTCGGTCAGATCAGCGGCCGGGTCCTCCGTCTCCCGGCTCTCGGTGACCCCCCGCAGCAGGGGCACGAAGCGGCAGGAGACCGATTGTTCGAT
>JAWKQQ010000029.1:0-17618 GCA_041390065.1 Candidatus Krumholzibacteriia bacterium
TTGACTAGCCGCTCCATATCACTTGACGAGCATCATCTTCTTCGTCGCGATCCGCTCGTCGGTGACCAGCCGGTAGTAGTACACGCCGCTGGCCTGCCGACGGCCGGTGTTGTCCGTGCCGTCCCACACCACGCTGTGCTGCGCGGCAGGCAGGTCGGCATTGACCAGCGTGCGCACCAGGCGGCCGGCCACGTCGTAGACGCGCAGGCTCACCTTGCTCGCCGTCGGGATGTCGAACTTGATCGTGGTCAGCGGGTTGAACGGGTTGGGGAAGTTGTCGTAGGCCGCGAAGACGCGGGGCACGCTGTCGCCAGGCATCCCGGGATCATCGATGGCCACGACGCTGTCGTGGGTGATGCGTAGGCACCACTCGTTGATCGTGCCCACATCGCCGCCGGCGTTGTCGCTGACGGTCAGTGTCCACTCGCCCGCCATGCCCAGGCCGATGAAGTCATCGAGGTTGCCGGCGGGCTCGAGGTCCGCCGGGTACCAGCCCACGATGTTGTCGGTCGAGCCGCCGCTGCGGGCGTGCAGCATGACCATCGTGCCGCTCGGTGCGGTCACCGACACGTTGAGGTCGCCGATGTAGGTGTGGGTGATGTCCAGGTACACCTCGACGGCGCTGACGATGGCGCTCGGGCCGCCGGTGACGTCCATGGTGCAGATGGTGGTGTTGTTGTCGGTGATCGGCGCGTTCGGCTCGTCGCAGAACTCGCTCATCGATACGGGCGTCAGCACCATGTCCACGCCGGTCAGGGTCTCCCCCTCGGCCAGGGTGACGGTCTGCGCGCCGACGCTCCAGCCGTCCTTGCTGGCGATGACGGTGTAGGTGCCGGCGTAGAGGCCATCGATCTGGTAGGCGCCGCTGGCGTCGGTCACCGTCGAGCCGCCGCCCGGGGTGGCCCGAACCGTGATACCGCCGTGGTTGTCCTGGCCGGCGAGCAGCACGTGGCCCTCCACCGCGCTGGTGCCCATCTCGGGCGTCAGCAGCCAGATGACGGCGTTCTCCAGCAGGTCCATGCGGCCCTCACCGGCCGAGCCGTAGCAGAACGTGAAGTACACGATCTGGCCACCCTCGGGCGACGGGTTGGGGTCGAAGGCGATGACGCTGGCGTCGGTGGTGTAGGTGGCCCACACCGCGACCGTGGCCGCGTCGGCCAGCGGCACCATGGCGTCGCTGTCGCCGTAACCGGCGTAGGTCAGCGCGATGGTGCTGCCGGTGAGGTCGTTGGGGTAGGTGGCCACGCGATGGGTCCCGGCCGGGACCTGGATGTCGCCGGACGCGTCGTGGTTCCAGTCGTTGGAATGCAGCACGTAGGTGGCGAAGTCGCCGCTGCCGTACTGGTCGTAGCCCAGCTCGCCGCCCTCGAGCAGCAGGTGGCCGCCGTCCTGGGCGAACTGCACCAGGGCGGTCTTGACGGCCGCGTTGCCGAGGGTGCTGGTGTTGGTGCCGCAGGCGAGCATCACCAGGTCGTAGTCCCAGAAGGTGGCCGGGTTCACGGTGTCGATGCTCTCGACCGAGACGAAGTAGCCCAGCTCCTCGAGGTCGGCCGCCAGGTCGGCCGCGCTCTTCTGGCCGCCCTGCTCGTAGGCGGGCGCCAGCAGGTTGCCCTTCTCGTCCACCTTGGCCACGGCGGGCGCCGCGGTGGTGTCGTCGATGAGCAGGAGATCGCCGTTGGTGGGGTCGAGCACCCAGTCCTTCTGCAGGGCCGGCTCCTCGATGGTCACGCCGGCCGTCACGGGCACGTGGTGCCAGGCGCGCACCTTGAGCTCGTAGGTGAAGTAGGGCAGGTCGGCGGTCTGGTAGAAGCCGGCCGCGTCGCAGACGACCTCGTCGTAGAGGGCGCCGGTGTCGGGGCGGAAGATCCGCACCGTGGCCTGCAGCGGCTCCATGGTGACGGCGTCGTAGACGTGGCCCGACAGCACGCCCGAGGGCGCGGCGGTCAGGTCGACGTCGAAATCGTTGGCGCCGTAGTTCACGAACACCGGCTGCTCGAAGTGCAGGTAGCCGAAGTGATCGACGACCACGGAATAGTCGTCGACGAGCACCTCTTCGGGGCCGGCGTAGTTGCCGCCGGCGTCGGTCAGGACGGTGAACACCACGCCACCCTGGTCGTCGACGAGGTTGACGGCGACGTTCGCGAGCGGACTGCCGCCCGTGGTCACGGTACCGGCCACGGTGCCGTAGGCCTCGATCACGTCGAAGGGCTCGGTCACGAGGTCATGGCCGCTGATGGCCAGGATGCCGATGACCTGACCCAGCTCGGTGGCCGTGACCACCAGCGGATCGCCGCCGGTGACGACCGAGCCGTCGGGCAGCTGGGCGTACAAGGTGTAGAGGTCGTCGATGTCGGTGCCGAGGTAGCCCGGCAGGTTCAGCGGGAAGGCGTCCACCAGGCCGATGTCGGTGGTGACGGTGAGGTCGGCCACCAGCGGCAGCGCCGTCACGTTCACCTGCTCGGTGAACAGGCGGTAGCTCTCGCCCGGATCCTGGCCGACGATGTCGAGGGTCGGGCCGTACGGGTAGTTCACGGTGAGCACGGCCACGCCGCCGGCGTCGGTCATGACGGGCGCGGTCTGGTACTGCAGGCCCTCGGCCCAGACGTTGATGCCCGGCTTGGGCGTGGTGCCGTCCTCCTCCATGACGGTGACCGTGATGGCGGTCTCGACGTTAGCGTCGATGGTCATGGGATCGATGGTGACCACCGCGGGCACGATGACGTTCAGCTCGTCGAACACGGGCGCCCAGTCCTGGCTCGTGGCGACCAGTTTCAGGGGCACGCCGGGCGTGAGCACGCGGTTGAACTCGATGTCCACCACGCCCGATTCGCCGACGTAGCCCGCGCCGACGATCTCGCCGGCCTGGGTCAGGCCCACGTAGGTGCCCATGGCGGCCTCGATGGTGAGGTTGGGCACGCCGACGAACACGGTCGGCTGGTAGTTGATGGGGTTGGCCTCGGGCTCGCCCATGTACATGGCCACCGAGGGGTCGCCGAGCAGGTTGTAGATGTTCCAGTAGTAGGTCTCGCGGACGGAACCGGCCTCGCTGACGGCCAGGTTGCCGCAGAACAGGACGGCGCCGTTGGTGACGTACCAGTCATCCTCGGTCACGCCGGGCATGTCGTGGAACAGGGCGTCGTACGCGCCGAGGCCCGTCTCCGCGTAGGTCATGCCGTCGCGGATCTGGCCCGACGGGATCGCGCCCACGGCCCACCACACGTCCTCGTCCCAGTAGGTGGAGTTCGAGCCGCCGATGTAGCCGACGGCGCCCTTGTGCGGCGCGCGCAGGAACGTCTCGCCGAAGCACTCGCCGTAATCGTAGGTGCTGGTGAGGCAGCAGTTGCCGACGGCCAGGAAGTACATGCCGTCGTTGGTCATGCTGTTGATGTTGGCCTGGGTGACGGACGGGTTCGACCAGCTGGTCTGCGACCCGTGCGCCGTGTAGTTGATGTAGCTGAGGCCGGCCGAGCAGTCGGCGACGATCGCCGACGTCATGCCGCCGCTCTCGGGGTAGTAGTAGGCGTGCACGTCGAGGCCGTGCGCCGCGTTCCAGTAGTTGTCGGTGCCGTAGCGGATGGCGCCGTTGCCGTGGCTGGAGCCGAAGCTGGGATCCACGCCGGCGATGAGCGTATGACGGTCCAGGTAGCTGGGGTCCGGCATGCTGTAGGTGTCGTACAGCAGGGTCTTGTCGAGGATCGCCTGCAGCTGGCTGCTGTTGGTGGCGCTCAGCCGGCCGTAGTACATCTCCGGGAAGAGGTCGCCGTCGATGACCGCGCGGCCAAGGCGGTCGGTGGCGTCGCCGCTCATGGTGAACGCCGATAGGCGCCCGTTACACGTCGCCCACGAAGACCACGAAAGCTTGGCGCGGGATCCTCGGGGGTGCCGGCGTTGTACAGGCCATGCAGGTAAGCCTGGATGGTGCTGGTCGTCGAGCCCACCTCGGGCGAACCGATGACGCCCATGATGACCTCGAAGCCGCGCTCGGTCTTCCACTGGACGAAGTCCGCCAGCTGGGCCTCGAACTCGGGCGCGGTGACGATGACCATCTTCACGGGATCCTTCACCAGGTCGCTCTTGCCCGAGAACTCGCGCACGCCGTCGACCTTGTGGTAGGGCACCTGGAAGAAGGGGCTGTAGGTGCTCTCGATGAGGCTCTCGGTCTTGGCCCAGTCGCCACCCTCGAAGCTGATCTGCACCTCGCAGGAGGTGACGACCTCGAGCTCGTTCGTCAGGGGCAGGTAGCGCACCGGCGAGACCTCGACGCGGGCGATGTCCATGGCGCGCATGCGGCCCAGGTACTCGGCCTGGCCGAGCGGCTGCTCCACCCGGGGCGTGGCGTAGGCGGCGCGGTCGTAGACGAACGGCAGGGCGTCGACGTCGGCGCTCTTGCTGACCGACGGCTGGTGGGGCATGAGCGGGCTGGTGAGGCCGTGGTCGGCCAGGCGCACCCGCTGGGTCACGACGCCGGTCACCGTCACGCGCGGCGTCGCGCCGAACGGGATGGCGACCAGGCGGTTCATCTGGGGCAGCTCGGGGGCGCCCTCGGTCATGGACGTGTGGAAGCCGGGAATGAACAGCTGCGTGAACATGCCGCCCTTGGTGCTGATCTCCAGAGCTTGCAGCTCCCCCACCTCGATTCGGTAGGTCAGGCCGGCCTTGCTCTCGTTGATCAGGCTCATCTGCGACGTGTCGCCGCCGAGCGGGATGGTGGTGGCCGCCATCGCTGCCGTGCAGGTGAGCACGGCGAGGGCAGCTGCGAGCATTCTCAAGCGCATCACTTGGTCCTTTCGCCTGGTGACCCGGTCCGGGGCCGGGGGTTGGGCGTGCGTGCAGGCGCACCACGCCCTGAATTGCCACTGAAGATGATATCACACGATCAAGGCGCGCGAGAAGCGCGTGGATGATATTTTTCAAACGTGTGAGGATTGTTGCGGGATTGTTTTGTCGCAATGATCGTGGTTTTTAACCATGAAATACGTGGGGGGTCTGCTCGGCATTGAGCGCCTGAACCCGCGCTCAACGGCCCGCTCGATCTGAACCGGGAACTTGTGCCAGTTCACGGCCACCGTCCGCGTTTTCGGCCGCCATCATCCCCCACGACGTGCCACCCAGGGATCTGACGCTCCCTCGCGCGCCACTTGAAATACTAGTGCCACGGTAGGTTTGACGAGGGCGAATCCCGAGTGGTATACTTGACGGGTTGCGGGCCCCCGCCAGCCAGTTCGCTCGCGGTGTCGGTCCGGCATGGCTTGCCAGCTCGAACGCAAGGAGTCGAACGTTGCGCAGCACGCATGCCCTGATCGCCCTCGTGGTCGGCCTCACGCTCCTGGTCGCTTGCGGGAGCGAGCCCCCGACCCCCGGTGCGCTCATGGTCACCTCGGTGCCTTCCGGAGCGGCGGTCACCCTCGACGGTTCGGACACCGGGCTGTTGACCCCGGCCACGATCACCGACCTCGAAGGGGGGATGTACACGGTCGCGGTCAGCCTCGCGGACGTCGAATTCCGGCCCGCCGAGAAGCAGGTCGAGGTGTTCTACGGCGGCCTCACCACGTCCAATTTCCAGACGGAGTCGGGGATCATCAATGTCACGTCGGAGCCTGGCGGCGCTGCCATCATCCTCGACGACGAGGAGACGGGGCAGGTCACGCCCTATACCTTCGCCTCCGTCGACCCCGGCACGCATACGGTCGACCTGCGGCTCCCCTACCATCGCACCTCCGGGGGCCCCCAGACCGTCGAGGCCGAGATCGGTGTCGAGACCGGCGTCGACTTCGATCTGGTCCTGGGCACCGTGGTGATGTTCGAGGGGTTCTCCAACGTGCGCTGCGGCGGCTGCCCCGCCCTGGTGAACGACATCGCCTCGGTCCAGAACGAGCTCGGCTTCGGCTTCGACCACATGGTGTACGTGAAGTACGCCGGTCCTGTGCCCTACCCGCTGGACCCCATGTACCGCAGCAACCGCGACATGGTGGACGACCGCAGCGGGTACTACTCGGGCCAGTCCAGCTTCGCCTTGCCGACGCTGTTCACCCAGGGCACGCTGTCCGGTGGCTACGGCACGCCCATCGACGCCGCAGCCATGGCGACCTACATCACCGCGGCCCACGCCGCTCCCGTCGATTTCTACCTCGCTGTCGCCACCACCAACCTGCACGACCTCGGCCAGTCCGATGTGGGCGTCGAGATCCAGTTGGTTGCCCCGTACACCGCCGTCGACCTGAGCCAGTACTCGCTCCGCGCGGTGCTGATGTACGACGAGGTGACCACCGAGGTGCATTACGAGCCCGGTGGCGACGAGTACCACTGGGTGGCCCGTGCCGATGCCGAGGTGGCCGCCAGCATCGGCAACGTCGCCCAGGGCACGCCCACCGTCTTCAACGTCACCCTCAGCGACCCCGACCCCGCCGCGTTCGGGCTGACGCCCCACGGGCGCGAGGTCCTCGTCTTCGCCCAGCATCTCGTCGACAAGTCCATCATCCAGGCCGGTTCGTCCATGATCAGCGAAACGGTCGTCGCCAATCCCGGTCCTGCTCTGTCTGGAGGTTCCCGATGAACACCCTGCGCTCGTCGCTCGCCCGCCTGGGCCTCGTCAGCGGCTGCCTGCTGGCCCTCGGCCTCAGCGGCGCCGCCCTGGCCGCCCCCTACGACTTCGACTTCCGCCAGGGCCCCGACGCCATGGTGATTCCCACGGACGACTACCGTCAGTTCCACAGCCGCATCATCAATACCGGCGACAATGCCGAGGCGTACAACCTCACCGTCGAGCTGAACGGCCCGGCGAACTGGACCTTCAGCGTCTGCTACGACGAGGTCTGCTATCCGCCGTTCCAGACGGAGTTCCGCGTGCCCGAGACCGGCACGCTCGCGCCCGGTGAAAGCGTCGATTTCGACTTCGACATCTTCGCCCTCTTCGACAGCGGCGTGGGCGAATACACGATCACGTTCGCCGCCGAGAGCGACCCGTCGGTGACCAGCACGTACATGTTCACGGCCCAGAGCCCCGTCGCAGGCCAGGCCCTGCTGTTCTCGCCGGGCGAGGGCGTGCTCACCGCGACGATCGACGACTACGTCCAGTTCCATCCGGTGTTCTACAACGCCGGCACCACCGAGGACAGCTACACGCTGAGCGTCGAGCGCGACGTGCCGGGCGACTGGCAGGCCATGTTCTGCGTCGGCGGCGTCTGCTATCCGCCGTTCCAGGAGAGCATCGAGCTGCCCGTCGGCGGCGGCACCTATCCGGGCGGCGCGGTCGAGCCCCTCGACATCGACTTCGCGACCCTGTTCACGGGCGGCCTCGGCCGCATGACCGTCACCATCCGCAGCAACACCGACCCGAGCATCTTCAGCTCGGCGACGTTCACGGTGACCACTGGATCGGTGGTCGGCGTGCAGGACGCGCCCGGAGCCGCCCTGGTGAGCGGCCTGAGCGTGTCGCCCAACCCGTTCAACCCCGCGCTGAGATCCGCTTCACCGTCGGTGGCGAGGTGGCCCGCGACGCGCGCGTCGACATCTTCGACGCGGCCGGACGTCGGGTGCGCACGCTCACCGGCCACCAGCTGAGCCCCGGCCAGCAGAGCCTGATCTGGGACGGCCTGAACGATGCCGGCCGGACTGCGAGCACCGGCACCTACCTCGCGCGCGTGAGCGTCGGCCAGAGCGTGCAGGCCGTGAAGATGTCGCTGGTGAAGTAGAGCCCGACCGCCCTCTCGACCCGCTCCCTGGTCCGCCGGGGAGCGGGTTTCCCACGCCCCGCGCGGGACTGGACACCCGCGATCAACGCGAAGGATGAACCGATGCACGTGCTGTTCCGGGTCTGCCTGCTGGCGCTGCTGCTGGCCGGCGCCGTCGCCTCGGCCGCCGAATTCGCCGCCCCCGACTGGACCCTGCCCACGCCCGACGGCAACAGCGTCAACCTGCACGAGACGCTCCAGAAGGGTCCGGTCGTGGTCTCGTTCTGGGCCACCTGGTGCATCCCTTGCCTCAAGGAGATGCCCCATCTCAACGAGCTGGCCGGCGAGTTCGCCGAGCAGGTGTCGTTCATCGCCGTGAGCGTCGACAACTCCAAGAGCATGGCCAAGGTGGGCCCCCTGGTGCGCGCCAAGGGCTGGGACAACCTGACCGTCGTCCAGGACGCAGGCGGCCAGGTACAGCAGATCCTGCAGGTGCTCAGTCCCCCGTACGTCGTGGTCTACGACGCGGCCGGCCGCGAGGTCTTCCGCCACGAGGGCTACCGCCAGGGCGACGAGGAGGAGCTGCGGCACGTGATCGAGGACCTGCTGGCCGAGCCCGAGCCCGCCGCCGGAGCCGCCGCCCCCGGCGGCCTCGCCTGGTCCGATGCCGTGACCGCGACCGACCAGTTCAAGTACAGCTACAGCCTCGAGACCGACCGCGAGATCATGGAGAACTGGCTCGACGTGGCCTACCAGTTCGGCGACTTCCGCACCGGGTTCATGCTCAACCACCAGGGGCCGGCCGAGGACGGCAACCGCCGCAACGAGATCGTGCACCGCTACGTGACCTACCACAGCGGCGACTTCGACGTCCGCCTCGGCCATTACTACGGACTCTTCGGCCGCGGCCTGGTCTGGAACAGCTACGAGGACCGCTTCATCCGCGTCGACACCGCGCTCGACGGCGTCATCGGCCGCGGCGCCTTCGGCCCCGTCGGCGTGACGGTGATGAGCGGCACCACCGGCACCACCCCGACCTTCAACGATCCCGACTTCCAGGTGGTCAACCACGTCGACGTGCGCGGCGCGGACGTGGAGTACCAGCCGGTGGCGGGCCTGAGCGTGGGCGCGTCCGCGCTCACCTACCTGCCGCAGGGCAACCCGCTGACCGGTGACGCCCGGCGCGAGTGGGTGACCGCCGGCCGCGCCGGCTACACCCACGAACGCGGCAGCCTCTACCTCGAGTACGGCGACAAGACCGGCTACGAGCTGGACCTCGACCGCGCCCGCAACGGCTCGGCCTTCTACGGCAACCTCGGCCTGTTCCTCGGCCGGCTGAGCGTGTCGGTCGAGCGCAGCGATTACGACCGGTTCACCGTGCTCGAGGGCGCCGACGGCAAGCAGCCGCTCAACCGACCGCCCGCGCTGGTGCGCGAGCACATCTACACCCTGCTCGGCCGCAAGCCGCACAACATGAACCAGAACAACGAGAAGGGCTGGCAGATCGAGCTGAACGGCGACCTCGGCCGCGGCTGGGTCGGCCTCATGAACGCGAGCACGATCGAGACCCACGACCGGGAGACGCTCTACGAGGAGGTCTATGGCCACTCGAGCAGGAGCATGTCGGGCCCTTCCGCGTGCGCGCCGGCTTCGGCTATCAGGATTCCGAGGGCGCCATGCGGCAGACCTTCGTCTCCGACGCCACCTGGCACCAGGCGACGCCGTGGGCCTGACCGCCCAGTTCGAGCACCAGCACGTGCGCCTCGGGGTGCTCGGCGAGTACGACCAGCAGTGGATGAAGCTGGGCTGAACTGCCCCCGCGCTGGACCTTCGACGCCATCGCCGAGACCAATAACAAGTACGATGCCCAGTTCGATCCCGGCGAGATCAAGGGCGATATCTTTCCCAGCGGGCAGATCACCTACAGCCTGCAGGGGGGGGGCAACCTGAATTTCTGGTTCGGCAAGCGCCAGGCCGGCCAGCTCTGCGCGGGCGGCGTCTGCAAGTTCGAACCGGCGTTCGAGGGCGTGGAGTTCTACGGGATCTTCCGTTACTAGATTGCAAATGAACGACCTACGGACATGGCGGGGCTTCGGCCCCGCCATGTCCGTTGAATCCGCATTCCTGAATTCGATACTCAAAAAACCGTACTGAAATGGAAGTGAAACTCCCAAAGCTCCGATAGGCTATTGCTTCCCTGCCAGCGCCTTTGGTATAATCCTCCCATCGTCGTCCGGGGTCGCACCGCGGCCCACGTCTGCCAACCAATTCGGAGGATGCCATGAAGCGTCTGTTCTCGCTGATGGCCCTGATCGTCCTGATGATCTCGGTCCAGGCCACCGCCCAGGTGCCCCGCACATCGGTCGTGGAGCTGAACTCAGCCACCTGGTGAGTGTACTGCCCTCGCGCCCATGCGGGTCTCGCCGTGTGCGAAGACCATTACCTGCCCAACGAGTTCAACTACATCTGCTACGAGGCCAGCAGCGGCGGCCTCAGCTGCCCCGATTCCGATGCTCGCCAGAGCTACTACGGGGTGGGCGGCATCCCCGACCTCCGGTTCGACGGGAACTGGGACATCCAGATCGGCGCGCCCTCGGGTGACGTCAACGGATTGGCCTACATGGCCATCATCGACGATCACCGCACCGTGCAGGCGCCCATGGCCGTGATCGTCTCGGACTACAGCTTCACCATGGGGTCGGCCTTCGCCGAGATCAAGGTCAAGATGTTCGGCGACATCGGCAGCCCGGCCAACCACAAGATCCGCGTCGCCATCGTCGAGGACCACCTCTCGTACGGCGGCACGATCTACGAGAACACCCTGCGCGACATGCTCACCGAGACGCCGCTGACCGTGAGCGCCCCCGGCGAGGAGCAGGTCGTCACCCTGCCCATCACCATGAACGCCTCCTGGGTGCCCGCGAATCTGCAGATCATCGCCTTCGTGCAGCGCGACACCGACAAGTACATCATCCAGTCCGGCAACAGCTCGGTCGGCGAGTACGCCGCCGTGGCCGGTGTGGACGGTCCGCAGCAGGTGATCGCCGACGGCAGCCAGGTGACCTTCAGCAACACCAATCTGATCAACATCGGCCTGAACCCCGACACCTTCGACGTGTCGGTGGACACCAGCAACCTGCCTGACGGCTGGGATGCGCACCTGAGCTACGAGGGCGGCGACTACCAGTCGTTCTCCGTGCCCCTGGATGCGTTCGCCGCGACCAGCTTCAACGTGGTCATGGACACCGGCCTGGTGGGTTCCGGCCGCGTGATCGTGAACATCTTCAGCCAGGGCGCCGGTGAGGTGGTCGCGAGCCTCGACTTCGTGGCCCTCGCCCCCGGCACCGACTTCCTGGTGGTGGCCGACGACGGCGCCGGTGCGGCCTACGGCACCTACGCGCCCGCCCTCGACGCCACCGGCAAGACCTACGCCGTGTGGGACCTCGGCCTGGCCGCCATCTCCGGCGAGAACCTCGACGGCTACGACGCGGTGATCTGGGAGACCGGCAGCAACGGCGACGTGCTCAACGCCGCCGACCGCGCGGCCCTCGACACCTACATGGCCGCCGGCGGCAAGGTCATCCTGGCTGGCGAGGATCTCCTGGAGAGCCTCTACACGCAGGGCGGCGCGGCGCGTCTGTGGTACCAGCTGAAGCTGCGGTTCAACTACGGCAGCGGCAACAGCAACAACCTGCAGATCAACGGTGTGCCCGGCGATCCGATCGGCGACGGCCTGGCCTTCACGCTGACCGGCGGCGACCCTGATCAGCCGTCCCTGCTCACCGGCCAGCCCGTCGAGGTCAGCTGCAATTACGGCAGCGGCAACCCGGCGGTGCTGCGCACCACCTACGGCGCGTACCAGACCGTGTACTTCCCGTTCGGCCTCGAGCGCGTGCCCAACCAGGCGGACGCCAACGACCTCATGTATGGCGCCCTGCAGTGGCTCGGCGTGCTCACCACCACGGACGTCCAGACTCCGGATGCCAAGGTGGCCCTGGCGCAGAACGTGCCCAACCCGTTCAACCCCCTGACCAAGATCTCCTTCAACCTGGCCAGCACCGGCCCGGCCAAGCTGGAGATCTTCAACGCCCGTGGCCAGCTGGTGCGCGTGCTCAACGACGGCATCCTCGCCGCCGGCCAGCACGAGTTCACCTGGCAGGGACGCACCGACAGCGGCCAGCAGGCGGCGTCGGGCACCTACTTCTACCGGTTGACGACCGCGGATGAGAGCATGACGCGGAAGATGATGCTGGTGAAGTGATCGCGGCGTCCCGAGGGACAGCCCTTGGAGAAGCCTGGGCCTGGCCCGGGATCGCTCGGCCCGGCTCGCGATAAGCGAGCCGGGCCGTTGCCGAAGGGCTGACCATTGACGAGGATGCGACCGCTGATGAAGGCGTCAAGCCAGCCCCAGCACCTCCGCCATCCCTCGCGGTCGAACCCTTGCCGCGGCACATACGCCCGCACCCACCGCTCGTCGTCGAGCACGAAGTACAGGATGCCGCGCTTGCCTGTCTGCTCCTCCAGACGCACGGCGGCCGCGGGGTCCTTGTCGATCTCGATCAGCTCGTAGTCGACGCCGTGCTCGTCCAGGAAGGCCTTGGCCTGGCGGCAGTCGGGGCACCAGGTGGCGCTGTAGACGGTGAGCGTCTGGTAAGGGCGGTCGGCCATGGGTCGTCTCCTACCGTTCGATGTTCAGCTCGGCGAACGCGCCGTTGAGCGCGGCCACCCTGGCCGCGTCGTCGCCCTCCATGTAGTAGCGCAGGACGGCGTCGGTGCCGCTGGCCCGCAACTCGAACCACTGTCCCGCCATCTCGAGCAGGGTGCCGTCGCCGGCGCGGAAGCAGCGCACCACCGGCGGCGCCTCGATGCCCTCGGGCAGGGCGTCCTGGAGGGCGGCCCGCACGTCTTCGGGATCGCGGCCCTCGAGGGCGGCGAACCAGGCGACCACGGCCTCCTTGCGGCGATTTCCCGCTGCCTTGGCCTTGTCGCGGGCGTCGCCCTTGAGCGACTCGTCGAACAGGGTGAGGTCGCGGCGCTCGTAGAACCGCCAGGTGACCTGGTGCTCGTCCAGCAGGTCCAGGTAGTAGCGGGCCCAGCTGCGCTCCTCGCGGTGCAGACGCGCGGCCAGGCACAGGGCCATGACGCCGATCTGCATGGCATCCTTCTCCTTGGGCGCCAGGCTGGTGCGGTGGCCGTGGCGGCTGGTGACGGGCTCGGCCGAGCCCATGGCGCGCCGCCGCTCTCCTCGGCCATGATCAAGAGGCGCGGGCGCGGGCCGAACTCGACGCGGGTGCCGGTGACATCGGTGGCCGCGGCGGGGTCCTGGCCGGCGGCGACCTGGCGTTCGAGGTCGCCCACCAGGGCGGCGAAGTTCTTGAAGCCGACCGGCACCTGGAAGGTGGCCAGCCTGGCCAGGCCCTGCCGGGTGACGCTCTCGGCCACCTCGCCGATGCTGCGGCTGGTGGGCCAGGTGGACGCCACGATCCAGTTGTAGCGGTCGAGCTCGCCGGCCTCGGCGAGGGCGCTGATCTTGGCGGCCGTCAGCATGAAGTAGATCTGGTTGGGCTTGAAGTAGACGAGGCAGCGAGTCTGGTCCAGGGGGTCGACTTCCAGGCCGGCCTCGCGGGCGGCGGCGGCCAGGGCGGCCGGCGCGGTGGTGACCATGTTGAAGCGATCGCCGTCGGGGTCCCAGATGAAGAAGATGTGGGCCTGCTCGCGCCGCAGAATCTCCTGGGCGCCCACGTGCTTGTAGACCTGCCATTTCCCCGGGTCCACGCCGTGGTCGACGCCGCCCACGATGCCGATGCCGTGGTAGGTGCTGCTCTCCTGCTCGTGGGTGAAGAAGACCGGCCCCTGCTCGTCCAGGCCGATGCCCAGGGCGCCGAAGACGCGGCGGGCGGCGCGCGCCATGGAGCCGCCCTCGGTGCAGAAGCAGGCGCGGAAGCCGCGCTGGCCGCCGCTGGCGGCCTCGGCGATGAGGTCGGCCGGAACCACCTGCCGCAGGACGTCGATGTAGGCCGGGTAGGGATCGAAGTCGCGCTTGATGCGGGGATCGTCGGCCGCGGCCAGAGGGATGTGGAGGCCCTCGCTGGTGGCCTGAGCGACGAGGGTACGCACACGCTCGGCGATCAGCGGCGCCATCTCGATGAGCTGGCCGCCGCTGCGGTCCATGGGCTTCCAGCCGCCCTTGTAGCTCTGACTGTGGCTGGCGGTGAAGTTCTCGCCGCCATCGAGTTCCTCGGAGAAGACGCCGAAGCTGCTCAGCCAGATGGGCGTGGTGCGCTCGCCGGCCGGGCGCAGGTGCACCTCGAGGTCCTGGGCCGCGTAGAGGCGCGCGGCGAGATCGATGAGTTCCTGGGTGTGCGGGCGCACCTCGCCGCCCACGTGCAGGCGCTTCAGGCCGCGCTCGACGGCCAGCTGGGCGCGCGCGGCGAGCATGACGGCCACGGAGACCGCGTTGAACGGGACCTCGGGGCTGAAGACATCATCGGGGGCGAGGAGGTCACGGTAGCCGGCGGTGCCGAGGGCGAACTGATCCGCCCAGCGAGCGAGGCTGTAGCGAGCGGCGACCTCCGGAGTGATGGCGAGGGTCTCGGGCCCGGTGGCGAACGGGGTGAACAGCGGCTGGGTCATGATGGCGGCTCCCGGATCGGTCGTGAGCGGACGCGTTCGGCAGCCAGCGTAGCGTATTTTGGAGACGGTGCAAGGCACCGGCGGAGGGGCGGGATGTCTTTTGATGTTTGACCCCAAGAAGTGTGCAGCGCTGCACGCTTTTTGGGGTCAGACATCAAATGCGGCCGCTCATTTCACGAGGGTCAATGACCTCGCCGTGCTGCAGCCACCCTGATCCAGACGGGCCATATAGACCCCGGCGGCCACCGCGCGGCCATCCGCGTCGCGGCCGTCCCACCGCGCCTCGTGCCGACCCGGTGCGAGCCGGTCGGAGACCAGCGTCGTCACCACCCGTCCCCGCATATCCAGGATCGCCAGGCGCACGGGTCCGTCGCCGGCGGTCTCGAACGCGATGGTCGTGGCCGGGTTGAACGGGTTGGGATGGTTGCCCAGCAGCGCGATCGCGGCCGGGACGACCGGGTCGGCCGCCGTCGGCGCCGTGGTCACCGGCAGGCTCACGCGGTAGGTCACGCGTTGATCCGCGGCCACCGTGAGCACCACCTGCTCACCGTCCACGAGCGGCCGCGACGGCACCAGCAGCACCGCGCCGCCGGCATCGACGTCGGCCCGGGCCAGGCGTTCTGAGCCCGCCGTGAGCACGACGCGCGCGCCGGGCACGGTCTGGACGCGCCAGGCCGCGGTGCCGGCCGCGAGCCAGCTCGCGTGGGTCACCGTCATCCCGGACGGCGCCAGCATGCGCACCCGCATCGAGGCGTCGCCGAAGAGATTGTACTGCTCCATGAGCTTCTGGTCCTGGCCGAGGCCGGCGTACTGCACCAGCACCTCGCCCACGCCGGCGGCGAAGAGCGCCCCCAGCTCGGTCTCGCCGCGTCCGGTGAGCGCATCGATCATGGTGGCCTGCATGACGCAGGGCGGAATCCACGAGGCGGCCGTCGAGGCGGAGATCATGGCCACGGCGCCGGCGGGCTGGCCATCGTGGGCCGAGCGGAGCCAGGCCTCGGCGAAGCACTCGTCGAGCGAGAAGTCGCCGTTGCTGCAGGAAACGTCGATGATCCAGGGCCAGGCCGTGGTGTTGGTGAGCGCGTGGACGTCCGGGTTCTCGAAGGGCACGCTCAGCCAGGCGGTGCTGCCGCCATGGCCGAGGTAGTTGACCAGGCCGACGCCGGCGTTGAGCGACGCGGAGATGGCGGCGCGGTCGCCGCCGAAGCCCTGGTAGATGCGGTCGACCTGGGTCTGGCCGGCCGCCAGGAGATCGTCGCGCAGCCACTCGGCGCGCTCGTAGTCGGCGGGGTCGCCCTCGTCGCTGGCGATGCCGGCCGCGCGGCCGCACCACGCAGCCCCGGCCTGGACGTCGCGCTCGTAGCCGATGACGCGGTCGATCATCAGGCGGGCCTCGCTGGCGTTGCGAGCGGGCAGGCGGGAGACCAGGATGTCGACGAACAGGTCGTCGCCCGCGAGCAGGCCGTAGAGGCCGTCGGAGTCGGCGCCCTGGTAGTTGCCCGAGCGCGTGGGCACCTGGGCGACATCGCCGACCAGCAGCAGATAGGCGAGGCCGACGTCGGACGTGTAACGCGCCGAGATCGCGTCGATCAGGCCGAGAACCGAGCCGCCCAGCTCGTCCATGGTGACCACCTCGACGAGATGGCCACACTCGCGCTTCCAGCGGGCGAGGTCCGCCACCGGGCCGGTCATCGCAGCCGTCGTGACGATGAGCATGCGTTCGGAGACGCCGTAGCCGGCACCGCCTTCGCCGGGGTCGCCGATGGTCTTGTCCGCGTCGGCGCCGAACACCGCGTCGAGCACCGGGGCGAAGGCGCGCCGGGCGGGGGCGACCGGCCGCACGAGTTCGTTGACGCCGTCGGCGCCGGTGCAGCGGACCCGCACCACGAGGTGCGACAGGGCCTGCAGCTCTCCGCGGCCGGCGTCCCAGCGCACCGGCATGATGCGCAGCGCCACGCCGCGCTGGTCGCGCACCAGGAAGGGGCGGCCCAGCGTGACCGCCGTCGCAGGCCACACGCCGCCGCTGCGGTAGGTGGGGCCACAGACGCGGGGCACGCGGGTGGGGTCGGTGTCGCGGTCCAGCGCGCCGCGCGAGGGCGCCGGCGCCAGGGTCGAGATCACCTGCCAGCGTTCCTCCACAACCTCCAGCGCGACCCGGCCGTGGTCCGGCAGCCGCAGCGCGCGCGCCAGCATCGGCAGGTCGGGCGCGCCGGCCTCGACCGCTCCCACCGCGCCGGGCAACGACACCTCGACCAGCGTCCGGCCGTCCACCGTGACCGGGCTGAGGTCCACGCCCGGCAAGTCCAGCGTGATCTCGGTGGTCCCGGGTTGGATCTCGTTCACCACGAGCACGGTCGGCGCCTGCGGACGCGGATCCGCCACCGGCACCCAGGCCGCCGACGCCACCGAGGCCAGCACAACGAGCATCACGGCAACTTGCACGAGGCGGAGCATGGGTCGATGCATCATGAACGGGTCCTTTTGAGGAGGATTGCAACGTGCCATGATTTTAGCATGAAAAGACAAAATATTGGCGGGAAATTATATATTTATGTCTCGAATTGATATTTAATGATCCGGCGTTCCGCAACGTTCCCGATGATGCCTCCGTGCATCTTGAACTTCCCCGCGCCGACGACCATCATGGGTCGTGCCCACCCGCCCTCACCCCTGCGGAGGAGCTGCCTCATGCCCAAGACCCCACGCCTGCTGCTGCTGGCCATGCTCACGCTGCTCACCGCGACCGCGGCCAGCCGTGCGCAGACCGATCCCCTGGCCACCGCCATCGCGGCCGCTCAGGACCCCCACGCCGACCTCATCGTCGTGTTCGACCGCACCACCAGCGAGGTCGAGGAGAGCGGCCTCTCCCACGTGGTGAGCCACCGGCTGACCAAGGTGCTGACCGCCGACGGCGCCCGCGAGTTGCGCAGCCAGCGCTTCGACTACGACCCCACGAGCCAACTGATCGAGGTCCGGCAGGCCCGCGTCCACCGGCATGACGGCTCCATCGAGGACCTCGACCTCGCGAGCGTGGTCGACACGACCCAGCCCATGCACGCCATCTACTGGGGCGCCCGCATGCTCGTGCTGCCGGTGCCGCGCCTGGAGGTGGGCGACGCGCTCGAGGTCGAGACCTACCGCAAGGGGTTCATGATCGCCTACCTCGGCGGCGCCGAGGACCCCGACGAGGACCGCTACATCCCCCCCATGCGCGGGCACTGGTACGACGTGCAGGTGTTCGCCGAGCGGTACCCGATGGTGGAGAAGACGGTGACCGTGCGCCTGCCGCTCGACAAGCGCCTGCAGTACCGCACC
>JAWKQQ010000030.1:0-12106 GCA_041390065.1 Candidatus Krumholzibacteriia bacterium
ATGGGCATGTGGTTCCTGGCCAGCGCCTACGGCCAGTACGTGGCGGGCCTGCTGGGGGCCGGGATGTCCACCGCCGACCCCAACGCCGCCCCGCTGATCAAGCTCCACGCCTACACCGACGGCTACCTGCACCTCGGGATCTACGCCCTGGTCGCCGGCGCCGTGCTGGTGCTCATCTCGCCGGTGGTGCGGCGGCTGATGCGCGGGGTGCACTAGGAGCACGCCATGCGGCTGCTGACCGTCGCCGCCGTCCAGATGGACCTCGTCTGGGAAGATCGGACGGAGAACTTCCGCCGCGCTCGCCGCTGGGCCCACACGGCCGCGGCGGCCGGCGCGGACCTCGTCGTGCTGCCGGAGATGTTCGCCACGGGCTTCTCCATGAATCCGGCGGTCACGGCCGAGGCGCCGGACGGCCCGACGCCCAGCTTCCTGAGGGAACTCGCCCGCGACCTCGGGCTGACCGTGATCGGAGGCTACGTCCGCAAGGCCGCCGCCGACCGCGCCCTCAACGCCGCCCTGACGGTCGGGCCGGACGGCGAGGACCTGGCCGAGTACCACAAGACCCACCTCGTGGGCATCCTGGGCGAGCCGGCGGTCCATCAAGCCGGCCACGCGCCCCGGCCGTTTCCGCTCGCCGGCGTGCGGGCGTGCTGCTTCATCTGCTACGACCTCCGCTTTCCGGAGCTGTTCCGGTTGACGGCCTCCGACACGGCGCTCGCCGTGGTGATCGCGTCGTGGCCCGAGGCGCGGCAGGCGCACTGGGATGCTCTGCTGGTGGCCCGGGCCATCGAGAACCAGCAGTTCGTGGTGGGGGTCAACCGGGTGGGAGAGGGCGGCGGGCTCGGCTTCACGGGCGGAACCGTGATCATCGATCCGCTCGGCAAGATCCTGGCGCAGGGCGGGCCGACCGAGGGCCTGGTGACGGCGACCCTGGACCTCGACCAGGTGGCCGAGGTCCGCGGCAGGTTCCCGTTCCTGGCCGACCGGCGGTTCTAGCCGGCCGCGTTCCCGGCCTGCAGCAGCACGCGGTTCGTCATCCGTCCGAGCGCCGACTCGAGCACGGCGTCGCCGACGCCCGAGAACGACAGCCGCACGTGGTGGGCGTAGCGCTCGTCGCCGAACGCCGTGCCCGGCACCACGGCGATGCCCTGTTCGAGGAAGCGGGCCACGATGTGGTCGCTCGCGGCGACGCCGGCCGGCGGCGGGGGCACGAGTCCCTGCAGGTTCAGGAAGAAGTAGAACGCGCCCTCGGGCCGGTAGAGCCCGCCGGAGAACAGGCCGCCCAGCCGCTCGGCGATGAGGTCGCGCCGCCGCTGCAACGCGGCCACCAGCGCGGCTTGCCAGGTGTGCCGCGGCTCCGCCATGACCAGCACGTCGGCGAACGCCCGCTGGATGAACGGCACCACGCCGGCCGTCTGGGTGTACTCGCCCAGGATCAGCCTGGCGATGAGGTCGCGGTCGCGGCAGATGGTGAAACCGATCCGGAAGCCGGTCGACGCGAACGACTTGCTGCAGGTGTAGACGCCGATGATGTGGTCGCCCGGCAGGCTCAGGGGGCTCACGTGTTCGCGGCCGTCGAAGACGAAGTCCTTGTAGGCCTCGTCGGAGACGATGCGCACGCCGTGCTTGCGGCAGAGGGCGTCGATCCGCTCCAGCTCCTCGCGGGAGAACACCTTGCCGGACGGGTTCTGCGGGGTGTTGAGGTAGAGCACGTCGGCCAGGGCCAGCTTGCGGTCCAGCGCGTCGAAGTCCACGCGCAGCCGCCCGTGGTCCTCGATCAGGTCGAGCGTGTCCACCTCGAAGCCGGTGTAGGGGAAGATGTTCTCCAGCACGCAGCTCCAGGCCGGGCCGAAGCTGAGCACGCGGCCTCCACCCAGCAGGCCGAACACCAGCTGCAGGCCTTCCTGACCGCCATAGGTGCAGATGACGTGCTCCGGGCCGATGTCGGTGATGCCATGCTCGGCGGCCATGTGCGCGACCACGGCCTCCTTGAACCAGGGCTCGCCGCCCGCCTTGGGGTAGCGGGTGAGGCCGGCGTCGAGGGCGCGCTTGGTGGCGTCGATCACGAAATCGGGCGTCGGGTCGGCCAGCTCGCCGCGCTGGAGGTAGGCGAACGTCTGGCCGCCTTTCTCGAACCCGGGGGCGAGGCTGCGGATCTGTTCGCTGATGGCGACGATCGGGGACAGGCCGATGGACGTGAACGCGGAAGAGTAGGGACGGCGCATGCGGTGACCTCGGGCCGGAGGGAGGGCGATCAACAGGTAGCAATTTACTCCGAATTAGAGACGAGGACCACGGCCAAACGCCCGCGCCGGCCCTGGACGCCCGCCGCCCCGCCATCCGGGGGTCATCTCGATATGACGTTCCGTCGCCTCGCCACCGACCCTACCTTCAGCTTCAGGGGATAGCTCAACGATCTCAGGAGGGAGTCCGTCATGCATCGCCACATCACGTTCACCGCCCTGATCCTGGCGGTCTCGCTCGCCGGGGCCGCCGCCGCGCTGCCGGCCGCGAGCCCGCCGCCCGCCGCGCAACCCGACAAGGACTTCGTGCTCGACGGCAGCGCCGTCCACGACGTCGGCGAGCTGTGGCTCAACGTCACCAACTGGGGCCTCATCGGCTCGCAGTACTCGTCATCCACGACCTACAGCGACGCGCCGTCGGCCATGTGGCCGGCCGGCAGCGGGATCAACCATCTCTGGGGCGCCGGCCTCTGGGTCGGCGGACGTCGGCTCGGCGAGGTCGCCGTGTCCACCGGCCAGTACGAGACCGAGATCCTGGCCCTGCCGGGACCGGCGAACACCATCTACCCGCTGAGCTGGCAGGCGCCGGGCGCCTCCCGGTATCCCTGGCCCCACCCCGACGACGACGACGACGGCCTCGAGGACGAGGATCCGTTCAACGGCCGCGACGACGACCTCGACGGCGCCATCGACGAGGACGACGCCGGCGTGGCGGACCAGATGTTCCGCGCCGAGATGGTCGACGACAGCGACCTGGCGCAGTCGCTGTATCCGGACCACCGGCCGCTGGGGCTGGCGGTGGCGCAGCGGTCGTTCCAGTGGTCGGCCGACGAGGTCGACGACTTCGTGGGCTTCGAGTACACCCTCACCAACCAGGGCGACGCGCCGATCGAGGACGTCTACGTCGGCATGTTCAGCGACTTCGACATCGCCTTCGTGGACGATCCGAACGGCGCCGCCGACGACCTCGCCGGCTTCAGCGAGGCCACCGTGGAGGCCTATCCGGGCGTGCCGGTGCACGTGCAGGTGGCCCAGATGCACGACGGCGGCGGCCTGGCCGGCGCGGGCTGGATCGGCTGGGCCCTGCTCGGTCATCCCACCGACCCGGCGGGCGTGTCGGCGCCGGCGCAGGTCGCGGTGCGGTCGTTCCAGCGCTACAGCGGGCAGGCGCCCTACGACATGGGCGGCGACCCGGTGAACGACCTGCAACGCTACGAGACGCTGGCCGCCGATCACCTGGACGGCAACTCGCCCGCGCCCGCCGACGACCGCGTGCTGACGAGCTGCGGGCCATTCGCCGCCCTCGCGCCCGGCGCATCGCTCAGCGTGGCGTACGCGATCGTGGCCGGCGCCGACGAGTCCGAGATGCTCCGGAACGCCGCCCGCGCGAAGCTGGTCTACGAGGGCCTGGCCTTCGACCGCGACGGCGACCCCGCCAACGGCGCCGAGTTCGTGGTGCGGTGGCTCGGGCCCGAGGAGATCGCCGTGGCGGTGGAGGACGCGGACCGGCCCGACGACCTGCCGCTGCCGACAGACGTGGCCATCACGGCCGCGCCCAACCCGTTCAACCCGTCCGTGGAGGCGGCCTGCTACCTGCCGCTCGCCGGGCAGGTGACGCTGTCGGTGCTGGACGCGCGCGGCCGGCGTGTGCGGATCCTGCACGACGGGCCTCAGGACGCGGGGGTGGCGCGGTGGACGTGGGACGGCCGCGATGCGCGCGGCGCGCGCGTGGCGAGCGGCGTCTACCTGCTGCGGCTGGAGACGGAGCAGCGGGTGACCCAGCGAGCCGTGACGCTGGTGAAGTAGGATTCGGCGGCACGGCGCCGGCCCGCTAGGCCTGCAACCGCCGGTACACGATCCGATGCGGCCGATCGGCTTCCTCGCCCAGCCGCCGCCGCTTGTCCTCCAGGTAGTCCGTGAAGTTCCCCTCGAACCACCGCACCTCGCTGTTGCCCTCGAAGGCGAGGATGTGGGTGCAGATGCGGTCGAGGAACCAGCGATCGTGGCTGACCACCACCAGGCAACCGCCGAAGTCCAGCAGCGCATCCTCGAGGGCGCGGAGGGTGTCGACGTCCAGGTCGTTGGTGGGCTCGTCGAGCAGGATCACGTTGGCGCCCGACTTGAGCAGGTTGGCGAGGTGGACGCGGTTGCGCTCGCCTCCCGAGAGCACGCCCACCTTCTTCTGCTGGTCGGCGCCCCGGAAGTTGAAGCCCGCGCAGTAGGCGCGCGCGTTCACGAGCTTGCCGCCGAGGTCGAGCTCCTCGGCGCCGCGGGCGATGTTGTCGTAGACCGATTTCTCGGCGTCGAGGTCGTCGCGGGTCTGGTCGACGTAGGCCAGCTTCACGGTGTCGCCGAGGCGCAGGCTGCCGCTGTCGGGCTGCTCCTGGCCGGTGATCATGCGCATGAGCGTGGTCTTGCCGGCGCCGTTGGGGCCGATGACGCCCACGATGCCGCCCTTGGGCAGGTGGAAGCCGAGGCCGTCGAAGAGCAGCTTGTCGCCGTAGGCCTTGCGCAGGCCGGCGCCCTCGACCACGAGGTCGCCCAGCCGCGGACCGGCGGGGATGCGGATCTGCGAGGCTCGCTGCTGCAGCGAGCGGTCCTGCTCCACCAGCTCGTCGTACCGCGAGAGGCGGGCCTTGCTCTTCTTGTGGCGGGCCTTGGGCGCCGTGCGCACCCACTCCAGCTCGCGCTCGAGGGTCTTGATGCGCTTCTGGTCGGCCTTGTCCTGCTCCAGCAGCTTCTTCTGCTTCTGCTCGAGCCAGCTCGAGTAGTTGCCCTCCCAGGGCACGCCCTTGCCATGGTCGAGCTCGAGGATCCAGCCGGTGACGTTGTCGAGGAAGTAGCGGTCGTGGGTCACCAGCACCACGGTGCCGTGGTATTCGCGCAGGTGCTTCTCCAGCCAGGCCACCGACTCGGCGTCGAGGTGGTTGGTGGGCTCGTCCAGGAGCAGCAGGTCGGGCTTCTCCAGCAGCAGGCGGCAGAGGGCGACGCGGCGTTTCTCGCCGCCCGACAGGGTCGCGACGTCCTGGTCGCCGGGGGGGCAGCGCAGGGCGTCCATGGCCACGTCGAGGTGGCGGTCCAGCTCCCAGCCGTCGACGGCGTCGATCTTGTCCTGCAGATCGCCCATCTCGGCCATGAGCTTCTCCATGGCGTCGGGGTCGAGATCGGGGTCGCACATGGCCTCGGAGATCTCGTTGAAGCGGTCGACGTCGGCCTTGATGTGCCCGACGGCCTGCATGACGTTGCCCTTGACGTCGAGGGTCGGGTCGAGTTCCGGCTCCTGGGGCAGAAAGCCCACCTTCACCGACGGGTCGGGCTGGGCCTCGCCCTCGAATTCCTGGTCGAGGCCGGCCATGATGCGCAGCAGGGTGGACTTGCCGGCGCCGTTGAGGCCGATGACGCCGATCTTGGCGCCCGGGAAGAAGCTGAGCCAGATGCCGTCGAGGATCACCCGGTTGGGGGGAACCACCTTGCGCAGGCCGCGCATGGTGAAGATGTACTGCTGGGCCATGGACACGCTCCACTGATCGGGTTGGGGTTGCAGGGGGTCAGGATCGCAGGGTTCGGGGTGGGCGTCAAGGTGGGCGGGGTTCGTGGACTTCCCCGGGTGCCCTGGACGCGATGACAGGCCATGACCCTGGCCGCAGGATGACGCCATGGGCAGCCCCCCGCGCACCCGACACGGTGCGCGTCTCGCCGCCCGTCGCGTCACCGCGAACTCCAACTCGGACCGAATTGGTATATAAAAACAACTAATCATACCGTTGATCATTTCTGTTCGACTTGCTATGATGATAACAGATGATCGCTTTGCTCCCTCGGGGGACGGAGCAAGGGCACGCGGACAATCCCTCGATCACATCCCCAGCCAAGGAGATACCCTCCATGATGCGCAAGACGCTATTGATCCTCCTCGCACTCCTGGTGTCCGGCCTGGTCCTGGCCAAGGACGAGCTTCCGAAGCCGCTGGTGCCGAGCAACGTGACCGTCCGGGCGGACGAGGCCGAGCCCAACGACGATTGCGCCACGGCCAACGTGCTGGTCGACGCCATGAACGGCGAGATCACCGCCGGCGATCAGGACTGGTTCGAGTTCGCGGCCGCCGCCGGCGTCACCGTCACCTTCGAGACCGGCCTGCAGGGCGACAACCCGTCCATGGACACCAAGCTCTACCTCTATGCCGACGACTGCACCACCGAGCTCGCCTACAACGACGACGGCGGCGAGGGCTACTACTCCCTCATCACCTACACGTTCGACGCCGACGCCACCGTGTACGTCGTGGTCACCGGCTACGGCGCCAGCACCACGGGCCTCTACACCCTGACCACCTTCATCCCCGATCCGCCCCCGGCCAACGACACCTGCGACGGCGCCATCGACCTGGCCGGCAGCCCGCTCTACTTCGAGGTCGATCTCTGCCAGTACACCAACCAGTACAGCCCCGAGTCCGGTGGCTGCACCGGCTACACCGCCAACGGCCCGGAGGCCGTGTACATGGCCGAGCTCGCCGCGGGCGACGAGGTCTTCTTCAGCATGGACGTCGTCGAGGGCAACGCGGACCTGGCCATCTACCTGGTGACCGACTGCGGCGACATCGCCGGCAGCTGCGTGGCGGGCGACGACTCGGGCAACCCCGAGGAATTCACCTACACCATCCCCGCGGACGGCGTGTACTACCTCATGCTCGACACGTACAGCGGCTGCTGCGTGGTGGGGGTCACCCTGAACCAGCCCGTGGCCACCGAGGCCCACAGCTGGAGCCAGGTGAAGGCGCTCTACGAGTAGCCGGCGGCCTGCGGCTCGACCCGAAGGATCCCCGCGCCCCCGGGCGCGGGGATTTTTTGCGCTCCGGTCAGCGCGGATATGCTAGAATGCCATCTGGAATCACCGTCGGTCATGGAGGTCCCGATGCTCCCTGCCACCCGCTGGCTGCTGTCCGCCGCCTTGGTCCTGGCCACGCTCGGCGCCGTGGCCGCCGCCAAGCCCGACCGCCTCGACTCCGGCGACCGCTCCGGCCTGGACACCCGCCAGCGCACCGTCGCCGGCGATCTCTGCGACACCGCCACGTCGCTCGCCCGTGGCGGCGCGGTCGCCATCGACCTCTGCCAGGCCTGGAACGACTACGACCCCGGCGCCCACGGCTGCTCGCCGTGCGCGTTGCCCGGCCCCGACGTGGTCTTCCTGCTCGATACGCAGCCCGGCGAGGATGTGCGGCTGACCACCTCGATCGACGACGGCGCCCCGGATGTCCGGCTCTACCTGGCCACCGATTGCAGCGATCCGGTGGGGACCTGCCTGGCCGCGTCCGGCGGCAACGGCGCCGGCCTGCACCATGTCATCAGCCAGGGCGGGCTCGTCTACCTGTTCATCGATACCACCGAAGAGTGCGGTGAGGTGTCGGTGACCCGGCAGGACGTGGCCACCACCGCGCGCACGAGCTGGGGCGCGCTGAAGGCGATCTACTACTGATCGGCGTCGCGCCGTCGTGAGCCGGCAAGCGAGAGCCCCGGAGCCGGCAGCTCCGGGGCTCTTCGCGTCGCCGGGCGCTCGCCGGGCTCTACCGCGCCAGCACCAGCTTGCGGTTCGTCGTGCCGGCCGCGGTGCGCAGCACCGCCAGGTAGACTCCCGACGGCAGCGCGTGGCCGGCCTCATCGGTGCCGTGCCACTGCACGGTGTGCGGCCCCGCCGTCGCCCGGCCCCGGACCAGGGTGGCGACCAGGTGGCCGCGCAGGTCGTAGACCGCGAAGTCGGCGGCGCCGTCAATCGGCAGGCTGTAGGCCAGGGTGACGCTCGGGTTGAACGGATTGGGGTAGGCGCCGGTGAAGGCCACGGAGGATGGGACGCGGTCGGGCGCCGCGGTGGCCGCGCCCATGTCGTAGCAGACGACCAGCGCGTCGTTGCCCTGATCGTAGCTGTAGGCGTAGCCGATCACCGCGACGTCGCCGGCCGGACTGACGGCGAGGGCGCGGGCCTCGTCGCTCAGGGTGTAGCCGTCGAACCGCTGGGCCCAGAGCTGCGTGCCGTCGACGGGGTCGAAGGCCACCGTGGCCAGGTCCCAGCCGGTGCCCGAGCCGTCGCTGTAGCCGCTGGCGATCACCGTGCCGTCGGCGGCCACGCCCAGGCAGGTGGCCACGTCGTACCAGTCGGGCGGGCCGGCGTAGCTGCCGTGCCAGGCGAACTCGCCCGTCATGCCGTCGAAGCACGCGACCAGGTAGTTGCCGCCCGACACGCCGGCCACCAGCACGTCGCCGGTGGGGCCGAGGCACATGGCGCGGGGGTCGTCGGCCGTGGTCCCGCCGCTGTTCCAGCGCCGGCTCCAGAGCTCCTGGCCGTCGGCCGCGGCCAGCCGCTTGAGCAGCACGTCGTACCCGGTGGTCGGGTCCCAGACGCGCATGGCGAGGATCACGTCGTCGTTGTCGGCCACGGCCACCCAGCCGCCCTGGGTCTCGATGTTGTAGACGGCGCCCGGGATGGTGGCGCGCCAGAGCTCCTCGCCGAGCACGGGGTCGTACTTCACGACCACCGCGTCGGCGTCCGCCAGGCTGGTGCCCACCAGGCCGCAGACGATCGGGTGGCCCTGGTGGTCGACGGCGATGTCCCAGCCCACGTCGTCGAGCATGACCGGCGACCCGATGGTGCGCGACCACTGCTCGGTGCCGAAGTCGCCGTGGTAGCACTGCACGATGAGGTCGTAGAAGCCGGTGCCGAAGGCGCGGCCCACCACGTAGAGGTTGCCGTCGGCGTCGCAGGCGCCGGCCACGGCCTTCTCGTTGTATAGCGTCGAGTACGTCTCGGACCAGACCAACTGCCCGGTCTCACCGTCCACTCGCAGGACGATGATGTCGTCGCCGCCGGTGCCTCAGCTGTCGCAGGCCGACAGGTAGCCGGCCACCAGGATGTCGCCGCGCTGGTCGACCATGATCTCCGACACCGCCACGTCGTTGCCCACGGGGTCGGCGTAGGTGAAGGTCCAGATGGGCTCGCCGGTCGCGCGGTCGTGCTTGCGCACGAGCATGTCGGTGTAGCCGTTGCCGAGGTCGTGCATGCCGGCGGAGACGACGTTGCCGTCGGGAGTGAACGCCACCGACATGCCCTCGTCGTTGAGCGACGCGCCACCGTCGTGGAGGTCGGACCAGCCCAGGGTGACCTCGGCCCGGGCGCCGCCGGCCATCAGGCCGACCAGCAGGACCAGGGGGAGGATGCGGCAGATCTGCTTCATGGAATCTCCTCGTGAAAGGCGCGGCGGCCCCCGCACGGCGCCGCCGACTCGTCAACCGATGCCATTTTAACACGGATCGTGCGCCCGGGAGAAGCTAGAACCTCACTGGGAGTTCGCCGCGCGATCGCGGAACCCCGGCGGCGGCGCGAAGAACGACACGGGCACGGTGTCCAGGCCTGTCGCCACCAGGCGGGTCTCGGTGCGGGTCTCGCGGCCCAGCACCGTGAGCACCGACGACGTCAGCACCGGCACGCCGCGGAGCTTCGCCAGCTCGGCCAGGGCGGCCTCGCCCCCCGGCAGGGCAGCGAGCGCCGGCTGGGTGGTCCGCTGCAGCAGCGAGAAGTCGACGTCCAGGTCGCCGGTCAGCCAGACCTCCGCCAGGGTGGTCTGTTCGCCGAAGCGCTGCTCGACGATCCAGCGGCGGCATCGGTAGCCGTCGATGTCCGCGACCTTGCCGGTGTCGGTGACGCGGGCGGAGACCTGCAGGAGGCTCTTGAGCCGGCGCACCTGGCGATCGTCCGAGCGCTCGGGGTCGGCCGCCAGGGCCGCGAGCTGACGGGAGATCTCGGCCGAGGTGCCCTGCACGTAGGAGCGGTCCGCAGGCCGCACCATGGTCAGCAGCTGCCGGTGCATGTCCACGAGCAGGGAGCCGTCGTGGTTGTCGCGGCGCGCGAGGCCCGGACCGAGCCACAGGCGCACCGTGTCGGTGGCCGTGGGCACCGGCCGGTCGAACACGTCGACCGCGTCGGTCTGCGTGACAGAGACCAGGCGGTGGGCGACGACGGTCGTCTCGTGCGCCCGGCGGCCGCAGCCGGCGGCCAGGGCGATCGCCAGCAGGGTCAGGGCCACGGCGGTGGCGGATCGGCGGGTCATGCAGGCTCCTCGGGCGGGGGCCCAGGGACGATAGGCTCGCCCCGCCGAGGAGGCAAGATCCGGCTCAGTCGAACAGGGCCCAGATGCTGCTCCAGCTGTGCGCCTCGGTGGCCTTGTTGCCGTTGGTGGCGTCGACCACACCCAGCAGCTCGTAGACGCCGTCCACGGGCACGGCGTAGAACACGGCCTCGCCGATGGCCTGGAAGATGAGAGCCTGGCCGTCCACCTTGAACGAGATGAACACGTTGTAGGGGCGATGGAGCGCCCCGGCCACCGAGCCGAACGAGGGGTCGGTGTCGGGCACGTCGGCCCAGATCCCGAGCGGGTTCAGGAACTCGACCCAGATGGACTCGAACGCGATCCCCCCGTCGCCGGCCGCGCCGTCGCAGATCAGGCCATGGATCGTCAGGGCCTGGTCGCGGTCGTATTCGGTGCCGTCCTGGGCGATGAACCGGAAGCCGTCGTGGAGGATGAGGCCGAGGTGCTCGAGGTCGCAACCCGCGTAATAGTCCCTGAAATAGGTCATCAGCATGTCGCCGGTCGTGGGTTCCACCCACGCCGGCGGCTCCGTCGGCGGGGTCTCATGATCATCCTCGCCGTTGAACAGGCAGCCGCCCAGGGCGACGAGCAGGGACAGGGCGGTCAGCACGGCCGCCAGGCGCATGGTGCGGGGCATGGGGTCCTCCTCCCGGGGTGGATCGTCGAAACCGGTCATTCAATGATACCGTCCGCCGCCCCGCCGGGTCAACCGACCTGGCCTCTTGTCTCGGAGCCGCCCACCTGCTTTGATTGGCGATGTGTCCGCGCTCCCCACGTCCCTTCCCGGAGGCATTCCATGCGACGCGTGCTCATGGTCCTCGGCGCCCTCGTGGCCCTGGCCGCGGCCCTTCAGGCGGCCGACCCCTTCACGATCGACGATTTCCTGCAGGTGCCCGTGATCACGACCGTCGCCGTCTCGCCCGACGGCCAGCACGTCGCCTGGGTGCGCACCGCCCGCAACCTCGCGGACGATGAGAGCGACCGCGAGCTCTGGCTGGCGGACGAGGACGGCTCGCACCGTCGCCGCCTCACCTGGGATGGCGAGGCCACCGGCGGCCTCGCCTGGCGCCCGGACGGTTCGCTCAGCTTCCTGCGCGCCGACGACGACGGCGACACCCAGGTCTGGATCAATCCCCTGGACGGCAGCGAGCCCCGGCCGGTGACCGATCTCGACGAGGGGATCCAGGGCTACTGGTGGAGCCCGGACGGCGCGTGGGTGGCCGCGCTGGCGCCGCGCGGCGAGGACGACGGCGCTGACGCCGAGGCCGCGGACGCGGACGACGACAAGGCCGACTGGATCGTCAAGGACCGCCTCGACCACCCCGAGGACTACCCGCAGCTCTGGCTCGTGCCGGCCGGCAAGCTCACCGAGCCCGCGGACGAGGGCGACGCCGGGCGCCGGCCTCGCCGCCTCAGCGAGCCGCCCTACAACGTCCAGCACGTGGCCTGGTCGCCCGACGGCAAGACCCTGGCCGTCACCTACAATCCGCGGTTCTCCGGCCTGGTGGACGAGGAGCAGCGCGTGGCCCTCGTGGACGTGGCGAGCGGCGAATGGCGCGACATCAGCGACCCCGACCGCCACAGCTCGCTGGCGGCCTGGCTGCCCCACGGCCGCAAGGTGGCGTTCTTCACCGACCGTGAAGACGACTACCGCGCCTACCTCAACCTCAAGGACGTGGTGCTCTACGAGGTGGCCACGGGCGACGTCGAGGTGCTCACCGGCGACACC
>JAWKQQ010000031.1:0-6454 GCA_041390065.1 Candidatus Krumholzibacteriia bacterium
CAGGCCCAGGCGCTCGACCACCTCCGTCCACGCCGGCGGCACGAGGTAGGCCTCGGGCACGTCGGCCGCGGCGGCCACCGCGGGCTCGTCGAAGACGTCGATCAGGAAGGTATCGGGCCGGTCGGGGTGGTAGCGGAACCACTCGCCGCCGCTCAGTTCGCTGGCGACCGCCTCGTAGGCCATTCCCAGGAAAGGGATCGGATGGGAGACGTCCGTGGCCGCCCAGCGCAACGGCAGCGGCGCGGCCCGGAACTCCGACGACGTGGCATGGCGATCGGCGGCCGCGGCCAGGGCCTGCAGTTCGGGCCCGCCGGCCGCGAGGTAGGCCAGGGTGTGGTCGAGCAGCGCCCGGGTCGCCGCCACCCGCACGGGGTAGGGCTTGAGCATGTGGGTCTCGATGAGCAGGCCGGGCCGGTTGCGCACCGCGGCGTAGCCCTGGCTGAAGCGGGGTCCGGCCACCCAGCTCTCCAGGCCGCTGCGGGGGTCGTGCCAGCGGCGGAACGAGACGTACGGCACCAGCGGCAGACCGTCGGCGGCCATGGCCGCCTCCATGGCGCCGAGGTAACCGGTGAGCCAGCCGGTGAGGCCCGCATCGAGGTTGCCGTGCAGCTCGAGGCCGTAGGAGATCGCGTACTGGTAGTCGGCGCCGTCGGTGGAGTGGATGTCGACCAGGAAATGAGGGCTCCAGGCGTTCCAGAGCGCCAGCCACGCCCGCATCTCGGGCGCGTCGGCCTTGAGGAAGTCCCGGTTGAGGTTCAGGTTCTGGGCGGTCACCCGCCAGCCCATCTCGCGGGGACCGTTCTGGTTGACCCGATTGTACGGACCGAAGCGCTCGTGGCCGTCGACGTTGAAGATGGGGATGAAGAGCACGCAGAGGTCGGCGGGACCGCCCAGTTCGGCCAGGTCGCGCACGAGGGTCATCCCGGCGTCCTTGCCGCAGCTCTCGCCCGCGTGGATGCAGGCCTGGATCAGCACGACCGTGCGGCCGGCCGCATGCACGGCCGCGGGGTCCCGCAGTCCGTCCGCATCCCAGATCACCAGGGGCAGGTCGCGCTCCTCGGGGCTGCGGCCGAACGTGGTCAGGGCGACGGTCGGGTGAGCGTCGGCCAGTTGCCGGCACCAGGCGACGGTCTCGGCGTAGCGAGGCGTGGTCGCCGAGTCGCGCTCCCAGGGCGTGGTCAGTTCCGCGGCCGCCGCCAGGTGGCCACAGGCCGCCACGAGCATCAGGCTCAACAGGGTGCGCATGGCGACCTCCCCGCCTCTCTGCGTGTTCACGGTGGCGCGATTTACACGCCGGTAACACAATGCTAACATGACTCCCGCAATCTCTTCATATACTGGCGCGTGCCTGGTGCCCCAGCACCTGAAGCGAGAACCGGGAACCGGTGCACGAGCGCCAACGAGGAGACGGCTGCCATGTCCGATGATTTCATCCTCGTCGTGGAGGACGATGCGGACATCCAGGAACTCCTGGAGTATACCCTGCAGCAAGCCGGGTACCGCGTCGACATCACCGACCGGGGCGAGGAGGGGCTCGAGATCGTCCGCGAGCACCGGCCCTCGCTCATCGTCCTGGACCTCATGCTGCCGGGGCTCGACGGGCTCGAGGTCTGCCGGCGGCTCAAGGGCGACGACGCCACCGAGAGTGTACCGGTGATCATCCTCACCGCCAAGGGTTCGGAGGAAGATGTGATCGCGGGGTTCGAGGCCGGCGCCGACGACTACATCACCAAGCCGTTCAGCCCCAAGGTGCTGTCGGCCCGGGTGGCCGCCGTGCTCCGGCGCGCCGGCGACCTCGCGCCCGACGCCGAGGGCGCCGTGGCGTTCGCGGAGATCCGCATCCACCCCGGACGGTTCCAGGTTCACGTGGACGACGAGCTGGTGCCCCTGACGCACACGGAGTTCCGCATCCTCCAGTTCCTCGCCTCACGCCCCGGCTGGGTCTTCAGCCGCACACAGATCGTCCGTGCCGTGCACGGCGAAGATTACCCGGTGACGGGCCGCTCGGTGGACGTGCAGGTCGCCAGCCTGCGCAAGAAACTCGGCGACGCCGCCCGGCACATCTCCACCGTCCGCGGCGTGGGCTACAAGCTCGGCGAGTGACATGCATCGAAAAAGCCTGCTGTGGCACATCTTCCTGCCGTTCCTGGGCGTGAGCGTGCTTTGCCTGGTGGTGATCACCGGCTACACGTCCCGGTCGCTTCGCGACTTCTTCTATTCGCAGACTAGCCGCGACCTCACCGCCCGCGCACGCCTGCTCACGGCCGAGATGATGCCGCTGGTTCGCGACGGCCGCGAGGCCGAGGTCCATCGCGTCTGCCGGGTGCGCGGCCAGGCCACCGATACGCGGATCACCGTCATCCTGCCCGACGGGCGGGTGATCGGCGACACCCGCGAGAATCCCGCCGAGATGAGCAACCACGCCGACCGGCCGGAGGTGCAGGCCGCGCTCGCCGGCGAGGTGGGCTCGTCCGAGCGGTACAGCGCCACCCTGGGCCACCGACGCATGTACGTGGCCGTGCCGCTGCTCCAGGACGGCAAGCTGGTGGGAGTGCTGCGCACGTCGCACTCGCTGGCCTCGATCGACCAGGCCCTGGTGGTCGTGCAGCAGCGCATCGCCCTCGGCGGACTCATGCTGGCGGTGGCCGCGGCGCTCCTCTCCTACGTGCTCGCCCGCCGCATCTCGATTCCGCTGCGTGCGATGAAGGCCGGCGCCGAGCGCCTGGCCGGCGGCGACCTCGGCACGCGTCTCTCCCTGGTTCCCGACAGCGAGGAGATCGGCGCTCTCGCCGAGGCCTTCAACGCCATGGCCGTCCAGCTGCAGGACCGGATCAGCGTCATCGAGAGCCAGCGCAAGGAGCAGGAGGCCGTGCTGTCGAGCATGGTCGAGAGCGTGGTGGCGATCGACCGCGACGAGGTCATCCTCGGCATGAACCAGGCCGGCGCCCGGCTGCTCGCCACGGATCCCCAGAAGGCCGTGGGCCGGACCCTGCACGAGGTCCTGCGCAACCCCGACCTCATCGCCCTCGGCCGCGCCGCCCTCGCCAGCGGCGACCCGGTCGAGGGAGAGATCATCCTGCGCCGGGACGGCGAGCGCCACCTGCAGGTGCACGCCACGGGCCTGCGCGGGCCCAAGAAGGAGCGCCTGGGAGCCCTCCTGGTGCTCAACGACGTGACACGGATCCGCCGCCTGGAATCGCTGCGGCGCGACTTCGTGGCCAACGTGTCGCACGAGCTGCGCACGCCCATCACCTCGATCAAGGGATTCGCCGAGACCCTGGCGACCGAGCCGCCGGCCGACCCGACGGTGACCGCCCGTTTCCTGGGCATCATCAACCGGCAGGCCGACCGTCTGCAGGCCATCATCGACGACCTGCTGTCGCTGTCGCGCCTGGAGCAGAATGGCACCGCGAGCGACCTGGTGCGGGAGAACACGCCGCTGGCGGACGTCCTCCAGGAGGCCGTCAACGTGGCCACGGCCCGCGTCGCCGTCGAGCTGCCCGCCGTGCGGATCGACTGCCCGCCGGACCTCACGGCGGCCGTCAACGCGCCGCTC
This sequence comes from Candidatus Krumholzibacteriia bacterium, assembly GCA_041390065.1. Classification (GTDB taxonomy): domain Bacteria; phylum Krumholzibacteriota; class Krumholzibacteriia; order LZORAL124-64-63; family LZORAL124-64-63; genus Glo-17. The sequence goes on from JAWKQQ010000031.1 coordinate 3,557, forward strand.
ATCGAGCAGGCCCTCGTCAACCTGGTGGACAACGCCATCAAGTACAGCGGCGACGCCGACGAGATCGTCGTCGCCGCGGCCACCGAGGCCGACCGGATCGTCATCAGCGTGCGCGACAACGGCCGCGGCATCGCCCCCGAGCACCTGCCGCGGCTCTTCGAGCGCTTCTACCGGGTCGACAAGGCCCGCAGCCGCGACCTCGGCGGCACCGGCCTCGGTCTGGCCATCGTCAAGCACATCGCCCACGCCCACGGTGGCGAGGTCCGGGTGGACAGCACCCTCGGCGAGGGAGCCAAGTTCACCATCACGCTGCCCCGACGGCGGCCGACCGGAGATCACCAATCGCTTTGATCGCCTATTGCCAGATTGCAATCTGGTGTGCTACGGCTTACCTTGCTGCGCCATGCGGTGGCCCGTCAGGGATGACCGGGCGACGCAGGTCCGGGTTCGCCGGCCCTTCAGGAGGAAGACCATGCACGCGCACTTGACCCACGCGTTCACGCGGCTGAAGAAATCGCTGTTCATGCTGAGCGCGGCGGTGGAGGAGAACCTCCACCTGGCCATGAAGGCGGTGCTGTCGGGCGAGACGCGGCTGATCGACCAGATCCGGGCCCGCGACCTCGAGATCGACCTCATGGAGGTCGACTTCGAGGAGGAGTGCCTGAAGGTGCTGGCCCTGCACCAGCCCGTCGCCATCGATTTGCGGTTCGTCGTCTCGGTGCTCAAGATCAACAACGATCTCGAGCGGATCGGCGACCTCGCGGTCAGTATTGGTGAACATTCTCGTCAACTTTCGGGTAAAGATCCTGTTGACAGTGCGCGCAAGCTCCCCAGAATGGCGGAGAACGCGCAATCCATGCTCCGGCGGAGCCTGGATGCCGTGGTCGAGATGAATGTCGCCGGCGCCCGCGCCGTGCTGGCGTCGGACGATGAGGTGGACAACGATTACCGGGAGATGACCCAGGCCTTGCGAGAAGCCATGCATCGAGACCCCGGTCGCATCGAGGACCTGCTCTCGATCATGATGGTGTGCAAGCACCTGGAGCGGATCGCCGACCTGGCGACCAATATCGCCGAAGACGCGATTTACATGGTCAACGGCGAGATCGTGCGACACGGACGTCATCACGTGTCCAACGAGAGTTGATCCCACCATGGGGTCACGGTCCCGGGGCGCATCGGTACGATGAGCCGCGGGACACCAACGGAGGACTGCAAGGAGGTTCCAAGTTGAGCAAGAAGCTGCTTCCCATCCTCATGGTGGTCGTGTTTGCCACCATGGCCATGGCCGGTGACATGGAGTACACCGTCTACGGCAAGTTGCACATGTCCACGCAGATGAACAACGACAGCGAGAACAGCCAGTTGACGCTGTCCAGCAACACGTCCCGCTTCGGCGTCAAGGGCTCCCAGGAGCTGGCCGAGAACTACACCCTGATCTGGCAGTTCGAGCAGGCCATGGACCTGTCCAACAGCGGCGGCGTCCTGTCCAACCGCAACAGCTTCCTCGGCATGAAGGGTACCTGGGGCAGCTGGCTCATCGGTATCCACGACACCCCGATGAAGACCCTGGGCCGCAAGGCGACCTTCTTCTACGACACCGTGGGCGACTTCCGGACCACGACCATGGGCTGGGACAAGCGCTACACCAACATCATCATGTACTCGACTCCGAAGATGGAGAAGTTCATGGGCCAGGCCATGTACCGCTACGACCAGAACGCGATCGGCGCCGATGAGGCGGCGAACGTGATGAGCGTCATGGCGGCCTACAACGACGAGGATATCTTCCTCGGCGCGGCCTTCGAGACCAACACCAAGGGCAACTACGCCGTGGCCGACCCCGAGGCTGCCTCCGCGATCCGCGTGGCCGGCAAGTACTCGGCCGACCAGTTCGGCATCTCGGCCCTGTTCCAGACCGTCAGCAACGCCGCGGGCATCAAGGACCTGTCGCAGCAGACCATCGGCGGCGAGGTCATGTTCCACGCGAGCCCCGAGTACGACATCAAGGGCGGCTACTACATGGCCGACCCCAACACCGACGTCGATAACGACGACTACGCCCTGGCGACCTTCGGCGTGGATCGCAACTACGGCAAGGACGTGACCGTGTACATCCAGTTCGCCATGATCATGAATGGCGACGACGCGGCCATGGGCCTGGGTGGCAACGGCTGGGGCGACAGCGTTCCCACCTTCGCCGCCGGCGAGAGCCCCTACTCGGTGTCGCTGGGTCTGTGGAAGAAGTTCTAGTCCCACTTCCCGCCTGATCCGGCTGCCCCGGGCAGCATCAGCGACCCCCCGCCCGCGCGGGGGGTCGCTGCGTCTCTGCCTCCCAGGTCAACGGCGTTGACGAAGGGGCGCAGCTTGACGATAATGATGATGAAGAATCATCACCCGAAGGGGGAGGTCTCGCCCATGACCACGTGCCAGCGCCGAAACACCCGCCAGCGCCAGGTGGTGCTGGAAGAACTCTGCCGGAACCACGACCACCCCACCGCGGCCATCCTCTACGAGCGCGTGAAGGAGCACCTGCCTCGGATCAGCCTCGGGACGGTGTACCGCAACCTCGACATCCTGCAGGAGACCGGGCATTGCGTGCGCCTGTGCGGCGCCGAGGGCGCCGAGTCGCGTTTCGATGGCCGCATGGAACCGCATCTGCACTTCCAGTGCCGTCAGTGCGGCGGCCTGCGGGACCTCGACACCATGTTGCCCCTGCTCGACGATTTCATCGGCTCGTACATGGAGCATCACCTGGTCGAGGGCTACAACCTGATCCTGCGCGGCGTCTGTCGGTCCTGCCAGGGGCGCCACTGATCCGTCGGCGGACGCCGATCCGGCCGATCGCCCCATGAACGGGCGCCCTCGCCCCGTGTGGCGAGGGCGCCCGTCGCTGCC
>JAWKQQ010000032.1:0-4049 GCA_041390065.1 Candidatus Krumholzibacteriia bacterium
CGGCCCTCGAGGCGCAGCTCGCGCAGCTGCGCTGGAACCTGGCGCGGTCGAGGGTCGTGGCGCCCTTCGCCGGCCGCGTGAAGTCTCGCTACGTCGAGCGCGGGGAGACGGTGTCGCCGTCGCAATCGGCCTTCGCGGTCATCGCCACCGGATCGCTGGAAGCCCGCGTGGCCGTGCCGATGAGGGTGTTGGCCCGGTTGGACCTCGATGCCCCGCTCGTGGTCTCGTTCCCCGACCGTCCCGAACTCGCGCGGATCGGACGCGTCGACCATCCCCCGGTCGCGAGCGACGAGCGCAGCGGCAGCGTGCCGCTGGTGATCGACGTGCCCAACGACGACGGCGCGCTCCTGCCGGGCATGCTGGTGGATGTGGCGCTGGCCGTCGGTGATCCCCGAGCACCTGCAACGACCGAGCTGCGGGTGCCGCTGTCTGCCGTGCGGGTTCGGGACGAGGGGCCGGTCGTGTTCCGTATCGACGATGAGACCAGCACCATGGTGGCCGTGGAGCTCGGTGACGTGCGGGGAACCGAGGTGGTCGTCCTCGGCGGGCTGCATGCGGGCGACGTGATCGTCGACCAGACCCCTGACCGGCTCCGCGACGGCGACGTCGTGGCCGCGAGCCGCTGAGCCAGAGGAGCGACGCCATGTCGATGTCAGCCTTCGCCATCAAGAACTATCGCTTCGTGATCGTCATGACCGTGGCGGCCGTACTGCTGGGGATCGTGGGCTTCCAGGCCATGCCGCGGCAGGAGGATCCCACGCTGTCGGCCTACTTCTCGACCGTCACCGTGATCTACCCCGGCGCGACGGCCGAGGAGGTGGAGGACCGGGTACTCGAACCGGTGGAGCAGACCATCTGGGAGCTCGAGGAGGTCAAGGAGGTCAAGAGCACGGCCACCGAGGGCACCGCCATCGTCAACGTCGAGTTCGGCGAGGGCGAGGACGTCGAGAAGGCCTATGACCTGATGGTGCAACGGCTGGCCGCCCTGCGAGCCGACCTGCCCGAGGGCGTGGTCGAGATCGACACGAGGCAAAACAAACCTTCCAACGTCGTGCTCCTGCAGGTGGCCGTGCACGGCCCTGGCGCCGATGACGCCGAGCTGAAGCACTGGGCCGAGGAGCTCGAGGATCGCTTGCGGACACTGCCGGACGCCAAGGCCGTGGCCGTCGAGGGCGCCCAGGAGCAGCAGGCGCAGGTGATGGTCGATCCGGCCAGTCTGGCCGAGGCCGGCCTCAGCCTCACCGACCTCGTCGGCCGTGTCGCCGCCGCGGGTGGCGAGATTCCCGGCGGGATCGTGCACGCCGGCGATCGGCGCCTGTCGGTCAAGCCCAGCGCCCGCCTCGAGACCCTGGCAGACGTCGAGAACATCGTGCTCAACGTCGTGGATGGTCGGCCCGTGTTGCTGGGCAGCGTGGCCGCGGTCGCATGGGGCAGCGGAGACCCTTCTCACCTCGTTCGCACCAACGGCGAGCCCGCGGTTCTGGTCACGCTGACCCTCAAGGACGGCCGCAACGTGTTCCACCTGCGTGCCGACGCCGAGCAAGTGCTGACCCGGTTCCGTGCCGACCTGCCGGCCGGCCTGACGGCGACGGTCGTGCTCGACCAGTCGCAGGATGTCAAGGACCGTCTGCACGGCTTCTGGCTGAACCTCCTGCAGGGCGGTCTGGTCATCGCGCTGGTGGTGGCGTTGCTGGCCGGCTGGCGGCCGGCAGCCGTCGTGATCACCGCCATGCTGCTGTCCATCGGCATCAGCTTCGGACTCATGAACGCTTGGGGCATCGCACTGCAGCAGATGTCCATCGCCGGCCTGGTGGTGGTGCTCGGCCTGCTCGTCGACAACGCGATCGTGGTGGTCGAGTCGATCGTGCAGCACCGCCGACGCGGACTCGACGCCGTGCGGGCCGCGATCGTCGGCACCGATCGCGTGGCGGCTGCCGTGGCCAGCAGCACGATCACGACGCTGGCCGCCTTCCTGCCCATGATGCGGACCGCCGGCACCGTGGGCGAGTTCACGCGCGACATCCCGCGCGTCGTGTCGCTGGTGCTGGTGGTGAGCCTGGCCGTGGCCGTGGCGGTCACGCCGCTCCTGGCTACCCGTCTGTTCGGTTCGGCGGCCTCGGTCGAGGAGGGCGGTCGGCTCGCGCGCGTCCGCCGCACGCTGGTCGACCGCCCCTACGCGCGGCTGCTGGACCGCGTTCTGCGGCGGCCTTGGCGCTCGATCGCGCTGGTGCTCGCGGCGAGTCTGAGCGTGCTCGCCCTGGCGCCCCTGGTGGGTATGAACTTCTTCCCGGCCGCCGAGAAGCCCGTCTTCCTGGTGCGCGTGCACACGCCCGAGGGCACGTCGCTCCAGCACACGCGCGACCAGGCGATCCGGGTCGAGGCGATGCTGCTGGCGCAGCCGGAGGTGGCGGCCGTCACCACGAACGTCGGCGATGGCAATCCGGTCATGTACTACAATCATCAGCCCGAGCGCGGCTTCACCAACACGGCCGAGCTCGTCGTCACGGTCGAGCGGTCAGCCAGGCGGCAGGTGCCCGCGCTCGCGCGCCGGGTGCGCGAGGAGTTCGACCGAGACCCCGACATGGTGGTGCAGGCCAAGGTGCTGCAGCAAGGGCCGCCGGTCGGCCTGCCCGTCTCGATCGAGATCGTCGGCCCTGACCTGGCGCGGCTGCGAGCCCATGCCGACGAGCTGGAGACCGCGCTGCGTCGGATCCCCGGGGCGATCAACGTCGAGCACGACCTGCGCCCCGGGCCGCCGCGCCTGGACCTGCGCATCGACGCGGTGAAGACGGGCAAGCTCGGACTCGGTCAGGACGCCGTCGCGCGCGAGGTTCGCATCGCCCTGGCCGGCGTCGAGGCGGCCGTCCTGCGCGACGGCGACCAGGACCGGCCGGTGGTGGTGCGCGTGGCTCGCGAGGGCGACGAGGACATCACCGATCTGGACCGGTTGCGTCTGCCGCTGCCGGGCGGTGAACCGGTGCCCCTGGCCCAGCTCACGTCGCCCGACCTGCGGTCCACCTACGCGCGCATCAACCACACCGACCTCGAGCGCGCGGTGATCGTGGGTTCGGACGTGGATGGCCGGTTGGCGGCCGACATCGTGTCCGATCTGCTGCCGGCCGTGCGTAGCCTCGAGCTGTCGCCGCAGGAGCGCTGGCGCGTGATCGGCGAGGACGAGGAACGCGACCGCGCCTTCCTGAGCATGCTGCAGAACGTGATCCTCGCGCTGGCGGCCATCTACGGCATCCTGGTCCTGCAGTTCCGCTCGTTCCGGCAGCCGCTGGTGATCTTCACCAGCATCCCCGTGGCGCTTGGCGGCTCGGTGCTGGGCCTGCTGGTCGGCGGCTGGCCGTTCGGCTTCACGGCCTTCATCGGTCTGCTCGCCCTCACCGGCATCGTGGTGAACAACGCCATCGTGCTGGTCGACCAGATCAACCGGCTGCGCGGCGAGGGTCGCGAGCTCGTCGAGGCGCTGCGCGAGAGCGCCGAGTCGCGCCTGCAGCCCATCCTCATGACGACCATGACGACGGTGGCGGGCCTGATGCCGCTGACGCTCGCTGGCGACAGCATGTGGGGGCCGATGGGTTGGGTCATCGTCGGCGGTCTGGTGATGAGCACCGGCGTGACGCTGCTCATGGTGCCTGCGTTGTACCTGCTCATGGAGCGGCGCGTGGCGGCGGTTGCCCAGCCGCCCGTGGCGACCGTGCTCAAGCAGACCGGCGCGGTGCTGGGCGTGGCGATGCTGTTGATCGCGGCGCCATCGGCGTCGAGTGGGCAGGAGGCGACTCCGCCGGGACCGGAGCCGATCACCCTCGAGCAGGCGTTGACCCGGGCCGACGCCGCCAACGCCGACCTCGCGGCGGTCCGCTGGAGCGTGGACGCCGCCGCGGCCATGGCTGCCGAGACCCGTGCCGCCCGTTGGCCGAGCCTGCGCGCCGGCGCCGAACTGGTGCGCACCGACGACCCGTCCGACACCTTCGGAGCCATCCTCGCCACCGGCGGCAACCCTCTGACCGCCGACTCCGGCGACGCGGTGACCCTGCTTCGCG
>JAWKQQ010000033.1:0-2474 GCA_041390065.1 Candidatus Krumholzibacteriia bacterium
GGTCATCCTGGGGCGGCTGCGCGAGGCGGGGTTCGAACCCGTGGACGACCATCTCGCGGCCGACCTGGTCCTGCTCAACACCTGCTCGGTGCGCGAGCACGCCGAGCACAAGGTCATCAGCCGCGTCGGGGAGCTGCGGCACGAGCGCGCGCAGGCAGGCCGGGCGCCCGCCGTGCTCGGGGTCTGCGGCTGCATGGCCGAGCGCATGCGCGAGGAGCTGACCCAGCTGCGCAACCGCGTCGATCTGGTGGTCGGCGTCGACCATTACGACGAGCTGCCGCACCTGGTGGCGGCCATCATGGACCCCGGGACCGCCGACCGCGCGCAGGTGGCCGTGGGCCACGATCAGAGCGTGCACTACGTGGCGCCGCCCGCGCTCTACCCCACGAACAACTCGCACCTGGTGACCATCCACAAGGGTTGCGACTACAAGTGCACGTATTGCATCGTGCCCTACACCCGGGGACCGCAGGTGGAGAAGGACCCCGATCTGATCCTCGCCGAGATCGCCGGCATCGTGGCGGCCGGGGGACGCGAGGTGACCCTCCTCGGCCAGAACGTCACCGCCTACCGCTGGCGCGGGGACCTCGACTTCGCCGCGCTTCTGCGCCTGGTCTGCCAGATCGACGGCCTCGAGCGCATCCGCTTCCTCACCGGCCATCCGCGCGACATGCATCCGCACCTCATCGCCACCATCGCCGACCAGCCCAAGGTCTGCCCATGGCTGCACGTTCCCGCCCAGAGCGGCAGCGACCGGGTCCTCAAGCGGATGAAGCGCTTCTACACGCGCGCCGACTACCTCGCCATGGTCCGCCTCGCCCGCGAGTCGCTGGCCGACGTCGCCTTCTCCGGCGACTTCATCGTCGGGTTCCCCGGCGAGGCCGACGACGACTTCGAGCAGACCCTGAGCCTGGTCAGGGAAGTCCGCTACGACACGATCTTTGCCTTCAAGTACAGCGAGCGCCCCGGCGCGCCTGCCGCGCGGCTCGCCGACGACGTTCCGGTGGCCGAGAAGAAGCGGCGTCTGGCCGCGTTGCTCGCGGTCCAGGATGCCGTCTGGGCCGACACGGCGGCCGCGGAGGTCGGCCGGGTGGTGGCGGCCGTGGTGGAGGAGCCGGCGCGACGCCCGGCCGGGCACTGGCGTCTGCGTACGCGGAACAACCGGAAGCTCGTGGTCGCCCTGCCCGATGCGGTGGCCGGCGAGGTGCGGCAGGTACGCATCACCGGCTGGCGCAATACCTCGTTCCTGGCCGAGCCCGTGGCCGGCTGAGTCCGGGCGCGGCAAGGAACGTTTGGAACGCCATCGTCGTTTGCGCTACATTGCGACGGTAACGAACCGTCCGAAGCCAGCCTAGCGAGGTGCCGACGTGTGGGTGATCAGGCTCGTCCTCTTCCTCGTCCTGCTGTTCCTCCTGGTGTACTTCTTCGTCACCAACGCGGGGCAGACGGTCGACCTCAACCTGTTCGGGCGCGAGTACCTCGATCTCGGGCTCTACTGGATCGCGGGTGCGGCCTTCGGCCTCGGCCTCCTCGCGGCGTTCGTGGGCATGGGCCTGCGGGAGTTCCGCCTCCGGCGCGAGCTGTCCCGGCAGCGCAAGCTGCAGGCCGGCCTCGAGCGCGAGCTCGCCGATCTGCGCGCCCTGCCCCTGCAGGAGCTCACCAACCCCGATGCGGCCGGGAAGGGCGACTGAGCATGTGGCACGACCTCTGGCCCTGGTTGCTCGGCGCCCTGGTCGTCTTCGTGGGCAGCCTCGCGCTGTGGATCGCGCTGCGGCGGCCCGCGCGGCCGGCGCCGTCCGCCGAGGCCCATGCCGAGGCGATCGAGCACTGGCTCGGCGGCCGCCTCGAGACCGCCCGCGACCTCCTGCGTGATCACGTCCAACGGCAGCCCGAGGCGGTCGAGCCGTACCTGCATCTGGGCACCCTGTACCGGCTCACCGGCGACCCCGGCCGCGCCGCGGCCCTGCACCGCAGCCTCGCCGTGCGACCCGGGTTGAGCCAGGAACGGCGCGTCACCGTGGGCCTCGAGCTGGCCACCGATCTGGTCGCCCTGTCGCGCTGGGGGGATGCCGGCGAGGTGCTCGACCAGCTCGCCGAACTCGCGCGGCGCAACCCGCGCTGGTACCGCCTGCGCTTCGACGCCGCCGTGGGCCGCGACGACCCGCTGGGCGCCGTCCAGAGCCTGCGTGACGGCGAGAAGCGGCTCGCCGATGCGGCCGCCGCGGAGATGCGTGCCCTGCGCGCCGCGTGGCTCGCCGACCGCGCGCTGCTCCTGGTGCGCAGCGGCGACACCGCGGCCGCCCGCGCCACCCTCAACCTGGCCAAGGGGCTCGACGAGGCCGAGGGCCGCCTGCATCTGGTGCGGGCGTTGATCGCCGCGCACGACCAGGATCCGGACCAGGTGGTGCGTTCGGTGGAGAAGGGGCTGGCGTCCTACCCGGCCGACATGGCCCCGGCCCTGCCGGTGATCGAAG
>JAWKQQ010000034.1:0-1736 GCA_041390065.1 Candidatus Krumholzibacteriia bacterium
CTCCAGATACAGCTCGGAGCGCACGAGCCCGAAGAGGTCGACGAGGGTCGCCTCGTCGATCTGCTCGTCGCAGCTGGCGATCGCCTGGTCGAGCAGGCTGAGGCCGTCGCGCATGCTGCCCTCGGCCAGCGACACCAGCACGGCCAGGCCGGCCGCGTCGACGGTCACGCCCTCGGCCGCGCAGATCTCCTGCATGCGGGTGCCGAGCTGCTCGCGCGACAGGAGCCGGAAGTCGAACCGCTGGCAGCGCGAGAGGATGGTGCGCGGGATCTTGTTGGGCTCGGTGGTGGCGAAGAAGAAGAACACCCGGGCCGGCGGCTCCTCCAGGATCTTCAACAGCGCGTTGAACGCGCCCTTGGAGAGCATGTGGACCTCGTCGATGATGAAGACCCGGTTGTGGTTGGCGCCCGGCGAGAGCTTGGCCATGTCCCGCAGCTCGCGGATGTTGTCGACGCCGGTGTTGCTGGCGGCGTCGATCTCGAGCACGTCCATGAAGCTGCCGCGCGCGATGTCGACGCAGGTCTCGCACTCGCCGCACGGCTCGCCGCCGTCGGCGGTCGGGCAGTTGAGCGCCTTGGCGAGGATCCGCGCGACGGTGGTCTTGCCGCAGCCGCGGGGCCCGCTGAACAGGTACGCGTGGCTGAGCTTGCCCTTGCGGACGGCCGCGCGCAGAGTGCCGGTGACGTGCTCCTGGCCCACCACCTGGGCGAAGGTCTCTGGCCGGTACTTGCGGGCGATGGCCTGGTAGGTCATGCGGCGGAGCTCCTGGGGACGTTCGCGTCGGGAGGTCGGCGCACGGGCCCGGACACAGAGCGGGCCAGGCTTACGACGCACACGACGGAGTGAGCGTACCGTTGCTGCCTTCCGGCCCTGGCGGGGTTAGCGCTCCGACGTCACGCCGGGCCTGGCCCATCATGCTGTGCGGGAAGGGCATCCCGGAAGTCGGTGGTGGAGATGATGGGACTTGAACCCACGGCCTCCTCGTTGCGAACGAGGCGCTCTCCCAGCTGAGCTACATCCCCACCGTGATTGAGTTGTAACCTACCACCGACCCTCGTCGGCGTAAACGGCCGATCTCGTCGACCGGGGTCTGTCTGGCGGAGAGGCAGGGATTCGAACCCTGGGAACTCTTACGAGTTCAACGGTTTTCGAGACCGTCCCGTTCAACCGCTCCGGCACCTCTCCGCGAAGATCTGTCGCCCGCTCCGGGCGCGCCCGCCAGCGGCCGCGGCGCCTGGGATCGTGCGAACCTGGCGGAGAGGGAGGGATTCGAACCCTCGGAACCCGGAGGCTCACACGATTTCCAGTCGTGCCGATTCAACCACTCTCGCACCTCTCCGCCGAATCGGTCGCGCAATATAACACCGACCTGGCGGCAAATCAACACGTTGGCTCGGATTCTCGTCGGTCGCGAAAAAACGCCTTCAGCAGGTCGCCGCACTCCTGCCCCAGGACGCCGCCCACCACCTCCACGGGGTGCTGGTACGGGTTGCCCTGCAGGACGCGGGCGCGCGAGGCGACCGCGCCGGCGCGCGGATCGGCCGCGCCGAACACCAGGCGCCCCACCCGCGCGAGCAGGATCGCGCCGCTGCACATGGTGCAGGGCTCGAGGGTGACGTAGAGGGTGACCCCGTCGAGGCGCCACTGCGCCAGTCGCTCGCTCGCCGCCCCGAGGGCGAGGATCTCCGCGTGCGCCGTGGCGTCGTGCAGGGCCTCGACGCGGTTGTGTCCCCGGC
>JAWKQQ010000035.1:0-1683 GCA_041390065.1 Candidatus Krumholzibacteriia bacterium
CACCGCCGATGGCTGCCACGATCTGATCGAGGCCGGAGCCGACATCCTGAAGGTCGGCGTCGGTCCCGGTGCGATGTGCACCACCCGGATGCAGACCGGCGTCGGTCGCCCGCAGTTCTCCGCGGTACTGGAATGTTCCGCCGCCGCGCAGCAGCACGGCAAGGCCGTGTGGGCCGATGGCGGCGTGCGTCATCCTCGCGACGTGGCCCTCGCCCTCGCGGCCGGCGCAGGGTCGGTGATGATCGGCTCCTGGTTCGCCGGCACCCACGAGTCCACCGGAGACCAGCTCGTCGACCATCAAGGCCGCCTCTACAAGGAATCCTTCGGTATGGCCTCGGCCCGCGCCGTACAGCAGCGCACCCGCGAGCAGTCCGCCTACTCGCGCGCCCGGGCGGCGCTGTTCGAGGAGGGCATCTCGCAGTCCCGCATGTACCTGGATCCCCGTCGCCCCGGCGTCGAGGACCTACTCGACTGGATCACCTCCGGCGTGCGCTCGTCGTGCACCTACGCAGGAGCCAGCAGCCTGCACGAGTTCACTCAGCGCGCCGTGGTGGGCGTGCAGTCCGGCTCGGGCTACGAGGAGGGTCGCCCGCTCGACCGGAGCTGGTGATCCGGAGTCTCCGATGATGAGGGGACAGAAGTTCCGCGGGTTCTTCGGGCTGGACGACGACTACACGCGCCCTGCGCCGACGAACCCGTGGGCTGCGGACATCCTGATCGCCGTGGTGTTGGCGGTGGTATCCGCCGCCGCTCTCATGAACTTCCAGGAGATCCCTGAGGCCGTGGAGTACGCGCCCCTCGGTCCTGGCCTCTTGGCCATCGCGACCGGGGGCATCCTCATCGCGCTGCGGCGGCGCTTCCCCGTCACCGTGCTCCTGCTGGGCAGCGGCGCGCACTTCATCCTGACCGGTGTTCTGGTGCCGTTGGTGGCCACCAGCGCCGGCATGCAGGTGCTGTACTTCTTCGGCATCTACACGGCGATGGCGTACGCGCGGCGCCGGGACACGCTGATGCTGGCCACTCTCGCCGTGCTCTTCGCCATGCTGGTGTGGCTCATCGCCACGGATGCCTATTCCCGCTCGGTCTTCGAGATCCTGCCCAGCGGCTGGTACTACTTCGCCACCATCACGATCAACGTGGCCTTCTTCGGCGGCGCGCTGTTCTTGGGCCGGCAGGCCTGGCTCCAAGCGAAATCGGAGGACGAGCTGCGCCGCTCGCGCGAGTTGGTACGGGTGCAGGCCGAGCAACTCGCCCATCAGGCCGTGCTGGCAGAGCGGCTCCGGATCGCGCGCGACCTGCACGACTCCGTCGCGCATCACATCTCGCTCATCGGCGTGCAGACCGCCGCGGCCCGGCGGGCGATGGGCACCCGGCCAGAGCTGGCCGCCGAGGCCATGCAGGAGGTCGAGGGGCTCTCCCGTGGCGCCGTCGAAGAGCTGCGCGGCTTGCTCGGCTCGCTGCGAGATCTCGGCCCCGAGGGCGAAGGCACCTCGCTCGGCAGCCTCGAGCAGTTGTGCGCGGAAGCCGACAGCCCGGCCCTGAGGGTCCGCTACGACCTCGTGGGAGACACAGAGCTGCTCTCCGCGCTGACACCGACGCAGGCGAGCAGCCTTCTGCGGGTCGCGCAGGAGGCGCTGACCAACATTCGCCGGCACTCCACCGCTGATCAGGCGCGCGTCGTGC
>JAWKQQ010000036.1:0-1656 GCA_041390065.1 Candidatus Krumholzibacteriia bacterium
CGGGCAGCTCGTGTAGAGGATGTCGACGTCCGGCAGGTTCCACGCCCGGTGATAGGCCTCGATGCCGGTGAGCGATGCCGCGACCGTGGTCAGGCCGTGATAGCCGCCCTGACGCGAGATGATCTTCTTCTTCTCGGGCGTGCCGCGCAGCGTCGCCCAGTAGCGGACGAGCTTGTAGTTGGTGTCGTTGGCATCCGAGCCGGAGGTGCCGAAGAAGACCTTCGAGAGGTGGCGGGCGCCGGCCTGCTCGTGCAGGAGCTGCAGGATCTTGTCGGCGAGGCGGATGGCGGATTCGTGCGACGACGAGCCGAAGAGGTGCCAGTAATTGAGGTCCAGCATGGCCTGCTTCGCCGCCTCGGCGAGCTCCGGCCGGCCGTAGCCGACATTGACGCACCAGAGGCCGCCCGAGCAGTCGACGAGCTCGTTCCCGCCGTGATCACGCAGCGTGGCGCCATGGCCCCGATCCATGATCAGGGGGCCGTTCTTCTGGTGCGCGGCGATCGAGGTGAGCGGATGGAACAGGCTCTCGCGGTCCATGTCCTCGAGCGAGAAATTGGGGCGTTCGTCGAGCATGATCGGTCCTCGTTGTGCATGGGGCCAAGCGCCGGCGGCGCCCGCGGCCTTCGAACCATGGTTGCCCGCGCAGGTGGCAGGCTCTACGCTGTGATCACAGATTGGCTTATCGACCTTCGAGGGGAAACGCAAGCATGCGCCTCGCCTGCGACACTGGCGGAACGTTCACCGATCTCGTGGTCGAGCGCTCGGGCGAGATCCGCCAGTTCAAGTCCTCCACGGTCCCCGCCGACCCGGTGCAGGGCGTGCTCGACGCGCTCGGCCTCGCCGCCGCCGCCTGCGGCCTCGACCGTGCGGCTTTCCTCGCCGAGGCCACCACCTTCATCCACGGCACCACCCGCGCCATCAACGCCATCCTGACGGGCAACACCGCCCGTACCGCCTTCCTCACGACCCAGGGCCATCCCGACGTCCTCGTGATCCGCGAGGGCGGGCGCATCGAGCCCTTCAACTTCACCGTCCCCTACCCCGAGCCCTATGTGCCGAAACGGCTGACCTTCGAGGTGCCCGGGCGGATCGATGCTGCCGGCCGCATCGTCCAGCATCTGGACGAGGCGGCGGTGCTCGCCATCATCGACCGACTGCAGGCCCTCGAGGTCGAGGCGGTCGGCGTCTGCCTTCTCTGGTCGGTGGTCAACGGCGCGCACGAGCGCCGCGTCGGCGAGCTCCTGGCCGAGCACTTGCCCGGCGTCGCGGTGACGCTCTCGCACGTCCTCAACCCCACGCTGCGCGAATACCGCCGGGCCTCGGCGACGGTCATCGACGCCTCGCTCAAGCCGCTCATGTTCGCCTATCTCGACGGCCTCACCGCAAGGCTGCGCGAGGCCGGCTTTTCGGGCCGCACGCTCATGGTCACCTCCGGCGGCGGCATCATGGATGCCCGGGACGTGGCGCGCGCGCCCATCCATTCGATCAACTCCGGGCCGGCCATGGCGCCGGTGGCCGGCCGCTTCTACGCCGGGCGCGATCTCGGCAGTGCCATGGCCATCGTCGCCGATACCGGCGGCACCAGCTACGACGTGAGCCTGGTCCGCGACGGCCGCATCCCCTGGACCCGGGAGACCTGGCTCGGCCAGCGCTTCC
>JAWKQQ010000037.1:0-1603 GCA_041390065.1 Candidatus Krumholzibacteriia bacterium
CAACCGTCTCGATGCCGTGGTGCGCTTCCGGAGCCTGGGCCGACAGGAGATCGAGCAGATCGTGCGGCTGGAGCTGGCCAAGCTGGACCGGGTGCTGCGGGAGCAGGAGCTGTCGCTGGAGGCCACGCCCCTCGCCGTCGCGCGCATCGCCGAGCTGGGCTGGGACCCGCGGTTCGGGGCGCGGCCGGTCAAGCGCGTCATCCAGCGCGAGGTGCAGGACCGGGTCGCCGACGCGATCCTCGCGGGCGAGGTGACGGCGGGCGATGGGGTGGAGGTGGACTACATCGGCGGCGCGTTCGCGGTCACCCCGGTGGCGATGGTTGAGGCGGAGGCGGAGGCGGAGGGCTAGAACTCCCCCTGACGACGACCTGCGGCGGCGCGGAAGGAGCCGGCCGCTGCGGGGGTCGTCATGCCTCGTCCGCCAGACGCGCGGATATCCGCACGCCCGGGTGTGGTATGATCTTCCGGAGCACTCCGCCGCCCCTCACCGCCAAGCCCCGGGACGCTCCCCATGACGCATCGCCTCGCCACGACCCACCTGGTCGCCATGCTGCTGCTGTCGCTCGCGACCCGGACCCAGGCCCAGTATCCCGACCCCGCCTACTGGCGCCTCGACGCCGTCAACCAGCAGCTCGCCGCCTGGGCCGCCGCCTACCCCGACCTCATCCAGGTCACCGTCCTGGGCCAGAGCGGCCTGGGCGAGGACATCCCCCTGGTCTGCATCTCAGACCACGCGGCCGTGCGCGAGCCGGAGCCCGGCGTCCTCCTGCACGGCGCCCAGCACGCCAACGAGTGCAACGGCACCACGGCCATCATGCAGGTCATGCGGCGCCTGCTCGAGCGCTACGGCAGCGACCCCGCCATCACCGCGCGCGTGGACGGCCTGGAGCTCTGGTTCGTGCCCATCGTCAACGTGGACGGCCATCGGTTCGTGTTCTCGGGCGCGCCGCACTGGCAGGACTGGCGCAAGACGCTGCGCGACAACAACGGCAACGGCGAGGTGGACTTCCCGCACGACGGCGTCGACCTCAACCGCAACTGGGACTGGCGCTGGCAGCAGTGTCCGGAGTGGGATCCTTCGTCGCAGCAGTACCGCGGACCCCACCCGTTCTCCGAGCCCGAGGCCCGCGCCCTGCGCGATCTCGTGCTGCGCGAGCGACCGGCCCTGGTGTGCGACCTGCACTCGCCGGTGACCATCGGCTACCACAGCGAGGTGTTCTACCCCTGGCTCAGCAGCGAGGGCGCGCCCGACGTTGGCGTCGCGAGCGACCTCGCCGGCGCCTGGAGCGCGGCCACCCGCAACCTGCAGAACGTCGCCTATCATGACATCGTCTGCTACGACACCCTGCCCAAGGAGCAGTGCTGGGTCTACGGCGAGGCGGGCGTCATCACGCTGCTCATGGAGATCGAGGACGGGTGCTGGTTCACCGGCGCCGACGTCGACACCATCGGCCACCGCGTGGCGCGGGGTGCGATGGCGCTCCTCGACCGCGCCCTCGTCGGTCCCGGGATCACCGGCACGGTGACCAGCGCCCTGACGGGCGAGCCGCTGGCGGCCGAGGTCATCATCACCGAGATGAACGCGAGCAACGTGGGGCCGAGG